>NZ_ARYJ01000007.1 GCF_000685215.1 Hyphomonas jannaschiana VP2
CGGACTTATCCGGATCATGACGGACTATAACGGACTGCGCGCGCACGCAGCCACAAAGCGAGACAGGCACATCGCTGCCAAGGGCAGGATGTTTCCAGCGCGGAGTGCGCGGCGCTTCATATGTATAGAGATCATCGGGCGGCGGGGCATCGGCCAGACAGACGAGCCGGATGTTTCCAAAACAGTCCACCGCCATCAGCGCTTCGCGCCCGGTGCGTGCGTGCCAGCGGGCGACGCGCACCAGGTTCCACACCAGCCAGGGCCAGAAGAGCGGCCAGACATGGGTAAAGTAGCGTTGAAGGTCAGGATGCATGCCCTCAAAGATGGGGGCGAGCCCTATCAGACGAATTCAGATCACTCCCCCCAGTGTCATCCCGGAAAGCCCGCAGGGCTTATCCGGGACCTTGTTCCTGTTGTGCGCACACCAGCAAGAAGGTCCCGGATAAACGCTTCGCGTTTTCCGGGATGACACGGTGCGGGTGTGGGATTGGGGCGGAACTATCCCCATATGGTGCAAATCCGGCGTGGATTGACGCAGCGAGAGGCGGGCGCGGCATTGTTTTCGCGCTGTTCCGGCGGGATGGTTCTGTTAGGATCGCTTCAGAGGAAACGTAAAAAACAAAAGATGGGAGGCCTGCACCATGAGTGCCGACATGAAATTCACGATGACAATCAATGGCAAGGCCGTCGCCGGCGCCGAGACATTCGGGGTGGAGAATCCGGCCCTGGGCGAAGTGTTTGCCGAGGCGCCCAATTGCACGCAGGCGGAGCTCGATGAGGCGGTCGCCGCTGCGCGCGCGGCGCTGCCGGGCTGGCGCAAGACGCCCATCGAGAAGCGCAAGGAAGTCATGCTGGCGATTGCCGGTGTCATTGCACAGAACGGCGAAGAGCTGGCCCGCCTTCTGACGCGGGAACAGGGCAAGCCGTTCGAGCAGGCGATGGGCGACGTGCTGGGCGGCGCCCACTGGTTTGCCGAAACGGCCAAGCTGGACATTCCGGAAGTCGTTTCGCAGGACGATGACGAGCGCTACACGGTCACCCGCTATGAGCCGATTGGCGTTGTCGCGGCCATTGTGCCGTGGAACTTCCCGATCATCCTGGCTGCGTTCAAACTGGCACCTGCGCTGCTGGCCGGGAACACAATCGTGCTGAAGCCGGCGCCGACGACACCGCTGACGACGCTGCGCCTTGTGGAACTGATCCGCGATGTGGTGCCTGCGGGTGTGCTGAATGTCGTCTCTGGCGATGACCGGCTCGGCCCCTGGCTGACCGGCCATTCCGGCATCGACAAGATCAGCTTCACCGGATCGACCCAGACGGGCCGCAAAGTGATGGAAGGGGCCTCGAAAGAGCTGAAGAAGGTGACGCTGGAACTCGGCGGCAATGACGCGGCCATCGTCATGCCGGACGTGAACGTTGAGGCCGTCGCGCAGCAGCTGTTCTGGGCGGCATTCCAGAACACCGGGCAGATCTGCATCGCGACGAAGCGCATGTATGTGCACAAGGACATTTACGAGCCGCTGAAGGCCGCGCTGGTGGAATATGCCAAGACCGTGAAGGTTGGCGACGGCTCCCAGCAGGGCACGCAGATCGGGCCGATCCAGAACAAGGCGCAGTATCAGCGTGTGCTGGACCTGATCCAGGATTCGAAAGACAAGGGCTACAAATTCCTGATCGGCGGCGAAGCCTCCACGGCGCCGGGCTATTTCGTGCCGGTGACCATCCTCGACAATCCGCCCGAAGATGCGCGTATCGTTCAGGAGGAACAGTTCGGGCCGGTCCTGCCGCTGATGTCGTTCGACAATCTCGATGAAGTCGTCAGCCGTGCCAATGATACGATCTACGGCCTCGGCGCCTCGGTCTGGAGTGCAGACATCGCCAAGGCGCAGGAAATTGCCGACCAGCTGGAAACCGGCACGGTGTGGATCAACGAGACCCAGCACCTGTCGCCGCACGCCGTGTTCGGCGGGGCGAAACAGTCCGGCATTGGCGGGGAAGGCGGCGAGCATGGCCTGCTGGAATTCTGCCAGCCCAAGACGACCAATATCCGCCGCAATGCGACGGTCGCCTGAGGCAGCAGGACGGCTGGCCGAAAGCGGACATTTCTGACGGAAAGAGGCGGGCGCGGCATGACGCGCTCGCCTCTGCCTTTTCCTGCCGTGATCCGTGTTGACCGCCCTAGGGGCAGGTGCGGTTGCCACTGTCCGGCAAGACCGGATTTGAAAGGAACATGATTTGGACCCCTATTTTTACCGGAAAAAGGACTATGTGATCGCCACCGAACATGGCGCAGGACCTTGGGATCCGCGCATGCTGCATGGCGGCGCGCCGTCTGGCCTGATTGCCAGTATTGTGCAGAATTTGCCGAGCGAAGTGCCGATGTCGGTAACGCGCCTGACCATCGACCTGCAGCGCCCGGTGCCTGTGGGGATGCTGGACATCGATGTGAACATTACCCGCGAAGGGCGCAACATTCAGACCTCGGAAATCATCCTGTCCGCCAATGGCAAGCAGGTTGTCCGGGCCTCGGCGCTGAAGATCCGCAAGGAAGAGCTGAAGCTGCCGGAAGAGTCGGCGATGCCGGAAATTGAGGGCACCATTCCGGAAACGCCCATCGGCTTCCCGCGTGCGGTCGGTTTCAATACGGCGGTGGAGATGCGCACGGAAGACCCGGCGGCCGTCTCGCGCAAGGCGGTCTGGTTCCACATCAAACGGCCTTTCCTGGACAGCCAGGAGACGACGCCGCTGATGCGGGCGGCGGCGACGGGCGACTATTGCAACGGGTTCGGCTCGACGCTCGATTTTGACGTTTGGACCTATATCAATGCCGACCTGACGCTGCACTTCGCGCGCGAGCCTGTGGGCGAATGGATCAAGCTGGAGGCCAATTCCTGGATCGGCCCGGATGGCCGCGGGCTAGGCTTCGGGGAATTGTCGGACCAGCATGGACCCTTCGGCCGGGCGGTCCAGTCTCTGGTGATCGCGAAGCGCTGAGCTGTCGGTGAGCGGGCGGGCTTTGCCGGGCGGCAAAGCTCGCTTATACGCCGCGCATGACAACCTTTCCGTTTGAGATCAAGGCCCGCGAGGGCAAGGCGCGCACGGGCGTGCTGAAAACGCCGCGCGGCGACATCCGCACGCCGGCCTTTATGCCCGTGGGGACAGCGGGCACCGTGAAAGCGCTCTATATGGATCAGGTGAAGGGCGCCGGGGCAGACATCATCCTCGGCAATACCTACCACCTGATGCTGCGCCCCGGTGCCGAACGGGTCAGCCGTCTGGGTGGTCTGCACAAATTCGCGCACTGGGACGGTCCGATGCTGACCGATAGCGGCGGCTTTCAGGTGTGGAGTCTCGCCCAGCTGCGCAAGATGGATGCCGACGGGGTGACCTTCCAGAGCCATATCGATGGCTCCACGCACCGGCTGGACCCGGCGCGCAGCATCGAGATCCAGGCAGACCTGCTTGGCGCCGACATCTCCATGCAGCTTGACGAGTGCACCGATTATCCGTGCACGCATGAGCAGGCAGAAGAGAGCCTCGAACTCTCCCTGCGATGGGGCGAGCGCAGCCTCGATGCGTTCGGCGAACGGGATGCGCAGACGCTGTTTGGCATCATTCAGGGCTCGAACTTTGCCGATCTGCGCGAACGGTCCGCAAAAGGGGTCGTGTCGCAAGGGTTCGGCGGGATTGCGCTTGGCGGTCTCGCGGTGGGCGAGGGGCATGCGCAGATGTGCGAGACGATCGACATGACCGTGCCGCACCTGCCGGATGGCATGCCGCGTTACGTGATGGGGGTGGGCAAGCCGATCGACCTGGTGGAGAGCGTGGCCCGCGGTATCGACATGTTCGATTGCGTGCTGCCGACCCGGTCCGGGCGCCACGGACAGGCCTGGACCTGGGCCGGGCCGGTGAACGTCAAGAATGCGAAATTCGCGGAGGACCTCTCCCCGCTGGATGACGCCGTCGACTGCCCGGCCAGCCGCGACTATCCGCGCGCCTATTACCACCACCTGTTCCGGGCGGGGGAGTATCTGGGGCCAATGCTGCTGAGCTGGCACAACACAGCCTTCTTCCAGGCCCTGATGCAGGAGATCCGGACGTCCATCGCCGAAGGACGGTTCGAGACGCTGAGAGCGCGGCTCAGTGACGCCTGGGCCTCCACAAAGTCGAAGCCCCGCGCCTCCGAGGGTGAGCCTGGTTAGTCCGGTGTGTCGCCTTTGAACAGGGTCTTGTCGGGCTCTGCTTCAACCGGGTTCGGCCGGGCAGGCGGCGGACAGTTCCGGGCGAGGCCAACGCCCTTCAGATAGGCCCTGCGCTGGGCGCCGAGCCGGAAGGCCTGATTGTACTTCTTCTGATAGGCATAGGCCCCCGTCGCGCGCCGCACGAGGCTGCGGAAGGGAATCAGGCCGCTGGCGGTCGACGAAATCGTGTCGAGCGCTGCATCGGAGGCTTCATCAGCCAGTTTTTCCGTCCGCAGGCGCTCGTCGGGGTTTTCGGTATCCCAGTCTGGCCCGAGCGCAGCGTCCAGCTCCGCCAGCATCAGCGTGATTTCGGAACAGCCAATGTCTTCCGGCACGTCATAGGGGCTTTCGATCCCCTGCAGGACAACGGGAATCGGGTCGCGCTTCAGGTTCAGATCCTCCAGCGGGGACATGGCGGCATCGGGAATACCGTCTTTTGTCTGGGTGTAAGCGCTGCCAGCTGCCGCTTCGGTGTTCTTTACGACCCCCTGGGAGGCCGCGTCATTTTCCGCAGGGGCAGGTTCGGGGCTGCTGGCACAGGCTGCAGCCAGAAAGAGGGCGGGCAGGATCAGGATGGAATATCTCATGATTTCAGTTTGAGAGAAGAAATGTGACGACTTGTGGCGATTGGGTGCAGGCGGGTGTTGACCAGTCCCGAACCCTTCTCTAAATGGGCCGCTCTGGCGTGCCCTTAGCTCAGCTGGTAGAGCAACTGACTTTTAATCAGTAGGTCGCAGGTTCGAACCCTGCAGGGCACACCATCTTCTCCCCTCACTCTCCCTTCACATGGTTATCGTACCAGCCAACATAGCGCTGGTAGCGGTCTGCGACAAAGCTTGGCCGTCCGATTGAATGGTCTTCGCCCGGATACACGACCAGCCCGGTTTCGATGCCGCGCTTGCGAAGGGCCTGGTACATTTCCTCCGAATTGAGAATCGGCACGTTCCAGTCCGCGCCGCCGCCGATGAACAGGCTGGGTGTGGTGACATTGCCGATCTGGTAGAAGGGCGAGATCCGGTGCCATTCGGACTGGTTCTCCCAGGGCAGGCCGAGTTCCATCACCCATTCGCGCTGATAGATGTCGTGGCCGTAATTGGCCGTATAGTTCGCCTCGCTGGCGCCGCTGACGGCGCCTTTGAACCGGCCGGTCTTTGTGATCACGTAATTGGTGAGAATGCCGCCATAGGACCAGCCGCCGACGCCGAGACGGTTTTCATCGGCCAGGCCCATTTCCACGGCCTTGTCGACACCGGCCATGACGTCGGCAAAGTCCCGGTTGCCCCAGTCGGCCCAGATGGCGGACGCATAGTCCTGCCCGCGCCCGCTGGAGCCGCGTGGATTGACCATGACGGTCGTGTAGCCATTGGCGGCATAGATCTGGGCAAATGGGTCAAAGCCATAGTCAAACTGCGCCACAGGGCCGCCGTGGATGCGCAGGATGGCCGGAGGCACGGCGTTTCCGCTTATGCCCAGCGCCGGGTAGATGAATTCCTGCACCGTATCGCCATCAGGATTCGTGAAGTCGACGAATTGCGGCGTGGATAGCGACAGCTGGTTCAGCAGATCCGCATTGGTGTGCGTCACCTGGCTGAGCTTTCCACGCTTGTCGCTGAAGAAGATGTCGCTGGGCACAGCCGGGGTCGACACCACGGCGGCCATCGTGCCCTTCGGTCCGAGGTCGAAGCCTGTGACGGCCAGTTCGCCGTCGATGACTTTGCGGATCGAATTCTTTCTCAGGTCGTAGGCTGACACCGGCTGTGTGCCGGAGTCTTCGCTAAGGAAGTAGATGGTCCGCCCATCCTCGGAGAAGGCCGGGGAATAGACGTTCCGGTCCAGCGCCTCGGTCAAAACCTCTTCCTTGCCGCCATCGGCGGGCACGACGGCCAGGTGAATGGTGGCATACCAGACAAGCTCCGGCTGGATCTGGGCGGTGTAAGCGATGGACTTTCCGTCCGGGCTCCAGTCCGGCGATGCATCGGTCCCCGGGTTGAAGGTGAGTTGCCGGGGATCGGCTGGCGCGGCCGAGGTGTCTGCCGGAATGGTGAAGATGTCGGAATTGAAATTGTCGTCCGGTTCTTCGGTATGGTTGCTGACATAGGCGATCTGCTTGCCGTCGGGGCTCCAGTCCGGCTCGCTGTCATCGCGCTGGCCGAAGGTCAGCTGGACAGGTTCCTCATTGCGGCCGGCGGTTACGTAAAGATGGGTATAGGTGCGGTCCAGATAGCCGACCCCGTCTTCTTTGAACTGCAGGCGATCGATGACGTAGGGATGTTCCTTCGGCGTATCGCCATTGGCTTTGGCCTCCCGGTCTGCCTTGGCGTTGTCACTCTCATCGGTGATGAGCAGGGCCATGCGCTTGCCGTCCGGGGCCCATTCGAAGCCGTCCACGCCTTGGGTCACATCAGTGTAGGCCAAGGCCTCGCCGCCGCGCATGTCCAGCGTCCAGACCTGCGTGGCCGCTTCCTCGTCGAGATCGTCACGGGCGGCCAGGAAGGCGAGTTGCGATCCGTCCGGGCTCCATTGCGGGTCGCTCGCGCTGTAGGTTTCGCCGGTCAGCGGCAGGACGGTGCCGTCTTCCATGGAGACCATCCAGATACGGGTGAAGGTCTTGTCCTCGTCCATGTCGTTGCGTTTGACGGTGTAGGCAGCCCAGGCCCCGTCCGGGCTGAGGTCCACTGAGGAGACATCCCGGATTGCCAGCAGATCGTCGACCGTGATCGCGCGCTTTTCCTGTGCCGAGGCGGGCACGGCGGCCAGGGCGAGCAGGGCGCAGAGGCTGAGGGATGACTTCAGATATTTCATGGGGGAGGCTCCTCGAAGAGAACGTAAAGCTTACTCTCTTCCTGTGGCGCGGCAATGGCGTGCTGAAACCTCAGTTTGCCGCACCGGATTGGCCTGTTATATCCGCGCTTTCACCGCGCGAGGGGCCGGTATGGACAACGCCGTCCGCAAGACAATCCGGGAAGAGTTGCTGCACCGGCTGACCGGTGGGCGGGTGATGCTGATGGGCATCCTGAACGTGACGCCGGATTCCTTCTCGGATGGCGGCGAGCATTACGGGCTGGCCGAGGCGCTACGCCATGCGGAACAGATGCAGCAGGAAGGTGCGGATATCATCGATGTCGGCGGAGAGTCGACGCGCCCGAATGCCGACGAGGTGGATGCCGAAGAAGAATGGCGCCGGGTCTCAGGCGCGATTGCTGCGCTTTCGGAAGCTGGCGCGCTGCCGCTGTCCATCGATACCTACAAGGCGTCTGTCGCACGCCAGGCGGCCGCCGCAGGCGCTGTGATCATAAATGACGTCTGGGGCATGACGCGTGACCCTGACATGGCTGCAGCGGTGTCTGAAACGGCCAGTCTTGTCGTTGTGACCTACAATCGCGGCAAGGCAGACGGCACGATCAATCTGCGTGACGACATGGCCAGCTTCTTTGCCGAGAGCTTTGCCGAGGCGGATGCGCACGGCATTCCGCGCGAGCATGTGATCCTCGACCCGGGCGTCGGGTTCGGGAAAACCTACGAACAGAATTTCGGTGTCCTGGCCAATCTCGATGTGCTCACGGACACCGGGCGCCCGGTTCTGGTCGGCGTGTCCCGGAAGTCCTTTATCGGGCGCCTGACGGGCAACCCTGTCGGCGACCGGTTGATCGGGACGCTTGCCGCCAATCTGGACAGCGTCAGCCGCGGCGCATCCATCCTGCGGGTGCACGATGTTGCTGCGCACCGCGAAGCCCTCAACATGTTGGAAGCAATCGAGAAAGCAAAATGACCGACCGCGTATTCGTCACCAATCTGTGCCTTCATGGGTTTCACGGGCTTCACAAGGCTGAAAACTCCCTCGGGCAAAAATTCTATATCGACCTGGATTGCGAGCTGAAGCCGCAGGCGGCCCGCAAGGACGAGATGTCTGAGACGGTTCACTATGGCGAACTGTGCGATCTGGCTGAGCGTCTGTCCGGGGAGACAGTTTTCAATCTCATCGAAACATTTGCAGAGCGGATCGCGTTCGCCGTGCTGGAAGACCAGCCACTTGTGGAGCGGATCACGGTGACGGTTCGCAAACCGTCCGCGCCGATCCGGCACTTTGTCGATCATGTGGGTGTGGTCATTACGCGGAGCCGTGATGGCTGAGGCCTTTCTCGCGCTGGGAACCAATCTGGGCGACCGGGAAGACTATCTGGCACGCGCGCTGGCGCAGCTGGAGGAGGCGGAAGGGATTTGTCTCGGCCAGCTCTCCCGCGTCTACACCTCGAAGGCCTGGGGCGTCACTGATCAGCCCGACTTCTTCAACATCTGTGTGCAGATCGAAACGGATCTGGCGCCGCTTGATCTGCTGGACGTGTGCAAACGTATCGAGCGGGAGCTGGGGCGAGAGGTGCGCGAGCGCTGGGGGCCGCGCGAGATCGATATCGACATCCTCCTGATGGACGGCGTGGACATGGATACGCCAACCCTGACCATTCCGCATGCGCGTATGATGGAGCGGCGCTTCGTGATGGACCCGCTGGCCGAAATCGCGCCGGACCGGGAGATCGACGGGATCCGCGTGGCGGACCTGTCGCGGCATCTGCGGGCTGACCCGGGCGCTCTGGCGTGTGCCCCGGATACTGTCGCGACGGAACGGCTCGGCGCCTTGCGGTCGCAGGACTGAGGACGGCGCGGTCTATATCGGAACAGAGGCGCCGACCTGCACGTTGGTATCCTGAAAGGAGCACCGACATGACCCGCTATGCAACCGATATGGCCCCCACAAACAAGGAAACGGAAGGCAATCATGGCGTTCTGCGCGATGACGGTCAGAAGGACCGTCCGAAAGATGAGAGCGTGCAGGAGCGCATCGACGAGGGCAACAATCCGGTCCTCATGCCGCGTGACGAACGTTTTCCGAATGCGCCCGATACGCTGAACGCCGACAAGGGCGCGCGGCCGGCCGAGGAAACGGCCAACCGCGAAACCCTGAATACGCAGGAACTCGAAGACGCTTACGCGCAGACGGATCCGGGCGTTACACCGAAGGACTGACGCCCTAGAGCGACTTGACGATGTCTTCCACCATCTTCTTCGCGTCAGCGAGCAACATCATTGTGTTGTCGTTGAAGAAGAGCGGGTTATCGACACCGGCATAGCCGGAGCCCATCGAGCGCTTAACGAACAGCACGGTGCGGGCGTTCTCAACGTCGAGCACCGGCATCCCGTAGATCGGCGAGGATTTGTCCGTCTTGGCTGACGGGTTGGTCACGTCATTGGCGCCGATGACGAAGGCCACATCCGCGGTCGAGAATTCGGAGTTGATGTCCTCCAGCTCGAACACTTCGTCATAGGGCACCTGGGCTTCAGCCAGCAGCACGTTCATGTGCCCCGGCATCCGGCCTGCGACCGGGTGGATGGCATACTTCACTTCGACGCCTTCCTCCTTCAGCAGCTCCGCCATTTCCTTCAGCGCGTGCTGGGCCTGCGCCACAGCCATGCCGTAGCCCGGCACGATGATGACCTTGGAGGCGTTCTTCATGATGAAGGCCGCATCGTCGGCAGAGCCCTTCTTGAACGGGCGGTCGACGGCCGGGCCACCTGCGCCTGCTGCAGAATCGTCAGCACCGAAGCCACCGAGGATCACCGAGATGAAGCTACGGTTCATGCCTTTGCACATGATGTAGGAGAGGATCGCACCGGAGGAGCCGACAAGGGCGCCCGTGATGATCAGGGCAAAATTTCCAAGCGTGAAGCCGAGGGCGGCAGCCGCCCAACCCGAATAGGAGTTCAGCATCGACACGACGACCGGCATGTCGGCCCCGCCGATCGGGATGATCAGCGTGATGCCGAGGATCAGGGCGAGCACTGTGAGGCCCCAGAAGGCCCACGGTGCCTGTCCGTTCACGGAAATCAGGTAGCCAAGCAGGCCAATAATGCCGAGACCAATCAGGATGTTCAGCAGGTGGCGGGCTGGCAGCATGATCGGCGCACCGCTCATATTGCCGTTCAGTTTCGCAAACGCGATGACCGAGCCGGTGAAGGTGAGGGCACCGATCGCTGAGCCAAGACCGAGTTCGATCAGGGATGCGCCCTTGATGCCGACATCGCCTGCGATGCCGAACTGGATCGGCGAGTAGAAGGCCGCTGCGGCCACGAGCACGGCGGCCATGCCGACAAGGCTATGGAACGCGGCAACAAGCTGAGGCATCGCCGTCATGGGGATGCGGCGGGCAATGATTGCGCCGATGATGCCGCCCACGGCAACACCAGCCAGGATCAGGCCCCATGTGGTGAGGTCAAGATCACCCCAGAGAAGGGCGAGCGTGGTGCCCACGGCGATGGCCATGCCGATCATGCCGTTGCGGTTGCCCGCGCGGCTGGTGGCAGGGCTGGAAAGGCCGCGAAGGGCCAGAATGAAGAGGATGCCGGCGATCAGATAGAGCAGCGGCGCCCAGGTGGAGTGGAAGGAGTCCATGAATTAGTCCCCCTTCTTCTTGTACATGGCCAGCATGCGCTGGGTGACGAGGAAGCCGCCGAAAATGTTCACGCTGGCAAGCGCGACGGCGACCGTGCCGAGGATCTTGGAGACCCAGTTGTCGGAGTTGAGGCCGACCGTAGCCGCAGCGACAAGTGCGCCGACAACGATCACGGACGAAATGGCATTGGTCACAGCCATCAGCGGCGTGTGCAGGGCCGGGGTGACGCTCCACACGACATAATAGCCGACGAAACAGGCCAGCGCGAAGATGGCGGCCAGGAAGACGGTGGAATCGATTCCGCCGCCATCGGCAAAGGCGGGCAGCGCAACGCTGGCCGCGACGAGGGTCAGGAGTGCGCGTTTCATGATTGGATCCTTTCGTTCACCGTGTCGCCGCCCCGGGTGAGGAGCATGGCGACGACGACTTCGTCATCGGTGTCGAGATTGAGGCTGCCGTCTTCGGCCGTCACGAGCGGCAGGAAGGCGAGCAGGTTCTTGGCGTAAAGCGAGGACGAGTCTGCGGGCAGGCGGGCGGGCAGGTTCGAGAACCCGGCCACTTTCACGCCGCCGACATCGACAATCTCATCCGGCTTCGATAGCGGGCAGTTGCCGCCCTGCGCCACCGCCATGTCGACGATGACGGATCCCGGCTTCATGCTTTTCACCATATCCTCGGTGATGAGGACGGGCGCAGCCCGGCCCGGGATGAGCGCCGTGGTGACGACAATGTCCTGTTTTGCGATGTGGCTGGCCGTCAGTTCAGCTTGTTTGGCCTGGTATTCAGGCGACATTTGTTTGGCATAGCCGCCAGCAGTTTCTGCCGCCTTGAACTCGTCATCCTCGACCGCGATGAACTTCGCACCGAGTGAGGCGACCTGTTCCTTGGCGGCGGGTCGCACGTCGGTTGCGGTAACCACACCGCCGAGACGGCGGGCGGTGGCGATGGCCTGAAGACCGGCAACGCCGGCCCCCATCACGAACACTTTTGCGGGGGCGACCGTGCCTGCGGCGGTCATCATCATCGGCATGGCGCGGCCATAAATCTGCGCGCCTTCAATCACGGCACGATAGCCGGAGAGGTTGGACTGGGACGAGAGCGCATCCATGCTCTGCGCCCTTGTGATACGCGGCGTGAATTCCATCGAGAGCGCCGCAATCTTTTTTGCATTGAGTCCTGCGAGAACCTTCGGGTCCATCGCAAACGGTTCCATGAGCGCGATCAGGGCCGTCCCGTCCGGAAGGGCAGCGATCTCGTCTTCTTCTGGTCCGCGGACCTTGAAGACGATGTCTGCCCCCTGGACGGCAGACGCCGCATCCTTTGCTATGGATGCGCCTGCCTCCTCATAGGCGGAGTCCAGAAACCCGGCAGTCTTGCCGGCATCGGACTCGATTGTAACCGAGTGGCCGGAGGCCACTAGCTTCTTGACCGTCTCTGGTGTAGCCGCCACACGGGTCTCACCAGAACGTCGTTCCCTCAGCACTGATATTTTCATGATGCTAGGAGTAGCGACAGAATCTTGCGTTGTGCAAGTGCGAAATGAGGAGTTTGGGGCATGGATTTGTTTAGTCTTTCTGACAAGACCGCTTTGGTGACCGGTGCATCGAGCGGATTGGGCCGCCATTTTGCGAAGGTTCTGTCTCAGGCTGGCGCCGATGTTGTGCTTGCTGCGCGCCGCATGGATCGCCTGGAAGCACTGGCGGAAGAGATTACCAAATCCGGCGGCCGCGCCCTGCCGGTGGAGATGGACGTGACGTCTGACGAGAGCGTCAGCGGGGCTTTTGCAGAGGTCAAAGAAGCGCTGGGCCGTCCCTGCGATATTATTGTGAGCAATTCGGGTATGTCGCGCGATACCTGGTTCCGCGACCAGAGCGAAGATGACTGGAACGCGGTCATCGATACGAATCTGAACGGTGTCTGGCGGGTCGGGAAGCACGCGACGAATGCGATGATCGAGGCCGGCGTGCCTGGTTCGATCATCAATATCGCGTCGATCACCGGCCTGCAGCCGCAGATGATGACCACCGCATATTGCGTCTCCAAGGCAGGCGTCGAGCACCTGACGAAGCAGATGGCGCTGGAGAATGCGCGCTACGGGATCCGCGTGAATGCGATCTCGCCGGGCTACTACAAGACCGACATCAATGCCGACTATCTCGATTCCGATGCGGGCGACAAAATGCGCAAGCGGATCGCGATGAAGCGCTTCGGCGAGCATCACGAACTGGACGGGGCGCTGCTCTTGCTGTCGTCCAGGGCTGGCAGCTACATGACCGGCTCGAACATTGTCGTCGACGGTGGTCATCTGCTGCTGCCGCTCTAGCGATAAAACTCATTCTTTTATCTGGCGTTAGCCAAGCCTTAGGGTCTGGGATGGCAGAAGGGACGGCAATCTGAAGGAGATTGCCGTGTCCGCCCTCAAAGCCCCGAAAGACAATCATCCGGAAACCGATGCGGCGCATGACGCGGAGGCCAATGCCCCGGCGCGGGAAACGCATGGCTGGCAATTCGGTGACCTCAAGGCCCATGGCGCGGGATCTCCGGCCCGGAAGCTCCAGTCGCACCTGGCAGAGCGCCTGCACCGGGCAAACCGGTTGCCCATCCGGGGTGCACTGGCCACGCTGGCTGTGATTTGCCTATCGATGTCTGTCGCAGGCCTCTACCTGCTTACATTTGCCTGACACATTACCGGGATAGGTTTTGGTGATGCCCTTGGGTGACCTTGGCAGGCAAATTGCTTATCAAACAGGGCAGTTTTCACCTGATACACGAGAAATGGATTTGATATGCGCGTAAAAAAGGCTGTCCTGCCGGTTGCTGGCTTCGGCACACGTGTGCTGCCGGCAACAAAAGCGATTCCGAAGGAAATGCTTCCGGTCGTTGATCGCCCCGCCATTCAATATGTGGTCGATGAAGCGCTTGAAGCCGGCATTGAGCACATTGTTTTCGTCACGGGGCGCAACAAAGGCGCGATCGAAGACTATTTCGACCATTCCTACGAACTGGAAGAAGCCCTCGTCGCGAAGAAGAAAGACGCCATCCTGAAACAGGTGGAGCAGAGCCGCCTGCCGTCCGGCGCGGCGAGCTTTACCCGCCAGCAAAAGCCGCTGGGACTTGGTCACGCTGTCTGGTGTGCCCGGGACATCATCGGCAACGAGCCGTTCGCCGTGCTGCTGCCGGACGTGATCGTGAAGGGCAAACCGTCCTGCCTCGCGCAGATGGTTGCGGCCTATGATAAGGTCGGCGGCAACATCGTCGCGGTCGACCCGGTGCCGGAAGAGCGCGTGTCCTCCTATGGTGTGATCGCTCCGGTCGAGCGCGATGGGCGCCTGATCCGCATGTCCGGCATGGTGGAGAAGCCGCCGGTCGAATCGGCGCCGTCGAACCTTGCGATAACCGGCCGCTACATCCTGCAGCCGGAAATCTTCGATCTCCTCGAAAACCAGGGCAAAGGCGCCGGTGGCGAGATCCAGCTCACCGACTCCATGGCCACCCTGATGGAGAGCCAGGAATTTTACGCTTATGAATTCGAAGGCGCGCCGTATGATTGCGGATCCAAGGTCGGCTATTTCGAAGCGGTGCTGGCCCATGCCCTCGATAATGAGGAAACGGCTGCCGGTGCGCGCGAACTGGTGAAGAAATTCGCCGCAGAGCTCTAAGCTGATTTTCCCGGAGGCCATGGCGCGCTATGGAGCGCCATGGCTTTCGATTCCCTTCCGACGCATTCAGATGTCCTCGCCGCCGCAGCGCGGCTGACCGATCTTGTCCGAAAAACGCCTGTGCTTCAGCATGATGTGCTTGATGCTATGTCAGGCGCCCGCCTCTTCGTGAAGGCGGAATGCCTGCAGGAAACCGGCAGCTTCAAGATCCGCGGCGCGACGAACCGCCTGTTGCAGATTCCGGAAGCGCAGCGCCCGGCGGGTGTCGTGGCGTTCTCTTCCGGCAATCACGCGCAGGGCGTTGCACGGGCAGCGCGCCTGCTGGGCATGCCGGCCCTCATCGTCATGCCGTCTGATGCGCCCGCGGTGAAAGTCGAAGGTGTGCGGGCGGATGGTGGAGAAATCCGCTTCTACGACCGCAATACGGAAAGCCGGGAAGTCATCGCCCAACAGATTGCGGCGGAGCGCGGCGCCATTGTTGTGCCAAGTTTCGACGACCCGCACATCATTTGCGGGCAGGGCACGGCAGGCCTGGAGTTTGCAGCTCAGATGGAAGAGGCGGGCGAACGGCTCGATTATCTGATCACGCCGGCTGGCGGGGGCGGTCTTGCCTCCGGCATTGCCCTGGCGCTGGAAGGTGTCTCTTCCGGCACGCGTGTCTGGGTGGCCGAACCGGAAGGGCATGACGACTGGAGACGGTCCCTCGCCAGCGGACGTATCGAGGCAAATGCCCCTGGAACGCGGTCCATCTGCGATGCGATCCTCACTCCGGCACCGGGTGAACTGACTTTCGCGATCGGCAAACGCCTGTTCGGCGGGGGCGTACCCGTTACCGATGCACAAGTGAAAGATGCAATGCGGGCGGCGTTCCGCTATCTCCGGATTGTCGCAGAGCCGGGCGGCGCGGCTGCACTGGCGGGCGCATTGTCATGCCTGCCGGAAACCATGAAGGGCAAGACGGTCGGTATCGTGGTCAGTGGCGGGAATGTGGATGCGGGCGACTATGCGGGCGTGCTGTCTGAAGCCTGAGGTGCGCATAACATTCCCCAACGGATGGAATGGGCGCGCACCTTCTGCCTGATTTCATCGCTCTGAAAAATTCAGACTTATGGTTTGCGGCAGGTTAATTCACCTTGCTTCTTGGTTAATGCGCCGTTCCGGCACATTTCGAGATTTATCTGCACGTCTTCAAGAGACCTTACCGTCTACGTCCTAACCATGACAGTCGGAGCATTCGCGCCGGCCTGGCGCAGTGAGGGAGCGATGAAGACAACACCCTTAATCAGTCTCGGGCTTTCGGTTGTCCTGGGCGCAGGAGCCGTCCTGCTGGGACGTTACTATATGTCTGATGAACGCACGCGGGCAGACGCCGAAACGAACGTGCCGGCCGTCACCACGGCAGGCGTTATGGTTGCCGCACGGACAATTGAAACCGGAGAGCTGCTTGAGCCCTCCATGCTGAAGCGTGTGGACTGGCCGACGGATATTGTTCCGGCCGGCACTCTGTTTGCCGGAGATGACCTGCCGGAGAAGGCTTATTCCCGCGGACTGATCGTCGAAGGCGAGCCGGTAAATGTCAGCAAGCTGGACCTCAGCGGCGCGACCCTGACCCTGGCAGGCGCTATCAAGCCGGGCATGCGCGCCGTTTCCATCGTTGTGCGGAATGATACCGGCGTTTCCGGCTTCGTGCTGCCAGGTGACCGCGTAGACGTCAACGAGTTCATTCCGCGTGAGGGGCAGGGGAGCTCCTATGCGCGCGGTAATGAAGACATGCGTATTTCCGGTGATCTGATCGCGCGCCCGGTTCTGAAAAATGTTTCGGTGCTTGCAGTCGACCAGATTTTCGAACCAAACCTTGAAGGTGCGATGCCGTCCAATACTGTCACACTGGAAGTGACGCCGGAAGGTTCTCTGGCGCTTGGCGCAGCAAGCCAGCGCGGCGCCCTAGGCCTCGCTCTGATCGGGCGGGATGAGGAGGCGGAGCTGATCGTCGCGGCGCAGGAGCAGGTGAAGAAGCCTGCGGTTATCCGCACGCCGGTCGTACGCCGAAATTCCCCCTCGACCGCACAGGTGCGGGTCATCAACGGTAATCAGGAGACGGAGGTTACCGCGCCTGTCAGCCCGGGCAATCCTCCGAAGAAGGTAACGGACTGATGGGACATTTCTACCGTATCGTTCTGGCCTGTTGTCTGGCCATGATGTTCGCCACTGTGCCGGCTGCGGCATGGACCCAGCGGACGGCGGCGCCAAATGACGAAATGCTGGTCGTCGAAAAGGGCCGTTCTGCCGTTGTGGAAGCGAATGCACCATTCACGACACTGGTTGTCGCCGATCCGGACATTGCCGAAGCCATGGCGACGTCGAACCAGTCTTTCTTCCTGCGTGGCAAGCAGCCGGGGGCAACCACCGTTCTGATCTATGGTGCCAGCGGCCAGATCGCAGAACTGATCAATGTGGAGGTGGAGATCGGACTCGATGAATTGCGGACCGATCTGTCCAATCTTCTGCCCGGAGAGGACATTCAGGTCTATCCGGTGCATGACGGCATTTTCCTGGACGGGAAACTGACGACTGCGGCGGCGGCAGAGATGGCGCTGCAGGTGGCGGAACGCTACGTGCCGGGCGGCGTGGCTAATGGCCTGTCTATCGGCCAGAGCCAGCAGGTGCTGCTTGAAGTGCGCTTCCTGGAGGCAAGCCGCAATGCGGTGAAGGAAATCGGTTTCGGAAACGCCATCAACGCAAATGATTTCGTTTCAACGACAGAATCCGGCACCGTCTCCGGGCTGGCCGAGAAAACCGTCGCCCTGTTCACCAATGTCGGAAACGAGAATATCGACATTCGCCTCCGCGCGCTGGAGGAAAAAGGCATTGTCCGTACGCTGGCTGAACCGAACCTTGTGGCCTTGTCCGGTGACACGGCCAGCTTCCTGGCAGGCGGCGAATTCCCGATCCCTGTGGCGGCCCGTAATGGTGAAATCACGGTTGAGTTCAAGAAATTCGGTGTCGGGTTGGATTTTACCCCGACCGTGCTGGGTGATGGCCTTGTCAATCTGCGCGTTCGCCCGGAAGTGTCGGCTCTGGACCGCAACAACGGAATCCGGGCGGCCAATATCGAGATCCCCGGCATTTCCGTCCGCCGGGCCGATACGACGATCGAGCTTCGCGACGGACAGGCATTCGCCGTGGCTGGCCTGCTCCAGAATGACTATTCGAACGATGTTCGGCAGACGCCGTGGCTGAGCAATGTGCCGGTTCTGGGCGCGCTGTTCTCTTCCAAGCGCTACCAGCGCAATGAAAGCGAACTGGTGATCATTGTAACACCCCGGCTGGTGCAGCCTGCGCCTCATCCGGACATGCTGGCATCACCGCTGGATGCATTCGCTGAACCGTCTGAGTCGGAATTCTTCCTGATGGACAAGACGGCGATCCCGCCACGTGGCTACTGAGATGATGGGACTGACAAAAATGAAAAAGTTCAGAAATGCTTTTCCGATCATGTTGCTTGGCGTCCTGCCAGCCTGTGCATCGCATGATTATCAGGACCAGTTTCTGCTGGGCGGCGCCAGTACAGCCAATATCGCAGAACAGTCCATCCGTGATGTGACGGTTCCAAATTCCGAGGCAAACCAGTCTGCATCCGGCGTTCGTGCGGCGAATGCCGTTCGCGCGCTAAATGAGGGCAAGCGCAAGGAACTGAAACCGTCCGGTCTCAATGGAAGCGGGGAGACTTCGTGATGACCCAACCGGCCCCGGCAAATACCCCCCGGTCCGGATCGGACCGTATTATCCCGCACCTTGCGGCACTGGTCAGCGACGAAAGGCTCGGCGCCCTTCAGCCGCATTGCGTGGAGCTGGCGGATCTCAGCCAGCTGTCAGCTTCGGAAGCTGCGATGAAATTTGGCGGCGGAATCATGCTTCTGGAACAGGGGCTGCCCGGCTGGGACGAACTGCTGCTGAAGCTGGCTGTTGATCGGCCGTCGACGGCCGTGATCGTGCTGTCAGACCAGATCCCCGGCAGCATGGTGCGCGCGCTGATGAAGCTTGATGCGTCCGATGTCCTGCCTATTTCGTCGAATCCCGCGGATATTATCGATGCAGCGGAAAAGCTTCGCGACACATCGACCGGCGGTGTCGGCGGCTCCAGCGTGTGCTGGGCGTTCCGGGGTGCGGTCGGCGGTGCGGGTGTCACCACGATTGCCATTGAGAGTGCCTTTGAGCTGGCGCGGCGCTTCGGGCCGGGACGTGTTTGCCTCGTGGATCTGAATGTCGCGGACGGTATGACGACTTCTTTCCTGGAAGCTGTGCCGAAACTCGACCTGTCGGCGCTGGCGGCCGCGCCGGAGCGTCTTGATCCGAGACTGCTTGCGGCCTGGTGCTACCAGCACGAAAGCGGTGTCTCGATCATCGCGGCGCCCCGCAACCCGGATGGGGACGAGCTGGCGACAGAACCGGCGATCCTGCGTCTGCTGGATGTCGCGTGCGGCATGTTCGAGTTCACCATTGTCGATATGCCGCGGCATATGATGCCCTGGACCAAGTCTGTACTGAGCGCTGTGGATGAAGCCATTGTTATCAGTGAGCTGACCGTGCCCAGTCTTCATGCTGCAGCAGATATGGCGCGTGAAGTCGATGTGCTCCGTCACGACCGTGTGCCAGCGAAACTTGTTCTGAACCGCATGTTCCAGAAAAAGCGCCTGCGTGCCGAGTTTGCCTTGGACAAGGCAGAGGGCGCCATCGACCGGAAGATCGATTCCACGATCACGTCGGATTGGGACGCAGCACGGACGGCCGTCAATCTCGGACGTCCGATTGCGGAGGTCGTCCAGAAAAGCCCGCTTGTCTCTGACATCGGTCAATTGGTTCAGATGATGCTGCCGGCAGAGGCTCAGGCCGCTGCGCCAGCAGAAGGTAAGCGGAGGCGCCGCGGATGAGCCGTTTCGGATTCTCGACCCCGCCAGCCCCTCCGCCGGAAGCTGAAGCCAAGCCGTCCACGCCTGTTCCGCCGCCAACACCGCCGCGTGCCAAAGCGGAAACCGGTGGCTTCGATCAGTTGGACGCGAAGCTTAAAATCCATGCCAAGCTGATCGACGAGCTGGACCTGTCCAAGCTTGAGAAGCTGGACGACGAGACTCTGCGCCGCCGCGTGCGGAGCATTATCGCCGATATTATCCGCAAGGAAGAAATGGCCTTGTCGGCTGCGGAGGAAGCGAGCTTCGCGGATGCCGTGATGGACGAGATGACGGGCCTTGGGCCGATCGAACCACTGCTCAAGGATGACTCCATTGCAGACATCCTGATCAATGGCTGTGATCAGGTCTATGTGGAACGCCACGGCAAGCTGCAGGTGGCTCCCGTGCGCTTTGCGGACAATGACCACCTCCTGCGGATTGTTCAGCGGATCGTGTCGGCTGTGGGCCGCCGTGTGGATGAAAGCCAGCCGCTGGTGGATGCGCGCCTGTCCGATGGCAGCCGCGTCAACGCAGCCGTGATGCCGATTGCGATTGATGGGCCTCTGGTGTCGATCCGGAAATTCTCGAAATCACCGCTGACCATCGACAAGCTCGTGGAATTTGGAGCTATTCCACGCCCCGTGGCGGACTTCATCCTGGGTGCTGTGAAGTGCCGGGCTTCGACAGTGATTTCCGGCGGGACAGGCTCGGGCAAGACAACTCTGTTGAATGCATTGTCGTCCGCCATCAGCCCGGATGAGCGCCTGATCACGATTGAAGATGCTGCAGAGCTTCAGCTGCAGCAGCCGCACGTCGCCCGGATGGAGACCCGTCCGCCGAACATAGAAGGCAAGGGCGAAATCCGCCAGCGGGAACTGGTCAAGAACGCGCTGCGGATGCGTCCCGACCGGGTTATCCTGGGCGAGGTGCGCGGCGAGGAAGCCTTCGACATGCTTCAGGCCATGAATACCGGTCATGAAGGGTCCATGGCGACCATCCACGCAAACAATCCTCGCGATGCGCTCACCCGTCTGGAGCAGATGGTCATGATCGGCGGCATGAAAATCTCCGAACATGCCATCCGCGGGCAGATCGCGTCTGCTGTAAACTTCATCGTGCAGGCGTCACGCTTGTCGGATGGCTCCCGTCGGGTGATGTCCATTGCCGAGGTGACAGGCATGGAGGGATCTGTAGTGCAGTTGCAGGAAATCTTCCAGTTTGTCCGTACCGGCACAACGGATGAAGGCAAGGTGGAGGGGCACTTCGCGGCCACAGGCCTTCGCCCGAAATTCCTGGACGAGATGGAGCGCCGCGGTGTGCATATGCCGCCGGGTATGTTCGACCCGTCCACGCGCTTTTAGGAGAGAAACGTGTTCGGCCTGCCGGATCTTTCAGATGTCAGCCTGACATTCATGATCCCCATGATCATGGCTATCGGTGCCGTGTTCCTGGCGTTACAGGCGGTGATGAGTCTGTTCTCGACAGCGCAGACCCAGCGCATCGTGAACCAGCGGCTACAGTTCAAGGAACGTTTCGAAAGCACCAATGAGGCGATGATCGAGCTGCGCAAGAGTCGTGGCCTCGACGAGTTCGGCAATTTCGCCATGCCACTGCAATGGTTCAACCAGCTGGTTGTGCGCTCCGGACTGCCTTACCAGCCGGCCCGTTGGTTCGGCATGTCAGGCATCGGCGGCATGGTCATCGCATTTGCTTACATGAAATTGGTTGGAGGGTTCCTGACGGCGAGCGGTCTCGCTTTGGCAATTTTCGCGCTTGGGCCAATCATTGCCCTGAAGATGGTCGGCGCCAAGCGGATGAAGAAGCTGGCACAACAGCTGCCGGATGCCATGCAGATTGCCTGCCGCAGCCTGGAAGCTGGTCATCCGGTTGCGACGGCGATTGCGCTGGTTGCCCGGGAAATGCCCGATCCGATCGGTACCGAATTCGGCATGGCTGCAGATGAAGTCTCTTACGGCATGTCGCTGACCAATGCGGTTCAGCGTATGGCGGAGCGGGCAGGGGATCCGGACATCGAATTGTTTGCTGCAACTGTGCGCCTGCAGGAAAAAACCGGCGGGAACCTGACAGAACTATTGAAAGCGCTCGCGACCACGATCCGTGAACGTCAGACCATGCGCCTGAAAGTGCGCGCAGCGTCGTCCGAAGGGCGGACGTCAGCCATGATCCTGACAGCTGCGCCCTTCCTTGTGATGCTGGCCATTCATCTGCTGCGGCCGGAATTCTATGGCGATGTCATCGATACGCCGCTGATCCGCTATTCCTTCGCAGGCCTGTTCACCTGGATGTTCATCGGGAACATGGTCATGCGTAAAATGATCAACTTCAAAATGTGATGGGCAACATGTTTGGCGATCTTCCCCTCACAGACATCTGGCTCCCGATAGTCATGCTGGCGGTGGCTGTCGCTGTTGCTGTGCCGGGCGTCCTTTCTGTCTGGCGTAACGCCAAGGCGAAGGAAGAGGTCGAGCGCCGTCTGGAGCGGCGCGGGACCCAGTTCATGGAACCGCACAAACATGTCAGTCCGGTGGACAATCTGGTCCTGCAGGTGTCCAGTAAAGTGGCCCCGACGAATGAGGAAAAAGTCAGCGAGGTGCGCGCGCGTCTCGCGCTCGCAGGCCTGACGCATTCTAGCGCTGTGGGGCAGTATTATCTCGCTCGCCTGGTCTGTGTGATCCTGCCGCAGCTGGCGCTTCTCTTTATGTTGCCTTACCTCAGCAATTTTCAGTCGACCGTTCCTCTCTTCATCAGTGTTGGTCTGTTGATCGTAGGGCTGGTGGCGCCATCCTTCTACGTCGATCATCTGATTTCTGCCCGGCAAAGTCAGTGTTCCCTTGGGTTTCCCGACATGATGGATCTGATGGTCGCCTGTGTTGAAGCTGGCCTCAGCCTCGACGCATCGGTGCAGCGTGTGGGCGAGGAGTTGGAACTCCGCCATCCCATCATCGCCGGCCATATGAAAACCCTGTCTCTGGAGCTCAGGGCAGGTAAATCCCGCAAACAGGCCTGGCGGTCCTTTGCTGACAGGATGAACCTGGAAGAGGCCGGATCGCTTGCCACAATGCTGCGTCAGGCAGAGGAAATGGGGACGAGTCTGGGCGCAACTTTGCGCATTTTCTCTGCTGATATGCGTCAGCGGAGGATCCTCATGGCCGAAGAAAAAGCCATGGCACTGCCGGCGAAGCTGACATTGCCTTTGATTTTGTTCGTTTTTCCGGTCCTTCTGGGCGTCCTGATCCTGCCAGCCGTCGCGAAAATGCAAGGCGTGCTCTTCTGATCTCGGCACTAGGCGAGTCAGTCTGCGATTGCTAGTTTGCGCGCCATGAAAGTTTCATATCTCGAATTCGAAAAGCCGCTGGCGGAACTGGATTCCAAGATCGCCGAACTGGAAACGCTGTCGGGCCGCAAGGATGGCCCGTCGATTTCGGACGAGCTGACAAAGCTGAAGGCGAAATCCCAGAAGCTGCTTAAGGATACGTATTCCGATCTGAGCGCCTGGCAGAAGACGCAGGTGGCCCGCCATCCGGACCGGCCGCATTTTAGTGACTTCGTCGAGAATGTCTTTGAAGATTTCGAAGAACTGGCTGGCGACCGGGTCTATGGCAACGATGAGGCCGTGATCGGCGGTCTGGCGCGCTTCAAGGGGCGCCCTGTGGTCATTATGGGCCATGAGAAAGGCCGGACGACCGAAACGCGCTTGCGGCATAATTTCGGTATGGCCCACCCGGAAGGATACCGGAAGGCCGTGCGCCTCATGGATCTGGCAGAGAAGTTCAACCTGCCTGTGCTCAGCTTCCCGGACACGGCCGGGGCCTATCCGGGTAAGGGGGGGGAAGAGCGTGGACAGGCAGAAGCCATTGCGCGCGGCACGCAGCGTGGCCTGACGCTCGGCGTCCCCTTTGTGACGCTGATTATTGGTGAAGGCATGTCAGGCGGCGCCATCGGTATCGCGGCGGCCAACAAGGTTCTGATGATGGAGCATGCCATCTATTCGGTGATCTCGCCGGAAGGCTGCGCGTCCATTCTCTATCGCGATGCAGGCAAGGCGAAGGATGCAGCGGACGCGATGAAGATCACCGCGCCGGACCTGCTGCGGACCAAGGTCATTGACGAAGTTGTCAAAGAGCCCGTCGGAGGCGCCCATCGCGACCCGCAGCGGGCGATGGCCACAGCAGCCAAGGCGCTCGAAAAGTCGCTGAAGGAACTGGATGGCCTGTCGCCGGCGGAACTGCGCCGCCAGCGTGCGGAACGCTTCTACGCCATTGGCCGCGAAGGCCTCTGATCCCGCTTGCAATCGAGTACCGGGCACGCCACGCTTCTCTGACAAAGACAGGGAGGAGGGCTCCATGAAACGACTGATGCTGGCCGCAGCGATTGCGGTCTCGGCATGCGCCGCACCATCATCTCCAGATCCGGCAGCGGGTGAGGGCGTCGTTATCTACCCTGCAAAAGCGGTGGTCACGATGGCGGGTGAGGGCGATACCGCCGAGGCGGTTGCGGTATCTGGTGATCGCATCCTTTCCACGGGAACGCTGGCAGACTTGCGGGGTGCCTTGCCTGCGGCGGTGGTCGACACGGCATTTGAGGACAACGTGATCGTGCCGGGCCTGATCGACCCGCATGTGCACGTCGTGCTGGGCGCGCTGCAATACAATCTGCCCATCACGCCGCCCTGGCCGATGGCAACGCCTCACGGAATGAAAGCCGGCCTGCCGACACGGGAAGCGTTTCTTGCGGCCTTGTCCGGTATTGTTGCGGAGGCACAGCCAGACACGCCCGTCGTTGCGTATGGCTACCACAATCTGGTGCACGGTGATCTGACCAGAACGGACCTCGACATGATTGCGCCGGACCAGCCCCTGATCGTCTGGCACTATTCCTCTCATGATTTCTATCTGAACAGCGCCGCGATCGAAGCGGCGGGCTTTACGCCTGCGCTGGCGCAGTCCTTTCATGGTATTGATCTCGATGAAGCGGGGGAACTGACTGGCCGGATCTATGAAGATGCGGCGCTGCTAGTGATCCAGGCCTATGCGGGCGTGATCCTTGCGCCGGAGAATGTCACGGCAGGTTTCCACGGCTTCTCTTCCATGCTGCGCCAGGCCGGCGTCACGACCACGGCCGAGATGGCCTATGGCCTGTTCGGCTGGGAGATGGAGGACGCGAATATCCGCACCAATTGGGGGAGCGCACAGGCGGCGGGCTATCACCTCTATCTGGTGCCGGAATACCGCGCGCTGGAGCGGACATTCGGTGACGGGAAAGTCCAGGCGGTTCTCGATATGGTCAGCGGCGAGCGGCCAACCCCGGCGCCCGTATTACCAAGGGTAAAGTTCTTCACCGATGGCGCCTTCTACAGCCAGACAATGCGGCTTTCCCCGCCGGGCTATCTCTCCGGTCAATCGAAGGGATCTGAAGGCCTGTGGGTCGCCGGACCGGATGGAATTGTTCCGGCGATCCAGCCCTATTGGGACGCGGGACTCGGCGTGAATATCCATTCGAATGGCGACGCAGCCCAGGGCGCGACGCTGAAGGCGCTGGAGACACTTCGGGAAGGTGACGGCCCCAACAACAGCTTTGTCATTGAGCATGGCGGCCTGTTTTCACCGGAGCAGGTGGAACTGGCCGGGCGGCTGGATGCGCAGCTCTCCGCCGCAAGCCACTATGTCTTCTACATGGCGAACGAATATGCCGGGCCGTTGGGAGATGTACGGGCCAAGTGGATTTCTCCATTGGGCGCGCTGACGGTCGCAGGCGTCCCCGTAGCGGTGCATAGCGATGCGCCCCTGGCGCCGCCTTATCCGTTGCGGGCGGCAGGTGTCCATATGACCCGGGCGACACGCGAGGGCGGCGTGTATGAAGCTGAGATGGCGCTCAGCCCCTACGAGGCGCTTGAAGCGATTACGCTCGATGCAGCCCGTGTGCTCGGCCTGGAGGCGGAAATCGGCTCGATCGAGCCCGGCAAACGCGCGGATTTTACTATTCTCGGCGAGAACCCGCTGGACACTAAAGGGAAGGACTGGGACGCAATCCCGGTCTGGGGCGTGGTTCTGGATGGCGTAAAGCGGCCATTGGCGGAACAAGAGGTGTCTGACTAGGCGTGGGCGAACGTGACTGGATCTCCCGGTATTTCGCGCCGTTGGTAGCATCACCCGGGGCGGCGGCCTTGCGTGACGATGTGGCCGAACTCTCTACCCCGAGCGGACCTGTCATCGCGACGGTCGATGCACTGGTCGAGGGCGTGCACTTCTTTCCAGACGATCCAGTCGACACCATCGCGCGCAAGCTGGTCCGGGCGAATGTGTCGGACATCATCGCCAAAGGTGCCCGGCCGCTGGAGGCTTTGCTGACGCTTGGCTGGCCAGGCACCAGGCCGGAAGAGCAGCTTGCCCGGTTTGCGGCAGCTTTGGGGGATGAACTGTCCAGCTGGGGCATCCGGCTGATCGGCGGCGACACGACGGCCAGCCCGCAAGGCCTGTTCCTGTCCCTGACCTTGACCGGCCAGTCCGGCCCGGGCGGCGTGATCCGGCGCAGTGGGGCGCAGGCGGGTGACAGGCTTTGGGTGACCGGAGCGATCGGCGCAGCACTTCTTGGCTACAGGGCGCTCCGGGACGGGCGCGTGGATGACCCTCATGTCGCGGCCTACAGGGAGCCTCAGCTGGCGCCATTGGCCATTACCGGGCTGCTACGAGATTGCGCCACCGGATCAATGGATGTCTCCGACGGACTACTAGGGGATGCCCGCATGCTTGCGGAGGCGTCCGGCCTGTCGGTGACGGTCGATCTGGACGCCGTGCCTTATGCCGGTGGAGCCTCAACTCTTGAAGAGCGTCTCGCGCTCGCGTCCTGGGGCGACGACTATCAGGTTCTGTTTGCCGCACCTGAGTCGGTGACCTCCCGAATTCTGGCTTACGCTGGGGAAGAGGGCATCAAGGTCACACAAATAGGATCTTTTGCGTCTGGAGCCGGTCTGACAGCTTGTATGGATGGTGCGCGCGTTAACCTACCGGAAAGACTCGGCTTCGAGCATGGCTGAACCGGGTCTTGTCTGACTCGCTTCAAACGTGAGGCATCTTGCACCTGACGTCAGGGGGTGGCAGCAAAGTACCCATAATAAAGAAAGCTCAGGGAGAAACCGGGCAAAACCGGTTCGATTTGGCTAGGGAAGGAAACAAGGTTCATGTGGTATTATCTCGCTCTCGCAGCGGGCGTAATCTCGGTTTTGTACGGGTTTATTCAGGCTCGTTCGATCCAGTCCGCCCCCGCGGGTGACGCGCGAATGCGCGAAATCGCTGCGGCCATTCAGGAAGGCGCAAACGCCTATCTCGGCCGCCAGTATCGGACCATCGCCATTGTCGGCGTCGTGGTCGTTGTTTTGCTTGGCATTGCGTTCTGGAACTTGGTAGCGCCGCTCGGCTTTGTCATCGGTGCCGTGCTCTCCGGCGCAGCCGGTTTCATCGGCATGAAAGTCTCGGTGCAGGCCAATGTCCGCACGACGGAAGCCGCAAAATCCGGCCTCAATGCCGGACTTAAAATGGCGTTCAAGTCTGGCGCCATTACCGGCATGCTCGTTGTCGGCCTCGCTCTTCTTGGTATTGTTCTCTATTACGGCTTCCTGACCATGATCATGGGTCTCAGCCTGACTGAGGAAGACCAGAAGCGGGAAATCATCGATTCCCTTGTCGCACTTGGTTTCGGGGCTTCGCTCATTTCGATCTTCGCCCGTCTCGGCGGCGGCATCTTCACCAAAGGCGCAGACGTCGGCGGTGACATGGTCGGCAAGGTTGAAGCCGGTATTCCGGAAGATGACCCGCGTAACGCTGCGACGATTGCAGACAATGTGGGCGACAATGTCGGTGACTGTGCCGGCATGGCAGCCGACCTGTTCGAGACCTATGCCGTGACGCTGGTTGCGACCATGGTGCTCGGTGCGATCTATTTTGCGGATGCCAGCTATCTGGGAGACCTGATGCTGCTGCCGCTGGCCATTGGCGGTGTCTGCATCATCACGTCGATCATCGGCACATATTTCGTCAATCTCGGCCCGGGCAAGACCGACGTCATGGGCGCGCTCTACAAGGGCCTCATCGTTACAGGTGTCCTGTCGATCGGTGCCCTGGCACTCGTTATCAGCCAGGTACTGCCTGCGGGGTTCGGCCCGCTGGAAGGTGCGGCAGCCGCGCTTGGGCTTTCTGGTGAAATCACCGGGATGGACCTGTTCCTCTGCGGCCTGCTTGGCCTTGCTGTGACAGGCCTGATCGTTGTCATTACGGCATATTATACCGAGACAAAGTATCGTCCGGTACGGTCCGTGGCGAAGGCGTCGGAGTCCGGTCACGGCACGAACGTGATCCAGGGCCTCGCTGTCTCACTGGAGTCGACCGCGCTGCCGGCCCTGACGATCATCGCTGGCATCATCGCCACCTATAATCTGGCAGGCCTCTATGGTGTCGCGATTGCGACCACCACGATGCTGGCTCTGGCAGGCATGATCGTTGCGCTCGACGCATTCGGTCCGGTCACGGACAATGCGGGCGGCATTGCTGAAATGTCAGAGCTTCCCTCGGAAGTACGTGACACGACGGACGCCCTCGACGCAGTCGGGAACACGACCAAGGCTGTGACGAAGGGCTACGCAATCGGCTCCGCCGGTCTCGGCGCGCTCGTTCTGTTTGCGGCCTATTCGGAGGATCTGAAATATTTCTCGGCGAAAGCCGCGGATGGTTCTTTCTTCTCCGGCGTGGCGGTCGATTTCTCGATTGCCAATCCATACGTCGTGGTTGGCCTTCTGTTTGGCGGTCTTCTGCCGTTCCTCTTCGGCGGCATGTCGATGATGGCTGTGGGGCGTGCAGCCCAGGCCGTTGTTGAGGAAGTCCGGCGTCAGTTCCGCGAAATGCCGGGTATCATGAAAGGCGAGGTGAAGCCGGATTACGGTCGCGCCGTCGACCTTCTGACTCAGGCAGCCATCAAGGAAATGATCGTGCCGTCGCTCCTGCCGGTGCTGTCACCTGTGGTCCTGTTCGGCGTGATCCTTGCCATCGCTGGCAAGAGTGCTGCCTTCGCAGCCGTGGGCGCCATGCTTCTGGGCGTGATCGTCACCGGCCTGTTCGTCGCCATCTCGATGACATCGGGCGGCGGGGCATGGGACAACGCCAAGAAGTATATCGAAGACGGCAATCATGGCGGCAAGGGCTCTGAAGCCCACAAGGCTGCCGTGACGGGCGATACGGTGGGTGACCCCTACAAGGACACCGCCGGTCCGGCTGTGAACCCGATGATCAAGATCACGAATATCGTGGCGCTTCTGCTGCTGGCTGTCCTCGCCGGCATGTAGGGAAAATGAAATTTTCTTAGGAGGCCCCGGGGCGATAGCCTCGGGGCCTTTGTTTTGTTTGGGGAAAATAAGATATAGTCAAAAACTATAGCAACCCCTCAAGCAATCAATTGGTCCTATTCGTCTGGCAGGCGTAGAGTTATCGTGCGGTGATGAACCTCGCCGGCACCATTCCGGTGTCTGGCCGTCACCGAAGTTTTTGCGGTGTGCCTGGCATGCCTCGTTTCGGATCTGAAAAACGCTTAAGCGAAAGGGAGAATACTATGGATGGCAATGATATGGGCCGCGGCAAGTGCCCGGTAATGCACGGAAGCCTGACGACGACTGAAACCTCAGTCATGGCGTGGTGGCCACAAGCCCTGAATTTCGACATCCTGCATCAGCACGACAGCAAGGTTCAGCCCTATGGCAAGGATTTCAGCTACCGGGATGAGGTGAAGAAGCTCGACTTCGACCAGCTGCAGAAAGACATCCATGCACTTGTCACTGATAGCCAAGACTGGTGGCCGGCAGACTGGGGCAGCTATGCGGGCCTCTTCATTCGTCTCGCCTGGCACTCTGCCGGATCTTATCGCCTCGCCGATGGCCGCGGCGGCGGCGGCGCGGGCAATATCCGTTTTGCACCTCTGAACTCCTGGCCGGACAATGCCAACCTCGACAAGGCCCGCCGCCTTCTCTGGCCGATCAAGAAAAAATACGGAAACAAGATCAGTTGGGCAGACCTGATCCTGCTGGCCGGCAATGCCGCTTATGAAGTGGCCGGACTGAAGACATTTGGCTTCGGCTTTGGCCGTGAGGACATCTGGCATCCGGAAAAGGATACCTATTGGGGCTCTGAAAAGGAGTGGCTCACCGAAGATACGGATCGTTATCCCGACAAGGACGACCGGACCTCTCTGGAGAACCCGCTGTCTGCCGTCGTGATGGGCCTTATTTATGTGAATCCGGAAGGCGTGCACGGGAAGCCTGATCCGGCCCGGACCGCGGTGGACGTGCGCGAAACCTTCAAGCGCATGGCCATGAACGATGAAGAAACGGCGGCGCTGACTGCCGGTGGCCACACGATCGGCAAGGCGCACGGTAACGCCGATGCCTCGAAGCTTTCGCCGGAACCGGAAGCCGGTGCGATTGA
Organism: Hyphomonas jannaschiana VP2; assembly: GCF_000685215.1. Classification (GTDB taxonomy): domain Bacteria; phylum Pseudomonadota; class Alphaproteobacteria; order Caulobacterales; family Hyphomonadaceae; genus Hyphomonas; species Hyphomonas jannaschiana. The sequence continues at coordinate 29,780 of NZ_ARYJ01000007.1, forward strand.
AGCCATGGGCTTTGGCTGGCTCAATCCCAAAGGTAAAGGCTTTGGCCGCGATACGTTGACGGGCGGGCCGGAAGGTGCGTGGACGTCCGACCCGACGAAATGGGATGGCGGTTATTTCGAAATGCTGCTCGACCATGAGTGGGAAACGACCAAGAGCCCGGCAGGCGCCTGGCAGTGGAAGCCAGTCGACATCAAGGAAGAAGACATGCCGGCGGATGTGGAAGACCCATCCATCCGTACCATGCCAATGATGACCGATGCCGATATGGCGATGAAAGTCGACCCGATCTACCGGAGCTATATGGAGAAGTTCCGGAATGACCACCAATACTTCTCCGATGTCTTCGCCCGGGCATGGTTCAAGCTGACCCACCGCGATATGGGGCCGAAGGCTCGCTATATCGGTCCGTGGGTGCCGCAGGAGGATCTGATCTGGCAGGATCCGGTTCCGGTCGGCTCCACCGGCTATGATGTCGATGCGGTCAAAAAGAAGATTGCCGATAGCGGCCTCAGCATCGGCGAAATGGTCTCGACCGCATGGGACAGCGCCCGCACCTATCGCGGGTCTGACATGCGCGGTGGTGCGAATGGTGCCCGCATTCGCCTTGCACCGCAGAAAGACTGGGCAGGCAATGAGCCTGCACGTCTTCAGAAAGTGCTGGGCGTGCTGGAGCCGATTGCTGCGTCGAGCGGTGCAAGCGTGGCGGACGTCATCGTCCTGGCCGGTAATGTGGGCGTTGAGCAGGCAGCGAAGGCGGCTGGTTTCAATGTCACCGTCCCGTTCACGCCAGGCCGCGGCGATGCGACCGACGAAATGACGGATGCGGAATCCTTTGAGACAATGGAGCCGCTCGTTGACGGCTACCGGAACTGGATCAAGGAGGCCTATGCTGTCAAACCGGAAGAGATCATGCTGGATCATACCCAGCTGCTGGGTCTCACGGCACCGGAAATGACGGTTCTTGTCGGCGGTATGCGCGTCATCGGTACGAACCATGGCGGGTCTGCCCATGGTGTGTTTACTGACAAGGTGGGCGCGCTGACGACGGACTTTTTCGTCAATCTGACGGACATGTCGAACACCTGGAACCCGACCAGCGAGGATGGAATCTACGAGATCCGCGATCGCAAGAGTGGCAAGACCAAGTGGACGGCTACCCGCCTCGACCTGGTCTTCGGTTCGAGCTCGATCCTGCGGGCCTATGCGGAAGTCTATGCCCAGGATGACAACAAGGAGAAGTTCGTGAAGGACTTCGTGTCTGCCTGGACCAAGGTCATGAACGCCGACCGGTTCGACGTCTAGAAAAGCACAATCACTTAAGCAGGCGGCGTTCCGGAAATACCGGGACGCCGTTTTCTATTTGGCCAGGGAGGTTGCCATCCGCTGGAACTCTTCCTGTGTCAGAGTCTCGGCGCGTGCTGTGGGGTCAATGCCGAGATCTTTCAGCCATTCATCCGCTTTCAGGCCATGTTTCTTGGCAAACGGCTTTAGCGCCGCGCGCAACATTTTCCTGCGCTGACCGAACGCAGCGCCGGCGACCTGCTCCAGCTTGTCGAGGTACGGAAAGCGTTCGCCTTCGGGGAGGGGGTCCAGAACCGCGACTGCGCTGTCGACTTTCGGTGGCGGCTTGAAAGCCCCGGGCGGCAGGGTGAAGGCAATGTGCGGCCGCGTCACCGCATGGGCCAGAACGGCAAGACGGCCATAATGTTCCGTTCCCGGATCGGCGCAGATACGCTGGGCAACCTCCTTCTGGAACATCAGCGCCATCTCTCCGCGCCAGGCGCCGGCTTTTAGCCAGTCGATCAGTAGCACTGTGCCGACATTGTAGGGCAGGTTCGCGATGATCATGGCGGGTGTGCCATCGCCGAGTTCGGTCAGGACTTTTTCCCATTTAACCTTGCGGGCATCCTTCTCGATGACCGTGAGGCGGCCGTCGCTCGCTTCAGGCCAGGCCTGCAAGGCTGAGGCAAATCGTGGGTCCGTTTCGACCGCGATCAGCTTTGCAGCGCCTTCTTTCAGGATGGCGCGCGTCAGGCCGCCGGGGCCGGGCCCCACTTCGATCACCGTGCGACCTTTCAGCGGTCCAGCAGCGGTGGCGGCGCGGTGAAGAATGCTGGGGTCGAACAGGAAGTGCTGGCCGAGCGCCTTGCGCGCCGGGGCCTGTGTCAGTTCGGGCTCATTCTGTTCGCTCATGCGGTTTTCCTGTTCTTCGCGACCATGGCCGCTGAGCGGATTGCTGCGATCAGGCTGTCCGGACGGGCGGTACCTGCCGCTGCCGCATCGTAACCTGTACCATGATCGGGACTCGTTCGGACGATCGGAAGACCGAGCGTCATGTTCACGCCGCCCCAGAAATCCAGCGTCTTGACCGGAATCAGGCCCTGGTCATGTGTCATCGCGATCACCGCATCATAGGCCCCTGACAAGGCTTCTGCGAACACGGTGTCCGCCGGCCGGGCATCCGAAATGTTGATGTTCCGGGAGCGGAGTGTGGCGGCAGCAGGATTGATGATGTCGATCTCTTCGCGCCCAATGGCTCCGCCTTCGCCGGCATGAGGGTTCAGTCCGGTAAAGGCAATTCGGGGCGCGGCTATGCCAAAGTCGGATTTCATCGCGCTGTGCACAATGGAGCCGAGTTCCACAAGGGCTTCCTGCGTCAGGCTCGCGGGCACGCTGGCCAGTGATTGGTGGATCGTTGCCAGGGCCACCTTCAGGCCACCGCCTGTGAGCATCATGACAGGCCGGATCGGTTCACCACCCTCCGGGCGGCAGAGTTCTGCAATGAATTCCGTATGACCCGGGTGCCGGAAACCGGCGCTGTAGAGCAGGGCCTTGTTGATCGGATTGGTGACGATACCGGACGCTTTTCCTTCCCGGACATGCGCGACGCCCATTTCGATGGCGGAGACAATAAATGGGGCGGAGGCTTCGTTTGGTTTGCCCGGCGTGATCTCTGGCACAGGCCCGACTGGCAGGACAGGCAGCGCGGCACTGAACACGGCTGCAGCGTCTTCGGGTGCAGCAATCTCCTGCACAGGACAGAGTTTTCGGTAAAGCTCCGGTGCGCCAATGACGTAGAACCGAAGCTCAGGGTCTGATTTCAAAGCCTGCCAGGCAACGGCGGTGATGGAGGGACCCACACCCGCCGGGTCGCCCATGGACAGGACGAGGGGAAGAGAAGACATTTGCTCGGTCACGCGCCGGATGTCGCGCCAAATGGAACGGCGTGCAAGCCTTATCGGTAGATAATCGTGGCGTCGCGGCGCAGGTTACGCAGCTCACGCTCGGAGATCATGTTGAGTTCACGCCCCTTGAGGCTGTTTTTGAGATCCTCGCGGGATGGAAGTGCTTCAGCGCCTTCTTCCCGTCGGCAGACATACATGGTGCCCAATCCGCCACTGACAGCAAAAATGTCTGTCGGCTTACCGATTTCGGCACTTTCGACGAGCGATTTGCCTTCAGGACCCAGCTCTTCGATGTTGATGTCTTCGAGCGGTTGCGCCCGGAGGCCCTGAGTCGTGTTGGCAACTGTCTGGACGTCGTCACACGATGTAATGCGCTCCATCGCGGCTTTCAGGTTTTCATCCGTGGCATCGCTGGTGATCAGGCGGATGAGATCGACCTTGGTGGTCGCTTCCGCCGGCTCCCGCTTGTTCTGGATGTAGAGAATGTACACGCCATTATCGACGGTGATCGGCTCCAGCAGGCCTGGGCCGGCAGCTGATTCGATGGCAGGCACCAGCTCAGGCGGAAGGTCGGAGGCCGAAACCCAGCCCATGTCGCCGCCGGTCGCTGCGGTGGGCGCGGAGGAGAGGCGCTGGGCAGCAATACGGAAGTCAGCGCCAGCTTTCAGCTGCTCCACAATGGAGCGGGCAGCTTCCTCGGCCTGGGTGCGGGTCTCTGGGTCTGGCGCGAACAGAAAGATCTCGGAAATGCGGTACTGCGTTTTCTTGGCGGCCAGCCGCAATTGTTCGATCTGGTCGTCGACCTGATTGTCGGAAATACGAATGCGCGACCCGTAGAGGCCGCTCATCACGCGGTTCCAGGCAAGTTCGGCACGCATCTGTTCTTCAAGACTGGAAGGATCGATTCCCGCCGCCAGAAGCTGGGATTTCAGGTCGGCGCCGGTCAGTCCAGATTGGGCAGCCATGCCTTCGACAGCGCCGTCAATCTCTTCCTTGCTGATCTCCAGCTCAAACTCGGACGCCTTTTCGAGCTGAAGGCGTTCATCAATCAACTGCTCCAGAGCCTGTCCGGTGATCTGCTGCACCTGTTCCGGGGAAGGTTGCTGTCCACCAAGGCTCAGCAACAGCATGCGGGCGCGGTCCCGGACGTCTGTAAACGAGATCGGCCGGTCGTTGACCACTGCTGCAATGGCTTCCAGAGTCAGGCTGCCATCATCTGCCGGGGCTTCCTGAGCACTCGCTTGTCCGGCGAAGGGAAGGGCCAGCATCATTGCGGCGACGGCGAGTTTGCGAACCATCAGAGGTCTCCAATTCATGCCTGCGATCCCGCAGGCAGGTATTCAACTTCGACCATACAAATCCTGATGCATGGCGCAACGCGGGCCCGCAGTCAGCCCTGATAACTTACGGATATTTAGGGTTCACGGCGATTTCGGGGCAGTGGCAGACTTAATCGAAATCGCTGGACCCGAATTGCCCAAGTGTTTTGAGAGAAAAGCGGATCTGAATGTTTTCTGACGGACCTTGTGTGCGATCCTGCAGTTCCGTGCGGCTATAGACCAGTTCGAGGCGTGAACAGTCGTCTTCATAGGCGATACCGAAATCCTTTCTGGCATTCCGGTCGTTCGCTATGTCACGCAGCTGGCCGTAGATGAAGGAGTAGCGTTCAGTGATCCGGAATTCGCCGGTCATGAAGAAACCTTCGTCTTCCTCCTGGTTCGGGTTCAGCCGTTCGCTGATCTTGTAATACTGGCCGGTTGCGCGCCATCTGGAAGACTGTGTGGACAGGCGGGTATCGATCCGGTTCAGTTCCAGTCCGTCTTGATCAAGCCGAACCCGCGTATCAATGCGCAAGGCCTTGCCGAAATCCGCTGTTGCCGCGGCCACCCAGTCCGATGTCGTGCCGTCGAGATTGGTGACTTTTTCAAAGCTCGGGTCTGGCCGGGACCGCCATCTCCGGCCGACAGTGGCAGACAGTTCCGGGCCGTCTTTCCAGACCGCCCGGGCCGTCAGCCCGGCAGAGATTTTCCCGTCACCTTCATAGAGGTCATAACCGGCAACCGTGTTGGCATCGAACAGGACGGTTTCATCCATTTCGAATAACAGGGCATCTTCATTCGGGATGATCGGATCATTCGAATTAGACGTGCCCCATGCGGCCATGACTTCCGGCTCAAGCATGATGTCGACCGTCTTACCCGGACGGATCATCGGATAGGCAATGCGTGTTCCGGCATTGCCGACCAGCCTCGAAGCGTTGTCATCTTCGATGCCTCTTTGATCGAGCTGATAGTAATCCCCGCGCAGTTCCGCGAAAGGCTCGAAAGTGAAGCCGCCGGGCAGAATCTTGTATGTCGACCAGTCTGCCCCAACGCTGACGCGCTGGCTGTCATCGCCGACATCGCGGCGCAGAATGGCGGTTGAGGCGTTCACGCTGGCAAAGCCGTAATCGCCGAGATCCCAGTATTTTTCGCTGAAGAGCAAGGGCGTGACGGTCGGCAGGCTGCCATCGGCATCGCTGCCGCGAAGCCCCTGAATTGAGAGAAGAGAAACGTCCGTGTAGTAAGAATCGCCTTGTCCCACGGCATATAGCTGGGACAGGAGCCGGCGTGGCTGGCTCTGATAGATCCCGCGTTTGTCACCTTGCCCGTCGATGTCGTAGCGGCGGTCATACAGGTCGTCGGTCTGGGTTTCGACGCCGAAGCCCCATTGCCATTCTTCTGTCAGCGCAAACCGGCCGCTGCCGTACAGATGGCCGCGCCACTTTTCTTCGCCGAATTTCTGACCGTCGCTATCGAAGTCTTTTTCCCGTGTGATGCTCGTGTTGATATTGATGGCACCCGAATAAAACCGCTTGCGGTAATCGAGTTCCAGCATCGGATTGACGTTTTCCGTGATGAGAGGTGCGATCGTCAGGTCTGAGGAGTCCGAGATCGCCCAGTAATAGGGTTGCTGGTAGAACGCGCCGAGCTTGGACGAAAAGCCAGCGGACGGGATCATCAGGCCGGAACGGCGATCAGACGTCGGATCCGGGTGCGCGAGGTAGGGGAAGTAGAACACGGGAATGCCCATGACTTCCAGAACCGCGTCGCGATAGGAAATCATCTGGGTTTCCTGGTCCAGCACGGCGCGGCGGGCCCGCAGAGACCAGGTCGGCGTCTGGCCCTTGGCTTCACAGATAGGACAGGCCGTATAGATGACCTGATCCATGGCGTTAATGCCGTCCGACTGGCGGATCGCTGAATTCGCCACAATGGTTGAGCCATCTGTCAGACGGGCGGAATAACCGATCGCATAACCATCCGACAGATTGGAGCCGACTTCGACTTCGTCGGAGAATTGCTGGGAGCCGTCTGTGTCGATGATAACGACATTTCCGGTCGCCCGAACGCGTTCTGTGGTCCGGTTGTAGACAAGCCGGTCTGCTCGCAGGATGCGCCCGTCATAGAGTGCTTCGACATTACCTTCCGCGACGATGGAATTTTCGTCGCGCAATTCGTAGACATAGTCGGCTTCAAGGACGACCTGTTCCGAATTGGCCGTTGTATCCGGCGCGCTGGTTTCCTGCGCAATTGCTCCGAATGACGGAGATGCGGCAAGGGCCAGGGCTGCAGCATAATGGTACCAATTGGCCAATTCGGGCTACCTCGGTTTTGCCCCGGCAGCGCCGGCTGCGGACTACGGAATTCTGTCTCGGTGACTGAGGCTTAGAGGCTGTCCCCGGCATCGTCCAGCCACGGAGCGCCGATGAGTGATTTTTCGGCACCTGTCCGGTGCAGCTTGGCCACACGTATGCCGCTTGATCAAAATGCCCTGGCGGCCAGTCCGCCCGGCAAAGTTTGGGCTTCTCCGGACAATTCAAGCTCCAGCAAGACGGCTGCGCACCGCGAAGCGGGCAGGCCGCTGGCGCGTGCAATTTCGTCGATTGGCATTGGGTGGGGCGACAGCGCTTCGAGCACCCGCTGCAGTTCCGAATCGCTCGGCTCCCCGGCATCCGGGTCGAATTCGAAGGGGCGAGGCGGCGGCGCGCAGACCTGACGCCGGTCCAGTGTCGCGAGAATATCCAGCACATCATCCGCGTGGCGAACGAGCGTTGCGCCCTGATGAAGCAGGCTGTTGGTCCCCGCCGCGCGTGCGTCCAGAGGAGATCCCGGTACAGCCATGACTTCGCGCCCCTGTTCGCCAGCGACCCGCGCCGAAATCAGCGATCCCGAGCGCTCCGCAGCCTCTACAACGACAACCCCAAGCGACATGCCGGTAATGATACGGTTACGGCGCGGAAAGTCCTGTGCCTTCGCCCGATACCCGAACGGGCTTTCGGACACGATCAGACCGGACGCGGCAATCTCGGCGTAGAGACGCTTGTGCTGCGGCGGATACACATGGTCGATGCCACCGCCCAGTACCGCGATCGTGCCTGTCTCAATGCTGGCCGCATGTGCCTCGCCGTCGATGCCCAGGGCCAGGCCAGACACGGTTGTGAACCCGTTTCGGCCAAGCTCTGCTGCCATGTCGCGAGCGATCTTGCGGCCGGCAGCTGAGGCGTTTCGCGCGCCAACAATTGCCACGGTTGGCCGGGATGCAAGGTCGGCCTGTCCCAGCAGGGTCAGGACAGGCGGTGGAGGCTCAAGGTCATTTAGAAGTGGCGGGTAGTCCGGCTCGGAACTCAGAACGAGGCGTGCCCCATACCGGCTGGCGGCCCCCAATTCCTGCTCGACCAGATCACGGTCCGGTGGCTTGAGTGCACGCGTCCTGCGAGAGCGGGCAGACAGTTCCGGAAGGGCGTCCAGCGCGGCACTGGCAGAACCAAAGCGGCGAATGAGCTGGAAAAAGCTGACCGGCCCGATCCCGTGGGTCCTGGCGAGGCGGATCCAGTCCAGCCTTTCACCGTCAGACATCATGCGTCTGGTTTCGCTTTTGAGCTTCCAAAGCGCGGTTCGGTGCCTTTCAGCAGGCGGCCGAGATTGGCGCGATGGGTCCAGAAGACGAATACCGACAAGGCCGCCAGACCGAGAAGAACAAACCAGTTGTGCGGCCGGTGCATCACTTCCTCAACCAGCCATGCCCCGGGGGCGACAAGGGCAGCGGCGGTCAGGGCGGCAAGGGAAGAAATCCGGGTGAGTGCGAAAATGCCAAACCACACAGGCGCGGCAACATAAAAAGCCGGTAGTGACACAAATGGCAGCAGGCCTGCGAAGGTCGCGACGCCTTTCCCGCCCTTGAAGCCGAGCCAGATCGGGTAACAATGGCCGATGAAAGCAGCCGCGCCGGCAACAAGGCCGAGCTCCGCGCCGCCCAGCAGACCAAAACCCAGCGCCACAAGACCGGCTTTCAGGCTATCGAGCAGCAGCGTTGCGAGTGCCAGATCCTTGCGGCCGGTTCGCAGGACATTGGTCGCGCCGATATTGCCGGAGCCGACCTGACGGATGTCTCCCAGACCGGCTGCCCGCGTCAGCAGAAGCCCGAAAGGGATCGACCCGGCGAGGTAGCCGACCACAGCGGCAAGCGGAAAGACAAGATATGCGGCCATGCGCAGCTCCCGAAAACACGTTTAAGTGGTAGGCAGAGATGAGCGTCCGGGCAAGCCTTCTCAGGCGAGGCTCGCATGCGCAAAGACTTCTTCTCCGCCAACAAAAGTCCGCAGGACGCGGCCCTGCAGCCGACGTCCGTCGAATGGCGAGTTGGTTGAGCGGGAGCGCAGGTGCTCACGTTCGCACAGCCAGGGCTTGCCGGGATCAAAGAGGATGACGTCTGCTGGTGCATTCTTCGCGAGCCGGCCTTGCGGCAGGCCCAGCATATCGGCTGGCCGGCAGGTAATCGGCGCCAGCGCTTCGAGCAGGCTGAGCGGGCCATCATGAACCAGGCTGAGCATGGCAGGGAGAACAGTTTCCAGTCCGGCCGCCCCGAACGCCGCTTCGCCAAAAGGCAGGCGCTTTTCTTCAGGTGGCTGAGGGTCATGGGCGGAGACGACGGCGTCGATCAGCCCGTTTTTCAGTGCATCGATCAAGCCCAGCCGGGTCTCTTCATCCCGGAACGGAGGGTTGACCTTGCAATAAGTCAGGTAGTCGCCGACATCCAGCTCGTTGAAGAAGAAGCTGTGTGCCGCAGCGGTCGTGAACACTTTGGCACCTCGCTTGCGGGCCTCCATGGCGATTGCCACGGTGCGCGGTGTCGACACCTGGTCCAGGATCAGGGTGCATCCCGTTGCCTCTGCCAAGGCTGTGTCCCGCATCGCGCCGATCCATTCGGCCTCGACCGGGATTCCGGGCAAGCCCATCCGTCCGGCAAGCTCTCCGGCATTCATCACGCCGGAACCTGACAGAGACCGCTCGTCCGGGCGAGACATGATCGAGGCGCCAAGACTGGCGGCATAAGCCATCGTCCGTTTAAGGATCGAGGCGTTCGCAACAGGCATGTCGCCATTGGTGAACAGGACAGCGCCTGACTGCGCCATCAGGCCGATCTCGGCCATCGCGTTGCCATCAAGACCCGTTGTCAGGGCGCCTGCCGGGTAAATGCGCGCAGAAGCATTTGCCCTGGCCGTGTCCGCAACGAACCTGACCAGCGCCATGTCGTCGATTACCGGCCGCGTGTCAGGCATCACGACGAAGCTGGTAATGCCGCCTGCAACAGCAGAGCGCGAGGCTGTGGCCAGCGTCTCCTTTTGTTCGATGCCCGGTTCGCCTGTTTTGACGCGAAGGTCAATCAGGCCGGGGGCGAGACAAAGACCGGCAGCGTCGATTGTGTTTGTCGCGTCGGCATGCGGTTCGGTCTGGCCGTTGGCGATCTCCTTGATCTTTCCCCGGTCGATCAGGATGGCGCCGGTTTCATCCAGTCCGCTGGCCGGGTCGAGCAGGCGGGCATTGTAGATGCTGAGGCTCATGCGGGCCCTCCCGCCAGAAGGTGAAGCACGGCTTCGCGGACGGCGACGCCCATTTCGACCTGTTCGGTAATGACCGATTGTTCGCCATCGGCAATGGCGCTTTCGATCTCGATTCCCCGGTTCATCGGGCCGGGGTGCATCACCGTCGCATCCGGTTTGGCGAGCGCGAGCCGGTCTTTTGTCAGCCCGAAATAACTGAAATATTCACGGCGGCTAGGCAGGAAGGCCCCATCCATCCGTTCCAGCTGCAGGCGAAGCATCATGACGATGTCAGCGCCTTTCAGGGCTTTGTCGAAATCGGTCGTGGCGCTGGCTGCGCCCCAGGTCTCGGTGCCCGATGGTAGCAGCGTGCGCGGCGCGCAGAGATGCACTTCTGCCCCCATCAGATGAAGCGCCTGAGTTGTTGACCGGGCCACACGCGAATGCGCAATGTCACCGCAGATCACGACTTTCAGGCCTTCGATGCGGCCTTTGGTGCGCCGGATCGTAAGTGTGTCCAGCAGTCCCTGTGTTGGATGCTGATGCGTTCCGTCGCCGGCATTGATGACGGCGCAATCCACCTTGCGGGACAAGAGTTTCGGCCCGCCAGACGCCGAGTGCCGCACGATCAGGGCATCCGGTTTCATGGCATTCAGCGTCATCGCTGTGTCGATCAGCGTTTCGCCTTTCTTCACGCTTGAGGCGGCAACCGGCATCGAAATGACGTCTGCACCGAGCCGGCGGGCAGCAATCTCGAAACTGCTCATGGTCCGGGTGGAGTTCTCGAAGAACAGGTTCACCACAACCTTGCCCTTGAGCACCGGATCCGGCCGGATGCCAGCACGGGTCGCCTCGGCATAGCGGTCCGCAAGGTCCAGAATGTGGGTAATATCGAGAGGAGAAAGCCCTTCAATACTGAGCAGGTGCTCGTGATCGAAGCTGTAGTGATATGCCGCCCGGTTCATGGAGGCCCTTTCGATTTTTGGCGGTTTAGGCCCGATTCCGCCGGGCTTCAAGCCCTCAGGCCGCTGCAAGCTGCATCACTGCGAGGTACAGCAATGGCATCGTGATCATGGCAAGGACTGTCTCAACCGCGATCAGGTTGGCGGCGAGCGGGGCGTCTCCACCCAGCTCGCGCGCAAGAATGTAGGAGGATGTGGCGGTTGGCGTCGCGGCGCATATGACCGCAATCGTCAATGGAACGCCGGAAAGGCCAAGCAAGAGTCCGAAGCCAACGGCAAAGACAGGCAGTCCGATGAGCCTGACGAGCGACCATGAGAAGGTTCGTGGGCCGGCCCGGCGCAGGGCAGATAAATCTACACCCGCACCAGCTGACAGCAGACCGAGTGCGAGGGCCGCGTCACCCAGAATGCCAAGACTGTCATCCAGAAGCTCTGGCAACTCAATGTTAGCGGCTGCCAGGGCAAGCCCTGCGGCGCACGCAATCACGATCGGATTGCGGACAAGGGCCAGAATCGGCTTGGGCGCAGGGCCGTGCGGCCGGTCGGCATGGGCGATCAGGGCGTAGACCGACAGGACATTGGCCGTTGGAATCATGGCAGCGGCGGCGATGGTCACCAGGGCGAGGCCGTCCTGTCCGAACAGAAGGCTGCCAATCGAGAGGCCGATCATCGTATTCCAGCGGACATTCGACTGAATGACTGACCCGACCGCCGGCCGAGGCATGCCCGGCAGGAAGCGTCCGAGCCAGCCAACGCCTGCGAGAGCGAACTGCGCGAGAATCAGCGCGCCGGCCAGACGCCAGGGGGCTGTCTCAAACGGAGCGTTGGCGAGGGTCCGGACAATCAGGGCCGGGAACAGGACGACATAAGACAGGCGTTCGATGGCCCGCCAGCTTTCCGTCGGAATCCATTTCCTGACAGAAAGCACATGGCCGAGCGTGACAATCGCAATGACGGGCAGCAGTGCATATAGAAATCCGCTCATTCGCCTCTCTCCAGCCGCTCGAGCGCCGATTTGAGAATGATCGCCGCTGCGGATGCGTCAATTCGCTCTGCCCGGCGCTTGCGGGACAGGTCAGCCTCCAGCATTGCCCATTCGGCTTCGGCTGTGGACAGACGCTCATCCTGCAGCAGGATCGGCACATCGCGATGTTTCAGGATGTTCCAGGCAAGGGCCCGGACCGACTGGACGCGCGGACCTTCGCTACCGTCCATGTTAAGGGGCAGGCCAAGCACCAGCCCCACCGCGGATCGATCATCATACAGGTGGAACAGCCGCTCCAGCACCGGCGCAAGTTTCCGGCCCTTGGGAATGGTTTCCACCGGGCTGGCGATCATGCGCAGGGCATCGCAGGACGCTACGCCGATTGTCTTCGTTCCCGGGTCAAGCCCGAGCAGGGGACCGGCAGAAGGGAAATCGGCGACATCAACGACTGGCATGGGGTGCCCACATAGCGCCTTGATGGGGCGTTGCCTATGGCGTATTCCGGCCGCAGCAATTTCGGAGAGTTCCCATGAGTGTCACGAAAGACGATGTTCGCAAGGTTGCGCGCCTGTCGCGGATCGCAGTCGACGAGGCGCATCTGGAAGAACTGGCTGGTGAACTGAACGGCATCCTCGGCTGGATCGACCAGTTGAACGAAGTCGACATTGACGGCGTGGAGCCGATGACTTCGGTGGTCGAAACCAAATTGCCGATGCGCGAAGACGTGGTTACCGACGGCAATATTCCCGATCAGGTGCTGGCCAATGCCCCCCGTACCGAAGACGGCTTCTTCGTGGTACCGAAATCTGTGGAGTAGTATTTGGGTGGATACACGTTGGAGCAATTGAATCAGATTGCTCAGCTGGCAGTTTCACTAATGACGCTGATCGGTGCACCGATCGCGGTCTACCTTTTCTTCCGGGATCGTTCCATCGAGCGGCAGGACCGCATCAATGAAGTATATCGCAGGTCGTCTGACAGATACGCTGGCTTTTTGGGCCTCATGCTGTCGCATACCGACACCGGCGTGTACCTCCATGGCGATGACGAGGATCTGCCGACCGACCTAGACCGCCGGCGTTCGATACTTTTCGAAATCGTCACGCAGATGCTGGAAGACGCATATCTCGTCTATGAGCGCAGTCCCAACGGCCAGCGCAAGCAGCAATGGGCCGGGTGGCTGGCCTATATTCGGATGTACTGTGCCCACACTCCTTACATTGCGTGGTGGGAAGCCCGGATCGGCGATGTGGAGACAGCGAAAGAAGGCGCCTCGTCCTACGATCTGGGTTTTGAAACCCTGATGTTCGAAGAACTCAGAAAAGCAAAGCGCCAGATCATTGTGGACGCCGCTCCTGTGCTCTAGCTTTCGCCCTGGGCTTGTTCGTCTGCTTGCTCGTCTGACTTCGTTTCAGAGGTGTCTTCTGCCTCACCAGCCTTCGGATCCCATTTGTAGATAGACTTCACCAGGCAGCGTGATTTGCTGAAGGGGGTGCTGCTACTGCTCGTCAGCGAGTCCGACACGATGACATGGTCACCCGCAGTCAGGCAGTTCATGGTCGAGTCCATTCGCATGGTCATTGCATGCTGGAGCGGCGGACATGATCCGAATATCTCGATCAGATAATAGTCCCGGCCTTCCCGGACGGTGAATGTGTCGCGCGTGTTGTCGCCAAAACTGTCGATATTGCTCGCAAAGCAGATCCGGTCGACTTCCTCGCCCAGACGCGGGTCGTCCGCGTATTTCGCGACGCCTTTGGGTTTCGGTTCAGTGTCGGCTGTCGACGCGCAACCGGCCACGGCTATCAGTGCTGTAAAAAGGGACAGACTCAGGCGCATGACACTCTCCTTCTGCGCGTTTCAGGGCTCACAATGGTGTGACGAACTGATTTCTACCTGACAAGCGCTCTCACAGAGACTTGAACTTTCGTCATAAGCCGTCATAGCAGGCGGTCAGAATTGCCGGAGATACGCCACGATGACCGACCTGACGAAACTGACCCTTGCGGACGCTTTGGACGGGCTGAAGGCGAAGAAGTTCTCGTCCCGGGAGATCACGCAGGACTTCATCCAGACAATCGAGGCTTCCCGTGTCCTCAACGCCTATGTTGTTGAAACCCCGGAAAAAGCCCTGGAAATGGCCGAGCAGGCTGACGCGCGCCTTGCCAAGGGTGAAGGCGGCAAGCTGGAAGGCGCCCCAATTGGTGTGAAAGACCTCTATTGCACCAAAGGGGTTCGCACGACGGCCTGCAGCAACATCCTCGGCGAATTCACACCGACCTATGAGTCCACCGTCACGCAGAATCTGTGGAACGAGGGTGCAGTCATGCTGGGCAAACTCAATATGGATGAGTTTGCGATGGGCTCGTCCAACGAGACGTCCCGGTTCGGGCCGCCGATCAATCCGTGGCGCCGTCAGGGCGACAATGCCGGGCTGACGCCGGGCGGATCGTCCGGTGGATCGGCTGCGGCAGTTTCCGGAGACCTGTGCCTGGCGGCAACGGCTTCCGACACGGGCGGTTCCATCCGCCAGCCAGCGGCTTTCACCGGCACCGTCGGGATCAAGCCCACCTATGGCCGGGCCAGCCGTTGGGGCATGGTGGCGTTTGCCTCTTCACTGGATCAGGCCGGACCGATCGCAAAGACCGTGGAAGACTCCGCCATCCTTCTGGACGTCATGTGCAGCCATGACCCGAAGGACTCAACGTCGCTTCAGGTCGAGCAGCCGGACTGGCGGGCCGAGGTTTCAAAAGGCGTGAAAGGTATGCGTATCGGTATTCCGAAAGAATACCGCATGGACGGCATGTCTGAAGAAATCGATGCACTCTGGAACAAGGGCATTGAATGGCTGAAGGCTGCCGGTGCTGAGATCGTCGACATCAGTCTGCCGCACACAAAGTACGCCCTGCCAGCCTATTATATCGTCGCGCCGGCGGAGGCTTCGTCTAACCTCGCGCGCTATGACGGCATGCGCTACGGTGCACGCGTGGATGGCGACAATCTGACGGCGACCTATGAAGCGACCCGCGCCGGTGGGTTCGGCCGGGAAGTGCAGCGCCGCCTGATGATCGGCACCTATGTGCTGTCATCGGGCTATTACGACGCCTATTACCTGCGAGCGCAGAAGGTGCGTACCAAGATCCTGCATGACTTCGTCGATGCATTTGAAACCTGCGATGCGATCCTGACGCCGACCTGTCCGTCTGCGGCCTTCGCCTTCGGTGAGAAGAGCGGCGATCCTGTGGAAATGTACCTTAATGACGTGTTCACGGTGACGACCAACCTCGCCGGCCTGCCGGGTATATCCGTGCCGGCTGGCCTGTCATCCGATGGTCTGCCGCTTGGCCTGCAGGTGATCGGCAAGGCGCTGGATGAGTCGGCCTGTTTCCGCGTTGGCGGTGAACTGGAACGTGCAGCCGGGTTCGTGGCCAGACCGGAGAAGTGGTGGTAGGCTTCGCGCCATGACCCGCTTTCTTGTTCTGTTTGGAATCCTGCTGGTTATCGCGATTGCGATGATTGCAGCCGCGGCGATGCAAGCCGACATCAGTCTGATGGATTCGAAGGCCACACCGCTTTGGCTCTGTGCTGTGGCTGTCGCGGCCTATGTCGCCTGGCGGATCGAGGGTGTCCTGAAACGCCGTGAACGGAAACAGGATGTATCGGTTGGCGAAGGACGTGGCTTCCTGAAGACAAAGGTTTCTCCGGCGCAATCGGCCCGCGCCGCACGAGTTGCTGCGCGTCGCAAGAAGCTGATTGCGGAAGGTAAGCTGGAAGCCGATCCGGAACCGGAGACTAAACCGGAAACCGGTGACGAGGCGCCCAGCCGAGTCTCACAGGCGGCCCCGATCAAGGATCGGATGGCCGCCCGGGCCGAACGGGTCAGGCAAGCGAAGGAACAGGGGAAGCTTTAGGCGGCTTACGGCGACTGGACGGTGCCGCGTCTGCAGCGCTGACAGCCGGTGCCTTTGTGCCGCCCCGCGGGCCTTCATCCTCGTCAGCAGGCTTTTCGCCGCGATCTGCGATCCGCGTAACGTGAACGCCAGCGCCAATCAGGCCGCCAATCGGGCCGAACTGAAGCAGCATGGCCAGGATGAACAGGATCGGAATGTTCATGTCCAGATTGCCGAGCGTCAGGAACAGGGCGCCAAACATGGCCCCGCCGAAGATCAGGCCGATCGCGAACCCGGCAATAATGTGACGCAGGAACCCCTGCGCGATGTGACGCTCGTCGTCGCTTGCGCCATCAAGGATCATTTTGAAGAGCATTATTCTTATTTCCCCTTCGCGCTTCCTCCCGAAGCAGTGGTGTAAATTTGCCGCACATTCCAGCTAAGGAAAACCCCTTAGTTTTGAGCATCTCCATAAAACCGGATATTTCAGCGCCTTATAGGGTGTCAGCGTGGCTCGACAGGGCTGGTCACGCGGGGCTAAAAGGACCGGATTCTGCTGTGACTAATCGAGGGAACGATGTCTGTACGCACCCCCTACACGATCAAGGGCGACACGGGTGACTGGGAGCTGGTCATGGGCCTCGAAGTCCATGCCCAGGTGTCATCCAATGCGAAGCTGTTCTCCGGGGCGGCCACAGCGTTCGGTGCCGACCCGAACTGCAATGTTTCCCTCGTAGATGCGGCCATGCCCGGCATGCTGCCCGTCATCAACCGGTTCTGCGTGGAGCAGGCGATCCGGACAGGCCTGGGCCTGAAAGCGCAGATCAATCATTACAGCCGGTTCGACCGGAAGAACTATTTCTATCCTGACCTGCCGCAGGGCTATCAGATCAGCCAGTTCGCACATCCGATTGTCGGGGAAGGCGAGATAGAGGTGGACGTGGAGCCCGCGCATGGCGGCGAGGCCTATTCCTTCCCCTGCCGGATCGAGCGCCTGCACCTGGAGCAGGATGCCGGCAAATCCATCCACGACATGGATCCGAACTCCACCTATGTGGACCTGAACCGGTCCGGTGTGGCGCTGATGGAGATCGTCTCCCGTCCGGACGTGCGCACACCTGCCGAAGCGGCTGCCTATGTGAAGAAGCTGCGGGCCATCGTGATCGCGCTGGGCACCTGCGACGGCGACATGGAAAAGGGCAACCTGCGCGCGGACGTGAACGTTTCCGTTTGCCGCCCCGGCCAGTACGAGAAATACCGCGAGACGGGCGACTTCGGTCATCTGGGGACACGCTGCGAGATCAAGAACATGAACTCGTTCCGCTTCATCCAGCAGGCCATCGAGTATGAAGCCCGGCGCCAGATCGAGATCATCGAAGCTGGCGGCAAGGTGGATCAGGAGACCCGCCTGTTCGATCCGAACAAGGGCGAGACCCGCTCCATGCGCTCCAAGGAAGACGCGCACGATTACCGCTATTTCCCGGACCCGGACCTTCTCCCGCTGGAAGTGGAAGAAGCCTGGATTGAGGAAATCCGGTCGACCCTGCCGGAACTGCCGGACGAAAAGCGTGCGCGTTTCGAAAAAGACTATGGTCTCTCGCGCTATGATGCGGGCGTCCTGACGGCGGAAGCCGACAAGGCTGCCTTCTTCGAGGAGGTTGCCAAAGGGCGCGATGCGAAACTCGCGGCCAACTGGGTGACGCAGGAGCTGTTCGGTTATCTCAACAAGGAAGGCCTGGAGCTGTCCGAAAGCCCGGTGTCTGCAGCTGACCTCGGCGGCCTGATTGAGCTCATTTCCAACGACACGATCAGCGGCAAGATCGCCAAGGACGTCTTTGGGCGGATGATCGCCGGTGAAGGCAAGCCGGCCGAGATCGTCGAGAAGCACGGCCTGAAGCAGGTGACCGACACCGGCGCGATTGAGAAGGTTGTCGACGAGATCATCGCCGCCAACCCGGAGCAGGTCGCTCAGGTCAAGGAAAAGCCGAAGACCATGGGCTGGTTCGTCGGGCAGGTGATGAAGGCTTCGGGCGGCAAGGCCAACCCAAAAGCCGTCAACGACATCCTGAAAGCAAAGCTCGGCCTGTAAGCGTCAGAGCGCGGCGCGGATCTTTTCCGCAATAGGTTCCAGCTCTTCCGGTTTTGCCATGCCACCTTCGGCATGGCGGCCGAGTGGCTTGCCTTCCCATCGCGGAATGATGTGGAAGTGCAGGTGGTATACGGTCTGCCCAGCCGGGGCGCCATTGAACTGGCTGACCATCAAACCGTCCGGCGTCAGGGCCTTTTCGACGGCTCGGGACACTTTCTGCACCTTCAGCATGTACTGGCCGAGATAATCTGACGGCATGTCGAGGAGGTTCCGGGCCTGAACCAGCTTTGGAATGACGAGCGTATGTCCTTCGCTTTGCGGAAAGACGTCCATGAAAGCGAGGGCGACTTCGTCTTCATACACTTTGATGCTCGGCATTTCGCCCTTGAGGATTTTCGCGAAAATATTGTTCGGGTCGTAAGAGTCGTGAAGCGTCAATTTAGGGCCTTTCTAGAATTGTCATCTGTTTTCCGTCATCGCTTATCCGGTGTTTCCAGATCAATGCCATTCCGACGAGAATGATCAGGGGATCAAGGGAAATCAAAACCATTGCCCATGCCCGCCATCGGATGCGCTTGGGAGCAATGTAGAAAACGGGTTCCTGCAGCGCTTCTTCCAGACGGACTGCTGCAGTGTCCTTCATGTTCCGCACATACTCCCGTGCAGCTGGCAGCTGTCTGGTCGGAATGCTGATCCTGATGCCACCCAGTGCAGGGATGGAAAAGGGATTTATGGATGTATGGCCATAATTGTCTAACGTAGCGTTGAAGCCGCCATCGGTCAGCAAGGAAGCAACGATCAGCGCTTCTTCCATCATCAAGTAGGTGCCGAATGTAGACTTGGGGCTCATTCGCCCTTCTTAAACGGCGTTCGCTCGTTCAGGTAGTCCTGATCGT
Organism: Hyphomonas jannaschiana VP2; assembly: GCF_000685215.1. Taxonomy (GTDB): domain Bacteria; phylum Pseudomonadota; class Alphaproteobacteria; order Caulobacterales; family Hyphomonadaceae; genus Hyphomonas; species Hyphomonas jannaschiana. Next base: position 48,650 of record NZ_ARYJ01000007.1, read on the forward strand.
GCTCGACTGCGGCGCGCTCGCGTTCGAGATAGTCCGCGACGGCATCCCGCAGGCCGGGATGAGCTATCCAGTGCGCGGAATAAGTCAGTACCGGGACATAACCCCGCGCCAGTTTGTGTCCCCCCTGGGCGCCAGCCTCGACGACGGCCAGCTTGTTGGCGATGGCATAGTCGATCGCCTGATAATAGCAGGTTTCAAAATGCAGCATGGGACGCGGGTCGAGTGTGCCCCAATAGCGTCCATAGAGCGTATCAGACCCGATCATGTTCAGCGCCCCCGCAATGGCTTCACCGTCTTCCATGGCGAAGACGAACAGCATGTCGTCTGCCATGCGCTCGCGGAGGAGGGAGAAAGTCAGGCGGTTGAGGTAAGGAGAGCCCCACTTGCGGCTGCCCGTGTCCAGGTAGAATTCAAAGAAGCGGTCGAGATGAGCTTCGGTAATATCGGCGCCACGGATATGAACGAAGTCGAGCCCTTCCTGCGCTTTGGCGCGTTCCTTCCGCAGGTTCTTGCGTTTTCCCGACGACAATTCCGCCAGGAAATCGTCGAAGCTGTCATAATCACGATTGAGCCAGTGAAACTGCTGGTCTGTCCGGCACAGCATCCCGTTCAGCATCAGGGATTGCGATTCCTCTTCTTCGAGGAAATTTATGTGCAGGGAAGAGAGCTTGTTCTGTTCAGCAAAGCTGACGGCGGCGCTTAGCAGCAGCGCCCTGATCCTGGCCTCGTCCGGTCCGGGCGCGGTCAGGCGCCTGCGGCCGGTGACCGGGGTAAAGGGCACCGCGCTCAGGAGTTTCGGATAGTAGGATCCGCCCGCACGCTCGAAGGCATCGGCCCAGGAGTGATCGAAGACGAACTCACCACGTGAATGCGTCTTGCCGTAGAGGGGCATGGCACCACGCAGCACGTCATTTGCGTCTCTCACCAGAATGTGCCGCGGGATCCATCCTGTGTCGGGGGTCGCGGCGCCAGAGCTTTCCAGTGCTTCGAGAAATTCCCAGCTCAGGAATGGGTCCCTGCGGATGCCCGGCGGATTGGCGACGGCATTCCATTCGCCTGGGTCGACTTCCGAGAGCCCGGTGGCGATGTCGATGCGGAAAGTCGTGTCGTCCATTCCCCCAATCTAGGTGTTCAGGCGCTGTGAGACCAGTTCCGGATCCAGATGCTCGAAGATGACTGCTGCGCCATGCTCCTTGCAGCGATCAAGGTCATCCTCACTGCGTACGGTCCAGACGATAATTGGCAGATTGCTGCCCTGAGATTTCAGAGCCGCGCGTTCGACGTCTGACGTGTGGACCGCAAGATAGTCGATCCGGTCGGCAATGGCGCGCTCCAGGACTGCATCGAACGTATCATCGCCGACCCTGGAGGCTGGTCCGATCAGTTGGCCCCGCATCAGTCCCATGGGCAGGGCGCGGACGGCCTTCTCCGAAAAGCTCATTGCCGCCGCGAAGCCTTTCCAGTGAGCCAGGCGGTCTCCGACACGGCGGGCGAAGGCTTCCGGGTCGGTGTTTCCATCGATCTTCAACTCGGTCAGCAACGGCAGCTGGTAAGGCCATATCCGGAGCAATTCGAGGAAGTTCGGTACATGTTCCGACGAACCTGCGAGTGAAAGCCGGCTGAGCTCTTTCGCATTCAGCTCCTCGGTCTTGCCGGACCGTTTGGTCATCCGGTCGAGCGTGTCATCGTGGAAAACCACCGGCGTACCATCGCGGGCCGGCCGGACATCGAACTCAATGCCCAGCCCGGCCATACGGGCACGCCGGAAGGCTTCCAGCGAGTTTTCAGGCGGGCCGTTCGCCGACCACAGGCCGCGATGCGCGTAGCGGAACTTGCGGGGATCGAACGGCGTGGCCATGGCTAGTCAGTAAACTCGATAACCGCATCGATCTCGACAGCGACTCCGAGCGGCAGAACGGGTGCAGCGACGGCGAACCGGGCATGCTTGCCGGCATCGCCGAACACTTCGACCATCAGGTCGGAGCAGCCATTGATGACCTGCGGAATGTCCGTGAAGTCCGGATGGGCATTCACGAAACCGCCGAGCTTGACGATACGCTTCACACGGGAAAGGTCACCCAGAGCGTCTTTGCACTGCGCGATGATATTGATCCCGCACTGGCGTGCCGCCTGCTGGCCGGCCGAGAGTTCCATGTTTTCGCCGAGACGGCCCAGCATGCGGCCTTCTGCGGTCGCGCTGACCTGGCCGGAGATGAAGAGAAGGTTGCCGGTTTTCACATAGGCCACATAGGTCGCGACAGGCTTCATCGGCTCGGGAAGGGAGATGCCGAGCGCATCGAGACGGGCTTCAGGGGTACTCATGGATGTATCTCCGGGATTTACTGGTCAGGAACTGCAGACTTGCCGCACGCCGCCGCCGGCGGCAAGCGCTCCACGCCTATTCCTTTTGCTTCTGGCCCATGCGTGCTGCACGGCCGGTCATGACGGCATCCTGGCCAAATTTTGCCCGGGCAGCGTCTGACGCACGTTCTGCGGCTGCACGCCGGGCGATGCGTGGGTCCAGAAGGTCGGTTTCGTCTGCTCGATGGTCTGAAAGTTCGGAGATGCCGATACCGATCAGCCGGTACTTCCGGCGCTCGTCAGCTTCCCGTGCGAGCAGGGGGCGGGCGGCCCGAAAGATCGATTGCGCGATCTGGGTCGGCTCGGACAGGGACACCCGCCGGGTCAGCGGCTTGAAAGTGGAGGTTTTCAGCTTGAGGGTGATGACGGAGCCGACCACACCGATCTGTTTCGCCCGGTCGGAGGTTTTGACACAAAGCTTCCAGAGCTGGTCTTCCAATTCGGCAAGATCGGAAATGTCTGTCCGGAACGTGGTTTCCGCCGACACGGATTTGCGTTCCTCATCAGTACGGACAGGGCGATTGTCCTGCCCGTGCGCCACGCGCTTCAGCCACATGCCTGTTTCGCCGTACCGTCCGATCAGGGCCTTCAGCTCAGCTTTCTGCAGGTCACCGATCGTCTCAAACCCGTCCTGTTCGAGCTTGGCAGCGAATTTCGGTCCCACTCCATGAAGGAACCCCACGGGGCGGGGCGCGAGAAGCGCTTCGGCCTCATCCGGTGAGATCACGGCGAAACCGCGCGGCTTGTCGAGCTCGCTGGCAGTTTTGGCGAGGAATTTGTTGGCGGAGAGGCCCACCGAAACCGTGATGCGGAGTTCCTGCTCTATCTCTGCTGCAAGGCGGGCAAGAGACGCTGCTGGCGGCGCCTTGTGGATCGCTTCGGTACCGGACAGGTCGAGATAGGCCTCGTCGATGGAAACGGGCTGTACCAGCGGCGTCAGGGCCTCCATCTTCTCCCGCACAATCGCTGCGGCTTCGGAATATTTGCCCCGGCTGGGCTTTACCACAGTTGCCTCGGGACAGAGTTTCATGGCCTGGAACATCGGCATGGCCGACCGGACGCCGTACAGCCGCGCAATGTAGCAGCAAGTGAGCACCACGCCGCGCTCTCCGCCGCCGACGATCACCGGCTTGTTGTTCAAGGCAGGGTTGTCACGTTTCTCGATCGCCGCGAAAAAGGCATCGCAATCGATGTGGGCGATATGCAGGGTGTGCAAGGCAGGGTGACAAACGACACGAAAGCTCCCGCAGGCGGGGCAGGCGCGCCCGTCCGTGAGTTCAAAGTGGAAACAGTCCCGGCACAACAGGCTCATCGTCTCATGTTCATGCCATGTTCCGGGGGTGGCGGCAATCTGAAGTGACCCGTAAACACCCGTTAAGCTTTTGCCGTATAGCTGGTCTGGTACGGTAAGGTCCGTTCCGAATCGCTCGTAATCGTGGGAAAAAATGGCAGACGCAAAAGCCAGAAAAGTACTGGTTGTTGAGGACAATGAACTCAACATGCGCCTGTTTTGCGACCTGTTGGACGCTTACGGCTACGAAACCTATCAGTGCCGCGATGGTGCCAAGGCTGTCGAAATCGCCCGCCGCGAGCAACCGGACCTGATCATCATGGACATCCAGCTTCCTGAAGTTTCCGGCCTGGACATCACGCGCTGGCTGAAGGACGACGAGAAAGTTGCTCATATCCCGGTGCTTGCGGTGACGGCTTTTGCAATGCGCGCCGACGAGCAGCGTGTACGCGAAGCAGGATGCGAAGGATACCTGTCCAAGCCAATCCAGATCATGACCTTTATCAAGGCCGTTGAATCACTTATGCCGAAGGAAGCGGCATGAGCGCGCGGATCCTCGTTGTCGATGACATCGAAGCGAACCGGCGGCTGCTGCAGGCCAAGCTGGAGGCTCAGTATTACACCGTCATCCAGGCAGAGAACGGGCCTCAGGCGCTTGAAGTCGCCCGGAAGGAATTGCCGGACATTATCCTGCTCGACGTGATGATGCCGGGAATGGACGGCTATGAGGTCTGCCGCCGGCTGAAGGAAGATCAGGCAACGGCTTTCATCCCGGTCGTTATGGTCACGGCTCTCAGCGACACTGAAGACCGCGTCAGGGGGCTGGAGGCCGGCGCCGAAGATTTCCTGACAAAGCCGGTTGATGATTTTGCCCTTATGTCACGCGTCGGGGCGTTGATGCGATATAACGCCGTGGCGTCAGAGCTCAGACAGCGGCAGGCAAACGGGCTTGGGGGCGGGCTGGACCACGAGAGCACCAAGGAAGAAACCGACCAGCCGGCGCGGATCTTCATTGTCGACGACAATCCCCGGGCGTCTGCCCGCCTCGCGTCAGTGTTGCGGGAGGCTGGCCACACAGTGGTGACGCTCGCCGAGGCAGGATCCATGAGTGGCCTCGCCAGCCTCGGCGTCGACCTGATGATCCTCTCCCTGCCCAGCAAGTCCTTCGACGCGCTGAAGCTATGCGCGCACTTCAAGGTGACGGAAGCGACCCGGGCGGTCTCCATTCTGCTGATCTGTGATCCGGATGACCGTGTGCGCGCAGCAAAAGGGCTGGAGATCGGCGCCAGCGACGTGATCCTGACACCGGTCGACAAGCAGGAGCTTCTGGTCCGCGTCCGCACGCAGGCACGCAGGGCCCGTTATATCGAGATGCTGCGCCGCCGGGTGGACAAGGGCCTGGAGCTGTCCGTGATCGACCAGCTGACCGGACTTTACAATCGCCGCTACATGATGGGCCAGCTGCACCAGTTCATGCAGCGCTCGGTCATGGGCGGGAAACCGGTTTCGGTGATGATGGCGGACATCGATCACTTCAAATCGGTGAACGATACCTATGGGCACGATGCCGGGGACGAAGTCCTGCAGGAGATTGCCAACCGGCTTCGCGAAAATGTACGTCCGATGGACATTGTCTGCCGCCCCGGAGGTGAGGAATTCCTCGTCATCATGCCGGAAACACCGGGAGACCGGGCCTGCGCCGCCGCAGAACGAATCCGGCGGGCGGTCGCTGCCTCGCCTTTCATCGTCGGCAAGGCTGGCCTGAACATTCAGATCACGGTCAGTGTGGGTGTCTCGACCATTGCTGGTGAGCAGGACACGATCGCTGACCTGACCAAGCGGGCAGATCAGGCGCTCTATCAGGCTAAGACAACCGGCCGGAACCGGGTTGAGAGCACAGCCGCCTGATTGACTTGATACCCGGCTGTCGTCACAGAGGCGCACAGCTCAGGGGATAAGGCGTGACCGACAGGTTTTCAGCGTTCCGGCATTCGGCCTACAGCCGTTATTTCATTTCTCGGTTCTGCACGTCGCTCGGCGCCCAGATCGTCTCGGTCTCCGTAGCCTGGCAGATCTATGATCTCACACAGAATGCGGCACTGCTTGGCTGGATTGGCCTGGTTCAATTCCTGCCTGCGCTTGTGCTGGTTGTTGTCACAGGCGTCACGGCTGACCGGTTCGGGCGCCGCAATGTCATGGGACTGGCGGTCTTCGTTGAGATGGCCTGTGCGCTGGCCATCCTGTTTCTCGCCCTGACGGGCCGGTTTGAGCCCTTCTGGGTCTTGGCCGCATTGACTGTCTTTGGCGTCGCCAGGGCCTTCTATTCGCCGGCCTCGTCCAGTCTGGCGGTCAATCTGGTGCCGAAAGAAGACTTCGCGAATGCCGTAGGCTGGATCACGGCGTCCTGGCAGCTGGCGTCCATCCTTGGTCCTGTGCTGGGCGGGCTGATCTATGGCATCGGCGCACCGGTGGCTTACACGACGGCAGTCAGCCTATTCCTCATATCTGGGGTGATCGTCCTGACGATCCCGAAGCCTGCGCAGAAGGGGGTAAAAGAGCCCACGACGATCCGCACGCTTCTCGGCGGCTTTTCCTATGTCTGGAAAGAGAAGGTGGTGCTGGGGGCTATCTCACTGGACCTCTTCGCGGTCCTGCTCGGCGGGGCAGTGGCGCTCTTGCCGGTTTATGCGCGTGACATTCTGGAACTTGGGCCTTCTGGGCTCGGCCTGCTTCGGGCGGCACCGGGTGTCGGCGCTGTGATCATGATCGGGATCATCACGGCCTTTCCGATACGCGACCATGCCGGGATCATCCTGTTCGTCTGCGTGGCCCTGTTCGGGCTCGCGACCATGGTGTTCGGCGCGTCGACAGTCGCATGGCTGTCGATCCTGGCGCTGGCGCTGATTGGCGCCTTTGACATGGTCTCGGTCTATATCCGCGAGATCCTGCTGCAGCTCTGGACACCGGATGAGGTGCGCGGCCGTGTGAATGCCGTCAATTCGGTGTTCCTCGGCGCCTCGAATGAGCTCGGCGAAGCCCGTGCAGGCTTTATGGCGCATTTCTATGGGGCGGTGTTCACCGTTGTGGCCGGCGGCGCTGCGGCCATCGGCGTCGCAGCGGCCTGGTCATTCCTGTTCCCGGCGATCCGCAAGACGCGCTATCTGCACCGCGACGAGGTCATATGAAAAAGCCCGCTCGGATCACGAGCGGGCTCTTCAAAAGTCCAAAAGGATCAAGTGATTACTTGATTTTGCCTTCTTTGAACTCGACGTGCTTCTTGGCAATCGGATCATACTTCCGCTTGACCATTTTCTCGGTCATGTTGCGCGGGTTCTTCTTGGTCACATAGAAGAAGCCGGTGTCAGCCGTCGAGTTGAGGCGGATCTTGATGGTGGCGGGTTTTGCCATGGCGCGGGCTCGCTTGTGCTAGCGTCTGAAATCGGAAAGCGGCTTAATGGCGGGGTGCGCGGGCGAAGTCAAGCACCCGTTACCGTTCTAGAGCCGCTCTGTGCTGTGGCCGGAACGCGTCCAGCGCAGGAAGGGCGGTCCTTCCTTGTAATCCTTCGCTTTCAGGCGCGCTTCGATCTCGTCCAGCATGAAGCGCGTCACGCTCGGCAGGTCGAGGTCGTGGGCGTCTTTCAGCGTTACCCATTGCAGGTCTGACAGTTCGGCACCGTCGACGGGCGGGCGCTCATCGATCAGGGCTTCTTCGGCGTCGGCCATGAAGAAGCGCGCATCGAAGCGGCGTGGCCGGTAAGGCGGCGTGACCGCCCGGCCGATAAAGGTGAGCGGCGAGAGGTGCGGGGCGGCATCCAGCTCGTGGAAGCGGTCCCAGCCCTTTGGGGCAGAGGCCGGCATTTCGGCCGGCCGGGCAACCAAAAGCCCTGTTTCTTCAAAGGTTTCCCGGATGGCCGTCAAGGCAAATGCCCGTGGCTGGCGCCTCGCGCTGATCCGTAGTTTCGCTTCAACATCAGGCCTCAGCTCGCACCAGGACACGGCCCGGCCGTCGTCCGGGTCCACGCGGCCGCCGGGGAAGACGTATTTGTCCGGCATGAAGACATGGCCGCCGGAGCGTTTGCCCATCAGGACGCGCGGTTTCTCGGCGTCACGGCGAATCAGAATCAGCGTGGCAGCATCTTTCGGGCGTGGCGATTTCTGGTCTTTGATGATGACTTCGTCGTCGCTTTCCTTGTCGAAGGCGGACTTGATCATGACCATACCGGACTTACCGGTGCTTTCAGCTGACGCCGGCGTGCCACGTTCGGTCTTTTTGGCAGATGAGGTGGCGCGGCTCATTTCCGGCTTCTCCGTTTATGCTTCGGAAGCGTCTTCTTGTTGAATTTGGGCTTGCCGCGCCGTGGAGGTCCACCCCTGCCGCGAGGGGAACGTCCGCCGGCGTCTGCCGCCTTGCGTGCCTCGGCCCGGCCTTTCGGGGCAGGCTGGGGCTCTGACAGCATTTCCAGCAGGAGGCCGCCCTGAAGCGGTGTGACCTCTTTCAGGCGCACCCGCACGGTCTGGCCCATGGAATAGGTTTTGCCGCTGCCGCGCGCGTAGATTTCCATCGCGGCCTGGTCGAGCATCCAATAGTCATCCGAGATGGACGAGATCGGCACGAAGCCGTCCGCGCCGGAGCCTGCCAGGGCGACGAACAGGCCAGCCCCGGTGACACCCATGATGCGGCCTTCGAATTCCGCACCGACCCGGTCGGCCAGGAAGATGGCGAGGTAGCGGTCCGTGGCTTCGCGCTCAGCCGCCATGGAGCGGCGTTCAGTCGTCGTGATGTGTTCGGCAATCTCTTCCAGCCGCGCGGCGCTCTGGTCGCTCAGCCCGTCCGGGCCGAGCTTCAGCGCGCGGATCAGGGCGCGGTGGACGATCAGGTCGGCATAGCGCCGGATGGGTGAGGTGAAGTGCGCATATTTCGCCAGGTTCAGGCCGAAATGGCCGAGATTCTCTTCCGAATAGATTGCCTGCGCCTGAGAGCGCAGCACCATCTGGGTGACCATCTCGTCATAGACGCCGCCGCGGATGTCTTCGAGCAGCTTGTTGAATTTGTGCGTCTGCGGGCGCTCACCGATATGCCATTTGATGTCGATGGTCTGCAGGAACTCCGCAAAGGCGGCGATCTTGGCATCCGTCGGCACATCGTGGACGCGGTAGACCAGCGGGCTGTTCGCCTTTTCCAGTGACTCGGCGGCCGCCACGTTCGCCTGGATCATGAACTCCTCGATCAGGCGGTGGGCCTCCAGCCGCTCCTTGGCGATGATACCCTGGATCTCGCCGTTCTCATCGAACACGATCCGGCGTTCCGGCAGGTCGAGATCCAGCGGGCTGCGCTTGTCGCGCGCCTTGGACAGGGCCGCATAAGCGCCCCAGAGCGGCTTCAGAACGCTGTCCAGCAATTCCCCGGCCTTGCCGCCCGGCTTGCCGTCAATGGCTGCCTGAGCCTCCTCATAGGAGAGCTTGGCGGCGGACTTCATCATGCCACGGATGAAGCGGTGGGACCGTTTGGTGCCGGACTTGTCGAAGACCATTTCCACCGCCATGCAGCGGCGCAGTTCCCCTTCGCGCAGGGAGCACTCATCCGCCGACAGCTCAAACGGCAGCATGGGCACGACGCGGTCCGGGAAATAGGTTGAGTTACCGCGCTTCAGGGCTTCCTTGTCGAGCGCCGAGCCTTCGGTGACGTAAGCCGCCACGTCCGCAATGGCGACGATCACGCGCCAGCCATCCTTCAGTTCTTCGGCCCAGACGGCATCGTCATGGTCGCGGGCATCGTGCGGGTCGATCGTGATCAGCTGGACAGCTGTCAGGTCTTCGCGTTCGGCCGCGGCAGGGTGCGGATCGCGCGCCTGTTCCAGCGCGGCCTCCGGAAACTCGGTCGGAATATCGTGCGCGTGGATGGCCAGCAGGCTGGCCGAGCGCGGATCGGTGATGTGGCCGATGACTTCCGTCACGATGCCATAGGCCGGGCCATACTGGCGGCGGCCGACAGGCTTCGGCTCGGCAATGACAAGATCGCCTTCCTCCGCGCCATTGCGGTCGGCTTCCTGAATGACGAATTCGCGCTTCTCCTTGCGGGAGGAGGGAACGACCTTCCCGCCGCGCGTGGTCTGGCTGTAGAGGCCGACCAGCTTGTCGGACAGGCGTTTCTCGAACACGGTGATGGCGCGCGCCAGCCATTCGCCATCGCGCTCTGAGATCTTGCAGAGGGCGCGATCACCCACGGCGGGGGCCTTGGCTTTCGGCTTTCCGGACGGGCCTGCATAGCGGATCTCCGGTCCGAACAGGCCATTGTCGCCGACGGACTTGCCGATCAGCTCGCCATCGTCATCGAGATGGGTGAATTCAACAACACCGGTGGGCGGCGGCCGGTCAGCCTGCGCCCAGGCGCGTTTGCCGGTGCGCTCCAGCGTGCCGTCGGCCTCCATTTCCTTCAGGATTTCACGCAGGGTCGCGCGTTCCTTGCCTTTCAGCTTCAGGCCGCGGGCGATTTCCTGCTTGGTGGTGGCGCTGGGGTTCTCGCGAAGAAAGTCCAGAACAGTCTGGCGGTCAGGGAATGTCATGACCGCCATATAGGGCGAATCGCGCCGGATTGCGCGTGTGATTTACGGTTCAGGTCTTTTTGGCCGGGGCCTTCTTCTTCGCAGGCGCCTTTTTCTTGGCAGCGGGTTTCTTCGCCGTGGCTTTCTTATTGCCGCCCTTGGCCGCCTTGGCGTTGATCAGCTCGATGGCCTGTTCCAGCGTTACGGCGTCCGGCGTCATATCCTTCGGCAGGGTGGCGTTGGTTTTCTCGTGCTTCACATAAGGGCCATAGCGGCCTTCATAGACCTCGATCGCGCCGCCATCCGGGTGGTCGCCCAGCGTCTTCAGCGGCGTTGCGCCGCCGCGCTTGGAGCCGCGCGCCTTCTTGTCCTCGATCAGCGCGACGGCGCGGTTGAGGCCGATATTGAAGACGTCCGCCGGGTCTTTCAGGTTGGCATAGGTCTTGTGATGCTGAACGTACGGTCCGAAGCGGCCGAAGTTCGCATAGATCATTTCGCCATCTTCCGGGTGCGGACCGACTTCGCGCGGCAGGGACAGGAGTTCAACCGCGCGTTCCAGCGTCAGGGTCTGCGGCGTGTCGTTTTTGGTCAGCGAGGAGCGTTTCGGCTTCTCTCCATTGGCCATCTCGACATAAGGCCCAAACCGCCCGGTCTTCAGCCAGATGGTTTCGCCCGTTTCCGGGTGTACGCCCAGCTCGTTCCCGTCCGGATCGATAAAGCCGGCTTCCTCGCCATCGGAGGAGAACTGGCGGGTGTATTTGCAGTCCGGGTGGCGCGAGCATCCGACGAAGGCGCCGAACCGGCCAACCTTGATGGATAGCTCACCTTCCTTGCAGAGCGGGCAGAGGCGCGGCTGCTCGATGACATTGCCTTCGGCGTCGTGGTCCGGGAAGACGTGTGCCGCGAGCGCTTCATTGAGCGCGTCGAGCACTTCACTGACGCGCAGGTCTTTCGTCTGGCCGATGTCGTCAGCGAACTGTTTCCAGAACTCGTGCAGGAAGGCTTTCCAGTCGAGCTTGCCGTCGGAAATGATGTCCAGCTTTTCTTCAAGGCCTGCGGTGAAGTCGTATTCGACATAGCGCTGGAAGAAGTTTTCGAGGAAGGCCGTCACAAGCCGGCCCTTGTCTTCGGGGATCAGTGCCTTGTTTTCGAGGCGGACATAGCCGCGATCTTCCAGGGTCGACAGCGTGGAGGCGTAGGTCGACGGACGCCCAATGCCCAGTTCTTCGAGACGCTTGACGAGCGAGGCTTCGGTGTAGCGCGGGGGCGGCGTGGTGAAGTGCTGGGTGGCGTCGGCTTTCAGAAGGTCCGCATGCTCACCTTCCGACATTTTGGGAAGACGGTTCTCGGAGTCGTCATCATCGTCGCCGGCATCGTGGCCTTCGGTGTAGAGCTTGATGAAGCCGTCAAACACCAGAACCTGGCCGCTGGCCCGCAGTTGGGCCCGCTTGTCCTTGGACAGCATGTCGATCGTGGTGCGCTCGAAAATGGCCGCTTCCATCTGGGAGGCGACAGCCCGGCGCCAGACCAGCGTATAGAGTTTCCGCAGATCGTCGTCGCCATTGTACTGTTCCGGGCGCAGATCGAAATCGGTCGGGCGGATGGCTTCGTGCGCTTCCTGGGCGTTCTTGGCCTTGGAAGAATAGTAACGCGTCTTTTCCGGCAGGTAGCGAGCGCCATAGTTCGACTGGATCATCGAACGGGCGGCGACATAGGCCTCTTCGGCCATGTTGACGCCGTCGGTCCGCATATAGGTGATGCGGCCTTCCTCGTAGAGCTTCTGCGCGGCCTGCATGGTGCGCTTGGCGGTGAAGCCCAGCTTGCGGGAGGCTTCCTGCTGCAGCGTTGAAGTGATGAAGGGCGGGGCGGGGTTCCGCTTGACCGGCTTGGCTTCAACCGAGCTGACGGAATAACCGCCGACGCGGACCGCTTCGAGCGCCTTGTCGGCCTCGCCCTTGTCGCCCAGCGTGAACTTTTTCAGCGTCTTGCCGTCCAGCGCGTGGAGGCGGGCCTGGAAGTCCGTCCCGTCCGGGGCGCGCAGGTCAGCCGCAACGGACCAGTATTCCTGCGGCTTGAACATCTCGATCTCGTTCTCACGGTCGCAGACGATGCGCAGGGCAACCGACTGCACGCGGCCGGCCGAGCGGGAGCCCGGAAGCTTGCGCCAGAGAACGGGGGAGAGGTTGAAGCCGACCAGATAGTCCAGCGCCCGGCGGGCGAGGTAGGCATCCACCAGTTCGGCATCGATCTGGCGCGGCTGTTCCATCGCCTTGGTGACCGCGCTCTTGGTGATGGCGTTGAACACGACGCGTTCGACGGCGACATCCTTTTTGAGCGCCCGGCGCTTCTTCAGCGCCTCGATCAGGTGCCAGGAAATGGCTTCCCCTTCGCGATCCGGGTCGGTTGCGAGGACAAGCGTGTCGGCTTCTTTCAGCGCATTGGCGATGTCGGAGATGCGCTTGGAAGACTTCGAGTCCGCTTCCCAGACCATTTCGAAATCATTGTCAGGATCGACCGAGCCATTCTTCGAGGGGAGGTCCCGGATATGGCCGTAGGAGGCCAGGACTTTGTAGTCCTTGCCCAGATATTTGTTGATCGTTTTGGCCTTCGCGGGCGACTCGACGACGACAAGTTTCATTCGGGATACCTCTTCAAGGGCGCGAGTGATGGCCGCGTCGATGAGCCAATGTCAAGGCTGGATGCGTGTCAGCCGTCTTCGCGATAGGCGATGTAACCCAGCGTGCAGAACAGCACAAAAAGCGGCGGACTCCAGGCGGCAACAATAGGTGGCGCGGCACCTGTGGCCCCCAGGCTGGTTGAGAATTGCGTGAAGAAATAGAGCCCGACTGCCGCCAGTGCGCCTATGGCCAGCAGCTGCGATGTGCCCCCCATCCGCTGCAGTCTGAGGCACACAACAGCCCCGATCAGTGCCATGGCAACGAACAGGGCGGGCGTTGCCATCAGGGCATGCCAGCGCATGCGATAACGCGACGCGTCGAGGCCGGCGGCCTGTGTCTGACGGATGAAGCGGGGCAGGCGCCAGAAGCCGATTGTGTTCGGAGAGGCGAATTTGTCGAACAGCGTCACGGCATCGAGCGGCGACGGGATGGCCAGGTTCGCTTTGCGCTCCGGCGGCTGGTTCGGAATGTTTTCGATGACGTTTTCAAGCTGCCAGAAACCGTCCTGCAGGGTCGCCCGGTCGGCATCGATACGGCGGGCGAAGGCGAAATCGCTGGTCGGCTGGCTGCCGGAATAGAGGCGTTCTTCCTCGATCATCTTCACGTTCCGCAGCACGACGCCGCCCTGATCGACATGCTGGGCATGGATCACGATCTGGCTGGTATCGTCGCCCTGGCGCAGCCAGACGCCGGAATCGGACACGGCCATCGCCATGCGGCCCTTGTTCAGGATCTGGGCGCGGGTGACTTCGAAGGTTTCGGTCAGGCGGGCTGAAATCGGATTGAGAAGCGTCGTCGTGGCGATGCCCACAATCAGGCCCAGCACGATGACCGGCGTCAGGAACCGCCAGGCGGAAATTCCGCTTGCCCGGATGATGGAGAGTTCTGACCGCCGGTTGAGCCGGGTGAACGCCATCATCGAGGCGACAAGCAGGGCGAAAGGCAGGGTCTGCTCCATGATCTGCGGCAGCTTCAGGAGCGACAGCTGCAGTGCGCCAAACAGGCTGAGGCTGACATCGCTGCCCACCGTCCGCAGCTGCTCCACCACGTCGATCATCAGGATCGCGATCAGCAGGATGCCGAGCACCAGCGCGAGGCCCGACAGGCATTCACGCAGGATGTAGAACTGGATGCGGGAACCGAAAGGCATCAGGCGCTCGCACCTCCTGTGCCGCGGAAGAGGTCAATATTCGGCCGCTCGATCCGGCCCAGATGGCGCCCGCGGGAGAAATAGGCATAGCTCAGGCCCGCGATTGTGCAGAGCGGCAGGATCCATTGCAGGGCGTTCATGGCCGGGTCGTCCGCGGCAGCCGATTGTGCCGTCAGCTGGATAATCAGCACGGTAATCGCCGCGGCAGAAGATATGGCGATCCGTTTGCCGTAGCCTTTCCGGCTGAAATCCCCACCCAGCACGGCGATGATCGCAATCAGCGCCATGACGATATTCAGCAGGGGCGAGGTCAGGCGCGTGTTGGCTTCTGCCAGCAGGGCGTCGGCATCCCTCAGTTCGAAATAATTGGTCCGGTCGACGAAGAAGAGCTCGTGCAGGAATTTGTCCGACGCCTTCAGGGCCAGATCGGAATCCTCCTTCATGTATTCGCTGAGATCGAAGGGATACTGGGCGAATTCCAGGATGGAGAGCTGTTTGTTTTCGTCCAGCTGCATGCTGAGCGCATCCCGCAGCAGTAGTGTCGGTTTGCCATCGACTTCGACGAGGGCCGCGCTGCGGGCGAGAATATCGGTTGGGTTGGCCTCGTCGGTCATGTCGGAAATGAGCACGCCGCGAAGCTCGCCGCCGATCTGTTCTCGGGCATAGAAGGTGAGGCGTTCGTCATTCGTGGTGAACTGGCCTGGCCGGATCAGCGCGGCCGCAAGGTCTGCGCGGGCGATGGCGACGGTCTCCCGCATAGCGCGCTGGGCCAGCGGCTGGACCCAGAGGTTCACGCCCAGATGCGCGATGGCGCAGATCACTGCCAGCCGCATGATCGGCGACGCGATCTGCCAGCGCGTCATGCCGGCCGCCTGCGCCACGACGATCTCGCTGTCCTTGTGAATACGGTTAAGGGACCAGACTCCGGCCACAAACAGGGCCAGCGGGGTCAGGAGCGCGATGATCTGGGGCGAGCCCAGCATCACGATGTAGAAATAGGTCAGCGCCGACTGGCGGTTTTCGAGGATCAGGTCGGTCCGCGACAGGCCCTGCGCCAGAAGTGCAAGCAAAGCGAGACCACCCACGATGATCACGACCGCCCGCAGGACTTCATAAAACAGGTACGACTGCACTTTCGTCATCGAGTGTCACGTGCCGGGAAATAAAGCAGAAACTGGCAGCTGGCGGGCATATTTTCCCTGCCTAACGAGTTGCGCTGCGCGCGTCGATGCTTAGTTTCCGTCTCAAACGGAGATTCCTCACATGAAAATCACCTTCACCGATGCCGCCAAGGCTGACGTTTTTGCTTTTATTGTCGACGAAGCGGGAGGCCTGCCGGAATCGGCTGCTGCCCTCGACAAGGCGACAGGCGGTCTTCTGACCGCCGCGATTGATGGCCGGTTTACCGGCAAGAAAGACCAGCAGGCTGTTGTCGTCCTGCCGAAAGATGCCGACGCACGCCGCGCCATCCTGATCGGCGGCGGCAAGCCGGGCAAACGCGATGCCCGCGTGCTCGAAGGCCTTGGTGCCAATCTGGTGAAAGCGTTCAATATGAGCGGCTTCAAATCCATGGCGATCCATGCAGGGTCCGCCGAGGACGCCGCGCGGATGGGTGTTGGCGTGAAGCTCGCCGCCTATCGTTTCGATAACTACTTCACCAAGCTGAAGCCGGACCAGAAGCCGAGCCTCACGTCCGTTTCCTTCATCGTGGACGATGTGAAGGCCGCCAAGGCCGCCTTTGCGCCGCTCGGCGCCGCTGCCGAAGGCACGATGCTGGCGCGCGACCTCGTCAACATGCCGCCGAACGACCTCAACCCCGAGACCTTTGCCGAAAAGATCAAGGAGCTGGGCGACATCGGCGTGGAAGTCGAAATCCTCGGCGAGAAGCAGCTCGCCAAGCTGGGCATGCATGCCATGCTGGGCGTCGGTCAGGGCTCCCGCAAGGAATCCAAGCTCGGCATCATGAAATGGAATGGCGGCAAGGAAGGCGAGGATCCGGTGATCCTGGTCGGCAAGGGCGTCTGCTTCGATACGGGCGGCATCTCGCTGAAGCCGGGCCCGGGCATGGAAGACATGCGCGGCGATATGGGCGGCGCAGCGGCCGTGACCGGCACGATCAAGGCGCTGGCCGAGCGCAAGGCCAAGGTCAATGCCATCGGCCTGATCGGTCTCGTCGAGAACATGCCGGATGGTGATGCGCAGCGTCCGGGCGACATCGTGAAGTCGGCTTCCGGCCAGACGATCGAAATCCAGAACACAGACGCCGAAGGCCGCCTCGTCCTGTGTGACGTGCTCTGGTACGCGCAGGAGAAATTCAAGCCGAAGGCCATTGTCGACCTCGCCACACTGACCGGTGCCATCGTGATCTCGCTCGGCCACCATCATGCCGGCCTGTTCACCAACAGCGACGATCTCTCTGATGAGCTGACCAAAGCCGGCCTCACCGAAGGCGAGCGCGTGTGGCGTCTACCGATGGGTCCGGAATACGATGCGCTGTTGAAGTCCAAATTCGCCGACATGCGCAATATCGGCGGCCGGGCTGCCGGCTCGATCACCGCCGCACAATTCCTGAAGCGCTTTGTGAAAGACGGCGTGAAATGGGCCCACCTCGACATCGCAGGCGCTGCCTGGGTCGAGGGCGAGAAGGCTGCTCTGGACGTTAGCTGGGCTTCCGGCTTCGGCCCGCGCCTCCTCGATCGCTGGATCGCGGACAATTACGAGGGCTAGGATTTGAGCGAGGCGCCGAAGCCGGAATGGTGGTTTTACCACCTCTCCCGCACCACGCTGGAGCAGGCGGCGGCGCCCCTCATGTCCAAATGCCTTGAGGTCGGCTGGCGTGTGCTGGCCGTCAGTCCGAATGCCGACCGGCGGGCCGCCCTCGATGCGGCCCTCTGGACCTTCGATGACCAGTCATTTCTGCCGCACGGCCAGGCAGAGGCGCCGGGTCTCGATGCGTCGCGTCAGCCGGTGCTCATTTCAGGCAAGGCAGACAATGTGAACGGCGCGGCGGCCCTGTTCCTGATGGATGGCGTGAAGGCGCCCGTTGATGCGCCCTATACGCGCTGCATGATGATGTTCGACGATGGCGACATGGACGCCCGCGGCGCCGCCCGCGAAGCCTTCAAGGCCGCCAAGGATGCGGGGCTCGTTACCCGCTACTTCCAGCAAACCAGCAGCGGCGGCTGGAAAGAGGCTGGGGTCTAGGCCTTCTTCACGAACTCGGACTTGAGGCCCATCTGGCCGATGCCGTCGATCTTGCAATCGATGTCGTGATCCCCGTCGACGAGACGGATATTCTTCACCTTGGTGCCGCGCTTCACGACCTGGGAACTGCCCTTGATTTTGAGGTCCTTGATCACGGTGACCGTGTCGCCATCCGCCAGCGGATTTCCGTTTGAATCCTTCACCACTTTTTCGTCAGAGTCCGCCGCTGCATCGGCGGACCATTCGTGTCCGCATTCCGGACAAATCAGAAGGGCGCCATCCTCATAGGTGAATTCGGACTGGCATTTCGGACAGGGAGGCAGGGCGCTCATGGAGGGGACTTTCAGGTTGAGAGACTGGTCCGGCCCTACGCCCTGATGAAAGTGTGCGCAAGCGCGGCGCTCTGTCCTTGCCCCTGCGGGCGGGCGCCGCTATAGGCCCGCCAACATTCCAATTTCCGCACAACAGGAACCCTCCCATGGCTGTCCAGCGCACTTTTTCCATCATCAAGCCCGACGCGACCGAGCGTAACCTGACCGGCGCCGTCAACGCCGTCATCGAGAAGGCCGGCCTGCGCATCATCGGCCAGCGCCGCATCAAGATGACCCAGGAACAGGCCGAGCGTTTCTACGCTGTCCACTCCGAGCGCCCGTTCTTCGGTGAGCTGGTCGAGTTCATGACGTCCGGCCCGGTCGTCGTCCAGGTGCTGGAAGGCGAGAACGCCGTTGCGAAATACCGCGAAGTGATGGGCGCCACCAACCCGGCCGATGCCGACGAAGGCACGATCCGGAAACTCTACGCAAAATCGATCGGTGAGAACTCGGTCCACGGCTCCGACTCCGAAGAGAACGCCGCGATCGAAATCGCGCAGTTCTTCTCCGAAGCCGACATCGCCGGCTAAGGCACGGCATAGTCCGTTATAATCCGATATAGTCTGAATTGGCCCGCCGGTGATCCGGCGGGCTCTTTCTTTGGTCCGGCTTAATCAGCCAGGATCTGCTCGCACGCCATCGCCAGCGCACGCGGATAGAGCTTGTGCTCCTCGACCAGCACCCGCGCCGCGAGGCTGTCTTCGGTATCGCCCGGCAGGATCGGCACGCGCGCCTGCGCGATGACCTTGCCCTCATCCACGCCTGTCGACACCCAGTGAACCGAGCAGCCGCCCTCCGCATCGCCTGCCTCGATTGCGCGCTGATGGGTGTGTAAGCCCTTGTATTTCGGGAGAAGTGAGGGGTGGATGTTGATCATCCGGCCTTCCCACCGGGTCACGAACCAGGGCGTCAGAACCCGCATGAAACCGGCAAGCGCGATGATTTCGGTCCCGGCCTTTTCAAGCGCCGCATTCAGGGCACGCTCGAAGGATTCCCGGTCCTTGCCGTAGAGCTTGTGATCGACCGAAGCTGTTGCAATCCCTGCAGAAGCCGCGGTTTCCAGACCCTTCGCATCCGGCCGGTTTGACGCCACCAGAACGGGCTCAGCGGGATAAGAAGGATCGGTCGCCGCCTCCAGCAGCGCCTCCATATTGGAGCCGCGCCCGGAGATCAGGATGGCCAGCTTCAGGCGTTTCATGCGGCGGCGAGGCGGCCCAGAATGACAGGCGCTTCACCCGCTGTCTGCAGAACGGCGCAAACCGTATCGGCGTCTTCCGGGGCCACCGCGAAGACCATGCCGATACCCATATTGAAGGTCCGGTGCATCTCGTCTTCTGTAACGTTACCTGCAGATTGGAGCCATTCAAATACAGGCGGGGGTGTCCAGGCCTTCCGCTCGATCACCGGTGCCAGATGGTCCGGGCACATGCGCGGTGTGTTCTCGGTCAGTCCGCCGCCTGTAATATGCGCGAGGCCTTTGACCAGGCCTTTCCGGATCAGCGGCAACGCCGCCTCGGCATAAAGCCGCGTCGGTGTCAGCAGGGCTTCGCCGAGCGTCTTGTTGGAGAAGGGCGATGCGTCGTCATAGGACAGGCCCTCCCGCTCGACGATCCGGCGGATCAGGGAATAGCCATTCGAGTGGGGCCCCGAAGAGGCGATGCCGATCAGCAGGTCGCCTGCCACCATCGAATCCATCCGGGGCAAAACCTTGTCCCGGTCGACTGCGCCGACAACGAACCCGGCGAGGTCATAATGCCCCGGCGGGTACATGCCGGGCATTTCGGCGGTTTCGCCACCGACCAGCGCGCAACCGGATTGGCGGCACCCTTCGGCAATACCGGAGATGACGGCTTCAGCGATCCCTTCCTCCAGTTTTCCTGTCGCGAAATAGTCCAGGAAAAACAGGGGCTCAGCGCCTTGTGCCAGAACATCATTGGCGCACATGGCGACCAGGTCGATGCCGACCGTGTTATGTATGCCGGTTTCGAAGGCGAGCATCAGCTTGGTGCCGACCCCGTCCGTGCCGGACACGAGAACCGGGTCGTTATAGCCCGCCGCCTTGAGGTCAAACAGCGCGCCGAAGCCGCCCAGCCCGCCCATGACGCCAGCGCGACGGGTCGCCTTGGCAAGGGGGCCAATGGCATCGACGAGCCGCTCGCCTGCCTCAATATCGACACCAGCGTCGCGGTAAGAAAGGGAAGTCTTGGAAGGGTCGCTCATGATGACTCGCGCGTTAGCATGGGGAATTCGACTCTGCCAGTGCCGAGCGCGGTTCCAGCCCCGCGAATGACTTGCTACAAGGTCGCCAACCGAGGAGGTCTCTGACCATGATTCGTATGCTTCTTGCTTCCGTGTTCGCAGCCTTGTTTGCGATTTCCATTGCTGCAGCGGATACGCAGGACGTTTACACGATCCCGGATCTGCAAGTGGATGAGGTCGCGCCGACCCTGATTCAGGCACGCGAGCAGGCCATGGCGTCTGCCCGCCTTCAGGGCGCGCGCCAGCTGATCGACAAGATCACGCTTTCCGAAGACCGTATCGCGGCTGGCGGCGTTCCTGTCGATGGTGCCTTGGCGAACCGGCTTTCTGCGGCCGTGGATGTGCAGGAGGAAACAGCCGGGGCCGGACGCTACAAGGGCACACTCCGGGTGGTCTACAATCCGCGCATGGTGCGTGCCCATCTGGACGGACTGGGTGTGCCTTATGTGGATACCCAGGCACCGCTCAGCCTGATGGTTCCGCTGGCGGCTTCGGCAGACCTCGAAGAAGCCTGGCGCGAAGCTCTGGGCCCGGCCAATCCCGGCGCACTGGCGCCTTATGTGACGGCGAATCTCGCTGGCTATTCCAGCTATAGCGACTGGAACGCCCTCTCGCCCGAAGCTGGCAGCCTGCGTGCGCGCCGGGCGGTGCTCGCCGAACTGATGGGACGAGAAGGCGCCTGGCGCGTCAGCGTCTCGATTGTAACCACGGCGGGGACTGAAACAATCGGAATCACACTTCCGGCCAGCACTGTCGATGGTGCAGCGGCTGCCATGGTCGGACTTCTGGAAGAGAACTGGAAGCGGGCCTCCATCATTCGTGGCGGTGAACGGACGCAGGCCAAGGCAACCGTCCGCTACACCTCACTTGCTGAATGGAACACGCTTCGCGGTGCGCTGGCGCGGTCTCCGCTCGTGTCGGATTTCCGGACAACCGCCGTCGCCCGTGATGGCGCTGTCGTCACCTTTGCCTATCTGGGCGACCCGCAACGGCTGCAAAATGACCTCTTGCAGCGGGGCGTGGCACTTGGAGATGAGCCGCAGGCGGGATGGGTGCTCCGCTCGGCCGTATCAGCTGCAGGGATTCCGTGAGCAAGCGGCCATCCGTACCGACCGGACAACCAGACCAGTTGAGTTTTGCCTTCCCGGCAGGACCGCTCCGGTTTGAGCAACTGGTCGTTACGCCGTCCAATCAGGCGGCGGTCAGCATCATTCGCCAGCCGGACAAGTGGCCAACGGCTGTGTTCTGTATCACGGGACCGCGCCGGTGCGGTCTGACCACCTTGCTGCAGGCCTGGAGTGGTGAAACCGGCGGCACTTACTTCACTGCAGCTGAATTTGCGAAGCTGAAGCAGAACCGTCTGTCAGCTCTGGCCAGCGAATTCGTTGCTGTCGACGATGCTGAAAAGGTGGCGGGCAGGGAAGCCTTGCTGACGTTTATCAACCAGACATCCGAGGCCGGTGGGCGGCTTTTGCTTGCGTCTGCGGAGAGCCCTTCGCAATGGCGCGTTACATCGGCAGACCTGAAATCGCGTCTGAATTCGATGCCGATTGTTGAAGTCATGCCGCCCGACGAGGACATGCTGATCGGCCGCCTGAGAGCAGCCGCTGCGCGTCATTACCTCAAGCTGGAGCCGGAAGTTGTCGCATATCTTTCGCCGCGCCTTGACCTCACCTACGAAGCCATTGAGGCGTTCGCGGAAAAGCTAAGTCATGGTGTCACAACGACAGGCCGCGCGCCTTCTGTTCCACTTGCAAAAGAGGTATTGGAGGCCATGGGTCTGGCGGAGCCTGACGAACCGCCGGCAAGCTGACACGACCGGGGCCGACAAAAGAGGATTTCCATGGCTGATGGGGGCGCCAAGACGGCGAGACAAATGATGGCTTCGCCCGACCGGTTTCTGAACCGGGAGCTTTCCTGGCTGGAGTTCAACCGGCGTGTGCTCGAAGAAGCGGCCAATCCGAACCACCCATTGCTGGAACGCCTGCGCTTCCTCTCGATCTCGGCGAGCAATCTCGATGAGTTCGAGATGGTCCGTTATGCGGGTCTCAGGGAACAGGTCCGCGCAGGTGTGACGAAGCCGAGCCAGGAGGGGCTGACCCCGGCAGTTCAGGTCGAGCAGATTGAGGAATTGTCGCTCAAACTGATTGCAGAGCAGCTGTCACGATGGCGGCAGTTGAAAGAGGAACTGGAGTCTGAAAACATCCATGTCCTGTCTGCAGGTGACCTCAGCAAGAAAGATCTTGCGGACCTGGATGCATTTTTCCGTAGTCATATTTTTCCCGTTCTGACGCCTCTGGCGGTAGACCCGGCGCATCCGTTTCCATTTATCCCCAATCTGGGCTTTTCGGTCGCCCTGGATCTGGTCTCCAGGCATGGCGATGAAGGGCATATCGGAATTGTGCCTTTGCCGGCGTTTGTCCGCCGTTTCATCCGCCTGCCGAGCAAGCAGAAAGGGCCGCTGCGATTTATCCCGCTGGAAGACGTCATCGGGTTGTTCATTGGCGACCTTTTCCCGGGATACAAGGAAAAGAGCCGCTGCCTGTTCCGCATCGTGCGCGACAGCGATATTGAAATCGAGGAAGAGGCCGAAGACCTCATCCGGGAATTTGAAGTGTTGCTAAAGCAACGCCGGCGTGGACGAATTGTCCGTTTGCGTATGCAATCCAGCGCGCCGCAGCACCTTCGGGAATTCATCACGCGGGAAATCGGTGCCGAGAATGCTGACGTCGTCCTCTATGACGGCATTCTGGGCATGGCACAGCTTTCAGAGCTGATTGTCGATGACCGGCCGGACCTGAAGTTCCCGCCTTACGACCCGCGGTATCCGGAACGTATCCGTGAAATGGGCGGAGACTGTTTCGCGGCCATCCGGATGAAGGACATCCTGGTCCATCATCCGTTTGAAAGTTTTGACGTCGTCGTTGAGTTCATCCGCCAGGCTGCTGCGGATCCGCAGGTCGTCGCCATCAAACAGACGCTTTACCGGACGACGAATAATTCCCCTATCGTTGCGGCGCTTGTCGAAGCGGCAGAAAACGGCAAGAACGTTACAGCACTGGTCGAAATCAAGGCGCGTTTTGACGAAGAGGCCAATCTGAGACTGGCGCGGGATCTTGAGCGGGCCGGCGTGCAGGTCGTGTACGGATTTATTGAGTACAAGACCCACGCTAAAGTGTCTCTGGTCGTCCGGCGTGAAGGCAGTGAGCTGCGAACCTACACCCATTTCGGTACCGGTAATTATCACCCGGTGAATGCTAAGGTTTATACGGACTTGTCGCTGTTTACCGCAGACCCGGCGCTGGGGCGGGACGCAAACCGGCTCTTCAATTTCGTGACCGCTTATCGGGAGCCGCCAGAAGTGGGGCCGGAGCTCGAAAAGATTTCGATGTCGCCGCTCAATCTCAAATCCGATCTGATCAAAATGATCGAGAAGGAAGCGAGCGCGGCACGGAAGGGAAACCCCAGCGGGATCTGGGCCAAGATGAATTCCCTTGTGGATGGAGACGTTATTGATGCTCTGTACAAGGCAAGTCAGGCCGGTGTCCCGATTGATCTGGTCGTTCGCGGCATTTGCTGCCTGAGGCCGGGGGTTGCCGGACTGTCGGACAATATCAGCGTTAAAAGCATTGTCGGACGCTTCCTGGAACATTCGCGTATTCTGTGCTGCGCGAATGGCGAGGCGTTGCCCTCTGCGAAAGCGAAGGTCTTCATTTCCTCAGCGGACTGGATGCCCCGGAACCTGGACCGCCGCGTTGAGGCACTGGTGCCGGTCGAAAATCCGACGGTACATCGTCAGGTGATGAACCAGATCATGGTCGCGAACCTGAATGATGAATTGCAGAGCTGGCTGATGCGGGAAGATGGCTCTTACATCCGGGCCAAATCGAGCGGAGACAGTTCGGGGTTCTCGGCCCACCGGTATTTCATGGACAATCCCAGCCTGTCAGGCCGTGGAAGCGCGCTTGAGGTCAGCCTGCCACCACGATTGCAACCGAAAGGGAGCAAAGGCTGATGCCCTTTCCGAATTCGCACAGGGCGGCGATCATCGATATAGGGTCCAATTCAGTGCGCCTCGTGATTTTCGATGTTCTCGGTGGATCAATCCTGCCGACATTCAATGAAAAGGTCATGGCGGGACTGGGCGTTGGGTTAGCCAAAACAGGCCGGCTTTCCGCCCCCGGACAAGACTCCGCTCTGTCTGCACTGGCCCGCTACCGTGCCATTCTGAAGGCATTGAATCTCCGGAACTTCCAGGCAGTTGCAACGGCCGCAGTGCGCGCCGCAGAAGACGGGGCAGACTTCATCCGCAAAGCCAACCGGGTGCTCGGACGGCCGGTGTCTGTGCTCTCGGGCGAAGACGAGGCGCGCCTTTCGGCCCTCGGTGTCGAAGCGAGCTTTCACGAGCCGCAAGGCGTGATCGGAGACCTTGGCGGATCCAGCCTTGAGTTCATGCAGATTGGGAAAGGCAAGGGAAAAGGCGAAAGCCTGATGCTGGGTCCATTGTCATTGATGGAGGTTGGCAACGACCCAAAGGATTTGCGGAAGGCCGTCCGGGCTGAGCTGAAGACGTCTGATGTCCTTGCGAGTGCCAAAGGCCGCTTCTTCGCTGTCGGCGGCGCGTGGCGAACATTTGCCAAGATCAACATGGAGCTGGAGAACTACGCACTGCAGGTTCTTCACGGTTACCAGATGAACCAGGGCCAGATCGCCCGGACAGCGAAACTCTGCATCGACTCGCTCTCCAACTCGACGTCCCGGTCGATGCTGGAATCTGTCGACAAGCGCCGGGCCAGGCATATGCCGATTGCGGCAATTGTGCTGGAAGAGCTCTTGTCCATCAGCAAGCTGGATGGTGTGTCCATATCGTCAGCCGGCTTGCGCGAAGGGGTGCTGACAGACCTTACGGGCGCAGCTGTGTCCGATCCGCTCCTGGATGGCGTGATCGCGTTTATCCGTCTCGATCACAACCAGATTGCCTTCGGGCAGGCGCTTCATGAGTTCATCGCGCCGGCCTTTGCGCCGGAGGCGGATTTGTTTGGCTCCCCGGCGGCGGATGTCCGGATTGAACAGGCTGCCTGCATGATGTCGGACAGTGCAGGACGTTTCCATCCGGATCATCGTGCCCAGATGGCGTATGATCAGGCGCTTCGTGCGCCCTATGCCGGCGTCTCCCATGCAGAGCGTGCGATGATCGCTTATGCGGTCGGTTGCCGGTATCAGAAGGATTTCAAGCGCCCGGGAGAGTATGTGGGTCTGACGTCTGAACCTCAGGCTGAGCGTGCGAAACAGTTGGGCAGCGCCATGAGGCTGGGGGCGGTGTTTTCCGGCCGGTCAGGCCCCATCCTGCGGCGGGCCAAGCTGTCACGGGATGGCGACAAGCTGTGCCTGAGCGTCGGGAAGACAGACAAGGCCATGATTTCCGAAACGGTTTCAAGGCGTCTCGCGCAAACCGCAAATGCGCTGCGCCTCCAGCCGGACATTCGCATCGGATAGATCAGACGTCGAACAGCCGAACCTGACCATTTTCAAAAGACACGGCGAGCTTGCCACTCAGCAGCGCCTGCGCCTTGCGTCCGAACATTTCGTAGCGCCAGCCATGCATGGCGGCGATGTCCTCTGAGGTCTCGCCGCGGGCGATGCGGTCGATGTCTGCGGCGTTCGCGATCAGGCGGGGCACGACGTCATTGTCTTCCGAAACATGCTTGAGCAGCACTTTCAGCAATTCCGGCGCACCGGCCGGGATCTGGGCATTCTGACGGCGCGGCTCCAGTTCGGGCGCAAACTGGTCCGGACTGTCCATTGCGGCCTGTACGGCATCCATCAGGCCTTGCCCGTGTTTGGAACGAATAAACCCGTTCGGCACAGCGCGCAGCTGGTTGTAGTCGTTTTCGCTGCGGGGCTTCTGGCTGGCGATTTCCTGTATCGCGTCATCCTTGAGGATCCGGCGGCGGGGCTTGTCGAGATCCTGCGCCAATTGCTCGCGCCATGCCGCCACGGCCACGATCAGGGCGGCATAGTCTTTCTTCTGGGTCCGCAGTTTCAGGCGCTGCCAGGCCTTTGCGGGATCCGTGTCGTATTTCGCCGGATCTTCCAGATCGGCCATCTCTTCCTGCACCCATGGCAGGCGGCCGCTCGTTTCCAGCTTTTCGTGCATGATGAGGTAGGCGTCGCGCAAATGGGTGACATCGCCCAGCGCGTAGACCAGCTGTTTCTGGGACAGGGGACGGCGCATCCAGTCGGTAAACTGGCTGGATTTGTCGATCTGGCGTCTCAGGACGCGCTGGACCAGATTGTCGTAGGAAATTGAATCGCCATAGCCGAGCGCCATGGCCGCGATCTGGGTGTCGAAGATCGGGCCCGGCGGGTGGCCGATCAGGCGATTGAAGATCTCGATGTCCTGGCGGGCGGCGTGAAAGACCTTCACGCGGTTGTCCGCGGCGATGAGATTCAGGAATGGACCAATGTCCAGATCTTCCGCCAGAGGGTCGATCAGGCCTTCAACACCGGGGGCGGATGCCTGGACGAGGCAGAGCTCGGGCCAATAAGTCGTTTCCCGATGAAACTCGGTGTCGACGCAGATAAAATCGCTTTCGGCCAGCTTTCCGCAGAAATCTTCGAGGGCCGACTGCTCAGTAATGGGAGTCAGGGTGTTGTCAGTCATCGCGGGCTTGCGTATCGCATCGCCAGAACAAATGCGAGAGTCTATTACCTCCCGCAGACATTTACTGGACCGACCCTTTCCGGAGACTGATCCGATGCACGCCTATCGCACCCATACCTGTGGGGAGCTTCGCAAATCCCACGTTGGCGAAACCGTCAAGCTGTCCGGCTGGCTGCACCGCCGCCGGGAGCATGCCGGGGCCCTGTTTATCGACTTGAGAGACCATTATGGCCTCACTCAGGTTGTGGTGTACCCGAATGCGTCCTTCTACGAGGACGCAAAGCGTGCAACGGCCGAGAGCGTGCTGACAGTGACCGGCAAGCTCATTGCCCGCGACGCCGAGGCCGTGAATCCGGAGCTGCCGACGGGTGAAGTGGAGCTTCCGGCAGAATCTCTGATCATCGAAAGCGCGGCAGAGAAGCTGCCGCTGCCCGTGTTTGCTGAGCCGGACTATCCGGAAGACATTCGCCTGAAGCACCGGTATCTCGACCTGCGCCGCGAGACGCTTCACAAGAACATGACGCTGCGCAGCAATGTGATCGCCAGCCTGCGCCGCCGGATGATGGAGCAGGGGTTCACCGAGTACCAGACCCCGATCCTGACGGCATCGAGCCCGGAAGGCGCGCGTGACTTCCTCGTGCCGTCCCGTCTGCACCCGGGAGAGTTCTACGCCCTTCCGCAGGCACCGCAGCAGTTCAAGCAGCTCCTGATGGTTTCCGGCTTCGATAGATACTTCCAGATCGCGCCGTGTTTCCGGGACGAAGACGCTCGCGCGGATCGCTCACCCGGCGAATTCTACCAGCTCGATATCGAGATGAGCTTCGTCACCCAGGACGATGTCTTCAATGCGATCGAACCGGTCATGCGCGGCGTGTTCGAGGAATTCGCTGGCTGGGATGACAAGCAGCGGACGGTTCCGGCTGAGCCGTTCCCGCACATTCCTTATGCCGAAGCCATGGCAAAATATGGTTCCGACAAGCCGGATCTGCGTAACCCGCTCGAATTGTCCGACGTGACCGAGTTCTTCGTGGACGAGGAAAAGACCGGCTTCGGCATTTTCGCCAAGATCATCAAAGGTGGCGGCAAAGTCGTCGCCATTCCGGCGCCGAAGGCGGCTGCGGAGAAGTCCCGCAAATTCTTCGATGACATGGACAAGTGGGCGAAGAAGGAAATGCAGGCGCCGGGTCTTGGCTATGCGCGCCTGAAAGAGGCCGACGGTGGCGGAGTCGATAGCCAGGACCCCGCCCTGAAAAGCTTCGCACCGGATCACCTGGCCGCCCTGCTGAAGCATCTGGGGCTTGGGGCCGGAGACGGCGTGTTTTTCTCGGCCGGCAAGAAAGGCGATGCCTACAAGCTGGCCGGCGCGGCGCGCAACAAGATCGGCGCCGAGCTCGACCTGACTGAGCAGGGCGTGTTCCGCTTCTGCTGGATCGTCGACTTCCCGATGTTCGAATATGACGAAGACGCCAAGAAGATCGACTTCAGCCACAACCCGTTCTCGATGCCACAGGGCGGTATGGAGGCGCTGGAAGCCGCCAGCACGGATGAAGAGATCCTCGACATCAAGGCGTTCCAGTATGACATCGTCTGCAACGGTATCGAGCTGTCGTCGGGCGCCATCCGGAACCACCGCCCCGAAGTGATGCTGAAAGCGTTCGCGATGGCTGGCTACGGGCCGGAAGTGGTCGAAGCGGAGTTCGGTGGCATGCTCAACGCATTCCGGCACGGCGCGCCGCCGCACGGCGGGATCGCACCGGGTGTGGACCGGATCGTCATGCTGCTGGCCGATGCCGAGAACATCCGCGATGTCACCTTGTTCCCGATGAACGGCCAGGCGCGCGACCTGATGATGGGGGCTCCCAGCCCGGTTGACGACAGCCAGCTGCGAGAGCTCAACATCCGGCTCGCGCCTCAGGTGAAGTCGTAGAAAAAACAAAGCCCGCGTCGATCTGATCGGCGCGGGCTTTTGATTTGTCAGGTGAGAAGCGCCGGGCCTATTCGCAGTCGGGCAGTGTCAGGCCTCGCGGCAACAGTGTGCGCTGGGATGCGCATGCGCCATCGAAGTCCGCATCATGCCAGCCGGTCAGCCCCGTCAGGTTTGCGTCGACAAAGCGGACATCCTTGAACGACGCTCCCTGAGCATTGGCTGCGTCCAGCTTCGTTTGGGACAGGTTCGCACCATTGAAAATGGCGGACATCATGATGGTGCCGCTAAGGTCTGCACCGGTCAGGTTGGCGCCGGAAAAGTCTGCGCCTTCAAGGGAAGCTGTCGCAAGATTAGCCGCCGCAAAATTGGCCCCGACAAGCATGGCTCTCTGGAGGTTCGTGCCAACGAGCACACTTTGCTTGAACTCTGCACCTGACGCCTGAACGGACTGCATGCGGGCATTCACGAGATTGGCGCCGGAAAGCTTCGCTGACGTAAGGACAGCCGCGCGCATGTCAGCGCCGGTCGCGATGATTCCCTCGAAATTGGTTTCCCGGGCCTGTGTGCCGCGCATGAAAGCATATTCGAGATTCGCTTCGCGATAGTTCGCGCCGCTGAGCGTCCAGCCGGTCAGGTTGCGTCCGGAAAGGTTGCAGCCGCTGCAGGACCCGACATAGCTGGGGGCCCAGGCGACAGGCTGGCTTTGTTGGTTGCGCTCCTGTGCCGAGGCCTCGAATGAGGTCACGGTTGCTAGGGCAGCAAGGCTGAACAGAACCCGGATCATGCCTAATGGGATACAGCGTTGTTTTGCCGGTCAAAACTGAACAAGCTGTAACCACTGTTTCATTGTGAGATGTGTTGCAGATTTGCCATGACCGGTTGTGGGCCGGATTAACGGCCTTGTGGGTCACAGAAGAGCCTTGAAACTATTTTTGTTTTCTGGATTCTTCGCCGCAAGTGTCGCACTCGATGTCCCCGTCTTCGCTGATCTCGAAGAGGGTGAAACTGCCACAAACCGGGCAGGCGTCACCAAGATAGTCAGGCGCGTTCAATTCTTCGGTTTCCGCCTCTTCCATGGCGCTTTCAGCCGCTTCGGCTTCCTCATCGGCGAGCTTCTGGGCGCGTTTCCGGTCAAGAATCACGATGTTGTCCGGCAGCTGGCCGCGTGAGAAACCGCGGGAGATGATCTGCGCCGCTTCTTCGGTGAATGGCGCAGCCTCTGTCCGGGTCCCGTCCCCCGCGCCCCGGCCAAGGCCGTCATGAGTGACATCGACCTCGGCCAGGTCGTCCCGGCCGAGATAGGAAACGGCCAGCTCGCGGAAAATATAGTCGAGGATGGAGGTTGCCCGGGTGATCCGGTCGTTCCCGGTGACCGCACCTGCCGGTTCGAACCGCGTGAAGACAAAGGCGTCGACGAATTCTTCCAGTGGCACGCCATATTGAAGGCCGATTGAGGTTGCGATGGCGAAATTGTTCATCAGGCTCCGGAACGCGGCGCCTTCCTTGTGCATGTCGATAAAGATCTCACCCAGAGACCCATCCTCGAACTCACCCGTGTGGAGGTATACTTTGTGCCCCCCGACGGAGGCTTTCTGAATGTACCCTTTCCGGCGGTCGGGCAGGCGGGTGCGGGCAGCGCCGTCGCCGGCCTGGACTGAATGAGAAATAGTTGCCGGAGCATCTGCTTCGGCGGCGAGCTCCTCTGCAAGCATGGTGATATGCTCCATGCGTTCCTGGACTTCGTCTGAAGGTGGTGCGCGGTAGCCCAGCAACTGGACAGAGAGGCCTGCTTCCAGCGCTGCTTCGGCCATGTCGAGGCCACCCCGGCCGTCGACTGTGAGCGTCACGTTTCCACCGAGTGCTTTGGCGCAGGCGGCCGCAAAGGCAATTTCCGCTTCTGGGGAGGCGCCGATCTGCAGGCCGCAATCCGCCATGATTTCCGTTGTGGCATCGCCGTTTTCGCCGGCGATGGTCGTTTCTGCGGCCTGTATGTCTTTTCGCGAGAAGCCGATCGCGGAGAGAAGGCCCCCGCCATCTGCATCGAACTCTTCCGGGGCCAGTTTGAGGTCGCTGGAAATGATTTCGTCTCCGAGCACCCAGCGTGAGAAGGCCGCGTTCAGGGGCAAGCCCTCACCGAGGGCTCTTGAAACCTTGTCGAGTGCGGCCTCCGAGAACCCGCGATCCCTTAGCCGGTCGAGCCCGAGGGCGCGGTCCAGATCCGATTCAGCGGAGGCTGAGATGCGCTCCAGTGCCATGGGCAGGCGTTCCGGCGCGTGGTGAGCGATTCCGAGCCGACCGGCCCGCGAAAGGGTCGGCGTCTCGTCGCCGTAAGCGAGCACAGTTGCGAGCGGTGCCGTCCCGTGGCTTTCACAGTCCGGCAGAAACGCCCCAAGGTCCGCTATGGGCAGGACAAGCACATTACAGGTCCGCTTACCGGAGGCTTTCTGAGCCGGGATCCCCAGAACTTTTGCCTGCGCGGCCGGAAACGCTGCCCCCGTCACTCCGGCGCGAACCAGTGAGCAAAGAGCCGCCGCTGCCGCGGCGCCGTCGGGTGAGGCATAGTCTATTCCGAGGGACATGACAGCGGCAGCCAGACCGGCAATCACCACAGATCCGTCCGGCATCTCTTCGCCCGCCGCTTCCAGTGTCTCCCGAAGGTAATCGGCCTCAAGGCCATCCGGGCCTACGGCCATGGCGACATCCAGAATACGGGCAGCAGAGCCGGCCGCTGGCAGGCTTTCGTGCGTCAGGATGATTTCCGCGCCTTCAAGCAGAGATCCGATCAGCAATTGCTCCAGGACCGGGTCGAGCGTTTCCGGTTCGAAAACAGCTGGCGGTGGTGCGCCCGCGTTGATGGCGGAGGCGCGAAGCGCGTCTGCGGTTCGCTGAAACCCGCCCGGCTGGCGCAGGGCCTCTTCCAGCACATCCTGAGGCAATCCTGCCGCAAGGGCTTCTGCAAGGTCGGCATTGCGCGGGGCATCGCCGAATCGTTCGAGAATTTCCGCTGATGCGAGCTGAGACACGCTAACGAGCGCCGCAGCTGAGCACGCAGCCGTCAAAGTCTTCAGGGATTCGGGGGTGAGTCGTTTTCGGGGCCGTCCTGCGCCTCTGTAAAGTTCGGAAAGCGTGGTCTGTTCCGACAACAGGCCATCCGATTCGGCGGCCCGCAAGATTTCACTTGCCTGCATCTCGTTCATGCCAACTCTCCCCAGCGAATCACTTGCACCAGCGTGACTCCTGAGCACGCCCGGGGCAAGCGTCGTACAACAACTCCCAAGTGCTGAGCACACGGGAAGTTGCACCGCATTGCCTGCGGTGGCGCTATGGATTAGTTGCCCCTGAGCCGCCATATTGCGGCCACCAACTCACGGCAGGACAGGCCACACGATGCTGAAGCAACTCTTTACCTGGTGGAGCGGTCATACGCTCGGTGCAGCGTTCGATATCGGACGGCGTTCCACATTCGTCGGCACGGACGAATACGGCAACAAATACTATGAAGAGCGCAAGCCTTCGCTCGAAGGGCGCCGCCGTCGTTACGTCATGTACAAAGGCCTCGCTGAGCCGTCGAAAGTGCCTGCTGACTGGCATGGCTGGCTGCACCACACTGTGGATGAGCCGCCGACCAAGTCGCCACTGACACGGCGCGAGTGGGAAACCGATCACAAGCCCAACATGACCGGAACGCCATGGGCGACGAAACCCAAAGGCAGCCTGTCCACGGGCGGCCACCGCCAGAAGGCGACGGGTGACTATGAGGCGTGGTCTCCCGATGCGTGAGTCGATGTTCGAAACCCTGGTCGGCGCGGCAGTGATCGCCGTCGCTGGCGTTTTCCTCTGGTTCGCGATTGATCGTGGTGGGGAAGCGTCCGCAGGGCCGGACCGGTATGAACTGACTGCGCGTTTTAACAATATCAGCGGCATCGAGCGGGGCGCAGATGTGCGTATCGCTGGCGTGAAGGCCGGTGTCGTCAAAGCCATTGAAGGCGACCCGCAACGATTCGAAGCCGTGATGACGATGAGCCTCGACAAGAAATGGGCGCTGCCGGAAGACACGGATGCGCGGATCTCGACAGATGGCCTGCTCGGTGGCGCGTATGTGGCCCTGGAACCGGGCGGCAGCTTCGACAATCTGCCACAGGACGGCACCGGTGAAGTCAAATACACGCGCGGCAGCGTCGATCTGCTGACGCTGTTTGCATCCTTCGCGTCAGGTGGCGGTGGTGGAGACGCCGGAGCGTCAGGTGCGTCGTCATCTGCTGCGGATGATGCCTATCCGGCTGACGACCCCTATCCAGCGGATGGAGATCAATAATGTTTCGAGCGCTCGTTTCAGCTGTTGTCGTGGCCGGACTGGTCGGGGCGGCACATGCCGCGACCTTCGTCCAGAAAGACAAGGCAACGCTGCGCGCGCTCGACAAGATCACCGGACGCTCGACGGATATTGAGGTCATCGTCGGAGAGCCGGTTGTCTTCGGTTCCCTGAAAGTGGAATTGGAGGTCTGCTACCAGACCCCGCCGGAAGAGGCGCCGGAGAGCGCGGCATTCCTGAAGATTTTCTCGACGCAGCCTGTCGCAGTCGAGACTATGGACGCCGCCGTCGATGCCAATTCAGTGGAGACGGTGAGCGAAGAGAATCCGGAACTGTTCTCGGGCTGGATGTACGCCTCTTCACCCGGTCTGAGCGCGCTGGAACACCCGGTCTACGACGTCTGGGTGATCCGCTGCACCGCGCCGGATCCTGTGAAACTGCCGGACGACCCGGAGCGGCCGCAGTAAAAGTCCGCGTCCACAGCAAGCGCCGCCTTGAGCCGGCGCTTGAACTCGGCCCGCGGGATTTCGATCAATCCGAACTGTTCCAGATGCGGATTGTGGAACTGCGCATCCAGAAGCGTGAACCCGCCTTCGATCAGACGGGCAGCCAGATGGACCAGAGCGATCTTTGACGCATCGGTCGCGCGGGAGAACATGCTTTCGCCAAAGAAGGCGCCACCTACAGCGACCCCATACAAACCACCGACCAGCTCCCCCGACTCATCCCAGCATTCGACAGAGTGGGCGTGGCCTTCGCGGTAAAGCGCGCTGTAGAGGTTCAGGATCGTCGAGTTGATCCATGTCGTCTCCCGGCCCTCGGCACTTTCGGCGCACATTTCCATAACGCGTGTGAACGCGGTGTCCGCCGTGACGCGGTACGGTTCCTGTCTGACCCGCCGCTTCAGGCGTTTCGGAATGTGGAAGTCGTCCAGCGGAAGAATTCCCCGCATGTCCGGATCCACGAGGAACAGGTTCGGGTCATCGCGCGCATCCCCCATGGGGAACACGCCTCGCCGATAACAGGCAAGCAGGTCATTGGTGCCAAACCGAGCAGACATGAGGCCTATATGGTGATCGCACCCGGCGTCTGTCTATCGGACGCGGCGCCGCGCTACGCTTTTTCTTCGGGAGTGACTTTGTTCTCGGCGAGGAATTTTTCCAGCCAGTGAATATTGTAGTCACCGTTCTGGACGTCTTCATTCTCGACGAGACGCCGATGCAGATCGAGCGTGGTATATACTCCGCCCACCACCATTTCCGACAGTGCGCGGCGAAGACGCATCAGACATTCCCTGCGCGTGCGGCCATGCACGATCAGCTTCCCGATCAGGGAGTCATAGTGCGGCGGAATCCGGTATCCGGCATAGGCCGCACTATCCAGGCGCACATCCGGGCCACCCGGCGCGTGGAAATCTGCGATCAGGCCCGGAGAAGGTACGAAGGTCTCCGGATGTTCGGCATTGATCCGGCACTCGATGGCATGGCCCACGAGCAGGACATCATCCTGCGAGAATGAGAGCTTTTTGCCTTCCGCGATGCGGATCTGTTCGCGAACAAGGTCGATGCCCGTGATCATTTCCGTCACCGGGTGTTCGACCTGCAGGCGGGTGTTCATTTCGATGAAATAGAACCGGCCGTCTTCGTAGAGGAATTCGATCGTGCCGGCGCCGCGATAGCCAAGCTTTTCCATGGCCTTTGCGCAGATCGAACCAATCTCTTCGCGCTGGGCCTGTGTCAGGGCCGGGGACGGGGCTTCCTCGAAAACTTTCTGGTTGCGGCGCTGCAGGGAGCAATCGCGTTCCCAGAGATGTGCCACATTTCCGTGCGTATCCGCGATCACCTGGACTTCGATGTGCCGGGGACCCTGAAGGTATTTCTCGAGATAGACAGCATCATCGCCAAAAGCGGCTTTGGCTTCGGTCTTTGCGGTGCGGACAGCATTTTCGAGGTCGGCTTCGGTCTTCGCCAGCTTCATGCCGCGGCCACCGCCGCCGGCTGATGCTTTCACCAGAACCGGGAACCCGATTTTCTTGGCAGCCTTCTTGGCGTCCGAAATCGATGTGACCGCGCCGTCCGATCCGGGCACGCAAGGGACGCCAGCATCGATCATGGCCTGTTTGGCCGCGATCTTGTCGCCCATGATCCGGATATGTTCAGCCGTCGGGCCGATAAAGGCGAGGCCGTGGGCTTCGACCATTTCCGCGAACTGGGCGTTCTCGGAGAGGAAGCCATAGCCCGGGTGGATCGCATCCGCTCCGGTGATCTCAGCTGCAGCCAGGATCTGGGATTTCTTGAGGTAGCTCTGCGAGGAGGGTGCCGGGCCGATGCAGACGCTTTCGTCTGCAAGCCTGACGGCCATGGCATCCCGGTCGGCCTCTGAGTGCACGACGACGGTCTGCAGGCCCATTTCCTTGCAAGCGCGGTGGATGCGTAGCGCGATCTCACCGCGGTTCGCGATGAGGACCTTCTGGATGGTGCGTTGTTCGGTCATGCTATTCGATCAGAATGAGCGGCTCGCCAAATTCGACTGGCTGGGAATCGGTGACATAGATGGCCTTGACCGTGCCTGCACGGTCCGCTTCGACCGGGTTGAAGGTTTTCATGGCCTCGACAAGCATCAGCGTGTCGCCCTTCTTCACCTTGTCGCCAACCGACACGAATGCTTTGGCGCCAGGCTCCGGCGAGAGATAAGCGGTGCCGACCATCGGCGATTTGATGGCATTGTCTGGCGTCGTTGGCGCAGCTTCGGCGGCGGCCGGTGCGGCAGCTGCTGCTGCCGGGGCAGGCGCAGCTGCAACGGGGGCAGGTGCGGCCACTGCAGCCTGCACAACCGGCGGGGTCGGTTTGCTGACACGGACCCGAAGGCCTTCGTGTTCGACTTCAATTTCTCCGAGGTCCGCCTCACGAAGGATGGCGGCGAGTTCCCGGACGAGTCCGGTATCCAGCTTGTTCTTGCCAGTGCTCATGGATCTATCGTCCCTTATTTTCCTGACAGCTTTAGCGCGGCCATCAGGGCAAGCTCATAACCATAGGCGCCAAGGCCCGCAATCGATGCGTTCACCGCTGGCGCGACATAATTCACCTGCCGGAAGGCCTCCCGGGCGGCAGGGTTTGAAAGGTGCACTTCAACAACCGGCACAGCGCAGGCGCGCAGAGCGTCGTGAAGGGCGACGGATGTATGTGTGTAGGCACCGGCATTGAGAATCACGGCGGATGCTTCCTTCGAAGCTTCCTGGACCCACGTCACCAGTTCACCCTCGGAATTGGTCTGGCGGGCCTCGATTGGCGTGTCTCCTGCCTGTGCCTTCAGACGCGCATGAATATCATCAAGCGTGTCCCGGCCATAAATGTCCGGCTCCCGCGTTCCCAGCAGGTTGAGGTTCGGGCCTCCGAGGACATATATCGGCTTCACCATAGGGTGTTGTCTTGCGCTGTAACGCCGGGCAAGGCAAGGCCTGCTGACGCATGGAGTTACAGCGGATGACAATTACGCTGAACGGGGAAACCCGCGAAATACAGCCCGGTACAACCGTCGCCATGCTTGTGGCGCTGATCTCAGGCGCGGAGGGGCGCGATTCCCGCGGCGTGGCGATCGAACGGAACCTGGAAATCGTGCCGAAATCCGAACACGCGTCCACAATTCTTGAGGACGGCGACCGGATTGAAGTGGTGCAGTTCGTTGGTGGCGGTTGATCTGCCTCTCCTGTACCAAGTTGGCCTTAGAAGAATTGGAAGTCTCTCGTGAACGACCCCCTGATTATTGCCGGTAAGTCCTATGCCTCGCGTCTGATCGTGGGGACCGGGAAATATGCATCCTATCAGCAGAATGCAGATGCCGCCCGCGCGGCCGGGGCCGAGATCGTCACCGTCGCGCTCCGGCGCGTGAACCTGTCCAATCCGGATGAGGAGCGGCTGACAGACTTCGTGAAGCCGGATGAGTTCACCTACCTGCCGAATACGGCCGGGTGCTTCACAGCGGATGAGGCTGTGCGCACCTTGCGGCTCGCCCGGGAAGCGGGTGGCTGGAACCTCGTCAAACTGGAAGTCCTGGCGGACCAGAAGACGCTTTACCCGAACATGCCGGAGACGCTCAAAGCTGCTGAGGCGCTCATCGCTGATGGCTTTGAAGTCATGGTCTACTGCTCTGATGATCCGGTATACGCAAAGATGCTCGAAGAGGCTGGCTGCTGCGCAATCATGCCGCTCGGCTCCCTGATTGGCTCAGGCCTGGGCATCATGAACCCGGTCAACATCCGCCTCATCGTGGAGCAAAGCCGTGTGCCGGTGATCGTCGATGCGGGAGTGGGAACGGCATCAGACGCTGCGATCGCAATGGAACTCGGCTGCGACGGCGTGCTGATGAACACGGCCATCGCCGCGGCCAAGGACCCGATCCTCATGGCATCGGCGATGAAGCACGCCGTTATCGCCGGTCGCGAAGCCTACCTCGCCGGCCGGATGCCCAAGAAGATGTATGCTGACCCGAGCTCTCCGTTGGCGGGCCTGATCTGAGTTCAGATCAGGCTTTCACCAGACCAATCTCGCGCAGGCGTTCCATCAGATAGTCCTGCGCCGTGATGGGCGGTTCGGCCTTGCCACCTTCCGCGATACAGCTCGGCAGCGCCTCGATCATCACATCCTGATTAAAGTGCAGGAAGAAAGGCGTGGAATAGCGCGGGAATCTGGCGCGTTCCGGCGAAGGGTTCACGACCCGGTGCGTGGTCGATGGCAGCACGCCGCCGGTCAGCCTCTGGAGCATATCCCCGCAATTGATCACAAGGGCGTTGGGTGGCGGGCTCACCGCGAGCCATTTCCCGGAGCGGTGCTTCACTTCCAGACCAGCCTCTTCGGCGCCCAGCAGCAGCGTGATGACATTGATGTCCTCGTGCGCGCCGGCCCGCACGGAGCCCTCCGGCGGCGGGTTCGTCTGCGGTGGGTAGTGAAGCAGGCGCAGGATGGAGTTGCCGACGTCCACCTTGTTGTCGAACCATGTCTCTTCCAGCTTCAAGTGAAGGGCAACGGCACGGAGAAGCTGGCGCCCAAACCCGTCCAGAGCGTCATACAGTCCCCGTGTCGCGGCATCAAAATCCGGGACTTCCGGAACAGACGGCGTATCTGCCATGCTCGCGCGGTATGGCGAATCTGCAGGCAGGGCCCGTCCGGTATGCCAGAATTCCTTCTGGTCCGCTTCCGCCTTTCCCTTGGCGTTCTCCACGCCGAAAGCTGTGTAACCCCGCTGGCCGCCGCCTTCGCGCCCATCATATCTGAGCTTCACCTCGTCAGGCAGAGCGAAGAAATCCTTCGTTGCCTTCAGGTTCGCATCGATCACGGACTGGGATATCGGGTGTTCGGAAATGACAGCAAATCCGGTTTCACGAAACGACCTGCCGAGCGCATCAGCGAAGGCAAGCT
Organism: Hyphomonas jannaschiana VP2; assembly: GCF_000685215.1. GTDB lineage: Bacteria > Pseudomonadota > Alphaproteobacteria > Caulobacterales > Hyphomonadaceae > Hyphomonas > Hyphomonas jannaschiana. The sequence goes on from NZ_ARYJ01000007.1 coordinate 86,823, forward strand.
TGTCTTCCTTCCACAGCGGGAACGGGACGGGTTTGAAATATTCGGTCATCGGTTTTCCCTAGCGGGCTTTGGACTATCAGAAATACGTAACTATCACAGGCAGGGGGGCTGGATACAGGCAATGGCATTTCCAGAGCCACGCCAAAGGCGCAAAACCCCAACAACCGCAGCCGCACTAGCGAAGAGGGCTTGCGATTGGAGCCGCCATTCAATAGACCGGCAGTCCGCGCTGGAGAGGTGGCCGAGTGGCTGAAGGCGCGCCCCTGCTAAGGGCGTATACGTTAACGCGTATCGAGGGTTCGAATCCCTTCCTCTCCGCCAGCCCATTTAATTTTGGAAAAATACACAAAAACAAAGCAAAGCGTGTCTCAAGGAAGTCGTGTAGGACGCGGCAAGCCCAAAAGGTAGGACGGCACTTGCGAGCCCGTCCTGCCGCCTTGCTTCAGGACACAGGGCGTTTGCTTTTGCAGCGGTAGCCTTGGCCGAAGGTTCCGGATGATGATGTTACAGTTGTTTCAAATGCCTTTCATGAATCCGTCGCGCTTCTTCTTCAAGAGCGCAGGCAGAGACCTGAAGGCGCAACATGCAGGCGAAGCCATCCTGTCCGGACGACGTTATTCCGCTTGGCACATTTGCCGATGCGGCGGATGTGCCTGTGCCGGATGGCAATCAGGCCGATGAGGCGGATCGTGCGCGATTTCTGAGTCATCTTTTCCGCCAGCACTATGGCGAACTGGTTGGTCGGCTGAGGAAAATACATGGGGCAGGCCCGCCCGAACCGGAAGATGTGGCGCAGGCAGCGTTTTCGAAACTCGCCGGTCTGCCGGATCTTGCCCGGATCCGCTCCCCACGAGCCTTTCTGTTCCGGACCGCTATCAATCTGGGCCTCAATTCGAACGACAAGCTCCGGCGTGGGCGAAACTTCGTCAAAAGCCAGATGGACGGAAATTTTTCCCCTGATGTGGAAGAAATCTCGCCCGAAACTGTCTTAATGGGAAAGCAGGATCTTGAGCGGGTCGCGCGCGCAATGCAGCAGCTGTCGCCAAAGCAGAAAGAGATCCTTTTGCGAAGCAGGTTCAGGGGACAGACCTATGCCGAGATCAAAAGGGATACTGGCTGGAGTGAAGCGGATATTTCCCGCCAGCTCAGCAGTGTCATGGCTCTGCTTCAGGCCGGGCTGGACGGATAGGGCTGCGAAATGAAGAGGCCCGCGACGCCGGTTCCGCCCGTGAAATCCGAATCTGCAAAGGCATTGGACGCAGAAGCGCGTGCCTGGGTGCTGTATTTTGCATCCGGGGAAAACACGCCGGAAAAAGAGCGGGCCTTTGCCGTGTGGCTCGCCGCATCTCCTGACCATGGCGCCGCGTTCGAGCGCGCCGGGCAGCTGTGGGATGCGATTGCCGATGTCGATGACGTCGAGAACATTCTGACAGATCATAACAATATCAAAACTTTGCAGCCGCGCCGGACAATGTCACGCCGCCTGCTCCTGGGCGGTGGGCTTGCGGCAGGTCTGGCCTGCGCAGTGGGGATCGGCCTGATGTCCTTTCAACCCGCTCCGCCCGAAGACATCCTGCTAGCCACCGCGCGCGGGGAGATCAGAACCTTCACTCTGTCTGACGGAAGCAAACTCACACTTGGCGGCGCTAGCCATGTCCGCGGCAAATTCACAGCCCGGACGCGGGCCCTACAACTGGTCGACGGCAATGCCTATTTCGATATTGCGCGCGACGAAAGCCGGCCTTTGACCGTCGATACCGGCAGTGTGCAGGTCCGGGTGCTCGGCACCCGGTTCGACATCAAGAAGCGGACGGGGCAGGTGTCGGTATCTGTCGACAGCGGGCATGTCCGCGTGATGGCGGACGCCGCTGCGCGGGACCTGCATGCCGGAGACCGGATCGTGTCAACGGCGGCGCTGCGTCTCGGCCCGGTCGAACCTTTCGATACCGAGAAGGAATTGTCCTGGCGGTCTGGACGCTTGTCCTTCGTCGACGCGCCGCTCCGAGACATCGTTGCGGACATGAACCAGTACAGCGACCGGCCGGTCAGGCTCGCACCCGGAGCGCCGGCGGACCTGCGCCTCACCCTGTCTTTCTCCATCCAGCAGATAGGCCAGGTGCTGGCGGGTCTGGACACGGCCTATCCGATCGATGTGCGCGAAGACGATACGGAAATCGTGATTTCGGAAGGACTCTGACCGCGTTCGCGATGAACCTTTTATGAAGTTCGCAAAATCGCTGAAACGTCCCGCCAACTGATCTGTCTTCCCCCTGACCACGCAGGCGCGTGGCGGCGGGTGTGAGGTTTCACCCCGCACGGTTCACCATGAGGGGAAAGTCATGAAAACTTCGATCAGCCTGCGCAAGGCGCTCGTCCTGACAGCATCGGGCGCCGCCCTGTGCTTCAGTAATGCCGCGCTCGCCCAGACCGCAAATGAGCAGGACGATACCAGCGTCCAGGAAACCGTCATCATCACCGGCACACGCGGCGCGCCTCGCACGGCTTTCGACAGCCTTGCACCGGTTGACGTCATCTCCGAAAAAGCCATCGACCTGACGGCGTCCGATGAAGTCATGGACACGCTGTCCCAGCTCGTTCCGTCCTTCAATGTGAAACGCCTTCCGATGGCGGACGGTCAGGTCTTCGTTCGCCCGGCCAGCCTGCGGTCGCTTTCAGCGGACCACACACTTGTCCTGATCAACGGCAAGCGTATGCATCGCTCCGCGCTGCTCGGTTCCAACGGCGCACAAGCGCCAGACCTTGCCCAGATCCCGTCCTACGCCATCAAGCAGATCGAAGTGCTGCGCGATGGCGCATCGGCTCAATACGGGTCCGACGCAATCGCCGGTGTGATCAACATCATCCTCGACGACGAAGCCGGCACGAATGCCTTCGCACAGGCCGGCCAGTATTATGAAGGCGACGGCGAGCAATACCGTATCGGCGCCCAGCAAGGGTTTCAGTTCGACAATGGGTTTCTGAACCTGTCCGGCGAATATACCGACGCGCAGCCGACCTCCCGGTCGCGCCAGCGCGCCGACGCCATCGCTCTGCAGGAAGCCTTTCCGGACCTCAACGTGCCGAACCCTGTCCAGCATTGGGGTCAGCCGGAACGCCAGGCCTACCGCTTCGCCCTGAACGGCGCTTACGATTTTGCGAATTCGGAAGCCTATGTTTTCAGCACCTACGGTTTCGGCACCGGTGTGACGGACTTCAACTGGCGTAACCCTCTGTCGACCAGCGCGTTCGGCGACAGCACGATCGACCCAGACTACGATCTTTCCGAAATCTATCCGGCCGGCTTCACGCCGCGCTTCGGCCAGGATGATAACGACTTCTCGCTGACCGGTGGTCTGCGCAGCGCTGACGATGGGAAGTTCTCCTATGATCTCAGTGCCAGCTACGGCCGGAACCAGATCGAATACTTCATGTATGACTCGATCAACGCATCGCTCGGTTCGGCCAGCCCGACCTCCTTCAATATCGGTACGCTGACCCAGACGGAGCTCAACCTCAACGCCGACTTCGTTTACCTGGCCAGCCTCGATTTCCTGGCAGACGATCTGACCTTCGCCTTCGGCGCGGAGCGCCGCAACGAAGAGTACGAAATCGGCCAGGGTGAATACGCCTCCTATGCCGTCGGTCCGCTGGCTGCAGAAGGTTTCCCGTCCGGGTCCAACGGCTTCCCTGGCTTCTCGCCCGACCAGTCCGGTTCTTCGGATCAGACCAGCTACGCTGCGTATGTGGATCTCGAAGCTCCGGTCACGGATCGCTGGACCGTTGGCGGCGCCGTCCGTTACGAGGACTATTCCGAATTCGGCAGCAGCACGACGGGTAAGGTTTCGACCCGTTTCGAGCTGACACCGGGCCTTGCCCTTCGTGCAACGGCCTCCACCGGCTTCCGCGCACCGACACCGGGCCAGCTCTTCTCGGAACGGACGTCCCAGGGCCTCGACACGACAACGCTGAACATCTTCACCAGCGGACGTTTCAGCCCGCAGGGCGCAGTCGCCGAAGTGATCAGCCAGCGCGATGGCGTCAACATCCGTGCGCTTGAGCCGGAAGAGTCCGACAACATCACGGCCGGCCTTGCCTGGAACACCCATTTCGGTCTGACAGCGACGCTGGATGTCTACCAGATCGATGTCACCAACCGGCTCAGCACCTCGGCCACTTTTGCGGTGACCGATGCCGAGAGGGCGCAGTTTGCGGCGCTGGGCGTTGCGGGTGCGGAAAGCATCACGCGGGTCAACTTCTTCCAGAATGACTTCGATACGCGCACCAAAGGCCTCGATCTTGTCATGGCCTACAATTTCGCCTTCGGTCCAGGTGAAGTGAACCTCACCGGCGCCTACAACTACAACAAAACTGATGTGACTGGCGGCGATTTCGCGGCAAATACCACTTCGGCTGACCGGTTTGAGAAGGGAATCCCGGAACACACCGCAAACCTTCAGGCGAACTACACCCTCGGCAAGTGGGATATGTTCGGCCGGATGCGCTACTATGGCGAATGGCGTGACTATTCTGGCAACTCCACCGGCGACATCTTCCAGGATTTCGGCGCAATGGTGCTGTTCGATCTCGGCGCGACCTATCAGGTGAACGATAATCTGTCAGTTCGTGTCGGGGCTGAGAATGTTTTCGACCAATATCCGGACGAAGCGACCTATCAGGCAAGCCGGGGGCTGATCTATTCCCGGAATGCTCCTTATGATACCGACGGCGGCCAGTATTACGTCCGCCTCGATCTCAGCTTCTGATCTCGGGAAGGGACATGAACATAACCAGACGACTGGTCATGAAGGGCGCCGCTGTTGCAGCGGCGTCCTTTACGACAGAAACCGCCTGTACCGCTGCGCCGGTGCCGGCCTCTGCAGGGGAGCGGACAGTGCAGGACATCGCGAGCGACGAAGCCTTCTGGCGTCCAATTGTGGCGCAATACGATGTCACGCCGGATGTCGTGAATTTCGAGAATGGCTATTGGGGCCTTATGGCGAAGCCCGTCCTGGAGGCCTTCGTCCGGAACACTGAAAAAGTAAACCGCAACAATTCCTGGTATGCACGCCGGGACTATTATGCGGAGATCCAGCCGATCCATGCGCGCATCGCGGCCTTCCTCGGCGCCGGTGCTGACGAAATCGTCTTCACCCGAAACGCTACCGAATCTCTTCAGGCGCTGGTCGGCGGCTACAACCGCCTGAAGCCCGGCGATGCCGTGATGTATGCCGACCTCGATTACGACTCGATCCAGACAGCGATGGACACCAAGGCCGAACGGGAAGGTGCCTCGGTTGTCCGCATCGACATCCCGGAACCGGTGACCTTTGATGGCCTGATAGACACATACCGGCGGGCATTGGAAGCGAACCCGAAAGTGCGCCTCCTGCTGCTGACCCATATCAGCCACCGCACCGGCCTGATGATCCCTGTGCGCGAAATCGTCGAAATGGCGCGCGGCTTTGATGTGGATTGCATCGTTGATGCAGCCCATTCCTGGGGTCAGACCGATTTCCGCATGGAAGACCTCGGCGCGGACTTTGTCGGCTTCAATCTGCATAAATGGATCGGCGCACCAATCGGGGCAGGCCTCATCTATATCCGGCAGGATCGGCTGGCCGACATTTCGCCGGACATGTCCGAACGGCCGGAGGGCGTCGGCACGATCTACCATCGCATCCATACGGGCACGACGAATTTCGCGACCTTCCTGACGTTGAAGGATGCGCTCGATTTCCATGAACTCGTCGGACCGGCGCGCAAGGCTGCCCGCGTGGCTTACCTGCGCGACCTCTGGGCAGAGGAAATGCGCGGCGACGATGGGATCGAGATCCTGACACCGTCAGACCCGCGCCTGCATGCCGCGATCACATCCTTCCGCTTCAAGGGCAGGACGAGCGTCGACGACAACAAGGCCATCGTGAACGCGCTTGTGGAGAAACACGGCATCTTCGCCGTGCACCGCGACGGCGTCGCCAAAGGCGCCTGCGTTCGCGTGACGCCGACGCTCTACAACACGCCAGACCAGTGTTTGCAGCTTGTGCGGGCACTCCGTTCGCTTTTGGCGGAAACCTGATGTCCGGCACAGGGCCAGACTGCGGCATTTGAGTTTCACTGGCTGAGGAATGGCCGTTGCGGGCGGCTATTGTCATCTGCCTGTCATCGGGATCGGCTTCTTAGGGGTGACTCCAACGCGGAATGCGAGGGCCTCCCCGAGGGACCAATGCGATCGGCCTGCCTGTTCCTGCTGACCTGTGTGGCCGCGGTGCTCCCGGCAGTTGCGCAGACTCATTCCCTGCGCCTGCCGGACATGCCGCTGGCAGACGCCATCAACCTGCTGGCAGAGCAAACCGATACCGTCATCATTGCGGAAGCGTCGGACCTGGCCGGGCTGAGCGCGAAACCTCTGTCCGGTCAAATGGAAGTCGACGAGGCGCTGGCGGCCTTGTTGTCCGGTACATCCCTGAGCGTCAGCCGGGACAGGAATGGGGTCTGGATCATCCGGCGCCAGCAGCCCGAAAGGGCCGCGCCTGAATCTTCGGCTCATCGCCCGCCGGCGATCCGTCCCGTCCCGTTGCCTCCACCAGCCATCGACCTGCCGCGAACCTATGACACGATCATTGTGACTGGTTCCCGGGCCGGCTTGCAGGCCTGGGAAAGCCTGTCGCCGGTCGACGTACTGGACCAGACTGACCTCGCAGCGCCTGTGTCGGATGATTTTTCGGATGTGCTGGCAGACAATCTGCCCGGTTTTTTCGTCCAGCGCCGGCCGCTCAGCGATGGCGCCGTGTTCGTGCGGCCCTACAGCCTGCGGAACCTGTCTGCGGATCACACGCTGATCCTGGTCAATGGCAAGCGGCGCCACCGTTCCGCTATGCTGAACACAGGCGGGTCCCAGTCGCCGGACCTGTCGAAGATCCCCACCAATGCCATCCAGCGTGTTGAGATCCTGCGAGACGGGGCATCGGCGCAATATGGATCCGATGCGATTGCCGGTGTGCTCAACATTATCACCCGCGATGACGCACTGGCAGAGGGCTTCGCGCAATACAGCCAGTACTATGAAGGGGACGGTATCCAGAAGCGCCTCGGCCTGGGCGGCGGCGCGCGGGGAGGCGCGGGCGGTTTCCGGCTCAGCCTCGATTACAGCGATGCCGCGCCGACATCGCGCGCCCGTCAGCGCCTCGACGCCCTGCAGTATCTGGAAGAACATCCGGAGGCGGACATCGCCGATCCGGTCCAGAAATGGGGGCAGCCGGAACGGGAGGATGTCCGCGCGCTCCTGATTGCAGACCGGGACGTCGGGATCGGCCAGCTCTACACCCTAATCAATGCGAGCCGGGGGCAGGGCGTGAGCGACTTCAACTGGCGAAGTCCGGCCACACCCAGTGTCTATGCAGCCAGCGCGGCCTTCGGCGACTGGTCGCTGATCGACATCTATCCCAATGGGTTCACCCCGCAATTCGGGCAGGAAGAGCGCGATGTCTCCGCAACACTCGGCCTGAAAGGCGTCTCGGCGGGCGGCCTGACTTATGATTTCAGTGCCGGGTTTGGCGAGAACCGGATCGACTATTTTCTCTATGACACGATCAACGCTTCCATGGGGCCGGACAGCCCGACACAGTTCGACGCCGGCGGCCTGCGCCAGCAGGAATTCAATCTGAATGCGGATTTCCGGACCCGGCTCCCTGCGCCGCCGTCTTTTGCCCGGCCAATCGATCTTGCCTTCGGCCTGGAACACAGGCTGGAACGCTACGCCATCGCGGCGGGTGATCCGGCCTCCTATGAAATCGGCCCCGGCGCGGTGGATGGCCTGACGTCCGGTTCGAACGGGTTTCCGGGCTATACGCAGGATCAGGCGAAGACATACGACCAGACCAACTGGGCCGCCTATGCGGATGTTGAGGCGCGTCCAGGTGACAATAGCCAGCTTGGTGTTGCCCTGCGGTTCGAGGAGTTCGACACGTTCGGCAGCCGCCTGAATGGCAAGCTGTCCTATCGCCGGGATTTGCTCGCAGGCCTTGCCGTCCGCGCCACGGTCTCGACCGGCTTCAAGGCTCCGACACCAGCGCAACTTTTCTCGGAGCGGACATCGCAAGGCGTCGCGCCTGATACACTGGATGTTTACACCAATGGTCGCTTCAGCCCGACAGGTCCGGTGGCGGACATTTTGAGCGAACGGCCGGATGTCGACATCGCGCCATTGAAGCCCGAAACCTCCATCAATCTCTCCACCGGGCTGGTCTTCCGGCCCATGAACGGCCTGGTGGCGAGCGCTGATGTCTATAGAACGGAGGTCCGTGACCGGATCTTTACATCGGAAAACTACACGCTGGACCCGGTTGAACGTATGCGCCTGGCGGCATTGGGCGTGCCGGGCGGAGAAAGCATCACGGAGGTCGGCTTCTACCAGAACAGCTTCGTGACACGAACGTCCGGGATTGATCTTGTGCTGGACTATGACCGGCGGCTTGTGGGCGGGGATCTCGCCCTCGGCCTGTCGTTCAATTACAACAATACCGACGTGCTGAATTCCGACTTCGTAGACAATCCGTCCCGGGTCGACCGGTTCGAACGGCTCTATCCCCGTTTCTCGACCCATGCGTCCGCGGGCTTCAGACGAGGGCCCTGGTCGTTCCATACGAAACTCAGGTGGATTGGTCCCTGGGTAGATTACACCAATCAGGATGCTGATTTTATTCAGGAGTTTGGTGCAGAAGTTTTCATTGATGCGAGTGTATCAATCGAACTGGACGACAAGACGACGCTGAGCTTCGGTGCGGAAAACCTTTTCAACCAATATCCGGATGAAGCTGTCCTGGAGGTCAGCAAGGGGCTGATCTATTCCCGCAATGCCCCTTATGACACGGATGGCGGGCAGTATTTCCTGCGGCTGAGTGCACGCTTTTAATCACACCACGTGTCTCGCTTTGAATTGAAAATTCACCTTGAGAAAGTGCCGTGTGAAACACTCCAAATATCTGCTGTCGGCAATTTTCAGTCCTTCCTCTCCGCCACTTTTCTGGCCGGTCTGTTTTGATGTCTGAGCTGGCGTCCGGAAATGCGCGGGTCTAAAAGGCTGCGGACGATGTTGCAGGATTTCAAACCCTTCCCTGAATGTGGTCCCCCGGAGCGCGGCGCGGAGGGGGCGTGGTTCTGGCATTCCGCATCGGGGCCTGTGAACGAGGCCGTGCTCTCGGCTAATGAGAAAGCCCGCATTACACGCCTGATGTCGCCCGAAAAGCGGGCGCGGCTTGGCCATAGCCTGAGCCGCCGCCGCGAGCTCCTGTCCAGCCTTTTGGGGGCGCCTGCCACTGACATTGTCATCGCCCACAATCAGGCCGGAAGGCCCTTCCTGCCAGACTTTCCGGATGTCTCGGTCAGCTTTTCAGACAGCGGGGCGGCTAATGCCCTGGCCCTCGTGCGGTCGCGGCATGTCGGGGTGGATGTTGAAACAATCCGTCCAATTGGCTGGCATGCCATGCTTCCCATGCTTTCGTCTGAGGATGAAGCCAGAGAGGTGCGCAACGCTGTCGAGGGCGCAGGGGGACTCGCCGCTTTCTTCTGCTGCTGGGCCGCCAAGGAGGCGATCCTGAAGGCGGCCGGAACGGGGCTGAAGGGCGGTGCACCAAGACTTCGCCTGCCTCAGGCGTTTATCTCAGGTCAGCAGGACCGGTTCAGTCTTGAGCACGATGGCCTGAGCCTGCGGGTGGAGCGTTTCCAGATCGGCGATCTGGTTCTCAGCCGTGCCACATCCGTCTAGCCAAGATCCTTCAGAGAAACACACATCGGTCCGACCTCGTAGACGCGTAGCCCATCCCGCCAGAGGCTGCCCCGGGCGGTGATCAGAATATCGTCTTCCCGGTCATCGATGCTCAGGATTTCCATCACGCTGGTGACTGTTTTGCGCTCCGGCGTGACCTGGCCACGATAGCTCCACTTCATGGGGGCATTCGGTGCCAACGTGGTGAGGTGCGGATGGGTCATGCCTTTCTGCAGGCCCTTCTTCCAGACGAGCTGCGTCAGCGCCTGGACCAGCGCATCGAGCCCCAGGGATCCGGGCTGGACAGGATCCTGATAGAAGTGCGCCTTGAAGTACCACGCATACGGATCGACATGTTGTTGCGCGCGGATCAGGCCAAGGCCCGCTTCGCCGCCATTCGGGTCGCAGAAATCAACCTCGTCGATCATTTTCATCCGGCCGGAAGCGCGCGGCTCCTCCATGTCGATCTGGACCGGTGCCGGTCGCAGATCGAATGCCGATGTGAAGTGAGGTTTGGCCGGAAGGCCCGCCTGCCGCACAAGCGAGGCAGGCGGGAAGAAGCCAAATTGCGTCTTCAGGTCCAGAACCTTGCGGCCATCACCCGTGACCACGTCCACATCAAACGACACAAGGGTCATCGGACCGACCTTGGCGATATTCGTCAGGGTGCTGCGGACCTTCAGCATACCGTCATGACGGCCCACTTCCATATGCAGGAAACCATCGCCCTCGAGGTTGCGGAACCGCAGGGTGCCAACAAGCGCAAAGCCGGAATGGCTGGCGAGCCAGCCGCATGGCTGAAGCGCAATCTCGCACAGAACAGCAAACGGCATTGTGCCATTGACGTTGTCGTCGAAATACCAGGCATCTGCCGGTATGTCGTATTCCGCGGTCATCGTCGCGCCGAGCGTTTCTTCGGCCGGGCGTGTGGTGACGGACGTCACCCGCGAGATGAAATGGTAAGGCGGCTGGGGCAGGCGCGGTACGTTGCCCTGATCGTCGTAGCGGCGGTACATGTCACCGAAGGCTGCGGAGGGGGCGCCGTTTGCACAGTCCAGCAAGGCGGCCTGGTCGCCACGGCTTTCCCGCTCTGGGCCGATCAGGAGCGGCTTGGCGTCGACCCGCGGAGCCGGCCAGTTGCGGCGCATGCGGATGCCGAACCGCGGGCAGTGGAAGACCTTGTGCCCATCGCAGCGCGCCAGAAGGGAGGCGTATATTTCCGGTGTCTCACCATCGATGATTTCATCGATGAAGACTTCATACGTTACATCATGATCCTTGTCCGGAATAACCTGTCCCCGGCAAACGAACTTCGCCGTGTGTCCCGGAATGGGTTCAAACACATATCCATCCCGTTCAACCGTAAGGCCCACAGCCGCCGCATAGAACTCCAGAGTCTGAACTGCTGCTTCCGCCATCAGTGTGCCGGGCATGCAGGGATCTTTGTGGAAGTGGCCGTCATAGAACCAGCTGTTTGCAGGCGTTGCTGCCCGCGCGCGGAGGTAACCCCGTTTCCAGGGCCCGCCCTGTGGATCGAAGGCGATCACCTCGTCGAATAGGGCAAGTTTTCCGTCAGGAATATGAGGGGGATTGGAATGGGCCGCGCAAAGCTCGAAGCCTTTGCCGAAACAGGCAAAGGCGTCGCCCTCGCGGAACGCGCTGACATCTGCAGCCGAGAATTTACGTTTCTGGCTGACGCGCTGTGGGGTAAATTCGACCGGCGTGGCGGTCGGGGGCGCGTCCCTGGTTGCGTCCCAGATCACGCCTTTGCTGTTGGCGAGTTCTTCATCCGTGAAAAAGCCTGCTTGCCCATTGCGCACCGAGAAGGCGAGCCGGCTGGCTGCGTAACAGTCATACTGGAAGAAAAACATCCGGACCCCGGCAAGCTCGGCGTGGCCGGTGATTTCGATCTGGAATTTCAGCGTGTCTTCCTCGGAAGGGAGGCCGCCCTCGTGGAAGGTGATTTCGCACCCGAGCAGGCGGTAGACACGCTCATCCCTGTTTTGCAGGTCAGCGCCCATCCAGCCAATCAGGGTCAGGTCTGCCTGGCCGCATTCGATCAGCGGCCCGGGGCGCACGCGTCCATCATGGACAAAGTCTTTGTGCCCGGAGAGGTCGGTTTCGGTCCAGATGGTCCCGGCGGCGTCTTCCCGGGGTGCCGCATCGATTCCGGTGATCCGGTCGACGAGCAGCAGCGGGGGAGCGGGCAGCCGGACCTGCCGCTCGAAACCGTCCTGGGCGGAAAAATCCGGCCCGAAGAATTCCGACATCTTGCCACGGGTCGACGCCTCAATCGCCTTTCGGTCGCGCACCGGGCCGCTGGGCGAACGTGGCTTGAGCGGCGTCGTACCGCTCGTCACTTTGCGCGGCGGTTCGAGACATTTGTGCGGTTCGGAGGCTTTCCCCGGTGCGGCCGGGATCATGACCTGGTCCGCTATAGTCATGGCATAGTCCGGTATGCGCAGCCTGGGCGCATGAGGAAGAACGTTCTGGACAGGCTCTGGCGGGGCTTCGGCGATCTTGGGCATGGGGTAAGGTACCGGTCTGGTGACGTTCCATTTGCGGCGCGGAACGGTCTCGTTTTTCCTGGCTGCAGCGAGGGTTTCAAGCAGTGGCTTCAGGTCAATTTCGCGGCCATCGGCGTAGAGAAAGGCCGCGGCGTGGGCGATCTGGCCGAGATCGGATGCTTCGATCCGGTCTGTCGCAATAGCCTTAAAAGGCTTATCTTTCAGTGTCTTGGAGAGACTCGAGGTTAAGGTGTCCCGCGGGCCGAGCTCCAGGAAGGTCCGCACGCCATCCTTCCAGGCCTGACGGACTGTCTTTGGGAAGTCGACCGTATCCACTGCCTGCCGCGTCAGCATATCCGCGACCCGATCCGTCTCAGGCTCGTAAGCAGCGTGTATGGCATTGGCATAGAGCCGCACACCAGAGCCCCGGTGCACCTCCCGCGTGTGCAGCCGCCGCCACGTATCGGCAAATGGCCGCATGGCTCTGGCATGCACGATCAGGTGCTGGTTCATCTTTACGCCGGCCTGTTTGCCGAATTCATCACAAAGCTGCTTGCAGGCGTCTGCGGGGCCACCGATCATGCAGTCGTCATCTGTGTAGATGATGGTGATCTCAACGCCGGGGTGCCGTACGAGCGCTTGTTTGATCTGATCGACTGGCGCCTGCAGTCGCCAGTTGGTCCAGTCTGACGGGACATTCGGGCCCCAGGCCTGTTTCGCGGTTTCGAACTCGCCGCCGATATGCCGCTCATACATCGCGGCTTTGGAGATTTCATCCAGCAGCGCGCCGGGGTCTTTCCAGTATCCAAATGAAAACAGTGCGTTGGACTCTCCCAATGAGAGGCCGATCGCGGCGTCAGGCTTCACCTTCAGCAGCTCAAGCCACAGGGTCGAGTGTGCCTGACTTACCAGCGTACCGGCGCACAATTGCTCGAATTCGGTGAGGTTCGACCGAGACAGCAGGGCGGCAATCTCCTCCGCCCGGGACAATTTGGAGAGCGCTTTCCGGATCTCTGGAAATGCCATCAACAAGCGTCTTGCCATGCGCGGATACACGGCCGCAGAGCCGGTAAACATGAATGCCAGCTCACCCGCAGCTTCTCCTTCACCGAAGTAGATGCCTTCTCCAGAAGGGGGCTGGCCTTCCGCGAGCGATTGCGCGGCGGAGGCGCGCAGCTTGTCGAGGTCGTCCGCATCGTGCGCGATTAGGGCAATCCGGCAGGCGCCCCGACCACCGTCCCGGCCGGCTTTCAATGCAGCGGCAAGTTTCCTCCGGCTGGCAGCGGCGGCGTGAAACATGAATGGCGTCGGCCGGAGTGGATCGGGCATGACCTGAGGTGGCTCAAGCGTAAATGAAACCGATGCACCGGCATTCGCCAGATCAGCCGCGACGGACATCTGTCGCTTTCTGCGTTTCAGGGAGAGTGCCGGAACGGCGCCAGACTCCATTAGCTTGTGGCTGTGAGCGTTCAGCAGACACTCCAGCGCGATCTGCACAAGAGGTGCGGCATCAGGGGCCTGGCCGTAGGTCTTGCGGAATAGATCCGTTTCCGGGCGGCCTTTTCTGCTCTTCCAGTCGACCGGGCTGATACTGGCAAGGATCGGATCTCCAGCCGCTTCAGCATCCTCGCGCCGCTTAAGAACAAGGGCGGCTGACGCGTCAGCGGGATGATCCACGCAAAACAGCTCAGCCAGCGCACGAGCACGAACCGGTTCAGTCGCGAAATCCGCAACGGTCACAATGGCGGTAGACAGACGTCTGGTGGTCAGTGCATCCATCGCAAGGTCGAGCGCTGCCAATGCGCTGGCGGGACCAGCTGAAACGGAGAAGCCCATCCCGTGGATGTCCCGCGCGAACGTAATTCTGTTTGCCGTCATATTGGCCATAGCGCCCAGGACGGCGGCGGCATCAAGCTGGGGCGCAACCTCGTCTGGCGACTGCGCCGGATTGGCTTTGGAGCGTTCTCTCAATGCCCAGCGCGCAGAGTCTGCCGCACAGGTCATACCGGCAAAAACGCCTGTTTCTTCAGCCTCATGGGAACTGATGCGACCAAGGGCTTCGCAGACAGAGGATAGAATGGCGAGTTGCTGCGGTTCTGCCTTAGCAAGGTCTTTGGGCGGTGAGCGGGCATAAACCGCATTGGCACCAATTTCCTCCAGCTTTTCCGGCGCTTTGATGGGATGGTTCATCAGGCGTCTGAGAACATTGTCTGTGGTGCAATCGCTGCCAGCCATCACGGATGCGGCGCAGATGACAATCTCCGGAGAAGGGGACGTCTTGATGACCCGGCTGCGGCTCTTCCGCGTGGCCGCTCGGTGCTCTTCCAGAATGAGGTGAGCATTGTTCCCACCAAACCCAAAATTACTGATGGCAGCTCGGCGCGGCTCTCCGGAATTTTTCCAGTTCTGCGCGGCGGTTGGAACGTCCATGGCGCTGTTTTGTACTGAATCCAGCAGCTCACCACTCAGAGGCGTAGGCGGTATGCGTTCCTCATTCATGGCTCCGGTAAGCTTCAGCACGCTGGCAAGGCCGGCAACAGTGATAAGATGGCCGGTATTGGCTTTAAGAGAGCCTAGAAGCAGATGATCAAGGTCTTTGTAGACGGATGTGACCGACGAGATCTCAACGCCATCGCCGACTGCTGTACCTGTCGCGTGGCACTCTATATATTGGACAGAATGCGGATCTATTGCGCTGTCTTGCAGGGCCTTTTGCATCGCACTAGCCTGACCTTCCGCCGCAGGGGCAAGCAGGCCTTTGCGCCGCCCGTCATTGGACAAGCCACTGCCGCGGATTACGCCGTAGACTTTTTCCCCGGCCTCCACATCTTTCAGGCGCTTCAGCACAAGGGCTGCGGCTCCTTCTGAGGGTACAAGTCCGTCCGCGCCTCTAACGAACGGGCGGGATTGCCCCGTAGGGCTGAGCGCGTTCAGCGCCTCAAAGCCGATATGGAGGATCAGGTTGTCTGCCGCGTTAACGCCGGCGACGACGGCACAGTCGATCTGCCGGGCACCAAGTTTTCTGCAGGCAATATCGATGGCGTACAGAGACGATGCGCAGGCGGCGTCCAGCGAAAGACATGGGCCCGTGGCACGAAGTGATTCCGCGATCAGCTTGGCGGGCAGCGCAGAATTGAGAACAGAATGGGCTGGCGGCGTTTCTTCGTGTTTCCAGAACTGAGAAGCGAACGCGACATGACCTGCAGAGGGGTATGAGAGGTTCGCGACAAAAACACCGAGTGCGGACGGCCGTACTTTTGGACGACTAGCGTTATCCCATGCGTCGAGCGTGGCTTTTAGCGGCCAGCTGCAGACAGGGTCCAGCTCATTTGGATTGACGGATTTCAGCTTTGCCTGTCCAGGGTCGAAAATCTGATCGAACCTGCAAATGCGCCCGGATACATATGAGCGACCCTTGGCTGCATTTCCGCGCAGGCCTAACTCCTCAGGGCTGACCGGGCCATAGACGACCCTATTTTCCATAATCAGACGGGTGAGTTCTTCAGGTGTATTGGCGCCAGGCAGAACGCACCCCTGTCCGACGATGGCGACAGGCTCGAATGAATTCATTACTCGCCCCAATCGTCGCCAACCACAAAACGGATCTGGTCATGTGGGGATTGGAGTAGCTGGTCAGCAAATATTCTTGCCCCGTCGGCTTTACCGATGAGGCCGATCCCGCGTTCGGCAAACATGCGGGCCAGTGCTTCGTCGACCATGCCGCCTTGCCATGGCCCCCAGCAGAAAGCTTTCACCTGAGTAGCCGGTAGCTCGCCCGCCAAGTGCAGGGCAACATTGTTGAGCCATTCATTGGCCGCCGCATAATTCGCCTGTCCCTCATTTCCAAATACGGCCGATGCGGATGAAAACAGGGCGATATGAGATAATGAGTTCACATCCAATGATGCCAATATGTTTTCCAGTCCTGAGACTTTTGGGCCAAACACCCTTTGGAAGTCTTCCGGACGTAGAGATTCAGCCGTTCCGTCTGCCAGAACACCCGCGCCGTGGACGAGCCCGGTTATCCGGCCCTGTTCATTCTGGATGTCTTGAAGGGCTGTGTGTAGTTGGTTGGCATCGCCAATATCCGCCTGAATGTACCGGGCTTTGGCGCCCGCTTGTTCAATGGACGCGATCGTGTTGGAGATTTCCAAACTCGCCAGAAGGCGACGGGCATATTTGTCTATCTCCATCGGTTTTCTGGGCATTCCAGGCTGGCCGCTATTGCGCGCAAGCAATCCGCGAAGGGTTTTCAAGTCTCTTTCGAGCGGGAGCCATTCAGGCCAGGGGGTGACGTCGGATCGTCCAAGAAGAATAAATGTGCCACCCGTTCGTCTGGCGAGCTCTGCCGTGCAGTCTGCCGTTACCCCCCGGCCGCCGCCGGAGACGAGCCAGATGGGTTTGAAATCAGACTGTTGCTCGGGGGGTGCAGGGGACAAGTGATCCTCACCCAGAACATCCTGATATATTCCGTTACGTTGGACCGAATAGTCTCCATTGGGAAGAGACAGCGCCTGTATGACTTTGGACGCTACGGAGCCTGGGTTTGTATCTTGTGCGATGGATATGGAGTAGGCCTCAGCGTCCGGACGCTCTTGCCTGAGAGATCGAACCATTCCGGCCGCACCTCCGATTTCCGCTAGAACGGGTGAAGAGGTGCGGCTCAACAGGATTGTTTTTACTCCTGTTTGAACGGCAAGAACCGCTTTCAGCGCGCGATAGTGCCGTTCAGCCGGCTCTATCTGTGAGAGCCCCTCAGTTAGAATAAGTGTCCCGCTTCCTTCTGGCTCATCAATTATGCGGCCAGCGCCACCTGAAGACTCAATTTCTGTCAGGAGTGCTTTGGCGTATTCAGGCGCCGCATTAGTAATCGAGACCGGACCGAAGCTCTCAAGAGAGGCTATCGCTTCGTATGATGCCACTAGAACGGAGCTCAGAACGCGCACGGAATTCGTGTACGGTGTGTTACCTCTATCTGTCCCAGAGGGACGGATCGCCGTTTCTTGCGTTCCGCCCCTTAGGCAAAAAAATCAGCGATCTTTCTGATTGTGCGCAGTTCCACGAGAACTTCCGGATCGACTTCCGGCAAGTCGGGGTGCTGTTCACGAAGAGCAGAAAGAATTTCCACTTGCTTGATGGAGTCAACGCCAAGTTCACCTTCCAGGTCCATGTCGTCTTCCAGCATATCGCTGGGGTATCCTGTTTTGTCAGCAATCAGATCTCTGACGACATCAGTGGTGATGCCAGTGCTTGCTAAGCCGGCAGTCGGAGTTGCCTGAGGCGTCGCAGACGCAAGTTGAGGGGCGGATTTGCTCGCAGGTGCAGACGTAGACGCACCTTCTGCGCCCGCGATCATCTCGGCGATTGCAGAAATGGTTCGCAACTCGACGAGACGCTCCGGATCGATCTCAGGCAGGTCGGGAATTTCTTCACGGAGCGTCGACAGGATCTCCACCTGTTTGATCGAGTCGACACCCAGTTCACCTTCCAGGTCCATATCGGCATCGAGCATGTCTTCCGGATAACCGGTTTTGTCTGCAATGATGGTTCGCACGAGACTGACAGCGTCGAACTGTTCAGCTTTTACGGCTTCTGGCGATTGATGCGGTGTTGCTTCTGTCTTTGGTGTGGTGGGGACTGGCCGCGTCGTTACTGGAGGCGTAACGGGAGCAACCGCCCGTTCTGCAGGTGGTGTCGGAACGGGACGTCGGGCGGGCGCAACAGGCGCCGTAGCGGGTTCTACCTGACGAGGCTGCGGCGCATGGCTGGCAGAAGGCTCAGGCAGTGCTTTGACCGGTTCGCTCTGTACGGCACCTGCGCCACCCATGACTTGCGCAACTGTGTTCAGATAAGCTGCGTGGGCGGATGAGGCGACTTTCAGGAAATCTGCATGGCGGCGCGAGACTTCCATCATGACGCGTTCGGCCGGAGTTTCGCCTGCAGAGCCTGAAGGCTCATAGGATGGAATGGACGGGAACGAGGAATAAGATGAATCCGGCATGGCTGGTTCCTGAGGGCTTGGGGCAGAGAAGGAATGAGAGGATCTGGGTTTGGTCGGAGCGGCTTGGGGATGCTTCGTTTCCGGCCTTGGTGTGATCGGCGAAAGTGGTGTTTCAGGATTGGGGGCGGCGCGACCCGAAGCGCCTTCCGGCGGCGGATAGGGCTTTCCGTAATTTGCGCCTGAGATCATCACCGCGTGTTTTGGCGGAGCCGGTCTTGGCGGCTCGGCAGGCAGCTCATCAAACAAGCTGGCAAAATCAATCGCCACGCCGCACACGGAAAGTGCACCAAGCGTTGACAAAAACTGGGTCACGCCATTTACGCGCTTGTTGTCGAGTGAATAAGCGGTATGCGGCCTTGAACCTAGAACGTCATCCACGAGACCTGTGACGATAGCCCCGGGACCGACTTCAATAAATATCCTCGCACCGTCACTGTACATTTGCTCAACCAGTTCCCGGAAACGGACTGGGGATTCCAGCTGGCTCGCAATTTCCGCCGGTAACTGAGCGGCGGTACATGAGTACGGTTCAGCCGTGGCATTGGCGTAAACAGGCAAACTTGGCTTGCGTGGACGGAGTTTCGTGAGCGCGGCTTCGAATGGCTTCACTGCCGAAGCGACGATCTTTGAATGAAATGCCGTCGCGACGGGCAGGGCGCGGGCCTTGAGAGCCTGCTGTCCGCAGACTTCGATTGCTTTACGAATGATTTCTGATGGACCAGAAAGGACGATCTGGCTGGGCCCGTTGTCATTGGCGAGTACAAGATCCGGGTGAAAGTGTTCCAGCAGATGTCCGACGTCCTCGGCGGCAGCCTGGACAGCCATCATGGAGCCTGCAGTAGAGTTGGCTGCTTCCGCCATCAGCGCGCCGCGATCAACAGCTGCAGTCAGCGCGTTCGCCAGGTTGAACGTGCCTCCATAGTGCAAGGCCATGATCTCGCCGAAACTGTGCCCGGCCGTCATGTCGGCCCTGATACCAGCTAGCTCAAGCAGGGAAAGTTGGGCCAGGGCGACAGCGGCAATAGCGGGCTGCGCGTGTTCCATGGCTTTCAGGCGATCAGTCTGGTCGCCATGCTCAACCTGATCGAATGCAGCGGGCGGAAAAGCTAAACGGTGAAGCTTTAAATCCCCAGCACGTTTGTGCCCCGCGGCCTGGTCCCAGACAGAGCGGGCCGCCGGAAAGCCCATTGCAAGGTCGGATCCCATTCCGACATACTGGCTGCCTTGCCCGGAGAACATGAAGGCGACTTTTCCGTCAGTGGGCGGATCCAGAGAGACGTGGCAGCCCATCTTGAGGGGGCGTTTGCCGATCTCGCCACGCCTGAGTGCTTCCACAACAGAGGAGGCCTTTTCGGAAAAGTCTTGAGGGGAGCATCCGGTAATTGCGGCGCGAGCAGGGGCTGAGCGATCAAAAGCATCTTGTGATTGTGAGGCCCTGAAGGCGAATTCGCTTTCTGTTGTGGGGGGTAAAGCGTCTTCGATTTGTACCGCAAGTGCTTCAGGTGAATCTGCTGAGAAGAGGAACAGTTCCGATGGCAGAGAACGCCAGGGCTTTATCGCGTTCGGACCTGTATATTCCTCCAGCGTGACATGGAAATTACTTCCACCGAACCCGAAAGAGCTGACGGACGCCCGGCGCGGGCGTTTCTTGGGAGAGATCCAGGGGCGGGCTTCTGTATTGAGGTAGAAGACGGGACTATTTTTGATCGCGTCGGCGGGCTCTTCGACTTTTATTGTCGGAGGCAACACTTTGCGACTGAGTGCGTGAGTCACCTTGATCAGACTGGCGGACCCGGCGGCTGCCTTGGTATGGCCAATTTGCGCTTTGACAGAGCCGACGGCGCACCATGGCTCATCCGTTTGATATTCGCCGAATGCGAGATGCAGGCCTTCAATTTCGGCTTTATCGCCGGCCTTGGTTCCGGTGCCATGTGCTTCGACCAGGTCGACTGTAGAAGGATTGTATCCGGCCTGTTCATATGCGCGTTGCAGGGCGCGTGCCTGGCCGTGGGGAACAGGGCTGTAAATAGCCGTTCCCTTTCCGTCGGATGCGCCGCCCAGCCCCTTGATGACAGCGTAAATATGGTTGCCGTCGCGCTCGGCATCATCCAGCCGGCGCAGCGCGAGCATGCCTACGCCTTCACCAAGCATCGTGCCGTCCGCGCGCGTCGAAAACGGGCGGCAGTCTCCTGATGTTGATAGGGCAGGTGTTTTCGAGAAACACATATACATCAGGATGTCGTTTAGCGCGTCCACACCGCCGGTCAGGACGGTGTCACTGTCCCCGGACCGGAGTTCATGCAAGGCAATCTGAAGCGCCGAAAGACTTGAGGCACAGGCCGCGTCGGTGACATAGTTACTGCCTGTCAGATCAAACCTGTTTGCAATCCGTCCTGCAATCACGTTGCCGAGTAGGCCAGGAAAGGTTGCTTCCTGCCAGCCGACATAGTGATCTTCGATCCGGGCTGCGATGTCCTGAACCTGACTCTCGGCAAGACCGGCTTGCCGCATCGCGTTCACCCAAGCGGGCCGCTGCAACCGGCCAGCCATGTGAGCCGTCATTTCGGTCGCCGAAGCAACGCCCAGGATGATGCTTGTTCGCGACTTGTCGATCATGCCGCCGGAGTCGCGCTCGATGTCTTCCAGAGTCATCTGAGCCGCGATCAGTGCGAGAAGTTGAGCGGTGTCGGTTCCCTCCATGGCTTTGGGGGGAATCCCGAAATAGAGGGGATCGAATGCCAACGGATCAATAAACCCCCCTCGACGGCCATATGTACGATCCTTTGTCTTCGGATCTTCGTCGTAATAGTCGTCGATCAGCCAATGCGTTGGCGGAACATCCCTGATGAGGTCGCTGCCTTCAAACAGGTCCCGCCAGAAGCCGGTTACATCGCCCCGGCCGGGGAAGACGGCTCCCAGGCCGACAATTGCAATCGGAGCCGCGTTTGGTTTAGCCATCAGGCAGGCTCCGTTTCAGCAAATTTTTGTGGGACATAGTTAAAGGCGGTGGGGGGGACGGCCACGCCAAGCGCTCTCAACTGGGAAGCGCGCGTGATCCGTGTGGCGCCTTCCATCAGGTTCCAGGCGATCTGCTGAACCGTGCGATTGGCAATGTCTTCCAGGAATGTGCCTGCGACCCATTCGTTGAAGGCGCCTTGGGCTGGGCCGCACCAGATCTGATAATCGGTAACGCGCTTCGGATCGCCTTCACGTGCCAACTGAGCGCCCGAGAACAAGTACCGTCGTGCGACCAGGGCAAGTCGCTTGTTGCCATCTTTGTCGGCTTTGTCCGCCTCTTTCGGATTGACCCGCCGGATATACTCCCGCGTTTCGGTCCATGCCTTATCGAATGGTTCGCCCAGAACATCTTCGACCCAAGCCTGCTCTTTTGCATCAAGCGATTCGAAGGCAGCTCCCGATCTGTAGAGCTGATGGAACTTCTTTCCGCGCATCGCGAAAAGTGTGCCCCGCTTCAGAACCTGTACTTCAATGCCCTGCTCGAACATGTCGGCAGCCGGCGCCATTGCGACATCCGCAGGTCCGGCCTTCGCTAGCATTTGGCGGCCCGCAAGAGACAGACCTGACTCAACTGCGGCCTGATTGATCGAACCGGTGAGCACATAGGCCGCTCCCATTGCGAAGGCCGCCGCAACGGCTTGCGGGGTCGCAATGCCTCCGGCCAGTCCGATCCGAACTGTTTCGGGATCAATGCCAGTCTTAGCGGCAACACGGTCGCGTGCGGCGCATATGGAAGAGAAGAGCGGCGCTGCTGAACGCCGGTCGGTGTGTCCACCGCTATCGGCTTCTGCGGTGATCTCGGCAGCGACAGGAACCATCGCTGCCAACTCGGCCTGCGCTTTGGTGATGGCTCCGGAAGAGACAAGATCACTCAGGATCTTTTCTGGCGCCGGTGACAGAAACTGTTCGGCGACTTCGGCACGCGAAACCTTTGCGAAGACGTGATTGACGCGGCGGATTTTCCCTTGTGCATCGCGCTCGAGCCCCAGCGCAGTGTATCTCACAATTTCCGGCGAGAGGCGCATGTAAGCGGAGGCAGATACCCGGCGGACGCCTTCGCGAAGGAAGAGGTCCACAACACTCGCCTCATATCCTGGTTGCTGGGGAGTATGGATGAGGTTGGCGCCCCAACTGATCTGGTGTTCCGAAAGTCCGGCTTTGATTTCCCGGATACCGCGTTCAATTTCTTCTACAGGCAGCCCCGCACTTCCATAGAAGCCGACGCATCCCGCCCGAACCGCTTCGACAACCA
Source organism: Hyphomonas jannaschiana VP2 (assembly GCF_000685215.1). Lineage (GTDB taxonomy): Bacteria > Pseudomonadota > Alphaproteobacteria > Caulobacterales > Hyphomonadaceae > Hyphomonas > Hyphomonas jannaschiana. The sequence goes on from NZ_ARYJ01000007.1 coordinate 109,364, forward strand.
TACGTGGTGTCGTAATGCCGCGAGCCATCTCTCCAACGACATAGTTGAAACGTATGCCATGCGTTGTTGAAAAGGCCCTGTCGCCCAACCATTCAGGGTAAATCGGGGGCAAAACCGTCGATTCCGGAGCAGCGCTTTGTTTCGCGACGCCGATTTTCACCTCATTCTCGGAGAGCACCAGGCTGACCGGGAGGCGTGGGTTTTCAATGATCGTGGTGCACACGTTCATCACTCAAGACACTTCTTGCCATCTCACTGCACAATTCTAGGCAGTTGCTATTTAAAACTATACGAACGGGATACGCCCGCGACCGAAAACCGGTGTTTCACAGTTTAAAGGCCAGACCATTCTGAGTGCCCTTTGCCTGAATCTGTAATGTTTTCGATTATTCCGACATACCGGCAAGTTCGCGTCCCTGCAAAGTTTTTCATTTAGTGAGAGAACGATCAGCCTGATTTGCGAGCGATTGGAGAAGATTAAGCATGTCCTTTTGGCGGCATTGAGTGATTCCCGATCGGCACTTTCGGAGGCGCTTTGGAGAGCAGGGGCAATCCCTTTCAAAAACGGGATCACCCCTCGGGTCTCCGTTATCGAGCAGACGGCTCCGGGATGAGTGTTTTTTGCCGATCTCCGGTCTTGCCGCTGAACCGAACCCTGAGGTCGGCTTGACCCGCGACACGTCAATCGTGCGGCTTGTCTCACTCTTGCTGTCCCGCATCCTGACTGCTCGTTTAAGTAGCCAAAAGAAGCGGTTCAGCTGCCTGCCGTCATGGCTCCATCAACAACCAGCTCCTGACCGTTGATGTAGCTGGATTTATCCGATGCGAGATAGACGATCAGGTCCGCAACTTCATCCGGTCGTCCAGGGCGTCCCATAGGTGATGCCTGCGCGCCAAGCGTGTCAGCATCCAGCGCATTCGCACCGGCCGGAACGTCCGGAATTACCGGCATGCCTTCGCCAAGGCGGGTGATGGATTTCTGCCAGATGGGCGTATCGATGATACCCGGATGCACGGAGTTTACGCGGATCGGCCAGCCCGCGCGGGCGCACTCCACTGCAGCAGCTTTGGAAAACAGGCGTACGGCGCCTTTGGAAGTGCAATAAGCGCTTAGGCCGGCTGCACCCCGAAGGCCTGCGACCGATGAAATATTGATGATGGACCCGCCGCTTTCCTGCATTTTCCGGATAGCCGCGCGTGTGCCGAGGAAGACACTGTCGACGTTTACCGACATCTGGGTCTTCCAGTCATCAAGTGAAAACTCGGGGATGGCGCCGCCGATCGCAATGCCTGCATTGTTCACCAGAATGGAAGGGCGGCCGAGCTTTGCTTCAGCTTGCTCCATCACCTCATCCCACAGCGCCTCTTCAGTCACATCCTGTTTGAGCGTTTCGATCTTGCCGCCCGCGGCCTTGATTGTATCGGCGGTGAGCTTGAGGCCGTCCTCATCTATGTCGGTTGCGAAGACAGATGCGCCTTCTTTTGCCATCGCTTCTGCTGCAGCCCGGCCGATGCCGCTTCCCGCGCCGGTGATCACAGCCACGCGGCCATCCAGTAAACCCATGATTTCCTCCCATGTTATTTCGGGTAGCTGTAGCAGGTACGCCGCTTGACGGAAGAGCCAGTTTGGTGTTTTACCCGCCGCTTCATAACGGGATGGTGCGGAGCCGCCGTTGAAATCGTGGGCAGGATGAGCTTGCCCACCGGTCCGCGTCGACATTGAGGTACTACCATGTCACGTCGCCACAGCGCGAAGTACAAGATCGACCGTCGCGTCGGTGAGAACATCTGGGGCCGTCCGAAGTCCCCCGTCAACAAGCGCAACTACAAGCCCGGGCAGCACGGTCAGAACCGTCGCAGCAAGACGTCCGACTTCGGTATGCAGCTGATGGCGAAGCAGAAGCTGAAGGGCTACTACGGTGACATTACCGAGAAGCAGTTCCTTCGCGTCTACGAAGAAGCGGCTCGCCTTAAAGGTAACACCGCTGAAAACCTGATCGGCCTGCTGGAATCGCGTCTCGACGCAGTTGTTTACCGCGCCAAGTTCGTTCCGACGATCTTCGCCGCGCGCCAGTTCGTCAATCATGGCCACGTCCTGGTCAACGGCCGTCGCTGCAACATCGGCTCGGTTCGCCTGAAGCCGGGCGACGTTGTGCAGATCCGCGAAAAGTCCCGCAACATGGCGCTCGTGCTTGAAGCACTCGGTAGCCCGGAGCGTGACCTGCCGGATTATGTTGAAGTTGATCCGAAGGCGATGACCGCGACCTTCACGCGCGTCCCGGAGCTGGCTGACGTGCCGTATCCGGTGAAGATGGAGCCGGCCCAGGTGGTCGAATTCTACTCGTCGTAAGACAGCCGATTTCTTGAACTACGGATCAGGCCGCGCCAGACTGGTGCGGCCTTTTTCTTTGGAGATTCAATCCCATGCGCATTCCCGGTATTTCCGATGTCCGAAATCACCTGATCGCGGAGCCAGGAAAGGCGTTTGACCTCTCCAGTCGCGATAGCGCAGATCGCAACCTGTTCGAAGACAAGTCAGTCGCGAAAACCAGCCTCAAGAAAGATGCCGCCGTCATCAATGAGCTGAAGGACATCCTCTACGCAGAGAAGAAGCGGTCCATTCTGGTCGTGCTGCAAGGTATGGACACTGCGGGGAAGTCCGGCACCATCAAGTCCGTCTTCGCAGAAACCACGCCGCTGGGAATGGAAGTGAAAGCCTTCAAAGCGCCAAGCTCCAATGAGCTGGCACGAGATTACCTTTGGCGGGTTCACAACGCGGTTCCCAAGAAAGGGCATGTCGGCATCTTCGACCGGTCTCACTATGAAGATGTTCTGGTTGTGAAGGTCCGGGGCTATGCCAGTCCGGAGGATGTCGAACGGCGCTACGACCAGATCAATGCGTTTGAAAAGCACCTTTCGGAAAACGGGGTGACGTTGATCAAATGCATGCTGAATGTCGGCTATGAAGAGCAGGGCATCAGACTTCGCGAACGTCTGGAAGAGGAACACAAATACTGGAAATTCAATCCGGCAGACCTCGACGATCGGGCGCTCTGGAAAGACTTCATGGCAGCCTACGAGACAGCCGTTCAGCGCTGTTCCACAGAGCATGCGCCCTGGTACATCATTCCGGCGGACAGCCGCACACGGCGCAATGCCATGATTGCGCGGCTGGTGCGCGGCGCGCTTGAGGATATGGACCTCAGCTGGCCAGGTTCCGACTATCGTCTCGAGGATTTTGACTTCAGCTAGTGAAAGTCTGTACTTCCGCCACTGAGAGAGCGATTTGCTGACCGGTCTGGCGGGTTACCCCAGATGTCCACGCTGCCACCGCTTGATGTCTTGCTGGTAGCAGATTCCGAAGCAAATGCTTTCGCGGCGCCGCCGCTGTTCGCCGTAGCGGTCACTATCTCGCATTTCAGGTCTCTCGCATCAGCATTGCCACCTGAACCGGCTTTCAGTTTCAGCCTGCCACACGTGCCGGACAAATCCGCCGACGCGCCGCTCGTCACACTGAGGTCAAAGTTCTCGGCGGAGATTCCTTCAGCCAGGATGGATGATCCCGAACTGGCTTCGATCTCATTGAGATCCGGAGCGGTGATGGTCAGGGTGACGCGAAGGTGATCACCTCCGCCGGACATCATCTTGCGGGAGATGTAAAGGCGATCACCATCCTGCCTGACTTTTATGTCGTCCGGACCGCCCCTGTGAAACTCCGCGATGACTTTGTAATCAGGGGCGGTCGCGAAATGAACTTCTACACCCGCGGCGATGTCGAGTTCGTCGAAGCCGGTAAAGTCATATGTTTCGGACGTATCAGCCAGGGCAGTGAGAGCGGCAGCCGTGAAGACAGCGGAAGCGAGCAGGGGTTTCAACATGGGAGCCGGTCCTTTCGATCAGCTGCGGAAATCGATGTCTCCACCGCTCGACCGGGAAATGTCACGCGTTGCAGGATTTCCGGACACGTAGATGTCGCCACCGCTTGAGGCCTGGGCGGTCACGGAATCAGAAGCGTGGACTCTGACATCTGCGCTGCTGGAGGCCGAGATGTTGGCTGTGCTGCAGAGCAGCTCATTCGCTTCGATGTCTGCGCTCGACGAGGCTTCGACCGCGATGCTGGTGCATGCGCCGGACAGTTCAATATCTGCGCTGGAAGACGCATCGATGATGAACTCCGCCGCGCCGCGGGATTCCAATTCAATATCGCCGCTCGATGAGGCTTCAATCCGGATTGGTCCGGTCCCATACGACACGGCCTCAATGTCCCCGCTGGAGGAAGCGTGCAGGTCCAACGTTTCAGCACGGAAATCCTTTGCAAAGATGTCGCCGCTGGAAGACGCGTGGAGTTTGGTTGTGGGGGCTGCGCCGGCCAGAATCAGGTCACCGCTGGAAGAGGCACGGGCGTCGAAACTCTCGCTGTCTACACCCGTCGCGGTGAGTTTGGCTGAGTTCTTGGAGGTAACCCCGGTCAGATCCGGACCGGATACGCGAACAATGTAGTAGGGCACCCGCTTGCCGTTTACCTTCACGATTTTCCGGTCGTCCTTCACACGGACCGACACATTGTTGAACCAGCCGGAACGGTCGCGCACGCTGTTGCGGGATACGATCAGCGTATCGCCATCGAAGTCGAGATAAACATCACTGAAATCACCTTCCGCCTGTTCGACGACAATTCCTGGTGTCGCGGCAGGTTCGTAAATGACATCGATCGGGCCAGCCGCTTCAATGGACGAGAAGGATTGTGCGGAATAGGTCTTGGTGTCTGCAAATGCGGCTGGTGCGGTCAGCATCGAAAAAGCAGCGAGACAGATAGCGGTGCGGGTCATGAAGGGCTCCTTGAGTTGGAGTCACTATGAATTATCGAAATACGATATGTCAATCGTCGAATTTCGATAATTTTTCTTCAGTTTTCCCGCGCAAGGTCTCCACCCCGTACTTGTCTGCGTAGAGCCATGGGGGGCTGGCCATATGCGCGGATGAAGGAGGTGCGCATCCGCTCCGTATCGCCGAAGCCAGTATCTTGTGCGACCTGAAGAAGTGAGCGCGAAGACGTTTCGACCTGCCGGCGAGCAGATTCCAGACGCAGTTTTTCGACAAACCGCGCCGGCGTGGTCCCTGTTTCCGAACGGAAAACCCGCGCAAAATTCCGGGAACTCATGCCTGCTTTGTCAGCCAGTTCCTCGACATTCAGGTCATTGGCCAGATGGGCACGGATCCAGTCGATCAGGGAATCGAATCTGCCGGAGGCCCTTTCGATGTCCTGCATCACCGAGAACTGAGATTGGCCCCCATAGCGGCGATGGTGCACGACGAGCTCGCGAGCGGAGCGGCGTGCGACCTCCTCGCCCAGATCATCTTCAACGAGTGCCAGGGCGAGGTCGATGCCAGCCGTAATTCCCGCAGACGTCCAGAACTTCCCATCCTGTACAAAGATCCGGTCCGGCTCGACGATAACGTCTGGAAAATGCCGCTGCATGTCAGCGCAACGGCGCCAGTGCGTGGTGGCACGGCGCCCGTTCAGAAGGCCGGCTGCGGCAAGCAGAAATGCACCGGAACAGACGGAAGTTGTCCGTCTGGTATTGTGCGATAACTTCCTGATTGAATTGAGGATTCTTTCATCAGTCATTGCTTGCCGTGTGCCTTCACCGCCAGACACGATCAGGGTGTCCAGCTGCAGGTCCGTAGACAATTGCTCGGAGTGCATGGAGACGCCGCAGGACGCCCGGACGGGGCCGCCCTCAAGCGAATAGACCGTCAGCCGGTAAGGCGACGGATCCAGGCCGCGAGTAGGCATTTCGAATACGGATATGGGCCCGGCCGCATCGAGCAACTGGAAGTTCTCGAAGACGAGGACACCGATTTCACGAGGAACTGGATTGGCGGAAATCATGGAAACTATGTCCTTTCTGCCAGTCGGTACTTAGGCGAGAAAGAGCAGGCCAGCAAGGAGGCCGACCATGAGCCAGCCATTCACCACCGTATTTGCCGTCTACGATAACATGACTCATCTGGACTTTACCGGACCACACCAGATCTTGTGCCGACTACCGGATGCGCAGACCGTGATCGCCAGCCGCGACGGAGGAGACGTCGTGGCCGAAGGCAACCTCGTTATTGGCCGCACTCAGAAACTCTCCGACATCGACCGATGCGATCTGCTCTGTGTTCCCGGCGGTGTGACGGCGACCCAGATTGCTCTGGACGAGGCCTTCGTCGCCGAGGTCCGCCGTCTGGGGCGGGGCGCGAGATATGTTACCTCGGTCTGCACAGGATCGCTCATCCTCGGGGCCGCCGGGCTGCTGCAGGGCAAGCGCGCAGCGTGTCACTGGGCGTGGCGGGAGTTGCTGTCGGAATTCGGCGCGAGCGTCGACGAAGGCAGGGTCGTGCGCGACGGGAACATCTTTACGGGTGGCGGCGTGACAGCAGGGATCGATTTTGCGCTCACCATGGTGGCGGAGATCGCCGGGGAGGCGTACGCCAAGGCGCTCACCCTGGGGTACGAATATGCACCCGCTCCACCTTATCCCGGCGGCCGGCCCGAACTGGCCGAGCCAGAGACACTCGAAGCCTATAACCGCATGATGGCGAAGCTGATGGATCAGCGCCGGGCCGAAGCGCGGAAGGCTGGTGAGCGGATGCGCGCTCAGGCAGGCGTCGCGTAAAGGTGTAATCGTCGGCGCCGGTGATCTTCGCCGGCACGATGTCGCCTGGCCTCAGATGGGTTGCGTTGTCGAGATAAACGACCGCGTCGACGTCTGGTGCATCGGCCTTCGTGCGCGCGATCATGATGCCGGGCTCTTCATCAGCTCCATCGACGATGACGTCCTGAACCGTGCCGACCTGCGCTTTCGCGCGAGCGGCTGAGACTTCGGCCTGGACCTGCATGAAGCGGTGCCAGCGGTCTTCTTTCACTTCGTCCGGCACGTGATCCGGCAGAGTGCGGCTGTCAGCGTGCGCGACGTTCTCGTACTGGAAGCAGCCAGCGCGATCGATCTTCGCCTCGCGAATGAAGTCGAGCAGGATTTCGAAGTCCTCCTCGGTCTCGCCCGGGAAGCCGACAATGAAGGTGGAACGGATTGCCAGCTCAGGCACATCGCGCCGCCATTGCTGGATGCGTTCCAGAACCTTGTCCTGTTTTGCCGGACGCTTCATCGCTTTCAACACATTCGCCGAGGCGTGCTGAAACGGAATGTCCAGATAGGGCGTGATCAGGCCTTCTGCCATCATGGGAATGACGGCGTCGACGTGCGGGTAGGGATAGACGTAGTGCATCCGCGTCCACACGCCGAGACTTCCGAGGCCCTTCGCCAGATCAAGGAAGCGGGTCTCGTATTCCGTGCCGCGCCACGTTTCCGGCTTGTAGCGGACATCGAGACCGTAAGCGGATGTATCCTGGCTAATGACGAGGAGCTCTTTGACGCCCGCTTTCACAAGCTGTTCGGCTTCGGTCAGCACGTGGTGGATCGGCCGGGAAACGAGATCCCCGCGGAGCTTCGGAATGATGCAGAAACTGCAGCGATTATTGCAGCCTTCAGAGATTTTGAGATAGGCATAGTGGCGCGGCGTGAGGCGCAGCCCAGCTTCTGGCACCAGGTCCAGATGCGGGTTGTGCGGCGGCGTCAGGTGCGTATGCACCGCGTCCATTACGGCTTCGTACTGGTGCGGTCCGGTGATTGCGAGCACCTTGGGATGGGCCTTTTCAATGACATCCGGTTCAGCCCCAAGGCAGCCGGTCACGATGACTTTGCCATTGGCCTCGATAGCTTCGCCGATGGCCTCAAGGCTTTCATCCCGGGCGCTGTCGAGGAAGCCGCAGGTGTTCACCAGCACAAGGTCAGCGCCAGAATAATCCGGCGCGATCTGGTAGCCTTCAGCCCGCAGGCGCGTGATGATCCGCTCAGAATCAACGAGCGCTTTGGGGCAGCCAAGCGAGACGATGCCGACTTTCGGCTGCGTCGGGCGGATCGGGGCGGGGCGGGTGGTCGTGTCCATGTCCGCTCTGCTATATTGAAAGTGTGGGACAGGAAAGCGGGAGGACGCACCGCATGACTGACAACTCAGACCAAGGGCCGGATTTCAGGCGTCTCAGGCTGATCCAGATCGCCGCCCTGATTGTGGGAGCAGGCGTCCTGATCCTGTCGCTCTGGCTGATGGGGCAATTCCGGAAGCCGGAAGTCGCACCAATCGTCATGGCCTTTGCGTTTGCGAGTATCAGCTTCAGCGGTCTCTTCTATTTCGGCGCGCTGCTGCTGGAAGGATCACTTCAGAAATACATCCTGTCGGACGATACAGTCATCAAGGGCGACAATGTCGAGATGGTCACGCGGACAGCGAAAAGCGGCGATCCGGAAATTGACAAATGGATCGGCACTTACGCCTTCACGCGTAATCTTTTCGGCATGTCACTGGTCCCGATCCTGATCCTGATCGGGCTGTACTTCTTAGCGTGACCTATCAGGCGTCTTCCAGCTCGATACCTTTTTCCTTCAGGAAATCGCGCAGTTCGCCGCTTTCGAACATCTCCTTGACGATGTCGCAGCCGCCGACGAACTCGCCCTTCACATAAAGCTGAGGGATGGTCGGCCATTCGGAATAGACCTTGATGCCTTCGCGGACGGCCTGGTTTTCCAGAACGTTCGTCGCGACATACTCAACGCCCAGATAGTCCAGCACCTGCACCACTACGGATGAGAAGCCGCACTGCGGGAAAGTCGGTGTGCCCTTCATGAAGAGGACAACATCATTGCTTTCTACGGCCGTCTTGATGGCGTCGAGTGTGGCTTGGTCGGTCATGGTCGTATCTCCGGATTTCCCGTGATGTGTGGTGGATAAGGGGCGGCGTCAAGCGCGCCGCCCCATCCCGTTCAGCTTAAACCTAGTCCCAACCGCAGGACTGGCCTTTGTTCTGTTCGTCCAGATATTCGGTCAAGGGCTCGAAATACTCGACCATGGCGCTGGCATCCATCTCACGCGTGCCGGTGAATTTCTCCAGCGTTTCCGGCCATGGGCGGGACATGCCGGCTTCCAGCATTTCGTTGAAGCGTTCCCCGACTTCCTTGTTGCCGTAGATCGAACAGCGGTGGAGCGGGCCTTCCCACCCGGCCTGCTCGCAAGCGGCCTTGTGGAACTGGAACTGCATCACGAAGGAAAGGAAATAGCGCAGGTAAGGTGTATTTCCGGGGATGTGATACTTGGCACCAGGGTCAAAGGCGTCAGCCGGGCGCGATGCGGGCGGAACGATGCCCTGGTTTTTCAGGCGCAGGTCCCACCAGGCTTTGTTATAGTCTTCAGGCGGTGTCGTGCCGTTCAGAACGTCCCATCGCCAGCTGTCGACCGTCAGCGCGAAGGGCAGGAAGGCGATCTTGTCGAGCGCGGTCTGCATCAGCAGCGCCGTATCGGCGTCCGGGCCGGGCTTCTCTTCTTCGCTGATCAGGCCAATCTGCTCCAGATATTCCGGCGTGATCGACAGGGCGATGAAATCCCCGATCGCCTCGTGGAAGCCGTCATGAGCGCCATTCTTGTAGAGGTAAGGCTGGTCCTTGTAGGCGCGCTGGTAGAAATTGTGGCCGAGCTCGTGGTGGACCGTGAAGAAGTCTTCCGAATTCACCTCGGTGCACATCTTGATGCGCACGTCTTCTTCGTCGTCCAGGTCCCAGGCAGAGGCGTGGCAGACGACTTCCTTGCCTTCCGGACGCACGATCATGGAGCGCTCCCAGAAGGTTTCCGGCAGCGGCTCCAGACCGAGTGATGTAAAGAAGCCTTCGCCGGTCTCGACCATTTTGATCGGGGTGTAACCCTGTTCGTTCAGCCGGGTCGTCAGGTCATAGCTGACCGGTGCTGTGTCCGGCTTCACGATGTCATAGATCGAAGACCATTGCTGGGCCCACATATTGCCGAGCAGGTCTGCTCGGATGGGGCCGGTCGCCGGCTGAACATCATCGCCATATTGCGCGTTCAGCTTGGTGCGGGCGTAGCAGTGCAGGTCTTTGTAAAGCGGCTCGACCTGGCTCCATAGCCGCTGGACTTCGGCTTCCATCTCTTCGGGCGGCATGTCGTAATTGGACAGCCACATCTTATCCAGCGTGGGGTAGCCGAGCTCCTGCGCGCCCTCATTGGCGAGCTCGACCATCTTGGCGTAATTATCCTTCATCGGCGGTGAGACGGTGCGCCAGCCTTCCCAGACCGCTTTCAGTTCTTCCGGATCGCGGGAGGTTTCGATGATCGTGGACGCCTGGTCCAGATTGATCATCTCGCCTTTGTATTCGAACTTGCCCTTGCCATAGGTGGAGCTGAGATCGGTTGTGATCGCAGACAGCTCTTCTGCGGCGCCTTCGCGGGACGGGGCAGGAATAGTGATACCGCTGCGCAGGATGCGGATCTTGCGGGCAACATCATAGGGCATGATGTCGACATCATATTTCTTCGACTCGTTGGCGAGCGAGACGGCGAGTTTGGTCATCTTCGCGCCGGCTTCAGCAGCAGCGGCGTCGGTCTCGTCCGTGATGTTGGTTTCGTTGGCCCAGTAGGCGAGGGCTGTGACCTTGCTGAGTGCGGCGAGTTCAGCTTCTGCACGGGCAACGAAGGCGGTTGCCTCGGCGATCTCGGCAGCCGTTTCATCTACCTCAGGTGCTGTAACGACAGTTTCTTCCCCCTCGGGCGTCGTACCTGCTGCACAGGCTGTCATGGCAGCACAAAGCGCGACGATGCTGGCGGAAAGGGTGATTCTTCTCATGGACGATCTCCTCAATTTGTGCGGAGAAGACCGTGAACCCTTCGTAAGGTCAATCTGCGGGCTGTGTGTCAGGGCGCGCGGGTCTTTAGGGCGAGCGCGTGGAGTTCGCCGCCCATCTTTCCCTTCAGCGCCGCATAGACCAGCTGGTGCTGTTTCACCCGCGGAATACCGGCGAATTGCGGGCTGACGATCTCGGCCTGCCAATGGTCATTGTCGCCCGCGAGATCGGTGAGAATGATTTCAGCCTCCGGGAAAGCTTCGGTCAGGTGCTCCATCAGAATTTCGCGCGACATGCCCATGGGGTTCTCCTCACAATCCGGGTTCACTTGGGCTGCTGAGGTCAGCCCGTCAAGCGCGACAGTGGATGCCTTGCACCTGATTGAGGGGGCTTCTAGCGTCCGGCTTCAGATTCAGCGGAGTTCTCAATGAGAAAACAGGTTTGGACGATTGCCGCGGGGCTCTTTGCCTTCCTGGCCTTAGCATTGGTCTGGTATCTGAACACGCCCAAGGATCCTCCACAGCAGACGATAGCACTCCCGCAATCTGACTATGTCGACGCGGGTGAGCTGCTGCATCTCACGGAACTCCTGTCGAATGATGCGTTGGAGGGGCGTCTGATCGGCACGCCTGGCAATGAGGCCGCGAGAGGATTTCTGCGGAAGCGGTTTGAAACGCTGCGCCTGACGAAAATCGGCAATTCCTACGAACACCCTTTCACGATCCTGCCACCACCGGAGTCCGACAGCGACCAGCCGATCCAGGGCGTGAATCTTCTGGGGCTCGTCGAGGGGCAAAATCCCGGAGACGGCAGGATGCTCGTAATCTCCGCGCACTATGACCATCTCGGCATTGTAGATGGCGAAATCTACAATGGAGCAGACGACAATGCCTCCGGCGTAGCATCGCTCATTGCGGTGGCGGACTGGTTCAGCCGGCACACGCCACAGCACGACATTCTCTTCGCCCTGGTCGATGGAGAGGAAGAGGGTCAATTAGGCGCGCGCGCTCTGATCCGGTCCGGAGAGGTCGATCTCTCCCGTATCGCGCTGAACCTCAACTTCGACATGGTAAGCCGCTCCGACAAGGACGAGCTGTATGCTTCCGGCACCTACCATTATCCGGGGCTGGCCCCGCTTGTTGAAAACGTCGCAGCCAATTCGCGTGTGACTTTGTTGATGGGCCATGACCGGCCGGAGCAGGGGCCGGACGACTGGACAAGCCTGTCGGACCAGGCGGCCTTTCATGATGCTGGTATTCCATTCATCTATTTCGGTGTGGAGGACCATTCGGACTATCATAAGCCAACGGATGATTATGATGCGATCCCTATGGGGTTCTTTGTCCATTCAGCAGAGACGCTGGTCATGGCCGCCATCGCGGCAGATCAGTCGCTGGATGAGCTCGACATGACTGCCCGGCCAGTCGAAGGGTCCCTTTCCTCCGAATAAGCATTTCAGGACTTAACCGAAGGTTTCGGTATCTTAATCTGCTTACGTATTTTCGTTATTTTATTGATTTCGACGCAGTCGCGGAAAAATCACAGCAGCAAACCACGGTAAGTACTGAATTATTTCCAATCAATGGAATGTCGATGGAACCGTGTTTTCTCCACAACAGATGTGCTTTCCCTAAATCCGAAAGGAACGCTCTCGATCCACCGCCGTTGGACCATCATCCCTGTCGTACTGGCGGGATGAACAAATCCAAATTTTCTGGAAGGAGAAATCATGCTGAAGTACATTCTGGCAGCAACAGTCGCCACAGGTATCGCAGGTGCAGCCGCCGCACAGGAAAACGGCCTCTATCTCGAAGGCGGCTACCAATATCTTGAGATTGAGCCCGATGGGGCAGACAGCGGCGTCGACACCAACGCAATTGGGGCACGCCTCGGCTATCAGTTCAATCCGGTTTTCAGCATCGAGGGTGAGCTGGCTTCCGGCATCGATGACGGGGAATTCGACTACAATGTTGACGAAGACTCATTCAATCTCGACGACAACAATGATGGCGACTTTAACGATCTGATCGCAGCTTCTGGCGACATCGGCCTGAACTACCTGGTCGGCCTGTACGGCAAAGCGGAAGTTCCGTTGACGGACCGACTTGATGTCTACGGTCGCGCCGGCTATGCCTATGTCGATCTTGATGCATCGATCCAGACGCCTGGTGGCACAACCCTGACGACGATTGAAGATGCCGAAGAAGGTCCGGCCTTCGGTGCTGGTCTCAGCTATGACCTGACGGAGAACGTCTACCTGAAAGGTGACTACACCTACTATTCGTTCGAAGATACCGATACGAATGGCGTAATGCTGGGCGTCGGCTATAAGTTCTGATCAGCACCTGATCTGAAGAGCCAGACTGCGGAACCCTCTCCGATGTAAATCGGGGAGGGTTTCTGCATTCTAGTCGACCGAATTCATATAGGCCGGAAGCCAACCTTCATACGCTTCGCGGAGCGAGGAGAGTGTAATGGAGAATTCCTTGCCATTTTCGTCCAAACCAGTTTTGAGGACGATGCTGTCGCCGCCGAACTTGCCCAGCTCGGTAAGCAGGAAGCCTTCGGATTCCCATGCACGGACCTGGTCTTCATTCGCAGCAATCAGGTAGCGGCCCTGATCTTCACCAAAAAATCCGAGGTCAGCGCGATTGTCTTCCGGCTGGCAGCCCGGCATGAGCTTGACGCCGCAGGCAGATGCCATGGCCATCTCCGCTGCCGCGCACGCAATGCCGCCATCGCTGACATCGTGAACCGCATTGGCCAGACCGCTTTGAATCAGGCTGCGGACAAATCCGCCAAGACGCACTTCTTCAGCCAGTTTCACAGGCGGAGGGGCCCCAGCTTCCTCACCTTTGAGGCCAAGGATAACGCGCGCGTACAGAGAGGCTCCAAGGGCGCCTTCGGTCGCGCCGATGACGTAGAGCGCGTCACCAGGTTGTGCGCCTTTTAGGGTGGCTGTTTTAGAGAGATCTTCGATCAGCCCGACGCCGCCGACAACAGGCGTTGGCGGAATCGCAACGCCATCGGTCTCATTGTAGAGGGAGACGTTTCCGGAGACGACCGGGAAGTCGAGTTTCCGGCAGGCCTCAGCCATGCCTTCAATGGCTTTCACGATGTAGCCCATCGTGTTCGGCTTTTCCGGGTTTCCGAAATTGAGATTGTCCGTGATCGCAATCGGTATTGCGCCGACTGCGGAAAGATTCCGGTAGGCCTCTGCCACAACAGCTTTGCCGCCTTCATACGGGTCGGCCGCGACATAGTGCGGATTACAGTCAGAGCAGATGGCGAGCGCTTTGTTCGTTTCGTGAATACGTACGATGGCTGCATCACCGCCGGATTGTGACGAGTCAATCGTATCGCCCATCACATGGCGGTCATACTGTTCCCAGACCCAGCGCTTGGAGGCCATGTCGGGGCAGGACATCAGTTGGACCAGGACAGCGCCATAATCCTCCGGCTCCGGATATTTTATTATGTCCAATGGGGCGCGTTTCGGCGGCTCGTTCCAGGGACGATCATAGTTTGGCGCATCATCTGCGAGGGGTGCGACCGGAATGTCGCAAACCACTTTGCCGAATTGCTTCAGCACGAGATGACCCGTGTCGGTGGTGACACCGATCACTTCCGCATCGAGGTCGTACTTGTCGAAAATCGCCTTGGCGACGTCCACTTTACCGGGCTTCAGCACCATGAGCATGCGCTCCTGGCTTTCCGACAGCATGATTTCGTAGGCGGTCATGCCTTCTTCGCGCTGGGGAACCTTGTCCAGGTCCATCTCCACGCCAATGCCACCCTTGTCGGCCATTTCGACGGAGGAGGAGGTAAGGCCGGCAGCCCCCATATCCTGAATGGCCTGAATGGCGTCCGTTGCCATCAGTTCGAGACAGGCCTCGATCAGTAGCTTTTCCGTAAACGGATCACCGACCTGAACAGTAGGGCGCTTTTCTTCATCGCCTTCCGAGAATTCAGCCGACGCCATCGTGGCGCCATGGATACCGTCCCGTCCGGTCTTGGAGCCAACATAAAATATCGGATTGCCAGGCGTTGCGCCGCGGGCATAGAAAATCTTGTCCTGATCTGCGAGGCCGACAGCCATCGCATTGACGAGGATGTTGCCGTTATAGCCTTCATCGAATTGGGTTTCACCCGCGACCGTCGGCACGCCGACGCAGTTACCGTATCCGCCGATGCCTGCGACAACACCTGCGACGAGACTGCGGGTCTTGGGGTGGTCCGGAGAGCCGAAGCGCAGGGCGTTCACGAGTGCGATTGGCCGCGCGCCCATCGTGAAAACATCCCGCAGAATGCCGCCGACCCCGGTCGCCGCACCCTGATAGGGTTCAATATAGGACGGGTGGTTGTGGCTCTCCATCTTGAAGATGGCTGCCTGTCCGTCACCGATGTCGATCACGCCCGCATTCTCGCCCGGCCCCTGGATCACCCGGTCGTTCTTGGTCGGGAATTTGGACAGGTGACGGCGGGACGATTTGTAGGAGCAGTGCTCCGACCACATCACCGAGTAGATGCCCAATTCAACCAGATTAGGCTTTCGGTTCAGGCGTGTGACGAGCCGGTCCCACTCGTCTGCCTTGATGCCATGTTCCAGGCCGGCAGCTTCGTCCTGCTCGGCGGTGAGATGGTCGAGGATTGCAGTCGTATCGGTCATGGCCGGGCTTTAGCGGCAAATGCCACGAGTCGCCAGCGTCTATTGCCATCAAACTGGTCGCTGACCTGAGATAAGGCCCGAATAAGAAATGGGCCCGCCCAAAAAGGCAGGCCCATCTCAAATTTAATCCGCTATCCGGCAGAACACCGGAGGCGCTGCTTACCAGTTATAGCTGGCGCGGGCGTAAACAAAGCGGCCCGAGAAGCCGTAGGGGCTGCGGCTGGAATACGGGAAGATGCCGTTGAAGTTCAGGCCATCCGGCGTCATCGTCGGATACTCGTCAAGCAGGTTGTCTGCACCGACCCCAACGCTGAACTTGTCAGTGACGTTGAAGTTCACAGACGCATCGATGATCCAGTCGGCATCCAACGTGAAGTCGTTAGACGGGGTGTTCGACGGAACCAGAACTTCACCGAAGCGCGTTGCGCGCAGGACGAAATCAGCCTGCTGGTAGGTGTAGTTACCGGCAAGGATGAACTTCGTTTCCGGGGCACTCTCTTCCAGGGTCAGCGTGTTGGAGCGGCTGAACAGGGTCAGATCCGGAATAACCGTGTTGTCTGGAACGTGCGTGACTTCCGTTTTCGAGTAGTTGAACGCTGCAGAGGCGTCGAGCGAGCCCATGTCGCCAAAGTCGAACGCATACTTCGTCACGATGTCGACACCCTTGGATTCGGTCTCGATACCGTTCTGGAAGAAACGGACGCGCTGAACGCCCGTCACACCGGCAGCAGCGAGAACGGCATCAACGTCATCACCACCCAGGTTTTCCGTCAGGAAGATCTGGTCGTCGATGTTGATCTGATAGGCATCAATCGTGACAAACCAGTCATTGGTCGGTGTCAGAACGAGACCGAGCGAGTAGCTGGTCGATTCTTCGGCGTCCAGTTGGCCGCCACCAAGTGCGACAGCGGCTGGCGACGTGGCCGGGAAGGTCCCGACTTCAAACGGCACACCATCAATGAAGTTGGTGGAGATAGCCGTGAAGTACTGCTGCTGCAGGCTTGGTGCGCGGAAGCCCGTCGAGATAGCGCCGCGAACTGCAACCTGGTCGGTGAAGTCGTAGCGGCCGGCAAGCTTGCCGGTCACGGCGTCACCAAAGTCAGAATAGTCTTCGTAACGGACAGCTGCAGATAGCAGGGTCTGTGCGTTCGGCACCCACTCGACTTCACCGTAGATGCTGGCAGCATCGCGGCTGACGTCAACTTCGGATTCCGGCGTGAAGCCCGGGAAAACCTGGCTGCCAGCAGCTGCCGGGAGCGGGCCCTGGATGTAGGAGGCTTCCTCGCCGGCCGTGATCTCAAAGCTCTCGTCGCGATATTCGGCACCAAATGCCAGCGAGGTTTCGCCCGGCAGAAGGTTGTCGAAGGTTTTGACGATGTCTGCGTTCACGGTGACCTGGTCGAAGGCCAGAGCGCCGGCATCGAACGACGTCTGGCTGGTCGGTCCGATAGACGCGTTGAGGGAGTTGTTGACCGAGTAGTCCAGCTCGTTGGAGCCATAGACAGCGCTCACGTCATAGTCCCAGCCGCCTGCGACACCACGGATCCCGCCACCGAGAGAATAGTCGGTCACATCACCGCCAATGACCGGCAGGAAGCCGCCCGGATAGATTTCCGGTACGTTGCGGGAGTCGTTTGCACGACGATAGAAGCCGGGGCTCTCACCTTCGCGATCCTGAACACCGCCAAACGCGTAGAGTTCGACACCGCTTTCCAGAGTGTAGCCGGAGTTGAAGAAGAAGTTCACGTTCTCGGAACGGCCGTTGCCGTAGCGGTGGTTCAGGCGATCGAAATTCCGTTCGACTTCGGCATAGGCCGGGTCATCCGGGAATTGCTGGCGAGGGTCGAGACCCGCGCGGTTCGTTGCCTGGCGAAGGGAATACTCACCCGACACCGTCAGGAAGCCATTGTCTCCGAGGCCAAAGCCGGACCAGCCGCCGATCGTGGTCGTCTGACCGTCGATCTCGCTGCGGTTCAGGCCTTCCGGGTCGGTGACGTTCGCGCCGTAGCGGACATTCAGGCCACCGCCATGATCGGCTTCGCGGAGGATGACGTTGATCACGCCGGCGATCGCGTCGGAACCATACTGGGCCGAAGCGCCGTCACGCAGGACCTGGACGTTGCCAATGGCACTGGTCGGGATGGAGTTGAGGTCGACTGCTGCTGAGCCGCGTCCAACGGATCCGTTGATGTTGACCAGAGAGGAGGAGTGGCGGCGCTTGCCGTTCACCAGAACGAGTGTCTGGTCAGGGGAAAGACCGCGCAGCGTGGCGGGGCGGATGATGTCCGTACCGTCATTGATGGCGGTCTGGTTGAAGTTGAAGCTCGGAACGGTCGTGCTGAGGATCTGGTTGAGCTCAACACGTCCTGTTTCCGTCAGTTCTTCGACCGGGAAGACGTCGACCGGAACGGCAGTCTCAAGCGCGGTGCGATTGGCCGTGCGGGTACCCGTAACAACCACCTGGCCCTGACGAAGTTCGCTGGCGTTGGTGTCGGTGTTCTCTTGGGCGAAAGCTGGCGAGAAGCTGGCGGCCAATGCGACGGTCGATGCCGTCAAAAGTAGTGATCTGACCTTAGTCATAATTCTACACTCCTGTCTGTTTTTTAACCTCACCGGGCCAGTTAATGCCGAATCAGCTCTGAAAACAGGGAGAGTTGGAAGAATATTGCTGCAATAACCTATATTGTTATAAAACTGTGACGGTAGGGGCACACTTAGAGTGACTCCAAAAAGAGCAGTTTCACTGCCAAATAAACCTCCAAGTGTGAGTCAGCGCACACCCAAACAGCCCATTTCGGGCGTTTTCGTGGGAAACCCCTCAGGCGTTTTCAATTTTTTGTATGAAATGTGAGCGCTTGTTTTCCGGCAGGAACGATGCCGTAAAACTATTCTTGGCCAGCTGAACCACCTGTTGAGCAGACAGGTCGAGCGCGTCACTGATCTGCTCATAGTTCCGATTGATATACCCACCGAAATAGGCTGGATCGTCTGAATTGACGGTGACGAGGAAACCGGCTTCAAGCTGCGCCTTGAGGGGGCTTTGTTTCAGATCGTCGATCACGCATAGGGCCAGGTTTGACAGCGGGCAGTTGGTCAGCGGCGTTTGTGTGTCGCGCAGAATTTCGATCAGGCCAGCATCCTCCATGGACCTGTTTCCGTGATCGATCCGGTCCGCGCCAATGTCCAGGAGCGCTTCCCTGACATAGGAAGGCGGGCCTTCTTCCCCGGCATGCAGGCAGAGTTTGAACCCGAGTTCACGGCACCGGGCAAACAGGCGCTCGAACTTCAGAGGCGGGTGTCCAACTTCCGAACTATCGAGTCCGACACCGACAAATTTGTCATGCCAGGGCTTCGATTCCTCGAGCAGGGCAAAGCCGTCCTCTTCCGAAAGGTGGCGCAGGAAGCTCATGATCAGCATCGAACTGATGCCGAGTTCCTTTTCTCCCTGCTTCAGCGCGGAGAGAATGCCCTCGGTCACGGTTCCGAACGCCACACCGCGTCCGGTATGAGCCTGCGGGTCGTAGAACATTTCGACGTGCTGGACGTTGTCGAGCTTTGCCCGCTTGAGATAAGCCCAGGTCAGGTCGTGGAAATCCTGCTCCGTGCGCAGGACGTTCATGCCCTGATAGTAAAGATCCAGGAATTCCTGAAGGTTCGAAAAATTGTAGGCTGCTTTCGCTTCTTCCAGTGTCTTGAATGGAATTTCGACCCGGTTTCGCTCCGCAATCTGCATCATCATTTCCGGTTCAAAACTGCCTTCGATGTGAAGGTGCAGTTCTGCTTTCGGCAGGCTCGCAATCAATTCAGCGTGTTTTGCCATCGAGAACCTCCATCATTGGACCGAGATGTTTTTCATAGTTCCGCCAACGACCGGAGGAGCGTGTATAAAGTGGCTCGCGCACCTGCCAGACACTGGCGGTCTTCACGGGTGCGGAGGAGGCATGAAATTCGAGACAGGCTTGCTCAAAAGGCAGCCCAAGAAAATCGAGGACTCTTCTCACTTCCTGTTCCGGTTCGTTTACAAGCGTATCATAGGGGACATCGAGAATCTGATCTGGCGCCAGTGATTTCCAATGGGCCATCAGCTCTTCATAAGCCCTGTAGTGCCGGGCGATATTCTTGAGATCCGTTGCATGCACCTGATGCAGATCAAGATGGGCAAAGAACGTCGACAGGCAAACATCCCGCGCATCCCGCACCGTGTGAAGAATTCTAGCTTCCGGAAAGAGGCGCAGGATCATCCCGACGTGAAAATAGTTGTCCGGGCGCTTATCGGTCACAATACCTGAAAGACCCGAACGGCGGTTTTCTAGACCTTTGAAGTATTCTCCCCGCGCATTCGCCAGCTCTTCCTCTGAAGCGTCTGCAAGCTTTGCAGGATAAGGAGAAAACCGCTTGGCACCGATCTGAGCCAGCAAGGGCAGCTCACCCATGGTCGAAACCTGACTGTGGCCGGAGAGGATCTGTTCCAGCAAGGTCGAGCCGGAGCGGAACTGTCCGAGGATGAATACGGGCTGTATCGGGGAAGGGGGCAGGCTTCGCGCCGATGGAGCCGGCATTGCCTTCAGCGCATCCACAATGGCTTCGCTCCGGCCTTGGTTAAATCCCGGGTAATTGGGCGGACGCACGGACTCTGAAGCCTGGTTTGCGCGCTCATAAGCGGCGAAGGCAGCATCATACTCGCCAAGGAAGTCGAGCATTCTGCCAAAGGCAAATTCAAGACTGGCGCGAGATGCTGCAGGGATGTCCTGCCGGACTCGGGCTTCGTCGACGTGTTTGACGATCGCGTCTTCCAGCGAGGTCGGCCGGCTTATATTGGCGATCCTCGCCAAAGGCTCGGCTTCCATGGGCGCAATTTCCAGGATCTTCTGATAGAGCGCGACAGCGCGTTCGACCTGTCCAAGGTCTTCATGCGTGTTTGCCAGATTGAAGAGGGCTGGAACAAAGTCTTCCTTGAGCTTCAGTGCCTGCTCATAAGCCTCAATGGCCGCATCCGGTTTCAGGAAATCATCTGCGTGTATAACGCCAATATTGAGCCAGACTTCTTCGGGGGCCGTAATGTTTCTTGCCAGTGCTTCTTCATAAGCTTTCAGGGCATCGGAAGGTTGCCCATTGCGGCGGAGCAGCCAGCCAAGATTGTACCAGCTGTCGGGAAGGTTGGGTTCCATAGCGAGGACATCGCGATATGCAGCAATCGCTTCGGGAACGCGTCCGGCATTGCGAAGCGCAGACGCTTCAGACAGGCGGGCTGACAAGGTGTTCGGATCAACAGAAGAAGTCATACCTGCCTCATACCGGGGCGGGCAGGAACTGACCAGCGCTTCAGGCTGCGCTCAACAGGCTCTCGAACATTCCGAGCCCGTCATCTCCGCCTTCATGGCCGCCAATCGCGCGCTCCGGGTGGGGCATAAGGCCAAGTACGCGCCCATTTTCACTTAGGATGCCTGCGATGTCCCGGGCTGAGCCGTTCGGGTTCTGACCAGCGGCGTAGCGGAAGGCCACATGGCCTTCACCCTCAATGCGGTCCAGCGTTTCGTTGTCTGCATAATAGTTGCCGTCATGGTGCGCGATCGGGATGATGACCTCGCTCCGCCCGTCATACGCACTGGTGAAAGCGGTGTTTGCTGTCTCCACCTTGAGCGCCTGCGGGCGGCAGACGAAGTGCAGCGAGGCGTTTCGCATCAGTGCACCAGGCAGCAGCCCCGTCTCGCAGAGGATCTGGAATCCGTTGCAGACGCCAAGAACATAGCCGCCACGCTCGGCGTGCGCCTTTAGCTGGGAAATAACCGGAGAATTTCCAGCCATCGCCCCGCAGCGCAAATAGTCGCCGTATGAGAAACCGCCCGGGACCATGACGAAATCCGTCCCGTCCGGGATGGTTCCGTCCTTGTGCCAGACCATGGCCGGGGCTTTGCCCGTCACCTTCAGCAATGCGTCGTGAGCGTCACGATCGCAGTTCGAACCGGGAAAGACGATGACAGCGGTTTTCATGGCGCAGCCTTTAGCAAGGAGTCGGG
The DNA here is from genome assembly GCF_000685215.1 of Hyphomonas jannaschiana VP2. Lineage (GTDB taxonomy): Bacteria > Pseudomonadota > Alphaproteobacteria > Caulobacterales > Hyphomonadaceae > Hyphomonas > Hyphomonas jannaschiana. The sequence continues at coordinate 130,783 of NZ_ARYJ01000007.1, forward strand.
GCGAATGGGAATGGCAAATATCCGGTGGGACAGCGATAAAAGAAAACGCCACCTGTCTGAACAGGTGGCGTTCGAAAATTCAATTCAGCGCGTCCTAGCGCTTGTCGAGCGGGACATAATCCCGTTTGGCGGCGCCGGTGTAAATTTGGCGCGGACGGCCGATCCGCTGGGTCGGGTCGTCGATCATCTCATTAAGCTGAGCAACCCAGCCAACTGTGCGGGCAAGCGAGAACAGGACGGTGAACATCTGCTTCGGGAAGCCGATCGCATCGAGAATAATGCCGGAATAGAAGTCGACGTTAGGATAAAGCTTTTTCTCGATGAAATATTCATCTTCGAGCGCGATCCGTTCCAGTTCCATCGCGACTTTGAGGATCGGCGTGTCCTTTAGACCGAGCAGGTCCAGCACTTCGTGGGCCGACTCGCGCATGACTTTGGCGCGCGGATCGTAGTTCTTGTAAACGCGGTGACCGAAGCCCATCAGGCGGAAGGGGTCGTTCTTGTCCTTGGCCTTTTCGATGAATTCCGGAATCCGGTCTGCCGAGCCGATTTCGTGCAGCATGTTCAGGCAGGCCTCATTAGCGCCACCATGGCTGGGACCCCAGAGGCAGGCCACGCCAGCTGCAACGGCCGCAAACGGGTGAGCCCCCGAGGAGCCGGCAAGGCGGACGGTCGAGGTCGAGGCGTTCTGCTCGTGGTCAGCGTGCAGGATGAAGAAGCGATCCATCGCCTTGGCGATTGCCGGGTCGACTTTGTAATCCTCCGCCGAGACCGAGAAACACATATTCAGGAAGTTCTCTGCGTACGAGTACTCGTTCCGCGGATCGACGAACTTTTGGCCCAGATTGTACTTCAGTATACGCGCGCAGAGCGTCGGCATTTTGGCAAGCAGACGGATCGAGTTTAGACGGCGCTCTTCTGGATCCTCGCTGTCCATGGCGCCCGGATAGAAGGAGGCAAGACCGCCAACCGTCGCTGTCAGCATTGCCATTGGATGACTGTCGCGACGGAACCCTTCGAAGAAACGATCCATTTGGGTGTGAAGCAGGGTGTGCTGTTTGATCGTGTCGTTGAAGTCTTCAAGCTCGGACTTTGTCGGAAGTTCACCATACAGGATCAGGTGGCAGACTTCCGGGAAGGTGGATTGTTCAGCAAGCTGCCCGATCGGGTAGCCCCGGTGGAGAAGAACGCCCTCATCCCCATCGATGAAAGTAATCTGGCTTTCGCAGCTGGCCGTGGAGGTGAAGCCCGGATCGAATGTGAAATGGTTCGATTCTGCGTACACCCGGCGGATGTCGATCACGTCAGGACCATGCGTCCCGGAAAGGACCGGTAGTTCGTAGGAGTTACCAGCAACATCCAGTTTTGCGGTGCCGGTTTTTTTCGTCTTGTTTTCCATCAGCCTTAACCTTCAAACCCTTCTTGTTTCTCAGGCGCCCGGAGTATTTTCCGGCGCCAGTTGATCTTCAATTCTTCCAAGCGCTTCGTCCCGGCCGAGCCATTCCAGTACCGGCGCAATATCCGGTGCTGGCAGTCCGCCTGTGAGCGCAGCGCGCAACGGAGGGCCTATCTGCCCCATAGATAGGCCTTGTGCAGTGCAATAAGAAGCAATCGTCACAGATATCTGTTCAGCCGTCCAATCCGACAGCTGCTGCAGTTCGTTGCGCAAGCCGCGCAAACGGTCAAGTCCTTCTCCAGCAACAGCCTTTCTGGCTTTCTTGTTCATTTCCAGTGGTCTTTTGGTCAACAGGAACGCAAAAGCCTGCGCCAGTTCCGGTAAAGTTGTACCACGGTCCTTCATGTGGGGCAGGGCCGCCCGTAGACGGGATTCAGCTTCACCGATTGGTGCCTCTTCTTCCCAGTAAGGTTTCAGCAGTTCAAACAGACGCTCATCGCTGGCCAGGCGCAGGAAGTGCGAGTTGACCTGGCCGAGCTTGTCGAGGTCGAGCCGGCCGGGCGCCCGGTTGATACCGGAAACATCAAATGCGGCGACAGCTTCTTCGTCTGTGAAGATTTCCTGGTCACCGTGGCTCCAGCCAATCCGCAGCAGATAAGCCCGCATCGCCTCAGGCAGATAACCCATGTCGCGATAGGCCAGTGTCGAGAGCGCACCGTGCCTTTTTGAGAGCTTTGCGCCATCGGCCCCATGGATCATCGGAACGTGAGCCATGAACGGAATGTCCCAGCCCATGGCTTCATAAATCGGGATCTGGCGGAACGCGTTCCGTAAATGGTCATCACCGCGGATGATGTGTGTGACGCCCATGTCGTGATCGTCAACGACTACCGCCAGCATGTAAGTCGGCGTACCATCGGCGCGGAGCAGGATCAGGTCGTCGAGCTCATCTGCCTGAATGCGGACTGTGCCCTGAACGCCATCCTCCAGAATGCGTTCTCCACTCTCAGGCGCCCGCAGGCGGACGGTGTAAGGGGCATCTGGCGACGGGGGTGGGGCACCGTCGCGCCAGGGCGACCGGTAGGGGGCGAGCAGGGCATGCGCTTCTTCCAGCAAAGAAGCTTTCTCTTCCTCGGATATACCTTCCGCTTTTGCGGCTTTTCGCTTTTCCTCACCGAGGTCCCGCCGCGCCTGCAGCTCCTCCTGTGTGGCATAGCAGCGGAACGCGGTCCCGCGACGGATCATTTCTTCTGCGACTTCGGCATGCCGGGGTGCGCGCTCGAATTGCATGACCGGCGGCTCATCAGAAGTCAGCCCGAGCCACTCCATCCCTTCCAGAATGGCCGCAGTCGCCTCCGGTGTGGAACGCTCACGGTCAGTGTCTTCGATCCGGAGAAGAAACTTCCCGTTGTTGTGTTTCGCGAAAAGGTAGTTGAAAAGTGCAGTCCGGGCGCCTCCAATATGGAGCATGCCAGTGGGAGAGGGGGCAAACCGCGTGACAACGTCCATGTCTCGTGAGGGCTCCGCTTAATGCTGCAGTTCAGGCGTCCTGGCTGGCAGAAACACAAGGTTGCTGCCGAAGGCAAGGGCCTGGCGCCAGCTATTGCAGCCGTCTGGGGCAGCCTTTGGTCTATCGCGGAAATCGACTCGCGCCCCCTCCTGCTCGGCTTTTCCCTTTGCGGGGGAGTTATTGTCTATTTTTCTCTATCAAACGAGCCTTTGATCTGGCCCTGTCTGCTTGCGACGATTGGGGCGGGCTTCTTCTACGTCGCCACACGATGGATCTGGTGGATGTCAGTAATCAGTCTGCCGGCGCTGGTCCTTCTAGGCCTGATCGGAGGATTTACAGCTGCAACAATCAGAACCGCATCCGTTGAAGCACCTGTCATTAGTTCAGAGATGCGCCCCCTGATGCTGGAAGGATGGGTTCGTGAGGTGGAGACCGGCGCCAAGGGCAATCGGCTCCGCATCGAGGTTCACGCACTGTCCGGCGTCAGTGCAGAGGAGACACCGAAATATGTCCGGGTGACCCATCGCTTGGATCTCCAGGTCGCGCCGGGGCGTTTTGTCCGTTGTTTTGTGCTTCTGCGCCCACCGCCTTCGCCGTCGCTGCCCGGCGACTATGATTTCCGGCGTCAGGCCTGGTTTGAACAGTTGGGGGGTGTCGGATATGTGATGGGCCGGTGCAGGGGCGGCGCGCTTGGGGCGCCTGATAGCCGGGTGAAACAGATGGGGCTGGATGTCGCCGCATTCCGCCGCCGCCTTGCTGAACATGTGAATGAAGCAGCAGGTGCGCGGGCAGGAGGTTTTGCCGCAGCCCTCATCTCCGGAGACCGCAGCTTCATGAAAATCGAAGACCAGGAAGCGTTGCGAGCATCCGGCTTGTCTCATCTTCTCGCGATTTCCGGCTTGCATATGGCCATGGTCGGGGGACTCGTTTTCCTGCTCGTGCGGCGTGTCCTGGCCTTTATCGAACCGCTGGCGCTCCGCATTGCCGTCCAGAAGCCCGCTGCGATCGCCGCTTTGACCGCGAGTTTCGTTTACCTCGTCATTTCGGGAGCGAGTGTATCCACGCAGCGAGCCTTCATCATGTCAGCAGTCGTGTTTGGTGCCGTTCTGGCAGACCGTGCGGCGCTCAGTTTGCGCTCTTACGCCATCGCGATGATCCTGGTCGTGTTACTGCAGCCTGAAAGCGTGATGACCCCGGGGTTTCAGATGTCCTTTGCAGCCTCTGGCGCCTTGATCGCGACTTATGATGCCTGGTCGCGGCGCCGGGCAGAACAGGAGCGTATTCTGGGATCGGTAAGCTTCAGTTGGGCCTCGCTGTTTGTAACGTCATTGGTGGCGGGTGCCGCCACTGCACCTTTCGCCATCTATCATTTTGACCGGCTGGCGGGCTTTGGCCTTCTCGCAAATCTGCTGGCGATGCCCATAATTTCTTTCGTAAGTGCCCCGCTCGCGGCACTGGCCCTGATCCTGACGCCTTTTGGATTAGGGGATACGGGGTTGAGACTGTTTGGCCTGTCTCTGGAAGCCGTCCTGGCGGTGGCCCATTGGTGTTCATCTCTGCCAAACGCCGCCTACACACTTCCCAGGACGATGCCGGCCGTGACGCTTGTGCTCAGTTCCTGTGCCATTGCCAGTGCGATGGCGGCGCGAGGAAGCGCACGGGTCCTTCTTTCTGTGTTGCTGATTATTCCTGCTGCAGTGTTATGGGCTCGGTCACACGATGTCGTCGTCCATTGGGCGCCATCGGGTGACGTATTCCTGAGGAATAAGGATGGAAAAGTCGTCCGCTTTGAAATGGTCGACGGAGACGGATTGTCGCCGCTTCGATACTCCACCGCAGAGACGGAGGTCCCTTGCGACGCGCCAGCATGTACCTATCCGGTGACGGGTAGCGGCATCACCGAAGGGACAGCAACGCTCTATAAGGGCCGCGATGATTCAGAACCGGCGATAGACCTCCATCTCGATGAACATCACCTGAGACTGAACTGGGACGACGTGGTAACAACAGGCGGTATAACCATCAAATCGGGACGTGATGGCCCAAAGCGCCTGAACGCTCCAATATGTGGGAGACGGCCGTGGCGGGCTTGTAACTAGTCGTACCGGCGGACAAGCGCGACCAGACGGCCCTGAACCGCGACGCGGTCAGGCCCGAATATGCGCGTTTCGTAGGCCGGGTTTGCGGCCTCCAGTGCAACGGAAGCCCCTTTGCGGCGAAGACGCTTCAGCGTCGCTTCCTCACCATCGATCAGCGCGACAACAATGTCGCCGGTACTGGCCGATTCCGTCCGGCGGCAAATGACAATGTCGCCTTCCAGAATACCCGCATCGATCATGGAGTCGCCCTGAACCTCGAGCGCGAAATGTTCTTCGCTGTCAGACAGACCGTCGGGAGCGTTAACGTGCCCATTGTCCTGCTGAATCGCGGAAATCGGGAGGCCCGCAGCAATGCGGCCGATCAGGGGAACGGTACGCGGTGACGCTTCAGCGGCCGGACGACCGGCAGAAACAAGGGCCGGCCGGAAATCCTTGCGCCCGCGTGGCGTTGCAGAGGCCACAGCCGATTCCGGCAGTTTCAGAACCTCAAGTGCGCGCGCCCGGTGAGCGAGCCGACGGATGAAGCCGCGTTCTTCCAGAGCCGTGATGAGGCGGTGGATGCCGGATTTCGAAGCGAGATCGAGGGCTTCCTTCATCTCGTCAAAGGAGGGGGAAACACCTGTCTCCTTGATCCGCTCATTGATGAAGAGCAGGAGCTCTTTCTGCTTATTGGTCAACATGTTGGGCCGCCTCTGGTCCGAATCTTTGTTCACATGTGTTCTACATGTGTTCACTGTTCGGGTCAATTGCAGGAAGTTGTGCGCAACTCTCTGACAGCGGCTTGCCGCTCCGATCCGCGTTTCATCAGACTTTCCCCAATCAGGAAGCGGCGTGCTCCGGTCTGGCGAAGCCGATTGATATGTGCAGCGGTCGAGATTCCACTTTCGGCGACGATCTGGCGGTCGGGGGGTATGAGTGGCGCAAGGCGCTCAGTTGTCGACAGATCGGTGACCATGCGTTTCAGGTCCCGGTTGTTCACACCGATCAGCGGTGACGGCAGGCGCAGTGCGCGTTCCAGTTCGGCTTCATTGTGGGTTTCCACCAGAACGTCCATGCCATAACCGATGGCACAATCCGTCAGTTCAGCGGCCAACGTATCTTCCAGGCTAGCCATGATGACCAGAATGCAGTCCGCACCCCAAGCGCGTGCTTCAGCGACCTGGATCGGGTCGATCATGAAGTCCTTGCGCAACATCGGAATGGCGACAGCTGCCCGGATCGCCGCAAAATCCTCAAGAGAGCCACCAAAACTCGGACCATCGGTCAGTACCGAAAGGCACGCTGCGCCACCGGCCTCATATTCAGTTGCGATCTGAACTGGATCCGCGCCGGGCAGGATCTCTCCCGCCGACGGGCTTTTGCGTTTCAGCTCACAAATCAGTGCATTCTGGTCATCAGCGGCGACACGGGAGAGTGCTGAAGAGAAGCCCCGCGCAGGGGATGCGGTACGGGCCTTCTCATCCATGACCGCAAAACTGATCTGACGTTTCAGCTCAGCCACTTCGCTGTGTTTGTAGTCGATGATCTTGTCGAGCGCCGTCTTCATTCGAGTGGCTCGCCCCGCGAAAGCTCCACCAGCTTGCGTAATGTTTGCTTTGCCTTGCCGGAGTCGATCGCTTCCGCTGCCATGGCAGCGCCTTCCTTCAGGTCGGAGGCTTTGCCATGGACATGCAACCCTGCCGCGGCATTCAGAAGAACAGTTTCGCGGAACGGGTTTTCATGTCCGTCGAGAAGTTCGGTGATCGCGAGCGCATTTCCTGCAACGTCCTCACTCTCCAGCGCTGAGAGCGGATGAGTTCCTAGCCCGGCATCCGACGGGTGGATCTCAAACTTGTTGAGCGTTCCATCTTCAAGCACTTCACACACCTTGCTTGGACCCGCGATGGAAAGTTCGTCAATTCCGTCAAGACCATGAACAACCCAAGCCCGCTCTGTACCAAGCCTGCCGAGCGTCTCTGCCATCGGCTCAACCCATTCGGGCGCAAACACGCCGAGCACCTGATGGCAGGCCCCGGCCGGATTGGTCAGCGGTCCAAGAAGATTGAAGATCGTCCGGATGCCAAGCCTGGCCCGGACAGGTGCCACATGGCGCATGGCGCTGTGATGGGTGCGTGCATAGAGGAAAGCAACGCCGGCGCCATCGAGGCAGTTGGTAAACTCTCCCTCACTGATCTCCAAGTTCACTCCAAGAGATTCAAGGACATCAGCAGACCCGGTTTTCGGTGGTACGGATCGGTTGCCATGTTTGGCAACGCGTCCGCCTGCAGCCGCGATGACTATTGCGCTGGCCGTTGACGTGTTGAGGCTCTTCCATGGCAGGCCGCCAGTTCCGCACGTATCCAGCAGGGGGCCTGTCGTAGGCACCGTTCGTGCGTGCTGACGCATGATTGTCGCGCCGGCCGTAAGCTCATCTGCGGTTTCGCCTCGCACGGCGAGCCCCATCAGAAAGGCGCCGATTTCTTCTGGTGCGGCCTCTCCTGAAAGCAGCGTATCGAATGCCCCCTTCAGAACATTATCATCAAGCGGTTGTCGCCGGGCGAGCGCCAGGAGCGCATTAGAGAGGGGTGGTATGTCGGTCATTGGCGAAACCGATAGCGGTCTTGATTGGCAGGCTCAATAGCGGAAGGGGTTCAGAGTTGGTCCAACCAGTTTTTGAGCAAGGCATGGCCGTGTTCTGTCAGGATGCTTTCCGGGTGGAACTGCACGCCATACACCGGACGGGTTTTGTGATGCAGCGCCATGATCTCTCCATCATCGGTGAAGGCGTCGGCGACAAGGTCTTCCGGCAGGTCTTCGGGACGGACCGCCAGAGAGTGGTAGCGCACCACACGATACGTCTCCGGTAGCCCCTGAAAGAGAATGCCGCCGGTCTGATGGATGTCTGAAAGCTTGCCGTGGCGGATTTCACGCGCCGTGATGACCTTGCCACCGAAGGCCTGACCGATGGACTGGTGCCCGAGGCATACGCCGAGGATCGGAAGGTCATCCGGTGCGTTTCGGATCAGGTCCACGCAAATGCCGGCTTCATTCGGCGTACAGGGGCCAGGAGAGAGGAGAATGCCATCCACTCCACTTTCCAGGGCTTCCTCGACGGTCAGCTCATCATTCCGGACAACCGTTGTGTCGGCACCGAGCTCTTCCAGATAATGGACCAGGTTCCAGGTAAAGCTGTCATAATTATCGATGACGAGGATCTTCTTCCGGCTCATTGGTCGAACTCGTACGCTGCAGCCAGTTCCGCGGCCCGCTTCAGCGCGCCAGCCTTGTGCTGGGTTTCGTCATATTCGTATTGCGGATCAGAATCGAGCACGACACCACCGCCTGCCTGAATGTGCAGCTGTCCGTCTTTAAGCACCGCTGTGCGCAGGGCGATGCAGGTGTCGAGATCCCCGTTCCAGCCAAAATAGCCGACGGCACCGCCATAGATCTCGCGCGCGTTCGTCTCCATCTCGTCGATGATCTGCATGGCACGGATCTTCGGTGCGCCGGAGACCGTGCCTGCAGGGAAACCAGCAAACAGTGCGTCGACGGAGTCGAGTCCTTCGCGCAGGTCGCCCTCCACATGGCTGACGATATGCATGACGTGGCTGTAGCGCTCGACGATGAACTGTTCTGTGACCTGAACACTTCCGTAAGCGGCGACCCTGCCGACATCATTTCGGCCCAGGTCCAGAAGCATCAGGTGTTCTGCGATTTCCTTCGGATCGTTCAGCAGGCTCTCGGCGCGTTTTGCATCTTCAACCGGGTCTCCGGAACGAGGGCGGGTGCCGGCGATCGGGCGGATAGCAACCCTTCCATTCCTCACACGCACAAGTATTTCCGGGCTGGATCCGACGAGGCGGACATCGCCCAAATTCATGTGGAACATGAACGCAGACGGATTCAGGCGGCGGAGCGCGCGATAGAAGCTGATCGACTTTTTGTTGAACGGTGTCGAAAAACGCTGGCTCGGAACAACCTGGAAGATGTCACCTGCCTTGATGTAATCGCGGCACTTCTCGACAATCTCGAAATACCGTTCCTTACTGGTATTGGAGGTCAGTGTAACAGGCTCAGCAGACTGGTCTGAGGGCGGCAGAACGGGCAGGGCCTGAAGCTGTTCTTCGATTTGGTCGAGTTGCTGGTTGATCTCGTCTTCGTTGCCGTTTTCGACCCGGCCGATCAGGAGCAGTTCCTGATAGATATGGTCAAAGACGATCACCACTTTCGGGATGACCAGCAATGCTTCAGGCACATTGAGCGCATCGGGTTTGGTGATCGAGACAGGCTCCACATGCTGGATCATGTCATAGCCGACATATCCGAAAGCACCGGACGCCATCGGCGGCAGGTCGTCTTCTGTTTCTGCCCGTGCCGCCTCGACGAATGCTCTGAGAGCTTCGACCGGCGTACCTTCAACGGGAGAAGCGTCTGAGAAATCCGCTGTCGTTGCGGTTTCGGCAACACCATCATTAATCCGGAACCAGACCTGTGGCGCGCCACCAATAAAGGAATACCGGCCAAGGCGTTCACCGCCTGCAATCGATTCGAACAGGAAAGTGCCGGGTGTTTCGTCACCCAGTTTCAGCATGGCGCCTACGGGCGTTTCGACATCCCCGATCCGTCGGCGAACAATCAGTTTTGCGCGGCTCATTGGTCTGACGAAATCGATGCCTTGTAGGCGTTGTATGCTGCGCCGTTCACCTTCAGCTTCACGGCTCCCGCCATTTCGGCTTCCATCGCCGCGGCCAGATCGGAATCGAGCGAGGAGACAAGAGAGCTTGACGCGTTCGGATCTGCAGCGGCGAGCGCTTCGGCAGAGGGATCGTTCACAGCCTGAAGCTGCACGATCATGTATTTGTCACCTGTCCGGTTCGGATAGGTGAAGACATCGCCCGGCTTCCCGGAGAATATACCGCCGATCGCTGAATTCGGCAGACCGCTCTCCTCGGCCGTCATGCGGGTTATGGAAGTCGGGGGCGTTTCAACAGGGGCGCTCACCGCCCGCGCTTCGGCTTCGAGGGTGGATGCGCCACTGGTGACCCGGTCCTTGATCTCGTTGACCATGGTCTGGGCTGCTTCACCTTCATTCCGAAGGACCAAGGCCTGACGCACGTCATCTTTCACTTCATCGAACTCCGGTGTCGACGGTGGAACGATCTCGCGGGTCGAGATCACATAGGTCACGTCGTCTTTGGTGAACTGGTTGGATGTGTCATTGACGTTCATCAGGAAGGCCTGCTGGAATGCGTCGCCAGCCTCCAGAAGCCCGATCATCGGCAAACCGTCTTCCGTATAGCCATTCTTGTCGACGGGTTCGAACGAGATGACCGGAACGCCGATCTCGCCAGCGATCTGTTTCAGGTCAAAACCGGCATTGATCGAGCGGTCCAGTGCTTCGAGCTTGTCATAGAGCAGAAGCGTGGCGCGTTCCCGTGCGAGACCGGAGCGGATTTCATCACTGACACTTTCCAGCGGGAAAACAGCGCCGGGCTGAATCGAGACCAGCCGCGCGACCAGCCAGCGTCCATCGCCCATATCTTTCGGTCCAAAAAGGGCACCGCTTTGCCGGCCGGGCCCGAACATCGCATCGCGCAGCAACTGGTCTTCGACATCCGCCGCCAGCGATGTTCTCGACTCGCGGGAAACGATGCCCTGAAGCGTGGAGGGATCCGCACCGCCCGCCAGCGCCGCGAACGCATCCCGCGCCGCGTCGCGGGTGTCGAACATCAGTTCTACATAAGTGCGTTGCTCGGGCTCCGAAAAGCGCTCGGACTTGCTGGCTTCATAGATCGTCGCGATTTCCTGATCCGTTACCTCGACCTGGCTGAGGAAATCGTCTGCGGAGACCTTCAGAAGGTCAACGGCCCGGCGCTCAGGCTGTTTCAGTGCATCGAGATTCTCATTGTAGAAGGCGAGCACCTCTTCTTCAGTCGGGTCTGCAGGCACCGGAACATCGGCTGCGTCCAGAATAAACCAGGCGACATCGCGCGATTCTGCCAGATAGCGGGTCTGAATGGCTTTCAGAACGTCCGGCGGCATGAGTCCGGCGAGCGTGCCGGTCTGCAGGGCCTGAAGGGTGAGATCGCTTTTCAGCTGAGCTTCATATTCTGCCTGAGAGAAGCGATTCTGAGCCAGAACCCGTTGATAGGTCGCAAGGTCGAGTTCGCCCGTCAGCGGGTTTTTGAAGGCATCCTGTTTTCTCAGTTCCGCCAAAACGGCATCTGTCGATGGCTCAATGCCGATCTTGGACGCAAAGCCGAGCATCGTCGTTTGTGACTGCTGTAGCTGGAATACCTGATCGACCATCCCGCGTTCCATCGCCTGCTCCTTGGTAATCGGGTCATCAGACTGCTGGTTCACGTTGCGCAGCATGACTTCGATCCGCCGGTCAAATGCTTCCACGGTGACCGACGATTTGCCAGCCGCCAGCAGATCCGAGCCGAGTCCGTTGCGGACCTGATTGAAAATCTGGTCAACGCCCCAGAACGCCATGCCAGCAATGATGATCATGGCAATGAACTTGCCAAGAATCGATTGGGTCAGGCGTTTCATGAGCGCGAGCATGAGGCGTGTACTTTCAACTATTTGCAGGATGGCTCAGTGCTTGCTAGGCGACCCGGCAATGTCAATCAAGATAGGGAACGCTGATGGCACGGACACTTATTGCCGGGAACTGGAAGATGAACGGGCTGCGGAGCTCGCTTGTGGAAATAGTTGCCATCGCCGGCGGCGTCACGCCAGCCAGGGAAAATGTGGAGGCGCTGATCTGTGTTCCTGCGACACTTTTGATGCAGGCGGCAGACCAGGCGCGTGAAAGCGACCTGAAAATCGGCGGTGAGACCTGCCACGCAAACGAAAGCGGTGCTCATACGGGCGATGTTTCGGCGGAAATGCTCGCAGATGCCGGCGCGTCCTATGTCATTGTAGGGCATTCGGAGCGCCGCGCGGACCATGGTGAAACCAGCGAAGTCGTGGCCGCACAGGCGGCTGCAGCGCTCCGCGCCGGCATTACGCCGATCATTTGTGTTGGTGAAACTGCAGCAGAACGCGACAGCGGCAAGGCCATCGAGGTCGTGACCAGTATGCTTCGGGAGTCTCTGCCAACAGGAGCCGGTGCAGACAGTCTCGTGATCGCCTATGAGCCGGTTTGGGCCATCGGAACCGGCAATGTCGCGACGGTTGAGGCTGTTGATGAGATGCACAATGCCCTGCGCGAGAGTCTGTCGGACGTATTCGGCGCGGATGCAGACCTCATCCCAATTCTCTATGGTGGTAGCATGAAGCCGGGCAATGCCGCAGATCTTCTGGCGGTGAAAAACGTCAATGGCGGCCTGATCGGTGGTGCAAGCTTGAAGGCGGCGGACTTCCTCGCCATCTACGCGGCAGCCTGATTTGCCATTCTGACTGAAGGCAGGACTTGGCCTGCGCCTGCATTCCCTATATGCGGGCGCCTTGGACGAAACGTATCGGATTTGTCATGCAGAACGTTATCCTTGTGATTCACATCCTCGCCTGCCTGGTCATGATCGGCCTGGTGCTGGTCCAGAAGTCGGAAGGCGGCGGACTTGGTATCGGTGGCGGCGGTGGCGGCGCTAATTCGCTGCTGTCTGGCCGCGGTGCTGCTGGGGCTGTGGTACGTTCGACCATCATTTTCGGTGCCATTTTCTTCATCACCAGCTTGGCTCTGACCACGCTGGCCAATCGCGGCGGCGACAATCGTTCGGACATCGAACGTGTCCTCGCGCCTGAAGACGGCGCCCCTGCGCCGGGCACGCCGACAGACCTGTTCGATCCGACTGCTCCGCTCCTGTCGGGACAGGCGGGCCTGTCTGATGACGGCGTCGTTGCTCCGGAAACCGCAGCGGCAGATGAAGAAGGCGAGGGCGGGGCAGTCGCTGAGCCTGAACCGGAAACGCCTGCACCTGAAAGCGGCAATCCCCAATAATTCTCGTTCGTGTCTGTTTTTTGGCGCGCCAGCTAAAACCGAATCACGGCATCAGGGTGTTCCCATGATCCGCTATATTTTCATTACCGGCGGCGTGGTGTCCTCCCTTGGAAAGGGTATCGCTTCCGCCGCCCTCGGCGCATTGCTGCAGTCCCGCGGCTATGGCGTCCGTCTTCGCAAGCTTGACCCGTATCTGAACGTCGATCCCGGCACGATGAGTCCCCGCCAGCATGGCGAGGTGTTCGTGACAGATGATGGTGCCGAAACCGACCTGGACCTTGGCCACTATGAGCGTTTTACCGGCGTCTCGGCCCGGCAGTCCGACAACATCACCACCGGCCGGATCTACAAGCACATCATCGAGAAGGAGCGCCGCGGCGATTATCTCGGCGCGACGATCCAGGTCATTCCGCACGTCACCAATGAGATCAAGGATTTCGTCCTGTCCGATCCGGGGGAGGGCGTGGACTTTGTGCTCTGCGAAATCGGCGGCACGGTGGGGGACATTGAAGGCTTGCCGTTCTTCGAAGCAATCCGCCAGCTCGGTCAGGAACTCGGTCCGGACCGGGCCTGCTTTATCCACCTGACACTGCTGCCCTACATACCGGCAGCTGGTGAGATGAAAACGAAGCCGACGCAGCACTCCGTGAAAGAGTTGCGTTCCATTGGTATCCAGCCGCAAGTGCTCCTGTGCCGCTGCGACCGGCCAATCCCGGAGAACGAAAAAGGCAAGATCGCCAGCTTCTGTAATGTCCGTCCGTCCAGCGTCATCGAAGCGCGTGACGTCCGCCACATTTACGATGTGCCCGAGGCTTATCACGAGCAGGGGCTCGACAAGGAAGTGCTCGCGCATTTCCGCATTGATGACGCGCCAGAGCCGGATCTTTCGGGGTGGCAGAAGATCGCGACCACCATCCATAATCCGGATGGTGAAGTCTGCATCGGCCTCGTCGGCAAATACACGGATGTGCCGGATGCCTATAAATCCGTCGCCGAGGCGCTCAGCCATGGCGGTTTGGCCAATAATGTCAAAGTGTCCGTGAAGCTCATCAATTCGGAAGAATTCGATGACGAGCATCGTCCGCTCGACATTCTCGAAGGCGTGCACGGCATTATTTTGCCAGGCGGTTTCGGCGAGCGCGGTGCGCACGGCAAGATGCGGGCGGCCCGCTTTGCCCGTGAGCGCAAGGTCCCATGTTTTGGCATCTGCTACGGCATGCAGATGTCTGTGATCGAAGCGGCGCGTCATATGGCTGGCATCGAGGATGCCAACACGACCGAGAACAATCCTTTGACCCCGAACCCGCTTGTTGGCCTGATGGAAGAGTGGACACAGGGCAACGAGAAACAGGTTCGTACTGCCGATAGTGACAAGGGCGGCACGATGCGCCTCGGGGCTTATCCGGCGCGCCTGAAGGAAGGCAGCAAGGTCGCGGAAATTTACGGCACTTTGGATATATCCGAACGTCACCGGCACCGGTATGAGGTCAACGCAGCCTATATCGACGCGCTGGAAAAGGCGGGGGGGCTCTTCTCCGGCATGTCGCCGGATGGCACGCTGCCGGAAATCTTCGAAATTCCGTCGCACCCCTGGTTCATCGGTGTTCAGTACCACCCTGAACTGAAATCCCGGCCGTTCCAGCCGCATCCGCTGTTTGCAAGCTTCATCGACGCTGCAGTGAAGCAAAGCCGTCTGGTCTAGGCTGGAATTTCCTTTCCCGCCCAGTCGAAGCATTTGCCGGTATCGCCAGGTGTCAGGCCGTCGATCACTCTTAGCAGGTGCTCTGCCGCGATTTGTGGTGTCAACAGCTGCCCGTCCGGCACGTTCCTTTGGAACGGCTGCGACAGGCGTGTATCCACCGTGCCGGGATGCAGGCCTGCAACGATGAAATCCGAATTTCGGCGAGCCTGTTCGATGGCGTAGTTGCGAAGCAGCATGTTCAGGGCTGCCTTGGATGCGCGGTAGGCATGCCAACCTCCAAGACGGTTGTCTCCTATTGAGCCGACACGTGCTGACAGAGCCAGAAACAGAGCGCGACCTTTGCGCGGCATGAGCGGAAGCAGGTATCGGGCCACAAGAGCCGGACCGAACGTGTTTGCACGGAACACTTGTTCAAACGCTTGCATGGATTGTTGTCGATAGGACTTCTCCGGCTGAACGTCCTGACCGTCAGACAGCATTCCGGTCGCAATGATCACCAACCGGATATTTTGTTTCTGCGCCAAAGCGTCTGCCAATTTCGCAAGATCGGCTTCTGACGTGATGTCCGCAGCATGAGAAGCAATTTTGCTGGATGCAGGTGTTCCGTGGCGGGAAACCGCGTGAACCCGATTGAAATCTGCTCTGCGGGATAGCTGAGACACCAGCTCAGCTCCGATGCCACCAGACGCGCCGAACACTACCGCTTGCATGAGCCTGTCTTCTCAGGCCTTTGTGAGCTGAAACTGACCGACATTGATCCGGCCACCTTCGAACCCCGCCTCGCAATAGGCGAGGTAGAAATTCCACATGCGGCGGAAGGGTTCGTCGAACCCAAGCCTGGAAATCTGGTTCCAGGCGTCATTGAAGCTGCGCGACCATTCGCGGCAAGTGCGGGCATAGTCCTGTCCGAAATAGGTGACGCCATCATGGCGGAGCCCGGCCAGATGGAACTGGTCTTTCAGCGCCTTTTCGCTCGGCAGCATGCCGCCCGGGAAAATATGGCGCTGAATGAAGTCTACGCGTTTGCGGTATCTGGGGAAAAGATCATCATCGATGGTGATGATCTGCAAGGCCGCTTTGCCGCCGTCTTTCAGGGTCTCGAATATTTTTGCGAAATAACTGGGCCAGTAGGATTCCCCGACGGCTTCGAACATTTCAATGGATGCGACTCCATCGTATTTGCCCGTGTGATCGCGGTAATCCTCAAGCCGGATTTCGACGCGCTCATTGAGACCTTCCCGCTGCATCCTTGCCATCGCGTATTCGCGCTGGGAGGGGGAGATTGTCAGGCAGGTGACTTTCGCACCTCTCTGCTTGGCAGCGTATTCTGCAAAGCCACCCCAGCCGCAGCCGATCTCCAGGATCTCGCTGGAGGGACCGGCGTCAATCCGGTCACAGATATTCCTGTACTTGGCGTGCTGCCCTTGCTCGAGAGAGATATTCGGATTCTCGAAAACAGCCGAGGAATAGGTCATGGAAGGATCGAGCCAAAGGGAATAGAAATCATTCCCGAGGTCGTAATGCGCCATGATGTTTTTCTTGGCGCCTTCGCGTGTGTTGCGGCTGGAAAAAACGTGCCTCACCATGTTCACCCAACGCACGACCGCGCCACCGACGGCGAGTTTGCCGGTCGCTTCAAAGTTTGCGGAGAAGAAACGCAGAACTTCGGTCAGGTCAGGCGTCGACCATTCTCCATCCATATAGGCCTCGGCGAAGCCGACATCGCCGCCGGCCATCGCCCGCTTCACAAAATTGTAGTCGTGTACGGAAATCACCGCGTGCGGCCCGGGCAGATTGTTCCTGAATACGAGTTGCCGGTCATCCGGCAGTCTGAATTCCAACGAGCCATGCTGGGTGTTCAGAAGAGCGAGACACGCGATTCTGAAGCTCGCCGGAACGTTTTTCAGGGTCCGGATCGTGTTGGGCGAAGCTGTTATCGTACCGGTCATGGTGCCTCCCTCTGGCCATAGGGAACTGTCTTCAGTGTGCCAGAACGAGCGTTCGAATCCAATGGTTTCCGGACTATCCTGGTTCATGGTTGATCCGTTCTACTTGCTTGTGCGTTGAGATTTAAGGGTTTCGTAGGCTTCCAGGGCGCGTTCCCGCCCGGCTTTGTGGGCAACGAGCGGATGCGGATAATCCGTTCCGAGTTTTACACCGGCTCTGTTAAGCGTGGCGTCGTCGGCAGCCCAGGGCTCGTGCAACACCTTGTCTGGAAGCTTCGCCAACTCGGGACACCATCGGCGCACATAGGCGCCGTCAGCGTCAAACTTCTGTCCCTGCGTGATCGGATTGAATACACGGAAATAAGGGGTGGCATCGGCGCCAGATCCGGCCGTCCATTGCCAACTCGCCGGGTTGGAAGCGGGGTCTGCGTCCACAAGCGTGTCCCAGAACCAGTCTTCGCCATGGCGCCAATGAAGCAACAAATGCTTTGTCAGGAAGGACGCAACAATCATCCGGACCCGATTGTGCATCCAGCCCGTTTCCCACAACTGCCGCATGCCTGCGTCGACGATAGGATAGCCGGTCTGGCCGCTCTGCCATGACTTTAGGGCATCTTTATCCGTCCGCCATGGCATATGGTTGAAGTCATCATTATAGTTTTCGTCGGCGAGGTCTGGCCGATAATATAGCAGGACATAGGAAAACTCCCGCCAGGCGACCTCTGAAAGGAATTTCCATCCGCCTGCGTCTTGAATATTTTCCGCTTCCATTGCGGCGATCGTCGCGCGCCAGATCTGCGCCGGGCCGATTTCCCCGAACCTAAGGTGGGGGGACAATCCGGACGTCCCATCCTCCTTGCCCGGAAGATCTCGGTCATCGGGGTAAGTGTCGACCGGTCCCTCAAGAAAATCTTTCAACCGCGCATGCGCTCCGGCTTCACCGGGTGTCCAGACCGCATCGAAACCGGTCGACCAGTCCGGCTTGGTCGGATGCAGGCCCAGGTCACTGACTTTGAGTGTGTCGGGTTGAGGGCCTTTCACGCTACTCGGCCGGGGCAGGGCAGCCGGAGGCGAATAACAGTCGCGGAGCGCTTTCCAGAAAGGTGTAAACACCTTGTAGAACCCGCCTGATCCGGTCTTGAGCACCCAGGGCTCAACCAACAGGCGTCCATTGAAGCTCTGAACGTCAATGTCCCTGTCTTTCAGACGGGATTTGATTGCCGCGTCGATGTCCCGTTCGGCTTTGCCGTAGCGACGGTTCCAATAGACAGCCTTTGCCCCCGTCTCTTCGATCAATTCATCCAGGCAGGCGCTGCCATCGCCTGCCCGGATCGTCAGCCGTCCACCCAGCTGTTCCAGATCTTCAGAAAGCGCCCTGAGGGACTTGTCCAGCCACCAGAGTGATGCGCCGCCCAGCGGGCGCGTGCCTTCACATCCGTCCGCATGAATATACACGCAGAGTACCGGACAATCCTGCTGCACAGCGGCATGCAGGGCGGGGTTGTCTGAGAGCCGCAGGTCTTCCCGGAACCAGACGATAATGGGAGCCGATGCGCCAGACAGGGAGTGCTTCCTTCCAAAAAGTTGTTTGCCATACATACGTACCGCAGGTCGGTTTGGATCCATCGATCCTGCGGCTTTGTCTTTTACGGGCCCCGGCCAGCGGCTATATCCAATCAAAACCGGAGTAGAACATGTCCGATTCCCTTTTGGCCGGGACGGTTTGCGGCTGATGGCGCGCGCATCCCTGATTGATCTGATTGATGCGGCTGCAGGCCGTAAGATCGTCTGTGTCGGCGATGTCATGCTCGACCGGTTCGTTTACGGCGAGGTGTCCCGCATCTCACCCGAGGCCCCGGTCCCGATCATGCGCCGCACCCGGGAAGCCTCCATGCCAGGGGGGGCAGGCAATGTCGCCCGCAATCTCGCGTCTCTGGGGCTCTACACCGCGCTGATCGGTGTTGTGGGAGATGACGCTGAGGGCCGAGAACTCGCTGCCCTGATGGGGCAGGTTAAGAATGTCGAAGCCGACCTCATCGCCATGCGCGGCCGGCCGACGACTCTGAAAACCCGATTTGTGGCCGGGTCCCAGCAATTGCTTCGCGTCGATGCGGAGGAAATTGCAAACATTGGTCCGGACATAGAGGTCAAACTGGCCGGCGCGATCCATCAGGTTGCCGCGGACGCAGCCCTGATCATCCTGTCAGATTATGCAAAAGGCGCGATGACGGATGCCGTGATCAAGGCCGCATTGGATGCGGGCGAAGCCTTTGGCATTCCGGTGATCGCCGATCCGAAAGGACGGGACTTCCGTCGTTATGGCGCGGTCGACCTGATCAAGCCGAATGGTTACGAACTTGCGCATGCGTTCGGCATGCCGACAGAGACTGACCGGGATGCTGCTGCGGCACTTGTCGCTGCCGCAAAGACGCTGCCGGCTAAAGCGATTGTCGTCACACGCGCAGCCAAAGGCATGTCCTTCATCACGCAGGACGGCGAGGTCACGCACCGGGCTGGTAAGGCGCGCGAAGTCTATGATGTATCCGGAGCAGGGGACACGTCGATCGCCGCGCTGGCTCTCGGCCTTGCGGGCGGCGGAACGCTCAGCCAGGCCGTGGATCTCGCCATCGCGGCATCGGGGATTGCGGTAGGCAAGTCCGGAACCGCGACAGTCTCCGCGGCGGAATTGAAGGGCGCACTCGAAATGGGGCTCGTCAACGGCGGTGTCAGCCACATACCGCTTGAAACGGCTGTGTCTCAGGTGGCAACCTGGCGGGATGCGGGCCTCACGGTCGGTTTCACCAATGGCTGTTTCGACATCCTGCATCCCGGGCACCTCAAAGTTCTGGAAGAGGCGAAGAGCCGCTGCGGCCGCCTGATTGTGGGTCTGAATTCAGACGCTTCCGTGAAGCGGCTGAAAGGACCAACGCGGCCTGTGAACGATGCGGAATCACGGGCACGGGTGCTGTCGGGGCTGAGCGCTGTAGACGCCGTCGTCGTCTTTGATGAAGACACCCCCGCCGGCCTGATCGAAGCGCTCCAGCCAGATCTGCTGGTCAAAGGTGGTGACTATACGCTGGAAACGATCGTCGGAGCGGATATTGTCCTGGCCCGGGGCGGAACGGTTCACATCGTGCCGACGCTGGACGGCCAGTCGACGACCGCTGCGATTGCCCGGGCCAACTCAGGCAAGACATGACTGAGGCCGCCAGAATCGCAGCCCAGCTATCGGCTCAGTATGGCGAGGACGCAGCCGTAATCGCCACGCTGAGAGCTGCCGAGGTTGCGGCACAAGGTGACACCGAAGCGCTGACGCATTGGGATGAAGTGATCGCAATTCTTGAAAGCGGGAATCGCGCACCCACAGGTCCGGCCAACTGATCCTTAGTTGGCAACGCCCTTCTTGAGCTCGTAAGTGCCGCGCGCGGTCAGATTGAACCACTCCTGAATGTCAGGATGGCTCAGCGGCTGGGCAGAGTCATCCGGCACAAGGTTCTGTTCCGACACGTAGGCGATGTAGTGCGTGCGCTCATTCTCGGCGAACAGGTGATAAAAGGGCTGGTCCTTGCGGGGACGCACTTCTTCCGGAATGGCCTCATACCACTCGTCCGTGTTTGCGAACTGCGGATCCACATCGAAAATGATCCCGCGGAACGGGAAATGGCGGTGCCGGACAACCTGGCCGATCTGGTATTTTGCCGTGAAGGTGGAGACCGCATTGTAGCTGACATTCCGGTCGACGGGACGGTCGAGCACATAGGGTACATCGGCGGACGGCTTGCTCTTGCGGCCGCGTCCCCCGGTCAACCATCCAAAGAGGCTACGTCTACTAGTCATTTACGTCTCCTGTGGTAGAGATTGCCCCAAGATTTCAGTTTGGGCCACATCATGGCTGACAAAAAAGCGGCGAACCGCCGGGGTAACCGGCGAGGTTCGCGCAAGGGACGTAACGGACCGCTTTATGCGGCCGTCGACCTTGGAACAAATAATTGCCGCCTGCTCGTGGCGGAGCCGTGGGGGAAGTCCTTCCGCGTCGTTGATTCGCATTCGCAGATTGCGCGTCTCGGCGAAGGACTCCACGAAACGGGACGCCTGTCAGACGCCGCTATCGAGCGGGCGCTGGACGCGCTGAAAGCGATCCGCCGCAAACTGAAACACCACGGCGTCGGCCGGGTGCGCTGCATTGCGACCGAGGCCTGCCGGCAGGCTGAGAACGGTCCGGAATTCATCCGCCGGGTCCATGAAGAAACCGGCCTGACCTTCAAGATCATCAACGCGAAGGAAGAAGCGCGGCTCGCCACAATCGGCTGTCATGACCTGATGGCGGAAGATGCGAAAACAGTCCTCGTGGTCGATATTGGTGGGGGGGCCACGGAATTGTCCTGGGTGAATGCCAAAGTGGCGCGCGAAGGCGGCTCGCACGGCCTGGTCAAACGCGCCCCGATCCAGGACTGGACGAGCCTGCCACTCGGCGTGGTCACCCTGCACGAACGCTTCGGTCATTTGCCGGAGGAAGAGGCTTTTCCGGCCATGCTGGCCCATTGCGGCGAGGTGATCAAAGCCTGGAAGGGAACTGAACGGGTCAGCCGGGCCATGGCGACCAGGGGATCACACCTGATTGGCACGTCCGGCACGGTGACCTGCCTTGCAGGCGTACATCTGAAACTGGAGCGCTATCGCCGTGACAGGGTCGACGGCAGCTGGATGAGCCGCGACGAGGCCGACGCGGCAGTCAAGCTCCTGCGCGATCTGGGACTCGATGGCCGCGCTACCTTGCCGACGATCGGCGAGGAACGGGCCAGCCTCATGCTGTCGGGCTGCGCGATCATGCAATCGATCTGGGATGCCTTCCCGGGCGAACGCATGCGTGTCGGCGACAGGGGGCTTCGGGAGGGCCTGTTGCTGTCGATGATGTATGGCGGCAAAGGTCAGCGCAGGCGTGGCAGCCGGCGCCGCAATGGCCAGGCCAGCACCAGTGATGCGTCTCCGGCTGGGGCGAGTGACAGTAATGACCGGTCAGCGGAGGCCTCCCCATGACAGACGACGAAAAACGCCGCTGGAAAGGCCCCTCCGATAAGAAGGGATCCTCCGGCCGCCGCATGGGCGAACGCAAGATCATCGCCCACCGGGCCAAGAATGAAAGCTCCAAGCGCTGGATCGAGCGCCAGCTTCAGGACCCTTATGTTCAGAAGGCAAAGTCCGAAGGTTACCGCGCCCGGGCTGCCTACAAGCTGCTGGAAATCGATGAGAAGCTGAACCTGTTCCGGCGCGGGCAACGCGTCGTGGACCTCGGCTGTGCGCCAGGCGGCTGGATGCAGGTCGCTCAGATCAAGGGCGCAAGCGAGATCGCCGGAATCGACCTTCTGCCGGTGGAACCACTGGCAGGCGTCCATATCGTTCAGGGCGACATCAACAATCCGGAGGATGTGACGGAGCTTCTAAAAGGGCTGACCGGCGCGCCGGATTTGGTCCTGTCGGATATGGCGGCCAACACGACCGGCCACAAACAGACCGACCATTTGCGGACGGTTGCGCTGGTTGAAATGGCGGCCGCTTTCGCAGTGGAACATCTCGCGCCGGGCGGGACATTCTGCTCGAAGGTGTTTCAGGGCGGCGCGACCAAGGAAGTGCTGGACCTGCTCAAAGCGAACTTCTCCAGCGTGAAACATATCAAACCGCCGGCGAGCCGTGCCGGCAGTCCCGAAATCTTTGTTGTGGCGAAGGGCTTCAGGGGGCGTGCTCACGCAAAATGAGCAGGGAAGTCCCGTGATTTACCGGGAAAGGGTGACGGATTTCGACGCGTCGTTGTCAAAATAGCCATTGTCCGGGAAGAGTTCGTTGCACACGGACTTGATCGTATCGATTTCTTTTCTGGTCAGTCGTGTCTGCCAGTCGTTCAGACGCTGCGAGGCCGACAATTGTTCCCGGCCCGATGTTGTTACAGGGCTGGCCGTATCGTTCGACGGAATATTCACTGACGACAGTTCCAGCCGGTTCAGGATACCAGGCCCCTGGTCGACGACATCCTCATAACGCACCAGATGGGCCTTGCCAGCAATAATGCTCTTCTGGGCTGAACCTTCACTGAGGCTCCACATGGCGGCCAGTCTTTCGGCTGGCAACTGATCGTAGCGCAGCAGAATCTCGGCACGCTGCCGCTCAGGCGAGCCCTTCGGATAATCCTGAGGGCTGTAGAGTTCTCTCAGGCGAACATCCTCGAAGCGCCAGGACCAGTTGGTCTCGCTGAAACTCGCAAAGACAGCAGCAGGGTGGCGCCGGATATGGATGACCGGCACGTGGTAGGTGTCAGCCACATCGTCGAGGACAAAGCCAAGCTGGGTAAATTTGACGACGAGATCCCGTGACCAGGTATTGTCGCCAGGCTCCCTCAGGAAGTGCGTATATCCGTGGGTGCCAACGCCCTTCAGCGCGAGGTGCAGTTTGACCCGGTCGCGGGGGGTCAGACAGTTTGCCGAAAGGGGCATGTAAACATTGCAGCTGGCATCGGAGACCTTGCCGCGGAACTGGTCCCAGTGATGGCCTGCCGCGGGGGAGAAGGGCTCAAACAGCGATTTTGCGTGCAAGGCTTCGACCAGCGTCTGTTGTAGCCAGGTCGTACCGCTCCGCCAGAACCCATTGATCAGCAGGGTATTCTTCAGCCGCTGCGCGGCGATGAAATCCACCAGTCCGACAGACGTGAGTTTGAGACGACCAAGACCTCGCACGGTGTTCAACCTGCCTTTGGAATACCTAAAAAGTATACTCCGAGTGGCAATTCCCGGACCATCCTGAGTGCAGTTAGAGCAAATCTGCAGTATTTACAGCAGATTCAGAAGCACATTCATACCGGTAAGGGCATCAAGGGGCTCAGGTCAGACGCAGCTGGGACACAATGGTCTCCAGAACTGAAACATATCAGATTAAAGTCTGTGCAACTGTTGGACGAATATCAGAGGCGCGCTTCAATCGTGTGCCAGCCTGAGAAACTTCTGCCGGTACCGCAGGCGCGGCGGAAATAGTATTCGTCGCTACACATTCCGTCGCTTTGCCGGGCATTTTCATAACCGAGGTTCAGGGTCACCTGATAATGCGTGACCTGGCCGTTGGAGATGAAACCACGTGCCGTCACCACATCGAACCAGTCCGGCTCGCCAAGGCCGTCTCTCGCGACAGAAAGCGCGCGCGAGATCGCATCGTCGACGGAAATATCCGAAGTGCCGGTGATCTGGCGGGTGGTGGAGTCTACAGGCATGCGAGCGGCTATTCCCGTTCTGGCTCAACAACTCCCTCCACCTGACCTATGCGTCAGCGCCGCAAAAGGTTCCAATTAACTGTCGCTTGCCCCAAAGCGCCGGGCGTTCCACTATTCCGGGAACTCAATGGGAGGACAGAAGATGACCATCAAAGGCGGCTGTTATTGCGGTGAGATCCGCTACGAAGCGGACGGGGAGCCGGTCATGAAAGGCGAGTGTCATTGCCGGGAATGCCAGTATCTGACGGGCGGGCAGGCAAATGACTTCATGGCCATGCCGGCGGCCGGCTTCCGTTTCACAAAAGGAGAGCCGAAAGGCTTCAAGAGAGCGGATCTTGAGGGGGCAGTCACACGTGAATTCTGTCCGGATTGCGGAACGCACATCCTGACCCGGTCGCCTGCCTTGCCGGACGCTGTTATTCTGAAGGTCGGCACACTCGACGACACCAGCCTGTTCGGACAGCCGCAGGTGGTGATGCAGACGGCCGACGCGCCAAGCTTCCATCACATTCCCGAGGGTGTGCCCGCGTTTGAAAGATGGCCCGGATGACGCCTTGGCGGCTGATCTTTATCGGAGCGGCGGTCAGCATGATCGCCGCCTGTAGCGCACTGCGTGACTATCATGCGGCCAATCCGGACTTTGGTAGCCCGGCACCGCCTTATGAGCGGATTCAGTTTGCATCGCAGTTTGCGACCCCCGCCGAACGGGCGCGCTGTGAAGCGGCCGGAGGTGTGGTGCAGCAGGCAGGGCGGCTCGGCTGGCAGCTTTGTGTCCAGAGTTTTCCGGACGCCGGTCAGGCATGCCGGGGCAGCGAAGATTGTCTCGGTGAATGCCGGCTGGCGGAAACCGCCGGTTCGGTTGAAGCCGGAACGGCGGCCAAGGGCATATGCCAGGCCAGCGACGAACCCTTCGGCTGCTACACCCGTGTCGAAAACGGCAAAGCCACCCAGACGATCTGCGTCGACTAGCGCCTAGACAGGCAACAGGTGCGCCTCTGCTTCGTCGCGGTGCTTCTTCAGGTATTTCATGAAGGGCGTTCCGCCTGTGCCGACATCCGGGTCGTTGCCCGCGCTGTGGCTTGCCTGCTTGTTGATATAACTGGCCGCATATTCGAGGTGCCGGGTGCGGAAGCGGGCGAGCTTCGAGACGTTCTCGTTGTACAACATCTTCAGCTCCGCATTGTCTGATCCTTCGATATACGAGCGCACCTTGCTGGCAGCGCGGATGTCCTCGATCAGGCGGCGATGGGCCGGCGGTCGATAGGCGTGGAGCTCGTCCAGGAAACTCCGAAGCGGGTCGGCGGCATGGCCGACGCTCAGCAGCGCGTCCATCGCAGGTACGATGGAGGATTGCGAGCCTGTCTGCCCACGGAAGGCCTGTGGCGCGCCGCCGGTCTCTTCAACGCCTTCATAGATCAGGCCCGGCCCAAGGGCCGGGTTATCCTTCCAGCCATGGATCCACGGTCGCACCCGGTGGAAATAACAATAAGGATCGCAGCGCTCCGGCATCCGGTCGAAGATCGCATTCACATCGTCCCACACGGCCGACATGACAGACAGACAGCGCGCGGCTTCCCTGGTATCGCCGGCTTCGGCCGCGGCAATCAGGGACAGCGCTTCATCCAGCATCTCTCCGGCCCGCGCCTCGATGGCGACATGGACGAGGATGAACCAGGCTTCGTCCATCCCGCCGTCAAAGTGCTGGATCACCCGCACATTGGATAGATCGATGGAGCCGGCGTCATCGATGAGGGCCCAGTTCTCCAGCGTGTAGGATGAGTAAGGCAGCAGCGGCGGCTGGCCGAGGCTCTTGCTGAGCTGCCAGATCGGCACGGCAAGGCAGGCGGGCAGGGCACGCGGCGCCTCAGGCTCGCCCCAGACATAGGTCTGCACCATGAAGGAATAGTGCAGCATGGCGATCCGCTGTTCGGCCTCGCTGGCAGTTGCGCAGAAATCGGTGAGGTCGATCACCGGCAACCGTTCCAGCAAGGCCCGCACGCGGCCGGTACAGACGAGTTGAGGGATGGACAGGGCCATGTCCCGGGCCGGTTTCAGGGCAGGGGGCAGTTCCACCTTCACCGGGTCAAATGACGCAAGAAATCCTCTCTCACGGGACATCCCGTAGTCTGAAAGCCTCAACATGCGCTCCTCCCAGAGCAATTATTTTCATTTGTAACTAATTCCGCGATAGCAGGCAGCGGCAGCGGTGTCATGGGGGAAAACGGTTCTGTGAGATGAAAATGCAGCAGGGGCTTCACAAGCCCGCGCGACTCCCTTATGGGGCCGAAAAGGGAGCTCCCCACATGAAAATCCGACAAGCGATCACCTTTGACGACGTGCTTCTCCAGCCCGGCGCGAGCGAAGTTCTTCCCGCCGATGTCAACGTTTCGACCTTCCTGACGAAAACCATTCCGCTGAACATCCCGCTGATCTCCGCGGCGATGGACACGGTGACCGAGGCCCGCCTCGCCATCGCCATGGCTCAGGCTGGCGGCATCGGCGTCATCCACCGCAACCTGTCCGTCGAGGAGCAGGCCGGCGAAGTCGCCATGGTCAAGAAGTACGAAAGCGGTGTGGTGATGAACCCGATCACCATCGCGCCGACCGCCACGCTGGGCGACCTGAACGAGCTCAAGCAACGCACCGGCTTCTCCGGCATTCCGGTGGTCGAGGACAATGGCAAGGTCGTCGGCATCATCACCAACCGCGACACGCGCTTTGCCGAAGACATGAACGAGAAGGTCGCCAACCTGATGACGCGCGACGTCGTCACGGTGGAGATGGAGACCTCCTCGGAAGAGGCGCGCCGCCTGCTGCACAAGCACCGGATCGAGCGTCTTGTCATCGTCGACAAGGACAATAAATGCCTCGGCCTGTTGACCGTGAAGGACATGGACAAGGCCGCCGTGAACCCCAACGCCGCCAAGGACGCCGCGGGCCGCCTGCGTGTCGCCGCCGCGTCCACGGTTGGCGATGCAGGCTATGAGCGCACCGCCGCCCTGATCGAAGCGGGCGCAGACGCCGTCATCATCGACACCGCCCACGGCCACTCCAAGGCCGTTGCCGAGGCCGTGACCCGCGCCAAGAAGATTTCCAACGCTGTCCAGATCATCGCCGGCAATGTCGCAACAGGCGACGCCACCAAGGCGCTGATCGATGCGGGTGCGGACGCCGTGAAGGTCGGCATCGGCCCGGGCTCCATCTGCACCACGCGCATCGTCGCCGGTGTGGGCGTGCCGCAGCTCACCGCCATCGAGGCCTGCGCCAATGCCGCCCAGGCGTCCGGCGTGCCCGTCATCGCCGATGGCGGCATCAAGTTCTCGGGCGACTTCGCCAAGGCCCTCGCGGCCGGTGCGGCGACCGCCATGATGGGCTCCATGTTCGCCGGCACCGAAGAGGCGCCGGGCGAGGTGTTCCTCTATCAGGGCCGGTCGTACAAAGCCTATCGCGGTATGGGCAGCCTTGGCGCGATGGCCCGCGGCTCGGCCGACCGCTACTTCCAGAAGGACGCCGCCGCCGACAAGCTCGTGCCGGAAGGCATTGAAGGCCAGGTGCCGTTCAAGGGCCCGCTTGCCCCGATCATCCACCAGATGGTGGGCGGTTTGCGCGCGGCGATGGGCTATGTCGGCGCCAAGGACATCGACGAGCTGCACAAGAAGGCCGAGTTCGTCCAGATCACCGGCGCCGGCCTGCAGGAAAGCCACGTCCACGACGTCCAGATGACCCGCGAAAGCCCGAACTACTCGCTGTCGCGGGGGTAAGTGCAAACATTGAAAGATCCCCTCCGTGTAAAGTACTGGAGTGGAATCTCAGTCGGTTTGTTTTTTGCGCTGATTATTGGTCCGTTCTTCGCACTCTGGCTGCGGGCGTTGTGGCCAGTTTTCGTTGGATTGTCTGTCCACATCTGCGCAGGTATTTGGGCGCATTCATTGAGGTGCCGAAAATGTGGCGTCCTCTGGTGGGTACATGGGCCGGATGATCCAGATTGGGGGCAAAGAGACATTTCCCAGCTATGGGCTCTTAAATTCCCAAGAGTGAAATGCGCCCATTGCGGCGAACTGCGAACGTAAGCTATCCCCAACCCAATCCAACCGGATAAGCCCGCGCGCTAATCTCCGCGCATGAGCACAGATTACATCACCTTCGCCCTGCAGCAGGTTCGTGTGAGCCTGGCAGAGGCCACATATGATGCCGGGCTGACCCGGTCTTCAGACACCGTTCCGCAGTCCGCTGCGCGGTGGTGGAAGGCACGGGTGAAAGCATTGGTGATTATCCTCCGCCGGCTGATCATGCTGATGGCGCTCAGCCTGACGCTGGATCCACCGAAGCCGCATACCGCGAAGGCTACTCCAACGGAGGAGGACCCTGTGCTCACCAAGGCCCAGATCCCTTACAGTCTCGCGCTCAGCGGCCAGACACTGGTCTATACGCTGGAAGGGCCGCACACTTCTGAAGGGGCGCCGGGTGTTTCAGGACCCGTGCCTGTTGCCACTCTCATGCGCCGCTTCGAAGCGCTGGCGCGCATCCTGCGTGATCCGGAAAAGTACGCCGTCCGTGTTGCCCGTGTGATGGAGCGACAGCGCCGGGCAGGGGCGCCGCGTCCGTTCTGCCCGCCAATGAAGACCCATCGGCTGAAACCGGAACTCGGCGCCGTCGCAGCGGGCCTTCCCATGCTCCTCGCCGAGGCCTTCGGCCGGTGGAATGACAGCAGCTGATCCCACACCTTATCCAACATTTTTTGCCGGACGGGCCGAGGCCCGCGCCGGTCAGACGTGCTGGGCGTCACGCGGCTCCCGCCACATCGCCTCCATGGGCGGGGCGCCGGGCCCGACCTCGAACAGCTTCATCCGCTCAAATCCGTGACTCTGATAGAAGCCGGTATTCATCGGGTTCGAATTTTCGAGATAGAGGGGCAGGCGGGCCTTGTCGGCGGCGGCCTTCATCGGCGCCATCATCAGCTTGCCGAGGCCCTTGCCGCGGGCCGTTTGGCGCGTGCCAATCGTGAAGAGGTAGAGGTGCGGGTCTTTCGGGTGGTGTTCGTCCATCACCTTGCCAGCCTTGAGGGCCCGGAAGATGGAGCCTTGCGATCCCCTGAACAGCAGGGTCGGCAAAAGGCGCAGCGTCGGGACCAGCCCGAGCTCTTTCCGGTTCTGCGACTCGATCCACATCGTCGCCCCGCCATCGCCCGCCAGATGGCAGATGCCGTGTTTCAGGTAGATCGACTGCGCCAGAAGGGAGAAAGTCGGTCTCAGCGCGTGCGTGCGGCCAAAGATCCAGAGGTTCACCGGGTCCGTCTCGAAGGCTTCGCCGGTAATGTCCCCGACCTGCCGCCAGTCCGCCCCACTGGCCTGTCTTAGCCCCTCCGGCAGCTCTATCTCCAGCATCTTCCGCCCTTTCCGGTTTCATTATGTTTTTTGAGACGCTAACACAGCCCTCCCCAAAAGGAGCACCAAAATCATGCGCAACGGCGGACGTATCGCGGCAGCCATCGACGTACTTTCAGACGTCCTGACCCGTCATCAGCCGGTCAAATCGGCGGCCCGCGACTGGGGCAAACGCGCCCGCTATGCCGGCGCCAAGGACCGCGCCTGGGTCTCCGGGCTCGTTCTGGACGCGCTGCGCAAGCGAAACTCCATCGCCCACGCGATGGGGGACGACAGCCCCCGCGGCCTGATCCTCGGCGCGCTGGCCCATGCCTGGGGCTGGAACATCCGCGAGATTGACGCAGCGATGGACGAGGAACATGCGCCCTCCAAGCTGACCCTGCAGGAGCGCGAACGCCTTGTCATGGCGCCAGACCCGACCGCCCCGCCGCACGTTCAGGGCGACTATCCTGAATGGCTGGCACCGCACCTCGCGCGCGTCTTCGGAGAAGAAGCGGCTGTTGAAGCGCAGGCGATGGCCGTCCGCGCCGATGTCGACTTGCGGGTCAACACGCTGAAAGTGGACGCCGAAAAGGCCGCTGCGCCGCTGAAGAGCGCAAAGGCCGAGCCCTCGAAGCTGCTTCACAATGCCTATCACATTCCCGCCCGCGATCCGTCGCAGCGCGAGGCGAGCCTCGAAAGCATCCCGGCCTATTCCAAGGGCTGGGTCGAAGTGCAGGACGCCGGCTCCCAGATCGCGGCGGCGGCGGCCAACGCCCAGCCCGGTGAGCAGGTGCTGGACTATTGCGCCGGCGGTGGCGGCAAGACGCTCGCGCTGGCGGCCCAGATGCAGGGGAAGGGGCAGATCTTCGCCTATGACATCGACGGGCGCCGCCTCTCGGCGCTGATCCCGCGCCTGAAACGCTCCGGCGCGCACAATGTCCAGCTCGTCCATCCGTCGGAACCGACCCAGCTTGAAGACCTGACGGGCCAGATGGACCTCGTCTTCGTTGACGCGCCGTGCACCGGGACGGGGACGTGGCGCCGCCGTCCGGACGCCAAATGGCGTCTGAAACCGGGCCAGCTGGCCAAGCGCCAGCAGGAGCAGACTGACATCCTCGCCATGGCGTCGACCTTTGTGAAGCCGGGCGGGCGTCTGGTCTACGCAACCTGCAGCTTCCTGATGGAAGAGGATGAAGACCGTGTTTCGGAATTCCTCGCCGCCCATCCGGAGTTCACCGAGGAAGACGCGGCAGAAGCGGCAATCGCCTCCGGCCTGTTGACCGATGACGGCGCTGCCATGGTGCGGAATTACCGCGGGCCTTCTGGCAGTGTCCGCCTCACACCGCGCCGGGCGGAAACGGACGGCTTCTTCTTTGCGGTGCTCAGGAAGGCCTAGTTTCCGCTGACGATTTTCTCGCCGGAATAGGTGGAGATAGCGCCGAGGAATTTGGTCACTTCCTCGCGTTCTTCGAGGGTCAGTTCCGGGCGCCAGATGTCGAACAGGAGAACGACGCGGGTCTCGCTCGCCTCATTCTTCGCTTCATGTTCGACGCTGTCGTCGAAGATACAGACTTTTCCTTCCTGCCATTGGCGAGTCTCACTGCCGACCCGCAGCCAGGCAGGCCCCGGTACCAGAACCGGAAGATGGCAGATCAGGCGCGTATTGATCAGCCCGTGATGCGGCGGAATATGCGCGCCGGGTTTGAGAAGCGAAAACAGGACTGACGGTGCCTGACCGGGAAGGCGGTCCAGCGGAATGTTCTCAAACGCGGCCGCCGTGACCGGACAGCGCGCGCAGTTCTCCTCAACCCGCTCACCGTCTTTCCAGAGGTAAAAGGCGCTCCAGTCGTCATTGCCGACCAGTTTGTGGCTTTTCACATTCGGCTGGCTATCGGCCCGCTCCAGATAGGGCCGGAAAGCCTGATGATCAGACAGAACGCCCATGAGTTCGTTTTTAATCTCCGGCGTCTTTGCCTCAAGGCCCGGCACCCAGTCGAAGTCCACCGTGTCGTAGAACTGGATCTGCGGCAGGCCGGGAAAATAATACTTGGTCGGTTGCTGGAGATAGATGCCGGACTTCCCCAAAAGGATGTCCACAGACTGGTCGAAGCGTTTTGTCCGCTGTGCTTTCGGAAGTTCGCCTTCGATGAAGGCCTCATAACCCTGCGCATACTCGCCGAGACGGGCCTGTGCCCTTTGAACGCCTTGCTGAAATCCCGGCGCGACCTGACCGCCGGATAGCTGAATGGCCTGAAGCGCGCCCGAATAGGCCCGGCTTGCGTCCTGCGTCCGTCCGGCAGCGTGCTGCACATCGCCCAGCAAGAGCAGCGTCCCAATGTCTTTCGGCGTCTCGTTCAGCACGGACAGCAGAAGCGTCGCGGCGTCGTCAAACCGGCCAGCGCGCGCATGTTCGAAAGCGGCTTGTTTGCGGGTTTCCAAGGGAAGCGTGCTTGTCATGATGGCAGCAAATGCCGGTCCGCCAGCAGGGTCAAGCGCCTGCGGCGCCGCAGCCGCATCTTGATATGGACGAATCCCTCATCCTCGGCTAAGCGGCGCCATGACTGACCAGAGACACGAACGCGCCCTTATCGTCGACTTTGGAAGCCAGGTGACTCAGCTGATCGCCCGGCGTCTTCGCGAGAGCGGCGTCTATTGCGAAATCCATCCCTTCAACAAGGTCGATGCCGCCTTTCTGGCAGACTATAGCCCGCAAGCGATTATCCTCTCCGGCGGGCCGTCCAGCGTCACCTGGGACAACAGCCCCCGCGCAGACGATGCCGTTTTCACCCTTGGTGTTCCGGTCCTCGGCATCTGTTATGGCCAGCAGGTCATGATGGAACAGCTGGGCGGCAAAGTCGAAAGCGGCACCAGCCGCGAATTCGGCCGGGCTTTCATCGAGAAAGTCGTCGATGACCCGATCCTCGAAGGTCTGTTCCACGCCGGTGATCATGAGCAGGTCTGGATGAGCCATGGCGACCACGTCGCCGAAATGGCATCCGGTTTCGGTGTCATCGCAAAATCCCCCGGCGCGCCCTACGCCATCATCGCGGATCCTGAGCGCCATTTCTACGGAACCCAGTTCCATCCGGAAGTCGTGCACACCACGCACGGCCGCCAATTGCTCCGCAATTTCACGCACGGGGTCGCCGGATTGAAGGGCGACTGGACAATGGCGGCGTATCGCGCCGAAGCCATCCAGAAAATCCGCGAACAAGTCGGAGACGGTCGCGTGATCTGCGGACTCTCCGGCGGCGTTGATTCCTCCGTCGCGGCGGTTCTGATCCACGAAGCCATCGGCGACCAGCTGACTTGCGTTTATGTCGACCACGGCCTGATGCGAGCAGGGGAAAGCGACCAGGTCGTGAACCTGTTCCGCGAACACTACAATATTCCGCTCGTCCATGTGGACGCTTCGGAGCTCTTCCTTGGCAAGCTCGAAGGCGTCACCGATCCGGAACGCAAACGGAAGATCATCGGTGGCCTCTTCATCGATGTGTTCGAAGACGAGGCAAAGAAGATTGGCGGTGCGGATTTCCTGGCGCAGGGCACGCTCTATCCCGACGTGATCGAAAGCGTCTCCGCCCTTGGCGGGCCCAGTGTGACGATCAAGAGCCACCATAATGTCGGCGGCCTGCCTGAGCGTATGAACATGAAACTGGTCGAGCCGCTTCGTGAGCTATTCAAGGATGAAGTGCGGGCGCTTGGCCGCGAACTTGCCCTGACCGACGCTTTCGTCGACCGCCACCCATTCCCGGGGCCTGGCCTTGCCATCCGTATCCCGGGTGAAATTACACGCGAGAAGGCCGACACGCTCCGCAAGGCCGATGCGATCTATATCGAGGAGATCCGGAAGGCCGGGCTCTACAATGAAATCTGGCAGGCCTTCAGCGTCCTGCTGCCGGTGAACACGGTTGGCGTCATGGGTGACGAGCGGACCTACGAAGCCGTCCTCGCGCTGCGGGCTGTCACGTCAACAGATGGTATGACAGCGGATTATTATCCATTCGAGCACGATTTTCTTGGCCGCGTCGCCACGCGGATCATCAATGAGGTCAAAGGCGTCAATCGCGTTGTCTACGACGTGACATCCAAGCCGCCCGGTACGATCGAGTGGGAATAGGGTAGGCGCGATGAGCACCAATAAACGGATCGTTGTGTCGAGCGACCACGCAGACATCGAGCTTCGCAAGACCATTGCGGCGCATGTCGCGGCCCGGGGCTGGGACGTGATCGACATCGGGCCGATGACGTCAGAAAGCACCCACTATCCAATTCATGGCGAAGCTGCAGCTCAGAAAGTGGCCTCCGGCGAGTGCCAGCTCGGTATCATCGTCTGCGGCACCGGGCAGGGCATCATGATGGCGGCCAACAAGGTGAAGGGCATCCGCTGCGGTGTTTGCAGCGATACGTTCTCGGCCAGAATGATCCGCCAGCATAATGATGCCAATATGCTCTCCCTTGGTGCCCGCGTAATCGGCGAAGGCCTCGCGCTGGACATTGTGGATGCGTTCCTGACCGCCGAGTTCGAAGGCGGACGTCACGGAACACGCGTCGACATGATAAAAGCCATCGAAGGTTAGCGCCGGGGAAGTGTGGCAATTCCTGCCGACCTCGCCAATTATGGGTGAGAGACGGGAGGAATGAATGGAACAGGCAGGCGACTTCCTCGCAGAAAGCCGCGCGCTTTATGGTCTGCTGGTCAATCGGCCGGACGCAGACTTCGGCAGAGTGACCCAGTTCAAAGGCTGGAAAGTGGATGATGTACTCCGGCACCTCCACTTCTGGAACTGGATGGCAGAGCTCCAACTCGCAGACGAAGCGCGACTGGAAGCTGAACTGACAGCCGTCGCGAACGAAGGCATGCGCGATCGGGAGCAGGCGCATGTCGGAGGTGTTTCAGGACGCGAATTGCTTTCCGCCTGGTGGGACCAGGCCCAGGCAACCGCAGAGGTCTTCGAGAAGGCCGATCCGAAAGCCCGCCTGAAATGGGCTGGCCCATCGATGAGCGCCAGATCCTCTATCACGGCCCGTCTGATGGAAACCTGGGCACACGGACAGGAAATCTATGACGTATTGGGAGCGGAACGAGTCGATGAGGACCGGATCCGCAATATCGTTGTGCTCGGTGTGAACACCTATGGCTGGACCTATCAGGTTCGCAACCAGACGCCTCCCGGGCAGATGCCTTTCATCAGCCTGACCGCGCCTTCCGGTGACACCTGGACGTATGGAGAAGACAACGGGAAAGACCGTATTGAAGGCCGTGCAACCGAGTTCTGTCAGGTCGTCACACAAACCCGGAATATCAAAGACACCGCCTTGCATGTCTCAGGTCCTGTCGCAGAGGAATGGATGTCTAAGGCGCAGTGTTTCGCGGGCGGTCAGAACGATCCCCCTGCGCCGGGAACACGCTTTCGCGCAGACATCACCGTCTGAGACGAAATCACCGCACGCACGGACATGGACAAGCCGGGCAGGGCCTGTCAGTTCTCCTGCCAGCATAATTGGAGGCAAACCGGATGTCGGTCATCACACTCGAAAAACAGGGTCCAATCGTCGTCATGACACTCAACCGGCCGGACGCGATGAATGCGCTCGGCCAGGATGGCGATGGAAAGGCGATTGCTGCGGCTTGTGCGGAGATCACGGCTGATCCCGAAATCCGCTGCGCCATTCTCACAGGCGCTGGCCGCGCTTTTTCTGCTGGCGGCGATGTGAAGGCGATGCAGAACAAGACCGGTGCGTTTGGCGGAAAGCCGCATGACATCCGCGAAGGCTACCGCCGGAATATTCACGTGATCGTCCGGTCGCTCTACAATCTGGAAGTGCCGCTGATTTCCGCGATCAATGGCCCGGCGATCGGCCTCGGCTGTGACGTCGCCTGCATGGCTGACATTCGTATCGCATCCGAGAAAGCCAAGATGGGCGTGACCTTCCTGAAGCTCGGCCTGATCCCTGGTGATGGCGGCGCCTGGCTGCTTCCGCGCCTGATCGGATCGTCGCGGGCGGCGCAATTGCTGTTCACCGGGGATGTTATCGATGCTCAGACCGCTTGCGAGTGGGGCCTTGTTTCCCAAGTGGTTCCGGCAGATTCGTTGATGGACGAAGCCATGGCACTCGCCAAACGGATCGCTGGCCAGCCGCCACAGGCTTTGCGCCTCGCCAAGACACTGATGCGCCAGGGCGCGACAACCTCCTATGACACAATCATGGAAATGTCGGCTGCTGCTCAGGCCCTGATGCACGAGACCGACGATCACATGGAAGGCGTCAACGCCATCCTCGAGAAGCGGACGCCGGACTTCAAAGGCCAATAGGGGCTACTTCACCACCCCATCGCCATAGAGCGTATCGATGTCGCTGGCTTTCAAGCCGAGGTCTTCGAGCACAGCGCGCGTATGTTCTCCCAGTTTCGGTGACGGTCCTTTCGGGCCGTCATCGGCACCCGGGAAACGCACTGGAGAAGCTGGCGAAGGAAAGGTGGAACCATCACCCTTGCTGCTCGGCACGTCGACGATTGCGCCAGCGGCCTTTATCTGAGGGTCTTCCGCGACTTCAGCGAGGGTCTGAACCGGTGCCCAGGCAATCGATTGCTCATCAAGGCGGGCGGAGATTTCCTCCTTGGTGAATTTTGCAAAGCCCGCATCAATGATGTCGACGAGTTCGGCGCCATTCTTCCTTCGGGCCTTGGAGCTTGTAAAACGCGGATCTTCCATCAAGTCTTCGCGTCCGATCACCTTGCACATTGGAACCCAGTCCACGTCCCCCTGACGCTGAACGATACAGATCCAGCTGTTGTCCTTCGTTTTGAAGAAATTGGTCATCGGCACGTTCTGCTCATGCCGGCTCTTCGTCGAGGCGACCCGGTTGAAGAAGAGCTGGATCGCGAAATCGGAGCCGAGGGCATAGAGCCCCGCCCGGAACAGGGACGATTCCACCAGGCGCCCCTTGCCGGTCCGGGTCGCTTCGACCAGTGCTGCGCAGATACCAGCAGCGGTGGCCATGGAGGTCGTGTGATCACCAAAGGCTGTGCGGAGCGGGAAGGGTTCTTGCCCTTTTGGGACCGTCAGGGCGCCAACGCCTGTGCGGCTCCAGAAGCTGGCAACGTCAAAGCCTGGCCGGTCAGCGTCCGGGCCTTCGAGGCCGTAGCCAGTGAGCGAGCAATAGACGAGCTTCGGATTGATCTTGCTGAGTTCTTCGTAGCTGAGCCCAGACCGCTCAAGTCCGCCGGGGCGCACATTGGTCAGAAAGACGTCCGCTTCTTCCACCATTTTGCGGAGAAGCTTCTGCCCCTCGGGCTTTGACGTGTCGATCGCGATGGATTTCTTGCCGCGATTGTCGAAGTCGAAAACGGGATTGTCCTGAATATCCGTGCCGAGTGTGCGGAAGAAGATACGGATCGGGTCACCACCGGGGGGTTCGACTTTGACAACGTCGGCGCCCCAATCGCATAGGATGGATCCCGCCCCCGGTGCCGCCATATAAGTCGCGTATTCAATGACCTTGATGCCCTCAAGCATGGGCTCTTTCCTCCGGAAGTCTTATCGTTTTCCCGGGAACTTTCGGACACTCCGGACGGATTGGCCAGACCTTCCGCAAAGAGAGCCGGACAGGTGAGCGCATATCAGGGCTTGCCTGCCGGGCCCGGATCGTGAAAACAGCCGTTTGCTGCGGAGGAGTGGCAGAGTGGTTGAATGCGGCGGTCTTGAAAACCGTTGAGCCTTTACGGGTTCCGGGGGTTCGAATCCCTCCTCCTCCGCCAGCAGAACAGATTTGTTCCAGGAACCAGCTGTTTCGCGTTACCAGCGGTTCCGCACTTCTTCCGCAAAACCGGGCAGGGCGTCGATCTTCAGTGTTGAGCCATCGTCCAGTTTCACGTCGCCGGAAAACAAGCCGAACACCTGGTCCTGAGATGTCTTGAACAGGCCGAGGTCTGTCGTGTGATGGCGATTGACGATCGGCTCGAAGTGTAGCTCGAACCGGCCATCATTACTGGTGAAGCGCCAAGGCGCCGAATCCGGAGGACCGTTCGGCATGAGGAACGTCACCTGGTCCAGCTTGTGCGCCTTGCCGTCCACAAACACCATGTTTTCGGACGCCGCAGACGTATCACCGAAGCCGTAACCGATATTGAAGCCGACGCAGCGTTCCCCGCACATGCCGGAGGCTGATCCCCAGTACCAGACATTACTGTAGGTCCACACGCCTCGCCCCCAGTCCAGGACCCCGAAGGCGGCGCTCGGCGAGAATTGGTGAACCTCGCTACCGATCCTGATTTCTCCGGTGGCAGGCAGACAGTTGATCTTTTGATTGTAGTAGAATGCCTTGGGCGCATTGGCGAAGGGCGTGGCAATGACCATGCGGTCCATCTGAGGCTGCGCCAGCCACAATTCTCCCTTCAGGCCGCGGCCGCCATCAAAGCGCGGCGCATCCACAATCAGGCGGCGTCCGCCTGGCTCGTGCAGAAAGCTCAGCGACATGTCTTTGTGGTTCTGGACGATGTCACCGCTATCGGCAGACTCGGGCAGGTCCATCCGGCCCATCGGAAAAGGGATCACCGCACCATCATTCACTGCTGTCCCGCTCTTGAGATCCATCCAGGACGTGCCGAGGAAACCAAGATAGCTATTATCAGCAACGGTGAGGGCAAGACCGAATTCCGGTGTGAGGATACAGTAATAGTCCCATTCCTTGATCCGGAGGCCATGCGCCCGGATGGCGGACCTCTCATATTGGCGAACTTCCTCGGTGGCCCAACCACGCTCAACCAAACGGCCGCGCGCATCGAGCAGGGGGCCTTTTCCAAGTCTTTGCTGCATTCCGTTCACTCCCCCTGGTGGTGCCGATAGCGGTCTTCGCTCGCTCTGATTGATGTTCTATCTCTTCACCTGTGTTTCCGGGATCCGGCAAGAGCGCGGCTTGAAAAGATGTAAACAACCGGTAACCGTAATCTCCGGATCCTTCAGGTGAGGTTCATAAGGCCTGCACCACACTATGCTACAGAGGGTTCGCTGGAGGGCAGAAAAGCCGTCCCAAAGGGTCATCAAATGACCCGCAGCTCAGAATGAGGTGAACCTTGAAGACCGTTTCTTCCGCTTCGAAATCTCTGCACCTGACGTCGCTGGTCATGGCTGGCGCAGTCGCAATTTCTGTGGTGGCACCCGCACATGCTGATCGCCGGAACCCGGCTCCGATCGTTTACGCGACTGGCACATCACCTTATCCAGCCGGGAAGCCGCAGTATATTGAGCCAAGCCGGTCTGCAGATGCTTCCGCGAAGAAACAGGCCCGGATACAGTTCCGGTATCCTGGTTCACCCGTTTCGCCTCAGCCGCAAACCCAACCGGCAGAGCAGGGGGCGGCTCGTGAATATGCGAGCATTAAGGCCCCGTCCCCGAACTATTCCAACCAGCCCGTGTCGGCAGGCAACAGTTTCGACGCCCGCGCTGCAGCAGCCCGTATCGAAGCCGAGCGCTCCATCTCTGCAATCGAAAGCGAAGCCTTGCCGAGCCTGCAGGAAGTTGCTGCGCCGGCGCCTGCACCTGTTCAGATCCAGCCGGTTCCTGCTCCTGCGCCCCAGCAATTTCAGCAGGGGCCTCGCCAGCTGACACCAGCCGCAGCGTATTCCGTTTCTGCCGAACCGGTACCGGTTTTTGATGAGACTGCCGTGGCGATTGTATATGGCAACGAATTCAACGGCCTGCCGACGGCCAATGGTGAAACCTTTGCACCAGACGCCATGACGGCCGCTCACCCGACATTGCCTCTACCGAGCCTGATTCAGGTTGTGAATACCGAGACCGGAAAAGAGGTCGTCCTTCGGGTAAATGATCGCGGTCCGTTTGAAGATGGCGCTTCGCTTCAGGTTTCTCCCCGCGCCGCCGATGAGCTCGGCATGAACGGGGCAGGGAAGGCTACGCTCAGAGTTCGCTATCTGGGGGCTGCGCCTGTCGTTGCAGCGCCCGCACCGGCTCAGCAGGAATTGGAATATGCTCAAGCTGAAACGCTTCCGGCTGAAGCTGAAACGCAGCTGGCCGCGACCAACGACTTCATGACGCCGGTTGCCTACCAATCCGCACAGGCGGAACCTCAGCGCACGGCTCGGCCCAGCTACACCTACACCCCTCAGCCGGTTGCGGAACCGTCGGGCGATTACTTTGTCCAGATCGGCTCCTTTACGGACATTTCGAACGCGCAAACGCTGAGCAATCGGGTGCAAGCCTCACTTCCGGTCACAATTGTTCCTGCGCGCGTGAATGGCGCGGACTATTTCCGCGTCCGTGTCGGACCGCTGTCGAGCCGTTCAGAAGCCGAACGTGCCCGGCAAGACCTCTCCTATGTCGGAATTGCGCAAGGACGCATTGTTACAGGCGAATAACCGCACGCCGCGCCATTGACCCAGACCACAAACCGGCCCTTTTTCCTGTTTAATCGGAAACTGGGCCGGATTTACTTCCGGCCTCCGAACAGAATGTTGGAGGCCCTTTTGATGAACTTGCCGA
This sequence comes from Hyphomonas jannaschiana VP2, assembly GCF_000685215.1. Taxonomy (GTDB): domain Bacteria; phylum Pseudomonadota; class Alphaproteobacteria; order Caulobacterales; family Hyphomonadaceae; genus Hyphomonas; species Hyphomonas jannaschiana. Next base: position 170,483 of record NZ_ARYJ01000007.1, read on the forward strand.
AGATCGCCAGAAACACAGTCGCCGCGGCAGCTTTTGCCCTGTCCGGCATCGTCGGTGCCGCCAATGCTCAGATGATGGATACGCCGGCGACCCACGCCGTCATCATGGATCATGAAACCGGTGCGATCCTGTTTTCCAAGGCCGGCCAGGAACCCATGGTCCCTGCTTCCATGACCAAGATGATGACGGCCTATACGGTCTTCGAAATGGTCCGGCGCGGCGAACTTTCCATGAGTGACAAATTCACGGTCAGCGAAAATGCCTGGCGCAAAGGTGGATTTCCGTCAGGCACTTCGACCATGGGACTCGCGCCCGGTGACACGCCAACGGTCGAGGAGCTTCTGCACGGCATTATCATCATGTCCGGCAATGATGCGTGTATTGTGCTGGCTGAAAACATCTCCGGATCGGAAGAAGCCTTTGCCCGCCGGATGACTGATCTCGCACATGAGCTTGGGCTGAATTCCGCAAACTTTCTCAACGCGACGGGTCTTGAAGCTGTCGGGCATGTCATCTCCGCCGAAGATCTGGCAAAGCTGGCCAAGCTGACGATCGATAATTATCCGGAATACTATGCTTGGTACTCATTGCCCTCTTACTCATGGCGTGACTTCACACAGGCCAACCGGAACCCCTTGCTTGAGGTTTCCGGCGCTGATGGCGTGAAGACAGGCCATCTTGAAGTTTCCGGTTACGGCCTGACTGCCTCTGCAGTTCGCGACGGTGTTCGAAGAACTGTTGTGATCAATGGGTTGCCCTCAATGGCGGCGCGGGCCTCCGAAGGCGAACGTCTGATGCGGATTGCCTTCAGCAGTTTTGACTTGAAGACGCTGACACCGGAGACCGTCGATCTGCCGGATGTGCCTGTATGGCTCGGGGAAACACAAAATGTTCCGGTAAAGCTTGCGGGTGACCTGCGCGTCGCCGGCTATAAGGCCAGCATGGAAAAGGCAAAAGCCGAGATTGTTCTTCCGGGGCCTGTGGAAGCTCCGATCAAAAAGGGCGATGAGCTGGGCCGGCTGGTTGTGACTATTGAAGGGCAACAACCCGTCGAGGCACCCATCATCGCAGATGCGAATGTCAGCAAGCTTGGTTTCTTCGGACGCGCAATTGAAGGCCTCAGCCAGATGCTTGGGGGCGGTGAAAGCCAGCCGTGACCCGGGGACGCTTCATAACGCTGGAGGGCGGTGAAGGCACCGGCAAATCCACATTGCTCACCGCGTTGCGGGAGAAGCTGGAGGCGGCAGGCCGGTCTGTCGTGCAGACGCGGGAGCCGGGCGGCACAGACCTCGCCGAAACAATCCGGAACCTTGTGCTGCATCCGCCGGGAGATCAGACCTGGTCTTCGATGGCCGAAGCCCTTCTCATGAATGCGGCGCGAACGGATCATCTGGAGAAAAAGATAAGGCCCGCACTGGATGCTGGACAATGGGTCCTGTGTGACCGCTTCGCCGACTCCACCCGCGTTTATCAAAGCGTCCAAAGCGGAGTTGGGCCAGCCATACTGACGATGCTGGAAAACGCCGTGCTGGGCGAAACTCGGCCAGATCTCACGCTCGTGCTGGATGCGCCTGTGGAACAGGCAGCCAGGCGGCGGGCTGAACGTGGCGGAACAGCGGATGCTTTTGAACTCAGGGACAAAACATTCCACGAGGCTGTGAGGCAGGCATTTCTAGATATTGCTCACAACGAACCAGATCGTTGTGTTTTGCTGGATGCCTCAAGGACAGCGGAAGAAGTCTCGGAACACGCCTGGCAAGAGATTGAAGTCCGACTGGGCGTAGATCAGGAGGCAAGCGCATGACGGCCGCGCTTCCTCTGATTGGTCACAAAGACGCCGAACGGACGTTTGAAGCAGCAGCCGCCAGTGGCCGCATGCACCACGCCTGGATGATTGAAGGGCCTTCTGGTATCGGAAAAGCGCAATTCGCCATGCGCTGTGCCGCCTGGTTACTTGGCGCTCGCGGACCAGCCGACGCGCCCTTCGATGCCCCCACGGATGATCCGGTCATGTCGCGATGCCTGTCCGGCGGCCATCCGGATCTGCGGATACTGACGCGGGAACTAAATGACAAAGGCAAGCTGAAGCAGGACATCTCAATCGAGCAGATCCGTACCTTCAATGAGTTTTTCACCTACCGGCCGGCGTTGGGAGGCTGGCGGGTCGGCATTGTGGATTCACTGGATGAACTGAATCGGAACTCTGCCAACGCAATACTGAAGACGCTGGAAGAGCCGCCCAAAGCGGCAATCATGTTTCTGATCAATCACGGATCCCGGCCTGTACTCCCAACGATCCGTTCGCGCTGTCGCACGCTCCGGCTGCACACTCTGAACAAGGAAGAGATGGCCGAAGTTCTGAAGCTTCAGGGCTACGAGGAAGATGTTTCGGCAATCCGGCACGGGCGTCCCGGGCTGGCGGTAGAACGCGCCTCGGAAACCTGCCGCATCGCCACCAACGCCGCCCGCACACTTATGACATCCATGCCAAGGCCAAATGATGCACTCGTAACGCGAGCCATACAGGCGGCTGGCACGGATCAAACAGCATTCGCGGCTTTCAGGGATGAGGTTCTGTCGAGACTCGCAGAAGACGCGACAGAGGCACCTCAGAAGTCCCGGGTCTGGCTCAACACCGTGAAGTTGGCCGGAGAAGTCGATGAGCTAAACATGGATCCCGAGCAGGCCGCAGCAAAACTCATTTCCGGTCTTTTGTCAGCACCCGGCCGTTAGCAGATCGAGTCCATGTTTGATACACACGTCAATTTGCACGGCGAGCCTTTCTCTGAAGATCTGGAAGAAGTGCTTGAGCGCGCCCGCGCTGCCGGGGTAACGAAGTTTCTGGCGATTTGTGATCGGTTCGACAATTTTGAATCCGTTCTCGCCATCGCCCGTTCCCATAAAGACATCTGGTGCTCTGCAGGCGTACATCCGCATCACGCAAAGGACTTTCCGGACCTGACAGTGGAGGCGCTCAAACACGCCGCATCAAATCCGGAAGTTGTCGCCATTGGTGAAACGGGCCTCGACTTTCATTACGGGTACAGCGCTGAGCAAGATCAGGTGATCTGTCTGCGCAAACATATTTCTGCAGCACGCGACACCGGTCTACCCCTGATCCTTCACACGCGTGAAGCCGACGAATTGATGGCAGACATACTCGAAGACGAGTACAAGAAGGGAGCGTTCCAGCCGTTGCTGCATTGCTACACAGGTGGAGCGGCCCTTGCTCAGCGAGCATTGGCATTAGGCGCCTATGTGTCTGTGTCCGGAATTCTCTCATTCAAGAGTGCGCGAGACGTTCGGGCCGTCATCGCAGACGTCCCAATGGACAGAATTATTCTTGAGACGGATTGCCCTTATCTGGCGCCCGTTCCAATGCGAGGGAGACGCAATGAGCCCGCCTATCTGACGCATGTGGCGGAAGCACTCGCGGATCTAAAAGAACTTCCCGTTGATGAAGTCAAACAGATTACGGATGAGAATGCCGTTCGGCTGTTTGACAAGGTCTCCAAGCAATGACTGCAGGATTTCGCTGCACGCTGCTCGGCACAGGCTCTTCAGGCGGCGTGCCGCGAGTTGGGGGGGATTGGGGGGTGTGCGATCCGGCCGAGCCAAAAAACCGCCGCCGGCGCTGCAGCGTACTGGTCGAAAAAGAGGACGAGTACGGTGGCGTGACGTCTGTTCTGATCGACACTTCGCCGGACCTGCGTGAGCAGCTTCTGGATGCTGGCGTCACCAAACTGGACGCGCTTGTTTACACGCACGAGCATGCGGACCAAGTGCACGGAATAGATGATGTCCGGCCGCTGGTTATCCGCCAACGCGCCGCGCTGCCAACATTCATGAATGCCGCGACGCGCGAAATCCTTACAAAACGATTTGATTATTGCTTTGAAGGCATGGGGGGATATCCGCCGATACTTGATCTTCAGCCAGATATTTCAGCGTATACGCCTTTCCAGATTTCCGGAGCAGGCGGCAATATTTCCATGTTGCCGGTCGACATGGAGCACGGCCGTATCCGCTGCCTTGGTTTCAGGATCAATGATTTCGCTTATTGTAATGATGTAAGTGGCCTGCCCGAACGCACGAAAACCGCGCTGATGGGGCTGGACACCTTGGTCATCGATGCGCTGCGCTACACCGACCATCCAACCCACGCCAATGTCGCGAAAGCACTGGACTGGATTGCGGAACTGAAACCCCGTGCAGCCGTGCTGACCAATATGCACGTGGATCTGGACTATGAGACCCTGAAGAGGGAGCTGCCGGAATCTGTCGAGCCTGGCTTCGACGGAATGGTCCTGGAGATCAGATAAACCCGGCGCTACGCACAGCAATCCAATTTCCCATAATGATGATTATGCGACTTACGGATATAAAAGTCCTGCAATCTCTGGGCTTTATGCGATCCCGTGGTGGCGTCTGGTTCTTTCGGCATCGTTGCAGTCATCCGGTCTGCCTGCGATCCACAGTCAGACCCGCGATCATCAACACGAGAGCCGGAGTTTGCTGTGAAAGGTTTTGTTAAGCTGCGCCTTCAGCTTTTGGGCGCCGGCGCGGCACCCCTTCCCCGCCTTGCGGCGGTCCGATCAGCGAAAACAGAATATGGTCCAGCATCGGTTTCCGGATGAAAGCTGCGAATCCAGCCTCAATGGCCAGTCGTTCCAGCCCCGATGTTTCCCAGCCTGAAACCATTGCCGCCGGCGTGTTGACACCCTCCCCTCGTAAAGCGCGCAAAACGTCCACGCCTGAGAGGTCTTCCATCTTGTAATCAATCAGCAAGAAATCGAAGGAGTTCTTGAGGGGCGAACCCAGGAATTCCGCACCGCTGGCAAAGGCCATCGCCGCATAACCTCTTGCGGTCAGCAATAGAGACAATGATCGGCGTACGGCGTCGCTGTCGTCTATGACGGCAACGTTCTTTGGTCTGTTCAGCAAAGCGTTCGACATGGCCACCCAACAACAGGACTATCGAACCTGCATGTTGGCGGAACGGCGTGTTTCTGTCTTTAGGTACTAGTCCGTAACCTTGCCTTGAAAGCCGATACCGGCAGCGAACGCGATACGCAGTACGCCTGAGAGGCTGGTTGCGCCAAGCTTCTCCATCAGGTTCGCGCGGTGGATCTCAACCGTGCGTGGTGAGATGTCCAGGGAATCGGCAATGGACTTGTTTGTGTGTCCATCGACCAGGCCCTCAAGAACCTCTCGCTCGCGCGGTGTGAGGTGCTCGATCTTGCCTCGGGCCTCATCCACAAGGAGGTCACGCTCCGAACGCTCCTGAAGGCGTTGGAAAGCGCGATTGAGGGCCTCTACAAGAGTTTGTTTTTCATAAGGTTTCTCAACAAAGTCCACAGCGCCGGCCTTCATGGCCTTCACTGCGACATTCACGTCTCCATGCCCAGTCAGAACGATGACCGGCATGGCAATACCCCGGGCATTGAGCTGCTCCTGAACTTCCAGTCCGTCCATGCGGGGCATCTGTACATCCAGGAGGATGCAGCCGGCCTGGGCCTCATCAGCCACTTCGAGAAACGCCACACCATCGGAATAGGTTTTCACGGCAAATCCGGCATGACGAAGCATGAAGCTGGCCGAGTGTCGGACAGCATCGTCATCGTCTACGAGGTGGATCAGTTTTTGTTCACTCATGAAGTTCCACTAGCGGTATCCTGCCTGAGTGTGAACCGAAAACACGTACCACCCTCAGCTGCAGGAGTCGCTTCGATCTTGCCGCCATGGGCTTCAATAATGGTCTGACAGATCGACAAACCCAGTCCCATGCCCTGGGATTTGGATGTCATGAAGGGTTTGAAGAGAGTCTTCCGGACGTCGTCAGACATGCCCGGTCCATTGTCGCACACTTCAACGGTCACAAAGGACTCGGGATGTTTCCGTGCGGCGACCCGCATCTTGGGCGACGAAACGCCATGCAAGGCTTCGCCAGCATTGCGAAGCAGGTTGATAACAACCTGCTGCACCTGAATCGGATCAGCCAGGACCGCTCCAAGGTCCGGCTCAATGTCTTTGTCGATCGGAATGTCCGCCATATCTCCGGAGATTCGGGCAAGGGCGATCGAATCGATCAGCAACGGCGCGAGCGCTACGGACCGCGCATCGATTTCACCGCGGGACACATAGCCGCGCAGCTTGCGTACAATTTCGCCCGCACGAACGGCCTGACGAGAGGCCTCATCCAGCGCTTCATGAAGAATTTCGCGCGCATTATCCGAATCGGAATCGAGCAAGTCACGTGCCGCTTCGAGGTAGTTCGCGACCGCTGTGAGAGGCTGGTTCAGTTCGTGGGCGAGCGCTGAGGCCATCGTACCTACCGCGCTCATACGTGAGAAATGCACCAGTTCGGCCTGCATTTCCTGCATGCGCAATTCATTGCGGCGTTGCTCGGAAAGGTCGCGGACGAAGGCGGTGAAAAGGTAATGATCGCCGACCCTGGCTTCCCCGATCTTGAGGTCAACCGGGAAGATCGTGCCATCTGATCGCTTCGCTGAAACGACCCGGCCAACGCCGATGATGTGGCGCTTTCCGGTCTCGAGGTAATTATTGACGTAGGTCTGGTGGTTGGCTTCGTCGTGCCCGCCCATAAGCAAGCTGACATCCTCACCAATCACTTCTTCAGCCTTGTAAGAAAAGAGTTTTTCTGCCGCGCTAGAAAAAGCGAGGATCTTCCCGTTTTCGTTGATTACGATCATGCCGTCAGGCACCGAGGCCAGAATCGACCTCAGGTGCAGCTGCAGCGCTTCAAGATCTGTCGATACCGCGTTGCTGGTGAAATCGGTCAAGTGCCTGGTACCCAGTAAGCCGTATCAGAAGGTGGAACGAGCGCTGCCTGGCCGGTCAACGGCGAACGGCAAGCATCTTACGGCGGGACGATGCCATGACCATAACCGCAGTATAGGCGATCATCGCGGCACCAATTGCGGCCACCGGACATCCCCAGCAATGCCCGGCGAATGTCAGAAAGGAATCGCCAGCAGCGCCGGACGCAGATCCGCAACGGAAGGCGAGATAGTCTTCCAGAGTCATTGGAGCGTTGGTGTGCTGCCAGATCTTCAACAAACCGGCCACGAGAAGGGCTGTTCCCGTCATAAGCCATTTTGTCATCTGTTTGCTCCTTCGAGTGGATTTGAATACGCTTAGTGAACTAGGCGGATGCGACAGCGAAGCCCATCCGTAGTTTACCGTATACCGGTTTGAAGTCGACACCGGCATCTAGGCGCCAGAATTCCAACGACTCGCAGGGGGTCAATAACGTGAGCACGTTACTAAAAAGACGGTCCTCGGCATTTGCCAGCATTGGCAGTGTCGCGGCCTTTACCAGCATCTTCGCCATACTGGCATTGCTGATCGCTAGCCATGCTGCCGATCCGCTTATGGGCGCACATGCCTGGCTCTTCCTCGGCCTCGCCGTGGCAGGCCTTCTGGCACTTGCACTCTGGGCAGGCAGCCTGGGTGACCGGGATCCATTCGATCAGACGGTCTATGAAGACACGATTGTCAAATTTGGCGTCACGGCTTCCATGTTCTGGGGCATTGCCGGGTTCCTGGTCGGGCTGATTATCGCCCTCCAGCTGGCCTTCCCCAATATTTTCTACTTCGAACAGCTTGGCTGGACGAACTTCGGGCGCCTGCGTCCGCTGCATACTTCCGCGGTCATTTTCGCGTTCGGCGGCAACGTTCTGCTGGCAACCAGCTTCTACGTCGTTCAGCGCACCTGCCGGACACGTCTGGCAGGCGGCATGTGGCCGTGGTTCGTTTTCTGGGGCTACAACCTCTTCATCGTGATTGCCGGCACGGGCTATCTGATGGGAGTTACCCAATCCAAGGAATACGCTGAACCGGAATGGTATGCCGACCTCTGGCTGACCATTGTCTGGGTCGCTTATCTTCTGGTGTTCCTCGGTACGATCTGGAAACGGAAAGAACCCCACATCTATGTGGCCAACTGGTTCTATCTCTCCTTCATCGTCACGATCGCGATGCTACACATCGTCAACAACCTGACGCTGCCAGTTACGCTGACCGGCTCCAAGAGCTACCAGCTCTTCGGCGGGGTTCAGGATGCTCTGACGCAATGGTGGTATGGCCACAACGCTGTGGGCTTCTTCCTGACGACAGGCTTCCTGGCCATCATGTACTACTTCATTCCGAAGCGGGTGCAGCGGCCGGTCTATTCCTACCGTCTGTCGATCGTGCACTTCTGGTCGCTGATCTTCATCTACATCTGGGCTGGTCCGCACCACCTGCACTACACGGCACTGCCGCAGTGGGCGCAGACCTTGGGCATGACCTTCTCGGTGATGCTGTGGATGCCCAGCTGGGGTGGCATGATCAACGGCGTGATGACGCTGTCGGGTGCCTGGGATCGTCTTCGGACTGACCCGGTTGTCCGGATGATGGTCGTCGCCCTCGCCTTCTACGGCATGTCGACTTTCGAAGGTCCGCTGATGAGTGTCCGCGCCGTCAATGCGCTGTCACACTACACGGAATGGGGCATTGCCCACGTTCACTCCGGCTCGATGGGCTGGGTGGGCTTCATCTCCTTCGGTGCGCTCTACTGTGCAACACAGTGGCTCTGGAAGCGGCCGTCCCTCTACTCGCTGAAGCTTGTTGAGTGGCACTTCTGGCTCGCGACCATCGGCATCCTTTTCTACATCGTCGCGATGTACTTTGCCGGTATCCTCGAAGGCCTGATGTGGCGTGCCTATAACGAGTACGGCTTCCTCGAGTACAGCTTCGTGGAAACTGTCGAAGCCAAGCACATCAGCTACATCATCCGCGCTCTGGGCGGCAGCCTGTACCTCACGGGTGCGCTGATCATGGCCTACAACCTCGTCCGCACGGCTCTCGGCCACGGCGCTGCCGCTGAAGGCACCCGTCCCGTCGATGCACCGGCCGCCGCGACGCTTCAGCCCGCTGAATAGGAGACTTACTCATGGGCTTGATGAAAAAGCACGAAACGCTTGAGCGTCACTCTCTGGCTCTCACGCTGGGTATCCTGGTCACTGTCGCCATCGGCGGGATCGTGGAAATCGCACCACTCTTCTATCTCGAGAACACGATCGAGAAAGTTGAAGGGATGCGCCCGTACACGCCGCTCGAACTGGCCGGCCGCAATGTCTACATCCGCGAGGGCTGTTATGTCTGCCACTCGCAGATGGTGCGGCCTCTCCGGGACGAGGTCGAACGTTACGGCCACTACTCCCTGGCTGCAGAGAGCATGTATGACCATCCGTTCCAGTGGGGCTCCAAGCGGACGGGGCCTGACCTGGCCCGCGTTGGCGGCAAGTATTCCGACACCTGGCACGTGGATCACCTCAAGGATCCGCAGTCCATGGTTCCGGAATCGGTAATGCCACCTTACGCGTTTCTCGCTGACAATACGCTTCACTTTGAAACGATCGACGACCACCTGAAGGCGCTTCGCTTCGAAGGGGTTCCGTACACCGACGAAATGATCGAGAACGCCCAGGCCGACCTGATCGCGCAAGCTGATCCTGATGCAGACTACGACGCGCAGGATGCGCTCGTGGCCCGCTATGAAGAGGCTGCCGGTCGCGAAGGCACGGTCCGGATCGCCGACTATGACGGCAATCCGGAAAAAGTGACGGAACTCGATGCGCTCGTCGCCTACCTCCAGATGGTCGGCACGCTGGTGGACTTCTCCACCTATGAAGCCGACGACCTGGATAATCGCAGGTAAGGGGCAGGGCCATGTATGAGATTCTGTCAAAATTTGCCCAGACATGGGGCCTGGGCTTCTTCGTTCTGATGTTCGCAGTCGCTGTCGCGTACGCATTGTGGCCGTCAAACAAGGAAAAATTCCAAGCAGCGGCCCGTTGGCCGCTCGATGAAGGGGAACCTGGAGATGAGTGAGACCGACAAGGAAGTTGATGCCCTGTCCGGCGTGGAAACAACCGGGCATTCCTGGGATGGTATCAAGGAGCTGAACAACCCCCTTCCCCGCTGGTGGCTGTATATCTGGTATGGCACGATCTTCTGGGCGATCCTCTACATGATCGCCATGCCAGCCCTGCCGTCGCTTCCGGGTATGGGAAGCCGGAACACGCCCGGTGTTCTCGGCATGTCCGACCGGGACGCGGTCGCTGAAAGCGTCGCCTCTCTGCATGCTGAACGTAGTGCAGCTTCGGCTCAGCTGCTGGATGCATCTCTGCAGGACATTCAGAACAATCTGGACCTGCAGCAGTTTGCGATGGCCATGGGCGAAAGTGCCTTCGGCGATAACTGCGCCACGTGCCACGGCTCTGGCGGACGCGGTGCCAAGGGCTACCCGATGCTGGCAGACGATGTCTGGCTCTGGGACGGTACGCTCGATGGTATTGAGCAGACGATTCGTCACGGTATCCGTCATGAAGAAGATCCGGATACCCGGTTCTCCGCCATGCCGGCTTTCGGCCGCGACGGCCTGCTGACCTCGGCCCAGATCGATGACCTGGTACAGTATGTTCTCAGTGTCAGCGGTCATGAAGCCAACGCGGCTGCCGTCGCCAGGGGAGACGAACTGTTCCTGACGAACTGCGCAAGCTGTCACGGTATGGATGCAGAAGGCTCTCGCGATGTCGGCGCCCCGAACCTGACTGACGCCGACTGGCTCTATGGTTCGAACCCGGAAGACATCCGCGCCACCATCACGAATGCCCGTAACTCCCATATGCCAGCATGGCAGGGTCGTCTCGACGACGCCACCATCAAGGCACTGGCTGTTTACGTGCACTCCCTCGGTGGCGGTGAGTAAGACGAGTAATCGAAGTATATTGGTGCCCAGGTAATGACGACTGTCATCGATCACACGAAGTCCAACGCGACACCGCCGTCCCTCTATGAAGGGCGGAAGCAGATCTACCCGAAACTTGCCCATGGCAAATTCCGGATGATCAAGTGGGTCGTGATGGCCGTCACCCTGGGCATCTATTATGCCCTGCCTTGGATCCGCTGGAACCGCGGCGAGGGCATTCCGGATCAAGCCGTCCTGGCAGATTTCGAAGGCGAGAAGTTCTACTTCTTCTGGTTCGAAATCTGGCCTCAGGAACTCTATTACCTGGCCGGATTGCTCATTATCGGTGCGCTCGGTCTGTTCCTCGTAACATCTCTGTTCGGACGTGCATGGTGTGGCTACACCTGCCCTCAGACGGTCTGGACCGACCTTTACATCTGGGTTGAACGAGCGTTCGAAGGTGACCGCGCAGCCCGCATGCGTCTCGATGCGCAACCCTGGTCGTTCAACAAAGCCTGGCGGAAGCTGGGCAAACATTTGATCTGGCTGGTCATCGCCTTCTGGACAGGCGGTGCGTTCGTTCTTTACTGGCACGATGCACCAACCGTCGCAAAAGGCTGGTTCACCGGCGAAGCTCCGCTGACGGCCTATTTCTTTGCGGGCATCCTGACCTTCACGACCTACTTCCTCGCTGGCTGGATGCGGGAACAGGTCTGTACATATATGTGCCCATGGCCACGTATTCAGGGCGCCCTGACCGATGAGAATGCGCTGAATGTGACCTACCGCTTCGACCGGGGTGAACCGCGCGGCCCACACCGCAAGAACGAAAGCTGGGAAGGCCGCGGCGACTGCATTGACTGCAAACAGTGCGTGCAGGTCTGCCCGATGGGTATCGACATCCGCGATGGCGCTCAGCTTGAGTGCATCCATTGCGCGCTCTGCATCGATGCCTGCGATGACATTATGAAAAAGATCGGGCGGCCGACCGGTCTCATCGCATACGATACGGACATCGCCGTTGCTGAGAGAGCTGCCGGACGCAAACCAACTTACAAGATTTTCCGCGTCCGTACGATGCTGTACGCCACCCTGATGCTCATCATCGCTGCGATGGTCGGCTTTGGCTATTTCAACAAATCCACCTTCGAAGTGAATGTTCTGAAAGACCGGTCACCGCCATTTGTCCGTCTATCCAGCGGTGATATCCGGAATGGCTATACGCTCAAACTGGTCAACAAGGCCTCCGGTCGGCGCCATGTTGCGGTTGAGATTGACGGCCTGGATGGTGCGTCACTTCAGATGGTCGGCCTTGAAACCGAAGAGAATGGCACCGTCGAACTCGATCTTGGCGCACACCGTGTGGAACGGTTCCGCATGCTGGTTACCCGCACGCCAGAAGGCACGGCACCACGGGTCAACTACACAGTGATTGTCCGCGATACTGAAACTGGCGAAGCTGAAGACGCTGCGGCTGTCTTTGTTCAGGGAGAGAACTGATGCCTGCCTCTGCAACCCGCAAACAGTTCCGCCTGAACGGATGGCACGTCTTCCTGATGCTGTGCGCATTCTTCGGGTTCATGTTCATCGTCAACGGGATCTTCCTGTGGGCGGCCCTGAGCTCGTTCCCGGGAGAAGACGAACAGAAATCCTACGTCCAGGGCCTTCACTATAACGAGACCATTTCGGCGCGCCGGATCCAGGAAGAACAGGGCTGGTCAGCTCAAATCGGCCTTACCCCGACAGAGATGGGCGACCGGCTGGTGGTGCGCATCCTCAATCGGGACGACGCCCCACTCGCAACACAGGATATTCAGGCTCAACTGCGCCGCACCGTTACCGGCGCGGAAGATGTTCCGGTCGAACTTCAGCGCAGCGCAAACGGCGACTATTTTGCCGACATCAGCCTGCTCGAGAAAGGCGTATGGGAAGCGCGAGTGCAAGCAAGCATCCCATATGGTACAGATCAGGTTGAGTTCACAGCGAGCAAGAAACTGATCATTCCATGAGCACGACGGACGTCCTCGCGCATACGCGTGACTGGTCCCTCAGCGACACACCAGATCAGGAGTCGCCATATTCGGGCCTGTCCGCTTTTGTGCAGAAAAGCGGCAAATCCCAACACCTGGAGCTTCATGTTTCAGGCGCCAAATGTGCGGGATGCCTGGCCAAGATAGAAAAATCTGTCGGCGCCCTTGAGGGCGTCTCCGAAGCCCGGCTGAACCTCTCCACAGGCAAGTTCAACATCACCTGGCAAGGTCCCCTGCCCGCGTCACAAATTGCCGAAACCGTATCGGGTCTTGGTTATGGAGTGAGTGCCGCAGCGGAGACCGACGCTGATGAGGTACAGCGCAAGGAAGAGAGAGACCTTCTTCTGGCGATGGGCGTTGCCGCATTTGCAGCGGCCAACATCATGCTGCTTTCTGTTTCTGTCTGGTCCGGCGCCGGTGAGATGGGTAGCAACACCAAGCAAATCATGCATGCGATTTCAGGTGTGATTGCACTGCCGGCAATTGTATTCTCCGGGCGGCCCTTTTTCCGGTCGGCCTGGTCTGTCCTGAGACGCGGCCGGGCCAATATGGATGTGCCAATCTCATTGGCCATCATTCTGGCCTTCACCGTCAGCGTTGTTGAAACAATCCGCGGCGGCGAACACGCCTATTTCGACGCAGCAGCAATGCTGATCTTCTTCCTTCTGATCGGACGGTTTCTTGAAGCCCGCGTCAGACGGCGCGCCTGTTCCGCTGCGAATGATCTTGCCGGCATGTCGAGCCGGGCGGTTACGCGTGTCGACTGCGATGGAAACGCAATCAAGGTGAACCCCGGCGTTGTGGCGCCGGGCGACACAATCCTTCTCGCGCAGGGGGAAAGAGCGGTCGTCGATATGGCGCTCGCCGATGACATCTGCGAGCTGGACGAAAGCCTGGTGACCGGGGAAAGCGCCCCTCACGTCCTCACCAAAGGGATGAGAATTTACGCTGGCTCGGTGAACCTCTCCGGCCCGGTTCAGGCGAAAGCGCTGTCACGCGCCTCGGACTCCCTGCTTGCTGACATCGGACGGATGCTGGAGGCTGGCGAACAGCGGCGCTCGGCCTACCGCCGGATCGCGGACAAGGCTGTCGCCCTCTACGTGCCGTTCGTTCACTCTGCCGCGGCACTGACATTCATTGGCTGGATGCTGGTGGGTGCAGGATTCCGGGAATCCATCCTTATCGCGGTTTCGACCCTGATCATTACCTGCCCCTGCGCCCTCGCCCTCGCTGCACCGGTGGCGCATGTTGTTGCTGCGGGCAAACTCTTCCAGCGTGGTATTTTCCTGAAATCGGGTGACGCGCTGGAGCGTTTCGCTTCCGTCGACCGGATCGTACTGGACAAAACCGGCACGCTTTCACTCGGTGTCCCACAGTTGAACGAATACACGGGCTCACAGGAGATCGCTGATGCCGCCCTGCTCGCGCGCTCAAGCCGCCATCCGCTTTCACGCGCCATCTCAGATGTGGCTGGCCCGGGGCCTGTCGCGCCGGATGTCAAAGAAGTCCCTGGCTGCGGTCTTGAAGCGACTGTCGAAGGCCAATTGTGGCGCCTGGGATCAGGCCGCTGGATTGGCGTAAACAGTGGCGAGACCCACACGCGCAACCTGTATCTGCAGCGCGGTGATGAGGCGCCGGTCGCTCTGGAATTCACCGACCGCCTTATCCCGGGGACGGATCAGGCTATCCGCGCCCTTGAGAACGCGGGATATGAGACGGAAATCCTCTCTGGCGATACCGAGGACAGAGTCCGGGAAGTCGCATCCGAGCTTGGGATTTCCCGCTTCACAGCTGCAGCATCTCCACAGGACAAGGCTGCCTACCTGGAGTCTCTTCGGGATCAGGGGCACAAGGTCCTGATGGTTGGTGACGGCCTCAATGACGCTGGCGCACTCTCCCTGGCGCATGCTTCGGTGACACCCGGCTCCGCGATTGACATCAGCCAGTCTGCTAGCGACGCGGTGTATTCCGGTGGCATTCAGTCCCTGCCGGTTTTACTCAAACTGTCGAAACGCACACGAAGCGTCATGCTCGAAAACTTCACCTTCGCGGCACTATACAATCTGGTCGCGATACCGATTGCCGTCACCGGCCATGCCACACCACTGGTCGCGGCCCTCGCCATGTCATTTTCATCAGTGGCGGTATCACTTAACGCGATCCGCCTCGCAGCATTCACGCAAGACGAGTAAAATGACCGGCATCCTCTTTCTCATTCCGATTGCCCTCTTCATGGGGCTGCTCGGATTAGGAGCATTCATCTGGTCTGTCCGATCAGGGCAATTCGACGATCCTGAAGGATCGGCCAATCGCATTCTGATCGATGATGAAGACAAGCCCCTTTAGAGGCGCAGGTCCGGTATCCAGCTTCTGAAGAACGCCACCTTCTCCCGCAGATCATCTGCAGCTTCTTCGGGCGTCCTTTTCAGGAATTGGATGCGGTCACCTGGCCGGATTTGCCCGAGCACGTGATGATCCGCATGGGTTACCTGCAGAACATGCGGGTACCCCCCTGTCGTCTGCGCATCCTGAAGCAGAATGAATGCCGCGCCGGAAGGCGTCAGCTGGATACCACCGGGAAAGATTGGCGCGCTGGGTCTGAGTGCCGTCTTCTGTAAGCGCGGCCAGGAACCTGTCACTTCAATGCCTGTCCTGTCGGCCCGGCGCGATGCCACGAAGTCCTGTTTTTTATCCCAACCGGCAATCAGGCTTTCATCAGGCCCCGGAACACAGCGCAAGGCAAATCCATGAGAAAAGACCTGCCGCATATGTTCGGGCGTTTCCAGATGTCCTGGGTCGACATCCGAAGCGCTTACAGCAAGGACATCTCCGCTTTTAAGTGCGCGGCCTTCGTATCCGCCAAACGCCGCCGGCAGATAGGTTGACGTGCTTCCCAGAAATGTAGTCCCCGTGAAGCCTCCGGCTACAGCGATGTATACTCGCGCCCCCGCTTCCGCAGAGCCTAGCTCTATGGCATCCCCTGCCCTAACGGACAGGGTCTGGTGCATGGGCTTGGCTTCGCCATTTATCCGAACCGTTACCGGGGCCCCTGTCATCGCAATTTTTGCGTCAGCCTGAGCCGCAAGTGAGAACATGCCGAACGGTATCTCAAGCGAACAGGCATCCGGAGGATTACCCACCAACCTGTTGGCGAGGGCCATGGACAGCGGGTCTGCCGGACCGGACGCTGGCACGCCCATGTGACGCAAACCATGTCGCGGTGCCGCTTGCAGCGTCACCTGAAGCCCCGGCTTTGTTACAACGAAACTCATGTCAGCCGCCCACAAGCTTCAGGCTGATTGGCTGGCCTGCCTGTAGAAGGAAAGGCTCATGTCGTTTTGCGTCGAACAGCCTTTCGTGAACGCGCCCAATAATTGGCCAGCCACCCGGCCCTCCAAGGGCATACAGGCCTATCTGACCGCTCAGCAGCCCGACTGACCCGGCGGGCACCCTTACTCTGGGTACGGAAAGGCGTTCGGCCACCAGGCTTTTGTCCACACCGTCGACATAGGCAAATCCCGGAGTGAATCCGAGCATGTCCACGACCAGATCGCTCTGAATCACTTTTTGCAGAAACGCGTCAGTCGACAGGTTGTTTTGCTGCGCAAGCGCTTCAAGGTCCGGCGCGTTTGCGGATGAGGTGTCCAGCGTGAGCTCAATTGGCTCCCCTGTTCCGGACGATTGTTCCTCATAGCTCTTCAGCCAGTCCTTTAATTGGGCAACAGCCTCCGAGGGAGCGCACATAAAAGGATCGAACCGAACAGCCACGATCTCCTTCCCCGGCACAACATCGAGCCAACGCCCACTTGTGCGCAGTGCCTGAGCAAGCGCATGGCGATGTGCCCTGTCAGCTGGCCTCAGGCACACAGCGTCATCACCAAGAAGGCTAATATTGCAATCGATCACGTCTTAAACCTCGATCGTCACGCCGCGTTCCAGCAAAGACGTCTTAAGCAGGTGCGCCGCACGGGCTGCGCCAGGCGTGTCTCCATGCAGACAAATTGTATCGGCCGAGACTCTGATCATTTCCCCTGTCCGGGCCGTGACACGACGAGACTCAATCAGGTTCAGGACCTGTTTCAGCTGACGCGCGTTATCGGTAATCAGCGCGCCTTCGGTGGTACGGGGTGTCAGGCTGCCATCGGCCTCATAAGAGCGGTCCGCAAATGCCTCAGCGACAAAATGAAGACCAGCCCGTTTTGCGCACGCTTCCAGCTTTGACTCCGGCGGCCCAACAAGTTCCGGAATCTCCGTTTCGAGGCACAGGGAGACCACGCTTTCTGCGAGGGTCTCACTCTTCGCTGCGTCATTGTACAAAGCGCCATGCGGCTTGAGGTGAGAAACCAACGCGCTTCGCTCCCGGGCGATCGCTTTCAGCGTCCTGACCTGAGACATGAGAGAGCGGAAAAGGTCTTGGTCACCAATATTTGCCCGTGATCGGCCGAAACCTTCCCGGTCAGGGTAAGACGGGTGTGCGCCAATTCTCACGCCCCTGGCCTGTGCGGCACGGATAGTTGCGACCATCGTCTCGTCATCACCCGCATGACCTCCGCAGGCGATGCTGCATCGGGTTACAACATCCAGGATTGCACGATCGAGCGCCCGGCCTTCAGGCCCTGGCAATTCGCCGACATCCGCGTTCAGACAAATCGAAGTTCTCATGGCCAGAC
Source organism: Hyphomonas jannaschiana VP2 (assembly GCF_000685215.1). Classification (GTDB taxonomy): domain Bacteria; phylum Pseudomonadota; class Alphaproteobacteria; order Caulobacterales; family Hyphomonadaceae; genus Hyphomonas; species Hyphomonas jannaschiana. Next base: position 187,939 of record NZ_ARYJ01000007.1, read on the forward strand.
TCCGAATGCCCGGAGGACAAGCCTCAGTCCGAACCCGCTAGCGATAAGCACAACGACACCGCCGAGCATGTTGCTCCAGAGGCCATTCACATGTTCCCCAAGAATGGATTTCCGGTTCATGGTGACAATCAGAAAGACAGCGACAATCGGCAGTAAGATACCATTCGCAACCTGAGCGACCAGGATCAAGTTTACTGGCTTAAGACCAAGCGACGCTACGAGCGTTCCAATGGCGAGGACAGCCACGGCGATGCCCCGGAAAACGTGTCCGCGATTGCGCAACCCGGTTACTTCGCAAACGGCATAGGCCGTCGCGATCGGGGCTGTTACCGCAGACGACAATCCCGCGGCCAGCAAGCCGGCGCCAACCAGAAGACGCGCAAGTGGGCCGTAGGCCGGTTCCAGGCTCGCGGCCATGTCTGCTGCCCCCTGTATCTGCATGCCGGAGCCAAAGAGGCTGGCCGCGGCTGTGGAGAGGATCAGGATCGAGATCAATCCTCCAAGACCAATCGATGCACGCGTATCAGCGCTTGCCGCACGCAGCGCTTCTGCACCGCCTCCGGGCCATTTCTCACGGACTGAAGCAGCGTGCAGAAACAGATTATACGGAACGATCGTTGTGCCGATGAGCGCAATTGCCGTCAGCAGACTACCGTCCGGCAGGCTCGGTCTCAGGCCTATGAGCATTTGGGGGATGTCCGGACGAACCAGTATCAGGCTCCCCGCAAATGCCAGACTCATCAGGATCACCAATCCGACCAGAAGCCGCTCAAGAAGCTTGTAGCGTCCGATCAAAATGACTGCGGCAGCCAAGCCCGCCAGCGCCCAGACAATGCTACGCTGAGCTGTCTCAGGCAAACCAAATGCTGCCCCTGCTCCAAGTGCGCCGCCGGACAGATTGCCTGCTTCATACGCGGCATTTCCTAGCGCCAGCGCCGCCATCACGAGGATGACAGACAGCCATTTCAGAACAATGGGAGTCCCCGGCGCTATCAGCGCTTCGCCCAGCCCCTTGCCGCTTGCGATCCCCAGCCGGGCCGCCATGTCCTGCAGAACCATGGTGGCGGCAGTTGCAAAGACGAGCGCCCAGATCAGGGCGTAGCCGAAATTCGCTCCGGCCAACGTACAGGCTGTCACCGTCCCTGGCCCGATAAATGCGGCTGCGACGAGTGCGCCGGGACCGAATGGCAGCTTCATTCGACGCGAATGCCCCGGCGAGTTTCCAGATAGGTCGCAAAACTCGCGAGCCAGTGGCTGCCGGAGTAATGCGTATCACTGACCGCAGCGATACCGGTTTCCTTGTGGCGCTCAGCGGCAGCCAGGAGAGCGGCGCGGCGGGGGTCGCTCGGCGGCAAGGCCGACGCGATGCCTTCCAACGCCCAGGCGCGGGAGAGGTTCACGCCGTCAAGGTGGACGAGCTTGCCATCCGAAGGATCGAGCACCATGCCGGGCTCCAGCCAGTCGGCACCGCCATTCACCGGTATCTGCGGCAGGAACAGGCTCAGCCAGGCGGAATATTGCTCTGTGCCCATCACGCGGCGCATGAGGTCCGCCTCCATCAGACAAGGCGAGAGGAAGTCCTCGCCCGAAGGCTCATAGGCCAGCGGGCAGTTCACATCCTTCTCGTGGAAGCCCAGTACTTTGGCGGCCAGCTTCTCCCGGAATTGCATGCGGTCTGCCGTATCCGCCCAGTCAAGCATCAGGCCGAACGCGAAGGCCGTCTGATTGTGAGTGCCGATGCGGATTGGATAGACCAGCTTGTCGAGCCAGGCGGAGGTGTTCGTTTCGATCAGGTCTTCCAGTGGCGAAAGGGTTTGGACCCAGGTCGCGGCTTCCGGGAAGTCCGCTTCGCGTAGTTCACTCATCAGCTGCAGGAACCAGGCCTGGCCATAGGGGCGTTCGAAGCTCGCCCGGTCAGGCGCCTGAAAATAAGCCAGCTCGCCAGCAATGTTATCTGGCGTGAAACTCTGAGACAGCGCATCGATGATCGTCTGACGATATGGTGTTTCCGGGTCGGTGTTGAGGATGCGCACGAGCAGCCAGTGGCCGTGGACCGATGAATGCCAGTCGAAGCAACCATAAAAGGCTGGATAGAACTCCCGTGGCGTACCGGCATCGGCATCGGAGTTCATGAGGTGGCTGACCTTGTTCGGATATTCCTTATGGATGCAGGCCAGCGCCAGGCGAGCGAAACGGTCTGTGACCACCCCTTCCCTCGGCTCCGGCAGGTCTGCGGCAGGTTCGGTCACGGCCGGCTTGTCCTCTTCAGGCGCAGGCTTCGGCGCACATCCCGCCAGGCCCGCTACCAAAACCATACACGCGGCTAGTCTTCCGATCATCTGCAACCCCTGACCTTGATGCACGCATCCTGCGTATCAGGCAGGACGGCGCAAGGGCAAGAAAGCGGCTGTGACGACCCGGCTAGATGTGGAGAACGCGACCCTCGGCGTCGAGGACGGATTCGTGCATCATTTCCGACAGGGTCGGGTGCGGGAAGACGGTGTGTGCGAGGTCCTGCTCGGTCAGCTCGCCCTGCCGCGCGATGACATAGCCCTGGATCAGCTCAGTGACTTCCGCGCCGACCATGTGCGCGCCCAGCAGTTCGCCAGTCTTCTTGTCGAAGACGGTCTTCACGAAGCCGTCCGGCGCCCCGAGGGCGATCGCCTTGCCGTTGCCGATGAAGGGGAAGCGGCCGACCTTGATGTCATAGCCTTTTTCCTTCGCCGCCTTCTCAGTCAGGCCGACGCTGGCGACCTGCGGATGCGAATAGGTGCAGCCCGGCACGTTCCACGGGTCGAACTTCTCGCCATGACCTTTGCCTGCGATGGCTTCGACGCACATGACGCCTTCATGGCTGGCCTTGTGGGCGAGCCAGGGCGGGCCGGTGAGGTCGCCGATGGCGTAGAGGCCGGGCACTCCGGTCTTGCCGAAGCCGTCGACCACGACATGCGTCTTCTCGATCTTCGCGCCGAGCGCTTCGAGGCCCAGATTCTCGACATTGCCGACGATGCCGACAGCAAGGATGATGCGGTCGAATTCCTGCGTCTCCTTCTTGCCGTCCTTGCCCGTGATTTCAGCGGTGACTGTGTTCTTGCCGGGCTTCAGGTTGCCGACCTGCGTACCGGTCAGGATCTTCATTCCCTGCTTCTTGAATTCCTTCTCGGCATGCTTCGAGATTTCCTCGTCTTCCACCGGCAGAATGCGGTCCATGACCTCGACGACAGTCGTCTCCGCACCCAGCTCGTTATAGAAGCTCGCAAACTCAATGCCGATGGCACCGGAGCCGATGACCAGCAGCCGCTTCGGCATCACATCCGGCGTCATGGCTTCGCGATAGGTCCAGACGAGTTTGCCGTCCGCAACGAGGCCAGCCTGCGGGATGTCACGCGCGCGGGCGCCAGTGGCGAGGATAACGTGCCTGGACTGGTAGGAGGTATCCTTCCCGTCCTTGCCCTTCACGATCACCTTCGGCGCAGGCGCACCCTTCTCAAGGCGCGCAGTGCCTTCGAGGACGTCGATCTTGTTCTTCTTCATGAGGAACTTCACGCCGTTCGACAGCTGGTTCGCCACGCCGCGAGAGCGCTTTACGACCGCTTCCAGATCGAAGTCCGCCTTGTCGATGACGAGGCCGAAATCCTTGGCGTGCTTTGCGAGGTAAAGCACTTCGGCTGACCGCAGCAGCGCCTTGGTCGGGATGCAGCCCCAGTTCAGGCAAATGCCGCCCAGCGCCTCGCGCTCGACGATAGCCGTCTTCAGGCCAAGCTGGGTTGCCCGGATCGCTGTAACGTAGCCGCCCGGGCCGGAACCGATAACGATGAGGTCGTATTGGGTGCTCATGAGTTTCCCTTCCGGCCTACAGAAGCATCGCTTCGGGGGTTTCGACGTAGCGCTTGAAGGCCTGAAGCCACTTCGCGCCTTCTGCACCGCCTATTACACGATGGTCACAGGTGAGCGTGACGGTCATGATCGTGGCGGCTTCGACATTGCCCTTGGCGTTGACCACAGCGCGCTTTTCACCCGCACCGACGGAGAGGATCATGCCTTCCGGCGGGTTGATGATGGAGGCGAAGGATTTGATGCCGAACATGCCGAGGTTCGAGATCGAGAACGTGCCGCCGGTATATTCCTGCGGCTTCAGTTTCCGGTCCCGGGCGCGCTCTGCCAGGTCTTTCATTTCCTTGGAGATTTCGGAGAGACCTTTCTCTTCCGCCTTGAAGATGACCGGCGTGATCAGGCCGCCATCGATGGCGACGGCGACCGAGACATTGGCGTGTTTGTGATAGGCGATGCCCTTGTCGGTGTAGCTGGCATTGCAATCCGGCTCGTCCATCAGGGCAAGGGCGGCGGCCTTGATCAGCATGTCGTTGACAGAGATCTTGATCCCCTTCTCTGCTGCAGCATTTATTGCAGATCGCGAGGCGAGGAGCCGGTCGATGTTGAGGTCCACATTCAGCGGGAAGTGCGGCACCTGCATGAAGCTTTCGGTCAGGCGGCGGGCCACCGTCTTGCGCATGCCATCCAGCGGCTTCAGCTCATAACTGTCGGGCGCGTAGACCCGGTCGTCCAGCACCTGCGGCAGGATCAGGCCATCCGGCTTCGGCGCTGCAGCAGATGCTGCAGCAGGCGCAGCGCCGGGCTTCGCGTTTTCCACGTCACGCTTGATGATACGGCCGCGCGGGCCGGTGCCTGAAATGGAAGACAGGTCGATGCCTTTCATGTCCGCAATCCGGCGCGCCAGCGGGCTCGCCTTGATGCGGCCGTCAGCGGTGTTGGCAGACGGCAGCGGCGTGGTCGCCAGCTCTTTCTTGTCCTGACTACCGCCGACCTTATCGGACTTGGCCATGACTATATCGGACTTAGGCGTGCTTTGTTCGGACTTCGGCGTGTCTTCAGACGACTCTTTCTTTGCCTCCTTGGCGGGTTCCGGTGCGGCCTTCGCTTCCGGTGCCTCAACCGCGGACGGGTCTTCGCCCTCTTCCGCCAGGACGGCGATGACGGCATTGACCTTCACGCCCTCCGTTCCGGCCGCGACGAGGAGCTTCGCGACAGTACCTTCGTCCACGGCCTCGACTTCCATCGTGGCCTTGTCGGTCTCGATCTCGGCGATGACGTCACCGGAGGAGATCGTGTCCCCTTCCTTGACGAGCCATTTGGACAGCGTGCCTTCCTCCATCGTGGGAGAGAGCGCCGGCATGGTGATGTTGATGGACATGGTGTCTTGTCCCCTTACTTCACGTAGCAGACCTTGAGCGCCGCCTCGACGATGTCGTCGGCGTTCGGCAGGCTCAGGGCTTCGAGGTTGGCGGCGTAGGGCAGCGGCACGTCTTTCTGGTGCACGCGGGCCGGCGGGGCATCGAGATAGTCGAAGGCTTCGGCGGTGACGGTCGCGGCGATCTCCGCGCCGACGCCCATGAAGCGCCAGCCTTCTTCACAACAGACGATGCGGTTTGTCTTCTTCACGCTTTCGATGACGGTTGCCGTGTCGAGCGGGCGGATGGTTCGCAGGTCGACGACTTCGGCGTCAATCCCCTGCTCCGCCAGTTTCTCTGCCGCCTCCAGCGCGAAGCCGACCATGCGGGAATGCGCCACCAGCGTGACATCTGTGCCCTGACGCTTGATCGCCGCCTTGCCAATGGGCAGGACGTAGTCGTCCAGGTCCGGCACCGGGAAGGAATGACCGTAGAGCAGTTCATGCTCCAGGAAGATCACCGGGTTCGGATCACGGATGGCGGCCTTCAGCAGGCCCTTCGCATCGGCGGCGTCATAAGGCGCCACGACTTTCAGGCCCGGAATATGACCATACCAGGAGGAATAGTCCTGGCTGTGCTGCGCGCCGACGCGGGCGGCTGCGCCGTTCGGGCCGCGGAACACAATCGGGCAGCCCATCTGTCCGCCGGACATATAGAGTGTCTTCGCAGCCGAGTTCACGATCTGGTCGATGGCCTGCATGGCGAAGTTGAAGGTCATGAATTCGACGATGGGCTTCAGGCCGGCAAAGGCCGCCCCGACGCCGAGACCGGCAAAGCCATGTTCCGTGATCGGCGTGTCGACCACGCGGCGGTCACCAAATTCCTGCAACAGTTCGCGGGAGACCTTGTAGGCGCCCTGATACTGGGCGACTTCCTCGCCCATCAGGAAGACATTCTCATCGCGCCGCATTTCCTCGGCCATGGCGTCACGCAGAGCATCGCGGACGGTCGTCTCGGTAAAGCTCGTGCCTTCCGGAATGGAAGGATCCGAGAGCACTTTGACCTCTGGCGCTTCCGGCGCAGCGGCGCCTTCGGAAGCGGGTGCTTCGTCTTTCTTTTCAGTTTCAGGTACGGGGCTGCTGTCGGGCTTCTTTTTCGCCTCAACGCTGCCGGCATCTTCGCCCTCTTCCGCCAGCACGGCGATGACCGCGTTGACCTTCACCCCTTCGGTGCCTTCCGGCACGAGGATCTTGGCGAGGGTCCCTTCATCGACGGCTTCGACTTCCATCGTCGCCTTGTCGGTCTCGATCTCGGCAATGACATCTCCGGAGGAGACGGTGTCGCCTTCCTTCTTGAGCCATTTGGACAGCGTGCCTTCTTCCATCGTCGGAGACAGGGCGGGCATGAGAATATCAACGGACATCAAAAGGCTCCGGAAATCATATTGGCGTTCTGCGCGATCAGGCGCAAAGCAGCATGTGTTGCGAGGTCATCCGTCATCGCACTAATCCTCCACCGGCCTGAAAAGGCCTTTGAAACAGAATGCGTGGGGAACCGGCCAGTTCCTGTTGTCACGCGACCTCCGCATCTTTCAGCACGTCGGTCCAGAGGTCGCTCGGATCGGGCTCCGGACTTTCGAGCGAGAAGTCCGCGGCCTCTTTCACGATGGCCTTGATTTCGTTGTCGATCTTCTTGAGCTCGGCTTCGTCGGCATGCCCGGCTTCCAGGATGTGCTTCTTCAGGCCATCGATCGGATCATGATGGCTGCGCACATCATCCACTTCTTCCCGTTTGCGGTATTTCGCCGGGTCGGACATGGAATGGCCGCGATAGCGGTAGGTCTTCATTTCGAGAATGTACGGGCCCTTGCCCGAGCGGGCATATTTCACGGCGCGTTCACCGGCCTCACGCACGGCCAGCACATCCATGCCGTCAACTTCCTCGCCTTCGATTTCGAAAGAGATGCCGCGCTTGAACAGCTCGGTTTCCGCAGAGGCGCGGTCCACGCTGGTGCCCATGGCATACATGTTGTTCTCGATCACATAGACGACCGGAAGGTCCCACAGGGATGCCATATTGAAGGACTCATAGACCTGTCCCTGGTTCGAAGCGCCATCGCCGAAATAAGCGACCGAGACGTGGTCATTGCCGCGATACTTGTTGGCGAAGCCGAGCCCGGTACCGATTGGCACCTGCGCCCCGACGATTCCGTGGCCGCCGAAGAAGTTTTTCTCCTTCGAGAACATGTGCATCGAACCGCCTTTGCCTTTCGACAAGCCGCCGATGCGCCCGGTCAGTTCGGCCATGACGCCTTTCGGGTCCATGCCGCAGGCCAGCATGTGGCCATGGTCGCGATAACCGGTGATGACCTGGTCGCCATCCTTCAGGCAGGCCTGCACGCCGGTCACGACGGCTTCCTGTCCGATATAGAGGTGGCAGAAACCTGCGATCTTGCCCATGCCGTAAAGCTGGCCGGCCTTCTCCTCGAAGCGCCGGATGAGGAGCATGTCGCGGTAGTATTTGAGAATTTCGTCTTTACCCGTTTTAGTGGGTGCTTTTTTTGAACTCTTGGGTTTCGTAGCCATGGGTCCTCCTGCCTATGGCCGTTATGTGGGCTCAGTTCCCATGGGGCAAGCCCACCGAGCTATGTCATTTTGCAGAGGTGGTGTCCGATGCGAGGAGAACGACCTCGTCCGGATAGACAAAAGCCAGCTTCTGGCGGGCCAGAGCTTCAACATAATCGCGGTCGACAGAGCCAGGCGTCAGGCGCCGGATGTCGCTGCGCAAATGCTCGATTTCACTGTTGATCTGAGCCAGTTCCGCCTTGCGGTCCTGCAGCTCCAATTGGGCGTCCGTCCAACGGCCAAGGCCCTTCTCCCCCGCAAAGGCGTGGTAGGCGAAGTAGAGAATCACAAGGCAAAGGCCCAAGGCCTCGAGTCGGGAGGTCATGGGTTAAAGACTGGACTGTTTTGGTTAAGAGAGCGTGAGGACGGCCCACCAGAGCCGCCCTCATCACTGCTTATTCAGCGTTAATACGCGACCGGCCGGCATAGATGCCCACCGGGCCCAGCTCTTCCTCGATACGGATCAGCTGGTTGTACTTGGCGATCCGGTCAGAGCGCGACAGCGAACCGGTTTTGATCTGGCCGCAATTGGTCGCGACAGCGAGGTCGGCGATGGTCGAATCCTCGGTTTCGCCCGAACGGTGAGACATCACGGCCGTGTAGCCATGCAGGTGCGCCAGTTCCACGGCGTCCAGCGTCTCCGACAGCGTGCCGATCTGGTTGACCTTCACCAGGATCGAGTTCGCCGCACCTTTTTGCAGGCCAATCGCGAGACGGTCCGGATTGGTCACAAACAGATCGTCGCCGACCAGCTGGACACGGTCACCAATGCTGTTTGTCAGGGAGATCCAGCCATCCCAGTCATCTTCGGCCATGCCGTCCTCGATGGAGACAATCGGGTAGCGGGCGCAGAGATCGGCGAGGTAAGCGGCAAATTCGTCGGAACCGAGCGATTTGCCTTCGCCAGCCAGTTCATACTTGCCGTTCTTGTAGAATTCGGTGGAAGCGGCATCCAGGGCCAGCGCAATGTCTTCGCCCGGCGTGTAGCCTGCCTTTTCGATGGACTTCATGATGAAGCCGATGGCTTCGTCGGTGGAGGCGAGATTCGGAGCGAAGCCGCCCTCGTCGCCGACATTGGTGTTATGGCCGGCATCGTGCAGCGTCTTCTTCAGCGCGTGGAAGACTTCGGCACCCATGCGGACGGCGTCGGACATGCTTTCCGCGCTGACCGGCATGATCATGAATTCCTGAATGTCGATCGGGTTGTCCGCGTGGGCACCGCCATTGATGATGTTCATCATCGGCGTCGGCAGGACGCGAGCGTTCGGGCCGCCCACATAGCGGTAGAGCGGCATGGTGGAGTATTCGGCAGCGGCTTTGGCGATGGCCAGCGACACGCCCAAGATGGCGTTGGCGCCGAGGCGGGACTTGTTGTCCGTGCCGTCGAGATCGATCATCAGCATGTCCAGCATGCGCTGGTCGGTGGCGTCGAGACCGGTGAGTTCGTTGCAGATCTCGCCATTCACGGCATCAACGGCCTTCAGGACGCCCTTGCCGAGGTAGCGGTCCTTGTCGCCATCGCGCTGCTCGTGGGCCTCATAGGCGCCAGTGGAAGCACCCGAAGGCACGGCGGCGCGGCCGGTGGAACCGTCATCCAGGGTCACATCGACTTCGACGGTCGGATTGCCCCGGCTGTCGAGGATTTCGCGGGCGTGGATGTCAATGATCTCGCTCATGGATGTCAGGCTTTCCGTGTTTTATCTGGCCAAAATGCAAGGCGCCCCCTACCCGCTGGCAGGAGGCGCCTGAAGCCTTAGTCGGCTGCGCCCGAAAGCGCAACAGCCGGTAAATGCTAGATATCGTCGCGCGGCTCGAGGACCTGGCGGCCGCGATACTCACCCGACTTCAGGTCGATGTGGTGCGGACGGCGCAGTTCGCCGGAGTTCGCATCTTCGATGTAGGTGTTCATCGCAAGACGGTCGTGCGCGCGGCGCATACCACGGCGGGACTTCGATTTCTTACTCTTTGGGACTGCCATGACAGGTATCCGGAGTTGTTGCGCCTGACGGCACATGTGAATTGGAAACGCGCGTCATACAGAGGCGAGTCGGACTTTGCAAGGCTTGAGCGGCATCCGGCCGGGCTTTTCTTCAGCCCGGCCGATCCACCCTATTCCGCTGTTTCCTTTGCGGCTTCAGCCTGACGCAGCACGCGCATCATGTTACCGCCCCAGATCTTCGCCAGATCCTCCTCTGTATAACCTTCTTCCAGCAGGCGTTCGGAGACTTTCGGAAGGAAGGAGACATCCTCCATCCCGATCACACCGCCGCCGCCGTCCCAGTCAGCGCCCATGCCCACATGATCCGGGCCAACCAGCTCCAGGGCACGCAGCATGTGCTCCATGAACTTTTCAAAGGTCGAGCGTGGCGGTGGGAATTCCGCATTGATCGCCTCCATCCGCTCCATATAGCGCGCCTTGGTTTCTTCGTCGGCGGTGAACGGATTCACGCCTTCAAACTCGGTCTTCAGCCCCTCCAGAGCGGCGCGGCGCTCCGGCGAATCCTCAAGTTCTTCAAGGTAGCCGCTATAGGCATTGATCTGGATGACACCGCCCTGCGCCGCGATGTCCTTCAGGAACTCGTCCGGAATATTGCGAGGGTGGTCATAGACCGACTTCAGGCCGGTATGGGTCAGGATCACCGGCGTGGTCGAGATCTCGATCATGTCCCGCACCGCGGCATCGGATGAGTGGGACCCGTCGATCACCATGCCCAGCCGGTTTGCTTCGCGCACCAGGTCCTTGCCGAGGTCCGTCAGGCCTGTGTCGTCCGGGCTGGTGAAATCCGTTGCGCTGCCGCCGAACTGGTTATCCCGGAAGTGAATCAGGCCCACCATTCGCAGGCCTTTGTCATAGAAGGTCTCCAGATTGGTGACGTCGAGCATCAGCGGATAGCTGTTCTCCATCGACTGCAGAACCACCTTCTTACCAGACGCCGCAATGCGCTCTGCATCATCAGCGGTGTAGGCCAGCTCAAACGTGTCGGGATGGTCGGCCACCATTTTCAGGATTTCATCCTGGCGGGCCGTCGCAGCCTTGAATGCCGCCTCATACGCTTCTTCCGTCAGCGGGCCCTGAGGGGTGAAGATCACCCAGAAACCACCATCGAGCCCGCCGCGATTCATCTTCGGCACATCGACCTGCACAGATCCCATCTGCATCGGGTTGTCGGCCATGATGTCGAAATCCGGCTTCGACAGGTTGGCCGGCGTATCGAGGTGCGAATCGAGCACCATCAGGTTCGCGTGAATTTCGGCGGGCGTCGCGGCTTCAACCGATTCGGCCGGCTCGGCGGGTTCAGTTTCAGCGGCTTTCGGGGTGCAGGCGCCCAGAAGTGCGATGGCTGAAACGGCCAGGAGCATTTTGCGCATGTGAGTCTTTCCTTCCAATGCTGCGCGAACCGTAGTGGCTCATGACAGCGTGGCAAGAAACCCAACAGCAGAAAAAGGCCGCTCCCGGGGGAGCGGCTAAGGTTTAGCAAGAAGGACGTCGGCCTGATGCCTTTGCAAGCAGCCGAGGCTCCCGGCCGACATCGATTTTTCTATCAAAGTGAGTCTGAACGGCAGGATGGCCCGCTTGTTGTGCGCCATTCACCTTTCAGGCGAGTTCTGCCCGCCTTATTACACCCCGTTCACGAAGCCTCTTCCGGACGCGTGAAGATCGCCTCCAGACTGCGCAGGTTCATGCCGTTCTTGAGGTAATTGGCGGGTGTCAGATTGACGGCCTTGATCATGCCGCGTTCGATCTGCGTCCGATTGCCGGATTCGTCCGGCACGAGGTCGAAATCGATGATGTTGATGCAGCCGGTGTCCTGCTCAAAACCGGCACTTGCACCAAGCGGCGCACCAATCACCGACGCCAGCACCATCCGGTTCACCACCTCATGAGCGACGACCAGCGCACTGGCCCAGCCCGGACGCATCAGCAGATCGGTCAGACCGTCCATGATCCGGACCATTGCTTCAGAGAATTTTTCGCCACCGGGCAGAAATTCGGCGTCCGGCTCTCCAGCCTGTTCGAACAAGAAGGTCATCGTCGCGGCAAGATGCTCAGGCGATTTGAAGTCGATATACTGGCCGGACCGCAATTCCTGGAAACGCTCCTCGACTTCCAGCTCCGGTGCATCGGGATGTTCGGCCAGCACCAGTTCGGCTGTCTGGCGCGTCCGCTTCAGGCCTGAACAGATGGCCAGATCAAAATGAACTTCCGCCAGAGCCGCGCCTGCCGCCCGCGCCTCATCTTCGCCCGCAGGCGTGAGACTGACGATCGACGGATCCCGCGTCCGGCGGACTTCTTCAGATGTATAATCGACGAAGCCGTGCCGCATCAGATAGATGCGGCGACGGCCCGTTGTTCCGGGAAGTGCGCTCATCCGCGCGAAACACCCCAATCCTTCAGGATTTCATCCGTGTGCTCACCAAGCCCCGCCGGACGGCGCTGGACCTTGCCCGGGGTTTCGGAGAAGCGCGGCGCCGGTGCAGGCTGGATCACGCCTTCAAGCTCAATGAACGTCTCGCGGTCTGTATTGTGCTTGTATTTCGGTGCCTCGGACATGGACAGCACCGGCGCAAAGCAGATGTCCGTCCCTTCCATGATCTCGCACCATTCATCCCGTGTTTTCGTCTTGATGACGTCCATGACCTTCTGCTTCAGCTCGGGCCATTTGGATTTGTCCATCTGAGCGTCAAAGGCCGGATCCGTCAGCCCTGCCTTCTCGCGCAGGATGGCGTAGAACTGCGGCTCAATCGAGCCGATGGAGACCCATTTGCCATCTGCGCACTCATAAGTGTCGTAGAAGTGGGCGCCACCGTCGAGCATGTTTGCCTCGCGGTCGTCGGTCCAGATGCCCGCAGCTTTCATGCCGTAGAACATTGCGGCCAGCGACGCGGCACCGTCGGACATGGCCACGTCAATGACCTGACCCTTGCCGCCATTCTTCACATTGATGATGCCCGCCAGCACACCCATGGCGAGGTAAAGGGCGCCGCCGCCATAGTCACCGACAAGGTTCAGCGGTGGACGCGGACGGCCATCGCCGTCGCCCATCGCATGAAGCGCACCAGTGATCGCGATATAGTTGAGGTCGTGACCTGCGGAGTGGGACAGCGCGCCGGTCTGCCCCCAGCCGGTCATCCGGCCATAGACGAGGTTCGGATTGCGCGCCAGGACGACATCGGGGCCCAGGCCGTTGCGTTCCATGACGCCGGGACGGAAGCCCTCGATCAACGCGTCTGCCTGCTCAAGCAGTTTCAGGGCGATTTCAATATCGCCCGGATCTTTCAGGTTCAGGCCAATAGACCGGCGGCCGCGGCCGGTGACATCCGCTGCCCGTCCCGGACGACCATCGCCCGGGCGGTCAATGCGAATCACGTCAGCACCCATGTCTGAGAGGAGCATGCCGCAGAATGGCCCGGGGCCGATCCCTGCAAACTCAACAATCTTCACTCCGCTGAGAGGTCCCTGAGCCATCTCCAAACTCCCTTTCTAAGCCGTAATCTCGGTATTAGCAGATCATTAAGGCGGCTCGCCCCAAAAGGAAGGGGTACCCCGACGTCGCCTGTCGCGACGATTCCAGAGTTGCGTATGCTTGATCTGTCTTTCCTCGATCCTCCCATAGAGGTCGCTGCGTCCGGACCGCGTCTGGAGTCGATTCTGACCAGATTGCGCAATCACGGCATGCGGGCTTATCCCGCGAGTGATCCCATCGATTTCGATGCGACAGAACCGCTGCTGATCGACATGGAGAGCCTGCCCTCCGGCTTGCGGGACCGGGACATCCATCTCAGCGAAGGCGCTGAACGGCGTCCGCTTGTCCTGCTAACTCAGGACACGCAGACCGCCGAAGGTCTCGACGTCCTGATCGTCAGCCAGGATAGCGACCTCGAAATGCTGAAGGCCCGCCTGACTTCACTCGTCCGCCGCCAGGCGCGGACAGCCGAATTCCGTATCCGCATGGAAACTGCGGCTTCTTTTGGCGTGGCCGATGTTCAGCCTGTTTCAGAACGCCGCCCGGAAGTCCTGTATCTGGGAGACGGCGGCGCCGGCTTCTTTGCCCTTCGTTCCGCACTGAAAGCCCACGACATTCCTGTTACCGCGGCGCTCACCCTAAGGACAGCGGCCGACTATCTGAAATCCGGACGCTTCGCCGCCGTGCTTGCAGACCTGACGCCGGCCGGAGGAGACGCCGCCAATTATATCGACTGGGGCCGCGCTGAAGCCTCGCTCACGGGCACCCCACTCTTCGTCCTGGCCCAACCGGGCGCCGACCTCTCCGAGGCACATCTCGCCGCTCTGATGGTCAGCACAGACCTCGTCGAACAGTCGGGCGATGCAGAAGCGCTCGCCGGAAGAATTTCACGCGCGATCAGCCATCATGCGGCGAGCGCGCCTGTCCTGCCCGCGCAATTACAGGCCACGCCGTCTGTCGATCCGGACACCGGCCTGTTTCATCGTGAATTCATCAAGGCACACCTGGACCGGCAGATCGCCCTGTCGTCAGAGCGCGGCGAGCCGCTCTGTGTCCTGACGATCAAACTTGACGATGCGCATACAGGCAGGCTTCCGGATCTGGCGCAGCTCACACGAACCTGCGTCAGGGACACCGACTGCATTGCCCACTTCGGAAATGGGACGATCATCATCTCCACCCCGCACACGCCCTATCGCGGTGCCGTGCGTCTGGCAGAAAGACTGATGATCAAACTCACGCGCAATTCCGACTTTGACGGCCTCACCCTCAGCTGGCGCGTTGTCGAAAAACGGTCCTACCACACCGCTGGCACCCTGCTCGCCGAAGGCCTGTCCGGCCCCTATACACGGGAATATGCCGCCTAGGCACTGACGAGGCCCGCTGCGGCTTCCAGTTCTTTCAGGAATGCACGGACCCGTCCCAGGCGCGTAACTGCATCGCCACCGGTGAAAGAGTGAACGAGTTTCGAATCCGGCCGCAGACGCAGGACATTCGGACGTGACCGGACGATCTCCATCAGGCGCGCCGGGTCCAGAACCGTATCCTGCCGGAAGGCAAAGACGGCACCCTTGTCGCCCGCATCCAGCTTCTCGATGCCGAGCGATTTGCACTGCACCTTGATCGCGGTGACTTCCAGCAATTGCTTCGTTGCATCAGGCAAGGGTCCGAACCGGTCGATCAGCTCAGCCGCGAAGCCTTCCCGCTCCTGGCTGGTCGAAATATCGGACAGGCGCCGGTACAGCGACAAGCGGATGGACAGGTCTTCGACATAGTCTTCCGGGATCAGAACGGCGACACCCATATTGATCTGCGGAGACCAGTCATCGGCCACTTCGTCTTCACCCTGCGCACCCGCTTTCAGCGCATTGACCGCATCTTCCAGCATGGACTGGTACAGCTCGACACCAACTTCCCGGACATGGCCGGACTGCTGGTCCCCCAGCAAATTGCCTGATCCGCGCATGTCGAGGTCGTGGCTGGCCAGCTGGAAGCCCGCGCCAAGGCTGTCGAGCGACTGCAACACGCGCAGGCGGCGTTCCGCGGTTTCCGTGATCACCTTGTCCCGCGGCGTGGTGAAGTAAGCATAGGCACGCAGCTTTGAGCGCCCGACCCGGCCGCGCAGCTGATAGAGCTGAGCGAGGCCGAACATGTCTGCGCGGTGAATGATCAATGTGTTCGCACGCGGAATATCCAGACCACTCTCGACAATCGTCGTGGACAGCAGCACATCATATTTGCCCTCATAGAAGGCCGTCATGATGTCTTCGAGCTCCCCTGCCCCCATCTGGCCGTGGGCCACAATGAAGGAAACTTCCGGCACGTTCTCTGTCAGGAACCGTTCCAGCTTGTCGAGATCCTGAATACGCGGCGCGACGAAGAAGGCCTGCCCCCCGCGATACTTCTCCCGCAACAGCGCTTCGCGAAGCGTCACTGTGTCTTCTTCGGTGATATAGGTCCGCACCGAAAGGCGATCGACAGGCGGGGTCGCGATGATCGAAAGATCCCGGATACCGGTCAGCGCCATCTGCAACGTCCGCGGTATAGGGGTGGCTGACAATGTCAGCACGTGTACGTCGGCCTTGAGCTCTTTGAGGCGTTCCTTGTGCTTCACACCGAAACGCTGCTCTTCATCGACGATCAGCAGGCCCATGCGCTTGAACTCGATGCCCTTGGCCAGGAGCGCGTGCGTTCCGACAACGACATCCACACTGCCATCCGTCAGGCCGGCACGGGTTTCCGATGCCTCTTTGGCGCTGACGAGTCTGGAGAGATGACGCACTTTGAGCGGCCATCCGGCGAAGCGTTCTTCGAAGGTCTTGAAATGCTGACGCGCGAGCAATGTCGTCGGTGCGATCACAGCGACCTGCTTGCCGCTCATGGCCGCCACGAACGCCGCGCGTAGAGCAACTTCGGTTTTCCCGAACCCCACATCCCCGCAGACCAGGCGATCCATCGGACGGCCGGACCCAAGGTCCCCCAGCACATCCTCAATGGCGTTCAGCTGGTCATCGGTTTCCTCATAGGGGAAGCGCGCCGCAAACTCCTCATAGATACCCTGACCGGCATTGACCGCGTCCGCGCGCTTGAGCTCCCGCGCAGCCGCAATCGCCATCAGCTCCGCCGCCATTTCAAGAATGCGCTTCTTGGCCTTGGCCTTGCGGTTCTGCCAGCCTGCTCCGCCCAGCCGATCAAGCTGGCTTTCAGCTTCTTCCGAACCATAGCGCGAAATCAGGTCGATATTTTCGACAGGCAGGAAAATCGTGTCCCCGCCGGAATATTCGAGCTGGAGGCAGTCATGCGGGGCGCCGGTGACTTCCAGCGTCTTCAGACCGACATAACGGCCCACCCCATGATCGACGTGCACAACAAGATCGCCGGCATTCAGTGTAGCGGCATCGGTGATGAAGTTGGCCGTCTTCCGCTTGCGGCGCGGTGCAGCAAGGCGGTCACCCAGAATGTCGGCTTCTGAAATTACCGCCAGGTCTTTGCTGACGAAGCCGGTTTCCAGTGGAATTTCGACGACGGAAGTCTCGGCTTTTCTCGCCGCCTCCAGCGAGTGGACCTGAACCAGATCATCCAGGCCGTGGTCAGCGAGCACATTGATCAGACGGTCTGCGGACCCCGTCGACCACGCGGCAAACACCACATGGCGCCCGGATTTGCGGAGATCCTTCGTATGAGCAATCGTTGCCTCGAAGATGTTCTCCTGGCTCATCATCCGCTCTGGCGCGAAATCGCGGCCGCGCCGGACTTCCATGTCGTAGTGGCCAGGTGCAGGTTCAGCCGGATTGAACCGGGCAACAGGATGCGCCGCCAGTGACCGCTCCAGTTCGGCAGGATCCAGGTACAATTGTTCCGGCGCGAGCACTTTTGCCGCTCGGGCATCGCCAGCGCCCGCCTCTAGCCGCGCCTGATAATAGTCAGCCGCCTGCGAGAGACGCTCTGCCGCCGCTTCGCCGGAAAGATGACCGAAGCCGATCAGCGCTTCATCACCGATATAGTCGAACAGCGTGTCCAGCGACTCGTGGAAAAGCGGGAGCCACGCCTCAACGCCCTGCCGGCGGATGGACGCCCGGGCCGCTTCATACATCGGATCGCCCGATGGCGGACCGAAGACTTCGAGGTACTTCTCCCGAAATCGGCTGAGCACATCATCGTCGAACAGGATCTCGCTCACCGGCGCGAACGCAACGGACCTCGTCTCACCGGTTGAGCGCTGGGTTTCTGTGTCGAACGTCCGGAGTGTTTCCAGCGTATCGCCGAAGAAATCCAGCCGCAGTGGCTCACCTGCTGTGGGCGGGAAGATGTCGATGATCCCGCCACGAATGGCGTATTCGCCCTGTTCCCTGACGGTGCTCGCGCGAACGTATCCGTTCACAAGCAAATAGTCGTTCAGCTCTTTCTGGCTGACCGTCTGCCCGGATGTCATCGAAAATGACGCGCGCCGCATCGTTTCAACCGGCGGAACCCGCTGGACGATAGACGTCGCGGTGGTGACAACCAGCAACGGCCCCTGCTCAGGCTCGTAGCGGGACAAACGCGCAAGCGCAGCGCAGCGGCGGGCCGCGACACTGGCCGTCGGGCTGACCCGGTCATAAGGCAGCGTATCCCATCCCGGCAGGTCGACCTGATCCAGACGAGGCGAGATGAACTCGGCCAGACGGCGCGCCGTCGCTGCCGTCTTGTCATCCCGGGCGACATAAATGCCGACACCGCCCCGCGCCTCAAGGGCGGGAATGAAGGCCATCAGGTCCGCACCGAAAGGTGCACCGCCAAGTGCGGCTGGACCGCTCAGGGATTTCAGGAGTTCGACAGGTGTCATGCCAGACCTTCAGACACAGTTAGGCCGTGAGCCCGGCCGCCGAAGCGTCTGCTCAACCGGCCTGCGCGGCGTACTTGAATGCGATCAATTGGTCCAGAACCGGGCTGCTCTGATCGTCAGGAACCTCAGCCTGACCCACCAGCCAGGCATAAACTTCCCAGTCAGGCAGGTTCAGCAGCGCCTCGAATTGGTCGAGTTCGCTTTCACCATATTGATCAAGGTGTTGGTCGGCAAAACTACCCATCAGGAGGTCCATTTCCCGGAATCCCCGGCGCCAGGCGCGGAATTTCAGTTTACGGCGGCGGGCATCCATGGGCAGCTCTCCTTGGTCTGTGGAAAGACATAAGGCCTTTCCCGCTCGGGTCAAAGCGGCGTTGTGCCATCGAGGGGCGCAGCTTAGGTTCGCCAGGATGCGAGACGAGCGACTCTTCCCCCTGTTCGAGCCTTTGGATTCCCTGTCGGGCGTCGGGCCGAAGCTGAAGCCAGCACTGGAGCGGCTGGTGGATGGTGAGCACGTCTGGGACTTGTTGCTGCACCTGCCGGAACGCTGGGTCGACCGCCGGGTCCGCCCTTCGATCGATTCCACCGAATTTGGTGAGGTCGCCACCGTCAAAGGCGAAGTCCACGCTTATCACCCGCCTTACAATGAAAAGTCCCCGCACCGGGTGCAGCTGTATGATGGGACGGGCTTTCTCACGCTTGCCTTTTTCCGGGCCGATGGCCGCTGGCTGCAAGGGCAGTTTCCGATGGGAAAGGAGCGGGTCGTCTCAGGCCGGATCGAGGACTATCGCGGCGAGCGGCAGATGACGCATCCGGACTACATTGTCGATCCGGCACGCGGCGCGCTGCCTCCCGCCGTTGAGCCGATCTATGGCCTCACCGCGGGCCTCACAAACAAACGGGTCCATGGGTTTGCGGAACAGGCTTTGGAACGCGTGCCGGATGATCTGCCGGAATGGGCCGATAGTGGCCTGATCGAAGCCAAACGCTGGCCGGACTTCAAGGAAGCGCTTCAATGGCTGCACAGCCCGGAGACGTATGACGAAGAGAAGTTTGCGTTGGCCCGTGAACGTCTGGCCTATGACGAGGCCCTGGCCCGGGAAAGCGCGTTTGCACTGGCGCGGATGGCGCGCAAACGCCGGTCAGCGCCGAGTGTCCCAAAAGCGGAGGAACGGATCGCAGCCCTGATCCGCTCCCTGCCCTTTGCACCCACCGGAGCGCAAATGCGGGCCTCGGACCAGATCGCGGAAGACATGGCTGGCACCTCCCCCATGCGGCGGATGCTGCAAGGCGATGTCGGCGCGGGCAAGACGCTGGTCGGCGCAATGGCTGCCGTGCAAGCGGCCGCAGGCGGTTTTCAGTCCGCCTTCATGGCACCGACGGAAGTGCTCGCCCGCCAGCAATATGAAACCCTGACAAGACTCCTCTCTCCGCTTGGCTACACTGTTGCGGCCCTCTCAGGACGTGACAAAGGCACCGCGCGGGAAGCGACGCTGATGGGACTTGCCGATGGCTCGATCCAGATCGTCGCCGGGACGCACGCCTTGTTCCAGGAGGCTGTTCGCTTCAGGAATCTCGGCCTGGTCATTGTGGATGAACAGCACCGCTTTGGTGTAGCCGACAGGATGAAGCTGGCTGGCAAGGCAACCAGCCCGCACATGCTGGTCATGAGCGCAACGCCCATTCCGCGCACGCTCGCTCAGGCCGTCAATGGCGATCTTGATGTGTCCATTCTCGACGAGAAGCCCGCCGGGCGGAAGCCGGTCGAAACGCGGGCCATTCCCGATACCCGCATGGAAGAAGTTATCGATGCCGTCGGGCGCGCCGTCAGCCGTGGTGAGCGGGTCTTCTGGGTCTGCCCGAAAGTGGACGTGGATGACGATGATTCCACGGCGGTCGGCCGCCACGCGATGCTGTCCAGACAACTCAAGGCACCGGTCGGCCTTGTCCATGGCCGCTTGAAAGCCGCTGAAAAAGACGCCGCGCTGGAAGACTTCCGCACGGGCGCCACGCGCGTGCTGGTCGCCACAACGGTGATCGAAGTCGGTGTGGATGTGCCGGAAGCGACGATCATGGTCATTGAGCGCGCCGAGGGCTTTGGCCTGGCACAACTCCACCAGTTGAGAGGCCGTGTCGGCCGCGGCGACAAGCCATCCTATTGTCTCCTCCTGTACCGTCCGCCTCTTGGAGACATGGCACGGGAAAGAATCGAGACATTGCGGCGGACCGATGACGGATTTGAAATCGCCGAAGCAGATTTCAAACTCCGCGGGCCTGGAGACATTCTTGGTCTGCGCCAGGCGGGCGCGACCGATTACCGGGTGATCGATCTCTCAAAAGACGCGGCGCTTCTTGCGATCGCCGCAAAAGACGCCGAAGCGCTCGTCACTTCGGATCCTGATCTTGAGTCGGTTCGGGGCCGGGCCCTGCGTCTGGTGAGGGAGCTGATGGTTCCCCGGACTCTGTCTTAGTCGCTTTGCCATTTGCGGCTTCGATGGCCGCCTTCACATCCGGATGCTCGGGCACAACGAGACCTGCCGAAAGGATCATCCGGGCGCCCTCTTCAACGCTCATGTGTAGTTTGATCGTGTTTTCGGCTTTCACGAACATGATGAAGCCGGATGTCGGGTTCGGCGTCGTTGGCACGAACACGCCAATGTAGTCTTCGCTGAGGTGCGTCCTGACTTCACCGCGCGCAGGCGCAGCCACAAAGCCAAGACACCAGCTGTCTGCCCTTGGAAACTGGATCAGAACGCATTCACGGAACTGTTCTGTCGGATTGTTGGCAAAGACATCGACCAGCTGCTTGAATGAAGAATAGACCGTTCTCACAATCGGGATCTGGCTCAATACACGGTCGGTGATGACGACAACCGAACGTCCCAGAAGGTTCGTCGTGATCGCCCCCAGAATGGTCAGGAACAGGACCAGTACGATCACACCGAAACCCGGAACCGCATAGTTCAGGTAGGTCTCCGGCCGCAGGGATTCCGGCAGAATCGGAACCACGCGCTGATCGATGTAATTGATGAAGAATTGCAGGATGGCGAAGGTCACCACGATCGGCAGCGCAATGACCATGCCGGCAAAGAATCGCGCCCGCAGCCAGGCCCAGGCACTGACACGAGGCAGCTTCTCTACCTCAAGAATGCCCATGTCCTTTTTCTTTGGCTTCTTAGCCATTTACGGAGACTCCTTCCCGACCGCGCGTCATGCTCTCGCAAGGGAAGAGCTTGGCGGGCTCTTTCTTCCCTGCAATTGTGGCGAAGATGGGAAGTAACGAACAGATCGCAACAGCGCTAGAGACCTGGGCCGGTGCAAAATTCGGTGCAGACAGCAAAGTTGACGCATTAACGCGTCTTTCGGGCGGTGCCAGTCAGGAAACCTGGGCTTTTGACGTCGTGACGGACAAGGGCAAAACGCCCCTGATTCTCCGCAGGGCGCCGGGCGGCGTTGAAGCAGCCCGCTCCTCTGAAGCCATTGGGCTGGCCATGGAAGCAACCCTGCTGACACACGCCTCAAAAGCTGGCGTGCCTGTCCCGCCGGTCCTCGGCGTGTTCGAAAACGATCCCGATCTGGGCCAGTGCTTCGTCATGGACCGGATCCGCGGAGAAACGCTTGGCCGGAAAATTCTACGCGACGACGAATACGCGGCGGCACGCAACGTTCTCGCCCGGCAATGCGGCGAAGCACTGGCTGGCATTCATTCCATATCCCCGGATACGTTACCGGACCTCCCCGTCAGCAATGGCATCAACCAGCTGGAAAAATACGAAGCGATCTACCGTGCCTTCAAACTCCCGCGGCCCGTGTTCGAACTTGCCTTTTCCTGGTTGAAGGCAAATGCGCCTGAACCGCTTCCGGTCGTGTTGGTGCACGGGGATTTCCGGCTCGGCAATCTGATGGTTTCCGAAAAGGGGCTGGCTTCCGTTCTCGACTGGGAACTCGCCCATATCGGCGATCCGCGCGAGGACATCGCATGGCTCTGCGTCAATTCCTGGCGCTTCGGAAATGTTGAAAAGCGCGTCGGCGGCTTCGGTGACCTTCCCGACTTGCTGGATGCCTATGCCACAGCGGGGGGCGCGACACTCCAACCGCGCGACATCGACTGGTGGGAGATTATGGGCAGCCTGAAATGGGGCATCATGTGCATGATCATGTACGAGGCCTACCGCTCAGGCGCAGACCCGAGCGTGGAGCGCGCGGCAATCGGCCGGCGTGTTTCCGAAACAGAGATTGATCTCGTGAACCTGCTGGAAGGGATACGCAACGATGCATGATGCGCCCTCAACCAAGGAACTGGTGGAAGCGGTGAAGCGCTTCATCGACGACACGGCGTCTCCACAACTTACCGGTCATGCCGCCTTTCACGCACGTGTCGCGTCCAACGTGCTTTCCACGCTTATCCGGGAACTGGAACAGCGCCCGGAAGCCGAATCGGCCGAACGGGCCCGGCTTGTTGCGCTTCTGGGCGCCGCGCCGGATACATCACTGGAAGACCTCAATCGGGACCTATGCAAACGCATACAGTCCGGCGAGATGGACCTTTCCTCAGATGGCCTGCTGGACCATCTAAAAACCACCACAATTGCACAGTTGTCTATCGACCAACCTCGTTATTCAGGGCTGGCTCTCGCGTTGCAAGCACGTGGCTGAGCCACAGCCGCAACCGGACCTCTGATCATGAAGAAACCCGCATTCTGGATCGCTTCTGCCGTTATTCTTATCGGCTTGGGGGCATGGCTCTGGCGGACGGTAATCTCTCCGCCGCCCTATATCGAGGTCAGCCCTCTCAGCTATACCGATTATGCCAGCTGGTCGGTCATCCCCAAGGAAACGCCGCCAGCGGTCTGGAAAGATGGATGGGCAACCGACGTTTTCCTCGTGGAAGACGCTTCGGAACTGAAGGGACGAACAGGTGCACAGCTCGACAGGAAAGAGCAGAAAGCTCGCCTGCAGGGCCGCCTGCTCGAAGATGGCCTGGCTGCGATTGGGCCTGTTTACGCGCCGCTCTATCGGGCTGATGCCAAGGGAGACGATCTGTCCCGGGCATTTCTGATCTACCTCAGAAACCATAACCAAGGGCGCGCTGTCGTGATTGCCGCAGATACGGTCCTGCCAGATGCGTTATTGTCCGAACTCGAGCTCGAACCGGAACTGATGGACCGTTTCGGTGGCTTTTATCGCATCGGAAAAGACCCTGAGGCGGTGCTGCTGACTGAAACGCCGGATAAGTCCATCGAAGCTTATTGCCCGCCCCACCTGATGGAACGGAGCGCCTGCGTCATCGATGTGGCAACTGTCCGGGAAAAAGGCTTCTCGGTTCTGGCGCCTGATTCCGCCGTTGGAGAATCGGCGGAGGCTTTCAACAACTGGCTTGCCGCCAACGCCTCTCCTATGGCTGAGCCACTTGGAGACCTCGAAGAGGTCGAAATCGTCGACATCCGTCGCCCGGGCGATACGGATGAGCGCCGCTCCAAACGGAAGAATCGCGACTAGGCGGGCTTGTTGGCCTCAGGCGACGCCTTGCGGAACGCCTCCAGCTCGCTGCATGCAGCATCAATGGCCACCAGCGCCGGAAAGGCCGATAGATCCATATTGAATCTCCGCGCATTCGCGATCTGAGGAATGAGCGTGATTTCCGCGATCGTGGGCGTATCTCCGAACAGAAAAGGGCCACTCGGCCGCGCAGCAGCAAACCCTTCCAGCGCCTGAAAGCCGCGGCGGATCCAGTCGTGATACCAGCGTTTTACAGCGGCATCATCGGCTCCGAAATCCTGTCTCAGGGCGGCCAGAACGGAAAGATTATTCAACGGATGAATATCGCAGGCAATCGTATCTGCGAAGGCCCGTGCCTGAAGCCGGCTTGCCGGATCTGATGGAAGGATCGCAGGTTCCGGATAAGTTTCTTCCAGCCACTCAAGGATTGCCATGGACTGGCCGGCCTTCAGGCCATCCACTTCGAGGGTCGGCACCCGCATCTGCGGATTCACAGACCGGTAGGTAGCCGACAGCTGTTCATCCGCCCCCGGCGCAATATTCACAGGCACCTGTTCGTAGGACAAGCCTTTGAGATTCAGGGCGATGCGTACGCGGTAGGCCGCTGACGAGCGCCAGTAGTCATGAAGACGGATCATGCGAGTTCCTCCAACTCAAGAACATCAAGCAAGGCCTCTCGCGCAATTCTGCACTCATCGGCAAATGACGAATCCGCGAGGTCATCCGGAGCGAGCCGGTCCCGGTAGTATTTCCGTACGACCGCCTGAAGCGCATCGATCCGCTCTTCCGTCAGCAAGACGCCCTGATGGCAGGCTGCCAGCTCGGCATCGGTCATCACGACGCGCAACCGCAAACAGGCGGGCCCACCCCCATTACGCATGGACTGCCTGACATCGACATAATGCACCCGGCCGATCGGCCCGTTACCGCTCACGAGTTTTTCACAATAAGCCCGTGTCGCTTCCGTTTCCCGCACTTCTGTTGGCGCTACCAGAACCAGACGGGACTCTCCAGGCAGGCTCAGCAATTGCGAATTGAACAGATAGGACCGGATCGCGTCCTGTAGAGAGACGTCTGCAGACGCCACCATGACAGGCTTGAGATCGAATAAACCCTGCGACGCCTTCTGCAAATCCGCAAGAGTAGCCTTCGTGTCCTCGAATGCGGCTTCATGGAAGAACAGTGTGTCGAGGGCGCCAACGCAAACCACATCATTGTGGAACGCTCCGGCGTTGATGGCTTCTGTGGACTGGCGCGCAAAGACCGTCCGCCCCGCGTCCAACCCGTGCCCGCGGGCAATACTCTCGGCGGAAAGTCGTGTTTGTCTCGCCGGAAAACCTGCTGTGCTTTCACCCGCCTCCCGGCCATAGACGAACAGTTCTACCCCGGCCCGGCCATGTTCAGTGCAAAGACGAACATGATTGGCCGCGCCTTCATCGGCAAAATCCGGATGCATCGGCAAGGCGGCATGCACCGAGAAGTGCTGGTCATCGCCAAAGATCGCCTGCAGGCAAGCCGTCGTGTCCGGGTGCTCGATAGATCTGTGAAGCATGGTCGACAGATTGGCCGCAGTCAGGTGCAGGCGGCCATCTGCCGTATCGGCTGACGGGGAAACCGTCGCCGCATTGGCGGTCCACATGCTGCTGGCGGAATACGCCACCTTCAGAAGCCGCGGCGCCCTTGCCGCAGCCAGCTCAAGTATCTGCCGGTCACTTCCCCCGAACCCCGCCGACGCAAGCAAGTCAAAATTCGGACGCGGCAAAGGCGGAAGAATCCCTTGTGTCAGTCCTGCTTTGATCAGGGCGCGCATTTTCTCAAGCCCCTGAAGCGCCGCCTCTCTCGGATTGGAGACGTCACCGGCGTTTCGTGAACTCGCAAGATTGCCGTCCGACAAACCGCCATAATTATGGCTTGGGCCAATCAGCCCATCAAAATTGACTTCCCGGCCACTCACTTCGGGAAACCCTGCGCGCTCATACGCGAGGCCTTGTCCGACACCTGACTCGCCTGAGGCCAGGCACAATAGTCAGCCGCATAGTAGGCCCCCGGACGGAAATTTCCGGACAGGCCCGGCCCGCCAAACGGCATTGCGCCACTGGCGCCAGCTGTGGGACGGTTCCGATTTAGGATACCGGCCCGCATCTCCCGGTGCGCACGGACCCAGAGCGTATCATCATCGCTTACCAGTCCACCGGACAGGCCATATCGCGTTGCATTGGCACGTTCCAGCGCCTCATCGAAATCCCGAACCCGTACGATTTGCATGACCGGTCCGAACAGTTCCTCGTCCGGAATGTCGTTGGCTTGCGTGACATCCACAACACCGGCGGACACGAAGCCTCCGCCCCGCTCCAGACGTTCCAGCGCCTTCAGCGCGCGTCCGCCCCGGGCGATCAGCATTTCCTGGAATTCCACAGCATTCACGGCCGCCTTCTCTGAGACGAGCGGGCCCATGAACATGCCTTCTTCGTCCCACGCACCAATGGCCAGACCTTCGGCGCGCGCCACGATGGCGTCGGCTACCCGGTCGCCCCAGGTGCCTTGCGGCAGGATCACCCGGCGGGCACAGGAGCACCGCTGCCCACTTGTCAGAAAAGCAGACTGGGCCGCGATGTCGGCTGCAGCTTCAACATCTGCCGGGTCCCAGATGATGAGCGGGTTGTTTCCGCCCATTTCCAGAGCCAAGATAACTTCCGGCCGACCTGCGAAGTGTTTGTGAAAGTGTACGCCGGTGGCCGCAGATCCTGTAAAAAGCAGGCCATTGATCTCTGCATTCAGGAGCGCACCTCCCGTTTCGCGCCCACCATGCACGATGTTCAGACACCCATCCGGAAGCCCCGCCGCGGCAAAGGCTTCAGCCATGTGAAACGCGACGCCCGGTGCCAGTTCCGACGGTTTGAACACGCATGTATTGCCAGCAAGAAGCGCAGGAACGATGTGACCGTTTGGCAGATGGCCCGGAAAGTTAAAGGGTCCAAACACGGCCATCACCCCATGCGGACGATGGGTGAGATGCGACGAACCAAAATTGGCTTCGCTGTACTTTGTGCCTGCGCGCTCTACTTGTGCGGCAATGGAAACAGCCACTTTTGCCTTCATGGTCGCGGTTTCGGATCTCGACTCCCAAAGCACTTTGCCCATATCCCGGCTGACCGTCTCAGCGATCGCATCCGTGCGTTTTTCAATTTCGTCCGCATACCGTTCCAGAATGGCTGTCCGGTCACCCTGAGGCAGATTGGCCCAATCATGGAATGCTCGCCTCGCAGAGGCGACGGCTTCAGTGACATCGGACGCGTCCGCGCCATGCCCTTCCCAGACCACATCGCCCGTCGCAGGGCAATGATTCTGGAAGTGGGTTCCCGCGCCGGTACGCCATTGTCCGTTTATATAGACGCCATCCATACTATTTACTCCGTTGCCAGATTCGTCCTTCGGATCCGGGCTTCAGCTTCAGAAGCGCCAGAGTATCCGGGTTGACGACCGCGGTTTGCGGATCTTTCAAAATGCTCTTTGCAAGACTGACCCTGAATTCAGGCATCATGTCACTGGACGCGAGCCCCAGCTTCGCAGCCGGGTCAGAGTCCACGTCGCCAGCTTCAAACCTGACGCGGCGGCTCTCCTGAATGGTGCGGATATGGCGGCGCTGCACAGTCACCAGCGGGCCACCATCGAAAATGTCCACGGTACGGTCGAATTCAAACCCTTCCCACTGTAGCAGCTTGTATGCGCCCACGCCGTCGGAATGGCACCGGCCGATAACCTCGCGCGCTTCAGGCGGCAACAGGTCGACATAGATCGGGTATTTCGGCATCAGGTCCAGAATGAACTGATTGTCCGTGGTCGCAGACAAACGATCCGCCTCGGTGAAATCCATTCTGAAAAAATGACGCCCCAGGCACTCCCAGAACGGGGAACGCCCCTCATTGTCCACCACGCCACGAAGTTCGGCCAGCACTTTCGTGCCGAAACGTTCCGGTTCCGCCGCCATGAGCAGGTAACGGGACTGGGCCGCCAGGCGTCCGGCACCTCCCCCGCGGTGCTCGGGCTTCAGGAACAGGGTGCCAACCTCGGTGAAGCCGACATATTCATTGGTCAGCACCAGCGCATCCATATCGAACCGCAGGTTTCCAGCGGCCTGACTTGCCTGAGCAAGCGTGATGACCCGGTAGTTGAAAAATGGCTGGTCAATGCCGGTGCCGGCCTTCACGGCAGAACAACCGACTACTTCACCAGTCTCAGCATTCTCCATCATCAGGAGATACTTGCCGTATTCAATCCGTTGAAGACGGCCGAGAAACGCATCGTCGGATTTCTGCAGACGTTCACGCAGGATGGGCACATCTACCGGCAAGCTGGTAAATCCGGGTCCTGACAATTCCGCCAGTTCAATAAGGGATTGCAGGTCATCCAGCCGCGAAGGCCGCATCACATAGGTTTCTGCCATGATCAGCTATCCATTAGCGCTTTGATACCGGCGCCATCGAGACGCCCATCGGCAAGCCGATTGAGAATGAGAGCGGACAAGGCGGCGCGCTCCGCGAAGCTGTCAGTGAGCACGTATTCCTCGTTGGAATGGATACGTCCGCCCATCACACCAAGTGTGTCGACGTTGGGAACGCCAGCCGCAAAAATGTTGTTACCTTCACAGACACCGCCCGTGTCCTGGAATACAAGATCCAGGCCAATCGCCTTCCCTGTCGCTTGCACCGCATCGAACAGCGCCTGCTGCGCCGAGTTCCTCGGCTTGGGCGGCCTGTAGAAGCCGCCATGAAGATGTCCGTGAATACCATCCCGGGCCGTGGCACGCTCAAACAGGTGCTTTACTTCATCGGTCGCCCATTGCGCAGCATCAGCATCCGGCGCCCGGGCCCCGAACCGGACAATGGCCAGATCCGGAACGATGTTCACCGGCCCTCCGCCATCAATCGACCCGACATTGACGGTCACCCCATCGCGGCGGCCATTCAGCTGCTCCAGCCCGACAACGAGCTCAGCGGCCGCTTCCAATGCGCTACGCCCCTCCTCCTTGGCGCGGCCGGCATGCGCAGCGCGTCCATGCAGGACAATGTCAAAAACGGCAGACCCCTTCCGGCCGCCGGACATGGCGCCTGTGTCCATGCAGGGCTCGTATGTCATGCCGATGTGCGCGCCGGATCGGGCTGCCTCTGTCAGAGCACGGGCGCTTGCGAAATTCCCGATTTCTTCATCTGGTGTAATGACGATCTGGTATCCAAGGCGTTCCTTCAGCGGACCGGCCTCGAACGCCAGCAGCGCCTCCCGCATGATGCAGAGACCGCCTTTCATGTCCGCCAGTCCGGGACCGTTCAGGCGGCCGCCCCCAAGGTCGCGAATCGTCTCGAATGTTCCCGGCGCAAAAACGGTATCATAGTGACCGGACATGATGACCTGAACCGGCGCGTCAGGCCGCGATGATACGCGGATGATGGAGGAGGTCTCTGTCGTCTCTGTTTCGCCGGCATCATTGACGGATTCGAATGGATCGCCTGGATCCAGGCGGACCTCAGCATCCAGTTCGGAGAAGGCGTCTGCCAGCAGCGGAGCAAGCTTCCGCAGGCCCTCAATATTCCAGCTGCCGGTATTGATGGCCGCCCAGTTCTGCGTTTGCGAAATCATGTCGGACGCGCGCGATGCAAGGCGCTCGCGGGCCGCCTCGTCCTCTTTGCTCAGAGTGCTCAGATCAATCATGGCTCTTGGTTTCACAGGAAACGAAATCCGGCAAGACCCACGCTGGGGCCCAAACGAAAACGGCCCGGCACAAAGGCCGGGCCGAACTCAATTAGGTGTGTATCGCCTTACTGAACGGTGATCACAACTTCCGAACGGCGGTTCAGCGGCTCGCGAACACCGTCGCGAGTTGCTTTTGCCAGATCGGTTTCACCTTTGGCTTCCTCAGTGATGAGCGAAGCATCGATGCCGCGAGCGATCAGAGCCTGGCCGACGACGTCAGCACGACGCTGAGACAGACGCTGGTTGTAGGCGCTGGCACCCGACGTATCGGTGTGACCGGCGATGCTCACCGAGCTGGTTGCGCAGCTTGCTTCGGACTGGATGTTCGCAACAGCCTGATCGATCACGGCAGAAGCCTGGCTCGTCAGATCAGCACGATCCCACTCGAAGTACACCACGAAGCTCTGGCCAAGGTCCGAGCAGACCACTTCCGGACCGGTCGAAGCCTCGGTCGGAGGCGGCGGCGGCGGAGGCGGCGGCGGAGGCGGCGGAGGTGGCGGCG
>NZ_ARYJ01000008.1 GCF_000685215.1 Hyphomonas jannaschiana VP2
GGCTCGCCCGCCGTGAGGCTGGTCAGGGCTTCGCGTACATAATTGGTGGCGGTGGCGATGTCGGCGACATTGGCCGACGCGATGGAGTCAATGGCGCCCTGATAGGCGACCCTGCCCTGCGGGCCGATGACATACATGTGCGGCGTGGTCTTGGCCTTGTAGAGGCGGCCCAGCGTCCCTTCTGGGTCCAGCAGGATATGGGCCGGTGCCGCATGATGCTGCTCCGTCCACTGATTGGCTGTTTCGGCATCGACATGGCCCTGCTTGCCCGGCGCCGATGAGATGACCGTCAGCCAGACGGTGTTATCGGCCGCCGCATCAGCCTGCAGGCCCTGCATGTTTCCGGGCGGCTGGGCATAGTGCTTGCGCACGAAGGGACAGCCCTCATTGGTCCATTCAATCACGACGGTGCGGCCGGCAAAGTCCGACAGGGAAACCTCCGCGCCATGGGAGTCCATGGCCGTGAAATCCGGCGCAGGCTGGCCGACTGGAAGCCCGGTTTCAGCGCGAGCTGTAGAGGCAATCAGGGCGCCCGCCGTCAGGACGACTGCGGCCGCCATACCGGCAGCCAGCGACAGGTTGCGCTGGTTGAGATTGATCATGCGTCTCTCGTGTTCTCTTGCTTACCGCCCGGCTCAGGGATTGACCGGCAGGCTGGTGACAAGGCCCGGATTGAGTATCTCGGGCAGAACCTGCGGCTTCTCCGAACCGGCAGGATACCACAGATACATCGGAACGCCTGCGCGCTGATGCCGCGCCAGTTCTGCCGCGATGGCCGGATCCTTCCGGGTAAAATCCGCCACCAGGAAGGCCACGTCATTGGCCTCGAAAAATTCGTGGACGGCTCGGGATTTCAGCGTCGTGGCCTTGTTCACCTGACAGGTCGCGCACCAGCTGGCGGTGAAATCGACGAACACCGGGCGGCCTTCAGCGATCATGGACTGCACTTCGCCCGGGCTCCACGTTCCGGCGTCATACTTCGCCGCATAGGCAGACGATCCGCCGATGGCCGGCACGGGGGCCATGGCCCGTTCGGTGACGCCATAGAGTGCCAATGCCAGCGTGACGACGGCGAGAATGCGCGGCAGGCGCGCCTCGCGCTGCCAGAGCCAGGCGGCAAAGGCGATGGCGACCGCGCCGGCAGCGGTCCACGCCACGGCGCCGGACCCGGCCAGATCGCCCAGCACCTTCGCCAGCCAGGCCGCCGTCAGGAACATCGGGAATGCGAAGAATTGTTTCAGCGTGTCCATCCACTTACCGGGGCGCGGCAGCAACCGGTAAAGGTTCGGCACGAAACTCAGCACAAGGAAGGGCAGCGCCAGGCCAAAGCCCATGGCGAGGAAGAAGGCGAACACGACCGGGGCAGAGTGCCCCATCACTGCGCCGAGGCCCACACCCAGGAACGGGCCGACACAGGGCGAGCCGACAACGGCTGCCAGGACACCTGTGAAAAAGGCGCCCGCATCCCCGCCCCTGTCCGCAAGGCCGGAGCCCAGATTCTGGAGCGAGGTGCCCAGCTCGAACATGCCCATCAGCCAGAGGCCGACCGCGAACATGACGAGGACAAGGATCGCCACCACCGGCGCGCTCTGCAACTGGAAGCCCAGCGTGATCGGCCCGGTCGCCGCCCGCAGGGCGACAATGACCGCCGCCAGGACGGCAAAGGAGATCAGCACGCCCGCCGTGTACCAGATGCCATGGCGGCGCACTTCCCCGGCCTGTCCGCCGGAAACTGCCGACACCATGCCGAACGCCTTCATCGAGAGGACCGGCAGCACACAGGGCATCAGGTTCAGGACGAGGCCGCCGAGAATGGCCAGCAGGATCAGTTTCCACGCCGCCACTTCCAGACCCGGCATGCCGCCGGCCGGACCAAGCCCGCTCGTATCCGGCAGAGGGGACCCTTCGACGGCGCTGATCCGGTAGCCCGTGCGCCCGCCGCCTTCCTGCTCGACAACAACCACGCCTTCGAGCGGCTTCGACACCGCCGTGATGTCCGCCGCGCTGAGCGACAGCGTGGCCCCGTGGCGGCCGAGCTCGACCGGCTGGCCGGCCGGGTGCAGGATGTCATGGCCGAAGGGGAAGAAGCGGATCGAACGGACCTTGCCGAACCCGCCATCCATGCGGAGGCTCAGCGACCAGTCGAGGTTCTTCTTCTGGACGCGCGCCTCCCCCGGAAACGGTACGTCACTTTTCGCGATCCATTTGCCGATCAGTTCGCCATTACGGATGTTTTCTGCCGCCTGATCTGTTTCCAGCGTCAGCTTCACATGCGCCTGTTCCGGCACGCAGGTGTCTTCGCAGATCAGATAATCGGCGATGACGTCCAGCGTCACCGGGCCCATGGCATTGTCCGGAATGGTGACCGGGAAAGGCAGGACGACCGCGCCGTCATAGCCATAGTCCATGATCTCGCCTTCCACGACCGGCAGCAGGTGCGGCACCGGCCAGACGATGTCCCCCACCGCATCGGGGCGGATGTCGCTGGCAGGCTGGACCAGCACCTGAGGCGGCAGGCCCGCATCCCCGGCATTGCGCCAGTAGACATGCCAGCCATCGTCGAGATCCATTTTCAGCGCGGCATAGATGGTCTCGCCCGGCAGGGCGGCCTCGCGCTCGGAAATCAGCTCGACCCGCGCATGCCCCGCATCGACAGGCGCAGCAGCGGCGGCCGGAAGGAAGACAAACAGGGCGCTGAACAGGGCAGCCAGGCAGGCGGAGAATTTCATCGGGCAGGTCCGGTTTCTTGGAGTTGCCGCCCATATGCCCGCAAATGTCTTACGAAAGAAGGGCCTCGCGGAAGCGTGAAGGCAGTTCACGCCTCTCCCACCCAAGAAAAAAGGCGGCCACCGGGGCCGCCTTCAATCTTCTTGCGCAATGTGTACCGATCAGACGTTGGCCGGCTGCGGGTTCGGCGACACCGGAATACGCATGGCACGCTGGATGACACGCTGCCAGTTCAGCAGCGACACCATGTGCGCATAAATTGCTCCGATGGCGCCATTGTTCTTGAGTTCCATGAATTTGGCATCCGGAAGCGCGTTGAAGCGCTCTTCGGAGATTGCCCAGTAGTCAGCAATTTTCTGCTGCGGGCCGGCTTCGGTGCCGTCCGGGTTGCGCGGCTGGAAGGTGACCGTCTTCTGCTCGAACAGGTCGAGGTCGCGGATCATCTTGACGAAATCCGTCGTCGCGCGGCGCTGACGCTCAAATTCCTTGCAAAATTCAATGGCATCGTTGGTGAACTGGGTCGGCTGGCCATTCTCGAAGAAAGGCACTTCCGGCTGGTTGGTCACCATCGGCGCCTGGCGGTCGACGCAGAGGATCAGGCGATCGGAAGAATCGTCAGACGCGAAGACGAACGGATAACGGCGGGCGAAAGCCGGCACGTAATAGTCTTCCACGATGCGGCCATCGGCGCCGACATAGAGGTTCTGGCCCTGGCGGATGCCCATGACGGCAACCGGCGTGCGGTCATCACCGACAAAGATCACCGGGAACGAGCTGGCGCACAGGCCGAATTCGGTGACGGTCACCGGGATGGCGTGCGCTTCGCGCATGAAGCCGAACGGCTGGTCGATCTGCTTGACGCCGAGACCGGCGTGTTCTTCCGGAGACAGCGGCTGCGGCTGCTTGTAGAAAAGGACCTGACCTGTAAGGGCCGGTTGGCCTGCTGCGGGAGGCGTGTTCACGTGTGTCTCTCCGATCTGGGATAATTGGGCGTTTGCCTACCGGAAATAAACACTGGCTACAACTCCCGAACCAGCGTGAACTGCAGTGAGAGCGAAGTAAAAAACTGTCATGAAATCCACGTCTGACACGCGTTTTCTGATCCGCCGCCGCAGCGTGCTTGCCGGGCTCGCCGCCGGAGCCTCGCTCGCGGCCTGCGGTCCGCAGGTCGATGATGCCGGCACGCCCCGGCGCATCGCGCGCGAAGTGGACCAGACGCTACAATCAATTGCGATGACGGAACTGGCCGCCGATCCGGAACTCGCCACCCGGCTCGGCCTGTCGGAAGAGGCGGTCGGTTACCCGTTCAACCGCTACCTGACAGACCGGTCGCAGGCGGCCTATGAGCGGCGCCGGGTCAGCCGGCTGGAGATCCTGGAAGTCCTGGCTGCCACCCCCCGCCCTGCCGAGGGCAGCCCGCAGGCTCGTCACCTCGATACGGTCACCGCCGCCTATGAGACCGCTGAAACCCTGTTCGTCTCCGGTCACGGCCAGACCGGGCTGGGTGTTTCCTATCCCTATGTCATGGACCACATGCGCGGCGCCTATATCGATGTGCCGGACCTGTTGAGCCGTGCCCATCCTGTCCGGTCTGCCGCCGAAGCACGTGCCTATGTCGACAGGCTCGCCCAGTTTGCCGATGCGATGGAAGACGAACGCCGGCGTCTGGAAGCCGATGCCCGCTCTGGCATCCTCCCGCCGGACTTCATCCTGGCGCGCATGCGGGACGTGGCCCTGAAATTCGCCGAAGGCCCGGCCGACACGCATGTCCTGATCACGACCTTGGAAAGCCAGCTGTCCGGGCCGGAAGACATCAGCCTCGAAGAGGCCGAGGACATCCTGATCCGTGCCAAACGCCTTGTCGGGCAGGAAATCCAACCAGCTTATCTCCACCTGGCCGACGCCTTCACCGCCCTGCAGGCCGATGCCCCGTCTCAACCCGGCGTGTGGCAACAGGCCGATGGCGACGCCTATTACACCTCTGCCCTGCAGGCCTACACCGATCAGGGCATTTCCGCCGAAGACCTGCACGTGCTGGGGCTCAGCGAAGTGGACCGGCTGACGGCGGAGCTGGAGCTCGCCCTCTTCGAGGCGGGCCTGACCGAGGGCAGCGCGGCAGAGCGCCTGACCCTGCTGTCTGCCGAGCCGGACCAGATCTTCGATGCGACACCGGAGGGACGCGCCGCCCTGCTGGCCCTTATGCAGACCTATCTCGACCGGGCCGAAGCCGCGCTGCCCGGCATCGTCTCGACCGTGCCGCGCACGAAAGTCGCGCTGCGTGCGGTGCCGGAATTCCTGGAAGCTTCCGCTCCTGCGGCCTTCTATTCGGCCGCCCCGGCCAATGGCACCGCGCCCGGCCTGTTCGAGATCAACCTTGCTGACATGACCGACTGGCCGGCCTTTACGCTGGCGACGCTGGTCTTCCACGAGACGGTTCCGGGGCACCATCTGGAAAGCGCGCTCACGGCCGAACAGGCGCGCCTGCCGCTGATCCGGCAGATGATCTGGAACGTGGCTTATGGCGAAGGCTGGGGCGTCTATGCCGAGACCTTGGCGGACGATGTCGGACTATACCATGACGATCCGCTTGCCAGGGTTGGCTATCTCCAGTCCATGCTGTTCCGTGCCGCGCGCCTCGTCGCCGATACCGGCATTCACCGCATGCAATGGACCCGGCAGGACGCGATCGACTATCTCGTCACCGTGACCGGGCAGCCGGAAGGACCAATGGCGCAGGAAGTCGACCGCTACACGGTCTGGCCCGGTCAGGCCGCGGCCTACTGGATCGGCCGTAAGCGGATGCTGGACCTGCGCGAACGGGCCGAGCGCGTGCTGGGACCGGATTTCGATTTCGTCGAATTCCATGACACGATCCTGACCGGCGGCCCGCGGCCCCTCTCGATTCTCGAGGAAGACATCGCACGCTGGTACACGGCAAAGATCCGCAAATAGGCCCGGAAATTCCGGCTTCCGCCCGAATTGTCCCAACACCGCCTAATTCCCGCCACGACCACCTTGCCATTCTGTCATGATCGAGACGCAGGTGGAGGACAATCATGCGCAACAAGACTTTAGGACTGGTGATGGCAAGCGTGGCAGCGGCAGCGCTGCTCACGGGATGCGCCAATGAGACAGGCGGTAGCACGACCGAGATTGCACAGACGCCGCCACCGCCCGCTCCTCCACCGCCGCCGCCGGCGACAGTCCAGGCCGAGCAGAGGGTCGCCATGAGCGGCGCCATGAAAGCAGGCGATTATGCGGCTGCAATGCCGCCACCCCCTGCGATCATGGCAGCCCCCGAGCCGGAGTTCCGTGACAAGTATGAAGATGTCGATCCGAACCCGGTGAAGCTGGTCAGCGAGGAGCCGGTTTCGACCTTCTCCATCGATGTCGACACAGCCTCCTACGCCAATGTGCGGCGCTTTCTGAAAAGCGGCGTGCTGCCGCCCAAGGATGCTGTGCGCATCGAGGAAATGATCAATTATTTCGACTACACCTATCCGCAGCCGGAAGCCGGCGCCGACCCGTTCGCGACTTATGTCACCCTTGCCCCCTCCCCCTTCGCCGAAGGCCGCCAGCTGATGCAGATCGGCATTCAGGGCCGCGATATTGACCGGGACGCCCGCCCGCCGGTGAACCTGACCCTGCTGGTGGATGTCTCCGGTTCCATGCATTCGGAAGACAAGCTGCCGCTGGCCAAGCAGGCACTGAAACTGATGCTGGATCAGATGGACCCGCAGGACACGATCTCCATCGCTGTCTATGCAGGCGCTGCCGGTGAAGTGCTGGAGCCAACACCGGTCAGCGAGAAGCGCAAGATCTATGCAGCCCTGGAAAACCTTCGTGCCGGCGGCTCTACCGCGGGCGGCGAAGGCCTGCGCCTTGCCTATTCGCTGGCCGAACAGGGCCTGAAGAAAGATGCGGTGAACCGCGTAATGCTGCTGACCGATGGCGACTTCAATGTCGGCATCACGGATTCCGAACAGCTCGAAGACTTCATCTCCCGCAAGCGCGAGAGCGGTATCTATCTCTCGGTCCTCGGCTTCGGGCGCGGCAATTACAATGATGCGCTGATGCAGAAGATCGCCCAGACGGGCAATGGCACGGCGGCCTATGTCGACACGCTGAGCGAGGCGCGCAAAGTGCTGGCCGATGATCTCGGCGGGAACCTCTTCCCGATCGCCGACGATGTGAAAATCCAGGTCGAGTTCAATCCGGCGCGCGTCGCAGAATATCGCCTCATCGGCTACGAGACGCGGATGCTCGACCGGGCGGACTTCAACAATGACAAGGTGGATGCCGGCGACATCGGCGCAGGCGCCAGCGTGACCGCCATCTATGACATCACGCCCGTCGGATCGGACGCGGCCCAGATCGACCCGCTGCGCTATGGCGACGCCGCGAATGCCAGCGACCGGAAATCGGGCGAATATGCCTTTGTGAAACTTCGCTACAAGCCGCCGGGCGAGCCGGATTCCATCCTGCTGACCCATGCGGTGACAGATGCAGACAAGGCAGACAGCCTGGACGCTGCCCCGCAATGGGTGCGCTTCGCGACGGCGGTGGCCGGGTTCGGGGAAATGCTGCGCGGCGGCGAGGATCTCGGTGCAGGCTTTGGCTGGGAAGAGATCCGGAATCTCGCGGCGGGCGCGAAGGGCGAGGATGAATTCGGCTACCGCGCGGAATTCATCGAACTGAGCCGTCTGGCGGAAACGGCTGAGGCGCAGGCGGCGCTGAACCGGCCTGCGCCCGAACAGTAAGGGAAATCAGGCAGCGAGGCCGGTTGCGGCTGGTACTCGCTGCGATTCCTTCGCTTCCGGAACCTCGCGCGGGTTCAGGAACACGGGGCTGAACCCTTCCTCGATGTCGGCGACCATGCATTTGCGTTCGCGGGCATCGAATTCGAGGGCCAGGAACACGGCCGTCGCACCGTAGCGCTCGGCCTCCGCCAGGGCCCAGATGGGCTGCAGGTCATGCGGGCGGCCGGTCAGCTCCATCACGCGGATGATGCGCCAGCCGAACGAGTCGGGGGCTGCGAAGATGACGGCGCCCGGGCTGCGGGCCCATGCGGCGTCCTTTGGAACACGCTGGAAGTCCCATGCCTTGCCAGAGCGTCCCCGAAAACTGACTGAGATGTTCATGTTCATGCTCCGTTCCAATGAGCATGTTCCTATCTTGTTCTCATCTTGTTCGCAAGAAGTTTTTAGTAAACAAAGGGTTAACGCCGCGCCTGTGGAATTACTTCACGACGGTGAAGCGCTTGCGGTCGAAAACCCGTAATACCTGCTGCAGGTCGCGGCCCCGGCGCAGGACCTGGCCGGCCTGTCCGTACACCACATACTGGCCCTGCATGTTGGCGAGGTGGGGCTGTTTCTCGATCCGCCAGGTCGGATTTTCCGCGTGGCGGCGGAAGATTGCGAAGATGGCGTGGTCCTTGTGCATGCCGATCGCGTAGTCACGCGCCTCGCCTGCCATGACCAACCGTCCGTAGACGTCGAGAATCGGACGCATCTCGGTTTTGTGGAAAGCGATTCGCGGCTCGCTGGGGGGCCGGCGGGAGGGAAATTCGCTCATTTTCTCTATTTATGACTCCCCTGTAATGCGAATTGGGTGCGGGAAAGCTCGCCTAAACGTCTTTTAATCTGAATTCGGGGGGAAACAGCAGGAAATGCGGCAATCCTGCCACCTTTCGGTCTTGCTTGCGCCCCCGCACACAGCCATCTTTGACTTGTCGGACGGAGGTGACCATCTAGCACCCCGGACCCATCAGCCCCCCCAGCCCCCTGGGGCGCCAGATAAACTTCTGTCCGACACACTTCCCCAAAAATCGAGTGCCCAAAAATCGAGTGCTCAAAAACCGGTTGCAAGCCGTCTCCGCTTAGCTGCGCGCGCCTGGCGCCTTTTTGCTATTGGGCCCTTTTGACCCGATGGCGTCAAGCAGCGGCCCGAGGATCTTGCCGGCCGTCCGCCCCGCGCCCGACACCTGGGCAAGGCGGCGGGCGATATATTCGTCCAGATCTTCCTCAGACGGGTTGTCCAGCCAGTACAGCACGATGGGCGGCAGCACAGCGGTCAGCAGGCCGCGCTTGGAATAACGGTTATAGTCCTCTGCCGTGTCGCCTGCAGCGTCCCAGATAAGATCGGCCACGGCCCAGCCGCGTTGCAGCGCTGGTCCGGCATTCCATGGCACCATGCCGCGCGAAACCGCCCGGCGGACCGCTTCCCTGTGGGGCTCCAGCGCCTTCAGCCAGGCGAGGACGCCGGCCTTCACCTTGTCCGGCACGCGCATGGCGGAGAGATCCTGTGCGGCCAGGTCTGCCTTTGCCGCCTCGCCTGCGTCCTCGAAAAACCCATCAATCAGGTCGATCACGCCGCGCGGGGCCGCAAGGGCGCGTTCACCCTCGCCAAGCCCGGCCTGACTGGCCGCTCGGGCCGCAGCGGCCTCTGTCCAGCCGTCAAAAGCGACCTCTGGCAGCAGGGCATCGAGCCAGCGGCGGCGAAGTTTCCGGGAAGGTGTGACAGTCATGACTGAACTCCATAGCAAAGGGGGGCTTGGCCAAATCCCTTTTCACGTGATATAGCGCCCTCTTTCCGGCCTGTCTGGCCGACACAAAGTCACAATCGGGGCGACGCCCCCAGCCAATGGAGAGTACCATCGTACAGATCGTCGTCCGCGATAACAATGTTGAGCAAGCCCTGCGCGCTCTGAAGAAGAAGATGCAGCGTGAAGGCCTGTTCCGCGAAATGAAGGCCCGCCAGCATTTCGAGAAGCCGTCCGAGAAAAAAGCACGCCAGCGCGCAGAGGCCGTCCGCCGCGCCCGCAAACTGGCCCGCAAGCGCGCCCAGCGCGAAGGCATCCTCTAGGACGCTGCTTTTATCGCAAGATAATCAAAACCCCGTCAGAGCGATCTGGCGGGGTTTTTGTTTAGGGGGCTCAGTCTGTTGTTTGCGAAGCGGGATGTCCGCACTTTTCCAGCGCCTGTTCAATGACCGCCGTATTTACCCCACGCCCCACGACATGCGCGCATCCGCCCCCAATATTCTGGGCATAACCAGCTTGCATACAATGCTCGAAAACTGCGTCGCGGTATTCTTCCAGGAACGCATTCACACACATTCGATCATCGGCCGAAAGGCTATTGTGAAGGTTGTCAATGCGATCGAGTTCCTGGGCAGTAAACTCCTTCTGCGGAATGCGGGGGTCCTCCATGAGATCTATGACCTCGAACCCGACAAGACGGTTTATGAACCGGTCGGATTTCTGATCGAGTGCCCTACCGAATTTGATCTTCAGATAGGTCCCGGGCTCGATCTGCGAAAGCGACTGCACGAGGGCCTGTCTGCCCGTGAAGCCAATCATCAGGTAGCCGCCCTCCGCAGAATCCAGCT
The DNA here is from genome assembly GCF_000685215.1 of Hyphomonas jannaschiana VP2. Classification (GTDB taxonomy): domain Bacteria; phylum Pseudomonadota; class Alphaproteobacteria; order Caulobacterales; family Hyphomonadaceae; genus Hyphomonas; species Hyphomonas jannaschiana. The sequence continues at coordinate 10,117 of NZ_ARYJ01000008.1, forward strand.
CCACGGACGACGTGCTGCCATTTCTTTCCCCCACAGACCTGAATTTCTCAAGACGGCCATAGTAGATCTTGGTTGGACTACTTTGGAAGGAGGCTCCGTTCGCAGAGAACCAACGCATCGGATAAAAAAAGGCATTGTAGATTGGCCGCATCGGATGCGAATTCGGCTCCACGGGCCTTTCATGCGGTCGGATAAGCCCGCCCCTGACCAGATAGAAAGACGATACATACAGCCCGACCGTGAGCGTCAGAAGTCCGAGACAGTATATGAGAGCCGAGAACATCTTTTTCATATCTGTCCCTCCATCGTTACGCAGATCCTAACCCGCCTTCTTCCACCCCATACCCTTCAGCATCTTGCCGAGGTCGCCGATGCTGGCGCCGTTGACAGCCCCGGCGCGGTAGACGCGGACGGAGACCCAGAGCACGGCGAGCGTCGTCACCACCATCAGGCCCATCTGCAGGGCGACTTCCCACATCGGCGGATCATGCGGCATGCGCAGGATCAGCAGGAAGGGCGTGAACACCGGCACCCAGGTCGCCACGTCCACCACGGGCGAGCCCGGATCCTGGAAGGCGATGAAGATCGCGAACATGGGCAGCATCAGGAGGATCATCATCGGGCTGAGCAGCGTCTGCGCTTCCTGGATCGTGTCGCAGAGGGAGCCGAGCGCCATGAAGATCATGCCATACATGATGTAGCCAAGCACGAAGCTGACCAGTGCGGGCAGCAGGATCTGCGGGCTGGCAGCCGTCGACAGGAAGGGGGCGATCATGTCCCCTGCCCCCGGCACCTGCGACGCAAGGAAGGCTGAGCCCGACAGGGTGAACAGGCCCCAGACCAGCATCATGGTGGACGTCACCGCGAACACGGCCAGCAGCTTGCCCGCCAGCAGCTCCGGCATGCGCACGGAGGTCAGCAGCGTGTCGAAGATCTTGTTGGAGCGCTCCTCGATCGTGCCCATCAGCAGGTACTGAATGATGGAGAACACCATCAGCCAGAGGAAATAGGCGAGCGCTCCGGCGACATAGACAGGTGCCTTGTCGGCGAGCGTGACTTCCGCCCCGGCCGATGCCTGCTCGGCCACGGTGCGGATCCGCCGGGCCGGCACGTCGACGGCGGCATCGTCCGCATTCTGGATGAAATCCGGATCGAGCCCCGCCGCCTCCAGAGCATGCTTGCGCGCAAGGCGGCGTACGGCATCCTGCGCCTCGTAGCGCAGCGAATTGATGCTGACATCGTCACTCCAGTATTCGAGCGTCTTGCCATCGGCGGACAGGATAAGAGCCGCAAACAGCGGCTTGTCGCCCTGCGGGCCGAACACGAGCCGTTCGCCCAGCAGGTAGGGCCTAAGGCCATCAATGTCCTCTGCGGGCGGCGGCACTTCGATGAATTTCCGTTCCCGGAGCGACTGCATCGCGCCATTCTGCGCCGCGCCCTCCGGCAGCTGCATCTGCCCGGCAATTTCCTGCGCCATGGCAGCGGCCTCGCTGCGCGCAAACTCCGCATCTATGGCTTCGGCGAAGACCTTTCCGGGCTCGATGACGGTGTAATAACGGATGGGCGAAGACTGCGCCGCGAACAGTGCAAACAGCGAGCCGACCAGCATCAGTGCCGGCACGGCTGCAAGACTCAGCCAGAAGCCCCAGGCCTTCACATAGCCCAGATAATCACGCCGGAAGATGAGATAGATATTCCTCATTCGGCAGGCACCCCCTCTTCCCGCTCAGCAGGCGGATCATCGAGAGCCGCTGCCTCAGCCTCACCGACCAGCGAAACGAACACGTCGCGCAGGCGCGCTTCGTCCGGCGCAAAGCCTGTGATCGGGGCGCCGGCCTCAATCGCGGCCCGCAGCGCATCCTGCGGCCCGGCGCCTTTCGGCAGGGCGATCCGCCAGGCATCGCCATGGCCCCGGTCTGCGGCGCGGTGGGCTTCAAACCCTTTCGGGGCGAGCGCGGCGGCGAGGTCGAAGCCCGGCTCGACTTCCAGGCTCGCGCCCTTGTCCAGCGTCGCAAAGGCTTCCGGCAGGGTACCGTCGAAGACCTTGCGCCCCCGGGCCATCATCACGATCCGGTCGCAGAGGCGTTCGGCATGTTCCATCACATGGGTGGAAAACAAGATCGTGGCCCCGCGCGCATGTTCTTCGCGGATCAGGTCTTCCAGAACCTGCTGGTTGACCGGGTCGAGCCCGGAAAAGGGCTCGTCGAGGATCAGGAAATCCGGCTTGTGGGCCAGGGTCGAGAGGATCTGGACCTTCTGCGCCATGCCCTTGGACAGTTTGGAGACGCGGGTATTGCGGAACTCGCCCAGACCGGTCGAGTCCATCAGTTCGTTCGCGCGGGCCTTTGCCGCCGCAGCGCCAAGGCCTTTCAGGCGGCCGAAATAGGCAATCGTGTCGCGCGCGGTCATCTTCTTGTAGAGGCCGCGTTCCTCCGGCAGGAAGCCGACCCGCCGCAGCGACAGGATATTCGGCGCCGCCCCGAACAGGCGTACCTCGCCCTCATCCGGCGGGATCACGCCCAGCGACACGCGCAAACTGGTCGATTTGCCGGCCCCGTTCGGGCCCAGGAAGCCGATAATGCGCCCTTCCGGCACGTCCAGTGACAGCCCCCGGACGGCGGTGAAGCCGCCAAACCGCTTGGTCACATTTGTCAGGACGAGGGGGGACTGGGCCATCCGTGTCTCCGAATCCGTATGAAAATCGCTCGCTTTTCACGAGAGTCGATATGGCAACCTACTCTTTGGCCCGGCGCGTCTTGCCAACCCCTTAAAGCCGACGCAGCATGATTTCCGATGAAGACAAATGTTTCCCTTCGTGCACCTTCCGGTCTGGGGCTGGCGGCAAAGGAGTGCGGGCCGACGGCGCGCATGAGCCTGCAGTCCTATGCCCGCAAGCTTGCCCGGATAGAGGCCGCCCTCTCCCGGATGGACAAGGGATGCTATGGCTTCTGCCTGACCTGCGAAGGGCGCATAGGGCTACACCGCCTCGAGGCCGATCCGGCCGAGGCGATGTGCGAAACCTGCGATTCAGGCAAAGACGAAGACGTCAGATAAAGACGCCGAACAGCCAGATCATGAACTGAACGAACAGGCCGGTGAGCAGCAGGATCACCAGCGTCGCATACCAGCGGCCGCCGAGATTCAACACAGCGCCGGCTCCGATCCCCACGAGGGTCATCAGTCCGAGGGAAACCGCCCAGTGAAGGCCGATAGCTACAGCCAGGATGGCATGGCCAAGAATCAGCGCCAGAATCAGGCTGCCCCAAGTGGTTCCCTTGATGAATCCGTCCCAGGTGGCTTTCTGGTCGTGGATGTCCATTTCGCCGTGGTGGTATTCGCTGGCAGCCATTTAGGGCTCTCCCCGTGAAATCATTGCTGCCTGCCGTATTATCGAAGGCAGGCGAAGGGTCAAGCGGATGATGGCGCCCGTATTGCCGCAGATGGCAGCTTTGTCAGTTCAACTGGCCTTTTGGCTTGGGAATGGGCGGCGTGAAGGGCTCCGGCAGCGGCGCGGCGGGCACGCCCTCTTCCTTCAGGGCCTCACGCTCTTCCTCGGTCGTCTCGCCCCAGATCGGACGCTCGTCCTGTTCGCCATAATACATGGAGCGGGCTTCTTCGGCGAAATTGCTGCCGACATAGTCAAAATTCTGCGCCACATGCTGGCGGGCCTTCTCCGCGAAGGCGGCAAACATCTTTTCCGGATCTGCCGGCGCGTCCTTCTTCTTGGCCGCCGACGCCACGGCCGGGGCCATGATCTGCTTGTCCACGCGGGAGGAATTGCACGCCGTGCAGCGCACCTGGCGTTTTTCCTTCAGAGTCTCATAAGCCGAGGAAGAGGCGAACCAGGCTTCGAAGTCCTCGTCACAGGCCTTGCAATGGAGTGCGTAGCGGATCACCGGTCAGCGCTCCTCGCCTCAGGGCTGCGCCAGCATCGGGTCCAGCTTGCCGGCCCGCTCAAGCGCCATCATGTCGTCGCAGCCACCGATATGGTGCTCGCCGATAAAGATTTGCGGAAAGGTCCGGCCACCATTGGAACGCTGGACCATCTCTGCCCTTTTGTCCGGGCTCATGCCGGCATCGATTTCTTCGAACTCGACTTGTTTCTCCCGCAGCAGCGAGACCGCGCGCGAGCAATAGGGACAGAAGGCCCGGGTGTAGATCGTGACTTTCGCCATGGGGATAAGCTCCTTGGAACCGTTACACGAATTATATGGTGACGTCGGTTTCGCGTACAACGCGCGCCAGCACCAGAACATCCACTTGCCGCGCCCCTGCCCGCCTCAGGGCACGCGTGCACGCCCCGAGGGTGGCACCCGTCGTCAGCACGTCGTCGATCAGCAGGACGCGTTTACCCTGGATATGTCCGGCACGGTTCGGGCGCAGTGCAAAGGCGCCAGCCACATTACGCCGCCGCGCCCGGGCCGAAAGCCCGCCCTGCGTCGGCGTACGGCGGGTCCGTTTCAGGGCGTCCACGACCATGGGTACGCCGGTCCGCCGCGACAAAGCCCCGCCAAGCCAGGCCGACTGGTTGAACCCGCGGGTGGCGAGACGGCCATAATGCAGGGGCACCGGCACGATCACATCTGCTTCATCCAGCAGGGTCCGCCCGGCCTGCGCCATCCAGCCTGCAAACGTGCCCAGCCCGTCGCGCCGGCCGGAGCGTTTCAGGTCCAGCACCAGGCGCCGGGACGCGGGGTCGTAAACGAAAGCCGCCCGGGCACGGTCCCAGCGCGGCGGTCGGGCAATACAGACTGCACAGATTTCGCCCTCGTCCAGCTCCGCCCCCAGCGGCGTGCCGCACCGGTCGCAGACAGCGCCGCTCAGGAAATGGATCTGGCTGAACTCATGCGGGGCGAGAGGCCCCTTGCCGAGCCCGCGTTCCCGGCTGACCAGGGAGCGCGGCGGCCACAGGAAATCCGCGGCATTCCGCAGAAAGGCCTTTGAACGGCTCTGCCGCTGCTCCATATCGCGTGCCATGACGCCCGCTGCTCCCCCGCGCCTTTTCGATCGTGCCCGTGTTGCGCGCAACCGCGACCGGGCAGCCCCCTGTTATAATGATTATGCGTTCCTGAAGGAGCGCGTGTCGAGAGACATCGCAGACCGCGTGCAGGATACGCCGCGTCAGTTTGAGCGCGCGCTGGACCTTGGCTGTCATGATGGACGCCTCGCTCGCATCCTGAGTGAGACCGGCCGGGTGAAGGACATCGATGCCGGGGATTTGTCGCCTGCAATGGTGGCAGCGGCACAGGCTGGCGGCACCGAAGCCCGCATTCTGGATGAGGAAACCCCCGCCCTGCCGGAGGATCGCTACGACCTCGTCGTCTCGGCACTTTCGCTGCACTGGGTGAATGACCTGCCCGGTACGCTGGTGCGACTACGCCAGGGCCTGAAACCGGACGGCCTGTTCCTCGGCGCCCTGTTCGGAGCCGGCACGCTCAGCGAACTGCGCGAGTGCCTGATGGAAGCGGAAACGGAATTGTCCGGAGGTGTCTCCCCACGCCTGTCCCCCCTGCCTGGTCTGAAGGACATGGCCGACCTGATGCAGCGGGCGGGCTTTGCCCTGCCCGTCGCTGACCGTGACACGGTGGTGGTGCGCTATCGCGACCCGGCACGCCTTCTGGCGGACCTGAAAGGCATGGGGGAACAGAATGCGCTGGCGCCGGGCATGATCCGGCCGCTGCCGCGCGCCGTGCTGGACCGGGCGCTCAGCCTTTACCGGGAACGCCACGCCGATCCGGACGGCCGTGTCCGGGCGAGTTTCGAGATTGTCCATGTATCTGGCTGGGCACCGGCGCCTGGCCAGCCACAGCCCCTGCGCCCCGGCTCAGCCAGGGTAAGCCTCGCCGAGGCCGTACGACGTCAGGGCCAAAGCGGCAAATAGAAGAAAATCAGAGACCGAAGCCGTCAGCCGCCTTGTTAAGCGAGCTGCCGGTGGATGTCCCGACCGCTGCCAGGCCGCCAACAATGGCCAGACAGATAATGCCTGCAATCAGCGCATACTCGACAGCCGTTGCCCCATCCTCTTTGGAGAGGAATTGCATGAACTCTTCACGTGCGGCTCTCATGGTCCCTCCGTCACTTCTCCCCCCGAAGAACCTCGAACAGCGGAATATCCGCCGGAGGGGCCGGGTAGTCTGACAGGTTTGCCGGAGGAACCCATGCGATGGCCTGGCCTTCGCTTGGATACACTTCGCCTAACCATGCCTGACACTTGTAGAGTGGCATAAGAAGATGAAAGTCAGGGTAAGTGAAACTCGCAAAAGTTATGGGCTGGAGTTCCGATTCCTTAACCGTTATCGAGAGCTCTTCCTGAAGCTCCCGCACGAGGGCAGCCTCAGGCGTCTCGCCCGGCTCGACCTTCCCGCCGGGAAACTCCCACAGGCCCGCCAGTTGCTTGCCTTCCGGTCGCTGCGCCAGCAGGATTTCGCCTTTGTCGTTATAGAGGGCGGCCGCAACCACCAGGACCAGACGATGACTCATGTCCGGTAGGCGCCATTGATGTCGACATAGCCATGCGTGAGATCGCAGGTCCAGACGGTGGCGGAATGCTCGCCCGCGCCAACATCCACGCGGATCGTGAATTCCGGCTGGGCAAAGACGGCGCTCGCCGCCTTTTCGCTGTAATCCGGCTTGCGCGCGCCATTCACGGCGACCTGGACGTCATCGAACCAGATGGCGAGCTTGGTGGCATCGATCGGCTCCAGCGACTTGCCGACCGCCATCACGATGCGGCCCCAGTTCGCATCGCCGGCCGCCATGGCGGTCTTGATGAGAGGCGAATTGGCGATTTCGCAGGCGATGATCTTCGCAGACATCGGTGAGACCGCGCCATCGATCTGGATGGTGACGAATTTCTGCGCCCCTTCTCCGTCCTTCACGACGAGCTGGGCCAGTTCAAGACAGACCGAGTGCAGCGCCATGGCCACCGCATCGAGGCGCGGGTCATCCTTCGACGTGATCGGATCCATGCCCGACTGGCCGGTCGCGAACACCATCAGTGTGTCGGAGGTCGACGTATCACCGTCCACGGTGATGGCGTTGAACGTCTCATTGGTGATGTCTTCCAGCAGTTCCTGAAGCACATCATGCGCGATCGCCGCATCGGTGAAGATATAAGCCAGCATGGTCGCCATGTTCGGCGCGATCATGCCGGAGCCTTTGACGATGCCGGCGAAGTTCACATCATGCCCGTCGATGTCCATCGACATGCCGGCACCCTTGGCAAAGGTGTCCGTCGTCATGAAGGCCCGGGTTGCCGCTTCCCAGTCGGGCGGACCAAGCTTTGCGGCAAGATCGGGGACGAAGGCGCCGACATAGTTCGGATCGGCCAGCGGTTCGCCGATGACGCCGGTGGCGGCCAGGTAGCAATGCTCCTTCGCGACGCCCAGCGTTTCGGTCATCGCCTTCAGCGTCGCCTCATTCTTCTCCTGCCCTTTTGGACCGGTGAAGGCATTCGAATTGCCTGAATTGGCAACCAGCGCCCGCGCCACTCCGCCCCCGGTCTGCAGCGCCTGCCGGCACCAGAGGACATCCGCCGAGGCAGTCCGCGAGATTGTGTAAACGCCAGCGCAGGTCGTGCCTTCATCAAAGGCGAACAGGAAAACATCGTCACGCGTCACGCCGCGCTTTGCGTAAAAGCCGCGCGAACCCGTGGCGGCGCGCACGCCCTTCACCTCAGGCAGTTTCGGGAAAGGCGTCGCAAAGGGCGATGGGGTGAGATTCAAAGTTCTGTTCCTTCAGGGGCCGGGCTGTCTTCGGTACCGGTTTCGGTGTCGGGAAGCCTGTAAGGCGTTGCGCCGTCAGCGTCGAGCCCCGGTTCACCCTGCTGGATCTGCGCCTCTGCCTTGAGGCGCCGCACGATCTTGGCGACCTGTTCCAGCGTCAGGAAAGTGACGATGTCGGGCCGCATCTCCTCGCGTGTTTTCGGCGCGCGCGACCGGCGGTCCTTCACTTTCAGGATGTGCCAGCCATCGGCCGATTCAAAGGGTGGTGCGACCTCACCCTCCCCCGTATTGGCGATCACCAGCGGGAAGGGCGCAGGTTCGTCATTTGGGGAAACATAGCCAAGATCCCCCTGCTCCATGCGCGTGGCCGTATCGAGAGAATTGGCACTGACCAGGCTTTCAAAGCTTTCGCCGGCCTGGATCCGGTCAAACAGCGCCTGCGCCTCGTCCTGCGTGGCGACGAGAATGTGCGCGATGCGGACCTCATCGTCATCCTGCTGCAGGGCGACCTGTTTCTGGTACATCGCCTCGATCTGGTCCTCTGTCACATCTTCGGCGACGAGGTTTTCGACCAGAAGGTTGCCGAGAATGCGTTCCTCGGCCATCTCAAGACGGCGCCGGCCAGCCGGGTCCTTGTCCAGCCCGCGCCGAATCGCCTCCTGGGACATGAGCTTTTGCTCGATCAGCTGATTGAGAACGGTGTCATATTCCGGGTCGCCCCGTTTGACCTTCTTGCCGGCCGGAACGAGGCCCCGGGCCACCGCTTCCAGCTCCACATCGCTGACATAGATTTTCTCGCCATTGACCGTCGCCGCTGTTGCGCCTTCAACGCGCACAGGAACTTCCTCCTCCGGTGGCGGGCTGCAGGCCGCCGCCGTCAGGATCACAAGTCCGGCAAACAGGATACGCGGGCTGACCCGCAAAGCCTTCAGATTCAACACAGTCATCACTCCAGCTGTCTGATGGCGCCGCATTGACACCCCAATGCGGCGTTCTTAAGTCTCACCCGCGCGCTGGTCGAGTAGGTTTGGCCGGTGTAATCTCGGTGGGAGAACCCGCGTATTCCTGTGCGGTCACACGGTCAGGATCACTGTTTCTTCGCCCCAGACCTGATTGGTGCAGCCTGATATGTTTTCCGTCGCCCGCAAGATTTTCGGTTCCGCTAATGACCGCAAGCTGAAACCCCTGCGCGCCCGCGTCAACCGCATCAACGCCCTTGAGCCGATGATGGAAGCGCTTTCCGACAGCGCCCTCAAAGGCAAAACCGCTGAATTCCGCAAACGCCTGGCCGATGGCGCCACGCTCGACTCTCTGCTGGAAGAGGCCTTTGCCGTCACACGCGAAGCCTCCCGCCGCGCGCTCGGCATGCGCCATTTCGACGTCCAGCTGATGGGCGGCATGATCCTGCACTCCGGCGCGATCGCCGAAATGCGCACCGGTGAAGGCAAGACGCTGGTCGCCACACTCGCCGCCTACCTCAACGCTCTTGAGGGCAAAGGCGTGCATGTCGTGACCGTGAACGATTACCTCGCCAAGCGCGACGCCGAATGGATGGGCCAGCTCTATGGCTTCCTCGGCATGAGCACCGGCATCATTGTGCACGGCGTCACCGATGAGGAGCGCAAGGCCGCCTACGCTGCCGACATTACCTATGGCACGAACAACGAGTTCGGCTTCGACTATCTGCGCGACAACATGAAATACTCGCTGGACCAGATGGCCCAGCGCGGACACCACTTCGCCATCGTCGACGAGGTGGACTCCATCCTGATCGACGAAGCCCGCACGCCGCTGATCATTTCCGGCCCGACGGACGACCGCTCCGACCTCTATATCAAGATCGACGCGATGATCCCGCGCCTTGAAGAGGACGATTACGAACTCGACGAGAAACAGCGCTCGGTCACCTATGCCGAAGGCGGCATGGAAAAGATCGAAGGCTGGATGGAAGAGGAAGGCCTGCTGGAAGGCTCCCTATGGGAACCGCACAATATCTCCCTGGTCCATCACGCCAATCAGGCCCTGCGGGCGCATAAGCTCTACACCCGCGACAAGGACTATATCGTCAAGGACAGCCAGGTGATGCTCATTGACGAGTTCACCGGCCGGATGATGGAAGGCCGCCGCCTCTCCGAAGGCCTGCACCAGGCCATTGAGGCCAAGGAACGCGTCGACATCAAGCCTGAGAACCAGACGCTCGCCTCGATCACCTTCCAGAACTATTTCCGTCTCTACACCAAGCTGGCCGGCATGACCGGTACGGCCCTGACCGAGGCTGACGAATTCGCGGACATCTACAAGCTGGAAGTCATCGACCTGCCGACGAACAAGCCGATCCAGCGGATCGACGAGGACGACGTCGTCTACCGGACGGCCAAGGCGAAATATGCCGAGATCGTCAAGGAAGTGCGCGAGTGCCACGCCAAGGGCCAGCCGATCCTGCTGGGCACCGCCTCGATCGAGAAATCGGAAATCCTCGATAACCTGCTCACCGCCGCGAAGATCCCGCACAAGGTGCTGAACGCGCGCCACCACGAGCAGGAGGCCCATATCGTGGCCGATGCCGGTGTGCCCGGCGCCGTTACCGTCGCCACCAACATGGCCGGCCGCGGGACCGACATCCAGCTCGGCGGCAATTTCGAAATGCGCCTTGAGCAGGAAAAGGAAAAGAAAGAGGCCGAACTCGGCCGCGAGCTGACCGAGGGCGAGACGTCCCTGCTCGTCTCCCAGATCAAGGCTGACATCGAGGTCAAGAAAAAACGCGCGCTGGACGCTGGCGGCCTTTATGTTCTCGGTACAGAGCGCCACGAAAGCCGCCGGATCGACAACCAGCTGCGCGGCCGGACGGGCCGTCAGGGTGACCCGGGCAAATCGAAATTCTACATCTCCATCGAAGACGACCTGATGCGCATCTTCGCTGCCGAGCGCATGGACGCAGTCATGCGCCGCCTCGGCATCAAGGAAGATGAGGGCATCACCCATCCCTGGATGAACAAGGCGATGGAAACCTCACAGCGCAAGATCGAGCAGCGCAACTTCGAGATCCGTAAGAACGTCCTCAAATATGACGATGTCATCAACGACCAGCGGAAAGCCATCTTTGAACAACGCATGGAATTCATGCGGGCCGACGATGTCTCCGACGTGATCCTCGAAATGCGCGAGCATGTGATCGACGCAATCGTGTCCCGGACCATGCCGGAAAAGGCGTATGCGGAGCAGTGGGACATTCAGGGCCTGCGTGAAGCCATGCGCAACGAGTTTGCGATTGACCTGCCAGTCGATGAGTGGGCCGCCGAAGAAGGCGTCGCGAACAAGGAAATTGCCCAGCGCATCCGCGATGCGGTGGAGCAGGTCTACCAGGCGATCACCGCGGCCGTCGGCGCAGAACAGATGCACCGGATCGAGAAGCAGATCCTGCTTCAGGTGCTCGACATGCGCTGGCGCGAACACCTGCAGATGATTGACCAGCTGCGCTCGGTCATCCACCTGCGTTCCTATGGCCAGCGCGATCCGCTGAACGAGTTCAAGTCCGAAGCCTTCAACCTGTTCCACAACCTGCTGGAAGAACTGCGCGCGACGGTGACTCGCTCGCTGATGCACATCCGTGTGCAACAGCAGGCCCCACCGGAACAGGCGCAACAGCGCCCTGCCCCGGCCCAGATGCCTCAACAGCCTGCGCCAGCTCCGGCACCGGCGCCCCCCACGCAGCCGCGTGAAACCCATCTCGACCCTGACACGGGCATCAACGAGATGGACCCGGACGACAACGCCCAGCCGCCCGGCCCGGAACTTCACCAGGCCGAAGACGACTGGACAAACACACCGCGCAACTCCCCCTGCCCCTGCGGCTCTGGCAAGAAATACAAACACTGCCACGGCGCCCTCAGCACCCAGCGGGTTTAAGCCGATTGCTGCGCAAAAAAAATGCGTGCGGCCAGCTGATTTCTACCTTTGCGGTTTCCGTATGAACTTGACGGAGATGCAATTGCCATGAACGCTGGCGCTTCCAGAATGGGAGCAGCAGGCGAATGATTGGAGTTGTGGGCTCATTGTTTGGAGGGGTTCTCTGTTCCTCCCGGCTGGTGCAGGACAAGTTCAGCAAGAGCCACAAGGTTATTGCCCACAATGTCAGTGAGAATTTTCCCAAGAACCATGACGCGCCAAGAGCCGTGCTGAGCGCTGCGGCAACCGCGCTTGAGAAGCTCGCCCGGAGCGAAACAAGAAATTTCGAAACTGCAGCCAGCGCTACCGAACGGGCTGCTGCCGAAGCTTTCGAGCAGAAGCTAAGAAAATGGACCTCTCAATGGCGCAAGGCCTCCAATGAAGACCTTGAGAGTGAAACGGTTCAGGCGCTTGTCGATGGGATCGAAGCGACCCTTGTGAACCTGCCTGCCGGACCGGCAAGCGCGGCAGAATTGCAAAGGCTGAGAGCCAAAGCCATTGCGGCAATCCGGTCCTCAATGATCGAAGCAATTGATCCGCCGCAAGCCTTTCTCGATCGGTTCGATGGAAAAGGAGATGGCCGGGGCTTCTTTGCAGCCTTTGCCGAATATGTTGCAGTTGAGATCAAAACCGAAAGCGCCTTTCAGGCCATCTTCCAGGCAGAAATCCTCTCGGAAATCCGCCTCGGGCTGACAGATGTTCTGCAGGAAGCACGGGCATTCGAACGCCGCAGAAGAGCCGATGCCAATCTTGATGCGGGCATTGAATGGCTCGATGATATTCTGACCACGTCCGGGATCCCGACCCAACGTCCTTCCGCGATGGTGCTCGCAAAATACCGTCTTATGCAGTTCACTGATTTCGACGGACGCCTTAGCAAGCTTGTGGAATGGGCCTGCAACGGCACCCGGCACGCAACAGAGGCGAAGCGGTCAGTCGCCGGGCGCCTTTATGTCGGGGACGGAGGCGTCGGCAAGACCCGCCTATCGATTGAGCTTGCCGACGAACTGGATCGCCGCGGCTGGGAAGTCGCGCGGATCTCCAGTCTCTCCGATCCCGCAGGAATATGGCGCACGGTCGAAGGCGCATCGGCGCCAAAAGGTATCCTCGTCATCATCGATTATGTCGAAGCGAAGAAAGACGCCCTGCAAAAGCTCGCCTTCGAGGCGGAGCGGCTGGCCAAAAGCAGCGGCCCAAACCTGCGGATCCTCGTTCTTTCCCGGTCTGCCCAACCCTGGTGGGAGAGCGCCCTTTCGGAAAAAGGCATGGAGATATTCGAGCGCGTTCCGTTCGACCTGGGGCAGGCAAAAACCGGGCTTCCGCCGGATGTCCGCGAACAATTGTTCGATCATTCCGTGAATGTGTTCCGCGCGAGGCTTCAGCCGCTCGGCCTCGCCGGAGACCCTACCCCACGACCGGACCTTTCGGCGGATACGTTCGAGCGCCCAATCTCGATTGCTTTTGCGGCCTATCTGACCGCGCGCGGGGAATCCGCCTCATCCGGGCTCAACCTGATCTCCGACATGATGAAAGAGGAAGAGCGCGGCTGGCGCAGGTATCTGGCAGCAATCGGCGCCAGTGCAGATGCAAGCCGTCTTGAACGCATCCGCCGCGGCGCTGCGCAGATCACGCTCCTTCAGGGCGCGGACGTCCCACTGGCCAGAGCCTGCGTCGGCCTGGACACCTATTTCGGCCCGCAAACGCCTGCCGAACTTACACAAACCCTTGCTGAGCTTGGGCAATTCTATCCGGCGGACACAAAAACCGGCGATACGATCAGCGCCCTGGAACCCGATATTCTGGGAGAACGGCTGGTGGCTGATGTCAGCGCCTTTCCGGAAGGAGCTGATCTATTATCGCAAACACTCGCCGCCGCATCGGACTTCGACACCTTCCCGGTCAAAGCGGCGGCGGCACTCCAGGTCCTGATCCGGGGCACGGCCCAAAACCCCGAAGCCGAAACGCGGGAAAGGTTTCACCAATTCATTGATGTGCTTACGCGCAACATCATTCAGAGCCAGCTTCCAATTCAGGCAATTAGTATTTTGAGTATTGCTCTGCCGGAACAAACCACGGCGCTTCGCGCCCTGGCTTTGGCGATTGAAACTGAGCATTTACGCTCGGACAGCGGCGACATGTCTCCAGAACGCCGGGCAGGAATTCTCAATAATCTGGGGAACCGCCATGCCGCCCTCGGAAATCGCGAGGACGCCATGCAGGCAGCCCAGGAAGCCGTTGAGCTCTACAGATCGCTCGCTCGGAAGAATCCCGACACCTTCAACCCGGGTCTCGCCATGGGTCTCAACAATCTGGGGAACCGCCATGCCGACCTCGGAAATCGCGAGGACGCCATGCAGGCAGCTCAGGAGGCCGTCGACCTCTACAGACCTCTCGCACGGAAAAACCCAGACGCCTTCACCCCAGATCTCGCCATGGGTCTCATCAATCTGGGGGTCGACCATGCCGCCCTCGGAAATCGCGAGGACGCCATGAAGACAACGCAGGAGGCCGTCGACCTCTACAGAGCGCTCGCACTGAAAAACCCCGACGCTTTCAACCCGGATCTCGCCATGAGCCTCAACAATCTGGGGAACCGCCATGCCGACCTCGGAAATCGCAAGGACGCCATGCAGGCAACCCAGGAGGCCGTCGACCTCTACAGAACGCTCGCACTGAAAAATCCCGACGCTTTCAACTCGGATCTCTCCATGAGCCTCAATAATCTGGGGAACCGCCATGCCGCCCTCGGAAATCGCGAGGACGCCATGCAGGCAGCCCAGGAAGCCGTTGAGATCCGCCGGACACTCGCACGGAAGAATCCAGACGCCTTCAACCCGGATCTAGCGATGAGCCTGTCCGTTCTGGGAGATTGTTACTTTGCCCTTCAAGACTGGCAATCGGCGGAATCCGCCTATCTCGAAGCCGCAAAGATTCTTCGACCTTACTTCGAGAAATATATGGATCGCTATGGCGGTCTCTGGATAACGAATTGCGTAGATCTCGCCAAAGCGTGCCTAGCGCAGGGGAAATCCGACGGAGAGGTTCGGAAAGTCCTGAATGATCTGGGAGTGCCCGATGAGGTTGCCGAGCAGATGATTGAAGAGGCGAAAAAACGCCTGCCCTGAAACGCTCGTGACCTGTTCTTTCCTGCTGCGGGGCACCTGATGACCATCATGTCAACATTACGCCCGCCCGCTTGACTTCGTGGGCAAGTCGGGGGAACGCCAGCGTATGACGGCATTTCCACTCCCTCCCGTGCGCGGAAAAATCATCGTGAATGCGCCGCTGGCGCCCTACACCTGGTTCCGGGTCGGCGGGCCGGCGGATGCCCTGTTCCTGCCGGCTGACGAGGAAGACCTCAGCGCCTTCCTGACAGCGCTGGACCCGGCCGTGCCGGTCACGGTGCTCGGCGTTGGCTCAAATGTCATCGTCCGCGATGGCGGCATCCGGGGCGTCGTAATCCGCCTGATGGGAAAATACTGGGGCATGGCCCAGGCCCTGGACGGGATCACAATGGAGGCCCGCGCCGGGGCGCTGGACCTGTCGGTCGCAAAAGCTGCTGCGCAGAACGGCATCCGGGGCCTCGAATTCCTCTCCGGCATTCCAGGCTCCATCGGTGGCGCGACACGCACCAACGCCGGATGCTACGGACGGGAGCTGCGCGACACGCTGGTCGCCCTGCATGGTTTTCGGCGCGACGGATCACCAGCCGCCTATCGCGGGCCGGGCAAGCCGGGCGCCCAGCCGGAAGCGCATTTCTCCTATCGCCACACGGACCTGCCGGATGACCTGATCGTCACCCGGCTCATTCTGGAAGGCAATGGCACGGACGCGCCGGAAGCCATCTTGTCCGACATCGAACAGCTGCAGGCACGCCGCGCCGACACGCAGCCGATCAAGGAAAAGACGTCCGGCTCCACCTTCGCCAATCCCGACCCGCCGGGCACGCCGGACCAGCGTTCCGCCTGGAAGCTCATCGACGCGGCCGGATGCCGGGGCCTGAAAGTGGGCGGCGCGCAGGTCTCACCCAAGCACTGCAACTTCCTGATCAATACCGGCGACGCCACCGCCGCCGATCTTGAAGCGCTGGGCGAACTCGTCCGCCGCCGGGTGCTGGAAACGCAGGGCGTGGAGCTGCGCTGGGAAGTGCGCCGTGTCGGACAGTTGGCCAGCGAGACGGCCTAGAGCGTTCCCCGCAATTCAAAAATCGCAATTGGGCCAAAGCGGCGGTTGCGGTCTTCAATCGAAGCGACCGGGCCCAGCCTGTTGGTCTCATAGATCTCCCGCCGGAAATTGTCTTTCTGGTTCAGGAGGTTTCCGACCGCCAGTGTGGCCGTCAAACCGAACACATCCTTGTGCTCCACGAACGCATAGGCATAGCCGGGTGTGGAAGCTTCAACGCCGCTTTCACCAAGCTGGTAGTAAGGGTTGCGTTCGAACTTTTCCGCAAAGGCGCCCCACGCCCAGTCCGTTCCCGGAACATCCTGCCGGAACTCCATGTTTACATAGTAAAGCTGGCTGTCATTAATCCGGCGGACCTCTCCGGTCAGCGGGTCGGTGACCTCGGAATCGTATACTTCGGCAAAGCTTGTCAGTTCACCGCCCGGAATACCAAGCTTGGCAAGCTTGAGCGTTGTGTCGAGCGTCACACCGATTTCCCACGCCGTATCAAGATTTCCCGGCCCGTCGCCTGTCCCGATCGGCACGCGGTCGACGATGTCTTCAATGTCGGAATAATAGGTGTTCAGCGTCGCCGCCCCCCAGGCACCAAAATCCTTCTCGGCCTGCAGGCTCCACTTCCAGGCCTGTTGCGGCACGATTTCGGCATTGCCCGAATTGCCATTGTCGGCATTGAGGTTCACCGAGGAGATGAAGTCGAAGAAATCGAGCTGGCCGACTTCCCTGTCCAGCCGCGCCGTCAGCTTCAGCTTCGGATCGGCCTGCCAGGACAGGCTGACAAAGCCCTTCGGCCGGGTGAATTCCCGCGCATTGGTATTGTCGCCCGATTGGGTGAGTTCGGAATATTCCGCCCCAAGAGAGACCTGCAGCCGCAACGCCTCTGTCAGGGCGCGCCCATGCGTGACGGCCGCTTCCCAGCGGTTCTCCTCAACTCGGGAGTTTGCGCCCGGTAGAGGAATGATCTCGAACGGCTGACCGTCCCGCGCGATACTCAACCCGGTTTCGGCCTCAAGGAAATTGAATGCGTTCTCGACAGAGACCTGCCAGTCGCGCCCCTCACCCGTCGCCCAGGCATATTCGCCCCGGCCGATATATTCACCTTCATCCACGGTCTGGCTGAACCGCGTTTCCGAGAAATCGGATCCGTCGACCACGCCGATACGGACAGAATCATTTACCGGGCTGTTCTCGCGGCGGATCAGTCCGATCGCTTTCAGGCGGCCCGGCCCGAATCCGAGTTCATAGTCCCCGCCAAACTCGGCATTCCATTCATCCTCCCCGCTCAGGAACAGACGGCGGCCTTCCAGGCCATCGACAGGAAAGGTCTTCGAAATTTCCTTCCGGTCGAACTGATAGATACCGACCCGGCCATTGAGGTTCGCCACCACGCCGCTTGACGGCGTCCAGGAGAGCGATCCGGATACGGATGCATTGTCGGCGATGTTGGTCACGTCTTCCTTGCGGCGCTCCAGCAGCGTGCCACCGGCCGTGGTGATCGATTCCCAGCCCGCATGCGCGCCGCGTTCCGGCAGGCTGCTCGCCTCGACGCTCCAGTTGAGGCGCTCGTCACCGCCCGACAGGGTGACCACGCCTTCATGGAAATAGGGTGTCAGGTTTTCCCGGAAGCGGGATTTCCAGCGCCAGGTGCCGGACATGCCCCCTTCTCCGTCGGTCGTGACATTCACCACCTGTCCGGACAGGCCCGGAATATCCAGTGTGGTGCCGTCGACCACTTCGATACGCACAACCCGCGTGGCTGAAATCCGCCCGAGCGCCGCTTCGGCCCCGTTTGATTTTCCGGAGACGCGCTGGCCATTAATCAGGATATTGCCGCTGGCCTGGCCGAAACCGCGCGATCCGTCATCATCGCCCTGGATGGAAAAGCCCGGAATCCGGTTCACCATGTCCAGCGCGGTTTGGGGATTATATTGCGCGAAATCGGCCGGCGCATAATCGCTGACGGCAGATGCGGGCGTGCCGGCATCGGGCTCCGCCATGGCTGGGAATGCTGTAAGACCGGCTGCCGTCAGGGCGGCAAAACTCGACAATAGGGTATGGCTGACAGCCACGGGGCGCCTCCTGCTTCCTCGCTTTGGTGAAGAGAAACCGGCGCCCCCGCCAGCGACTCATCTTTTCGTTATTCGATAACGACTACTGATGTAGTCGACATGGTGCAAGAGTACCGGGTCATGACATTTTCGTAATCCGGCCGTGCCCTGCCGCCGCTTCGCCTCGCTTAAGCCCCTATTCACCGGCACGGAGCAGAAAAGACAGTTAGAAACAGGTGAGCCCGGCGGGCGCACCGGGCAGGAAGGACTTTCAGAATGAAACGTGTCGCAGTCATCTATGGCGGCTGGTCCTCTGAACGTGAGGTCTCGATTTCCTCAGGCACACAGATGCTGAAAGCGGCGCAGGCGGCAGGCTATGATGCGGTCGGCATCGATGCGGGCCGGGATCTGGCCGCCCAGCTGGCAGAGGTGAAGCCGGATGTCGTGCTGAACGGGCTGCATGGCCCCTGGGGCGAAGATGGCTGTGTTCAGGGTCTGCTCGAGATCATGGACCTGCCCTATTCTCATTCCGGCGTACTGGCGTCCGCCCTCGCCATGGACAAGCTGAAATCGAAGGCAGTCTACCGCGCTGCCGGGCTGCCGGTTGCCGAAGACAAGCAGGTCACCCGCGAAGAGGCGGCCGCCGCGCACCCGCTTGAGCCGCCCTATGTCGTGAAACCCGTCAATGAAGGCTCCAGTTTCGGCGTCCTGATCGTCCGCAAGGGCGCGAATGGGCCGCCACAGGAATTGCTGGGCGAGAGCTGGCATTATGGCGACTATCTCATGGCCGAGGAATTCATTCCCGGCCGCGAACTGACCGTCGCCGTGCTGGGCGACCGGGCCCTCGCCGTGACAGAGATCACGACCTTAAGGGACTATTACGATTTCGATGCAAAATATTCAGCTGGTGGATCACGTCATGTGATCCCGGCAGACGTGCCTGAGCACATCACCGCCATGGCGATGGACTTCGCCTTGCGGGCACATCAGGTCCTTGGATGCCGGGGCGCGACGCGATCCGACTTTCGCTACGACGACAAGAGAGACCGGCTCGTGATCCTTGAGACTAATACCCAGCCAGGCATGACGCCGACCTCACTTGTCCCTGAACAGGCCGCCTTCGTGGGCATGTCCTTCGAAGACCTGGTCGCATGGATGATTGAGGACGCTTCATGCCGAAGATAAGCCGCAACCAGCCCCCTCCGAAGCGCAAGCGCGAACCGATCACTTTCGTGGACGAAGTGACCGGTGAGGAAGTGCGCGTCTCATCCGTCCTGTTCGGCTTCGTCATGCTGATCGCCATCATCGTGGCGCTGGCCGCCTGGATGGGCGGGTCCATGTCGCAGATCGAAAACCGGTTCGCCGGCTTCATGGACGATACCGCCCGCATGGCCGGTGTCTCTGTGAACGAAGTCTCCGTTCTCGGCCTCGAACAGGATCCAGGCCTGCAGCAGGAAATCCGCGCCGCTGCGATGATCGAACCGGGCGAAAACATGTTCCGCGCCGATCCTTACATCATCCGACGCCGCGTCGAGGGCACCCACAAGGTGCTGAACGTGCGCGTGCACCGGCTCTGGCCGGACCAGGTCGTGATTATAGCGGACGCTGCCGAGCCGGTTGCCATCTGGCATGACGGCACGGAGTGGACCGTGGTTGACGGCCTCGGCCGTGTGATCCCGGATGAACGCGCCAGCGACCATCCGGATCTCGTGCGTGTCGCCGGACGCGGCGCGCCGGAAGCGGCCCCTGCCCTTGTCAAAGCCCTGGCCGATGCCCCTGCCGTCACCAGCGATCTTGCCATCGCGACCCGGATCAATGACCGCCGCTGGGACATGCGCCTCATCTCCGGCGCCACGGTACGCCTGCCGGAAGACATTGACCTGACCAACGCGCTTGGACGCCTGAGCGACCTGCAGGTGCGCACCGCCCTGATGCAGCGCCCGCTGAAAATGATCGACCTGCGCAATGCCGGGCGCGTCTATCTCGGTCCGGTGAATCCGCCGAACTTCAATGCGCGTGAAATCGCGGCGCGGTCCTGATGGCGAACGTTCAGTCCCGCCGGGCCCCGCGTATGGGCCGTTCAAGCACCGGCACGGTGGCGGCGCTGGACATCGGCTGTTCGAAGATCACCTGCCTGATCGGCCGCAATGACGGCACAGGCCCGCGCAGTTTCCGCATCCTTGGCGCCGGACGCCAGCAATCGCGCGGCTTCACCGGCGGCACGATTACCGACATGGAAGGCCTGGAACGCGCCATCCGCCTCGCCGTGGAAGACGCTGAGCGCGAAGCCGGCGAACAGATTTCCAACGTCATGCTGGGCATCACCGGCCAGAAGCTGGCCTCCACACTGGTGACCGCCCGCATCGCGATTGACGGACGCGAGATCAACCAGAAAGACGTGCGCCGCATCCAGGCTCAGGCACTGGCGAAAATACCGGCGCGCGGCGAAGAAACCCTCGCTGCCTGGCCGGTTGCCTACCGCGTCGACGAGCAGGAAGGCGTACGCGAGCCACAGGGCATGTACGCCAATGAGCTGAACCTGCTTCTCTCAGTGGTCACCGCGCCGAAATCGGTCGTGAAGAATCTCGTCGAATGTGTCGGCCGCGCGCATATCGGCGTGACGGCTCTGATCCCCTCCTCCATTGCGAGCGGTGCGGGCACACTGATCGACGACGAAATCGAGAATGGCGCCATCTGTATCGACATGGGCGCTGGCGTGACGGCCGTCTCGGTTTACCTCAATGGCTCTCCGGCCTGGCTGGGCCTCGTGCCTGCGGGCGGATCGCATGTGACATCCGACCTGGCACAAGGCCTCGGCACGACGTTCGCTGCCGCCGAGCGCCTGAAAAGCGTCTATGGCACAGCCAACCTCGAAGGTCCTGGCCTCGCTGAAAGAATCGAAGTCCCGCGCCTTGGCGACGATGGCCGCCTGCAGGCAACGCGCATGGAGCGCGGACAGCTGGCAGCGATCATTGCACCGCGGGTCGAAGAAACGTTCGAATATGTCCGCAAGACGCTGGATTCCAGTGGTGTACGCAAAGTACTCCCTCACCGGATTGTGCTGACGGGCGGCGCATCTCAGTTACCAGGCGTGCGCGACGTCGCAAGCCGCATCCTGCAGGCGCCAGTACGGCTTGGGCGACCGACCATCGCCGAGTTTCTGGGCGAAACACTGGCAACACCAGCTTTCTCCACAGCCTCCGGTCTGCTACTGTACTCCGAGTTGGGGTTTGCGGACGCAGTCAGGGCAGCTGCTTCGCGCAAGGACGGACCAGAGTCGAGAAGCGGCGTGGTGAACAAAGTGTTCCATTGGCTCGAAGAAAATTTCTGAGCCGATTTCACTCCACTTAACTGCTTCTTAGCCGCATCACGTCATCTTGCCTCACGGCAGGGGTCCGCGAACGAGTAGAGTGAAGTGAGGGATGCAATGAATTATGAACTGAAGCCCAGGATCCTGGTCTTTGGCGTCGGCGGTGCCGGTGGCAACGCAGTCGACAACATGATCGAAGCGAACCTGCAGGGCGTCGAGTTCATTGCAGCCAATACCGACGCGCAGGCCCTCTCGCGGTCGAAAGCCGATACGCGTATCCAGCTCGGCCCGGTGACAACGTCTGGCCTCGGCGCCGGCGCACGTCCGGAAATCGGCGAGAAAGCCGCTGAAGAATCCATCGACGAGATCAAGCAGCACCTCGAAGGTGCGCACATGGTGTTCATCGCTGCCGGCATGGGCGGCGGTACCGGCACCGGCGCAGCGCCCGTAATTGCCCGCGCTGCCCGCGAGATGGAGATCCTCACCGTCGCCGTCGTGACCAAGCCGTTCGGCTTTGAAGGCAACCGCCGCATGCATGTGGCTGAAAGCGGGCTGGACCTGATCCGCTCTCATGTCGACACGATGATCGTGGTGCCGAACCAGAACCTCTTCCGCATTGCGAATGACCGCACGACCTTCGCTGAAGCCTTCCGCATGGCTGACGACGTGCTTTACTCCGGCGTGCGTGGGATCACCGACCTTATGGTCATGCCCGGCCTGATCAATCTCGACTTCGCCGATGTCAGCTCGATCATGCATGGCATGGGCACCGCCATGATGGGCATGGGCGAAGCGACCGGCGAAAACCGCGCCCTGGAAGCGGCGCGCCAGGCCATCGACAACCCGCTGCTGGACGACATCTCGATGAAGGGCGCCAAGGGCGTGCTCATCAACATTACCGGCGGCTATGACATGACCCTGTTCGAACTGGACGAGGCCGCCAACGAAATCCGCCGCGAGGTGGATACCGACGCTAACATCATTCTCGGTTCGGCGTTCGACACCGAACTGGAAGGCCGCCTGCGCGTCTCCGTGATCGCGGCGGGCGTCGAGGCCAACTTCGCCGCACAGCCGGCCGTGGAACAGGAAACGGTCCGCCAGCCCATCGCCGCCCCGGTTCAGGATCCGGAGCCCGAAATCGAAGCTGAGGCAGAAACCGCCGAACCAGCCGAAACGGACATGGAAGAGGTTCCGGCCGAAACCCCTGCCCCGGCTGCGGATCAGGACCGTCCGACTATTGTGACACACCGGTCGACGCCGGCTGAGGCAGAAGCCGACGCTGACACGGCCCATCAGGAAGAAACCCACTACGAAGGCGCAGAAGGAGACGAAGAAGTGTCTGCAGATTCCGTATTCTCCGCCCGCCGTGACACGCCCGTCGCCGACAAGCCGAAAGCCGAGCAAGGCGGATCGGGCTTCGCCAATCTGTTCGGCTGGCGCCGCAACACGCCGCAGGGCGAAAACGACGATGCCGCTGAACCGGCACCGATCGTCTCTTCGCCGGACGATCATCCGGAACCGGCCCCGTTCGACGATGCGGATCTCGAGATTCCCGCATTCCTGCGCCGCTCGGCCAATCACTGAGCCGTTCTGCGAACCGGCCTGCCGGAGACGTGAAAAAACAGTCAGGCAAGGTTAACCTGTTACAATGAAAATCAAATAGAAACAGGGCCGTATCATATGATACGGCCCGTTTTGTAACACGGCGAAATAAGCCGTGTTTTGCCCCACCCGGCCCCTGCCCCCACAAAGATGTCAGGTTTCATGGGGCAGTTGTGAGTAGATTTAGCATGGACATGCAGCAGACCATCGAGCGGCCGGCCATGTGCGCCGGTGTCGGCGTCCATAGCGGCGAGAAGGCCCGGCTCGTGCTGAAACCGGCCCCGGTGGGCACAGGCGTTGTCTTCCGCCGGACCGATCTTGGCCTGAAGAACGCCACCGTCCTCGCTCACGCCAACAATGTTTCCGATGTCCAGCTCGGCACCACCATCTCGAACGAGGCTGGCGTGTCTGTCGCGGTTGTCGAACACCTGATGGCGGCTGTCTGCGGCCTCGGCATCGACAATCTCCTGATCGAGATCGACGGGCCGGAAGTGCCGATCATGGACGGCTCCTCGGCGGTCTATTGCGAATTGCTGCTGCAGGCTGGCCTGAAACAGCAGACCGCGCCTCGCCGCCGCATCCGCATTCTTGAAACCATCGAAATCGTTGACGGGCCGAAGCGCGCCTTGCTGGCGCCCTCCCCCGACAACCACCTCACGCTGCGCGCCCGGATCGAATACGACAACAGCGTCATCGGCATCCAGCAGATGGCCCTGCGCCTGGCGCCCGGCATGTTTGCGCGTGATCTCGCCTTCGCCCGCACCTATGGCTTTGCCCGCGATGTGGAGATGCTGCGCTCCATGGGCCTCGCCCGCGGCGGCTCGCTCGACAATGCGGTCGTGATCGATGACGACGAAGCGATCATGAACCCCGAAGGCCTGCGCATCGAGGATGAGTTCGTCCGCCACAAGATGCTGGACGCCGTGGGCGACCTGATGCTGGCCGGGGCGCCGATCGCCGGCGCTTATGATGCGGTACAGCCCGGCCACGCCCTCAACAACAAGCTGGTCCGCAAGCTGCTGGAGACCCCGGAAGCCTGGTGCTGGGAAAGCGACGCAGACACCGATCTCGTCTCGCAGGCCGTACGCGCCGGGGCCGCGATCTAGGCCGCCGGCTTCGACCCCCGCATTAAAAGCTCGCAACACTTGTCGGGCCGGGCCGCATTCCGGGCCTGAACAAGGTATACAGCCTGTGAAAGTTCCTTGGAAAACAGGCCGGGTTCGCGCTAATCAAAAGCGTCAAGAATTTCAGAAAGCGCGCCAGAGCCCATGAAGCCTGCCAAGCCCCTCGCCCTCGCCCTGATTGCCGTGGCTGTCAGCCTCACCGCCTGCCAGAACCGGGAAAAGCGCCAGCGCGAACTGGCCTATGTCGAACGCCCGGTCGAACAGCTCTACAATCAGGCAGGTCGTGAGCTGGATCAGCATGACTACGAAACGGCAATCCTGCTGTTCAACGAAGTCGAGCGCCAGCACCCCTATTCCGAATGGGCCCGCAAGGCGATGGTGATGACGGCCTACGCTCACTACCAGCGCCATGACTATGACGAGACCATCTCAGCTGCCCAGCGTTATATCTCGCTGCATCCGGGTGGCTCTGAAGCGGCCTACGCCTATTACCTGATCGCCATCAGCCAGTTTGAGCAGATCGTCGATGTCGGCCGCGACCAGGGTATGACCGTGCAAACCAAGGCCTCACTGCAGGACGTGCTGCGCCGTTTCCCCGACAGCAAATATGCCCGCGACGCGCAGGTGAAGCTGGACATGGTCAATGACCAGCTGGCTGGCAAGGAGATGGAAGTCGGCCGCTGGTACCTGCGGTCCAACCAGACGCTGGCAGCGATCAACCGGTTCCGCACGGTGGTGAAGGAGTATGACGAGACGTCCCACTCCGAAGAAGCGCTCTACCGTCTCGTCGAGGCCTATCTTTCGCTCGGTATGCGCCCGCAGGCCACCGAAGCGGCTGCGACGCTAGGCTACAACTATCCGGACTCTGACTGGTACAGGATGGCTTACCAGCTCATGACGTCGGAAGGCATCATGATGGATACCTCGGCGCCCAAACGCACGCTGCTGCAGAAGCTGATCCCAGGCGGCAAATAGGCCGTATCAGCCACCGATCAGGTCAAACCATTCATCCTCGGTCATCGTCTGCACACCGAGGTCCTGAGCTTTTTTGAGCTTGGATCCGGCGCCCGGACCGGCGACCAAAAGGTCCGTCTTGGCAGACACCGACCCTGAGACTTTCGCGCCCAATGCACTGGCACGCGCCTTGGCCTCATCCCGCGTCATGCGCTCCAGTGTTCCGGTGAAGACGATTGTCTTGCCCGCAACCGGACTGTCAGAGGCCGCTTTGGCTTCGTCCTGAATTGTCAGCTTAGATAGCAGGGCCTCCAGCATCTCACGATTGTGCACTTCACGCTCGAAATCGCAGAGCGCGTTGACCGCCGTGGCGCCAATGCCGTCGATGCCGGCCAGCGCCTCCCAGGCCTCGCTGCTCTCCCCCTCTTCGGCGGCGGAGACAACATTCGCCCAGAACACATCCCATTTCAGGAAGGTCCTCGCGAAAAGTTGCGACGTGGTCTGCCCGACATGGCGGATACCCAGCCCATTCAGGAAGCGCGCAAACGGGACCGTCCGGCGCGCGTCGATAGCATCCAGCAGTTTCTTCGCAGAGACTTTGCCGAAGCCTTCCCACTCTTCCAGCGGCGGCAGGCCCGCAGCTTCAATCGCATCAGCAAGCCGGAATATATCCTGCGGCCCTTTCAGCACGCCTTTCTCATGGAAAAGCTGGATCTGCTTTGCCCCAAGACCATCAATATCGAGCGCCTTGCGGGAAACGAAATGCTTCAACCGTTCCACCGCCTGCGCGGGGCAGACGAGACCGCCAGTACAGCGCCGGCGCACATCCTCTTCCCCCTTGGCATCAATCTCGCGCACCGCGTCCGAGCCGCAGATCGGGCACTGGTGCGGCATCTGCCAGGGTTTCCCGCCCCCATCCTTCACGACACGGAGGACCTGGGGGATCACATCGCCCGCGCGCTGGATCTCGACCGTGTCGCCCGGCTTTACGCCAAGACGGGCAATCTCGTCTTCATTGTGCAGTGTAGCGTTCGAGACGACCACGCCGCCGACCGTCACCGGCTGCAACCGCGCGACCGGCGTCAGCGAGCCGGTGCGGCCAACCTGAATTTCAATATTCAGCAGTTCCGTCGTCGCCTTCTCCGCCGGGAATTTGTGCGCGATGGCCCAGCGCGGCGCGCGGCTCACAAAACCCAGCCGCTGCTGCCAGTCCAGCCGGTCTACCTTGTAGACTACGCCATCGATGTCATAAGGCAGGTCGGCGCGCTGTTCTTCGATGTCGCGATAAGCGCCCAGCAATTCCTCGACCGTTCCGGCACGGATCATCATGGGGTTGATCGAAAATCCCCAGTCCGCGAACTTCTGCACGGCCTCATGCTGGGTCTCGGCAAAGGCTGCGCTTTCGGCCGCCCAGGCATAAGCGAAGAAGCGGAGCGGGCGGGATTTCGTCACCTCGACATCCAGCTGCCGCAGGCTGCCGGCGGCGGCGTTGCGCGGATTGGCGAAAACCTTCCTGCCGGCCGCCTCTTCGCGCGCATTCAGGGCCGCGAAATCCTGCTTGGTCATGTAGACCTCGCCACGGATCTCGATCATGTCCGGCCAGCCCTTGCCGGACAGGTTTTCGGGAATGTCGTCCAGCGTCCGCGCATTGGCAGTGACGTCCTCGCCCACTTCGCCATTCCCGCGCGTCGCCGCGCGTTTCAGCCTTCCCTTCTCATAGGTGAGGCTGAGGGAGAGGCCGTCAATTTTCGGCTCCGCCGTGATGGCAACCTCTTCCTCAGCGCCGAGACCAAGGAAGCGCCGGATCCGGTCCGCGAAGTCGCTGACATCCTCATCCGAGAACGCATTGTCGAGCGACAGCATGGGCGCAGCATGGGCGGCCTTGGCGAAGCCCTCATGTGCGGTGGCGCCCACCCGGTCTGATGGGCTGTCTTCACGCTTCAGGTCAGGAAACCGGGCCTCGATCGCCGCATTGCGCAGGCGTGCAGCATCATACTCCGCATCCGTCATCAGCGGGGCATCTTCCTGATAATACGCCGCGTCGGCCTCGGCGATCAGACCGGCCAGACGTTCAAGTTCGACCGCAGCCTCTTCGCGCGTCAATTCCTCGACCGGGGTCGCCTCGCTCATACATCCTCCAACAGCCTCCCGGCGGCTGCCCGCGCCTCTTCGGTAATCTCGGCGCCGGACAACATGCGGGCAATTTCTTCCTGCCTGTCCGACTCATCTAGCCCGCGCAGGCGCGTGCCACCAGACTTGCCCCTGCCCTTTTCCACAAGCCACTGCGACCGCGCGGCGGCGGCGACCTGAGGGCTGTGCGTGATGGCGAAGACCTGACGCGTCCGGCCAAGCCGGATCAGCCGCTCACCGATGGCCGCAGCCACCGCGCCACCAACACCCTGATCCGCCTCGTCGAAGATCAGAGTACCTGCGCTGCCTGCTTCGGCGAGGGCGCATTTCAAGGCCAGCGAGACCCGCGCAAGTTCCCCACCCGAGGCAATCTTGCGAAGCGGGCCGAAGCCTGCGCCGGGATTGGTCTCAGCATCGAATTCCACCCGGTCGGCGCCATGCGCACCGCCGTCATCGCCAAGCGGGGTGACAGAGACGCGGATCACCGCCCGGCCGAGTTTGAGGGGCGCGAGTTCTTTCACAATGGCCTTTTCCAGCTGGCACGCTGCGGCCTTGCGCGCCACAGTCAATTTCTCGGCCGCTGCGTGCCAGGCCGCATTGGCAGCGCTTTCAGCTTTCCTCGCACGGATCAGGGCATCCTCGCCTGCCTCGACCAGATTCAGCCGTTCCTGCAGCGTCTCCAGCACATCCGGCAACAGGTCCGGGTCGACCATATGCTTGCGGGCCACGGCGCGCAGCGCGAAGAGCCGCGCTTCGGCAGACTCCAGCGCGCTTGTGTCGTGCTCGACCAGGCTTTCCAGCGCCGCAATCGCTGCCTCGGCCTCCCCCGTTTCGATCAGAGCGCGCTCCAGCGCTTCGGCCGCTGCACGGGCGGCATGGGCCAGTGGATGGTCAGCCCCGTCAAAGCCCGGCAGGCGGCAGATACGCTCAGCTGCGCGGGAAGCTTTGGAGAGGGCCGTCTCGATCTCGGCATCGGCAAGGGCCTCTTCAGCTTCGGCAATGGCTTCCGTCACTCGTTCGGACTGCATCAGCCGTGTGCGGGTTTCCGTCAAACTACCCGCCTCCCCGGCCTGTGGGGCCAGCGCGCCCAGTTCCTCCACGGCGCCAGCCAGCCACTCCCGCGTGCGCAGGGCTTCTTCGGTTTCGGACTCCAGCCGCTCCCGGGTCTCAAGCGCGGCAAGCCGGGCGGCATGCGCTTCAGCACAGGCGTCCAGCAAGGCTTCATTGCCCGCGAACAGGTCGAGCAGCTTACGGTGCGACGACGGCCGCATCAGCGCCGAGGCAGCGTGCTGTCCATGGATTTCCACCAGCGTCTCGCCCGCTTCGGCCAGCAGGGCGGCGCTGACGGGCTGGTCATTGATGAAGGCCCGCGCCGGGCCACTGGCGCGCACGACACGCTTCAGGGTCAGCGTCTCGTCGGGGCTTGCCTCGAAGCCATGCTCGGCCAGCACATCCCAGATTGGATGGCCCGGCAAAGCGGCAAACTCCGCCGCGACGCTCGCCTGCTCTGCCCCGGCCCGGATCAAGGCCCGGTCGGCTGGCGCGCCCAGCGTCAGCGCCAAGGCATCGAGAATGATGGATTTGCCCGCCCCGGTTTCCCCGGTCAGTGCGGTGAAGCCGGATCCGGGCTCAATATCGAGACGATCGATCAGCACGAAATCACGAATGGACAAAGCAAGGATCATGGACACACTCCCAACTCTACGGAGTGCGGTCCTATCACGAGAACAAAAACAGAACAAATGGAATCTGCACGGACAGTTTTTCTGAGAGCCCTCTGCCCTGACCCGCTTTCGGTATAGCCTGCTAAAAAGGCGCAATTCAGGGAGGCCGCAAGCATGATCGATTACAAAGGCAAAGTGGCACTGGTCACCGGCGGGGCGTCAGGCATCGGCGAAGCGCTGGCGAAACAGCTGAGCGAACGCGGAGCACATGTCATCGTGGCTGATAAACAGGCCGATCTCGCCAAAGAGGTCGCAGCCCGCCTGCCGCATCCCGGTCTCGCACTTCCCTGCGACCTGTCGGAGCCTGACGCGCCCGCGGCCCTCGTGAAGGACGCTTTCGGCTGGAAAGGCCAGCTGGACCTGATCTGCGCCAATGCCGGCTTCGGGCGGCGCAAGAAAATGATGGAAGAGGATTTCGGCGCGGACGCAATGACCCTCTTCGCCGTGAACATGTTCGCACCATTCCGCATTGCGCAGGCCTATGGCGCGGGGCTCGCGGGTTCCGGCGCGCGCGGACGGCTGATGATCACAGGATCAGAGAACTCCCTCAGCCTGCCGCAGGCCGTAAGGCGTAGCCGCCTCGGCGCCTATGGGGCCAGCAAGCATGGCGTGCTGATCATGGCCGAATGGCTGAAGGAGGAATTGGGCGGGGACCTCATGGATGTGCACGTCCTGATGCCCGGCGCCGTCTACACACCCCTGATCTCGCGCAATTTACCAGACCCGAAAGATCTCCCGCCGGACATGGGCGTCATCATGCCGGATCGCTGCGCTGAAATCGCGCTGAAAGGACTGGACCTCGGTCTGTTCTACATCCCCACCCATGCCCATATCGGAGACGACATCCGCCCCCGGTTCGACGGCGTGCAGGATGCGCTCACGCAATTGGGACTCCTTTGACATGACCACCCTCCTCATCACCGGCGCAAATCGCGGCATCGGCTTTCACCTGGCCCGGGAAGCCCTGAACAAGGGCTGGCAGGTCTATGGCAGCGTGCGCACCGAAGCGCAGGCAGAGCAGACGGCTGCGGAACTGGGCTCCGGCTTCACACCGCTCGTTTTCGACGTGACCGACCGCGCCGCCGTCAAATCGGCGGCGGCAACGCTCGACGCACCCATCGACATCCTGATCAACAATGCCGGCACCATCGGTCCGCCAGATGCGGACCAGACGACGCTGAACATGGATTTTGACGGCTTCGCCCGGACGCTGGAGATCAACACGCTCGCGCCGTTGGCCGTCGCGCAGGCTTTCCTTCCGAATATCCGGAAATCGGACAATGGACGTATCCTGACCGTTTCCAGCCAGATGTCGTGGATGGGCTATGCCGCATCGGACCGGATCGCCTACCGGGCCTCGAAGGCGGCGGTGAACAAGGTCATGCAGGGTCTAGCAACTGACCTTGCCCCGGAAGGCATCGCGGTCTGCCTGATCGATCCAGGCTGGGTTCAGACCGACATGGGCGGGCCAACCGCGACCCTCAAGCCGACAGAAGTCGCCCGCGGCATCATCAATGTTGCAGACGGACTGACCCTCGCCCGCACAGGCCAGTTCATCGAATGGACCGGGAGAGAGCGGGCGTTCTAGCGAAAGGTTAGCTGCCCCCACTCATCCGCTCATCCGTGCCTGTCTCTTTGTCGACGCGGCGGCCATGGGCCCACCAGTTCTCAAAAGTCGTTTCGACAATCGACATGCCGAGGTCCTCGCGGCGCAGGCCGGGAGATTTCACGAGATTGTCCGCAATCGTCTCGAACAGGCGCTGTTTCACAGCGGCCGGGCGGGCATTGAACGACAGCCGGATCATCAGGAAGTCCGGACTGCGCGGCATACCGAAATAGTTCGGGTCAAAGATATAGTTCTCTTCTTTTTCCAGTTCGTGCGTGACCTGGAAATAATCGTCTTCCGGCAGGTTCATGACCGACATCATCGCCTGATGGATGCCTGCCGATACAGCCGCCCTGTAGGCCTTGTTTTTCCCGGAACGCATCCAGACTTGAATCATTGGCATGGGATTTTCCTTTCTCGCTCGACCCGCAGTTGACGGATCGTTTGTCGAGACTAGGGTGAACATCACACCACAAACAGGACTAGGATTATCGTAGGATAAAATAAGCCCACCCTGAGATGCAAACGACGACGCCCACCCCTCCCCGCCATGCCCGCAACGAACTTGGCCGCTTCCTCCGCTCCCGGCGTGAGTCGATCCGGCCGGAGGCACTCGGCCTGCCTGAGGGCGGCAGGCGCCGCACCCCGGGGCTTCGCCGTGACGAAGTGGCCGAGCTCGCAGACATTTCCGTTGACTGGTACATCCGGCTGGAACAGGGCCGTCCGGTTCGCCCATCCCGGCAGACCGTTGACGCGATTGCCAGGGCCTTGCGGCTCGACATGGTCGAGACCGCCCATCTCTATGCCCTCTCCGGCATTTCTCCACCCCTGGACAGCACGGACGAAACTGTTCCGCCTACTGTCCAGCGCATGACTGATCGGCTAACACAGCCAGCTTATGTCACGAATAAATTGGGCGATGTGCTGCACTGGAATCTTGCAGCAGATGCCTTGTTCGGGTTCGGCGATTTTGCTGACGCAGACAGGAATGTCTTTATCGGCATGTTCCTCCGCCCCGCCTCGCGCAAGCTGTTCGGCACGGGCTGGGAATCTGAAGCCAAGCGCATGCTGGCTGAATTCAGGCCCATCCACGATGTAAACGCGGCCGATCCGCGCTTCGTGAAGCTGACGGGCCGGCTTCAGGCAGAGAGCCCGCTATTCGCAAAATGGTGGGGCCAGCATGGCATCAAGGTTGGGGGTGCCGGGCGCAAGACGCTCTACCCGCCAGGCGGCGGGAGGACGAAATACGAATATGTCGCCCTTCAGGTTATCGAAAACCCGGCACTCAAAACCATTATCTACTACGCCGTCTAGATCCGCTTCGTGGCCTCTTTCAGCCAGGCTTTTACATCGTCCGGCAGTTTGCGGTTCAGCAGTTTCCAGACTTGCTTGTGATAGTCGTTGACGTATTTGCGCTCTTCCTTCGTCAGCAGCTTCACGTCGATCAGGTCTCTGCTAAGCGGAGCGAAGGTGAGGTTTTCGAAGCCCAGCATGTCGATCTCGCCGCCCTCGATGGGCGCGGCGGGCGTAACATATTGCAGGTTCTCGATGCGGATGCCGTACTGCCCTTCCCGGTAATACCCGGGCTCGTTCGAGACAATCATGCCAGGCATCAGGGGCACATCGTTCCACGCCTTGGCAATCCGGTGCGGGCCTTCATGCACACCGAGATACACGCCAACGCCATGGCCCGTTCCGTGCTGGTAGTCGAGCCCGGCCTGCCACAATGCATGGCGCGCCAGGACATCCAGATGCGTGCCTGTCGTGCCTTGCGGGAAGCGCACGGCTGCCAGCGCGATATGGCCTTTCAGCACCAGCGTATAGTGGCGGATCATGTCAGCCGTCGGTTCACCGATCGGCACGGTACGGGTGATGTCCGTCGTCCCATCCGGATACTGACCACCGGAATCGATCAGGTAGAGCGAGCCGAGCTCCAGCGTCCGGTCGGAGGCTTCCGACACGCGATAGTGCGGCAGCGCGCCATGCTCCACGGCGCCGGAAATAGACGGGAAAGACAGGTCTTTCAGGGAGTCATTTTCATCCCGGAAATTCTCAAGCCGGATCGCGGCCTCAATCTCCGTGACCTTGCCGCTCTGCGCTTCGGTATCGAGCCAGTGCAGGAACCGCGTCACGGCCACCCCGTCACGAATATGCGCAGCGGTCGTGCCCTTGATCTCTGCTTCGTTCTTGCAGGCGCGCGGCAGGGCCACCGGGTCACGCTGGCGCACGATCTTGCCGCCTGCGGCCTCGACCGTATCGAAGAACCAGGCCGAAGCGAGATCCGGATCGAGGCTGACCGTCTTGCCGGCGAGCTCCCCCAGTCCTTCATCGATTTCCGACAGGGGACGGACGGTGACCGTGTTGCCGAGATGCTTGCGCAGCTTCGGCGAGACCTTCGCCTCGTCGAGGAAAAGGTCTGCCGTACCGTCCTTGTGCAGGATCGCGCGGCCGAGCGGCAGCGGCGTGCACATCACGTCCCCGCCTCTTATGTTGAATGCCCAGGCCAGCGACGTGGGCGAGGTCAGCACGGCCGCATCGATGCCGTCTTCTTCCAGTGCCTTGCCAATCTCCGCGCGCTTCTCGTCATGCGCAACGCCGGCATATTTCACGTGATAAGGCGCAACTTCCGCCATCGGCTGCGGCGGGCGGTCTGCCCAGGCCTTGTCGATCGGGTTCTCATCCACGGAGACCAGCGTGGCGCCGGCTTTCCTGGCGGCCGCCTGCAGCAGCGTCACATCGTTCGGGCTCATCAGGCGCGGATCATAGCCGACCGTCTTGCCGGAGAGTTTCTGCTTCGCGAGCCAGCCGAAGGCGCCCGGTTCCGGAATCGCCTGACGTTCCCACAGTTCCGGATCGGTCTGGTCGGCCGCCTGGATCGTGTAGCGGCCATCGGCGAAGATCACGGCCTTGTCGGTGAACACAAAGGCCGAGCCGAACGAGCCGGTGAAGCCCGATACCCAGGCCAGACGTTCATTTGCGTCCGGCAGGTACTCGTTCTGGTATTCGTCGTCATGCGGCACGTAAAAGCCGTCGAGGCCCATATTGCCAAGCTCCTTGCGGAGCAGCGGAAGGTGCGCGCGCCCATCCTGGGGGCCGCCCTTGATATCGAAGGTCTGTCTCATGCCGGAGTCTTACCGCTGCGCCTGCCCCGAGGAAAGCGCATTTGAGCCATGCATTTCAGCATGCATATTTAACGATTCCCCCTCTTTTTTGTTTACCTCGGAGGCCTATATGGCGCCCTCCGAAGTCATTCTCCCTGAAAGCATGGGTTCGGAAAAAGAACGTACAAATAAAATTGCAAGAACAACGAAAGCAAAACTGATGAATACCGACCTGGCGACTTCCGCCCGCACCGACACCGCCGAAATTCGCGGTTCGGAAGTCAACGAACTCACCCGCGCCATCATTGCCGGCGAAGCCGTGCAGATGCCGGTGAACCGTCCGCGTATCCTGGCTCGCCGCATGGCCCGCTGGGCACGCCGCGCCGCGCACGCCTGATTATCCCTGGGGCCTGCTTCCTCACCTCCTCCTGAGCAGGCCCACCCCTTAGTGTAGCGTACACTTCTCCCGCCCATCCTCCCTGGGATGCGGCGGGAGATTTTTATTTGGAGATCTGTCCGGGAATTTATTTTCGTCTTACAGGAGGAATCGTTACCCTACCTAAGAGAGAAGCTGGACAGGGTGGTGTGACGTATGAAACTGAAAGTGACCGCGTTGGCGGTACTTATTCCTGTTTGCCTCGCCGCCTGCCAGACCGGTCAGCCAGAGCAGTTCTCAGGTGAGACAACCCCGGAAACCATCACGCGACACATGGTAGACACCAACACCTATTGCGCAGACATCGCGGCGCTGACTGGCACCACCGACAATATTATCCACCTGCAAACCCTCGATGCGGTCCGAGCCGCCTGCTCACTTCCGACAGATGATGTGCCCCTCCCCGAAGCAAAGGCGCGGCTGGCAGGAAAACAAATCGCGCTTGAGGCCAGTGGTGAGACCCTTACCCTGTTTCAGCTTTCGGACGGCCAGCCCCCCTTCACATGCTGCTCCCTTCAGGATCTGAACTGGCGCCATCTCGGCGATGAAAGAACCTGGGTCAGCCGGCTACGCCTGAAAGACCTGCAATCCGGCATGCTCATGCAGTTCGCGGCGCCTCCCCGGCCAGGAACTGCCGAGGACAATTTGCTTAAATGGCGTGGCCCGGACGCAAGGCCAGCGCCGGTGCCCAAGCCGGATCTCAGCGGTACACTTTCACGGCACGAACTCTACAGCCCGCAACTCGGCGAAACCCGGCGCCTCTTCGTGTATCGGCCCAACGTTCCCGAAACCGGAGCACCCCTTCCTGTTCTCGTGCTGGCAGACGGAGAAGAACTCCCCTTCTGGGCCCGGATCATCGAACCTTTTATGGATTCGGGCCAGATCTCGCCTGTGCTCATTGTGGGACTTGTCAGCGGCCAGCTGGGAATCGTCGAAGACCGCAGCGACCTTGGCAGCGACATTAGAAATATAGACTACCTGCCTTCCGATCTGGATGGACATCCCCCTTCCCGGTTTGACGCACATCTGGACTTCGTGATCGAGACGGTACTGCCCTGGGCCGAGACTGAATTCGGGGCGAGCCGTGACCGTCAGCAGCGGGTCATTGCAGGCATGTCCAGCGGCGGAGGCTTTGCACTGAATGCCGGGTTCCGGCGGCCCGACATTTTCGCGCATGCCTGGCCGATGTCGCCGGGGTCTGATGGGATCGAAGCGCCGCCTCCTGCGCCCAGCGAAGATGCCGCCACTTTCCGCATCAGCGCGGGTTATTATGAGCCCCGCTTCCTTCGCAGTGCAAAGTTCAGTGCGGAAAACCTGTCAGCCGCCGGATACCACGTCGAGACGCACTGGTACCCGGCAGGCCACATGCAGGACCAATGGGAGCTGGCCCTGCCCGAAAATCTGGAGGCGGTCTTCCCCGGTCCCGCTTCAGCCCTGCTGGCGCATGACGAGGGTTGACCAGCCATCCTGGCGGATGCGGCGATCGAACAGGATGCCGTGGCCTTCGAAGGCCTGGCGCACCTGCCCAGCCTGATGGTGCAGCAGGCCTGACAGGATGATCGTGCCACCGGGCGCCGTGAGGCGCGCAATTTCCGGTGCAAGACCGATCAGCGGTTTCATCAGGATGTTCGCAAACACCGTATCGTAGGGCGCCGCCTGCCGGATGCGCGGATGCCGCGCGCCGGTGACATGCATCGCCGTGAAGCCGGTGACATTGTTTTTCTTTGCGTTTTCGTTCGCCACGGTCACGCTGTCGAAGTCAATATCGGTGCCGAGCGCCATGGTCGCCCCGGCCTTCAGGGCGGCGATCGCCAGCACGCCGGAGCCGGTGCCGAGATCCAGCACTTTCCCGATGGCGCGGCGGCGGCGCACATCGTCCAGCGCCAGCAGGCAGCCAAGCGTCGTGCCATGATGGCCTGTGCCGAAAGCCGGACCAGCCTCGATCAGCACTGCGATCTTACCCGGAGCATGCCGTGCTATGGCATGACTACCGGCGACGAAGAACGGACCAGCCGAGACCGGCGGCAGACCTTCGAGTGACATCGTCACCCAGTCGCGCTCGATCACTTCTTCCACCCGCGCATTCAGCTCCGGACTCGTCTCGGAGATGATGGCGACGCACGCGTCCGCCTCTTCCTGAGTCTCCGCGAAAGCATCGAGGCGCCAGACGCCCCGTCCATCTTCCTTGCAGTCCACTGCGCCCGCAGGCGACGGGTCTGCCCAGGCCAGGGCATCCCATGCTGCTTCCACCGGCGCCCGCGCGCCTCTTGCCGAGATCTGATACATCCGCGGCGCTTAGCAGGACACCGAACCGAAAGGAAGATGCTGCATCAGGGGGCCGGGCCTTCCACCAGGATGAAGCGGGAAATCGCGTTCTCGATGCGCCCCTGCCGGACGTCTGTATATTCCGGCGAGTCATAGAAGCGCTTTGCTTCCGCCATGCTCGGAAACTCCACGACAACCATGCGGCCAGCCGGTGGAGCGCCCTCCAGCGCTTCGGTTGCGCCGCCGCGTACGAGATACTTGCCGCCATACGCCGCCACGATCGGCCCGGCCGCCGCCACATATTCTTTGTAGGGCTCCGGGTTCACCACCTCGATTTCGGCAATCAGATAGGCCTTGGGTACCTGTGCCTCGGCCGTTTCCGGCTCAGCCACAGTGGTGCAGGCCGCCGCCATGAAAAGCCCTGCACAAAGGATCGCGACACCAATGCTCTTTTGAATCCTCATTATTTCGTCTCCCCTGAAACCCGATGTTGTCCCAGCTTCTCAGAAAGCGCCGGGAAGTCCGGCCTGCCAAGGGTTTTCGTGATCCTGCGAAAAAATTCAGGCGTCCATTACGCGCTGCCCTTGGAATCCCGCGGAGGATAACATATATTGTTATTCGATAAGAAGGAGACCCCGGGCCATGAGCCTTTCAACCGATGACATGATCCTGATCGAGCAACGCGTTGCCAATGAGCGCAAAAGCGCGGGTGCGGCCTATCTGCTCTGGTTCTTTCTCGGCTTCGTGTCGGCCCACCGGTTCTATCTGGGCAAGCCGATCAGCGCCATTCTGCAGATCCTGTCCTATTTCATCCTTGTGGGCTTTGTCTGGTGGTTCCTGGACTTCTTCCTGATCCCGTCGATCATCGAGGACGATCTGGACGACAAGCGCTCCCGCATGGCCGGATACCTGCGCCGCCGCGGGCATTACGCCTACTAGGCGAATCTGCCGTGCCTGCGCCGGTTTAGCCCCATAGCGGCCCTGAAATTTTGCCTGTAGTCTCCCATACAGAATAAGTGTTGGGAGGCACGCATGTACCAGGTTTCGCTGACGGAATCCTATTTTCCAGCCCATGGAGGCCCGGAACCGGCCCCCCGGACAATCGGCGACATGCTGCGCGCCTCCACGGCCCGCCATCCGGACCAGCCCGCCCTGAAAGCGCTGGACTATGACGGCGCCGTCCTGCGCACCTGGTCCTACAAGGACCTTCTCTTCGATGCCGAACGCCTCGCCCGCGCGCTCGCCAGCCGCCACGAGGAAGGCGCCCGCGTGGCGGCCTATGCCAACAACGTGCCCGAATGGGTCCTGCTGGAACTGGCTTGTGGTCTCGCTGGGGTCACGCTGGTTACGGTGAACCCCGCCTATCAGAAGCGCGAACTGAAATACGTACTCGAACAGTCCCGCTCCGAAGCAATTTATTATGTCGCCGATTTCCGGGGCAATCCGATGCAGAAGATCGCAGATGAAGTGTGCAACGAGATCCCGGCGATCCGCCACAGGATCCTCCTGACCGATCACACCGCGCTGTTCGATGGCGAAAACAAGGGTGAACTTCGCACGCCGCACCCGCTCGACCCGACGCAGATCCAGTACACGTCCGGCACGACCGGCTTTCCCAAGGGCGCCCTGCTCCACCACAATGGCCTCGTCCTGAATGGCATCGAAGCCATGAAGCGCGCCGGCGTGAACCAGGGCGATGTCTTCGTGCACCATATGCCCCTGTTCCACACGACGGGCTGCGCCATTCTCGTACTGGGCGGCCTCGGCGTCGGGGCGACCCTGCTGCTGGCGCCGATGTTCGATCCGGCCATGGTCGTGAAAGTGATGGAACGCGAGCGCAC
Source organism: Hyphomonas jannaschiana VP2 (assembly GCF_000685215.1). Taxonomy (GTDB): domain Bacteria; phylum Pseudomonadota; class Alphaproteobacteria; order Caulobacterales; family Hyphomonadaceae; genus Hyphomonas; species Hyphomonas jannaschiana. The sequence continues at coordinate 48,106 of NZ_ARYJ01000008.1, forward strand.
CAAATTCATCCTCGGCGTCCCGACCATGCTGGTCGCCCTGATCGAGGAAGTGGAGAAGAGCGGGCGCGATGTCTCGTCGACCCGCCGCATCATGTCGGGCGGGTCGATGGTGCCGCCTGAGCTTTGCCGCAAGGCCCGCAAAGTCTTCGGCGCGCCGATCCAGATCATCTACGGCCAGACGGAAACCTCCCCTGCCCTGACCCAGGCCTGGTATGAGGACGACGAGACGGACCTGACGCAAACCATCGGCCAGCCTGTGCCGTATACGGAAATCTCGATCCGCGACCCGATCACCAACAGCGTCGTGCCGGTGGATGAACAAGGCGAAATCTGTGCCCGCGCCTATTCCGTCATGCTCGGCTACAATGACAATCCGGAGGCTACGGCCGCCACCATCGATGAAGAGAAATGGCTGCACACCGGCGATCTCGGCCGGATGGACGCACGCGGCTATGTGAAGATCACCGGCCGGGTGAAGGAGATGATCATCCGCGGCGGGGAGAACCTCTTCCCGGCCGAAATCGAAAACGCCCTGCTGGAACACGAAGCCATTTCAGAAATTGCCATTGTCGGCATCCCGGACGAGAAATGGGGCGAACAGGTCGCCTGCTTCATGCGCGGCAATTCAAAGCCGCACCCGACGGATGCGGAACTGAAGCAGTTCATCCGTGAGCGTCTCTCACCGCAAAAGACGCCTGCCTACTGGATCTGGGTCGACGACTGGCCCCTCACCGGCTCCGGCAAGATCCAGCGATTCAAACTCGCTGAAGCCTTCGAACAAGGCGCCTACACCGATCAGGTCGAGTAGATCTGATCGAAATGCGCCCAGAGCGCCTGCCGGGTGGAGTTGAAGGCTTCGATGACGAGGGCGTCATTCGCCGCGACGGCGTCCCGGGCGGCTTCTTCGGTGAAGATGTGAGACGTCGGGACGGCCCAGGACGCGTCGTCCAGCGTACCGGCGCAGAGGATCACGAGGTCCGGTGCGGCTTCCGGCAGGTGCCACATCCGTGTGCCGCACGCCCGGCAGCGCTCAATCGGGATCGTGTGCCCGCTGCCGCCTGTCCGCCGGAAAACGTCGAACGTGCCGGAAGTCACCGCCAGCGCGTCCTTTGGCACATGCAGATAGACCCCGAACGTCGCCCCCGACAGGCGCTTGCAGTCGTCGCAATGGCAGGCGTTCACCGCCTTCGGCCGGGCCGTGATCCGGTAGCGCACCGCGCCGCAATGACAGCCGCCCTCAATCGGGATGGCAGGGAGTGGCGGGCGGGAAATCTCTGTGCGAAGCATGGGGGTGATCCTACCTGGCATAGCCTGCGCAGCAACTATTCCGTCCCTTCATATTCGCTTGCCTCCGGGCCCCTTCCCCGCCAACACTCGGCCCATGCTGAAACGCCTGATCCCCGTCTTCGCCCTGATCGCTGCCTGCCAGAACGCGCCCGCGGAAACCGTTCCGGAGCCCGCGCCCGCAGAGGAAGACAGTGCCTGGCGCCCGGTCGATCCGGAGAATCTGCTCCTGTTCGATCTCGGCCAGAACGGCGTCATCTATATGGAGTTGTTCCCGGAAGCTGCGCCTGCCAACACGGCCGCGCTGCGCGAAGCGGTGCGGACCGGCTATTTCGACGGCGAATATTTCTACCGCGTGGTCGAAACGCATGTGGCACAGGCCGGCCGGGAGTTCGACGAACGCCTGAAGGACAGGCCACGCCTGCCGCTGGAAGCCGAACGCGAAACCAGCGAGGCGGGCTTCGACCCGCTTGGCAGCGCCGACCTCTTCGCCCCGGAAGTTGGCCACCGCATGGGCATGCCTGCTGGCCGGTCGCAGGGAACAGAATGGCTGCTGAACTGCCCCGGCGCCATCGGCATGGCGCGTGATGAAGGGCCGGACACGGCCGTCACCGAAATCTACATTCCTCTCCTGCCGCGCCGCTATCTCGACCGGAATTATACGGTCGTCGGCCGCGTAATTTCCGGCATGGACACGGTGAACCGCCTCGCCCGGGTGGCACCTGCCACGCCGGAGGAGACAGAGGTTCTGTTTGGCGAAAACAAGCAGCTGGCCGCTGAAGCTGCGGAAGCCCGCGACGACAAACTGGCTCCGAACAGGATCATCGCCGCCCATGTTGCTGCCGATATGCCCGCGGACACCCGCCCGGCTTTTGAGGTCATGAAGACGCCAAGCCCCGACTGGGACGCCTTGAAAGACAGCAAACGCGATTATTCTTCGATCAGTGCCTTTGTGAATACGCCGCCAGAAGTGCTCGATATTTGTACATTACCGGTGCCTGTGCGCCCAGTTTTTGGGCAATATTGACGCTGTTCGCGAGGGGTTAACCCAAATTGCTTGGCGGGCAGGCAGACCCGCATCCTGTTTTGTCAGAAAACCAATAGACGCGAGTGGAGGGCAAGTTCACGCGCGTGAACTAAGTGAGGGAGCTGACATTGGGGTTCAAATCAATTGCGGCGCGCTTCGGCGTGCTCTCGCTGCTGTGCGCGGTATTTTCCGTGCCAGCCTTTGCCGACAGTGTGACCAGTTCGGGTGACACGGCCTGGATCCTGACCGCGACGGCGCTCGTCCTGTTCATGACCCTGCCGGGCCTCGCCCTGTTCTATGGCGGCCTGGTCCAGGCCAAGAACCTGCTCTCGGTGTTGATGCAATGCATGGCGATCGCCGCGTTGATGAGCCTCGTCTGGCTCATCTGCGGCTATTCCCTCGCCTTCGGGCCGGGCGAAGGCGGCATCATTGGCGGTTTCGCGAAATCCTTTGCCGCAGGTGTCACCGCCGCACCGCTGGACGGCCAGTCCATCCCTGAGCCGCTCTTCATGATGTTCCAGATGACCTTTGCGATCATCACCCCGGCGCTGATCGTGGGCGCTTTTGTGGAACGGGTGAATTTCGGCGCCATGCTGGTCTTCTGTGCGCTGTGGCTGCTGCTCTGCTACGCGCCTGCCGCGCACTGGGTCTGGGGCGGCGGCTGGCTCGCCGGCATGGGCGTGATCGACTTCGCCGGCGGCATCGTGGTCCACACGACAGCGGGCGTCTCGGCACTCGTCTTTGCCCTGATCATCGGCAAGCGGGCCCATTTCCCGAAAGACATGCATCCCCCGCACAGCCCCGGCTTCGTCATGCTGGGCGCAGCCATGCTGTGGGTCGGCTGGTTCGGCTTCAATGCCGGCTCCGCCCTAGGCGCCAATGGAGACGCCGCCCGCGCCATGCTGGTGACGCATACATCCGCCGCCACGGCATCGCTTGTCTGGATGGGCATCGAATGGGTCAGCTTCCGCAAACCGACGCTGGTCGGCATCGCGACCGGCATGGTGGCGGGCCTTGCCACGATCACCCCGGCGGCGGGATCGGTCGGACCGGCCGGGGCCATCGTCATCGGGGCAGCCAGCGCCTTTGTCTGCTATGGCGCCGTCGTGCTGATCCGCCAGAAACTGCAGATCGACGACAGTCTCGACGTGTTCGCCGTGCATGGTGTTGGCGGCATTCTGGGCAGCCTCGCCCTGCCCTTCCTGGCTGCGTTCGGTCCGCTGGCGCCCGGTCTGTCAAAGCCGGTCTTCGTCCAGTTCGGGGTCCAGCTGCTGGGGGTTACCGTGGTGGCGCTCCTTTCGGCAGCGGTCACGGCTGGCCTGCTCTACGCCATCCGCACCGTCATACCGCTCCGCGTTTCGCCGGAAGATGAGGAAGCCGGGCTCGATTCCGCCACACATGGCGAGAGCGCCTACCACCAATAAGCGGGCAATAAACGACACGTCCCGAAACTTGACAGGGCGGGCGGGGCACAGCACGCCTGATGGCATGACCGATACGGCTCCGCCCCCTTTCGAAACCGCCCCCGGGCTGTCCGGCCTGAAAGGCATCCGCCACGGTTTCTTCGGCCGCAAGGGCGGTGTGTCGACCGGGCTCTATGCCAGCCTCAATGCCGGGCCGGGCTCGAATGACGATGCGGCCGCCGTGGCGAAGAACCGGGACATCATCCGCCAGGCCATGGGGGCGGACGCCCTGCTCTCCTGCCATCAGATCCATTCGGCAGACGTCGTCCACGTCACCGAGGCCTGGGACACAGACCGCCCGCAGGCCGATGCCATGGTGACCACTTTGCCGGGCCTCGCCCTGTGCATTCTGACGGCCGACTGCACGCCGGTCCTGTTCGCCGATGCCGAAGCGGGCGTGATCGGCGCGGCGCATGCGGGCTGGAAAGGCGCGCTCGGCGGTGTTCTTGAGGCGACCGTCGCCTCGATGACCGAACTCGGCGCCCGGCCGGGGCACATCCACGCTGCCATCGGGCCGACCATCGGCCAGGCGAGCTATGAAGTCGGCCCGGAATTCCGCGACATCTTCCTCGACGCCTCCCCGGCCAGCGAATACCTCTTCGTGCCAGGCAAGGGCGACCGCTTCCATTTCGACCTGCCAGCCTATTGCCAGGCCAGCCTGACCGCCATGGATATTGGCCATGTCGCCGATCTCGGCCTCGATACCTGCGCGCTGGAGGACGGCTATTTCTCCAATCGCCGCCGCAATCACCGGGGCGAACCGGACTATGGCCGAAATGCCTCAGTCATTGTGCTGGCGCCGTAAAAAAACGGATTCAATGCCAGAGTCCGGTTGCGACTCGCCGCTCCCTGTTACAAAAGCGTCGCCATCAGGGGCAACAGGGTCAGAGCCGACATGAAACTTCTCGCTTGCAACGCAAACCGCCCGCTCGCTGAAGCCATTGCCGACTATCTGGACATGAGACTGACCCGGTCGGAGGTGAAATCCTTCGCCGACCAGGAAATCTTCGTTCGTATCGACGAGAATGTCCGCGGTGAGGACGTCTTCGTCATCCAGTCGACCTCGCACCCCGCCAATGACAATCTGATGCAGCTGCTGATCATGATGGACGCGCTGCGCCGCGCCTCTGCCCGCCGCATCACGGCTGTCATCCCCTATTTCGGCTATGCCCGTCAGGACCGCAAAACCGACGGCCGCACGCCAATCTCGGCCAAGCTGGTCGCCAACCTGATCTCGACTGCCGGCGCCGACCGCGTCCTGACCGTCGATCTCCACGCCGGCCAGATCCAGGGCTTCTTCGACATCCCGACCGATAACCTGTTCGGCAGCCCGGTGATGATCGACGACATCAAGGAACGCTATGGCAAGGACAAGATCGTGGTCGTCTCGCCGGACGTCGGCGGCGTGGTACGCGCGCGCTCCCTCGCCAAGCGGCTCGACGATGCCGACCTCGCCATTGTCGACAAGCGCCGCCCGGAAGCCGGCAAGTCGGAAGTCATGAACATTATCGGTGATGTCAGCGGCAAGCGCTGCATCATGCTGGACGACATGTGTGACTCAGGCGGCACGCTGGCGAACGCGGCTGCAGCCCTGAAAGATCAGGGCGCAAAATCGGTCTCGGCCTATGTCAGCCACGGCGTCCTGTCTGGCAAAGCGGTGGAGCGGATTGAGAAATCGGTGCTCGACGAACTGGTCATGACCGACACGATCGCCCCGTCAGACGAAGCGAAAAAGTCAAAATCCATCCGTATCCTGCCGATTGCCCCCCTGCTGGGCGAAGCCATCCGCCGCATTGCGAACGAGGAAAGCGTCTCGAAACTCTTCGACCGCTAACCCCCTTACCGGTCTTCGAATGCCGGGGCGAGTGTATCTTCAGACGGACCAACAAGTCCCACACTGAACATGTGGGTGATGCTGTCTGGTCCGGTACAGTAGTAAATGCCGTCTTCTTCCACAAAATCCGGTGCCGTCGGCAGCTCTTCGCGGATCGCGAGTCTGCCCGCCACCCGGTTGTGGGCCAGACCGCCCCGGTGCACCAGCATCACCGATGCCACCGGCGTGAATTTCTTGAGCACGACCCCCGCCGTCGCAGCCCGGTATGATGTGGCCTCGCCGGTCAGCGGATCGATGACCTGGCTTGGCCGCGTTGCCAGGCCTGTGTGGAAATTACCCGCAAACATCAGGATGAGATCACAATCGACCGCCTCGCAAGCCGCTTTCGTATGCAAGGCCAGATCGAGATCCCAAACACTGAGCGTGCGGTCGACACTTTCCGGAAGGTCCAGCGCCGCAACAGCCGCTTTGTCAGCATCGGTCCTGTAGCGGCGGCTATCAGCGGCGACGACATGAATATCCGCCCCCGCCAGCTTCAGCGCCCTCAATTGCAACAGCATGTTCCGCATCGCATCGGAGGTGCGCCCGTCCTTCGTATGGTGCATCGAAAAGGCGTCGAGCGCGGCCAGCTCGTCTGGCGCCCCCATCACCGCATCGAGATCGGCCTGCCATTCGGGCGGATATTCCAGCGCGACCAGCACGCGCCGCTCCCCTGCTGCCGCCTGCGCCACCGCATCTGCAAACGCAGCCGGCATTTCCCGGGTGCCATGATAATTGCCGAAAAGGATTGCCTTGTGCGAGGCGGCGAGGTCTTCGAACGACACGGCCTGCCCCTCTGTGCATGCGGGCATCTCCGGTGTGTCCGCCCCAGCGGACAGGGCCATGCCCAGCACTGTGATGATGGCGACAAGATGCTTCATGTTCTGGTTGCTCCCAGCTCAACCAGAACATTATGTTACATTGAAACAATTGTCCATGCGCCAGCAGAGGCACCGGGATGACGCGGTTTCCGGGCAGGTGTGTGACCCGCCCGGAAACCATCCGCTCACTGTCAGCTCATGCAGTAGGAGAGCGGATAGGTCACGCCTTTGACTTCCACCGGTTGGCCATCCGGTCCGGTCACGGGCTTGAACGCCGCGCCCGGCAGGGCCGCAGCAGAGCTTGCGAATACGGGATCGGAGCAAGTCGCCAGCGTATTCTTCGGCTTGCCGTCCACACCCAGATCGAACATCACGAGACAGGCGCCGATCTTGCCCGCTGACGCCGCCTCCGCGGGATAGACAGGCATCGGGTAGGACGTCGTTTCCGGCACCCATGAAGCATCCATCAGAAGTCCGGCCTGTTTGTTTTCCTCTTCGGCCTCTGCCTTGCGCCGCGCCCAGTCTTCAGTCTCTTCCGGCTGTCTGAACCAGGCATCGAGTTTCTTGCAGGCGGCCTGTGCAGCTTCGGCTTCTTTGATAAAGTCTGCGGTCTTTTCCAGCGAGGCAGGTTCCGGCGCGAGCGGAGCCTCAGGAGCCAGTGGTGCAGCAGCGGGCCCTGATATAGGCGGCGCTTCCGGCGGGGCGGGCGGCACAGGCGCTTTGGCACCCGAAGTGGCAAGAATGGTCAGATCATCCGCCAGAACCAGACCCTCTTCTGCCTGCGGATCGAAATAATCCCCATTTCGAACTGTTTCGAAGTGCAGGTGCGGGCCCGTAGCAATACCGGACTGACCGACTTTGCCGATCACATCACCGGGCTTCACAACGTCGCCCGCTTTCACGTCCATAGAGGACAACTGTCCGAACCGCAGCACCGTTTCGCCGCCGGCCATCAGCTGGACGAGGTTTCCGTAGCCCTTTGTCATCTCCGCCACGGTGACCACACCATCCGTAGGCGCATAGACAGGCGTCCCCTCCGGCGCAGCAAGGTCGATACCGCTGTGCAACTTCATTTCTCCCGTTGTCGGGTGCTTGCGCATGCCGAACGCACTCGTCAGACGGGCCTTGTCCAGTACGGCGTGGCTGTAGGTCACGGTCATACCCGGCCCGGCGGCGGCGCCCTTGATCAGCATGCCCTGCGCGAGCGCCAGCGGGGCGGCACACATCAGGGCGGCGGCGAGCACAAGGCCCATGCGGCGCGGGCGGGGTTTCTCTGTCAGCAATTCGTTGAGACGCATCTTCAGGGTTCCTTTCTTCCGGAGGATGAATGCCGCCACAGGCAGCACCGCCTCATCGCGCGAAGCTCGCGCAGCAGACGTCAGGGTCCGGGCATAGGCGATCCGGTCGCCCGTCAATTCGACGGTCTCTTCATCGACGACCGCTTCGCGCCAGAAATCGAGCTGGCCGCGAATCCACCAGGCAAAGGGAGAGAACCAGAAAAAGTCCGCCACAATCCGCTCCAGAGGTCGTGCAATCAGGTCTCCGCGTTTCAGGTGAACCAGTTCGTGGACGATCACTTCGCTCGCCCCTCCCCCGCGGATCAGGGCAGCGGGCACATAGATGGCGCGTTTCAGGACGCCCGCCAGGAAGGGGGCGCCGCGCGGAATGACAAAGACGCGCGGCGTGCGGGAAAGGCCGACCGCTTCCGCCCAGTGGCCGATCGGCCGATGTGTGCGCATGGCACGCGCCTTCAGCCGCTGCAGACGCACCTGACTGATCCCCCACAGCAGGAAGCGCACGGCCCAGCCTGCACAGATAGTCCAGATAATCAGTGTGCCAATGTCTGGCAATTCAATCCCGGCGGCGGGCGCAGGCATGGCAACGCCGTCCTGCGGGGTGATCATGACCGGCTCCAGCAAAGGCAGCTCGCCCAGCGGAACGTCGACCTCTACGGAGAAGCCCGGCACAAACAGCGCCGCAGCAAAGGGCGCCAGCAACGCAAGTGCCGCGCCGCGCCAGATCGCCTGCGCCACTTTCGGCGAGGGCTGTTTCCGGCAGATCAGGCTGGTACCGGCCCAGACGGCCGCGCTCCAGCCGAGAACGAGAAGGACCAGACCGAGCGGGCTCATGACTTGCCCCCTTTGGTCTCATCCTCGGCGGCATTGATGATGGCGTCGAGCTCGTCCAGCTCGGCATCGGACAGATGCGGGCTCTCGGCAAACAGCGCCGCCGGGATCGGCCCGTCCATGTCGAGGACTTGTCTGGCCAGATGGCGGACAAGGCCGCCCAGCGTCGCGGTCCGGTCCAGCACGGCGGAGAAGACGGCCATGCCGTGCACGTCCTTCCGCGTGACCCACCCCTTCTCTTCCATCCGGGCAATCACGGTGCGCGTGGTGGAAGGCTTCCACCCCTGCGCCGGGCCGACGGCCTGATGCACTTCGCGCGCACTCTGCGGCCCGGCGGACCACAGATGTTTCAGAACGATGAGTTCGGAAGAATTAGGCTGGGACATGGCTTCACCTGTGCCTCGTTCACTATCACGGTCACTGACTCACTACAGTTGTAGTGCATTCGCGTCAAGTGACATGTGAACAAAAGCAAACGGCCCGTCAGAAACGGGCCGCATATATGGTGTATTCATGGTGTTTATACGGTGTTGTTCATGGTCCGGAAGCGGACTTATTCAACCGTCCAGCCACGCGGTGTCCGGCGGGCTTCCAGCGTCATGGCTTCCTGGCCGGTGTCTTCGGTCCGGCGGCGCGCGCGGCGCCCGCCCGCAAACCGCATCACCAGCGCAGCCGTCCCGATCAGCACACCTGCGATGGCGGTCATCACGGCCACGATGCCTGCGGTCAGCACCAGCATCATCCCGATCATCACCTGAAGAAACAGGGCAAGACCGGCGCGAAGGGCGGCGGCGAAGTCAAATCCGGCGGGATGCGGGGCTGTCTGGGTCATGGCAATTCCTTTGCCCGATCAACATGGCGGCATCATGGCCGCCCGTCAACGCGGCGCATACGGCACCTGACAGAAACTTACGGTCTGCTCAGGAATCCTGCCGGATCAGCAGGCCGCGCTCTGTCCGGATCTGGGCATAAGCGGCTGTAATCGCAGCGGCTTTCGCGTGCGCGGCATCCTCGAATTCCCGCGGCGCGCCCATCTGGATGACACGGTCCGGATGATGATCCGCCATCAGCCGGCGATAGGCAGCGCGGATGACACCGAACTCGGCATCATGCGCCACGCCCAGCACGTGATAGGGATCGTTCCGGTCCGGCCCCATATGCGCGGCCTTGATCCGGCGGAAAGTTGCCTCGCTGAAGCCGAAGGCTTCCGACACATTCTGCAGATAGGTCAGCTCGTCCTGTGTAATGACGCCATCAGCACCCGCGATCTGGAACAGGCCATCCATCACACCTTCCAGCAGGCAGGGCCGGTCATGGTAGCGCCGCCCGATGCGGCGGGCATAGCCCTCGTATCCGCGCACCGTCTGGCGGGCGAGATTGAACACCCGGCGCACATTGTCAGCCTCTTCCGGCGGCGCCCGGAAGACGCGGGAGAAGACCATGATTTCCTTGTCGGAGACGGTCCCGTCCGCCTTGGCGAGCTTCGCCCCAAGGCCCACAACCGCAGCGGTAAAGCCCACATCGTTCGGGTCCGGCGCGCACGGAACCTCCCCCGGCTCGCGGGGCTCGTCGTCATGCGTGATGTCGGGATCAAAAAGGCGTCTGCCGCCTTCAAGAAGTCGCGTCCACAGGCTCATCGTTGGCGCCTTATAGCAGGATTTTCAGAACTTGGGAGGCCGCGTTGCTGACAGTTCTGTGAAGCGGGCTTAATGAGTCAGGCCTCCGGTGGCCTGTCGCGGACCGCCACGGCGACTTTAAGCTCGGCCATTTCCTGTTGCAACTGCTTCAGAGCTGCCAGGATCTCGTGACGGGCATCGTCGGCTTCTTCCCGCTCCTCCTCGAACTCTTCCTCCAGGTCCTCAAGGCCTTCTTCCAGAAGTGTTTTCTGCTCGGCCGCCAGCGAATCCACGACCAGGGCGATGAACAGGTTGAGAATGGCAAAACTCGCCACGAAGATGAAAATCAGGAAGAATACCCACGCCATCGGGTGTCCGTCATCGATGACTTTCTGCATGACCTCAAACCGCCAGCCATCCATGGTCATGACCTGGAACAGCGACAGCGCAGAGCTCGGCAAGTCGCCGAACAGCTGGCGCACTTCCTCGGTCTCGGTATTGCCGAACATATTGGTCGCCATCACCGCTGCGACATAGGTCACCAGCGCCAGCACGGCGACGATCGCGCCCATGCCCGGCAGGGCCTTCAGAAGGGCCTCGGTAATCCGGCGCATGACCGGAACGACGTGCAGCAGACGCAATACCCGCAGCACCCTCAGGGCCCGCAGCACACTGAACGCGCCGCCGCCGGGGATCAGTGAAATGCCGACGACGATAAAGTCGAACCAGTTCCAGCCGACCCGGAAGAACTGGAGCCGGTAGACCACCAGTTTCAGCAGGATCTCCACTGCGAAAATATAGGTGATCCCATGGTCGATCATCTCAAGCGCGACAACCAGGCCGCCGGGCAGCGAGTGCCGGTAGGTCAGGATGCCCAGGATCACTGCATTGAAGATGATGAGTCCGGTGATGAAACTGCGGAACCAGGGCCGCTCAATCGAGCGTTCCAGGGCGAAGTTCGCCGTCTCCTGGTCGAGTGTCGCTCGCTTCATGCCGGTCCCCTGATCCTGTGGCCGCACAGGGCCAATGCCCGCTTTTTGCCGTCAAAGCGCTGGCCTGCCAAGCCGGAGGCCTGAGGTCATTTCATGGCAGGCCGATGGCCTCAGTCGGCCGAGGTGGTCGTATCCGAGACGATCTTCCACTCGCCGCCCATCTTGCGGAGCACCAGCGTATAGAGCCCCCATGGTGTGCCTTCGCGGCCTTCCAGCTTCCACCGGCCGTGCGCGACGGCTGCATCAGGCCCCAGCAGTACGATCTCATATTCATCTGTCAGCAGCGTGCCCATCGTCTCCGGGCCGCCATACGTGGCGTGATAGCGGGCATTGGTCTCGTCCCAGCCGCGCGTGACCTTGCCGCCTGAGGCGAACCGCAGCTCAGGTGACTGCCAGTAGCCCTTCATGAAGCCGTCAATATCGCCGCGGTTCCACGCCGCATCCTGCGCATCCAGCAGCGCGGTGATCGCGGCAGTTTCGGCTTCGCTTTGCACATTGATGGCCGAGATCGGCGCGCTGTCCTGCGTGGTACACCCCGCAAGCGGCAGAAGAGCAATGGCAGCGGCGGCAAACAGCGGTTTCATGGGAAAGCTCCGGCAGAGAATGGTGCCCGGAGCCTAGTGCGCGCCGCCGCGAGGGACCAGCCCCTTCCCGTGTCAGAGGTCGCGGAGCATCAGCCCGGCCGCCACGAGCCAAAGCCCGTTGGACAGAAGGTCGATGCCCAGAAGCAGGCCCAGCAAGGTCGCCGCCGCTTCCGGCAAATTCATCAGGACGAAGACCGACAGAAGAATCGAAATCGTGCCGCCAACGACCAGCCACAGCCATGGCCGGAACGGGCGCAGATTGGTCCCCGCCAGCACGAGAATCACCCCTTCCAGCATGAACAGGAAAGCCAGGATCAGCGTCAGCGAGACGAGTCCGCCGAGCACATTCGTCGCCAGCATGACGCCCAGAAGAATCTGCAGCACCCCCAGCCCCAGATCGAACCAGGACAGTCCAAAAGGCGAGCGCAGCGTGAAGGCCACCTGCATCACGCCCAGCAGAATGAACAGGAAGGCCACAAGCTGCAGTACGAAAACCGACGCCGCATAAGGATTGAGAAGCGCAAACATGCCGCCCAGTAGCGACAGCACACCCATTGCCACGTAAAGCCGCCAGTGTCCGCCGAGCCCTTTGGGTCGTTGATTATCCATTTGCCGCTCCTTCTCTTGCCAGGCGGGCCACACGCGCCTGGCGCCACCATTCCACGATGCTTAGCAGGACCGCGACGCCGCCCAGCCAGAAAGTGACGATGAAAACCGGATAGAAGCCATTCGACTCGATCATCGCGCCCAGCCAGGGCCGGCCGAGCGTGCCGATCAGCATGGTCAACGACGCAAGCAGTGCATACTGGACCGCCGCAAAGCGCGGATTCACGACCGCCGTCAGATAGGCCGTCATGGCCACAAGTGCGAACCCGCCCGCAATGTTCTCGGCAAAGATGGTGATCATCAGCCTGGCCAGGCGCTGGCTGTGATCTGCCGGCAGGGTGATCTCCTGTGGCTGGAGTTTCGCCGCAAAGTCCGCAAAGGCGATCAGTGGCCCGTCGAGATGCGTGACGGCCAGGAAGGCATCTACGGCATGCGCCCCGTGGGCGAGATCCGCGTAGAGCAGGTTGGTCGCCGCCGCCACGACGCCGCCGACAAAGAAGACCGGCATCCGGCCGATAGTTGCGATCAGCGTCGCTCCGATCAGCGAACCGAGAATGGTCGCAATCACGCCGAAGAATTTGGAGGCGATCGCCACATCGTCCAGCGTATGGCCAAGCGCATCGAGATCGCTGCGCAGGTAAAACGGATAGGCGAATGAACCCCAGACGGCATCGGTAAAACGATAGGTCAACGCCAAAGCGAGCACGAGGATCGTCCACCAGCGAAGCCGGTAGATCAGGTCCATCAGGGGGTCGAAGATCGCGCGGAACAGGGTCGCGACCAGCTTGCTGCGCCGGCTCTGACCGGGCGAGAACAGCGGCGCATCGACCGCCTCCCCCTTGTTCCGGACGAGCAGGACCGCGGCCACGACTGACGGCACGATCACGGTCAGGATCACAATGATGGGCCCCTGCTCCGATACGAATGTGCGCGAGGAAATGTCTGCATTGAAGCCGAGCCGCATGACCGCGAAGGAGGCAATCATGACAAAAGCCGTCGCCCAGCAGGCCGCAACGAAGGCCACTGCCGGCGCTGCCTCACGCCCCGGCACGGACGGCAGGAAGCTGAGGCGTGTCGTGTGTTCGTGCTTGTTATACTCAGGCTCCGGCGCCAGCAGGCTGCCCAGAATGGTCAGGCCGACAAATCCGGCCATCATCACATAGGCGACGGACCACCCGCCGCGCGCTGCAACCAGCAATGCGACGAAGCCGGATATGAACCCGCCCGACTTGTAGCCGAACTGATAGAGGGCGGACATCAGGTCCTTGTCTTCTTCAGACCGGGCGACCTCGATCCGCCAGGCGTCGAGGATGATGTCATGCGTGGGCCCGAGGATCAGGATCACGAAACAGATCAGTGCAACGAGCCCGATATTCTGCGGCGGATTGGAGAAGGCCAGTACCGCCAGCAGCACGGCAATCGAGGCCTGGCAAAGGATCAGCCAGGACCGCCGCCCGCCGACACGAATGAACGGCACGCCATGCGGCGTCTGGAACAAGGGCGCCCAGAGATATTTGAACGAGTACCCGATGGCGACGAGAGACAGGACACCAATCGTGTCTGTGTCGATACCTTCCTGCGTCAACCAGGCTGTCAGCACGCCAACAATGGCGCCATAAGGTATGCTGGCCGCGAAGGCGAGGATCAGCATCGCCGCCATGCGCCGGTCTTTCAGCGCCCGGAAAGCGCGCGCCGCCCGGGAGGGCTGATTCACCGGAAGCGCGGCATTGCCGCTCATGCAGCGCCGGCCTTCTCGGCAGCGCCGGTCCATTTGATCGCCAGGGTGCGCAGAGCCTGAGGCTCGATCGGCTTGGCAACCACATCATTCGCCCCGGCAGTCCTGGCCTGACGTTCGATGTCGGCGTTCACTTCGGCGGAGACGGCGATGACCGGCACGTCCGAACCGCCGGCACGCAACTGGCGCATGGCTTCGAACCCATCCATTTCGGGCATACGGAGATCCATCAGGACCAGGGCGGGATTCATGCTTTTCGCGGCCTCCAGCGCTTCTATACCTGTGGACGCGACTGTGACGGTAAATCCGGCCGATTCCAAGGCGCGCCGTGCAATCATCGCATTGACCGGATTGTCGTCCGCAATCAGCACCCGTCCGGCACCTGTCAGCTTTTCAGGCTCTTCGACCGGCAAGCCGCCCGTTTTCACGACAAAAATACGCTCAATCAGCGACGAGGCTCTCAGCGGACGCACGAGCCATCCGGCACAGCCCATCGCCTTGAAACGCGCAATGGCGCCCCGGTCTTCGGGTCTCAGCACGATCAGGGCCGGCGCCTTGCGGGCGAGCGCGCGCACCGTTTCCTCCGGCTGCTCCGCCCCGATCAGCAGCACATCGACGTCCGGCGGCACATAGCCGGATGACACATCGATCCGCACAGGCCGGGCGGAGGCATTGATGAGGGCCGCCGTCGTCGACAGGCAGGTCGCGGGCGGCAGGCCCGCAATTCCGACCACAGCATCCAGGACCGGCAGGTCATGCGTCGCTGGCAAGTCCGCCTTTTCCAGGGGAAGAAATACGGAAAAACAGGTGCCAAGGCCGGGTTCCCCGGTGACTTCGATCTTCCCGCCCAGCAGGTCTGTCAGGCGCTTGACGATGGCAAGGCCAAGTCCGACGCCGCCATCCTTGTAAGCGTCCTGCCGGCTGGTCTGGCGGAAGGCTTCGAAAAGGCGCTCCCGGTCTTCCGGGGCAATGCCCGGGCCGGTGTCGATGATGCGGTATTCCAGCCCGTCCTCATGCGCGCAGATGTCGAGCAGGACAGCGCCGCTTTCGGTAAACTTCAGCGCATTGCCCACGAGATTGAACAGGATCTGGCGGATCCGGCCGGCATCGCCCGAATAGGACGGCATCGGCAGGACCGAGGCACGCGCAGCGATGTCCAGCCCCGCAGCATGGGCGCGCGGGCTCAGCAATTCCATCACTTCCCGGCCAAGCCGGACCGGGCAGAATGCCTCGGTTTCCAGTTCGATGGCTGAGGCATCGAGGCGCGCATAATCGAGCACATTGTTCAGGAGATCCAGCAGACGGGAACCGCTGAGCCGGATGGCTTCGGCATATTCCCGCTGGGCCGGTTCCAGTTCCGTTTCCAGCAACAAGGACACTGTGCCGAGAATCCCGTTCAGCGGCGTGCGGATTTCATGGCTCGCAGCGGCGAGGAATGTCTCTTGCGGGCGATGCTCGCCCGGCGGCAGGGGGGACTTGGTCATGGCCGTATCCTGCAACAGACGCTTTAGGATTTGTTTAAATCCGCCGCATGTTTCAACGGCCGTTTGCTAACGGGCCATGGCCTCCGCATTGACCCCCTCGCCCTGACCCGCCGGACGCTGGCGGTAAGAGAGTGCTTCAGCAATGTGTACGCGGCGTACAGCATCTGATCCGTCCAGGTCCGCAATGGTCCGGGCCACTTTCAGCACGCGGGAATAACCTCGCGCCGTCAGATTCAGCCGGGACGCGGCATCGGCCAGCAGCGTGGCGCCCGGCTGGTCCGGCCGGGCCACCTTTTCCAGTTCGGGAAGCGGCGCATCCGCATTGACCGGCCGGCGCGTGTCGTCGCCCGTCTCGCCGAACCGGTCAGCCTGGATGTCCCGCGCGGCAGCCACACGGGCCCGGGCTTCAGCAGTGCCCTCTGTGGGCGGCGGCAAAGCAAGGTCCACAGCTGTGACCGGTGGGGTGTCGAAATACAGGTCGATCCGGTCAAGAAACGGGCCTGACAAGCGGGACTGGTACTGCTGGGCGCATTTCGGACCGCGTGTACAGGCGGCCGCGCCGGGACCACCCCCGCACCGGCAGGGATTCATGGCCGCGATCAGCTGAAAGCGCGCCGGATACCGCACATGCCGGTTCGCCCGGGCCACCACGGCCTCCCCCGCCTCCAGCGGCTGGCGCAAACTGTCCAGCACATGGGCCGGGAATTCCGGCAGCTCATCCAGGAACAGAACGCCATGATGCGCCAGCGACACTTCTCCCGGCTTCGCCTTGATCCCGCCACCGACAAGCGCCGCCATGGAAGCAGAGTGGTGCGGCGCCCGAAACGGCCGGGTCCGCGACAGGCGTCCCCTTTCCAGGAGGCCGGAAATCGACTGGATCTGCGAGACTTCCAGCAATTCCCGGGCACTAAGTGGCGGCAGCAGGCCAGGCAGGCGCTGAGCGAGCATCGATTTGCCCGATCCTGGCGGACCACAAAACAGGAGATTGTGCCCCCCCGCAGCGGCGATCTCCAGCACGCGTTTGGCCCCCTCCTGCCCTTTCACATCCCTAAGGTCCGGACCCGGCGGCGGCTCTGCCAGCTGGCCTGCCTTCGGCGCACCAATTGCTTCGCGTCCGGTGAAATGATTGATCAGGGCAATAAGGCTGCGCGCCGCAATCACACTGCCGCCAGCCCAGGCTGCTTCGGCCCCGCAAATTTCCGGACAGATCAGGCGCAAATCCATGGCCTCGGCCGCCATGGCCGCAGGCAAGACACCAACCGTCTCCCCGAGGCTCCCATCCAGGGAGAGCTCACCAATCGCCGCATAGCCTTCCAACTGGTCAGCCGGGATCACGCCCATGATGGCCAGCATGGCAAGCGCGATGGCAAGATCATAATGGCTGCCTTCTTTCGGCAAGTCTGCTGGGGCGAGGTTCACGATCACCCGTTTCGGCGGCAAAGCGAGCCCGAGGGATGCGAACGCGGCGCGCACACGCTCCCGGCTTTCGCCCACAGCCTTGTCAGGCAGGCCGACGATATGGAAGTTCGGATTTCCGCCCGTGAGTTGCACCTGAACGTCGACAGGCTGCGCCTCGACGCCCTCGAATGCAAATGTGGTAACCCTGCAGACCATCGCCTTTTCCCTTCCAGCGAGAAAAGGGTTAACACGCACCCGCGAACAAATAAAGAACAAATTAAAGGGTCAGACTGGCGCCCGTTCGGTCACAGCTTCCAGCGCGGCGTCGAGAACTTCCAGCCCTGCCCCGGCGCGTGGGGCGCGCTCAGACAAGGTCCGCCGCCAGAGGCGCGCGCCCGGCCGGCCGTTAAAGAGGCCCAGCATATGCCGCGTCATACCGTGCAGGCCGACACCCTCGGCCAAACGCGCGGCCATATAGGGGCGGTAAGCCTCCACCGCTTCGAATGGCGAGCGCACCTCCCCCTCCCCGAACAGTACGGCATCGACTTCGCCGAGCAGGGCGGGCGTCTGGTAAGCGGCCCGACCGAGCATGACCCCGTCGAACCGCGTCAGGTGTTCTGTACACGCCTCAATATCGGGAATACCGCCATTCAGGATGATGGTCAGGTCCGGCCGCGCGGCCTTCAGTTCCGCGACCAGATCATAGTCGAGTGGCGGGATGTCCCGGTTTTCCTTTGGCGACAGGCCTTTCAGCCAAGCCTTTCGGGCATGCACTGTGAAGATGCTGCACCCAGCCGCAGAGACCTTGTCGATGAAGGTGAACAACGTCTCCCGCGCGGGCAGGTCGTCAATGGCAATCCGGCACTTCACCGTCACCGGGATCGACACCGCTGCCTTCATCGCCGCGATGCAGTCCGCCACAAGATCGGGCTCCGCCATCAGGCAGGCCCCAAACGCGCCGGACTGCACCCGTTCTGACGGGCAACCGCAATTAAGGTTCACCTCATCATAGCCGAAGCCTTCGGCGATGCGCGCCGCCTCGGCCAGCTTCTGCGGCTCACTCCCGCCAAGCTGTAGAACCACTGTATGCTCTGCCTCATTAAACCCGATCAGCCTTTGGCGATCCCCATGGATCACGGCGTCTGCGGTCACCATTTCCGTCCACAGCAAGGCGCGCTTTGACAGGCACCGGTGAAACGCCCGGCAATGCCGGTCGGTCCAGTCCATCATCGGGGCCACGGAGAAACGATAGTCGAGCATGGGCGGTCTTGTGGCGATCTGGCCGTCAAAGATCAAGCATCGGGGTCAGAGCCGTCCGGCTTCCCGGCGCAGCCGCTCTTCTGAATCGAAGGCCCGTTTGAGCGCTTCGCGCGCCGCCAGAAACTCGGCTTCCTTCTCGGTGATCTTTGCGCGGCAGGCCTGAATGGCGAAAGTCTGGCGCTGGGCGTAGCCATGCTCATAGGACAGAATATGG
The DNA here is from genome assembly GCF_000685215.1 of Hyphomonas jannaschiana VP2. Lineage (GTDB taxonomy): Bacteria > Pseudomonadota > Alphaproteobacteria > Caulobacterales > Hyphomonadaceae > Hyphomonas > Hyphomonas jannaschiana. Next base: position 66,589 of record NZ_ARYJ01000008.1, read on the forward strand.
GACTCGATCCCGCCCGCCTCGCCATTCAGGGAGGCAAGATCGGCTTCGAGGCGGTGCAAGTCTGCTTTAAGGGCGGTGAGTTCCTGCTGAACGCTCAGCAGGTCCTGCTCCGCCCGCTGGCGTTTGAGAGCGACAAGCTTCTGCAGCGGCGGACCTTTCTGCGCCATCCCCTACTCCATATGCCGCTTTACGCGCTCGACGAAATTGATCGCGGCGGCCACGGCAGCGAAGTGTTCAGGGCGAATTTCCTCGTCCACTTCGACAAGACTGTACATGGACCGCGCCGCCGGCGGATCACGATAGATCGGCACATTGTTGGCGGTTGCCACTTCGCGGATGCGAGCCGCGAGATGATCAACGCCCTTGGCCACGCAGACCGGCGCCTTGCTGGACTCCGGGTCCCATTTCAGGGCCACGGCGTAATGCTCCGGGTTCACCATAACGACGGTGGCATCCTTCACATTGGTCAGCATCTGGCCGCGGGTGATTTTCTGCGCCTTCTGCCGGCGTTGCTGTTTCAGCTGCGGGTCACCTTCGGACTGTTTCAGTTCCTTTTTCATCTCCTCGCGCGTCATCTTCAGCTGGTTGGCATGGAGACGACGCTGAAGCGGCAGGTCGATCGCCGCAAGTACGAACTGGAACAGAAGAAACCAGAAGATCAGTTTCAGCACCTGGCTGAAAGTGAATTCCGCAAACTGCCCCTGTTGGATCGCGCTGGATGAATAATAATCCTGAGCGAGCTGTATCAGGAAGACGACGGCAATTGTGGCCGCGAAGACCAGCTTGACCGTGTCCTTCAGGAAATCCAGCAGCCCTCTGGCGCCATACTTCTTCTTGAGGTTCTCGACAGGCGACAGCTTTTTTGGATCCGCCTGAATTTTCTTGGCGGAAAAGGAAATCGAACGCTGTGCGACCAGGGCCAGCAGCACGATGGCACCCAGGATCAGGAGGATCGGCGCGAACTTGACCAGCGTGCTGGAAAACCAGCTGCGCGTTTCCGCGCCGCCCGAATCGAAGATGTCCTCCGAAAACGCATCAGCGTGGTAGAGCATGGACGAAAAGTCCTGGAACACCGAATTGCCGATTGCGACCTGCAGGACGACCGCCGCGACCATCGCCCCGACAATCAGGGCCAGCGTGTTGGCTTCCTTTGACTGCGGAACATTGCCTTCCTCGCGCGCCTGCTGGCGGCGCTGCTCGGTGGCCTCGAATTCCTTTTCACCGCTATCTGTGTCCTGCTCGGCCATGGTCTACCTCACTGCCAGACCACAATATCAGGGATGCGGCCTTCCCACACCACCAGCATACCCATGATCGACAGGGCCAGCAGGATGATGCCCGCACCGATCATCAGCGGTGCACCGACAAAGGCCACCATCAGCGAAGGCAACGCCTTGTTGATGAAGCCGAGGCAGATATTGTACAGCAAGTTCACCGCCACAAAGGGCCAGGCCAGCATGATGGCCAGCCCGAAGGCAGACAGAAAGGCCTGGACGAGCATGTCCTGGTTCATGGCTTCCAGTGCGCCGATCGGCACGTCCGTATAGAGGCGCAAAAGGCTGGCAATCGCCTTGATGTGGAAGTCTGCGGAGAGCAGCAGCGCTGCCCCGGCCATCGACAGAAGATTCGCGGTCATCGTCTGCTGTTCGTGTTCAAGCGCCACACCCAGCAGCTGCGACAGGCCGATAGCCTGTGAAATTACAGTTCCGGCGATGCTGAGCATCCAGATCGTGACTCTCAGAACAACGCCCAGCGCGAAACCGATGGCGACTTCTGTCGAGAGCACACCGGCATAAGACGCGAACGACTCTGTCGGCGGCGGAGACACAAAACCTGAAATCGAGAACATGGCGGACAGCGCCAGCAGGATCATCACCCGCATCTGAACCGGAATTGTCTGCTCACCAATCCCCGGCATGAAGAAGATGATGAAGCTGAGCCGGGCAACAATCACCATGACCAGCGCGATCCAGGCAGACAGCGCGTCCGGAACGGGCATGCCCAAAAGCATCAGACAACGCCGATGATATAGGGCTTCGTCTTGGCGTTGATTTCTTCATAGGCCAACACGGCATTGCGAATGCCCTTGCTGACAAGCACGGTCTGCAGGAAGCGGCGGCGGCGGGATGTGGTTGCGACAGCGGCGATCACGCCTTTCCGGGCAGCTTCATTCAGTTTCGACTGGACCGAATTCGTCAGTTCGCCGAACAGTTCCGGCGGCAGCGCGATGTCGCTGCTACCACTCTCATTGGTGATTTCATACTGGGCAAACTTCTGTTCCCAATTGGTGGATAGCTGGACCAGCGGCAGGCGCCCCTGTTCGTCCTGCAGGCGGTCCACGATCTGGAAGGCGAGCCGCTGGCGCACCATTTCCACAGACCGCTGGATATTCGCCCCTGCCTGTTTGGCCTCTGCGAGCGTCTCGATGATGAGGAAGAGATTGCGGATCGACACCCGCTCTTCAAGCAGGAGACGAACAACAGACAAGAGCAGTTCCGGAGTGACCTTGCCGGGAATGTATTCGTCCAGGAAGCGCCGGTTGGCAGCGGCCCGATCCGGATCGGATACCTTGGTCAGAGCATCAAGTGTGTCGAGCATCACCATGCGGGTAAAGATCAGCGAGAAGTTCGACTGGATGACTTCCAGCATATGGGTGGCCAGCACTTCGATCGGCTCAACCGCCGGAATGCCGGACGCTGCCAGTTCCTGCTTCTTGCCGGAGGCAAGCCAGCGCGCAGCCGCCTTGTAGACCGGCTCCTTGACTTTTTCTCCATCGAGATGGGGCAGCTGGTCATCCTCAAGCAGGGCGAGAACAGACCCAGGCCGCAGGAAACCGGAATCGATCCGCACGCCCTGGATGCGGATACGGTATTCGTTTTTCTTCAGGATCGGATTGTCCGTCATCCGGATCGGCGGAAGGACAAACCCATATTCTTCGGCAATGTACCTTCGGATCTTCTGGATCCGGCTTTCGAATCCGTTGTCGCCAAGCAAGACGAGGTTCACGAGGTCCGGCGCGACTTCGAGATGGATTTCGTCAGAGTGGATGGAGTCGCCAAACTTGACCGGTTCCGGTGCCTCATCCTCAAGGGCGAGCTCCTTGTCGGCTTCAGCCTTCTGATGCTGCTGATGGATGAACCAGGCAGCCGTGGCGAACCCGACGGCAGCCACCATGAACGGGAGGAATGGCAGGCCCGGGAACAGGGCAAACACGCCGAGAATCCCTGCAACGATAAACAGCGCAGTTGCGTTGGCACCCAGCTGGGCCACGAGCGCGAGGTCGATTGCTCCATCTTCCCTGCCCTTCGAGAGCAGAAGCGCGGCAGCGACGGACACGATCACGGCGGGGATCTGCGAGACGAGACCATCACCAACCGTCAGGATCGAATAATTGCTGAGCGCTTCAGAAAAGCTGAGATGATGCACCGTAAGGCCGATGCCGATCCCCGCAACGAGGTTCAGTGCCGTGATCAGCAGACCGGCAATCGCATCGCCCTTAACGAATTTCGACGCACCGTCCAGGGACCCGAGAAAGGCGGCTTCTTCCTGTTCCTTCTGACGGCGCTTCTTTGCCTCTTCGTGAGAAATTGCGCCGACTGCGAGATCGGAGTCGATGGCCAGCTGCTTGCCCGGCATGGCATCGAGGGCGAAACGGGCACCGACTTCAGCCATCCGGCCCGCACCCTTTGTGATGACCATGAAGTTCACAATTACCAGAACGCCAAACACCACAAGACCCACGAACAGATTTCCGCCCATGATGAACATGGCGAAGCCCTGGATAACCCCGCCGGCGGCGTCCGTTCCGGTATGACCATCACCGATGATCAGCTTCGTCGAAGACACGTTCAGCGCAAGGCGCAGGATCAGCGATGCGAGCAGTACGCTCGGAAAGGAGGAGAAATCCAGAGGTTTCTCGATGAAGATCGACGTGGTGAAGATCAGGATCGCAAAGGCGAACGAACAGGTCAGGCCGATGTCCATCACCCAGGCCGGAACCGGCAGGATCATGACCAGGATGACCATCATCAGGCCGATCGCCAGAAGCGCGGTAGGGTTCGACAGGCCAAAGAGTTTCTGAGTTTCCACGGCGGGGCCTATTCTGAAATGAGCGGCAGGACGTAATTATTGAAAAGGTCGAGCGCGATACGGGTCATGTAGCCAAGCGACAGGAAGAACACGACGACGACCGCAAAGATCTTCGGGATGAAGGTAAGGGTCATCTCCTGAATGGAGGTCAGCGCCTGAAGGAGACCAATGACGAAACCGAGGATGAGCGTCGTGATCAGGATCGGCATGGCCATCATGGCCGCGCCCCAGATATGCGCTCTCAGAACCTCGAAGATCTCCGCTTCAGACATGCCGTATTCTCAGGCCTCAGACCGGCATCCGCAGCAGTTCCTGATAAGCCTCGACCACCTTGTCACGGATGGTCACTGCCGCATCCAGCATCATCTCTGCATTTGCCAGCGCTTCGACCATGGCATGCGGGTCTGCCCCGGATACCGCCGTCTCCATGGCAGAGCCTTCCGCCTGCTGAAGGGCAGCTCGGAAATCGGAAATTCCTTCAGCGACGACGTTCTTGCCGTCACCAGTTTTTGCTGCAGCGCCCGCTGAACCGGCGGCATCTGCAGGACGCGTTGTGTTAAGCGCTGTATAAGCGCTGAACCCCACTGTCGACATTACCCATCTCCCCTCTTACCGCGTCAGCGGCGTAGAACATCCAGCAAAGACTGGTACATTGTGCGGGCCTGCTGAAACGAATTCAGGTTGGCCTCATACGTCCGGTTTGCGTCGCGTAAGTCCGCCATTTCCGTAATCAGGGAAACATTGGACATGGTGATGTAACCGTCCTGATCAGCCATCGGATGGGACGGGTCATACTCCCTCTGACCCGGTGTCTCATCCAGCATGACCTTGGTGGCAGCGAAGTCCGCGCCCTGTCCGGGCATGGCTTCCTGCAACAAGAGCTTGCGACGGTATCCCGGTGTGTCGACGTTGGAGATGTTCTCCGACGCGACGGTTACACGCCGCTGCTCCAGCGACATGCCGGAAACGGCCTGCATCATGATTTGCTTGAGCGGGTTCATTCAGACCTCCCTCAATATTTGCCAAGTGCCGTACGGAGCAGGTCGAGCGATTTGGAATAGACCGTCATTGCCTGTTCATGCTGCCCGGCGGCTTCTGCAGAGCGGAACATTTCCATTTCGATGCTGACCGAGTTGCCACTGGGCGACACGGGCGTGCCCGACTCGACAACTTTGAAAGACGTGTTGAGCCCGGTGTGAGACGCACTATTGGCCGCGCGGGAGAGGTAAGCCTCAAAGGATTCAAGCTCCTTGGCCTTGTATCCAGGCTCATCGGCATGCGCGATATTGGTCGCGCTGACCTTCTGGCTCTCTGCGGCGTAACGGGCCATCGCGCCGTAGATTTCAAAAAGCGGAAGCTGGGAAATCATGACAGACTCGTCTTGGTTAACTCGTTAACAAGACTTCAAGGGATAAGTTGAAGAAAGAGTTAACCGATTGCCCCGTTTTGTTAGGAATTATGTTGGCCACGCCAGACCTATGACCAACGCATCACCTTCCTTCACGCTTTACAGTATCTGGGGCACAGTCACCGAAGTCGCCCCCGGGATGATACGGATCGCCGGCATCAGCGAACTGGCTGGCGTGGGCAATGAAATCATCATCCAGAAGCAAGGAACCAGCATTCTCGGCGAAATCCTGTCGATTGCCGGGGACAGCGTCACAGCCTTGCTCTATTCCCCTTGCGACGCCATCCGGATTGGCGATGCGGTCCAGATACAACAGGAACCCCGGATCGAACCCGGCGACCACTGGCTGGGACAAATCATCAATTACCGCGGAGACGTCACGGGCACTTCCGCTCAGATTGCGCCTCTGCGGGCAACCAATCGCCGCCTGCACGCAGCCCCCCTGCCCGCACACGCCCGGCGCGGCATTGGCAACCGGCTGGCAACAGGCTGGATGGTCACCGATACGATGCTACCGGTCTGCCAGGGGCAAAGACTTGGCCTGTTTGCCGGTTCCGGGGTCGGAAAATCGACCTTCCTGGGATCACTTGCCGCTGGGCTGGAAGCTGACCGGGTCGTCATCGCGCTGATTGGCGAGCGCTCGCGGGAAGTGAACGAGTTTGTGCGCAATGTCCTGCCGCAATCCATCATGTCCAAGACGGTTGTGGTCGCTGCGACGGCCAGCGAGCCGCCTGGCGCCAAGAAGCGCGCGGCTTACTGCGCCATCACTGCCGCCGAACACTTTCGGGACGAAGGGCACAATGTCCTCTTCCTGTTCGACTCGATTACCCGTTTTGCGGAAGCGCACCGGGAAACGGCCCTTATGGCCGGAGAGACTCCGGCTCTGAACGCTTTCCCTCCTTCAACCGTCCGGGTTATCTCCGAACTGGCCGAACGTGCCGGGCCAGGCCTTGACGATAAAGGCGACATCACGGCGATTTATTCCGTACTCGTCGCCGGGTCTGACATGGAAGAGCCGGTGGCTGACATGATCCGAGGCATCCTCGACGGACATATCATTCTCTCGCGCCAAATCGCCGAACGCCAGCGCTATCCTGCAATAGATGTTCTCCGGTCGGTCTCCCGCGCCCTGCCCCATGCAGCAACGGATCAAGAAAATGCCCTTATCCGCCGTTGCCGCCGGACACTCGCGCTGTACGAAGAACTCGAACCCATGCTGAGGGCCAACCTCTACGAGTTTGGCAAGGACGCCGAAGGCGACAATGCAATCGCTCTTTTCCCGGCACTCGACAAATTCATGGGAACGAAAAACCAGAATGGGATCGAGAGCGCATTCCAGATGCTGAATACCATCCTGGGGCCGGACGCCTCGTCGGCACAGCCGGAGTCACCGCCTACTTCAGAAGGCTGATGAACAGGTTCTGGCTGGCCTGGCTACCCACCCCGTTGCCGAGCAAAGTCAGGGCTGCAGATGCCGAAGAGTAAGACGTCGATCCGTTTTCAATCGTCTCCATCGCCAGGTACCGGTGAATGAGCTTTTCAGTTACGTCCGGTTCTGCAAGTTCGGACAGATCGTTGATCCCAAGGACAGACGTGATCTTTTCCTTGAAGATGTCCGCCTGCCGATCGAGATCGAGACTGCTGATCCCCTGCGGCAGACTGAAGGCTGTCTCAAAAACGGTCCGGACCGGTACGTCTCCGAGAATCCTGTAAAGAATCGTCTTGTCCGACGCATCATTGCCGGTCATCTCAGGAATTTCGGCCTGAAAATTCAGCGCGAGCCGCATGGAGTCGTCGACCTCCCCTACGGCTGTCCGGAACGACTGGGCTTCAAAATTGACGGCAATCTTTGCCAATTCACCTGACGACATGATGATGCTGCCATCAATGGGTGCCAGGGCTTCGGCGAATTTCGTGTATTTGGTGTTGTTGAGGCGCGCGAGGAACGTGCTCTCCGGATCTCCCACCTCTTCAAGCGCTTTGCGGATAAAGCCACCCTTCCACTCTTCACCTCCCAGGCCGAACGCTGTCATCGTGACTCGCAAGAGACGCCGGTCACTCATGAACTCATCGACGGTCAGGCGGTGAGACAATTTCTCCAGCATATAGTCCCGGTCATTCCGGACCTGAGGAGAATCGCTGAAGGAATCGAGTTGGCGGGAATAAGTGTCCTGGAGAAATCTCCATCCACCTATTCCGGGCAGAGGGATCGCCGGCTGAAACATGGACGTCAGGCGACCCGCGCCTGGTGAACTGGCTCGCTGCGACCGCCCGGCAAGGCCAGAAGCTCCGCTTCGATCGGCATGATCTGGCGCAAATGGCACATTGCTGAATAGTAGTTGCCCCGGCCAATCATGGAACGGAGCACAGGGATGAGTTCCGCATCGATGTGACTGAACACATCTTCCAGGCGCTCGCATTCAGCATCAATTGCCGGCACGGTATCGTCTTCTTTCAGGTCGCCCGTCACCAGGAGCTGGATAGCGTAGTAAACCTGTTTGAGCGGTGTGTTGACTTCGCTCGGATGCATCGCATCCCGGCAGCGCAGGACACGGGCGTCCCCCTCGACAACACGGATACGGGCGGGCTTGTCACCATTTTCCAGCGTAGCCCCATTGATGATGAAGCGCTCACCCGGCGCCACTTTAAACACGAGACCAGACATCAGGCACCCTCCCCGGTCGCCTCCTGGGCAGCAACGCCCGCAAGGCCTTTCATGATGGATTGGTTGACTTCGATCAGATCGGCGATGTCACCTTCGCCGCCCATGATCTTCATGCTGGTCTGCCGGACAAACTCGGCGAGATACAAAAGGCTCCGCTTCATCTCATCTGGCAGGCTATTGCCAGGGTGAAGCAGGTCGATCGCGATAGTTGTCCACAATTGTTGATTTCGGTGAATTGCTTCAGCCCAATCAGTTGGCTGTACATCTTCACTTCCGGAAACCTGTTCAAGCGCATCCGTAATCTGCCGGAAAAGCGCAAATTCAATTTCCTTCTCTCCCGCAGTGCGTTGCTTGACCTCCCCATAAGCTTTGAAAGCCAGTGATTGCAATGCACCCTCCCCGGGACAGTAGGAATGATAGCCCGGGAACCGCCATTGGCCCCCGGGCTATCGGTCATATTAGCGGAACAGCGACAGCAGAGTCTGCGGCGCCTGGTTAGCAATTGACAGAGACTGGACGCCCAGCTGCTGCTGGACCTGAAGGGCCTGCAGTTTAGCCGAAGCAGCTTCCATGTCGGCGTCTACCAGACCACCGATACCGGAGGTCATGGAGTCGATCAGGGAGCTGACGAAATCCGTCTGGTTTTCGATACGGGTCTGCGAAGAACCGAAGCCGGCAGCAGCGTCGATCGACGTCTGCAGCAGGGATTCGATCGAGGTCAGAGCAGCCGTTGCACCTGCATCCGTCGTAACGTCGATGCTGGCAACGTTACCGAGACCGCCAGCCGTAGCAGCAGCCGTACCACCCGTTGCCGAAGCAGCCGTGATCGACAGGTTGGCGCCCGAATTGTTCGTAATGGAGATCACGTCGTCGGTGCGGGAAACCGTGTAGTTCGTCTCGCCAGTTGCAGAGAAGAACGTGCTGATCTGGTTGGCAAGGTTTGCAGCAACAGAGTTCAGGCTGTCATCCGTGCCGGCGACATACTCGAACGTGCGCTGGCCGAGGCTGTTGGTCGTAGCCGAGTCATCGAGAACGATGCGGTAGGAGTTGCCATCTGCGACAGCAGCGATGGTGATGTCCTGCGTTGCGCTATCGGCAAGCGTATCAGCCGTACCAGCGTTCGTACCACCGTTGTTGATGATGGTCAGGTCGGTCACAGCGGAGCCGCCGAAGGTGGCGCCAGACGCCGTGTTGCTGATCGACAGGTCATGACGTGCAACGTCGATGAAGGCTGCCGTGACCGTGCCGGAAGAGCTGCGGTCGAGCGACGACAGGATCTGCATATCGGCGGAAGAAGAACCATCAACCAGGTTCAGGCCGTTGAACTGAGCAGCGCCGACAACCGAAGCGATGTTTTCGCGGATCTCACCGATTTCGGTCTGGATCTTGGTGCGGTCAACGTTCGCGCCCTGAGCCGTAACAATCAGTTCTTTCATGTCCTGAAGAAGCTCGGTGACTTTTTCAGAAGCAACGCGGGCCACACCGACCGTGGAAGAACCGAGGTTCAGCGAGTCGGAGATCTGCTTGAAGCTTTCAACGTCGGTCGACATGACCGTCGAGATCGCCCAGATTGCCGCGTTGTCTTTGGCGCTGGAAACAGACTTGCCCGTCGAAATTTCGTTCTGGACCGATGCAAGGTCTTTGTTGATGTTGCGAAGCGTGTCGAGCGCGACCATTGCGCTGTTATTAGTCAGAATACTGGACATTATATACCCATCCCTTAAGGACCGAGGCCAGCGAACCTTGTCGCGGCCTGATTAAATTACGTGTCGTCCTGACTGCGGAAAAGACCGCCAACCCCTCCAGGTTTCCAGAACGTGTTACAATCGGGGAGTGTACAAGCAGTTAACCAGTCAGGCCTTTTTCAGGAAATGACCAGTAACTTCCGTAAACGCGACCTTCCCACCTGTTTGGGTATAAGAGCCGACATAAGCATTCGCATGCTGAGACCCGACACGCTCAATCGCACGCCGCAAGCCGTTCTGGATCGCTTCGAAGTGAACAGCATTCTCTTTCGCCATCATGACAACTTCGGCCATGTCCGCCCGATAGACATGCGGCACTGAGCCAAGGTCGAACGAACCAAAAGCGGTCTCCAGCGAATTCATTGCTGAGAGTTTTGCTTCTGTAAGCGCCAGCGTTTCGCGTGCGCGGCCAGCAAGCAGATACTCTCTCTCAAGGGTCAGCGTTTCTTTCAGGCCCTCAATTTCAGACTGGATGCTGGCCTGGCTCATGCGACGTCATCCTGTTGTGTTGATTGGCGCGCCGCAACAGAGCGGTCTACGGCCTCTCCAAGTCCCATCGGATGACTTTCCGCAAGATCTGCAGCGATGGACTCAACGACATAGCGTGAAAAGGTCTCGGCTGCCTGGCCACCGTCCTGGGCGAATGCCTTGTCGAGGCCCGCATAGGAGAGCATTTCCGTCCAGAGCATCTGTTCAAATCGCTTACCGATGTCTGAGGCCTGTGCCCCTTCCCCACCAATTGCAGGCCGGTTTGAAAGCTCCGCAGCTGTGGGCATCACAGTCCGAGCTGAGATAGGCTGGGTCATCTGATCCTCCGGGTTCGGATCGGGAAAATTTATTCGCCGGACTGACCGGCGCGTTAACGCTGTTTTCATGTCCTTTCGTTGTAACTTGGTTAATATTGGGACAGGGAATCGTAACCGATCATGACATTTCTGATTGAATCGGAACCGGCGTTTTCGTCAGCAGGCACGAAACCAGGGCGCACAGCCAACAAGGCTGGGACGAGTGATGCCGGTGCAGATTTCTCCCGCACGCTGAAGCAGGAAAGCGGCGCCGACTCTTCCGAAGAAGTGTCCCGGGCATCAGCGGAAAGAAACAATGTCAGCGAAGCGTATGGCCTCATGCTTCCGGCTGAGGAGTCAGGAACTGCTGCCGCAAACGAGCTTGACGATTATCCTGCCGAGACAACAGACGTAGCAGACCTCGGCTTCTTACCGGAAGAAGCTGATATGGATGCGGCCCCCGGAACAACCACTTCGCACAACGGCCACGAGGCGAAGCTCGAAGACACAACTCAGGCCGAAACAGAGCAAGAGACACCGTCAGACTCATGCCTTGTGACCGTCGCGATTCAGCCCCCAGAAGACAGCGCACCGCCGAATACGGAGTCTACTTCCGCCTCCTCACCGGCTGACCCAGCCGCAGAACTCCGGACCGACACAAAAGGGCACGAGGCTCAACAAGCCCCCCCACCTGCCGGTGCTGACAAGCAAGCTGAAATGGCGCCCGCGATTGGCACAAGCCAGACGGCACAAACCTCTTTCAAAGACGGAACGGACGCCCGATCGCTTCTGCAGCGTCCTCCCGAGGCAAATGCGCCGGCCCCTGCGCCAGCAGATCAGACGAGCCCCCCTGTGACGGCGACCTCGCCGCAAGCGGAAGATCTGGCAGGCGTATCAGTAAACTCGCCGGATAGCGTGACAGAGAAGCGGCCCTCAATCGCCAGCCTTTTCGTCGACTCGGCTGAAGGGAAAGCCGATACCAGCGCGCCCGGCAATTCAACTCAGACCACCCACGCTCCGGAGACAGGCCAGCAATCGACGCCGCCTGCTTTCGGCGCCCTCCCCTCTTCCCAGGCGCCGGCACAAACCAGCCAGCCCCAGATTCAGATGGCGCCAACCCAGGCAATCATTACCGCCAGCCCGGCTGAGACGGTCCGGATCATCACCGATGCCGTTGCATCGCCCGATGATACGCCTGACCGGGTCACAGTTCAGCTGGATCCCCCGGAACTCGGCCGTGTGTCAATTGACTTTAAATTCGACGCAAACGGTCTTCAGCACATCACAGTCACCGGAGATTCTCCGGAAGCGCTGAAACAGCTACGTCTCATGCACTTCGAGCTGACTCAGGCTTTGGAACGAAATGGTCTATCCAGCCAGAACATGACATTCCAGCAGCAACAATCCGGCCAGCAACATGCGCACACACCTATGCCAGGGCGCATGTTTGGAGACCGTGGCACAGGCTCGGACGTACCGCCCCTGACCACGCCAAACCTCACTGCAGACGCGCTTCGCCCGGCCCGCACGGCGAGCGGCGGTCTTGATATCAGACTTTAAGGATCAGCCACATGTCCGACGTATCTGGCGCCACAACACAAACCATCGGCAGCGAGTTCAATGCATTCATCAAACTGCTGACCGCTCAGATCAGAAACCAGGACCCGTTGTCACCGATGGACTCCACGCAGTTCGTTGACCAACTGGCGACGTTTTCGACCCTGGAACAACAAGTTGCGTCGAATACGCATCTGGAAGGCATAGCCAGTATGATCGGCGGATTGCATTCCAGCATTCTTGCGGGCCAATGGCTGGGGGAGACGGTCGCTATCGATACGTCGTGGGCCCCCTATTCAGGCGAAGGCGTGGACCTTGTGGTCGATATTCCGGAATCCACGGACGAAACCATCCTGAAAGTCCGGGATGCAGACGGAAACGAGATCTGGTCGAAAACTCTGGATCCTGAAGCAGGCACCTACACCTGGAATGGTGAAACCTCCACCGGAGACCAGATGGCGGAAGACGGCGTCTACCAACTGGAAATTCAGATGTACAAGGATGGTGAGCTACAGCGCACAACGTCTCCTCGCCTCATCGGAACAGTCACCGGTGTCACGGTAGATGAAAGCGGGACATTGCTGCTGGAAACGTCACTCGACCTGACCACCGAAATGGCAAACGTCGAAAAGTACAATCGCTAGGTTTTATGAACGGCTATTTGCCCAGCCGATTAAAGATCCTGCTGTGCAATGTCGACAATAAGGACATTCTGAATTCCTGTTGGCACCGCCTTTTGCAGGTTCATCAGAACCATGGCGCGGATGGTCTCATAGCTTTCAACATCAGTGATGTTCTCAAAAGTCCGGTCATCATTGCTGAGTTCAATCAGCGTTGTCATGATGTTGTCCCGGATCTTGGGCTCCATGGAAAACAGCTTCTGGGAAATGCTCGAGTCTGCTTCCAGGTTGATATTCAGAATGACGAGGCTCTCAACCTTCCGGTCATGCATGACCGGGACGATAAACTCACGCGTGAACTTGAAGTAGACGACCCCTCCGGCCGCAGTATCGCTGCCATGGCCACCGCCTCCATGACCGGAAGTCTCCTTTTTTGCGCCGTGAGACTCTTTCTTCTCACTGCCATGGCTATCCGCTGCCCCGTGTCCCCCATCAGACTTTGAGGATGCCTCATGGGCGCTCGGACTGGCCGCTGCCGACAGACCCGTCTTAACAAAATGTCCGGTAATGCCGCCGATCAGAATGCATACGACCGCGACCACTGCAGAGATGACATGCTTCATGCCGGTCTCCCACCCCTAGAATGGCAGCACCTTGTCCAGAAGCTTCGGCACCGCTTTGCGCCCGTTGGGACCGGTTGTGTCACCCTGATTGACGTAGGAAAGCTGGGCATCGGCGATCTTGTCATATGTTACAGTGTTGGTCCGGGTAATGTCCTGGGCGCGAATGACGCCCGAGACGCTCAGATAGCGGATCTCGTTACTGACCCGTGTCTGCTGATACCCCTGAATGATTAAGTTCCCGTTGGGCTCAACCCCGACCACGCGCGCGGCAAGTGTAAACGTGACCTTTTCAGCCCGGTTCACTGCGCCATTGCCCGCCATATTCGAATTGCGCTTGAAGTCGATTGCTGGCGACACGCTGGCCGATCCCGGCAGCGCATTGTTCAGGACGTCCGGAAGACCCAGTAACGCATCGATGCTCATGTCTTCACTGGACCCGTGGCTGCGTGAAAGAGAACTCTTCAGGCTCGCCTGATCATCCATTTCCACAACGACGGTCAGGAGATCTCCGACAGCCTTCGCCCGGCGCATGCTAAGCAGCGCATTCGGCGAGGTTGCCCACAGGGACGGGTTTGGTTCGCTGACCGCATCCATATCAACCCCTGCCCCAGCCCACGGCCCGGCATAGAGTGGAACAGGCTCGGGTTTGGGGTCTGAAAGCGGAGACCCGGCACAAGCCGTTGCGGCAGTTGCAATCAGCGCGGTTGAAAGAAAGTTTCTCATTGTGCCAATACCCATCCGCTTTCCTGAACGATGCCCTGCACCATTTGCTTCGACTGTTGATTAAGCACCGTCACCGGATCATTTACCCCCGCATCTCCGAGAGCACGGCCAGACGCCGTGATTTCCAGGCCGCCCTTGATATATTTTACCGAGACAACCTGATTGCGCCGGACGATGACAGGGGCCCGCGTGTTTTCGAACGTTATGGGCTTTCCCGCATAAACTGTGCGAAGGACTTCACGACCGACGAGAGGATCACCGGAGGCGCTTTCTCCCTCTTCAGTCATCGCATTGTAAGCCGTAACGGGATCTCCAGCTCGGATAACTTCCGAAGCGACCAGGGATGATGAACCGGCAAACGCCGCCATCACACCAAACCCGAAGGCAAACACCGACATCATTATCACTTCACCCTTGTCGTCGCCGCGAGCATTTCGTCCGAAGCGGTGATGACCTTGGAGTTGAGCTCATATCCGCGTTGAGCTTCGATCAGTTCAGAGATTTCCTTCACGACATCAACACCAGACCCTTCCAGGAAACCCTGACGGATATAACCTGCGCCCTCAGTGCCGGGCACCAGCTGGGTCGGTGTTCCAGAGGCCTCTGTTTCGCGGAACAGGTTGTCCCCCATTGCCTCAAGGCCTTTTTCATTCACGAAACGGACAAGCTGGATATTTCCGATGGCCTGCCCTTCTGTCACGCCGTCAAAATAGGCAACCACTTCGCCGTCACGGCTGATCGATATGCTCTGAGCATCATCCGGAATGATCACACCATCGGCGAGTGGGAAGCCATCCATGGTGACAATTTCACCTGCCTGACCGCGATTGAACTTTCCATCCCGGGTATAGGCAGACTCGCCGGATGGCAGCGTGATTTCAAAATAGCCTGATCCGTCGATTGCCAGGTCCAGTTCCGCATCGGTCGGGTTCAGGGCGCCTTGCGTCAATTCCATAGAGACCGTTGACGGACGAACGCCCGTACCGATCTGTATACCGGCTGGCACCAGTGTGCCGACCTGTGACGTCGATGTTCCGGGGGTCAGGTATTGTTGGTAGACCAGATCCGAAAACTCTGCAGTCCGCGGCCGGTAAGCCGCCGTGCTCATATTCGCGATATTGTTGGAGATGACGTCGACCCGCATCTGTTGTGCGGCCATCCCTGTCGCGGCGATTTGTAGAGATTTCACGTCCTGCTCCTTCTCTTACCGGCTGTTTGCCTGTCTTATCCGTTGCGTACTGCGCTGATGATCTTGCTGATGCGCTGATCTTCGCGTTCAAAAAGGGCTTGTCCGGCCTCATAGGCGCGCTGCACTTCAATCATGCGCGCGACCTCCAGCACTGGAGAAACATTCGACTGCTCAAGCGCGCCCTGAACGATTTCATTGTTCTCTGCCGGCCTGTGGCCATCGGGTGCGGAAAAATAGGAATTGGAATCGCGGACTAAAGTCGCTTCCTGATCGACAGTCACAATGCCCACCTGCCCGACTTCCTGGGGTGGGAGGCCATCGCCTGCGCTGATCGTGATCGTGCCATCCGAAGCAATGCGAACCTGACTGGCATTCGGGGGGATATTGATCGGCGCGCCCCCCGCATTGAGGACCGGGCTGCCATTCATGTCCACCAGTTGGCCATCAGCGGACAGCTGGAAATGACCGGCGCGGGTCAGGCGCTGCCCTTGCTCTGTATTGACCAGGAAAAACCCGTCGCCCTGGATCGCCAGGTCCAGTTCCCCGCCGGTGATTTTCAGCGCCCCCTGCTCCATGGCAAAGCTGTGCCCAGCCAATCCGCCCATCGACAGGGAAGAGGATTGAGATCCGGTTGCGACAAGAAACTCGCCAAAGAGCGCGCGGTCGGATTTATACCCGGTCGTGCTGGAGTTGGCGATGTTATTCGCCACCACCTGCATTTCCTGCATCAGGCCCTGTTGACGGCCAAGCATAGCGTAAATAGCGCTCGACATCAGTGCGCTCCTCCGGTGACCTGTTCTGAAGGCTGTCCAAGGACGGACGAAACCTGTCCCATGGCGAGCTTCGACTTTCTGGGCTTAGCCAACTCCCGGGCTGAGGAGCGCATCGCAAACACCCGGTCCGCTCGCTGTCTCAGGAGGGGGTCTTCCAGGGCTGCCGCCGCCGCATAGATTTCATCCGAGACAATCCACCGATTTGTCGCGGCATCCAGTTCGATCAGTGACAAGACAGCTTCCGGGTCCATCTCCATCCGGTCTTCATAAATACGAAGACCAACCAGGTTGCCCTGCCGGATCGCACTTTGCGCGGCGAGGAGGTTGAGTGGTGCATTTTCCGGATAAGCCTGAGCCCAATTGGTGACCGCATCATAGTCCCCCGCGCGGAACTCCAACCGTGCGAGCTCTGCGATCACGGCATCATCCGTTTCGTCCTGCTTCATCAACACACGCGTCATGGATACGAGACCGAACCGAACCGACAAGGATGCCCCGGACCGGTAAAGCTTTGTCCGCTCTGGAGCCGATGCCAAAATCCCCGGGTCCGAGACGAGTGCATTTAGCGCGGCAAGGTTCCGAAGCCGGTTATCGCTGGTCAAATCCCGTTCCAACCCTTTGATGAACTGGCGCCGGATTTCTTTTTGCGCTGGCTCATTCTGAAGTGCCGGCATGCCAGCGAGCTCCATTATCGGCTGATAGTTGGAGCTGCCACTCAGTTCCTGCAACGCATACTGAAGGCTAGCGGCCAGCGCCCGGTCATCTCCTGTCTGGCCGAACTTCTTCATCAGTTCGCCCATCAGGATTTCTTCCTGCACGCTGTTCAGCGGTTTGCCATGCCGCATAAGGACGGCAAGCGCCTGCTCCTGGAATTGCGGTTCACTGAGAAATCTCCGCAAGTTCTTTTCCGCGTCGGGCCGTTGCTCCCCAAGGTCGATAATGGACTTCGCGAACTGCAATTGTGTTGTGTCAGAAATCTGGGCGGGTGTGAAATCCGCGAGGAGTTTCACAGGCAGAATACGTTCACCGCGCCTGTCCAGCTCCGGCACAACCATGGCGGTCAGATCGGCGCGCAAGCGAAACGGCAACTTGCGGAAGGCATTGATGCTCTCACCGAAGACGTCCACGCCCGCATCACGATCGCTTGCCAGCAGTGCAGCGCCATACCAGATTCCCGCTTCTTCCCGGCACTCAGCGAGCTTTTGGAAGTAATCCACATCCACAGCGGTCCGGTTTTCCATCAGGCGGCTGACCTTCAGGTACGCGGTCGCCACAGGTCCGGGCGTAGATTTCAAAACCATACCAGCTTCGGAGTAGAGTCCGAGCGCGAGGTAGGCTTTGGCGAGCTCAACCCCAGCAAGTTCCTCACCTTGCCCGGGCTGCTGGCGGGCCTTCTCCTGAAAGGTGTAGATTTGCTGATAACGGTCAAACGCTTCGAATTCACCAAAGTCGAGGGGGTTTTGGCCATCGCAGTCCACCTCGACAGGAAACGGCGCTGCCTGGCGCGGCCTTACGCCGGCAGGCAGACCAGGACGATCGGCAACCATTTCTTCCGGCGCGGCATCTACGTCCCCGGCCGGGGTCAGCAATCCCTCATCGATAGCATCGCGAACAAACTGATCCAGCTCATTCGCCAGCTGGACCGGCTTACCTTCTTCTACTTTGGACTCAGCTGTTGCGCCTTCCTGCGCCAGCGAAGCCGGCGCAAGGAGACAGCCAAGAAGCAGAAGGAGGGCAAATCGCGTCATGCCGCTTTTTTCAGCTCCCGAATTGCCTGTTCCACATCATCGAAACTCGGACGCACCCGGGCCGGGGCATGGCGGCGGGCAACCTCGACCGAAATATTCACCGGGTTGTGGTGCAGATTCGACACAAGAAGACCGCCAATGGTGGCATAGAAGAAATGCTCTTCAGTCCGATTGTGCTTCACCTTGTTTGCAAACGGCCCCACGATACCGTAGGCGAGAAACACGCCAAGAAATGTTCCGACGAGAGCGCCGCCGATCATCCCACCCAGAATTTCCGGTGGCTTATCGATTGCGGCCATCGTTTTGATGACCCCCAGAACGGCGGCGACAATGCCAAGGGCCGGCAAGGCATCAGCCATATTCTGCAAGGCATGCGCGCCGTGCAGGCTGTCTTCCTGCAAGCCTTCCAGCTGCGCTTCGAGGAGTTCCTCAACCTGATGAACATTGTCGAAGTTCATGATCATTGAACGGATCGTATCGCAGATCATTTCGACCGCCGCATGGTCCTTAAGGATCTTCGGATACTTGGCAAAAATGTCAGACTCGTTCGGCGCTTCAATATGTGGTTCGATGTCGACCGGGTTTTGCTTGAGCACATTCAGCAGCTCATGCATCAGGCAAAGCAGATCCTGATAGTCCTGCTTTTTCCATTTCGGTCCCTTGAACACGGAGACGATGTCACCGACCGTATGCTTGATCGTCGTCAGGTCGTTGGCCGCCAGAAAGGCGCCGATCGCCGCACCACCGATCATCATGCCCTCAAACGGGAGCGCATGCGTGATGATTTCCATTTTGCCGCCAGCCAACAGATAACCGCCAAAAACCATGGCAACTGTCACCAGCATCCCAATAATTGCGTTCACTTCTCAACTCCCCTCTAGCAATCTCCACACGGAGCGATTGCTAAGAATCCACGATTTCCTGCGCAAAATTTTCCGAAATTGGTGTTGTCAGCTTCAGCGCTCGCTGCCGCTTCCAGACCCCCAGTTCGCCCGAACCTATATCGACGCACCCATTCAACGTATCCGCTGACAAGGACAACTTGCCTGCGTCCGCTCCGGACAGCGGCAGCACAGTGCCGACTTCAAGCTTGGCGCACTCACCGATTGTCAGGGACAATCGGTCCAGAACGGCATCCAGGGTGGTCGTGGACGCCAGCACGCTGTCGCTGAGCGATTTACGGCTGTGATGACGGGCCTGGGCTTTATTATCGGCCGCGTCGCGCAAGCTTGATGCGATAAATTTCTGCAAATAATCAAAGGCAAATACGAACCAGACCCGGGTGACATCTTCATTCAGCTGCAGCTTGTATTCAATGAGCAGATAGCGGTTTGCCGCGCTGAAACTGCCAGCCGCCCCTGCCGAGTCGGCCGTCGAAGCTACCCCCTGCTCTATCCTGAACAGGCCCGCCGAGACGGATTGGGCCAGATCGAGGCCAGCCTGTTCGGCCAGCAACTTGAGAAACAGGGGCGAAGCATCAGCAAGGCTGTCGACGTCCTGGTCCATGCGGACCGCAGCATTACGGACAGCGCCGGCAGAATCCAACGCAAGGCCAGCAAGCCCTGGCGACAGATTGGCAGAGAAAAAGAATCCGGCTTCCTGGTCCAGCGTCTGCCGCGCTTCAACGCCACTGACAGTACGCCGGCTGGCGAGCGTAATATCCGGCTGAATTCCATAAGTGTCTGCCGCCCACTCACGGGTACAGGTCTGCAACTTCAGCCAGAATGACTGCAGCCGCAGCATGCTGGGTGGAATACCTGCCCCAGCTTCTATCTTTTTCCGCAGAACTGCAGACACAGTTTGCCACCTATTAAAAAAACGTACCGTCCCGTTAACCAGTGATGGTCGGTGACCGGTTGAAAAACCATTAACGAGGCGGGGCAAGTTAACCATCGCCTCCGCAGCGTTCCTTCACAGCTGTCTGTTAGAGAATGCCCACTGCCTCAAATGGTTAGGGTTAATGGGTACTAAGCAACAACCAGTCGTCCACACGACAATCATCAAGCGGAAGAAGGTCGTTAAAGCCGACGGACACCATGGTGGTGCCTGGAAGGTTGCCTATGCCGACTTCGTGACCGCGATGATGGCGTTCTTCCTTCTGATGTGGCTCCTCAACGCCACGACAGAGGAACAGCGCAAGGGTATTGCAGACTATTTCAACCCGACCATTCCGATCAGCCGCATCTCTGGCGGCGGCTCCGATGGGCTGAATGGTTCATCCATTTTCACCGAAGAAACCTACGCGAAGATGGGCACAGGCGCATCGCGCTCGAAATCCATCGACTCGCACGGGTCAAAGGACAAAACAGACGAGCGTGCGATCACTGCGCAACTGGAAGATCTCAAAAAAGGTCTCACCGAAGACGGACACCAGATTTCGGAACACATGCTGATCAAGATGTCCCCGGAAGGAATCGTGGTGGAAATCACGGACTCTGCGCAGACTCCCCTCTTCCCGGTCGGGTCGAGTTACCCTTCCGAACTTCTGGCCGACCTGATGAGTCAGGTCGCAGGCTCGTTCGGCAGCTTTGAAAACCAGGTTAAGATCGTCGGACATACAGATAACCGCACCTACCGGAACGCCGCAGTCTACGATAACTGGAACCTGTCGGCAGATCGCGCCAACACAGCACGCCGCCTGCTGGTTCGTTCCGGTATGCCGGCTGATCGGATCCGCGAAGTGTCAGGCAAGGCGGACTCCGAACCCCTGATCCCGGACGATCCGTCCGCACCTCAGAACAGGCGAATCTCGATTACCATCCTGACCCAATAAATTTACGGGGTTAAGCGGAGTTATCTCGTCATTAACCAAGGAGAATTACTCATGGTTGCGTCACTTTGCAGGAGCAACCGACATGAGCATTTCTTCGTCCCTGAACGCAGGGGTGATGGGGTTGAATGTAAACTCCGCCCGCCTCTCCACGATTTCCGATAACATCGCCAATTCGTCGACCTACGGATACAAACGCAGTCAGGTCGATTTTTCGAGCATGGTTCTCCAGCAACGCAGCTCCGCCTATGCGGCAGGCGGTGTGCGGGTGAGTTCTTTCAAGGATATTTCGGCAACGGGCTCGCTGACAGGAACAGGTAACGCGACGGATATTGCTGTCGGAGGCCGCGGCCTGATCCCGGTTACGAATGAAGGTGGCGTCGGCGCAGTTCCGTCGGAACGCTCGCTCATGCTCCTGCCCACCGGCTCATTCCATACTGACCAGAACGGTTATCTCCGTACTCAGAGCGGTATGTTTTTGCTGGGCTGGCCAGCAGACTCCTCAGGTGACATCGGCAATGTTAGTCGCAACAGCGGCCTGAACCTTGAGCCAGTGAACATCGCGACATCCCAGTTCACCGCCTCCCCAACGACGAGTATGGAACTCGGCATCAACCTGCCAGCAGACGCCACGAATGCCGGTGGGTCGGGCGAGCCCTATTCGCTGCCGATTGAGTACTTTGACAATCTCGGCCGTGCCCAGACGCTGACGATGGAATTTACGCCGTCTGTTCCCGGCAGCGGTTCCTCAAATGAATGGGACGTTCAGTTCTTCGACAGTGCTGGCAATCCGGCGACTTCGATCGGCAGCCTGAACCTCGTGTTTGACGATACCGCAGCAAATGGTGGCCGGATTGACACGGCAACAGCTGGCGGCGGCGTCAGCTATAATCCTGCCACCGGCAAACTTTCCATGACACTCGAACACGGTCCGGTCGATATTTTCATCGGCCGCCCTGACGACAGCGCAGGGATCACGCAGCTGGCTGGCCCCTACTCTCCGACGGCAGTAACCAAAGACGGCGCGCCGCTCGGCGACCTTGCATCGGTCGAAATCGATGAAAACGGCTATCTGCAGGCCGTCTACGACACAGGCCTGCGTCGTACACTTTATCAGATCCCGGTTGGTGACGTTCCGAACATGAACGGTCTCACCGCGCTCGACGGTCAGGCATTCTCTGTCTCCTCCTCTTCCGGCAGCCTCTATCTCTGGGACGCCGGCACAGGCCCGGTTGGAACTGTATCAGGTTACTCTCTGATGGAGTCGACGACGGATATTGCCGCAGAACTGACAGACCTCATCGAAACGCAGCGGGCCTATTCTTCGAACGCGAAGATCGTCCAGACGGTCGATGAGATGCTGCAGGAAACCACCAACCTTAAGCGCTGATCCGGGCCTGAGGGGGCGGCACGCAAGTGACCATATCTAGCGCCATCCAGGCGGCACAGTCCGGCCTTCGGATTACCAGTCAGAAGGCCGACATTGTCGCCGCGAACGTTTCGAACTCGACGACGGCGGGCTATGTCCGCCGTTCGTTGATTGTTTCCGAAAACATTATTGCCGGCCAAAGCTCCGGCGTACGGTCTGTCGGGGTCGCTCGCGCAGGGAACGAAGCCCTGTCAACTGAACGCCGCTCGATTGGCAGTGACCTCTCTCAGGCAGACCTCTTTGCCGCCACCTGGAATACGATTTCAACTCGCGTCGGAAGCACGGCCGATGGGGCGAGCCTGTTCGGTCTGTTTTCGAATTTCGAGAGCGCCCTCTCCAATCTGGCTGTGTCGCCCGAATCCGGATCCGACATGACGGCAACGCTTCAGGCTGCGGTCTCGCTGGTCAACGAGTTCAACGCCCTCTCGGACTTCGCTACGTCCCTGCGCGCAGACGCGGACAATGAAATCGCTATCGGCGTCGACACGGTGAACTCTGCCCTGAAGGGGATAGAGGAAATCAACGCCAAACTGGCAAAAATCGATCAGTCGTCCGGCCAGGCGGCAGCTCTTATGGATGAGCGCGGCCGACTGCTGGACCAGATCGCCGAATATATGCCGATCCAGACCGTGCCACGCCAGAGTGGCGGAATCGACATTGTCACGCAGGAAGGCGTCTACCTCCTGCAATCCACGGCAAGACAAATCGAATTTTCCCCATCGACGGCTTTCGGCCCCACGCAAACCCTTGCAGGCGGCGGATTGTCAGGCATGACCGTTGACGGGATCTCTATCACGCCGGGAACGTCATCCTATGGCGCTGTCTCAAGCGGCATGTTCGGTGCGCTGTTTACACTCCGCGATACGGACCTGCCCGCCTTCAGCGACCAGCTCGATACACTCGCTGGCGATCTCATCACACGCCTGTCCGACGATTCCATAGACCCGACCAAGACACCCGGCACCCAAGGCTTGTTTGTGGATTCCGACGGCTCAGGGGATCCCGGCCTTGCCGGCCGGCTTGCCCTCAACCCGGCTATCGACCCGGCTCAGGGAGGCAATATGTGGCGGCTGCGGGATGGCATCGGAGCCACGAGCGAAGGCGCCTCGGGCGATACCACCATCCTGCAGAACATGCTGGATGCCATCACCAACGTCAGTCCAATGAATTCTGGCGGCTTCCAGGGCAGCTACTCCTCAAGCGAGCTTCTCGCACAGTTTGCCTCAATGAATGGTCAGAAACGGGTCAGCCACGAGGCCATCCTCTCGTCGACGGCTTCACAATACACGATCATGGCGGAAGCCGAAGTCTCAGAGACCGGAGTCGATGTCGACCAGCAGATGCAGGACCTCCTGATCATCGAACAGGCTTACGCTGCCAATGCACGTGTCATTGAAATTGCCAGCAATATGATCGACAGGCTGATGGAGATTTGATGACATGCGACTAACTCTCCCTCTCACTCATCTTTCAGGCGGCCTCAGCGAGACAATTGTCCGGCTGCGCGAGCGCATCGACACAACGTCGGAAGAAGCCGTTACCGGGCGCTACAAGGATATGACCGCACATTTGTCCGGCCGCATCGGGAAGGCGATGCTGGGACAGAAGGCCATTGATGATGTGTCGAACGAGCGAACGCAGCTGGTTCTGAAGGAAAGCCGGCTCGAAATCATCCAGCAGTCCCTTACGGCGATTGATGACAATATCGGGCAACTCGGCGTCCGCATGAAAGCGGCCCTTGGCTCTGAGGATTTTACGGCAAGGGAAGCCGTCGTCAGAGATGCGCAGGCGGCGCTCGCATCCACTTTTTCGGTGCTCAACACCCGGCATGGGGAGCGGTATCTCTTTTCCGGAAACGCAACGAACACCAAGCCCTTTGCCGATGCGGATGAATTTCTGGACGACGTCCGCGCAATGGCCGCTTCTGCAACTGACGCAGCAGACTTTGCCGCGCAGATGGACACATATTTCAATACGCCCGGCGGTGGCTGGCAGGCAGACATCTATGCGGGCACGCCAACATCGTCTGACCCTGCCGGCGTCACCGGAACAGACCCCGCCATCATCCAGTCCGTCTGGGGACTTGCCGTTCTGGCCCTTTCCGGATCAAATGAGACACTGGCGCTGCTCGATGGAAACAGCGATGCCTTGATCCAGGCAACCGACACCATCGCAGATGGTCAGGCAGCGCTGACAAATGCTCGCGCCGAACGAGGTATCCTGCAGGCGCAGATCGAAACCTCAAAAAGCGCACTGGATGTGGAAGAAACGGTTCTCACCCACGCCTTCAATCAAATGACAGCCCGAGACCAGTACGAAGCAGCTTCGGAACTGAAGCAGCTGGAAACCAGCCTCGAAGCGTCTTACACTCTTACAGCCCGGCTCGCGAATCTCAGCCTGCTGAATTATATGAGGTAGCGACATGAAATGGTCCGCTCTTATTCTGGCCGCATTCTCTGTCGCGGCAATGGCTCTTACAGCAAGCGCTGAGACCCGCATTCGCGACATCGTTGACGTTGAAGGCATCCGGCAGAATGACCTGGTCGGCTACGGCATCGTCGTTGGCCTCAACGGCACCGGTGACACGGTCAAAAATGCTCCATTTACGGAGGACTCCCTCTCCTACATGCTTGAACGCCTCGGCGTGAATGTTCAGGGGGAAGAAATCAAGCCCAAGAACGTGGCCGCGGTTCTTGTGACCGCGACCCTGCCCTCTTTCTCCCGGTCGGGGTCTAGTATCGATGTGACTGTGGCCTCAATCGGCGATGCAAAGAGCCTTGAAGGCGGCACGCTGATCCTCACACCACTCAAAGGCGCAGACAACGAGATCTACGCGGTTGCCCAGGGGTCTATAATTGTCAGCGGTATCGATGTTCAGGCTCAGGGCGCGCGGGAAACGCGAGGGACACCGACAACCGGTGCGATCCCGAACGGTGCGCGCGTCGAGCGTGAACTGGCCTATGATTTCAACGACCGCAGCGAACTGACACTGGCCCTACGCAGCCCTGATTTCACAACCGCCGCCCGGATTGAAGACGTGATCAATGGGCGCGTTGGAATGCCTGTCGCTTCAATGCGGGATCCAGGCACTGTTGAGCTGAACTTTGCGTCTCTGCAGGTCTCCCCTGCCCGGCTCCTGGCCGAAATCGAGAACCTGACCGTGCCGGTCAATGCCCCGGCGCGGATTGTGATCGATGAAAAATCCGGAACCATTGTGCTCGGTGAGGATGTTACCATTTCCCGCGTGGCAATTGCCCAGGGAAATATTTCTATCAAGATTTCCGAGACGCCTGTCGCCTCTCAGCCCGGCCCATTCTCGAATGGCGAAACACAGGTTTTGCCTCGATCGGAGATTTCCATCGGGCAGACCGGCAGCAGCAACATCGCCATGCTGCAACCGAATGTAACCCTGTCGGAACTGATTTCCGGGCTTAACGCGTTAGGCGTGACGCCGCAGGAAATGGCAGACATTATCCGGTCCATGAAAACGGCCGGTGCCATTCATGCCGAACTGGTCATCCGATAGAGCTTGTCTGTGAGAGTTAAGCCGGGCGGAGCGCCTCAGGCGTTTTCCTCGGCGTTGCGCTCAAGGACGATCAGTCCGCGGCGCTTGAGGCCCATCAGCACATTTAGAAACTCGCGCTGCACCTGCTCCACGGCTTCCGGAGCCATTGGCTTCATGGTCCCCAGATCGTCGCGGTACTGGTCTGCCATACGCGATGAAATATTGCCGAGCAGGTAATCGGATACGGCGCTATTGCCGCCCTGCAACGTGCTCAGGAGTTTCAGCAGGAAGGATTGGTCGACCTCGCGGAATACGACCGGAACCGCATTTTTCGGAAGAAGGTCCGGCAAGCCTTCGATTGTAAAGATCGACTTTTCGATGCCTTCGAGTTTGTCCTCATGCTTGGCCCGGAGGAAAGCCACCAGGCTGTCACGCTTCTCGGTCGAGATGAGGCTCAGCAACTCTCCAACCGAAGCCAGGTTGTTGCCTTCATCTGCATCCTCTTCCTGCACAGCATTCAGGAATTCCATCTCGACCATCCGGCCAAGTACCTGGTCGACACCCGGGTCTGTCTTGCGTGGCTCAACCATGTGCCCGATCATCGGCCCGAGTTTTTCGCCTTCCATATGCCCCAGGATTTCGGAGGAAACTGACACATCCAGTTTCTGGAGGATCAAGGCAATGAGGTTGGGCGACAGACGCGACAGATAGGTGGCAATCTGCTTGGGGTCCTTTCGCTCCAGACGCTCCCAGACGCTTAGTTCCTCATCGTCCTCATCGCCGACCGTATCCGGCTGATCTTCCTTAAACAACAGGTTCAGGCGGCCGGAATCGACGACACCAGACAAAACTTCTTTCGCCCGGGTACGTCCACCACGCAGCGCACCATTGGTTTTGCGAAGGTGAGCAATGAAGTCCATGACGATCTCTATGAGCTCGTCACGGGTCAGCATGGAGAGATTTTCGAGCGCGGTGGCGACTTTGGCTAGCGCCGCATCGTCGAGCTTTTCGACAATCGGCTTCGCAGCGCTCTCCCCCAGCAGGGCAATGATCACGGCAGCGCGCTGGGCCGAGCTTATCGGTGCGGGCTGAGGCACGACAGCAGCCATCTTCTGCGCGCGCCGCGCTGGCAGGCTTTCAACGTTTGAGGCGGGACGGGCTGAGCTCATCCTGCATATCCGCGCAAAATGGCTTCCGTAATCTTAAGCCAGCCATCCGCCAGCACAAAAAAACCGAGCTTGAACGGCAGGGACACCACGGTGGGCGGAACCATCATCATGCCAACCGCCATCAGGACAGAGGCAACCACAAGGTCGATCACCATGAAGGGCAGGAAAATCACGAAGCCGATCTGAAATGCATGCTTGACTTCCGACAGCATGAAGCCGGTCGCAAGCAGCGGGAACGAAGGTGCCTCCCCTTCTGCCAGCGGCCGGTTCAGGGCATCGCTGAGGACGAAAAGTGTTTCCGGCTCGGTGCGGCTCGTCATGAAGGTCCGGAACGGGTCAGTGGTCATCACCCAGGCCTGTTCCTCTGTCAGCACGCCATCCATGTAGGGGGAGATGCCACTGTCCCAGGCATCGGTGAAAACCGGCTCCATGACGAAGAATGTCAGGAACATGGCCAGCGCCATGATCATCATGTTGGGCGGGGCCTGAGGGACGCCGATCGCCTGGCGCATAAACGAGAACACGATGACCATGAACGGCAAACAGGTCACCATCATGGCGATGGCCGGAACCAGACTGAGCACAGAGACCAGCAGGAACAGCTGAATGACCGACCGGCTGAGCCCCCCCTGCCCGTTTCCGTTCAGGACATCATTCAGACTCGGCACCGGGTCCAGCGCCGGCGCACCCTGTGCATGCGCGGCGAACCCAAGGCTCGCCGCGGCAATCAGGATAAGAATGCTGAAGCGGAGGAAACCTCCCCCGGCCTTAGCCAAGATCATCGTAGGATTGCTCCGGTATCTCCGTGATTTTCACGCCCAGGGAACCGTCCTCGGTCTCAACCAGTTCGCCTTTGGCAATGATCTTGTTGTCGATGGTCAGATCGACAGGGTCCTCAATCCGGGAGGTCAGCGGCACGATGGATTCGGGCTGCAGCTCAAGGATCTCCGACACGCTCAACCGGGCCTGCCCGATCGAGACCGTCACGGTGACCGGAACACTGAAAATGGTCCGGCGGTGCTGGTTCGCCGATGAAGGATCCCGACGTTCGACATCGGCAGGCTTGGGTTCGGCTTCCATAGGGGCGGCCATGCGTCTACTCCTCAATCATCGTGTGGGAGGGGT
Source organism: Hyphomonas jannaschiana VP2 (assembly GCF_000685215.1). Lineage (GTDB taxonomy): Bacteria > Pseudomonadota > Alphaproteobacteria > Caulobacterales > Hyphomonadaceae > Hyphomonas > Hyphomonas jannaschiana. Next base: position 94,512 of record NZ_ARYJ01000008.1, read on the forward strand.
CCAGGTGGCTCAGACAAGCAGCCAGCAACCCCTCAAAATCAAACGTTACACCGCCGGTCTGCCAGGAAACCTGCACGCGGGGCTCATCCGCGGTCGCCGCAGGTGTCATCTTGCAGCGCTCTGAAAGTGACGGATCATGCGCGATAAACGGTTCCAGCCTGTTCAACACTTCCTGCCGCGCACGGATCTCGATAGATGGCACAGATGCCGGAATGAGTTGCGGAAGATGCTGAGCGATCTCGGCAGCCAGGAAGCGTTGGGAAAGTTCCGGAAACAGCCGGGCCGCAAGCGCCTGGGTGACCTGCATCGCTTGGTCACGCGCCTCGTTCTCGATACGGCCCAATACGGCAGAAAGCTGCCCGGCGAGGCTCTCAATTTCGGCAAGCGAAGGGCCGAGGTCGACCGGCTCAGGCGATTGCACTTCTTCCTCGACTGATTCACCCGTGGGTTCAGGAGCCGGTTTCGTCCGTGCAGCCGCTTCCTGCATCTGCCCCAGCATACGCTTCAGCTGTTCGGCCGGATGCGTCTGATCTCCCTGGTCGAACCGAGGGAGGTTGGAAAGCAGAGCACTACTCATTAACGGCGACCTTCCGGTCTTCGCTCAGCCATTCCTGCAGGATCGCAGCGGCGTCATCCTGACGTTCGGTCGCGTAGTCCTTCAGGGAGACGAAGGGATCGGCCGCAATCGCGTCGAGGCTACCTGGCTCGTCATCGTCAAGCGCAAGTGCCCCGGTCTTTGGCTGTTTGAGCATCGGCCGGATCACGCCCAGCGCAAGCACAATGACCACGAGGCCAAGCACCAGGATCTGGATACCGGACCAGAAATACCGCTCCATCAGCTGATCCATCATGCTCGGTGCAGCGACAAGGTCTTCGACCGGAGCTGCCTGGAACGGCATGAATTCGACCGTCAGATTGTCTCCCCTGCCCTGATCGAGACCTACAGCAGACATTACCAGCTGACGGAAATTGGCGACCATTTCATCATTAACCGATGCAGCATCCGGCGCAGCCGGATCCAGACCAAGCACCTGGTCGTTGACGAGGACAGCAACGGAGATCCGCTCGACCTGTCCGGGCAGACGTTCGGTTTCGGTCCGTGTTTCATTGATCTCGTAAGAGACCGACTCCGACGAATTCTTGACAGAGCTATTGCTCTGGCTACCGGCAGGCGCAGCGCCCTGAGGCAGGTTGCTGGAAACCGTCAACGCGCCTGATGTTCCGCCGCTGGTTTCCGCCACATCCCCAGTTGTCCGGCTACGGACAACCCGGGAATCGGGATCATAGGTCACCGCAGATGTGCGCTGACGCTCATGGCTGACGTCTACGGAAACCGAGACACGCGCGTTTCCGGGTCCCACACGCGCTTCCAGCAGGCGCAGGATCTTCTGCTCGAGCTGCGCTTCCTGTGTTTCGGCTTTGACGCCCGCTTGTTCTGCGTTGGCAACACCGGGACCGGCAAGAATGCCCTTGTTGAGGTCGATCACGGCCACTTCGTCCGGGCTCAGGCCTGAAACAGCCAGCGCCACCAAGTACTGAATGCCCTGCGCTTGGCTGTTCGTCAGGTCGTGTGCGGAAGAGAGCGTAACAGATGCCGTTTGGGCCGGGTCGGAACGGGCAAAGCCGGATCTGAGGCTCGCCCCGATATGGACCCGCGCAGACTGGATGCCGGGGACCGCCAGGATGGTGCGGGTCAACTCCCCCTCTTTCGCGCGCCAGTAAGCGGCGTTGTACATTTCGGAAGTCACCGAAAAACCGTTTACATTGTCCAGCAGCTCATACCCCTGAACCGACTGCTTCGGTAGTCCGTCCCGGGCCAGCGCAAAGCGAACTGAGTCGCGATCATTCTGAGGCACCAGGATGGCATCCCCTTTGATCTCGTACCTGGTTCCGCGCTTGTCGAGTTCATCGATGATTTCGCCGGTCACCGAGGCATCAAGGCCCGAATACAGCAGGCTCATCGGCTGTTTCATCGCCCCCTGGATCATGACGCTCATGATGCCGACGACCCCCAGAACGGCGACAGCCAGCATGATTTGCCGGCTGACGGGCAGGGCTCGGAGATTGGCGATAAAACTCATTAATCAGGTCTTCCCGTATCTGGGCGGATCAGTGGAATGGTTAATATCTGGCCGAAAATTCTTAACGCTTCCTTTACCCGAAGCCTTGTTTAACGAGGCTTGGGAGTCTTGGGATAGCCGGGAAGTTGATGGCTAAAAAAGGTGCTGCGAAAGCTGGCGAACAAGCTGCGGACGGCGGCGATGGGACCAGCAAGAAGAAGTCGGGCGGCGGGTTCGTCGGCCTGGCGATTCTTGCTGTGGGCGCAATGACAAGCTCGTTTGCAACCGTTTATGTCCTTGCATCCGACCCGCCGACGGGGCCGGCCTGCCCGGCGCCGGAAGCAGGCCCGGCCGTCGAGCCCATTGCCCAGAAAGACCAGGCCTATGTCGAGCTGCAGGACATTCTCATTACAATCGGCAGCGAGCCGGCGACGCGATACCTGAAAATGAAAGTCTCCATCGTCACCGACAATGAAGGCTCTGCCATGGTTGAGAAAGCCGAACCGGTGCTGATCGACGCATTTACCAACTACCTGCGTTCGGTCGAACTCAGCGATTTCGAGAATCCGGATTTTTACGCCCATATGCGCGAACAGCTGAGCCGGCGGTCGGAACTTGTGCTCGGCGGCGGCGTCTCCCAGGGCGTCCTGATTACAGAATTCCTGTTGAGGTGAGCCCCATGCAAATTCAAGCCACCGACATCGCCATCATTCTCGTGTCCTTCGCAGCCTGCGTGTACTGTTTCGTTCTGAATCGCCGCCTGAAGGCCCTCCAGGACACACGTGACGGCCTCGGCGCCACCATTATGGCGATGTCAAAATCCATTGCTGCGATGTCCAATTCGACCAGGGAAACCCGCTCGCATGTCGGCGAGATGGCGGCGCGCCTGGCAACCCAGCTGGAAGATGCAAAACAAACCTGCGCCCGGATGGAAGAGCTGAAAGCCTCCCTTGAAGCGTCGCAGAAGGATGCCGTCGATCAGGTCACGGCTTCTCAGGCAGAGCTCAGCACGATGATGCGGATCATCCTGGATCAGTCCAAGACACGCATTATGGAAATGAACCGCGTCATGCATGACATGCGCGAAATGACCGAAGCTGCCGACGAAGATTATCGCCCTCTCGCCCAGACCACCGGGCGCTGACCCGCAGAAAACGAAACTGGTTGCCTGCCATGAAATCGCTCAACAACAGCCGATCCTACGTCCTGCTCACCCTCGGGTTCCTGTTTACTCTGGGAGCCGCCGTAAGATTCCTGCCGAGCAATCTGGCCATAGCGGAAAGCCCTCAGACGCCTGCACATCCCGCCGAAGCGGAGGATCATTCACCTTCTGCAGAGGCATCATTGCCGAACACAAAACAGGTCGATCAGGTCTGCTTTACCGCAGAAACGGCCGCGCTTCTGGCGGATGATCAGCGAAAGCTGAAAGAACAGCAGGCCGCTCTGCAGGAACTGGAACTGGAACTGCTCGCCCGGCAACAGGAACTTGACCGGCGCGCAGCAGACCTGCAGGCGGTGGAAGCCACCCTGCAGGACCGTTGGGTCCAGCTTCAGGATGTTTCCAATGACGACATGGAACACTTGGCACGCATGTACGGCACAATGAAACCGGATCAGGCGGCTTCAATCTTCAACCAGATGGATTCCGATTTCGCGGCCGGCTTCCTGCGCCTGATGCGGTCCGAACAGGCCGGCATGATTCTCGCGGGCATGGAAACCAAGAAGGCCTATGCCGTCAGCCTCCGTCTTGCTGCCCTGAACGAAGACGTCCGGAACTCCACAAAAGCAGAATAAAATCGTAGGCCTCCTATTTCGAAGATGGACTCTTTCTGTCTCCCGATGTAATAGTAGTATTTGCTATCTTATTATATCACCGGGTCGATAAGAGGGGAGAGACATGGTGAGGTATGCTCCGGTCGCGCTGCTGCTCATATGCGCGGGCGCCTGCTCTGAAGGCGCAAGTGAGAACTCAGCCCCGGAAATCATCGAACCGGATGCCCGGCATATTGCCATGGCAGAAGAGCTCACCCCCTCAGATCCTGAACTCAGCGCAGTGTATGACCGGTCCTGCCGTGCTTGCCACGCTCTGAATGGGCTGGGCGCCCCGCTCACAGGTCATTCGGCCGCCTGGGCACAGCGTTTCGAGGCGCGCGGCCTGGACGGCATGCTGGCGTCTGTCCACTCCGGCCGCGGCGCCATGCCGGCAATGGGCTACTGCCCGGACTGTACGGACGACACTTTTGAAGCCCTGATCGACTTCATGTCCACCGAGGGTCAATCATGAGCACGACACGCCGGGCCATACTGTTCGGAACTGCCGGACTTGCCGCAGCTGCCGCCATTCCCGGCGTGCAATATGCCAGCTGGAGCATGAAGGACTTCACACGCGACGGATACAGTCCCGGCCTTCCCCCTGCTCCGGAGGGAGAAGTGGCCTGGTCGAACTGGTCCGGCATTCAGCAATCCACCCCCCGGCAAATTGCCGTGCCAGCCACGGAATCAGATCTTTCGGCTGCGCTATCAGGCGCCCGGCGTGTCCGGCCTGTCGGCAGCGGCCATTCTTTCACTGCACTGGTTCCATCCGAGCATCTGATTGTGGATGCCAGCCGTTTTTCAGGCCTCATCTCAGCAGATAAAGAGACTGGCCTCGCCACGGTCGGTGCCGGCACACGTATCCGCCAAGCCGCGCGGGAACTGGACCAGGCCGGGCTCGCCCTGCAGAACCTTCCGGATGTCGATGTGCAGACTCTGGCGGGGTCCTTCTCGACCTCAACCCATGGAACGGGGCGGACGCTTCAACCCATCCATTCCCACATTGAGGGCTTCCGGATGATCACGGCGGATGGAACGGCCCGGGATGTGACCGCAAGCTCCGATCCCGCCCTTTTCAATGCCGGCCGCGTGTCGCTCGGCGCTCTGGGCGTGATCACGCAATACACGCTGAAATGCGTCCCATCCTACAAGCTCAAGCGCCGTGTCTGGGTCGATACGCTGGACAGTATCATGGACCAGGCGATGGACCTGTCTCAGCAGCATCGGAACTTCGAATTTTATTATTTCCCCTTCACAGGTCTGGCTGCCGGCATCTCACACGACGTGTACGACGGCGAAGTGACGGGGCGCATCTCCGACGAGGACGAGGACACACTCGCCGGACTGCAGTCGCTGCGCGATATGTTCGGCTGGGCCCCCTGGCTGCGTCGGCGGATTGCACAGGGCAGCCTGCCAAAGGGGCTCGTGGAAGAAAGTACGGACACCTACTGGAAACTGCTTGCGACGGCCCGCCCTACCAAATTCAACGAGATGGAATATCACATCCCGCTGGATAACGGCCTCGCCTGCCTTCGCGAAATCGTTGCGGCCCTTGAGACCCGTAAGGACGCGTTTTTCCCGGTAGAGGTCCGCATGACCGCTCAGGATGATGCGTGGCTGAGCCCGTTCAATGACGGTCCGCGTCTGTCCATCGCCACACACGCCGCGGTGGACGAGCCGTACGATTATTTCTTCAACATGCTGGAACCCATTCACCGGTCTCATGGCGGACGGCCTCACTGGGGCAAACTGCATTCGCTGGGAAAGGAAGACCTGGTCGGTCTCTATCCGGATTTCGGGAATTTCCTCGAATTGCGCGCCGCGCTCGATCCAGGTGGGAAATTCCTCAACCCGCATCTTGCACACCTGTTCGGAGTAGACTTCGATGCCTGATCTGTCGCGCCGTACCCTGTTTCTGGGCGGCGCCGCCGTCGCCGCCGGAGGAGCCGTCCTGATGAACAAGCCGCATGATCATAGCGGACCTAGAGACCCCTACTTCATGAGCATGCAGGCAGCCCTGATCGGCGCTGGCATTGCCTGGCCGACACTGGTGATCGACAAGACGCGCCTTTCGGAAAATATCCGGACTCTCAAAACCCACCTCCCCCCGGGCATGGGCTACCGCATCGTCGCCAAGTCGCTGCCCTCCATCGATCTCATCTCGTACATCCGGGACCTGTCGGGCACAGACCGGTTGATGACGTTCAATCAGCCCATGTTGTCCAAGCTCTCAATTGACATGCCGGAAGCCAGCCAACTGCTCGGCAAACCGCTGCCAGTCCGGGCGGCGCGGCACTATTTTGAGACCCTGCCGGCTACGTCCACGACAGCAGCAGACAATGTCGAGTGGCTGATCGATACACCGGCACGGCTGCAGCAATATGCGTCGCTCGCTTCTGACATCGGACGCCCCCTGAAACTTGTCCTGGAGCTGGATGTTGGACTGCACCGCGGCGGCTTCACCCCCGGCCCGGAACTCGGCGCGGCGATCGAAGCGATCGAGGCTGATCCGAATCTCGAATTCTCCGGCTTCATGGGATACGAGCCGCACATCCCTTCGCTGCCTACAACCCTCGGCTGGCGCGACAAGGCGCTGAAAAGTGCATGGAACACATACACGGCCGCACTCGAGCAGGCCTCGGCCCTGATCGGCGCAGACCGCATGGCTGGCCTGACCCGCAATGCCGCCGGCAGCCCGACCTACAGGTATTACCAGTCCACCGACATTGCGAATGAAGTTTCGGCCGGGTCCTGCCTGGTCAAGCCGACGCATTTCGACACCGAACTGCTGGAACCCCACAAACCCGCGAGCTTCATAGCAACACCGGTGATCAAGTCTCTCGACAAGACCCGCCTGCCCGGCCTTGAGTTCGCAAGCGGGGCCGCCTCTGCCTGGAACCCCAATTCGAAGAAAACAGTCTTCATCCATGGCGGCCACTGGCTGGCTGACCCGGTGGATCCGCCAGGCCTTGAATACAACAAGACGTTCGGGCGTTCCTCGAACCAGGAAATGCTGAATGGCGGGCCGGAACTCTCGATCCAGCCGGACGAATTCGTTTTCTTCCGTCCCCAGCAAAGCGAGGCCGTCTTCCTGCAATTCGGAGACATCGCCCTTTACGAGGACGGCGCCATCGTCGACACGTGGCCGGTCTTCCCCGTGTCGGCCTGATTGGGCCCGGCAGTACCGAACCCTCCCGCAGGCTTCGTCCATTTTTCGCCACGAATCTGGTGTTTGTGCCGCCCCTGCGCACCGAGTGGGATGTCTATCGCAGCCCATCAGCGCATGCTAAGGCCACATCCGCGCGACAGCTCAGGAAGGAGGGGATCCCCCGTGAAATTGTTGAGACTGCCAATCTATGCCGCCCTCTTTATGGCGCTGGTCCCGTCACCAGCGTTCGCCGAACGTGAAGGGCGCGATGACATGACAGTTCTGGGCTATGTCGAAGATGTGCACGTAGGCAAGTTAGGCCTTGAAATGAAAGGGAAACTTGATACCGGCGCCGACTCCTCCTCTGTCTATGGGCGCGATGTGAAGGTCTACAAAAAGTCCGGCAAGGATGATTGGGTGACGTTCCGCCTGCGCGGCAAGAATGGCCGCACTGTGCGGTATGACCAGGATGTGCGCCGCTTCGCGCTGATCAAGTTGAAGACGGGCGGCACGATCCGTCGCCCGGTCATTCATCTTCCCATTTGCGTTGGAGGCGTTCGCGGTCTGGCTGAAGTCAATCTTGCCGACCGGGAAGACTTTGAATACGACATCCTGATTGGCCGCGAATTCCTCGCGTCCCGGGTCCTGGTCGATTCTGCATCGACTTTCATTGCAGACGACGAATGTAACGTATCCGAGCGTGACTAGCACTTTTCACACCCGACTTCTGGCCTTTGTGCTGACCGCGATCGCCCTGACGATCTTCGGCATCAAAGTATTCCAGTACAACTACCCGCTGACCCCGGGGACCCAGACCACAACCTGGGATTTCGAGATCTATCTCGACTTCGACACGGCCAATCAGCCCGTACGGATCGAGACCTTCATTCCGGCAAACAGCGACACCCGCCGCGTTTCCCAGGAACAATATTATAATGGCGCCTTCGGCCTTCGCCTTGAGAGCGACAACGACAATGGCCGCAAGGCGATCTGGACCTATCGTTACCCGAACGACCGCAAAGTGCTGCGCTATCGCGCACGCCTCGAGGGCGAAACCCAGCGCTCTCCCCTGCCTGCAGAGATGCACCGTCCCGCGGACCGCGAGCCGCCAGAATCCCTTAATGACCTGGAGCGCCAGGCCTTCCTCGTCTGGTCTTCCGACATGCGCCGCCGGTCCGCTGATGACGACTCGCTGGCCGAACTGATCCTGCAGGAAATCTTTGTTCAGAAAGATGCCGACGAGATCGAGGCGCTGCTGCCTGTGCTGCCCCCGCCGCTGGACCGGCTGACCCTCGCCGCCGAGGCCCTGCAGAGCCAAGGCATCCGTGCGCGCGTGGCCAATGGCGTCTACCTCGATGAGGCCCGCCGCCGCACCGAAATCCAGCACTGGCTGGAATATCATGTCGATGGCCGCGACAAGCGCTATTTCCTCGGGCCCGATCCGAAGGAGTTCTTCACGATCTGGTATGGCACCGAGGAAATGATCCGCGCCGATGGCGTGTTTGATTTTGAGCCTCAGGTCTCCATCCAGCCGATCGACTCATCCGCATCAGACGTCGTACGCAAGGCCGCCCGGGCAGACCGCACACCTGTGGAACTCTTCAGTTTCGACCGCCTGCCCGTCACGACCCAGCTTGTTTACCAGGTCCTGATCACCATCCCGGCCGGCATTGTCCTGCTGGTGTTCATGCGCCAGTTCGTCGGGATCGAGACGCTGGGTACGTTCATGCCGATCCTGATCGGGATCGCGTTCCGCGAAACGGCTCTGCTGAACGGACTCATCCTGTTCACCATGCTGGTCGCCCTCGGTCTCGCAATGCGGTTTTATCTCGAAAAGCTCCGATTGCTGCTCGTACCGCGGCTGGCCGTTGTGCTGATCTTCATCGTGATCTGTATGGCGGTGATCGCACAGGTCATGAATGGCGCCAATATGCGCATGGGCCTGTCGATCTCGCTGTTCCCGATGGTGATCCTGACCATGACCATCGAGCGTATGTCGATCATGTGGGAAGAATATTCCGCCGAAGATGCCATCAAGGCCGGCGCCGGATCCATGCTGGTTGCTTCGATTTCCTATCTGGTGATGACGAACAAGCACATTGAGTACCTTCTGTTCAATTTCCCTGAACTGCTTCTGGTCCTGATGGCGCTCTGTCTGCTGATGGGCAAATATACCGGCCTGCGTCTCAGCGAAATCATCCGCTTTCGTGAACTGGCCAAGCAGGCAGAGAAATGATCAGCACCTGGATCGCCCTGCGCAAGGCCGGTCTGCTTGGCATCAATGAGCGGAACCTCCGCCTCGTGAACGATCTGAACCCACGCCGCCTCATGCGGCTGGTGAACGACAAGACGGAAACCAAGCGTCTTGCGATCGAAGCAGGTATTCCGACGCCTGAACTCTATGGCCTGATCCGCAATCCGCTCGACATGCGCAACCTGGAGACGCTGTTGGACAAGCCAGACGGCTGTGTCATCAAGCCGGCCAATGGCTCTCAGGGCAATGGCATTCAGGTGATCCTCGGCCCGATGCGTGGCGGATGGCGCCGGTCGAATGGCCAGCGCGCCCTCTTCGAAGACCTGAAATTCCACGTCAACAACATCCTGTCAGGAATGTACTCCCTGTCCGGCCAGCCTGATGTCGCGATGATCGAATACCGGGTCAAATTCGACGAAGTGTTCGACCCCATCAGCTTCGGCGGCGTGCCGGATATTCGGATCATCGTGCTGCGCGGCATTCCCTTTGTCGCCATGGTCCGCCTGCCAACTGCTGAATCCGACGGAAAGGCCAACCTACACAAGGGCGGCGTCGGCGTAGGGCTAGACCTTGTCACCGGTCGCACCATGCATGGCATGCAGAACGGCAAGACGACGGAAATCCATCCGGACACAGCCAATCCACTCAGCAATTTTTCCGTGCCTCACTGGGACGCGATGCTGCTCATGGCAGCCAAGGCCTATGAAGTGACAGGACTCGGCTATCTCGGTGCCGACATCGTGCTCGACAAGGGCAAGGGTCCCCTGCTTCTGGAGCTGAATGCCCGGCCGGGCCTTGCCATCCAGATTGCCAATCGCATGGGCATCCGGCCGCTGGTCAACGCCGCGCTGACAGCCGACACAGAAGGGCTCGACGCGGAAGGCCGCGTGGATCTGGCGAAAAAGCTATATCGCCAGCACGCACCTGCCCATCCGGTAAATGCCTAAGCCTGGTCGTCCGGCCCGAACGTGAAGTCCGGAAGTGACTTGAAGGCGAGCTTCAGCGCATCACCCCAGCTACTGGAAACGGTCTGGAAATAAGGGTCGTCGTCTTCGACGCGGCGCCGGTGCCCGACCTGCATCGTTCCCGTTTCGACTACCTGCAGGTCCAGCGGCATGCCGACAGACAGATTGGCTTTCAGGGTCGAGTCGAATGAGACGTACAGCAACTTGACCGCTTCTTCGAAGCTCATGTCCGGGTCATAGGCGCGCAGCAGGATCGGCCGCCCATACTTGGTCTCACCGATCTGGAAGAAGGGTGTCTCTTCGCTCGCTTCGATGAAATTGCCTTCCGGATAGACCATGAACAGGCGCGGCTCGATCCCCGTGATCTGCCCCCCCACAATCATGGTGGCGCCATAGTCCGCCTCTGATTCCGGGCCGGTCATCTTCTGCGTCTTGATGACTTCCTTGAGCGTATCGCCGATAATATTTGCAACCTGGAACATTGTCGGCGCTTCCAGCAGGCTGGGACGGCGCTCCTTCGGCGCTTTTGTCCGCTCATCTAGCAGGCTGATAACGGCCTGAGAGGTCGCAAGGTTGCCTGCCGTCAGGACGGTGATGACCCGTTCCCCCGGTTCTTCCCAGGTAAACATCTTCCGGAACCGGGATATGTTGTCGACACCGGCATTTGTACGCGTGTCGGACATGAAGATGAGCCCCGCGTTGAGCCGCATCGCCACGCAATATGTCACTTCGAACCTCTTCGGACCCGTTGATTATTGTTGAACCTGGACATTGACGGACAGCACTTCCTGCTCTCCGCCATACATCACCCCTGTCATGGGACCAGCTTCGCGATAGTCGAGCCCGGTTGCAACCTGAATATACCGTTCGTCAGGACAAACACGGTTGGCTGCATCAAATCCGACCCATCCCAGGCCATCGACCCAGGCCTCTGCCCAGGCATGCCCTGCGTCCTGGTCCACACGGTCCAGCATCATCATGTATCCACTGACATAACGGGCCGGGAACCCCAGAAGCCGGGCAGCGGATGTGAAGACGTGAGCGTGATCCTGACAAACGCCATGGCCGATCGCCAGCGCCTCCTCGGCGCTTGTATCCGGCCCGGTCGGCTCAGTATCATACACCACGGCCTCAGCGATGAGGTTCATCAGCGTGTGCAGGGTTTCCAGGCTGAGGTCCGGGTCCCGGCCGAGCTGGGAGACGAGAGCCCGCACACCCTTCCCCACCTTCGTCAGCGGCGTAAAACGGCGATAAAGCCAGAGCGGCGGCACCAGCCGGTCGTTGGAGAGTACGCCTGCGGTATCGCGCGTTTCCACTTCGCCTTTGCAGGAGATCGATACACGCCTCGCATCCGGCTCAATGGAGACCAGCTCAACATGGTTGCCATGATGGTCAACATACCTTGCTTCGCTCCTGGCACCTTCCAGAACCAGGTCCCAGGAGATCACCGTCTGCGCGTCCGTATCGTGCGGGCGCTTGCGAACCTGATGCAGCGCATAAGTCGCTGCCTTCTCGTAATCATAAACCGTGGTGTGATCGATGCGCAGTCTCATGGCTTACTCATTGAACCTGTAATCGGTTTCGATCTGGGCGGAGAATGCCGCATTCTGAGCCATGAAACTTGTCAGGAATTCGTGCAGGCCCTCCTCGAAGACGAGGGCAATATTCAGCGCTGTCAGCCGGTTCTCCTGCCGGATCGCCAGCTCATGCGCGGGTGTGCTTCCCCCGTACTCTTCCGCCAGGCGCCCCAGGTACTCCGTGATCATATCATAGCAGAAAGCCAGGGAACGCGGCAGGCGGGCGTCAAAGATCAGGAAGTCCGCAATAGCCGGTGGGCTGACCGTTCCGCCGTTCAGCCAGTAGAAGCTGCGCTCAGCTGAAGCTGAGCGCAGGATCATTTCCCACTGCACATTATCTAGTGACGAACCGATCGAGGAACTCGACGGCAGCAGGACATAATATTTCGCATCCAGAATACGGGACGTATTGTCCGCCCGCTCCACCAACGTGCCGATCTGCATGAAATTGTAGATGTCATTGCGCAACATCGTGCCGGTGACGGCCCCGCGCACCTGCGCCCCCTGCCCCCGCACGAGAGAGAGGACTTCCGGCAGGTCCCGCTCAGATACTGGCCGGCGCAAGGCATCCCGCACGCTCATCCAGGCATCATTGATCGCTTCCCAGACCTCCCGCGTCAGCGCGGTCCGGGTCATCCGCGCATTTTCCCGGGCGGCATGGAAGCCGCACAGGACGCTGTTGGGATTCTCCTTGTCACGCAGAAGGAAGTCCAGAATCTTTTCTGAACGTATCGTCTCATGCTTTTCCAGATAGGCCTGCTGGCAGCCTGCCGTGGTGATGACAGAGCCCCACTCCTCTGTGTTGGACTCCGCCCGCGTCAGCGCCATACGGAACCCGGCCTCCGCCAGGCGTGCGGTGTTTTCCGCTCTTTCCATATAGCGGGTCAGCCAGAAGAGGCCGGCAGCTGTACGACCCAGCATCACCTATTCCCCCTTCAGGACCCAGGTGTCCTTGGTTCCGCCGCCCTGACTGGAATTTACGACCAGGGAGCCCTTTTTCATTGCCACGCGGGTCAGCCCACCCGGTGTCACCTTCACCCCTTCCGGAGAGACCAGAACGAATGGCCGCAAGTCGACATGTCTCGGCGCAAGCCCTGACTTTGTCAGCACAGGAACGGTAGAGAGCGCGAGCGTCGGCTGGGCAATATAGTTCTCCGGCTTGTCTACCAGTTTTGCGCGGAAGGCTTTCAGCTCCGCCTTGCTGGCGGCCGGCCCGACCAGCATTCCGTACCCGCCAGACCCGTGCACTTCCTTGACCACCAGCTCTTGCAGGTGTTCCAGCACATAGGCCAGCGCGTCCTTCTCGGCACACCGCCAGGTCGGCACGTTCTGCAGGATCGGCTTCTGGCCGGTGTAGAATTCAACGATGTCCGGCATGTAGGAATAGATCGCCTTGTCATCGGCAATCCCTGTGCCCGGCGCATTTGCGATCGTGATGCCGCCAGCGCGATAAATATCGAAAATGCCCGCGACCCCCAGCAGGGAGTCCGACCGGAAATTTAACGGGTCGAGGAAATCATCATCGATCCGGCGATAGATCACATCGATCGGTTCATAGCCGCGCGTCGTGCGCATGGCGATCCGGCCATCGGTGACCCGAAGGTCATGCCCTTCAACCAGTTCGACCCCCATCTGGTCTGCCAGAAAGGCATGTTCGAAATAGGCAGAGTTGTGGATGCCAGGCGTGAGCACCGCGACGGTCGGACGGTGACCATCCGCAGCCGGCGGGCCGCACTGCTCAAGCGAGCGCCGCAGCATCGCCGGGTACTGCTGAACCGGTTCGACACGGATATGCGAGAAAAGTTCCGGAAACATCTTCAGCATCGTCTCACGGTTTTCCAGCATGTAGGACACGCCGCTTGGCGTGCGCGCATTGTCTTCCAGTACGAAGAATTCGTTGGGGCCGGTGCGGACAAGGTCCACGCCGACAATATGGGTATAGATACCTCCCGGCGGATCCACACCGATCATTCTCGGCAGGAAGGCGTCGTTCTCGCGGATCAGACGTTCGGGCACGCGGCCGGCCCGGATGATCTCCTGCCGGTGATAGATGTCGTGCAGGAAAGCATTGATCGCCTTCACCCGCTGCTCGATACCGCGCACCAGGTTCGCCCATTCTCCTGCCCCGATAATGCGCGGGATCAGGTCAAACGGGATCAGCCGTTCGTCGGCTTCCGCTTCGCCATAGACGTTGAAAGTGATGCCAGTTCGCCGGAAGAAAGCTTGCGCTTCGACAGACTTCTTGAGCAGCGCGGGCCGGCTCATATTCTGAAGCCACTCCGCATAAGTCTCGTAAGGGGCTCGCACGTTGCCGTCGAACCCGTCCATTTCATCAAAGAATTGAGGTGCCTCTCCCATGGAGACATGAACACATGCAAGCGTATGCCCGGTCAACCCGCCTCAGCGGGCATAACCTTGCGCCACTGAGGTCGCCCGGCTTTGAAGAATGCGCCATCCGCGCTGCCCAAAAATTGGGCACCCTGCCTAGATCGACTCGCCCCAGGACCGCGAAAGCAGAGCCGCAGAATTGATAATACCCACCATGCAATAGGTTTGCGGGAAATTCCCCCAGAGCTCGCCTGTTTCAGTATCCACGTCTTCAGACAAGAGGCCGAGATGGTTGCGAGCGGCCAGCAGCGCCTCGAAAACGCGCCGGGCTTCTTCGGCCTCACCGATCCGGTAAAGGGCATCGACCAGCCAGAACGTGCACGCAGTGAAGGCGGTTTTCGGTTTCCCGAAATCGTCCGTCACCTTGTAGCGATAGACATGGTCACCTTCGCGCAGGTCGCGATTGATGACCTGAACGGTTGAGATGTACCGCGGGTCATCCGCCTCGATAAACCCGATCTCCGCCATCAGCAGGACAGACGCATCAAGGTCTTCCCCGCCGAAGGCTGCGGTAAAGGCGCCGACCTCTTCGTTCCACGCTTTTTCCAGAATGGTGCCGCGAATGATGTCTGCCCGCTCGCGCCAGTAATCCGCCCGCGCCGGCAAACCGAGATGCCCGGCGATTTTTGACAGGCGGTCACACGCGGCCCAGCACATGATGGCCGACGAGGTGTGGACATGAGCGATCGTGCGGAACTCCCAGATACCGGCATCCGGAGTGTCGTGGACCGCAAAGGCCCGCTCCCCCACCGGCTCGAGTTGTTCAAACTCCGCCAGCCCCGGCCGCTTCATCAAACGGGTATCGAAAAAGCTTTGCGCGACGCCCAGAACAACCTGTCCATAGACGTCATGCTGAACATGTTCGGCAGCCTGGTTCCCAACGCGCACCGGCCCCATTCCCCGATAACCGGGCAATTGCTTTGCGAAGTCCTCCGTGAGGTCCGCCTCAAGCCCGATGCCATACACCGGCTGGATATGCCCGCCCTTGGACTGGGCCACGATATTCCGGACCCAGCGCATATAGTGCTCCAGAGTCCCCATACCCGAGAGGCGGTTCAGCGCTGTCACGGTAAAATAGGCGTCCCGGATCCAGCAATAACGGTAATCCCAGTTCCGCTCCGATCCTTCGTGTTCAGGGACAGAGGTCGTCAGCGCCGCGACGATGCCGCCGGTTTCCTCATACACGCAGAGCTTCAGCGTAATCGCCGCGCGGATGACGGCCTGCTGCCACTCGAACGGTACCGCCAGGCTGCGCGCCCAACGCTTCCAGTATAGCCGCGTACGCTCCTCCCAATCGCGGGCAATGACTTCCGGATGGTCGGACAGGGATTCGTCTGCCCCCAGGATGAAAGCAGCCTCCCTGTCGAGTATGAAACTGGTGCCAGACAGGATGTAGGAAACCGGCGCGTCCGTGGTGACGCGGAAACCCAGTTCTTCATCGATGAACCGGACGTGATTGACACCCCGGACCGGCTTCAGCTTGCGTCCACCCCAGTCAGTTTCCGGTGTCAGCGTGATACGCATCCGCGGCGTGCCTGCCAGAACTCGGAAGCGGCGCACAAGAGCAGCCGGGCGGAACATACGGCCCTGGTTTTCAAAACGGGGCGCGAAGTCGACGATTTCGACAACCGCGCCGTCACGCGATTCAAGACGTGTCCGCAGAATGGCACTGTTGTGATCGTAGGATTGCGTACGGGACGCGAGGTCTTCCATCCAGACGGAAAACGCGCCGCCCCCGCCCAGCAGCTGGTTGAACACAGGCTGGCCATCGAACCTTGGCAGACACGCCCACTGGTAATCGCCGCGAGAATTGATCAGGGCAGCAATCGTGCCGTTCCCCACGATGCCAAGGTCCAGTCCGCTCATGTCCCTGCCAGCTCCTTCAGATACGCATGCACGGCCTCGACATCCTTCAGCCGGTACTGGGCGACGGTGTCACCTGCGCCGACCTTGATCGTCAACCCGCCAAGGTCATTGGCCGTCCGGAAAGCATCCTCATCGGTCGTATCGTCACCAATCATGACCGGACGCCGCCCGGAAAACGGAACGTCTTGCATCATACGGGCCAGTGCGCGGCCCTTGTTTGCATCTTCAGGTTTGGCCTCAAAAACGAACTTGCCATGCTGTATACGGTAACCTTCGGCAGACAGCCCGGCATCTGCGAGCGCCACGCCGATTTCTTCTGCAAAATCTGGGGCTTGTCGGTAATGCAGCGCCAAAACCGGTCCTTTGGTTTCCACGCGCGTGCCGTGAAACATGGCGCTGATCTTCTCAATCGCGTGACGAACGGCATCCGGTGCAGCAGCCCGCGCTTCCGGCGGCTTCGCCTCTGGCGCCAGAGGGATAAGTCCGTGATTGCCGATCCGCCATAACCCGCCCGGCACGCGGCGGGCGAGATCCCCTGCATCCCGTCCGGAGAGAATCGCCAGCGCCCCGTCCAGCTGGTCACCGATCGTCTCCAGGACCGTATCCATGCCAGACGCCAGAAAGACCGTATCCGGATCGTCCTGCAAACCGGCCAGCGTTCCATCAAAGTCCAGAAACAGCGCATCTTCCGCCCGGAGCGGCGGCGGCGCGGCACCCTGCCCCGTCATCACGCTGCAGATACCTCGGAACCGGCAGGAACAGCATTCAGAAAACGTTCGCGCCACCAAATCAGGTCCTGCGACTGGATACCGTCCATGAGCGCCCGCCAGCGTGCCTGCCGCTCGTCGAGCGGCATGTGAATGGCCCGGTAGACCGCTTCGGCAATCGCGCTTGCATCATAAGGGTTTACGATCAGGGCCTCCAGCATCTGCTCCGCTGCGCCTGCGAACTGCGACAGGACAAGAACGCCGGGATCTTCCGGATCCTGCGCAGCGACAAATTCCTTGGCAACCAGATTCATCCCGTCCTGCAGAGGCGTCACCAGGCATACCTTGGCCTGCCGGTAGAGACCCGCGATCTGGTCCCGGTCGTACCCGCGGGCAAGATACCGGATCGGAATCCAGTCCAGATCCCCATAGTCGCCATTGATCCGGCCGGACAGCTCATCCAGCTGCTGGCGGAGCTGCTGGTATTCCTCAACTACGGAGCGCGAAGGCGGCGCAATCTGAGTAAAGGAAATATGCCCATGCACATCCGGGTGGCGGTCAAACAGGTCCGCCATCCCCTCGAAGCGTTGAATGAGCCCCTTGGAATAATCCATCCGGTCGACCCCCAGCACGAGCTGGCGATTGCCAAGGAATTTGTTGAGCTTGGACGCCGCCAGCCGGGCTTCATCGCAGGTGGAGGCCTCCACAAACGCATCCACATCAATCCCGATGGGACAGTGCAGAAGACGAACCGTCCGCTCACCAACCTTAAAACGCCCATCCGGCAGCTCTTCCGCTCCGAATTCTTCTTCCAGATAGCGGGCGAGATTGTAGAGATCTTTTCCCGTCTGAACGCCCACCACATCATAGGCGCACATCGCTTCGCCCAGTTCCCGGTGCTGCGGGATCGCACGGAAGGCATCCGGCGCAGGGAACGGAATGTGGAGGAACCAGCCGAGGCGCCCCTGCCATCCCCGCTGGCGCATCATCCGCCCCAGCAGGAAGAAATGATAATCATGTACCCAGACAAAATCTTCCTGCCGGGCCTCCTGCACGGCAATCCGTGCAAACTTCTCATTCACGGAGCGGTAATTGCGATAGGTGTCTGCCTCGAACACGGCAAGATCGATCCGGTTGTGCATGACCGGCCAGAGAACGGAATTGGCGTAGGCAAGATAGAAACCGTCATATTGCCGGCGTGAAAGGTCGCTGAGGGCAAACTGAACTCCCTCTTCCTCCACATAATTGACCCGGGCGGTTTCGAAATCGAGGACCCGGCCGGACCAGCCGATCCAGAGGCCTTTGGTCTCCACCAGGGTATCCCAGAGTGCGACGGCCAGCCCGCCTGCTTTGCTTTCGCTGCCTGCAGCGGTCCGGTTTGAAATGGCGACCAGACGCCCTGACGGCTCTGCCGATGTGTCTGCCTTGGCGCTTGTCATCGGTTCCTTCCTGTTAGGTTCCATGTAGGCCGCTCTGCCGGAAGACCCAACCTCCGGAGGCCATTTTCCCCGGGAAAATTTCCAGCCTGCTCAGGATTGAGCCAATGATGGCGCCCCCGGATGAGGGATTAACGACAGACCGCCCGGGCGGTTCCCCAAGGCATGTGCAGCTGCGTCAGCGGCGCAGGGCTTCGATCCGGTCCTGAAGACGCAGCACTTCCGTGAATGCCAGGAAGATATGATAGAGCGTTGAAGCGGGCACATCATCCGCGTCCGGCTGGCCATCCGCCGTGAACCGTTCCAGCCACACGGCCGGTATCGGCGTGCTCAGATACTGATCCAGCAGCAAGCGGGCACTGGCGGCCACGGCCGGGCGCGGGTCACGGCCTGTTGCCTCAAACAGGGCAAGGTGCGCCTTGATCCGCTCTGTGTTCGGCCAGGTGCGCGCGCCCGCATCGACGGGTGTACCATCATCCAGAACCACCTGCAGGGTACGGGCAGTCTGGGTGTCGACCCCATGATCTTCCGGGAACCTTACCAGGCTCTCTGCCAGCGGGGTCATGTCTTCCCCGACCACCTTGCCATATTGAACAAGGATCCAGGCCCACTCCAGCATATGACCCGGCTCGACCAGCCGCCCGTCCTGCCCTTCGGCCCGGTTCCAGTCGGTGTCGAAATATTCTGCCAGCGTGGTACCGTCGAACAGCTTTTCGCGGAACAGGGCCACCAGCTCCCGCGCGGTCGAAAGAAAGCGCGTTTCGCCTGTCGCCTCATAGGCAACAAGAGAAGCTTCCAGCAGGTGCATGTGAGGGTTCTGCAGACGCCAGCCTTCCGGCGGCATTTCATGCCAGAACCCGGTTTCGGCCCGCAAATGTGTGTCGATAAAATCCATCGCGCGATGCATGCCGGCCCGCGAAGCCTCATCCCTTGCCGCTTTGTGCCGCCAGGCATAGCCGAACAGGACAAACGCCAGGTCATAGAGGTCCGGCGTGCCGTCCAGCACTTCGCCATTCGGTCCGGTCGTGCGCGGCCACCCCTTGTCCGGACCGAGATAAAGCTCATCCAGCTGCCGCGCCCCTTCGGCACACAAGGACAGGCCCCGGTCCCAGCCGAGGATCGCGGCGTGCGAAAACACATAAGTCTGGCGACCAATAACGCGGGTCCGGTGATACCCTGTATCGATGGGCTTTCCGGAATAATCCAGCTTCTCGACAAACCGCCTGCTTTGCAGGTCGTATCCCGCATCTCCCCAGAATGGCAGGGCGACATCAAAGGTCCAGCGACGGATTTCGTCGAACGGTATGGCCGCAGACATCTTCACCCCCCTCCGGTCATTCCGGACCGATTATATCCGATACAAGCGCCTGCAAATTCCCGCCAGTGTAAAGATGCCCCGGCAATCCTGCCCGGCGGGCAGCTTCCATGTCGGAGGGCTTGTCACCGATCAGGAAACTCTTGTCCTTATCCACATGCCAATCCTTCAGCGCACGCAGGATCATGCCGGGGTTCGGCTTGCGGTCAGGGTGATCCTCCACCGTATAGGCCAGCACTTTCCCATCCGCATGGTACGGACAATGATAAAAGGCATCCACAAACGCGCCCGCCTCTGCGAGCTGGACCTGCATGCCCGCATGGAAAATGCCGATAGCATCCTCATCATAGAAGCCGCGGGCGACGCCGGCCTGGTTGGTCACCACGATCACGCGGTAGCCGCGATCATTCAGCAAGCGGATTGCCTCCCGGGCGCCCGGCATCCAGGCGAGGTCATCCACGCGATGCGTGTATCCATGATCCTCGTTGAGCACGCCGTCACGATCCAGGAATGCAGCTGGCCGCACGCGCAGGGCCGCCGTTTCACGCTGGGCCTGTGCCAGGGTTTCGGGCAGTCCGATGTCCAGGAAGTATCCCTCAAAGGGCAGTCCTTCCAGACGCCCTTCCCGGACCAGTTCGGGAAACACATCGCTCTCGATCGAAGACGGTGCCTCAATCCGGCCGACCATGGCGCGGTCGAGATAGTAGATCCCGCCATTGATCAGCCCCGGTCCGGTGAGGTCCGGATTCTTCTCGACGAAGGCGGAGATCTTCGCATCGTTCAGCCGGACAGATCCATAGCGTGCCGTATCCTCCACCATCCGCAGTGCCAGCCGGCCGCCGCCTTCCGGCAGCGGTGCCGCCGTCAGGGCGCGCAAATTGATGTCGAAAAAGGAATCCCCGTTCAACAGCACGAAACGCTCATCCAGCGCTTCCGCCGCCTGAGCGAGCGCGCCGCCGGTGCCCATCGGCTGGCTCTCCCGCACAACGCGGATTGCCGCCTCGCCGACACGCCGGCCGTGATAGGCCGCCTCGACCTGATCACCCAGATGGCCCGCCAGCAGGACAAGATCCGCAAACCCCATCCGCGCGGCATTCTCCAGCAGCAGGTCGAGGAAGCGGACCCCCGGGGCGATTTCCTGCATCGGCTTCGGCGTATTGGCAGACAGGGCGCCCAGCCGCGTCCCCCTGCCGCCCACCAGAAAGAGCGCCTGTGTCGGACGCGTCATGCCGGGACCCGCACGGCCGCTGTTGCCAGCGCATCTCTGAACACGTTCATCGTGCTGTCGAGCGTCGCATCCCAGCTGAAATATTTTTTCGTGAGGTCAACTGATCCAGCGCGCAGACGCGCAGCTAGAGCGGCATCTCTCAGGGTCCGCAACATGCCCTCCGCAAGCGCATCGGCATCTTTCGGCTGGACCAGCAACACGTTTTCCCCGTCAATGAACTCCGGCTCCGGACGATCTCCCAGCGTGGTAATCACCGGCAGGTCATGAGCCGCGCACGCCGCGATGGAACTGTTGTTCAGCGCCGCCCCTTCGGAGAATGGCAGGACGGCATAGTCAGCCGCCCGGAGATACAGGGAGCCTGCGTCCGTATCAAAGGGGAACTCCCCTGTCCAGCTGATCACATCCTCGATCCCCTCTTCGCGGGCAATCGCGTGAAGATCGTCGACGCTCCAGCCCGACTTGAAATAATCGGGCGCTGCGCCGCCGATGATGGCGAGGCGCGCGTCCGGCACCTCTGCCCGGACTTTGGCAAATCCCTTGATCAGGTATTCGAGCCCCTTGCCCACATAGAGGCGGCCGAAATAGGCAAACAGCGGTGCATCGGCCGGCACGCCGAGCATCTCCCGCCCCTTCAACCGGGAGGCCTCCCCCGGCATGCTCATCGGGATCAGCGGCGGCGGCGGAATGATGACGCTCTTGTCTTCCAGGCCTGGCAGATGTTCGGCAAAACGCTCCAGGTGCGGCTTCGCCATGGCGATCACGCGGTCACTGTCGCGCAGGATCGTGCCATATTCATAGCTGATATGGTCGCCGCCCAATGCACGTGCGGAGAGTTTCAAATTCAGCCGCGTCAGGAAAGGGTGGTCCTTTGGACGCACACCGACCGGCGCCGTGATCTGGGTGACGATCTGCGTGCCTGGCAGGGCCGCCTTCAGGCGCGTCGGGATCAGTGAAATCATCGGATGGAACTCGAACGCCATGCCGATGAACCAGATGAAGATCAGGTCCGGCTTCAGGTCCTGGGCAAAGCGCAGAACCTTGCCCTGAGACGCCCAGTTCCAATGCTCGATCTCGGGATGCACGCGGCAGCCTTTGACGCTTTTTCCATCCGCCTGCGTACTGGTCAGTACATCGACCGAATAGCCACGGTCCGCCAGCCCCTGGCTGAGCCGGGCGATATGGTCGCCCTCGGCGATCGGCATGGGCGGAAAGACGCCCGTGATGACCAGAACTCTCGTATTTTCGGGCTTCATCGAACACCACCCCCCAATTTCTGTCCGACCCGGCTGGCGGCATGCCGCACCCAGGTCTGCATTCCTACACCGCGCATGGCCTGCAACAGGGCTTCCAGCGCGATCTGGTTGTCCTCTGCCCGCACACGCATGACGGCAATCTTGTCCGCCAACTTCTTCAGGTCCGCAGCCGGATCAATAAGCAGTCGATCACCCGTTTTGGCAATATCTGTACCGGTCGCCGTATCCGGATCGACTGCCGCCTTCCAGCCGAGGTCACGGCACAGGTCGCTGACCTTGTCAGACCGCCGAATCCCCAGGAAAGGGACGCCCTGAAGCGCGGAAAAGACGCAGAAATGATAGCGCGTTGAGATCGTCATGGCACATTGTGCGATGATCGACATCATTTCCTGCGGTGTCAGATAGTCAGACGGCCCCATCAGGACAGCATCCTTGCGTGACATCAGGGAACGGACCAGTTCAGCGGCGGCCTGATCATAGGTCTCGCCTTCCCGGACCTCGTTGAAGAGGAACAGGATGCGGGCCCCATGACTCTTGACCAGTTCGTCCAGCCCGGCGGCCAGTTCCGTGAACAGGCGCGGGGCCTTCTCGACCATATGGTCTTCAGCATTGATATTGACGCCGATCACCGGACGGCCGCCGAGCCCAAGGCGCTGCGTCACCTTACGGCCATAGGCTGGATCTGCCGGATCCAGCAGCCAGGCCATGTCGGCGGCGACGGTAATCTGTTCCGGCGTAACACCCAGATCCAGCAATCGGTCCCGGTCGTGCACGCTGCGCACGCTCCAGCACATGACATTCGGAATGATCTGTTCCTGCACGCGCTGGCGGGAAATATCATGGCGCAGCTGTTCGACACCGACCCCGACAAAGGCCGCCGGCTTGCCCCAGTTCCCGGCATGCTGGAGCATGCCGCCAAGGCTGAGAAGCGGCCAGTCGCCCAGATTGTCCATCAGCGGCGTGCCGCCCGGAATGATATAGCCCGCGCCCATATGCGCATGCAGCTTGGCCGGCAGGCCCATGATCCCGTCGACATACTGGTAATAGCGGAACGCTGGCTCCACCCTTTTGGTATGCGCCGGATCACTCGAGGCAACATCCACCCCGAGACCCCCGCCGAAACGTTCCATAAGGCGGCCAAAGCCCAGCAGCGTGGCCTCATCGCCGATATTGCCGCTGCCGTAGAAGCCGAAGGGAGCCACCAGTCTCATATATACGCCGTCATGCCTGTGCTGTATGCGATCGCGTCCCATGGCAGGGCAGGCCGCAAAAACTTCGTTTTGGTTGCAAACCCTATTCCAGTAAACTTCCTGTTTCCACTAACACGGAATTTCAAGAAACGGCCTATAAAAGGACGATCCGATTGCATGAGACTTGCGTGCTGCGTCCAACTGTGGTGACGCGCACCCGGATATTTGAACAGGATCGATAAGATCACTCCAGGGAGGGGACAGGATTTTGAAGGTTGGCATCATTGTAGACGTCGAACCCGGCATTCACGGTGGTATTGCGACCGCCCTGCGCAGCCTCATCACCGCGCTGGGGCAGCTGGAGGGGCCGGAAACCTATGTCCTGATCGTCGAAAACCAGACCCAGGTGGACTGGCTTAGCCCGCTCGCCGCAAACCAGCGGTTCGAAATGCGTCCCGCCTCCTCCGGCAATCCGGTCCGCGACCTGCTGCGCAGCGTCAAAGGCATGGCCAACAAGGCGCTCGGCCGGGATGGCCGGGTCGGCTGGCCGCAGGTGCCGGTCTCGGATGGCTGGCTGGAAAGCCTCGGCCTCGATGTGCTGCACCAGCCCACACAAGGCTTCATCTATTGCGCCATCCCGACGGTCTATAACCCCCACGATTTGCAGCACCTGCACTACCCACAATTCTTCGACCTCTCGGACCTCACATGGCGCGAAACGATCTACCGTGCGGCCTGTCGGACATCCCACGCGATCATCGTGAACTCTCAATGGATCAAGGATGACGTCGTCGCCCAGTTCGCCGTCAGCCCGAACAAGGTGCAGATCATCCCGGAAGCGGCGCCGACGCAGTTGCTGGCCGAAGTGTCGGAAGAAGACAAAGCCGAAACGCGCGCGAAGTACGTCCTGCCGGAACGCTATATTTTCTATCCGAACAATACCTGGCCGCACAAAAACCACCTCCGCCTGTTCGAGGCGATGGCCTGGCTACGCGACGAAAAGGGCGTGACCGTGCCGCTCGTGTCCACCGGCGCCCGGCATGAACCGAGCCGTGAAGCTCTGGACAACCGGGTGCGCGAACTCGGCCTTGAGAACCAGGTTCAGTTCCTGGGCTTCGTCTCCAATGAGGAGCTCCGCGCGATCTATCAGATGGCCTGGGCCGAGGGCATCCCGGTCGCCAGTTCCAACGTCACCGCCCTGCCCGAACAGGTTGGCGATGCCGGCCTCCTGTTTGACCCGATGGATCCACACGACATGGGCACGGTCATAGAACGCTTGTTCACGGACGATGCGCTCTGTGCAGACCTGATCGCTAAAGGCAAGGTCCGCCTGTCGGATTTCGACTTCCTGCGCACCGCCCGCGCAAACCGCGCCACCTACCGCCGGGCGGCAGGACGCCGTCTCGACGCAGAGGACGCAGCTCTTCTGGCGCATGACTGGATGCGTTATCCGATCCGGGACTAGGCTGGCATCACAGTTCAAACGAAAACGGGGCCCCGTCATGGAGCGCCCGCTTTGCTGTTCCGGCAAGCGTCGCTCAGGCTTTCTTGCCCAGCACACTTTCGAACACGGCAGCGATCCGGGCGACCATGGCATCATCCACGCGGCGCGAGGTCGGCAGGTTCACGCCCGTGCGCGAAAGCCAGGTGCTGTTCGGACATTTGCGGGCATACTGACGATAGGCCGGCATGGACGACAGGCCATGGAAGAACGGGCGCAGGTCGATGTTCGCTGCTTTGCACGCCGCAATCAGGTCTGCACGCTTGTCTTCCGGTACCTGCGCACAGGCAAACCAGGTCACGGGCTGGGCGCGCTGGTCCATGGCAGGCGGGAAAGACACGCCCGGAATGCCGGACAGCGCTTTGACATAGCGTTCATAGACATCTGCGCGCATCGCCAGCAGCTCATCCATCCGCTCGATCTGGGCACAGCCGATGGCGGCCTGCATATTGGTCATGCGGAAATTGAAGCCCGGCTCCTCGTGCCAGTAACGGCGTTCCGGCCGCATGCCATGGTCGCGCAACATGCGCATGCGCGTGGCAATATCCGCATCATTGGTCAGGCAGATACCGCCTTCACCGGTGGTGATGATCTTGTTGGCAAAGAAGGAGAAGCTGGAAATATCGGAGAAGGACCCGATCGGCTGGCCGTCATATTTCGCGCCATGCGCCTCGGCGCAGTCTTCGATGATGTAAAGGCCGCGGGCCTGCGCCAGTTCGACGATTTCCGTCATCTGCGCCGGACGTCCGAACACGTGCACCGGCATGATGGCACGTGTGCGCGGCGTGATCGCCCGCTCGACGGCTTCAGCGGAGAGGCACCAGGTGTCCCGGTCCACATCGACCAGGACAGGCCGGGCGCCGACATGCATCACCGTGTTGATCGAAGCGGCGAAAGTCAGGTCCGGGACGATCACCTCGTCCCCTTCCCCGATCCCCAGAGTCGCCATGGCAAGGTGCAGCGAAACGGTTCCGTTCGAGGTCGCAACGCCATGGGCCATACCCATCTTGTCTGCAAACTCCTGCTCGAAGCGGCGGATATAATCGCCGGTCGAGGAGATCCAGGTGGACAGGAAGGCATCGAACGCATTGCGCATTTCGCGGTGCGTCAGGTCTGGTTCGGACACCGGCAGGAAAGGCTGCGGGCCGGAGTCGTCGATCCCGCTGAGACGGCCTTCACCGTCCAGAACGGGTTCAACACCCAGCGGTTCTTTCGCTGTTCCCCAAGGCGCCGCGACATCACCAACGGTCTGGCCGGAAAGATGCCCGCCTTTCATGAAAGCTTCTCGCATCATGGCGAGATCGGCATAGCCAACCAGCTTGCCAGCCGCATCCGTGACGAAGACAAAGCCCCGTCCATTATCCAATGCCTTTTCCAGCCCGACGAACAAAGCGTCGCCTTGCGCGCAGGTCATGGCAGCTGTCTGTGCAGACACGTCAATATCAATCATGTTCAGGAAACCTTGGCCCCGGCGGGAAGATAGTTGGAATCCAATTCCGGATCGTAAAGAACGACCTGCGTTCCGCTCCGCTCCATACGCAGCGGCACATGGGTCATGCCTTTCATCGCGGCCATCACAGCGGCGCGCTTCTCCGGCGGCACGAACATGAGCAGGAAGCCACCGCCGCCTGCGCCCAGCAGCTTTCCGCCAAGCGCGCCAGCCTTGAGAGCTGCTTCGTAGCGCTCGTCAATTTCAGGATTGGACACCGAAGCGTCCAGCGCCTTCTTGTTGAGCCAGGTCTGATGCAGCAGTGCCCCGAAATCATTGATGTCGCGGGACGGGTCCGTGAGGATGCGTTCGCCTTCTCCCACCATATCGTAGATTTCGCGCAGCTCTTTCGTCCGGTCACCGAACTTCGCCACCTTGCGCTTTTCGATCTCGTCAGCAAAGCGGGTAAAGCCGGTGAAGAAGAGCATCATCGAGTCTTCCAGCGCCGCGCGGCGCGCCGCCGGCAAACGGATCGGCGAGATGTCATAGTCGCCGTCTTCGGTAAACTCGATCCGGTTCAGGCCGCCATGAGCCGCCGCGATCTGGTCCTGGTAGCCGACGGTTTCACCCAGCAGCTTCTGCTCCACAAAGATGGCCTCCTTGGCCAGCTTCTTCTTGGAGCAGAGCATTTCCTGGTTGCCGTAGAAGGCATGCAGCAGCGACACGGTGAAGGAGGAAGATGATCCGAGGCCCGACTTGGATGGCAGGTCGGAGTTGTGGATCACCTCATAACCCGTCTCATTGTCGCCGGCATAGTGTTTCAGCACTTCCCGGACGACCGGGTGCTGGATTTCGTTGATCGTCGAAACCTCTTCCAGCATGCCCCAGGCGACACGGTAGTTGAAGTCGAACACCGCCGGCAGCCGGCGCAGCTGGATGTAAATATACTTATCGATCGAGGTCGACAGCACGGCCCCCTTCTCCCCGCGCTCCAGCCAGGAGGGGTGATCGGTACCGCCTCCGAAGAAGGAGACACGAAGCGGGCTGCGGACAATGATCATTACGAGACCTTAGACGTTCGAGTAGCGGGAGTTACGGATCATCTTGTAACCGCGCAGAAGCTCGGCGATGCCACGATCCAGCGACCAGTCCGGACGCCAGCCGGTCGCTTCCACTTTCTCATTGGACACGATGTAATCGCGTTTGTCAGGGTCTTCGCCAATCGGCGCTTCGAGATAAACGAAGCTCGGCACGTGCTCCTGGATCTTCTGGCACAGCTCGATCTTGGACAGGTTCGCGTCCGACAGACCGAGATTGTAGGCCTCCCCACGCATCGTGTCGAAGTTCTCGATGGCGTGCTCAAAGCCTTTCACCACGTCGCGGACGTGAATGTAGTTGCGCTTGAAGTGGCCTTCGAAGATCACGACGGCGCGGTCGGTGACGGCGCGCCAGGTGAAATCGTTTACCAGCAGGTCGAGGCGCATGCGCGGCGCCATACCGAACACGGTGGCCAGGCGCAGCGTCACGCCATTGCCATTGTCGAGCACGGCCTTTTCGGCTTCCACCTTGGTGACGCCATAGAGGGAGATCGGGTTCAGCGGGCTCTCTTCCGTGCAGAACTTGCCGCTCTCGCCGATGCCGTAGCCCGAATTGGTGACCGGGAAGACAACTTTCTGGTCCTTGGACGTGCGCTTCACGAGGTCCACGACGGCGTCCTGATTGAGGGTCTTCGCGGCAATCGGGTCCAGCTTGCAAAGCGGCGCGCCAACCAGCGCGGCCAGCGGGATCAGCACGTCGGCCTGCGGCACCAGTTCGTCCAGCAGGCGGGTGTCGCGGGCGTCGCCCTTCACGGGCACGAAGTTTTCGTTCGCGCAAACAGCGGCCAGTTCGGTCGTACCCCGTTCGAACGTATCGAGCACGGTCACTTCATGTCCCTGCTCCAGCAGACGCGGTACCATGGTGGAGCCGATATAACCCGCGCCGCCCGTAATCAGAATTTTCATGTGTCCCTCAGATCCCAGTGTGTCTCTATCGCGCACCGATCATGCGCCCGGCTTTCCTATAGCAACTCTCGCACCACAGGAATCCAGCCCAAATCCACCAAAGCGGGACAAATCCGCCCCATTCAGGCGGGATTCCCCAAATTGGTGTATCTGAATGAAACAGACTCCTGATCAGGGAATCCGGTCCGTGAAGACAGCGCTGGCCGCCTCGGTGGAGCCGGCTTGGGTGAAATGGCCATAATCGAGATAAAAATCCTCCCCTGCCCGGCGGACCGGACACGTGCCATCCGGACAGAGCAGGGCGGCCGGGTCGAGGAAGGCAGCGCCGTTCTGCGTGGCAAGACGCGCCAGTCTTGCGTTCATCGCCCGGGCTTCGGCGCTGAGCGGCAGGCTTGCCTGCTGCGCCTCCGGCGGCACGGTCCGGGCGAGGATCATGTAAGGCGGAATATGGAAATTCGGCGACTGGCCGACCAGCGTTACCTCAATACCCGCGGCCTTGAACGCGGTTAACGTACTGTCTGCCTGCATGGAAATGCCGGTACCATATTCCAGCCAGCTGCCCGCGACGATCACATGATCCACCCCGAGGCGGCCAGCGAGTTCCACGGCCTGTGCGCGGAAGGCCCTGCAGGCTGGCGTGCCGGGACTGTCCGGCGCCAATGTCGGCGGGCATCCCTCCATGGCGTATTCAATGACAGGCGCGTCCTTAATCCCGCCCATCCGGACAAGGCCCGGCACATAGTGCGCGGCAAACGAGTCCCCGAAGAGGAGGACAGGTGCCCCCCCGCCGTCTCCGATTGTGCAGGCGCTGGCCTCCCAGTCCGTCCAGCTTTGACTGTCGCGCAGGAGACAGGTGCCGACACGCCAGGCCTGTTCGGCGGCGTGAAAATCGGGCACGCGCTGATAGGCAGGCTGACCCGCAAACAGGCGGGCATTCAGCTTTGCGCCCGCCCACCCGACCGCCGCCGTGCCAGTCGCGCAGACGAATGCAGCCACCAGCACAGTGGGAATTTTCCAACGGATCCGCCGCATCGGCGTCTCGACAAACCGGTAAACCAGCCAGGCGAGCAGGACACAGAGGCCAAGTGCAGCAACCGTCTCCGGAAGGGTCAGACAGCGCATCATCAGGAACGGCGCCAGCACCAGCACCGGCCAGTGGACAAGATACAGGGAATAGGAAATCCGCCCCGTCCAGACGACAGGGGCCCACGACAGAAGACGCGACGGGAACGGCACGCCCTCTTCCCCGGCTGGCTTGCCGAACCAGATCACCAGCCCGGCCCCGAGGCAGGGCCAGAGCGCCGCGACGCCCGGAAACGGGGTGGCCGGGCCGAACAGGAGCACCGAACCGGCGATCATCGCGAGGCCTGCCAGCGTGCCCACTTCATTTATACCGCGCGGAAGCGCCGGGCGCGGCAGCAGCGCGATCAGCACACCCAGCAGGAATTCCCAGGCCCGCGTAAAAGGCAGGTAGAAGACCGCGTCGAAGTGGCCGTGGCGGATGGCATAAAGGTTCACCCCGAATGAGGCGACCAGGCAGAGCGCCACCACCAGCCGCCAGCGCCCGGCCAGGAAACGCTGGATCAGTAGCAAGAATACCGGCGCGGCAAGATAGAACTGCTCCTCCACCCCCAGCGACCAGGTGTGCAGCAGCGGCCGGAACGGCATGTCATTGTTGAAGTAGGAACTGGTCTGCCAGAAGTGCAGGTTCGAGACGAACAACGAGGCGGCGATCAGACTGTCCGCGAAAGGCTGAAAATAGACCGGCGGAACGATGGCCAGGCTGACCAGCAGCGTGCCCAGCAGGACCACCGTCAGCGCCGGCAGGATCCGCCGGGCCCGCCGGGCAAAGAAGCCGCTCAGCGAAAACCTACCGGCATCCAGATCCCGGAACAGGCTGAGCGCGATCACGAAACCGGATATGACGAAAAAGACGTCGACCCCGGCAAAGCCGCCGGAAAACCGGCTCCATCCCGCATGAAAGCAGAGGACCGCCACCACGGCGACAGCGCGCAGCCCGTCCACATCGGCCCGGTAGCCCGGTTTTGCACCGGGGTCCTGACGGGCCGGATTGCGAGGGGCATCAGCGCTCATGACAGTGGAATTTCTGCATCAGGCATGCCAGTCGACCGGAATCTCCCGGCAGGATCCCCGTGCTTTCGTCCACTCGCCTGACAAGTGTTCCGATTTGCACCAGACGCGGGCGAAGTTTCCTGTTTAAATGGCAAGGTTATTGCAGCTTTCTTCGCGTAATTCGCACAGACGCAACGCGCTGCACAGACTGGGGACAGGAGTATTCATATGAGCAACGACACCGGCCGCACAGCCGTCATTCTGGCGGGGGGCCTCGGATCGCGGCTGCGTCCTTATACGGTCGTGCTGCCGAAACCCCTGATGCCGGTTGGCGAGTCCCCGATTCTGGAAGTCATCATCAAACAGCTGGCCCGCAAAGGCTTCAGCCGCATCATCCTGGCGGTCAACCACCAGGCCGACATCCTGCGCGCCTATTTCGGCGATGGCAGCCAGCTCGGCGTCAGCATCGAATATTCGCTGGAAACCAAACCGCTCGGCACGATGGGCCCGCTGCACCTGATGAAGGACCTGCCAAAGAATTTCATTGTCATGAATGGCGACATTCTCTGCGATCTCGATTTCGGCGACTTCTTCGCCCGCCATGCCGATGACGGCCGGCTTTTCACCATCGCCGCCTCCAAGCGCGAACAGCTGATCGACTATGGTGTGCTGGGCTGCGAGGAAGACCATCTGGTCTCCTTCACCGAGAAGCCGCGCACGCCTTATCTCGTGTCCATGGGCGTCTACTGTCTCAGCCGCCGCGTGCTGGAGTTCATCCCCGAAGACCAGGCCTATGGCTTCGACCAGCTGATGCTCCGCTTCCTGGATGAAAAGCGTGATGTCAGCGTCCAGACGCATGAGGGCTACTGGCTCGACATCGGCCGGCCGGACGATTATTTCCGCGCCGTCGACGAATGGCCCGAGCTCAGCGAAAAGCTGGGACTCTGACGTGCCCGACCCTGTATCAAATTCAAAACACCCCCTCCCCGGCCGCATTGTTGTGACCGGGGAAACCGGTTTTGTGGGACGCCGCCTCACCGCGCGCCTCAGAGCGCTTGGCGTTGACGTCGCGGGCTTCTCCCGCTCGACCGGCGGCGACCTGCTGACCGGTGAGCTACCGCTGGAAGGCGCAGGCCATGTCTTCCATCTGGGTGCGCTCTCCTTCGTGCCGGACAGCTGGAATGATCCTGCCACCTATCATCTTGTGAACACGCACGGCACCGTCCGCGTGCTGGACCAGTGCCGCCGCACCGGTGTGCCGGTTACCTTCATCAGCACTTTCGTCTATGGCGCTGGCGCCCCTGTCCCGGTGCCGGAAGACTTCCCGCCCAACCCGGCTAATCCCTATGCCTGGTCGAAACTTGCCGCAGAAGACGCCTGCCGCTTCTTCGCGAAGACTTTCGGTATGGACGTGACTGTGCTCCGCCTTTTCAACGCATTCGGTCCCGGCCAGAAGGACTCCTTCCTGATACCAACGATTGCCCGACAGGCAGTCGACCCGTCGGTGAAGGAAATCGTGGTCGCAGACCTCGCCCCACGACGGGATTTCGTCCATGTGGACGATGTGGTGGGCGCGATGATCAGTACAATCGGCATGCCCGGCGGCGGCACGTTCAATGTCGGCTCCGGCAAATCCCATTCTGTGGGCGACGTGATCGCGGCTTGCCTGAAGGCGGCCGGCACGGACAAGCCCTATTCGGACCGCGGCGAGCGCCGCGAAAATGAAGTCATGGATGTTGTTGCAGACATCTCCACCCTGACGGCGGCCACAGGCTGGCGTCCGCAGGTCGAATTTGAAAACGGTATGAAATCGGTGATCGAGGCCCTAGCCCCATGTTGAGTATTGATGTCGTCTGCCCGGTCTTCCGTGAGGAAGCGGCCATCGAAACCTTCCACAAGGCGCTGATCGAAGCGACCCAGCCGCTCTATGGCGAGTACAAATTCCGCTATATCTATGTCGTCGACCCGTCTCCGCCGGACCGCAGTGCGGAAATCCTGCAGGGCATCGCCGAGAAGACAGACAATGTCACCGTGCTGGTGATGTCCCGCCGCTTCGGCCACCAGGCGGCGCTGATCGCCGGCATCGACGAGACGCGCGGCGACGCCGTCATCATGCTGGACAGCGACATGCAGCACCCGCCCTCGCTGATCCCGAAACTGATCGAGGAATGGCGCGGCGGCTCCGAGATCGTCCAGACGCTCCGCCATGACGACCAGAAGATCTCCTTCGGCAAGCGCGTCACCTCGCGCATGTTCTATGGCGTGTTCGAACGCATGACCGGGATCGACCTGAACGCCGGCTCGGCCGACTTCCGCCTGCTTTCCCGAAAAGTGGCCGATGTGTTCCGCACCCAGTTCCGTGAGCACAACCCGTTCTTCCGCGGCCTTGTCACCTGGGTCGGTTATCGTATCTCCTATGTCGAATTCGTGCCGGAGAAACGCTTTGCAGGGCGGTCGAACTATTCCCTCGCCGCGCTGATCCTGTTTGCGACGAATGGCATCTTTTCCTTCTCCAAACTGCCACTGCGTGTCTGCATCTGGCTTGGCCTGATCTTCGCCACTTTCAGCGCCCTGTCCGGCGCGTACTACCTCACCGTCTATCTCTTCTTCGAAGATATCGTCGTACCCGGCTGGGCATCGCTGTTCGCGCTCGGCGCCTTTGGCCTGTCGATGAACCTCTTCTTCCTCGGCGTGCTCGGGGAATATGTCGGCCTGATCTTCGATGAAGTGAAAAACCGTCCGCGCTACCTCGTTGGCGACAAATTCGGCGCCAATGCAGACGCTGACGCCGGGGCCCGCAAGGAGACCGTATCGTGAGCATGAGCGACCTTTCCCCGGACCGGTTCGACCAGCATGTCGTGGCGCGCACACGCTCCTTCTTCGAAGGCGACATCGCGGCCAATGAGGCCCGTATCCGAGAGACCGTCACCGGTAAACGCGTCCTGATTGTCGGCGGCGGCGGCTCCATCGGTTCGGCAACGCTCCGTGCGCTGATCCGGTTCGAACCGTCCGCCATCCATGTGATCGACCATTCGGAAAACTACCTGGCCGAACTGGTCCGCGACCTGCGCTCCGGCATGGATCTTCCGGCAAGCCTCGACCTGCGCATGTGGCCCATCAATTTCGGGGCGCCGGTCACCCAGCGGCTGATCAATTCCGAAGATCCCTACGACATCGTGATGAACTTCGCCGCGCTGAAACATGTGCGCTCGGAGAAGGACATCTATTCCCTGCTCCAGATGCTGGACACGAATGTGGTGCGTCAGGCGCGGTTCAAGTCATGGATCGCGGCGCGCGGCGGCACGGCGCGCTTCTTTGGCGTCTCCACCGACAAGGCCGCGAACCCGACCAGCCTGATGGGCGCGACCAAACGCCTGATGGAAGACGTGCTGTTCAGCGCCAGCCCGACCGCCGGCATGAACGTCTCCTCGGCCCGCTTCGCAAACGTGCTCTTCTCCAATGGCAGCCTGCCACAAGCCTGGCTCCGCCGGATCGAGCTTGGCCAGCCGCTGGCGGCCCCGCGCGGCACGCGCCGCTATTTCGTCACCCGCGCCGAAGCCGGAGAGATCTGTGTCCTTGCCTCGCTCCTTGGCGGACAGGACGAGATCATCATTCCGCGCCTGGACCCGGAAAAAGAACTGCGTCTTCTGGAAGCCATCGCAGCCGATGTTCTGAAGCTGACAGGCTTTGAAGCCGTCCCGTTCGAGGACGAAGCCGAAGCCCGTCACGAAGTGGCCGCGCTGCGCAAGCAAGGCAAATGGCCCCTCCTTCTTACCCCGCTCGATACCTCCGGTGAAAAACCGTATGAGGAATTCGTCGGCGCCGATGAGACCTCGCACGAGATCGGCATGGAGAGCGTGCTCGCCATCCGTCACGCCAAGGCGAAGATCGGCCCGGAGTTCATTGACCGCCTCGAAGCGCTTGTCAGCGACACATCCGGCAAGGTTCAGAAGGCCGATGTGGTGGAAACCATCGCCTCGGTGATTCAGAACTTTGCCCACGTCGAAACCGAAAAGAATCTCGACCAGAGAATGTAGCCACCCTCACGGGACGGCATAATGGGAGGAGCCCGGCGCATGGACGCTGCTCAGACACTTCAGAAGCTGGTGCAATTCCTGCGTGGCGGGGACGACAGCTGGACACTGCGCGCGGGGCTGTTCCTCGCGGGCGCAGCGCTTGTCGGCATTCTGATGATCGCCGTGCACATGGCGGCGGGCCTCACCCTGCCCGCGCCATGGGGCGATGAGGCCTACTTCCTCTGGCAGGCACGTGGCTTTGAACGCTGGAACGATTTCATCGCGCCGGAGATTGACCCGGACCGCCCGCTCCTGCTGCTACCCTATGGCTATCCGCTGATTATGGGGCTGATCTTCAAGGTCACGGGGTTCTCGCTGGAAATCGCCCGCGCCGTCTCACTCGTTGCGACACTGGCCGGGTTCGGCCTGCTGGCAACGGCGATGCGCGCCCGCAACATCGCAGCCGTCAGCCTGATCCTGATCGGCGCCTTCCTGCTGAACGGGCACTTTGTGGCCATGGCCAACAATGCCCGGATGGAAGCGATCATGTTCGCGATCATCTGCGGGGCGCTGCTCCTGGTGCAGAACAAGCAATACTGGGTCGCGCTCGGGCTGCTGGGGGGGTCTGCCGTGATCCACCCGAACGCCATGCTGATGGGCGCGCCGGTCTTCTTCTATGCCATCTTTGCCGGGCAGCTGTGGAAGAACTGGCCGAACCGGATGGGCATGATCGTCATCGGCATCGGCGTCGCCGCCTGGGCTGCGCAGGCGCTCTATATCTTCACCCACTGGGCCGCCTTCGAGCATGACCTTGCCTACCGCCTTTCGGAGACGACGTCGGCCAACAAGGGTGCGTCGCAATTCGGCGGCTGGCACGCCGTGGGCCTTGTGACCATCTTCGCCATCTGGGCGCTGGCCCTCTGGCGCAAAGTGCCGGTCGCGCACCTCACCGCCTTTGCCGTCGGCGCCTGGCTGATGAGCCGGGTGCGTGAGGAGCAATGGTATGACGTCTTCAACGATTTCGCCTATCTGCTCGCCGCCCTCGCCCTGATCGAGATCGCCGTGAAGGAAGTGCGTGCGCGTTACCCGGACAAGGCGCTCTATTCCCTCGGCGCATCGCTCGCCCTCGTGGCCATCGCAGGCCTCTTCTTCCTGAAGACCGGGCGGATCGAAGGTCCGAAGGGCTACCTGCAGGAAATGAATGTCGACGGCATGGTCATCGCCGATGAGGTCCCCTACTTCACCCCGGAAGACCGCGCCATTCTGGAAGCCTATATGAACGGTATCCAGGAAGACGGGCTGACGACGGTGGAACTCTACCCCTGGGGCGACACGCTGCTCTTCCCGGAAAACGATCCGGACAAGGTCCGCTTCCAGATCCCCTATTTCGATCCGGACTATGTCGCTTCCACGCGTAACTGGCCGTGGGGCTACGGCCCGACCTATGGCGAGACCCCGACGGTCTATATCCTGCGCACCTCGAAATACCAGCCGCGCTGGCTGGACGAGCGCTTTGACCGGCTGATGGCGCGTGCCAGCAAACGTTCCGGCGGGCGGGAACCGGTCATCATCCACTCGCGCGACGAGACCGAAGTCTGGTATGCCTTCCCGACCATTGCCGAGGCCCCTGCCGCGCCATGACCGAAACCGCCCACCCCTCTCCGGCACAAGGCAAGACCACGAAAGACGGCCTGCGCCTGATCGTCCATGCGGACGATTTCGGCCTGTCGGAGCGGGTGAATGACGGCGTCGTCGATGCACACCTGAACGGCATCCTGACGTCCACCTCCATCATGGCCTGCGCGCCCGCTTTCGGCCATGCCGTCACGCTGGCAAAGGCCACACCGTCGCTCGACATCGGCGTCCACCTCACCCTGATCGAGGAGCGTCCGCTCACCGACCCGGCAAAGGTGCCCAGCCTCGTTGACGAGACCGGCCACTTCCACAAACACATCACTGTTTTCGCGAAGCGCTATTTCCGGGGCCTGATCAATCCGGAGGAAGTGCGGCTGGAACTCGACGCCCAGATCACCCGCATCCGCGAGGCTGGCCTCGAAATCTCCCATCTCGACAGCCACCAGCATGTGCACATGCTGCCCGGCATCCTGAAAGTCGCGCAAGACCTTGGCGCAAAGCACGGCATCGCTCCCATGCGCCTGCCGCGTGAACGGGTCAGCCCCTACATGTTGTCGTCACCCGGCGGATTATCCCGGATTGCACAACAGCTTGTGCTCAACCATTTCTGCCGCCGCGCCCGCCAGCGCTTTGGCCCGACCACGGATCGTTTTGCAGGATTCTATTATGGCGGGAAACTCGACACAGATGCTCTCCTGAGAGTGGTATCCAGCTTGCCGGAAACAGGCAGCTGTGAATTAATGTGCCACCCGGGAGAAGACGACCCGGCGTCCGAAAAGCTCCATTGGGGGTATGCATGGGCGAACGAACTGTCAGCTCTGAAAAACGCCTCGGTCGCCGCGGAGATCGAAAGACGGGGAATTCGGCTGATTTCCTACCGCAATCTGACAGCCTAGACACCCCGTCGCCCCCACGCCGTCTGGGCCGGTTGGCCATCGCCCTCTTCGTCTGGCATTTCCTGTCACCGCTGCCCTTTGTCTGGCGCCTGCACCAGGTGATCCGGTCACTCCTGTCCCCCTTCGGCAAGATCATAGACCGCATCCCCCGCACGCCACCCGGAGAGGAACGCACGCTTCTGGACCTTGGCTGTGGGCATGGCATTTTCCTCGCCCTCGCCCGCCGCATGCGGCCAGGCCTCAGCCTTGTCGGCATAGATCTCGATGCGGAGAAAATACGTCAGGCCCGGCAGGCCTTTGCCAAGGCGAAAATCAGCGGACATCAGCTGGCCGTGATGAGTATCGCAGATTTTCCCGAAGGCACCGCCGACTATATCGCCATCCTGGATGTCATGTATCTCGTCCCGCTGGTCCTGTGGGCCGGTATCCTGAAGACCTGCTATGACAGCCTGAAACCCGGCGGCCTGTTGCTGCTGAAGGAGATGAACACAGGCAAGCCCGCCAAGCTGGCGGTTCTCAAGCTGGAGGAAACGCTGGCGGTCAACATCCTTGGCATCACCAAGGGGGAAGAAACCCGCTTCACCTTTCCGCCGCCGGAAGAAATCCGCAAACAGCTGCAAACCATTGGCTTCGAAGTTGAGGAAATACCGCTGGATCGCGGCTACCATGTCCCGCACATGCTGTGGATCGGTCACAAGCCATCCGGCCCGCACGGTCCGCCGGTCAGCTGAGACCGAGCATTTCGAACAGCGTGCCGGCGCCAACCGCCGCCGGAACAAGGAATACCACAGCCGCGATCAGCGCCCCTGCCACCGAGGCGGCAGAGAACGTGACCGCCGGCATGCGCAGCGCACCCGCCACGACCGGCACGCCTGCCCGCACCGGGCCGGAAAACCGTCCGATCACCACCGCACCGAGGCCCCACCGGGCACAGAAGGCTTCGCTCTTTTCGATCAGGCTGGGATGTTTGCGGAACGGCCAGATACGGCCGAGATGGCCGGAATTCTTCTGGCCGATCAGGTAGAGGCTGATGTCGCCCAACGCCCCGCCAATCGTTGCCGCCGCCACGACGGCCAGCAAATGGCTGACATTTTGCGGGCCGACCAGCGCGGCCACGCCAACCAGCGCCACCCAGACGAAGGGGATGAACTCAAAAAAGGCCAGCACAAAGACCAGCACCGCAATCCATTGCGGATGGTCGCCGGCAAAGCCGATCACCTGGGCAGCCATCTGGTCCATACTCATCAATCCGTTTCAGCCGGCGGGAACGCGCGGCCGGGATATGTCAGAAGCGGAAACAGGGCCGGTCATGTCTGCCGGCCCCTTCCCTCAAGTCTGATTCAGGCCACTGCCCGTGCATTGGAATGCACCTGGCGCTCGATCCACTCATAGGTTTTTTCGAGACCGGTTTTCAGCGGCTGGCTCGGCGACCAGCCAAGCTTTTCAGAGATCAGCGAATTTTCGGAATTGCGTCCACGTACGCCCAGCGGTCCCGGAATATGGTTCAGCTCGATCTTCTTGCCGGCAACATCGGCAATCATCATGGCAAGCTGGTTGATGGTCACCATTTCTTCCGAACCGACATTCACCGGCCCTTCGAAGTCAGACCGGGTCAGGCGGATCGTGCCTTCCAGGCATTCATCGACATAAAGGAACGAGCGGGTCTGCTGGCCATCGCCCCAGATCTCGATCGCATCGCCGGATTTCGCCTTGGCAATCTTGCGGCAGAGCGCAGCCGGGGCCTTCTCCTTGCCGCCATCCCAGGTGCCCTGCGGGCCGAAGATGTTGTGGTAACGCGCAACGCGCGCTTCCATGCCGTGATTGCGGTTGTAGGAGAGATAGAGGCGTTCGGAGAACAGTTTCTCCCAGCCATATTCACTGTCCGGCGCCGCCGGATAAGCGCTGTCTTCGCGGCAGTTCGGATTTTCCGGATCTTCCTGGTTATAGGCCGGATACATACAGGCCGAGGAAGAATAGAATATGCGCTTGCAGTTGCGCTTATAGGCAGCATCCAGAACGTTCAGATTGATCGTGGCGGAGTTGTGCATCACGTCCGCATCGTTTTCGCCGGTGAAGATATAGCCTGCCCCGCCCATGTCGGCGGCCAGCTGGTAGATCTCGTCGAACTTGCGGTCCACGACTTCGCGGACCAGTGACTGATCGCGCAGGTCCCCGACGACAAAATCGTCTGCTTCGGTCTCGGCAAATTCGTGCATCTTGAGGTCAACGCCGCGCACCCAATAGCCTTCCTGCTTGAGGCGGCGGACCAGATGTCCCCCGATGAAGCCGCCCGCGCCGCAGACCAGTACCGATTTCATGATAATCTCCACTCCTGAACAGTCATGCGCAGAAACGTCCAGCCTCTGCGCGAATCTACTTTTCCGGGTCTGCAAATGACGTGCCGCAGATTTCCCCACCCGGGCGCTCTGAAATGGCGCACTTAAGGTGTCACATTCGCCCGAAAACCGGGCCACGCCAAGGTAAATCGCCCAATTGGACCGGAATCCCAAAAATTCGCCTCATGGACGAATCCGGGACAATTGCCCGGAGGGAACGTGCCATCTTTGCGCGAATGGCTGCCGGTCTTGTGACAAGGCGCAGGAGCGAACGCAGCAGCGTCGCAGAAAACCAGATTGAGAAGATGGAATGGTGGGCGGTACAAGGTTCGAACTTGTGACCCCTACGATGTCAAGCGCTCGAGAAAACGCCAAACCACTGAATCCAAAGTACTTTAAGTGGTCGCATCGTAGCGCAACATAGCCAGTGGGCGCCCCTAAATAGCCTCCAGCATGCTCAGCACGTGCTCAGTAGAATTTGGGCACCAAGCGGCCGGAAATAGAAGGACACGCCGTTCGGAACCATTGTCTGAAAAGGCCGGATATCGCCGAAAGGAGACGTTTGTCGTCGCGAGTTCCGATCCAGTGCTTTTATTGGGAATTGGCCCCCCTTGTTGCCCCGAAAGTCACCATCTCGACCCATTCGAAAAACATTGACTTGACTTCAGCGCCCTCCCCAAATTCTATTTTTGAGCGTCAATCAAATGGGGGAAATTTCATGGTAAGCGCTAGCAATGGCCGTCGGATTGTTTGATCCGCTACTTTCTCTGACTTGCAATAATTTAAAAACGAGACGTTTCATGCTGCGCAGAATGGTCCAAATCATACTTCCAGTTATGTCCATGATGTTTGCCGGATCGGTCCTGCCGTCTGCATCTGCACAGTCGCCGTCTGATTGCGGGAAGCTGGGCGCTGAAATTGAGCTGATACGCATACCGCAGCCGCCTCAGAACAGCTCGGGCTATGGACCGGTTGGCCCGGGCGAGATTGATGCTGCAAAAGTTATCGGGGTTCAGGTCGGATGCGCCGGAGAGGCGGCGAACCTTAAAAAAGGCGACGCTATCTTCAAGATAGACGGATCCTTTATCTCGGCCAATCCCGACGATCCGAATTTCATTTCGAAGCTTTTGGCGAACGCCGGGGGCCAGGACGGAACGTTCAGCGTGACGGTCGGACGGGGCGGAAGGGCAGGCCCGCATTCCATTCCGACCGACTTGAAGATCCGGCCGGTCGCGCCGAAGCCATCCGCTCCTATCCTGGCAGCATCTCCGAAAGCAAATCTTGCCAAATGGCCCGAGACGCTGGCAGATCGCGGCAAACCCCGCAACACACTTGCTTATGCAACTGACCGAATCGCTGTTTACGGCACGGACGATTCTCAAAGGTATTATATCATTTATGATACCGCTAAGGATGAGTCTCTTTTTGGATCTGAAGAGAGTCGGCTTGAACTTGACGCTGTTATGAAAGCGGCGAGCAAAAAAATGTTTCCGGCCAAGAGCAAGCTCTCCCTGCCCGGCCTTATCGGCGTTGGCTATTTTCTAAATGATCATTACACTGATCCATTCAATCCTCAGAATGAACTTTCGCCGTTCACGGTTAAAACCAGTGTTTACGCTGAATATGGCAGTCGGGCGGAGTGGTATTTCGGAGGTGACAAGCTAGCGCAGGTTGCTGGTAAGCCACCTTACTCGCAGGCCGCATTTGAGGCGCTGCTTGCGGAGTACAACCAAAAGGTGGACAAATCCAACCAGGATCAGATCGCGGAAAGGGAATTCGCCAAGACTGCGTCGCAGAATGGTTATCTGACTATCTCCCAATCGGAAGCACAGTATGAAGACCTTCGTGATCGCGCACGCACGAGCGCGGCGAAGAAGTACGGCTATGTCAGCTGGCCCAACAGCACGTGGGCCCTGGCCCCGAATACGTATTCGCGCGAGGCGTCCAACCCGTACAAATCCTCGACGGTCAGGACCGTGTTTTCAGGCGACTATGTTGGTGATGAAGGTGTCCGCCAAGGCATTCTGTGGGCATATGTTATTGCGAAGGATGCCAGGTGCAACGCCAACATCGTCAACGGACAATCTCGTTCATATACCCTGATCCAGGATACGTCCTACTTCAACATGGGGTGGTACGTGCCGCGGATGAGCAAGAACACCCACACCTTGATGGTGGACGGAAGGCTGGCAGGCTTCCTGCGCGGCAACCGGGGGCAAAGCTTCTGGGACATCGTTCCGCAGGCACAGGCCGAAAACATGTACTGGTTCTTCAACAAGGTCGAGTGCGGTTCCCCGGAGATGCGCCAGCTGGAAGAGAACCTCTATCGGATGATGGCAGGCCAGCGTTCCCTCCAGAAGGAGAAGGCGGGCTCTCAAGGCACCCGGAAGGAAAAAGAGTTTTACACGGAGGGCGGCCGTGAATTTTTCGGCCTCTATTCCATCGCGCCTTCGACCACGAAGCTCGCGCCCTTCTATGCGAACGGGGTGCGGACAACCTACCGCGACGTGATCAGGAAATACATGTCTGCCGATGGCAGCTATGATTGGTCCAATCGCCGGTTCTTCAAGGATGACAGCGGCAATACCTACGGCTTCTTCTACCGGGAAAACCCGTACGAAGATAACGACCCGTTTCTTCGGGTACGGGTCGTGAAGCTGAACCCGGCAGATATCGCCTATATCATCAAGGTCAGCACAGACGGGAAAGTGCCCTTCAGCTATCAGGCGCCGATCCTGCGCAAGAACCCGCTCGGCCATTTGATGTGGCGTTTCGACTATGGAATTCAGGACCTCAATCCTGAAGGCGGGATCCAAGTCTTTAGCCCCGAATAACGCGGAAGCTCCAAACGGCCACAAAGAAATTGGCGCTGCACAAAGTGCGGCGTTTAATGCGAATATCGTCCGCACATATGCCGTTCGCCGAGGGCAACTGATTGAAGACATCGAACGTGAGATCGATATTCACATGCCCAATCGCTTGGGCCATGCAGGGGCAATCACCCCTAAGTCCTTGAAGGGAAATGGTGGGCGGTACAAGGTTCGAACTTG
>NZ_ARYJ01000009.1 GCF_000685215.1 Hyphomonas jannaschiana VP2
CCCGCCGCATGGAAATGGCGGCCTGGTGCATCGGCGCAGCCCAGCGAGCGCTCGACATGATGCGCGAATACGCGCCCCAACGGAAAACGTTCGGCCACAAGCTCTCGGAACGCCAGTCGATCCAGTGGTGGGTGGCCGATGGCGCGGCAAAGATTCACGCTGCCCGGCTGATGGCCTATGACTGCGCCTGGAAGATCGACCAGGGGCGCGACGTGCGGACGGAAATCTCCATGATCAAATTCTATGCGACGGAAATGGCGCAGGAAATCATCGACAATGCCATGCAGTGCTTCGGCGCCATGGGCATGACAAAGGAAATGCCCCTGCATCTGTTCGCCGGCCGTATCCGCAATATGCGCATCTATGACGGACCATCGGAAGTGCATCGGATGGTTGTCGCCCGGAACCTGATGGATACCCGCCCATGACACACACGATCACCGTGCGCGATCTCGGCCATGTGACCGAGGTCGTGTTTTCCAATCCGCCGAACAACCACGCCAATGTGGCCCTGCTGCGGGAAATCGGGGAAACGCTTCTGGCACTGGACGCCAAACCCGAATGCCGGGCCATCGTGCTCGCTTCCGAAGGCAAGGCCTTTTGCGCTGGCGCAGACCTCGCAAATGATGAAAGCGGCGGCGGCGTTGGCGGATCGGGAGATGATCCAGTCCGCGAATTCTACGATCAGGCCCTTCGTATATACGAAGCGAAAAAGCCGGTTGTCGCGGCAATTCAAGGCGCAGCTGTTGGTGCTGGTCTCGGCCTGGCAGTGTCCGCGGATTTCCGTGTCGCAGCACCTGAGGCACGTTTCGTTGCAAACTTCACACGACTGGCTTTCCATCCGGGTTTTGCGCTCAGTGCGACCCTGCCCCGGCTACTTGGCCAGCAAAATGCGGCGCTCATGCTGCTGACCTCCCGGCGCATCAAAGGCGAGGAGGCGCTTGCCATGGGTCTTGCGGACGAACTGGTCCCGCTGACGGAAGTCAGGAATGCGGCGCACAAGCTCGCAGCGGAAATCGCCGAAGGTGGCCCGCTCGGCGTGATGGCGACCAGAAGGACCCTGCGCACCGGCCTTTATGAAACCGTCCGCGATACGCTAGCGCACGAGCATGAAGAACAATGGAAGCTGCGCGAAACGGAAGACCATCAGGAAGGCATCCGGTCTGTCGCCGAACGCAGGCCAGGAAACTTCAAGGGCCGCTGACTTGGCGCGTTCCATTCAACAAGCGCAGGATCAAAGCCGGTATTTCCGGGCCAAACGGAAGTCATTGATGCCGGTGAAATGTGTCGCTAGTCTTTTCTCCGGAGGAAGCGGGCAAATATGAAACCAACAGACACCAGCAATCCCGACTACTTTCATAAAGTCGTCGATTGCCAATGGGCCTGCCCGGCACACACACCGGTCCCGGCATATATCCGTCTCATCGCGCAAGGGCGTTACAGTGACGCCTACCTGCTGAACCGGGATTCAAACGTCTTCCCGGGCATTCTCGGCCGCGTCTGCGACCGGCCTTGCGAACCAGCCTGCCGACGGACGCGCGTGGAT
The DNA here is from genome assembly GCF_000685215.1 of Hyphomonas jannaschiana VP2. GTDB lineage: Bacteria > Pseudomonadota > Alphaproteobacteria > Caulobacterales > Hyphomonadaceae > Hyphomonas > Hyphomonas jannaschiana. Next base: position 1,547 of record NZ_ARYJ01000009.1, read on the forward strand.
GGAGAGCCCGTTGCCATCTGCCGTCTGAAGCGTGTGGCAGCAGACCATCGCGACGATGTAACGAGCCGCCTGCCGCAGAAGCCTGACCAGACCAATGGCAAAAGGATCGCGCTGATCGGAGCCGGACCGGCAAGCTTTACCGTAGCGAACGATCTCGCCCCGCTTGGCTATGAGTGCACCATCTTCGAGAAGCTGCCTGAAGCCGGTGGCCTGATGCGCGCGAACATCCCAGCGTTCCGCCTGCCCGAAAAAGTGCTCAATGAAGAGCTTCAGTACATTCTTGATATGGGTGTGGAGCTGAAGCTGAACTCGCCTGTTTCCAGCATGAAAGCCTTGCTGGATGAAGGCTGGGACGCCGTTTTTGTCGGCACCGGAGCCCCGAAAGGCAAGGACCTTCACCTGCCCGGCCGCGAAGAAGCTGATGCGAATATCCATATCGGCATCGACTGGCTGGAGTCCGTCGCCTTCGAGCACATCGATTCGATTGGCAAGAACGTACTGATCATCGGCGTCGGCAACACGGCAATGGATTGCTGCCGCACATCGCTTCGTCTTGGGGCGGAGAATGTGAAGGTCATGGCGCGCAAGCCGCGCAACTTCTTCAAGGCCTCGGAATGGGAACTGGAAGATGCCGAGGAAGAAAACATCCAGATCGTCGTGAACCATTCGCCGAAGGCTTTTGTCACCGAGCATGGCAAACTGGTCGGCATGACATTTGAGCTGATGGAATACGATGTCGACGACAAGGGCGAGATCACCGGTCAGCGCATCATCGGTGAAGAAACTCTCCCTTGCGACGACGTCATTCTCGCCATCGGACAGGAAAACGCCTTCCCTTGGATCGAGAAGGATGCCGGTATTGAGTTCGGCAAATGGGATGTCCCGGTGGTCGATGAAGAAACTTTCGAGTCGACGCACGAAGGCGTCTTCTTCGGAGGCGATTCTGCTTTCGGTCCGAAGAACATTATCTGGGCTGTTGAGCACGGACACCAGGCTGCGATTTCGATCCACCGTCATTGTCAGGGGCTTGGCCTGCGGGACCGGGCACCGCGCGAAGTCGAACTGCAATCGGCCAAGATGGGCATGTTTGAGTGGCGCTATTCGAATGCCTACACGGCCGCGGAGCGCCGCGAGATGGAGCATGTCGCGCTGGTTGACCGGTTCCAGCGCCTGAACATCGAAGTCGAACTTGGCTTTAATGCTGAACAGATCGCCGTCGAAGTGCAGCGGTGCCTGAACTGTGATGTGCAGACAGTGTTCGAAGCTCCGCTCTGTGAAGAGTGCGACGCCTGTATCGATGTCTGCCCGGTCGAGTGCCTCAGCATTACGCCTGTGGCAGACAGTGAAGCGGAATTGCGTGCCTCGCTATCTCAGCCGGAAGCACCGGAGGACCAGTCACTTTATGTGTCCAATCCCCTGCCGCTGACAGGGCGTGTAATGATCAAGGACGAGAATGTCTGCCTGCATTGCGGCCTTTGTGCCGAGCGCTGCCCGACGTCGGCCTGGGACATGAAGGAAGGCGTAATCAAAATTCCCCATGCGGATGACCAAGTGGAGACCGTGGCATGAACGGACCCGGCATCAATGATTTCACCCTGCGTATCGCAACGGTGAACGGAACAGGCTCGGCCAGTGCAAACGGCCTTCTGATGAAAGCCATCTTCCGGATGGGCGTGCCCGTCGTCGGCAAGAATATCTTCCCCTCCAACATTCAGGGCCTGCCGACCTGGTATGAAATCCGCGTGACGGGCGACGGCTATGCCGGCCGCGACGGCGAGACGCATTTCGTCATCGCCATGAATCCGGAGACATATGCCGACGATCTGGCTGAGCTCGCTCCCGGCGGAGTCCTGCTCTACGACTCCACCTGGCCGCGGCCACAGCTCTTGTCCCGGCCGGATGTGACGGTTCTGGGCGCCCCGCTATCTGCCATGTGTAATGAGGCCTTCAAGGCCGCACGGTCGCGCATCCTGATGAAAAACATGGCCTATGTCGGCGCCGCTGCGGCCCTCCTGAACCTGGATCTCGGAGTGATCGAACAACTGGTCACCGAAATGTTTGCGGGTAAGGAAAAGCTCATCCCGCTGAACATGCAGGCCGTTGCACTTGGCCACGACTATGCAAAGCAGAACTTCAAATGCCCGCTGGATTTCCGCGTCACCCCGCTGGACAAGACCAAGGGCAAGGTGATGATCGACGGCAATACGGCCGCTGGCATCGGCGCGGTCTTCGGTGGTGCAACCTTCGGCGCCTGGTACCCGATCACGCCCTCTACATCGCTCATGGACGCCTTCCAGAAATATTGTGAAGAACTCCGCGTGGATCCGGAAACCGGACAGAACAATTTCTGCATCCTGCAAGCGGAAGACGAACTGGCCGCCGCGGGTCTCACGATCGGTGCGGCCTGGGCGGGTGCACGCGGATTTACGCCGACATCCGGTCCTGGCGTCTCACTCATGAGCGAGTTCATCGGCTTTGCGTATTATACCGAAGTACCGCTGGTGATCTGCGATATTCAGAGAGTTGGCCCGTCGACCGGTATGCCGACCCGGACGCAGCAATGTGACATCCAGCTTTGCGCTTATGCCTCACACGGCGACACGCGCCACCTTGTTCTGTTCCCGGCCCATCCCGGTGAATGTTTCGAGTTCTCTGCCAAGGCACTGGACCTCGCCGAACGGTTCCAGACTCCCGTCTTCTTCCTGTCCGACATCGATATCGGCATGAATGACTGGATGGTCGATGAGCTGACCTGGCCGGAGGATTACGTGCCCGACCGTGGCAAGGTTCTCAACGCCGAGCAGCTTGAAGAGGTTGATGCCTTCTATCGCTATCTGGATGTAGATGGCGACACGATCCCTTACCGGACCTTGCCCGGCACACATCCCAAAGGCGCCTACTTCCTGCGCGGATCCGGCCATACCAAGCTCGGCAGGTACACGGAGAAAGGCCCGGAATACAAGGAAGTCGTAGACCGCCTTTACGAAAAATGGAAACGCGCCGCCGCCTTCATGCCCGAACCTGTCGTGAAGAAATCCGACCGCCCGGCACGCTACGGTATGATTGCTATCGGCAGCTCCGACGCCGCCGTCACCGAAGCCCGTGACCGTCTTGAAGCCGCAGGCGTCCCGGTCGATTACATGCGCGTCCGCGGCTTCCCTTTCAGTGACGATGTCACCGCTTTCATCGACGCGCATGAGGAAGTCTTTGTCGTTGAGCAAAACCGGGACGCGCAGCTGATGAACCTGCTGATTACGGAAACCAGCGCGCCCAAGGAGAAGCTGGTGCCTGTGCTGCATTATTCCGGTGAACCGCTGAATTTCCGCTTCGTCTATGAGGCGGTGGAAACCGCCCTGAAAGTGAGGAAAATCGCATGACCTCCTTTGTCAAACCCAAGATCCGCAGACTGAACGAGCCGACCAATGGGCTTGGCAAGACACGTGCGGACTATGACGGCGCCATGTCCACGCTTTGCGCAGGTTGTGGCCATGATAGCGTAACTGCCGCCCTGGCTCGCGCCTTCTACGAGCTTTCGACAGATCCGAAAGATGTCGTCAAAGTCTCCGGGATCGGTTGCTCCTCCAAGACGACGACTTACTTCCTGAAGGACGCCCACGGCGCCAACACGGTGCATGGCAGAATGCCATCCTTCGCGACTGGCGCGGCCGCCGTGAACAAGAACCTCACTTATGTGGGCGTTTCGGGCGATGGCGACAGCCTTTCCATCGGTCTCGGTCAGATGGCTCATGCCATCCGGCGCAATGTCGATATGATCTACATGTTGGAAAATAACGGTGTGTACGGTCTGACGAAGGGGCAATTTTCGGCGTCCAGCGACATCGGCTCCAAAGCGAAAAAGGGTGCTACAAATATGCTGCCGCCAATCGATCCAGCGATCATGGCGCTCTCAATAGGTGCAACCTTCGTGGCACGCAGTTTTTCGGGTGACAAGCAACAGCTCGTCTCACTCATCAAGGCCGGAATCGCACACCGGGGTTTCGCCCTGATCGACGTGATCTCCCCATGTGTCAGCTTCAATGACCACAAAGGGTCCACCAAGTCCTACGCTCACACTTATCAATACTACCACAAGGCCGTGCATGCCGATTATGTGCCGCCGAGCGAAGAGATCACAGCGTCATATGACGAAGGCGAAGCCATGCCTGTGGAACTGCATGACGGCGGGTCTATTCTGTTGCGTAAGCTGGACAAGGATTACGACCCGACCAACCGGGCGTCCGCCATGGAGAAGCTGATGCAGAGCCAGCAGACACAGGAAATCCTGACGGGTCTTCTCTATATAGACGAATCCCGCCCGGCGATGGCTGAACACAAAAAGCTTCCGGAGACGCCACTGCACTCTATCCCCTATTCCAAACTCAATCCGGGGGCTGATGCCCTTCGCAAGCTTCAGGACGAATTCCGCTAAACGCGCTCTCAGGCTGGCATGCGGCAAAAGGCCTGTTACACTGACCCAATCAGAGACGATCCGGGTGGGAGTGTGACGTGCAAGTATTTCAGATCCTGCGGCGGCTGACCGGGCTCTCCTTGCTGATGATTGCCGCTTGCGCCTCGTCTGCTACGGCGCAACCTGCTGAGTTTCCGGATGAGGATCCTGCCTGGCCGCGTACAGAATTCACGATTCCCGACAGCACGACCGGGACAAAAGGCTTCAATACCCAACCTGCCCGCAAGGAAGACTGGCCGTTCTTTGCCGCCCTGCGCGGCACGCGTGAAGGTATTGTCACCTATGACTGCGGTGGCACGGCCATCTCGTCCGAGTGGATCCTGACCGCTGCACACTGCGTGGAAGGTGCCTCGGCAAATGCGTCAGGGCGGTGGGAGCGGCCAGGCTCAGGTGAGCTGCAAATCGTGCTCGGCGCAAAAGACCTGACGACCGTCACCAGCGCCAATGTCTACAACGCCGTAGACGTACGGATCGCCCCCAGCTTTACGCGTGGCGGCGAGAACAAGGTGCCTGTGAATGACGTCGCCCTGGTTCGGCTGGACAGACCGTGGAACGGCCCAATCGTACGCCTGTCTGCCAGCAGCGCGTCGGATGTCGACCGCTTTTTCGGCCCCGCCTATTTCGCCGGCTTCGGCAAGACCGATATGCGGCAGCAAAAACCGGAAGCCTACGCATCGGCTGAAGGCCCCTTCGCCGCCTACACCAGCATTCTTGGCAATGCGATGATCCCGACACGCAGCCCGGATGCGTGCAGCAATGATTACGAAGTTGAGGCCTACAACAGCGCCAGCATGATCTGCGCCGGGTATGACACCGGAATTATCGACTCCTGCCAGGGCGATAGCGGCGGTCCGCTCATCGCCAGGGATTTTGCCGGCCGGGTCTACCAGATCGGCATTGTCAGTTTTGGGGAGAGCTGCGGCGTCCGGGGCAAACCGGCCGTCTATACACGCGTCTCCGGTTTCAAGGATTTCGTGATGTCCGTCGTGCCCGACGCCGCCTTCGTAGACGCCAAGCCGGAAAAGACCGTTTATATGACCAAAGCCGGGCTCGAAAATTTGATCCGGACGCTCAAACCCGCCGACGGCAAAATTGGCATCCGCATCAATGACGGCGCTTCGACGTTCCGGTCCGGAGAGCGGGTCCGCATTTTTGTTGATCCCTCCATAAAGGGCCGCCTCTGGGTCTTCGATCTCGACCCCGCCGGCACTGTCAGCTGCCTGTTTCCCTGTAATGCCGGTGAGGTCGAGACTGCACTTGTGGAGCCTGGGCAGTCTGTGGTTCTGCCACCCGGAGGCGTCTCGATCAGCGTCTCCCCGCCGACCGTCCCTGGCAAAAGCACGCTGGCCGCATTCGTCCTGCCGGAACGCATGGCCCTGATCGGCGACACGCTGCCGGATCTCAGCCGGACCAAGGGGCCGATCAGAACGGTGTGGCAGTCCTATTCCGACATTCTCGTGTTCGAAGTCCGGGATGCCATGTCAGATGCGGCGCCTTCCGACCCCTATGCCAATACCGGCATGGGGCTGGTCACGTATAGCGTCAGCGAGTGAGTTGCATGATGAAGAGCCTCCTGCGCCTGCCTGTTGTCGTTGCTGCGATTCTGGGCCTCTCCACGGCTTGCCAGACGGCGCCTGACGAAGCCGCGAGCGAGGCACAACTCGCATGGACCAGTACGCTCGACGCAAACGCCCGCGCCTCTGACCGCATCGTCAATGGAGACCGCTCCACGCTGGCGCAGTGGCCGTATATCGCGGTTTTGCGGCATGAGACGCGGAGTGGCCGGCTGCAGTATTTCTGTGGCGGCACTTTTGTCGCCCGCCGCTGGGTGTTGACCGCAGCGCATTGTTTTGAAGGAGAATCCCGCAGATTGGAGGGCCGCTGGGAGTGGAGCCCCCGCGCAAAACTCGAAGTCGTAGGCGGCACAGACGACCTCGGCGCCGGTGACGGAGCCGTGTTTGAAGTGGATTCCGTCATGATCCATCCGGACTATAAGCCGACTATGGAGGTCTCACCCGGTGTCTGGGAAGGCTCCGAGAATGACGTCGCCCTCGTCCGGATCGGACGCACATGGACCGGCCAGCTGGCCCGACTCTCATCCGGCGGCCCATCCGACAGCGACGCGAATGGCGCCCGCGCCTTCGTGGCCGGTTTCGGGAAGCAGGCAGATTCCGGCGCGCAGGCGAGGCTGGAGACATTCCGCATCGGCGCCACTGACCGCACGGGTCAGGCCGGTTCGCGCTACCTCTACCACGCCATGCTGCCTATGAAGCCGCCGGAGGTCTGCGGCGCGCAATATGCGGATCTGGCCTATGACGGCAGCACGCAGATCTGCGCCGGCCGCAAGTTCGGCGGCACCGACAGCTGCCAGGGCGACAGCGGCGGCCCGCTGGTCGCACTGGATGCGAGTGAGCGCACCTATCAGGTCGGCATTGTGAGCTACGGTTTCGAATGCGCTGCAGCGAAATCAGAAGGCGTCTACACCCGTGTCTCCCCCTATCGCGACTGGATCGAGACGACCGCGCGCGGTGCGATGTTCGTGGATGCCGATCCCGAGCAGGTGTTCGTGGCAACAGCCGAAACCATGGAAGCCATGGCGCGCGTTCTGGGCCCGACCCGCGACCGGATAGACCTGACCGTGACGCAGGAAGGCGAAGGTGCAAATGCGGCGCTGAACATCGCTGTGACGCCGAAGATCGACGGACGCCTCATCGTCTTCGAATTGGAAAATTCAGGCCGTATCAACACCTATTTCCCGAATGACCGGACACCCGAAGACAGCGCGATTGTCAAAGCCGGGCAAACTATCCGTTTGCCGGAAGTTCCCTGGATGGTGATTCCGCCGGCTGAGGGTGGCGCCACCGTCTATGCGTTCGTCATTCCGGAAAGTGTGTCTTTCGCAGGCGATCTGCTGCCAACGCCAGCACGTATGCGGACCGTGGCTGAAGAAGCCCAGCCGGAGCGGGAACCTGTCGACTTCGCAACCCGGATGCTGACGGAAGTCGCCAACCGGTCCAGTGAAGGCGGTCTGTCAGATTGGGCCGCGGCGACCTCGACTTACTGATCGTCGCCGAGCTCGGCGGCCAGCAATTCCTCAAGCCTCAAATCAGCCTCTGCGAGCAAGTCGTTCGCCGCATCGATTTCGTCCATCGGCTTCGGCCCGCGCCAGTTGAGATGCCGTTCAATATCGAACAATGCATCCTCGACATCGTCCTGTGCCGGGATCAGGTAATCCGATGTGAGGCCTTCCTGAGCGAGTGTCCGGCGGAGATCCAGAACGGCGCGCCGCAGGGAACGTTCCAGTGTACGCTGTGTGAGCAGCGCATCGGTGCGCTCTTCCTCTTCGGCCTCCCGGGTACCATCCTTGTCGATCTGTTTGCGGAGCTCTTCCTCGGCGGCCGACTGAACCGCGTTGGAACGCAACAAAGACCCGACATCGGACAGCAGCGGATCGCCCCGCTTCAGCTCCAGAACATCGACGAACAGGTTGAAAATACCGGAATCGCGATCGACCCCTGAATAGTCGAGCGGCATCCATCCCGTTTCGAGCCCAGCCGCCGCCGCGCCCGAAATATATTGTCCACGCTTCAGCTCGGGAAACTTGAAGACACCCCGGGCAAAGCCGGAAGCATCATGAAACTCCACCGCCCCCTCCGGTGTGAACTGAACGTAAGTGCGCGGTTCGGGCCGTTCGAAATCCAGAACCAGGAGATAATCGCGGGAATCGTAGCGCGCTTGCCGCTCGAACTCGTTTGATACAACCTTGAGAAGCTCTCCGGAAAAATAACCTGATAGTTCATCATCCGGGACGAGACGGATTTCGGCATAGAACGATGGCCGGGAGACAAGCCCCAGCCGATTCCACTCCGCCAGGAATTCCGGAGGGGCATTGCCGAAGGCAGGCCCGGACGGGTCGAACCCTTCGCGGATCACATGAACGCACGCCACCTCACGATTGAATTCCATCATGTCCGGGCTGGTGAAGAGTTTACCACTTACAACGCCGGTGCTCCGGTCGATCTTCGGGGCACCCATCTGCTGCAGCCAGGCCCCGACAGAATCAAACGCCAGCATGCCGGCCTGAAGGGCCAGTTCCTGCCCGAACCCCAGCGTACGGTCGCCCGGCCCGCGGGTATCTTCCGGCAAACATGTATCATCCAGCATGACCCGGAGGTCGGAGCCCATGCCGTCTGACACGACCGGTGGCCGCGTATTGATGCTTCTTGTCAGACACCCGGTCAGCGCGGTGCATGCACCGATCATCGCCGTGAACGCCAGCAGGCTGCGCCTATTTCCCACGACCCGACTCCTCACTCTAAACCGGTCTGCCCAATACCGGACACGCCCCGCTTTCCCCTGAGAAATCAATTCACAACAGATTTAAGGCCGCCGCAACCATAACCGTGCCGGCACATGGCATTCACAATGCCATCACCGCGTCGCCGGACAAATTTCCCTTCGGACCGGTTTCACCCCTAAAGCGACGAATACCGGTCAGGCATTCCCCGTTAGAGGGCTGATGCGTGAAAGTCACACCCGGCATCGATCGTTCAAAATAATCAATTGGTCTAATCGCCACAGAATTGACTCCCGGCGAACAACGTGTTCATTCAATTTCAACAAGCGTTGAATTTACTCAACAGTCGTTGAAGTAACGCGATCCATCAGGGAGGAATTAGGATGCACCCGAAAACCAGACTCGCATTGTATGCGCTCGCCGCGACGGCCTTGACCCCCGTTATGCCCGCCTGGGCACAGGACACCGGCGATCAGGAAGACACGACTCGCAAACTGGGCCCCGTCACGGTGACCGCGCAACGGCGCGAAGAAGACCTTCTGGACGTGCCCCTGTCCGTCACAGCCATCGGCTCCGAACGGCTGGAACTCACCGGCGCAGTCGACATCACATCGATCCAGCGCTCCACCCCGAACGCCACGATTGAAGTCGCTCGCGGATCGAACTCGACGCTGATCGCCTTTATCCGCGGTGTCGGCCAGCAAGACCCGCTCTGGGGCTTCGAGCCCGGCGTCGGTCTCTATGTCGATGACGTCTACATCGCCCGCCCGCAGGGTGCGATCCTCGACATCTTCGATGTCGACCGCGTGGAAGTTCTGCGTGGCCCGCAAGGCACGCTGTACGGCCGCAACACAATTGGTGGCGCGATCAAATATGTGACGAAACCGCTGGGCAATGAACCGGATCTCAAGGTCAAGGCCAATCTGGGCAGCTACAGCCAGGCCGACGTGATCGTTTCCGGCTCCACACCGCTGAGTGACACATTCGCTGTGGGCGGCGCCATCGCGAAATATACGCGCGACGGTTACGGCAAGAACCTCAACACAGGTGCCGAACACTACAACAAGGACCTGCTGGCTTATCGTCTCAGCGCCGAATGGACCCCGACGGACGATTTCTCCGTCCGGTTCGCTTATGACAAGTCTGAAGACGACTCCAACGCAAAGCACGGCCACCGCCTCCTTCCGAGTGCAGACGGCACGATCCCGGTCACCGGCGATGTTTATGACACGCGTGCCGGCATCGGCGACGACAACTCGGTTGAGACGGAAGGCTACTCGCTGACGGCTCAGTGGGACGTCAACGACATCGTCACACTGAAATCGATCACGGCCTATCGTGAAGGCTCCACCATTACGCCGATCGACTTCGACGCCCTGCCCCAGCCGGACTTCGATGTCCCCGCTTATTACAATGACGACCAGTTCTCGCAGGAGTTCCAGCTTCTCTACAATAACGGGCCGCTGAGCGGTGTCGCCGGGATCTACTACCTCGACGGCAACGCAGACGGCGCGTTCGACGTCATTCTCAGCGCGCTCGGCCTCTCGATCTACCAGGCAGGTGCGCAAGAGAAAGAGAACTTCTCAGTATATGGTGACTTCACCTATGAACTGAACGACAAGTGGAGTGTGTCGCTTGGCGGTCGCTACACCGAGGACAAGACGACGGCTGACGTTCTGCGCGAAGCCTGGCTTGGTCTTGGAACCGGTTCGTTCGATCCGTCGAACACGACGTCCATTTTCCTCGTCACCCAGACTGACTATCAGGGCGTGGAGCGGAAGGATGACCAGTTCACGCCGCGCGTATCCGTGTCGTACAAGCCGACTGACGACCTGAACCTCTACGCGACCTACGCACAGGGCTTCAAGGCAGGCGGTTTCGACCCGCGGGCCCGTGAAGACCTCGACCCGACAGGCCTGTCCCGTCAGGGCTTCGGCCCGGAACAGGTCGACTCCTACGAATTGGGGATGAAAGGCTCGTTCTTCAATGACAGCCTCCTGCTCAATACGGCCGTGTTCTTTGCGGACTACACGGATCAGCAGATCACTGTGCAGAGCGGTGCCGACAGCGACAATGACGGGGTCAACGATACATTCGTATCGTCCGTGTTCAACGCTGGCGCGTCCGAATACAAAGGCCTGGAAATCGAAGGCACATGGTTTGCCACCGACAACCTGACCTTGTTCGCAACGCTCGGCTATATCGACGCCCAGATCAATGAGATCCTGTCCGGCGGTGTAAACGTCGCCGATGCGTTCGTGACGCAGAACACGCCGGAACTACAGGGCCAGATCTCTGCGAACTATAACTTTGACCTGGGCGCAAACCGCGGTGACCTCTCCCTGACCGGTACGGTCTCCGGCAGAGACGACTACTATCTGTTCAATATTCCGAACGAAGGCTTCCCGGCCGGGCAAAGCGCCATCTTCCCGGGCGGTGGTCCGAAACTGGATCCGTCAGGCTACTACCTGTTCGATCTCAGCGCTGTCTGGACGTCGCCTACTGGGAAGTACCGCGTCGGCCTGCATGGCCGGAACCTGACGGACGAGGAATACCGTGTGGCGGCCTACAACTTCGTCACGCCGAGCCAGCTCGGCCTCGACTCTGCCTATTCGGCCTTCTACGGCCCGCCGCGGACCTTCACTGTTTCGCTGTCAGCCGACTTCTAAGCGGATGGCGGGGGCAGCTTGCTGTCTCCGCCACCGATCATGACTTCCGTTATCGTTCAGATACGGACGCGTCATTCCTCCTTCAACGGCGCGCGGACGGCCCTTTGCGGGGCCGTCCTTTTTTGTCCGCCGTCATCTGCTTACGGAATGCCTCAAACCCTGCCGTGGTGAACTGCACCATGTGCTCGCAGGCATCCATCAGATCGCTGGACCGGCATGAGCCGCCGGACAGGTGATCGATCCGCCCGGTCTGGGCGAAGGTCAGCGTCAGGGCGCCTGACAGACAATGATAGCCCCAGTACAGATCCCGGTCCTCGATCCCCGGCAAGGCGAGGCGAAGCGCATCCATGAAGCGGTAGACCAGCGGATCAAAGAACTGTGTCATCAGCTGCCCGCCCCATTCGGGCGAGTTGTTCACATAGGCGATCAGGGCGTAATAATTCTTCCAGCCCTCTTCCTCGACCTGCTCCCCCGTCAGCATCGGCTCGAGATAGGCGCGGATAATCGCTTCGACACTCGGCGCCTGATCGCTTTCCTCAAGGCACTGGTCCAACTGGTCCAGACGGGCCTTGTTGAGGATTTCTGCGCGCCGGAACAGAACCGCATCGAACAGGTCTCGTTTCGGCCCGAAATAGTAATTCGGCAAAGCGAGGTCGACACCTGCACGCCTGGCGATTGCCCGCAAGGTCACGCCATCATAGCCATGCTTCGCGAACTGTTCCTCGGCAGCGTCGAGAATAGCGGTCCGCCGGTCCAGTCGGGGTTCTGTTTTGTTCACACTCATACAACGCTAGTAGACTGCACACTCAGGGAGATCAACGATCCCCCTAGGTGAGATGCCCGGGGTTTGGGCCAAGCTTATGCTTGCCATCTCTTCAGGAATAGTCCAAAATTCAACACTTGTTGAATAAATAGAAATACCCATCAGGTATCGACAATCCAGGGGAAGAGCGTGAGCGACGCGGTTTGGCCACTTTCGAAGCATCCGGCTGAACTGCCAACGCGCACCAATCGGAGCGCCGTAGGCAAATCAGCTACGCCGGGAAACACCTATGACGGATGATATTTACTACCGTTCGCCAGACGGCTTAAACCTCTATGCGAAGCGCTACGGCCCGGCAGACGCGCCGCTCAGCATACTGTGCATGCATGGCCTGACGCGGAACCATAAGGATTTTGAACCAATGATCGCGGCCCTGCCGGACCGCTATCAGTTCATTGCCGTTGACGTGCGTGGCCGCGGCCTCTCAGACCGGGACCCGAAGGCCGAAAACTACTCCCCGGCCATCTATGCCGGCGATATGGCAACCCTGCTGGACCATCTGAACCTGAAACGCGTCGCTCTCATCGGAACCTCGATGGGCGGGCTGATGTCCATGATCATGATGAAGACCATGCCGGACCGTATCTGCGGCGTTGTCCTGAACGATGTTGGACCTGTCTTCGAGAAATCCGGGCTGGACCGGATCGCCGCCTATACCAGCAATACAGAGCCAAAGGCCGGGTGGGATGACGCGGCCAGATCAGTCGGGGAAGTTCAGGCAGAGATCTTCCCCGACTATGGCCCGCAGCAGTGGTTGGCCTTTGCCCGCCGCACCTACCGGGAACTGGACGATGGGCGTGTGGCGCTGGACTACGATCCGGCCATCACGCGCACGGTCGCACAGGTCCGCCCCGGCCTCCTGACACGGATTGCCATGTGGAAGCTCTACAAGGACATGACGAAAGTCCCTCTTCTTCTGATCCGTGGAGAAACATCTGACATCCTGTCAGCAAAAACTGCCGCCAAGATGATCCGCAAACACCCCGATGCATCCCTTATTACCGTTCCCCGCATCGGACACGCCCCCATCCTTGACGAACCGGAAGCCGTAGAAGGCATCCGGGACTTCCTGACAAAAGTAGAAGCTCGCACATGACCTCTGTAACGCCTGCCGCTCCCGCCACGGCCATTCCAGGCCGCGCCTGGGTCCTCGCTGTCCTGACGCTGACCTACACGTTCAACCATATTGATCGTCAGGTTCTCGTGATCCTGCTGGAACCGATCAAGGCAGAGCTGAACCTGCGCGACGGGGACCTCGGCATGCTGACCGGCATTGTTTTCGCTGGCTTTTACGCCACGCTCGGCATTCCGGTTGCTATGTGGGCCGACCGGGGAAATCGCCGGAACATCATCGCGCTCGCTCTGACAATCTGGTCGGCGATGACCGCCTTGTCCGGACTGGCTCAGACCTATTGGCAATTGCTGCTCGCCCGTATGGGGGTTGGCGTTGGTGAAGCTGGCGGCACACCGCCCGCGACGTCCATGATTGCAGACCTCTACCCGCCAAAGGAACGCGCCACAGCTATGGGTATCTACACGACGGGCATTGGTCTTGGCGTCATGGGAGGCTTCGCTCTTGGCGGAATCATCTATGAACATTTCGGCTGGCGCGCAGCTTTCTTCGTGGCCGGTATTCCGGGCCTGTTGTTGGCATTACTTGTCCGCTTTACGGTGAAAGAGCCTGCACGCGGCCTGGCCGATCAGCAGAAAATTGAAGGCGATGCGCCTTCTTTCACGGAAACGATCAGCTTCATTCTTCGTCAGTCTTCCTATCTGTGGCTCCTGGCCGGATGTCTCCTGATCTGCATTTCATCCAATGCATTTCTCGTGTTCACCTCTGGTCATCTGCAGCGCACTTATGGCCTTTCACCCAGCGAAGTGTCTCTGCCACTCGGCGTGCTGATTGGCGGTGTCGGCAGCGTGGGCGCAGTGGTGCTGGGCGCGGTTTGCGATCGCCTCTCTGCGAAGGACATGCGCTGGCGGCCGCTAATGATTGCGATCTGCGCTGGTCTCGCCCTGCCTTTCGCCTGGATGTTCCTGCATGCCCCGAACGTTTGGGCAGCATATGCCTGGAACCTGGTTCCCGCTTTCATCGGCCTGATTTATGCGAGCATCGCCTACACCGCGTCACAGGAGCTGGTTCAGGTCCGCATGCGGTCTTTCGCCTCGGCCTTCATGCTGTTCTGCCTGACGCTCATAGGTATCGGTTGCGGCCCCTGGATCGCTGGAGAACTCAGCGATTATTTCGCGGCGCAGGGCGCTCAGAACTCCCTCGCGAGATCACTTGAGATGATGCTGTTGTTCAATCTGGCCTCCATCGCCTGCCTGCTTATGGCGACCCGGAATTACCGCCGTGACGCCGCACGCGCGGCCGCCGCCTGACACGCTGGAGGCTCGCGCCCCTCGCTAGATCAGCAAAGCCCGCAATTGCGCCGCCCAGACCAGTGCGATGCCAACCGCCAGGAAAGGACCAAACGGCATCAGTCCGGAGGGTTTGCGGCTGGTCAGCATGAGGGCGCCGGCAATCAACAGGCCAGAACTGCTGGCGATCAGCACAATCCAGGGGAGACCGATCCAGCCACACCATGCGCCACCGGCGGCGAGCAATTTTGCATCTCCCCGGCCCAGCCCGTCACTTCCGCGTAAAGCACGGTAGCTCTTTTCTACGACGACGAAAAAGAGATAACCCGCGAGGGCGCCCACAATGGCTGCCCATACACTACCGGTAAAATACCAGTATTGAACCATGCCCGCACCAATCAAAGGAAGAGTCAGGACGTCCGGCAATCGCATGGTTCGCAAATCGATCCATGATAGCGCGGCCAATGCGGGCAGAAGAACAATAGCCCAGAGCAGCACGTCGGTGTTCATGATGGTGCGTTCCCTCCCGGCCCCGCCGACACGGCCCCAGCATAGATGGAACATACCAAAACGAAAACGCCCGGGCACATGGCCCGGGCGAATTGGAATGTCCTTCAGTCAGCCTCAGAGAGACGACGAAATCGCCGGACCTTTCAGAGTATAAACGTCTTTTCCAAGCGCTACATCCATTTGAAGGAAACCCTCTTCCATTGAGGGAATGGATGCGGGAAGCTTGTCCCCGACACCGCGCATCAGAGTTGTGCCATTTGCCGATACGACCGACCAGCCAAGGGGTTCGAGCTTGTCATTGTAATTGGCCGCCAGATTCGTACGCGGGGCAGCAACCATTGGCATTGGCGCATCCAGTCGCCCGTCGATCCGCGCAAACAATTCCACGACATACATCATGCCATCCGCCTCAATGGCTGCGACGCCCATATGGTCGAATTCGCTGCGCTTGAAGTTTTCGGCATTCGCCTTGTCAGCCATCATGGCCTTCTGGATGTCCTCAGCGGACGTGCCGGCTTTCACCACGACCACATTCGCACCAAAGGCCCCGATCAGACGGCTTCGCTCCATCATCCGTACACGGTCCAGGTGCGTACGGCCTTCGAGGTCCTCATGCGCTGCGTAGCCACGCACCGCCATGTCATATGCATGAAGACGGGCGGCATCGATCAGGGAGCTGAGCGACTGCAGCTCGGACACCCCCTGGTCAGCACGCTGCTCGCCCGCAAGCTGCAACAGCTGGTTCGCCATGTAGGTGTCCGTCTTGATGCCGTTGATGCCTTCAAGACAGGCATTGGCTTCTTTCTGGAACGCCGTCGGCGTCATCCCATAACCGTCAGTCAGGTCACAGGCAGGGTCTGCAAAGGAGGGGCCGCTCAGAGCCGCAAGGGCCAGCGCCGAAACGGACAGAAATTTGTATACGTTGTGTAACATAACTGTCACAATACGCTGTATGACGATTATGTGTCAATTACGTACAGTATTGAGTACTTTTTATGTATCGCAGCAGTTACTACAGAATGCGGTACGTCATTCTGGCTGGCAAGCGGTCAGTCCTGTAAGCGGCGTTATGATTTCCCACCCCTGATCATCCTGTGAAATCATGCGGGCGAGTGGCACTCTGCGCCCTCCATCGATCTCCTCACCCGGCGAAAGGGTCAAAGAGACAGGTCGCGAATCTGCGCTGCGAAGAGTCATTCGCGTGAGGAACTGCCCGAAAATGTCGCCGCTCTGCGACTCAACCCCCATCGTCTGTTCCAGCCCCTCAAACACCACTTCCGCGGTATCGGTACCGGCGACATGGAAGAAGACAAAGTGACGAGGTTCATCGCGCGACCAGAGGAACAGGCCGCAGGTTCCCGGTTCAAGTGTCTGGGCCGGCAGCGAATTCGTTGCCACGACATCGGCCGCCGGGCCTGCGCCATTCCTGTTCGCCGGCACTGCAGTGTCTGACGACGCACAGGCAGATACAAACACCAGACTACAAAGCAAAGCTCGAAACATCATTGGCTTCTCTCCCCTTCCCCACTTTCTTGCGAATAAACAAACCGTCCCGCCTCGTTTGTGAAGCCAGCCAACAGCAGAGCACTTGCCTGGTCCTCAGGCACATCCCACAGCTCCAGCCTGCCGCCACCATCCAGATAGGCATTCGCCGAAATCTGCGTGCCATCGACGCCCCGCCCCTCCATGGAGAAAGCAAGCTGCCCCCGATCACAGGACAGCGTGCCGGTCAGTTCTGGCCAGGTCGCTCCGTAAACGGCTGATACGCGTGACAACACATCGGATGTGACACGTCCACTTGCCTCCCGGCACCCTGTACGCCCGGCATCGATCGAGACATTTGTCAGGCGTAATGAAACATCCTGCGCAGGAAAAGAGGCTGAAATGCGTGCCGCATCGAAAGTGAGAGCAGCCTGCCCTTTGCGAATCCGGATGCCGTCGGATGCGAGACTGGCCAGTGCGCTCCCACGTCCGTAGGGGCCACTCCAGCGCACCATATGGCCAGGCTGCCCCTTCAGGACACGCATCAGACTGAAGTCACCCTCAACCGCCCCCGCGACATCTCCACGAACAACGAGCCCCGTAACCTGGCCATGCCAGACCGTTCCGCGAGCTTGCTGCCAGGATACACCCTGCTGAACAAGGCCCGACTGTCTCAAAGCGAACAAGAGCGGAATATTGGCGACAACCGCGCAAGCGAACACACCGACGAACACCGCAGAAAGCAGCAGTTTCTTTCCCATCAGGAACCGCCTCCACGAAATTCGAAGCTTGCCCGGACCGTACCCGACGCATCGGCAAAAACCGATGCCTGTGTCGGCTGCGCGCCCAATTGCCGCTCTGCCATTTCCAACCAGGAAAACAGGGACTGTACAGACGCCTGATCAAATTGAATGATAATCGCGCCGCGCTCATTTGACTGAAGGCGCGAAACAGCAAGGCCGCGCTGGCTGGCAAGATCAACCAGACGCGCCCTGAGGTCTTCACCCGAAACGGATGCAACAGGTAAATCAGTGCCACGGCCACTACCGGCAGGACGCGCCGCCACGACTGCATCCAGCGTCCGGGATGCAACGGCAAGGGACGCTTCTGCACTCTCCCTTGCGGCCAGCAGCGGACGCACAATAAGTACATTCGCCAGCAGAGCGGTTGCCAGAAGGCCTGCACACAGAATTAGGAGACGTTCCCGTACCGACCGGGTGGACCAGTATTCCATCATGACGGTAGCTCCAGGATCAGATCGCCCACGACACGGCCGTCCTCGACCCGAGCATCCCCGAGACGAACGGACAGCCCTCCTGTCTCAATGGATGCCTTCAGCGCCTCATCATCACCAAAAGCGCCATAGACCAACTTGGCCTGCAGTTGGCCGGTTTCAGCATCGTAGCGAAGGCTTGAAAGCCGAGTCCCCTCGGCCTGACCCAGCGCCGCGTACAGGACGCCTGTCATCTGCCTGAAACTGGCTGTCCGCCCTTGTGGTCCTCCAGACCGCTGCCGGACAGCTGTCAGAATGTTTGAAGGAACAGGTTCACCGGGGAAAAGGGCCGTAAAATTGTCGCGTGTCTGCTGAGTCAGCTCTGCCTCCAGACGTTTCATCGTCTGAATACTGGCAAATGTGTAGAGGCCCCAAACGACCGCCAGCGCAGCCGCAAGCCCTGCCAGCAGACGGAAGCGTTTGAAATCCACCGGCAGCTCGGCCTTTCGCGCGAATTCCGCTTGCCGCAAATCTATTCCGGTTTCACCGGACGCTATATATCCGGCCATCAACAGCAGAACATCATCCGGGGTTTCGGTCCTGTGGCCAGCCTTGTCCAGAAGGACCGACACAAGCTCCTCAGGGAGCGACTTGTCGATGGCGAGCCTTACACCTTCCCCGGCAAAGATGATATGGCGGCCAACATCCTGCGGAGGCGCTCCCGCTGGCAGCAACGTCACATCCGGAACGAGATGGGCATCCTCCAGTCCCGCCTCGGCAAGACGCGCCATCCACTGATCCATGAGGGCTTTGGACACAAGACAGGCACCTGCCTGCTCACCACTTTTCCTGCGCGGGTCGATGGCGACATGCAAGGTTTCAACGGGAACGGAGACATCATCCTCAACCGCGAAGCGCGCCGCACGTAACCAGTCCGCACGCCGGTTCCCCACCAACCTCACCTGCGCAAGCGCCACCTCGGTCGCCGGGACAATGATTGTGACCTCATCGGAGCCGGACGGCATGACGTCTGTCCGCTCTACGCTAACGCCTCCCTGGTCAACCGTCGCAAATCGCCAGCCCTCTCCTGGCGCTGGAAGCAAGCCTACAAAATGGCGGGCCATCAGAATTCCCTCCGCACCAGAGATATGAGCGCGACATCGCCGCTTTCGGCGCGCTGGTAAAGTGCCTGATACCCGGTAAGCAGATCTCCGGTTCCAATATCCATATCCGCCGTCAGGAAGCTGGACTTCACTGATAGGGCCGCTTCATTGCGTGCATCCGGCGCAATCCTGTTCACAACATCTTCCACTAAAAAGTCATCCACTTTCAGCCACCCCCCAGTCGGACGGGATTCAATCAGTGAACGGGCATCATCCGCACTCAACTCCGCGGAAAACAGGGAAACCAGAAGCGGCGCCTGCGCAGGCGTCAGCGTATTGATGTTGAGCACTGATTGTTCCCGGCCGGGACGAAGACACACAAGTCCTTCCACCCGCGACCTGACATCCGCATTGAAGCCCGCAACCGATTTCAATTCACTGATGCTGCGCAACTGTGTGTTCGCAGCCCGATACGGCTCCGCCTGAGACGCATAATACCCATCTTCGGCTCCGTAGGTACGCGTGGAGAAATCCGCGTCCACCCAATCCGCCAACTTCTGGCCAAGAGACTGAGCTTCCGCGTTGTTCAGCCCTGCCGCCACCAGCAATGCTTCAAACGGCGCCAGCGCGTTTTCACTCACACCGCCATCCCCGGCCTCATCAATCAGGGCATTCAGATTAAAGCAGTTGGACGCTTCCTGCGCTTGTAACACAACCACACCCCGGCCGGCGGGCAAGGTCACCGGAGTGGCAAGAAGGTCTGACTCCAGGTTCAGAACGCCTTCGGTCACTTTCATCAGGTCCGTCAGGCGCGACGCCGCCGCATTCGCCGCACCACGCGCCACCCAGAAAGTTTCAGCCCGCGAACTGGAAGACTTCGCGATGAGAACGGCACGGGCCAGCGCGTCAGTCGCGGCAATGGCCGCGGCGGACATCAGCATGACGATAACCAGCACTGAAAGCAGGCTCGCGCCCTGTTGCTTGTCAGGTCGCTTGCTCACCCGCCTCCTCCCATGATGAAGAGTTGGGTCAGCACGTCCTTGTCTGAATATTCCAGCTGTAGCTCGATCGCCTTGGGCATGTCTTCAGACCGGCCATCCCATTCAGGCAGCCAATCCCGCCCATTGAAGTAACGCGTTGTCATACGGTCCACACCTGCGGCCAGGACACGTTCCACGTAAGGCGTCTCCGAGGAAGGGTCTGGCCGCAACCAAGCCCGGCGGACCAGAGCCCCATCCTTAAATGAGTATTCGATCGCCAGAAGACTGGAATGGGTATCGTCCGGTACCGGATGGCTCCATCCATCCCGGACCAGAGCGAGAAATGAACCGGATGTGTAACCCGGGCGCTCCGTCTGCCCAGCCAGTGAAATGGCATTGGCAAAATCGTCCCGCATCAGCGTGTGCGCGAGATCCGCGCTACTGACGGCCTCCGTGGTCCGCCCCAGCCGGTCCGACGCCCTGACCGTTCCGATCAGGAGCGTTGAGCCTGCAACAGCAATCATCGAAGTCAGCGCAAGCGCGACAAGCATTTCGATCAGGGTGAAACCGGCATCACGGGTCATGGCGCCACCTTTACCAGCGTATCGCGCATGGCCAGTTGCTGTCCCGTCGTCGCATCGCTCACGATAACCCGGATACCTGCCAGGCCTTCAGGCTCGCGGACTTCTATCTGGCGAACCCATTCAAAACTCTGTCCCCGCTGTTCACTCTGACCAGACATGGACCCCGCGCGCAAAACCTCCGGACTGGTCACCGCCTCGACCAGGCGATTGTCCGCTTCAATACCAGCCAGTGCGAGACTACGTGTGTGCCGCGCATTTGCGGTTGTTTCATTCACCAGATGGGCAAGGCCAATGGCCGCTGTGGAAAACACCATCAGCGCCACCAGCACCTCTGCAAGGGTGAAACCGCGGTCTCTCATCGGACCGGCCGCCCGGTAAGCTCAACATCCCGGGTTTTTGCACCCTTTGCAAACCTCACATCGGGCCCTGACACAATTCCGGAAGCGTCTGCAATAATCTGTGGACGGACTTCATCCGTCTCGCCCTGTTTTTCGGTGACGAGACTTGCGGTCACCCCCCCTGTCAGCCGCCTGACCGTTCCCTGAACTGGCAGCCAGCGTCCATTGATGCGCGTGTAAACCAGGTATGTGTTCTCTTCGAAACGGATGCCTTGTGACTGGCCCCGGGTGATTGCCTGATCCATCGTACGGGCCAGCACCTTTTCGAACTGAGCGGTCTCCGTCTGCAAGGCATCGGGCCGCGATGGCATAACCATCACAACCATGGCGCTTGCCAGCGCCATGATGAACAAGGCGACCATGATCTCCACCAGGGAGAAGCCGCCATCCCGATATAGGCCTCTACGCACGAAACAGCCTATTCCCAGTTACCGATGTCGTCCGCCGTCCCAGGCTTGCCGTCAGGGCCCGAGGAATAGACGTCATAACCGCCGCCAGACCTCTGCCCGGGTACATCATAGTGATAGGGATTGCCCCATGGGTCATCCCGAAGCCGCTTGATATAGCCGCCTGGCCGGTATGTCGCGACATCCGCGCCCGCCGGAGGCGTTTTCAGCGCGGCCAGGCCGGCATCTGCGCTCGGATAAGCGTACATATCGAGGCTGTACATTTCGAGCGCGCTTTCAAAAGCCGCGATGTCCGCACGGACTTTGCCAACACGGGACTGCTCCCCCACGGGGGCCACATTGATGATGACCAGAGTGGCCAGAAGTCCCATGATAAAAATCACGACCATCAGCTCCACAAGGGAAAACCCGCTGTCTTTGCGCGGTTGGGCGTCTTTGTTCGTTTCATCTGACACCATGGCAGTGCCCTCCTATGACATAGCGAGTGTATTGAGTTGCAGAATGGGCAACATGATCGACAGGACAATCAGTCCGACGATACCTCCCATCAGCACAATGATGAGCGGTTCAGCGACTGCCAACAGTGCTGCGGATCCGGTTTCGAACTCTGTGTCGAGAAAGTCGGCTGCCCGGTTCATCATACCCGGAACATCACGCCCGGCTTCTCCGCTGGTGACCATATGTACCATCATCGGCGGAAATGCGCCCGTTGCGGAGAGCGCTGCCGAAAAAGACCCGCCTTCCCGCACACGTTCAGCAATGAAGTCCGCAGCATCCGCAAAGACAGTATTGTTGGCTGCGCCTTTTGCGCCTTCAAGAGATTCCAGCGCTGTAGCGCCTGATGCGGAAAGTGTCGCGAAGACCCGCGCAAAGCGTGCCGCGGCCACAGTGCGCGTCTGCTGCCCTATCAAAGGCAGTTTCAACACGGCGCGGTCAAGGCTGCGCCGCATCGCTGGCTGACGCAGCAAGCGGGCTCCAAGGAAGGAGAGCGCGGCCAGAAGAAGAAGAATAAACAGGCCATATTCCCTGACGCCATTGGAGAGGCCTATGACGATCCGTGTGAGAAGGGGCAACTTTGCGTCAAAAAGGTCGAACTGCTCGACAAGGCGGGGAACGACGACGACCATCAGCGCAACGACCATACCCAAAGCCATGACGGACAACAGCGCTGGATAGATCAATGCCGCACGCACTTTCTGGCGCAGCTGATAGGTACGCTCCAGATACGTAGCGAGACTCTCCATGATGTCGCCGAGCTTGCCGGACATTTCTCCCGCAGACGTGACCGCGCGAACAAGCGGCGGGAAGGCATCGGGCGCGAGCGCCATCGCGTCAGACAGGCGCGCGCCTTCGACGACATCAGCCCGAACGGTATGCACGGCTTTCTGGACGGCAACCGGATTTTCATTCCCGGCACAGGCGCCGAGCGCCTGCTCCACCGCAAGGCCGGATTTCAACAACACCGACATTTGACGAACCAGCAGCACGCGCTGTTTTTCGCTGATGCGGCCGCGGAGAATAACCGACTTCGCCTGTTTCTCCGCTACAGGATTGACATTGAGGACCATCAGCTCCCGAAGCCGCAGCTCTTTACGGGCCGAACGGGCGCTATCGGCGGAGATCACGCCGGAGCGGCGTTTTCCGTCGTTATCAAGGGCAACATACTCAAAGGCGGCCATTACTGACCTCCTTTCCTGCAGGCCCGCAACACCTCCGCAACGCTTGTGTCACCGGAGACGACATAGCGGCGTGCATTGTCCAGCAGACGATCATGATTGGCAAACGCCATCTGATCGATCGCGTCCTCCGACGCGCCATCTCCCAGCAGATTTCGAATGTCCCGGTCTGCAATCAGCAATTCATACACACCTAGGCGGCCGGTAAAGCCGGTCTGACCGCATGCCAGACATCCCTGAGGATCATAGACGGTCAGCTCCGTTTCGCCGCCCAATCCGAGCGCCTCACACTCTGCATGCGTCGCGCTCCGGGACGTCTTGCAGGAAGGGCAGAGCTTTCTCACGAGGCGTTGCGCCATGATCGCACGAAGCGTCGAGGAAAGCAGATAGTCCTCAACGCCCATGTCCCGCAAACGCGTGATCGCACCAGATGCGGAATTGGTATGCAGGGTTGAGAGCGCCAGACGGCCCGTTGACGCAAATTCGAACGTCACTTCCGCGGTTTCAGAGTCCCGGATCTCGCCAACCATAACCACATTCGGATCCTGCCGCAGAATGGATCGCAGCGTGGCGGCAAATGTCAGGCCGACCTTGTGGTCCATCTGGGTCTGACTGATCCCGGGCAATCCATATTCGACCGGGTCTTCCAGAGTCATGATATTGTCACGCCCTGTATTCAGGCGCGAAAGGGCTGAATACAAAGTGGTCGTCTTGCCGGAGCCGACTGGCCCGGTGACCAGAATAACGCCATTGGGCTGACTCAGCGCATCCGTGAACCGCTGATATGTCTCTTCATCCATGCCGAGATCGGTCAGGTCCAGCAGTGCGTTCTTGGTGTCCAGAAGACGCAGGACCACCCGCTCACCATAGCGGGTTGGCAGGGTCGCCACACGTACGTCAATAGATTTTCCGCCTGCGGACAATGAAATCCGCCCATCCTGAGGGAGGCGCTTTTCTGCAATATCCAGTCGCGACATGACCTTGATACGGGAAACAATTGGCGCTGCCAGTTTTCTGGGCGGCGTCAGGACTTCCACAAGGTCTCCATCAATCCGGTAGCGGATCGAGAGCGTGTCCTCAAAAGGATCGATGTGAATATCGGATGCCCTGCGCTTCATCGCCTCATGGATGAGCCCGTTGATCAGCCGGATCACCGGCGCATCGTCCTGCCCATCCAGCAAGTCTGCTGCCTTCGGCAGGTCATCGATCAGGCTTTCCAGTCCGTCGCGTGAATCGGCCGCCGCGTTGACGCTGTCCCCGGCAAGTGCGCCTGAGGCGAAGACGTCAGCCAGTGTCCGTTCGTAGGCGTCACGATCCAGCGCCTCAAGCTGAAACGCCGTGCCGAGCGACCGGCGTGCTTCAACCAGAACCAACGGGTCCGCCCCTGCCCGCACGCCGACAGTCAGCACATCACGCCCAGGCAAGACGACAACGCCCTTGTCCTTGGCAAAGGCATAAGTGAACTGTTCAATGGCGGGGCCGGAAATCATTGGGGCGGCGGACTCCCCAGAACCTGATTGATAAAGCGGTCCAGGGATTCCCCGCTGCTACCCTGACCTTCCCAAAGCTCCTGAGCCCGCAAATAGCGATAGGACCGCGTCGTGGCATCCCGGGCATCGGACCGGCTACGCACGATGGTCGGCCGGATGAAAACCATCAGATTGGTACGTGCAAGCCCTTTACCCTCGGAGCGGAAAAGACGGCCCGCCACAGGAATGTCCCCGAGTACCGGCACCTTTTCGTTCGACATGCTTTCAGTCTGTTCGACCAGACCACCCAGCACAATGATCTCTCCGTCATCGGCGATGACACTGGTCTCAATCTTGCGGGTGTTGAAAATAAGATCCGTAGACGACCCGGTCGTAATCGCCTGGGCGATGTTGGAAACTTCCTGGATGATGTCGAGGCGGATCGTGTCATCATTCGAAATACGGGGCGTGACATTCAGGCCAACACCAACATCCCGGCGTTCAACGGTGCGGAACGGGTTCGAGTTGGAATCTCCCAGCACTTCGCCTGTTGCGACGGGAACTTCCTGCCCCACCAGGAGCGAGGAGGTGCCGTTGTCGAGTGTCATGTTGAATGGTTTGGACAGAATACGCGACTGGGTATCGTTCTCTACGGCTGTCAGGATCGCACCGAACAAAGTGTCGCCGTCCTGCCCACCAACGCCGACACTCAGACCGGACAGCCCAAGCAGGGAGTTGACCGCCGCCTCGGCGAACGGGTTCGTGTCGGTGTCGCCGGTGTTGAAAGGCGTATTGGAACTGAGCGCACCGGCAAGCGCCAGCATGCTGGGCGCAGACCGCGAATAGTTTGTCGACACGAACGGCACTGTGGAATCATTACTGCCAGACACAAGGAACTGGAGGCCAAGCTCCCGCGCCGTATCATCCGACATCTCCACAATGATCGCCTCAACCAACACCTGCGCACGGCGCCGATCCAGATCGGTGATGATGCGCTCCAGCGCGCCGAGCGTTTCCGGAGGGGCGCTGATGACCAGAGAGTTCGTCGGCTCGTGCTGAGCGATGGTCGTAGTCGCATCCACCTCACCGCCTGCCGCTCGCCGCGCGTCCATCGCGACAGCCATTTGCTGCAAAACAGGAACGAGATCGACAGCGTTGGCATTGTTCAGGGGAATAACTCTCAACGAGTCTTCAGTCCGGTCATGGGAGTCGAGCTCACGGCTGACTTCGACGGCACGCCGGACCAGCGCTTCATCGCCCTGCAGAACCACAGCGTTGCCGGACTCCGACGACACCGCCTGGAAGTTGATCGCCGCACCATTCTCTCCGGGCTGAACGGAAAGCGCATTGAGAATACTGGCCATTTCACGTGCCGGCACATTCTTCAGGCTGATGGTTTGCGTAACTGACGGGTCGGCATCGATCTGTTTCAGCATCGCGCGAAGCCGCGGAAGGTTCGAGGCATAGTCCACAACAACAAGCGTGTTGGACGCATTATTCGCGACAACCTGCCCCTGCTCAGCAATCAGCGGCTTGATCACGGCCGCAACATCACGCGCGGACGAGTGCTTCAATGCGAAGATTTCCGTTGTAAACGTGTTGGAGTCCGAAGCGGACACGCTTGCATCCGAGACGGCCTGGCGCTCCGGCACGATCCGATAGGTCGACCGGCCGGCAGGCACCGCCGTGAATCCGTGAACGCGTAGCGCCGACAGGAAGACGTCGAACACCTGGTCCCGCGTCAACGGCGTTGACGACGAAACGGTCACCCGCTTGGTGCGGGCATCAGGATGCACGATAAACGTGTAACCGGTCACGGTCGAAACGTCCGCAATCAGAGCGGAAAGTTCGACATCATCGAAATTCATCACATGACGCGTTGGTTCCGCATTGCTTTCCCCGGCAAGCGCAAATGCACTTGGCGCGGAGGCAGCAAACAGAATTGCGGAGAGGGCGGATTTCAACTTCATAAGCTACGGCTTCTCCGTCAGCGTAAATACCTGATCAATCTGTCGGCCGTCGCGATCGATCCTCAAACGAACTTTCTTTAATGAAGAAAGTTTCATGGCGAGGTCTCCCGGCCCTGTTGAGCCAACAGGAATACCATCCACTGACAGGATGATGTCTCCTGACCGCAGCCCCGACTGTTCCAGAAGCTGCTCATCCCCCCGGCTTCCGACCTCATACCCGACAAAGTCCTGCCCCCGGTGAACCGGGTTGATCGTGAGATTGGCGAGAAAATCGCTGGCTGTCGTGCTGATGATCCGGCCTTCGTCCTCAGGCTGGCTACCCGTCTTCCGAGGCGACGGATCACCAGGTTCAGAAAGAACTGCCAGCCTGTCTGCGCCGCTCCCCATCAACAGAGCTTCGATCTGCCCATTCTTTCGCAAGGTCACGCGATCCCCATACACACGGTCGAGCACCACCCCTTCCAGGATGGTCTCGCCCGGCGCAAAAATGCTCAACCGGTTATTCGGCATCACAATCATCGCAACACCCGTGCCATCTGCCGATGCCCGGACGCCTTTCAGGACAAGATTTAGCTTGGTTTCCGGTGCTTCCTGAACATCTTCAACGGGTTCAGCCACACGGGAGAAAGGGTTCGTCGTGACCAGAAGCGACATGTCTCCGACAAGTTCACGTGCGGTACTGCCCGAAACGGCACTTTGACTCTGAACCATCGGCAACGTGCCAGAAACTGCGCCGCCGGGAACAATCACCAGCCACACGGTCTTGGCCGCAAGAATGGCCAGTCCGGCCACGATGAGCAGCTCGGTAACCATAATTGCAGGCCCGGCAAAACGGACGAGCCCGCGACGGATATTCTCCATCGCGGACCCCCCATTGAACATTCTGGATTCAGATCCAGTCAAATGATCAGAACCTCCGTTTCAGACCAATGCTGAACACAGTGTCCTGCTTGTAAGTGTCCACAAAAACCTTGTCAGGACCGCTTTCCTGATAGGCTTCATAGCTTTCACCGAACAGGTTCTGGACGTTCAGCGAGAATTCGTAGTCTCCGCCGCCCATATTGAAGCCCTTGTTCCACACAAAGTCTACGGTCATTGGCGGTTGTTCGAGGAATGCAGGGATCCCACGAGCGAGGATTTCGCCTGAGCGGATCCTTTCCGAAACGTAATTCACGAGCAGGTTGTATTCTGAACGTGCGCTCTCGTTCAGTAGGCCGACCTGAAGGTTGAACAGGTGTTCTGACTGGCCCTGCAGCTGGCGTCCGTCCAGGATCAGGCCGGAGGCATCTTCAAACCCGCGAACCGGATTGAGATTGGTCCCGACGTTCACAGCAACCTCGCCCACGGCATCAACCGAGGAATCCGACCAGGTGTAGTTGGCCTTCAGTTGCAGTTCGCGATCATCAAAGAATGACCAGCCGGTCCATTGCTGCATGGGCAGCACCTGCTCATATTCGACCTCAAAGCCATAGAGCTCAGCAGCCGGCGCATTGATGAAGCTCGTCTGAACGGTTTCCGCCGGCACGAGGACTTCCTCGATCGGGTTCGTGATGTCCTTGTAGAACAGACCGATCGTCGCGAACTGATCACGTGCGAAATAGTATTCGGCACGCAGGTCGTAGTTCTTGATCGAAGCATTCACCAGGTACGGGTTACCGAAGAAGGTCACATCGGTTTCGGAATTGTTGAACACGGCCGGGGCCAGTTCGCGGAACTGCGGGCGGGTAATCGTTTCCGAATATCCACCCCGGACCTGAACTGCGTCGATCGGGTTCCATGTCAGCGTGACTGCGGGGAACCAGTCCTGCTCATCGATGACGCCTTCCACAAAGTTCGTCGACAGGTCCATACCAATTGATTGCGTATCGACCGCCTGAATCGCATCCTCGAAACGAACGCCGACAGCTGCGCGGATATAAGGCGTGACCTGAGTATCCAGGCCGACATATCCGGCATCAATCTCAAGCGTTGCCAGATAAAGCTGCGGGAAACCGTCGTTCTTGATTTCGGTGATGAAGCCGGGCCCATCCGGTTGGAACAAATAGGCATAGATATAGTCGAGACGGTTTGTCCCAAAGCGGCCATCCGGCCCGGGCGCACCCGCGACACCATTGATGTCATAGATGAAGCTCGTCGCCTTACGGTCATTTTCGACATAAGCGTAACCGGCTTTGAGTTCCGTTTCGCAGAAGAAGAAACAGTCCCCTGCCCGGTCAAGCGGCAGGGTCAGGTCGATGCCGAAGTCCGTGGTGTCATCGTCAATCCGGCTGAACTGCATACGGTTCGCGCTCGGGCTGTTGGACAGCGAGAGGCTACCATCGTCCGCAATACGATAGATGTTCGACAGCTGATACGGGGCATCACGGAGGGCTTCGGAATAGGATCCGCGCCATTCGACTTTCAGGTCATGAAGGCCCGGGAAGAAGTGCTCACCCTGAACCTGGGTCGACCAGAGCTGTTGCTCGATCCACTCAAGATAGTCGTTACGAAGACGCGTATCTTCCTGAGTAAACCCGTCCAGCCCAGTGCTGACAATGCGCGCCTCTTTTTCAGAGGAACGGGTCACCAGCCCTGTGAACTTGATTTCGTGGTTGTCGAACAGATCCACCCCGATCGTGGCCAGTGCGTTCAGGCCGATCGTGTTCTGCGTGGAGTCGCGAGTGAATTTCTGGTTCGGCTCAAGACGGCCGGTGCCGGAGTTGATCGCACCAAAGCTACGCTCACCGCGTTTGGTTTCCCATTCGTTGGAATAGCCACCCGATGCGGTAAAGCCGATGGAAACATCATTGTTCAGATCGACACGCGTGCCGCCTGAGATGTCAAATCCACCGTTCGGGTTTACTTCCCCTTGCTGCATGACCAGCAGAGAGGAATTATCCGTCAGTTGCCGGCCAAATTCGCGGGTCAGTCCATCGGCGACAGACGGACGGTCACGGGAGCCGTCGTCAATGCCCAACCAGTCAGTCTCACCACCATCGTACATCAGGCCATCGCGCAGCGACGTCTGGACGTCGATGCCAGCGCTGACACCAACGGTCAGGAACGGCTCATCGGGAACAGCTTTTGTCCGCAGGTCGACCGTACCGCCGCCGAACTCACCCGGCAGGTTTGGCGAATAGGTCTTCTGCACGAGAACGCTTTTCAGCGTCGAGGTCGGGAACAGGTTCAGCGGCACAACGCGGCGCAGCGGTGCCGGGCTTGGCAGCGGCGATCCGTTCAGCAAAGCTGTCGAATAGCGCTCGTTCAGACCACGAACATAAATGAATTCGTCTTCCGCTGCGGCGATACCCGCCACGCGGGCAAGTGCAGCCGCCGCATCTCCGTCGCCCTGAAGGCTGAAATCGCCCTCGTCAATGAGCGCCGAAACTTCGGACGTGTTGCGCTTTTCGTCCGGAATAAACTGGCCGCGGACAACAACCGTCTGTTGGCGTGCCTCAGTTTCGACTTCGACCGGAGCAGGTTGTTCTTCTACAGCAGCCGCGGGATCGGCGACCGTGGCGTCCTGGGCCAGCGCGGGCGAAATCCACGCCAGACAGGCGCTCGTCAGCAGGACGGAGCGGGCGGACATGAAACGTTTCATCTTGTTTTTCCTGAATGCGAAACTGAACCAGTCGCAAGAAAGAGTGGCTAAGAAAGCAAAAGAGGTGGAGCAGCCGGTACGCGCTGCTCCACCCGATTGCCGGCGCGATAACTAGTTCGCGCTGGTGAGGTTACCTTCCTGATCGATGGACCAGCCAAGGAACCAGGTGTCGTTGGCATCTTCGACAGCACCGATATAGGTCGTCGGCTCCAATTCACCGATGCCGGTCACATCGAACACCGGAACGGCGTTCTCATTGGCACCCGGAACCACACCCGGACGGCCCGAGCGGAAGGTGAAGCCGCTGGTCGTGATCGGGTTACCGGTGACCAGGTTGTTCGCAGCCGTGAAGGTCGGGTCTTCCCCGTCATTCTCCAGGTCGTCGCCGTTTCCGGAGAGGAACCAGGACTGGATCTGAAGATCGCCATTGTCGAAATTCGTGATGGTCTGAGTGTCATCAACATCGATGCCAGCATCCGGCCAGCCGAGAACGATGGCATTGGCAACCGTCCCCATCATGCCGCGGCGGAGCACAGCGCCCGTATCGGCATTCACATCACCACCTGCAATGATCGTGATGTTCGAGATACGCGGTGTGGAAACCGGCGTGGCTGCATTGTCATTGTTCAGGTTGTCACCCTCAAGACCGCGCGGGTCTTCAGAGATGCCGCCCGTTGCAGACGATACACCACCGTAAGCAATGCCGTACTGCAGAGAGCCCTGCCAGCCATCGGTCCAGTCGAACTGGTCGTCGCCGCAACCGGTTGCCAGCATGTGCTTGGCGCTGACGGTGCCGCCGAACCATTCGAAGCAGTCATCCAGGTTGTTGTAGACCTGCACATACTCAACTTCGGTGTTCGAACCGACGCCCTGGAAGGCAATGCCGTTCAGTTCGTCATCATTGGTCAGGCGGACACCGGCATACTCTACGCGGGTGTAGAAGATCTGGCCGGAGTCATCGTCGGAGCTTGCACCGCCGAAGAAGCCCGAAGAGCCTTCGCCAGACTTCTCACAGTCAACCGAGCCGCCGGTTGCACCGGCGTCAGCACAGGCGTTGATCGGTGCACGGCCGTTCAGGATCACACCACCCCAGAGGCCTTTGGTGTCCTGGTCAAACGTACCGGTGCCGGCAATCTTGTCCTTGGAGGTGAAGACAACCGGGCGGGAAGCCGTACCATTCGAGAGGATTTTGGAACCGCGGGTGATGACGAGGTAGTCATCATTGCCCTCAGCGACGACTGTCACACCGGCATCGATGGTCAGGTCGGTCGCAGCAGAACCGGCCACCGGGTTTGCCGGATCGGCACCCTGGTCCACACCGATGAAGACGGCGCCAGACAGTTCGTAGATCAGCTGATCGCCATTCGTCAGGTGCAGGTCGCTCGTGATGGCGTTCGCGCCGCTGATCACACAGAGCTTCTTGCTATCCAGCGTGCCGTTCTGGGTCGTGCCGGACGGGCAGTTTGCCTCGGTTTCCGGGAAAAGCGTGCCCGGCTGAGCGAAGGAGGCCCAGTTGCTGGTCACGGTTTCCGTAGGTGCGAATGCACCGATATAGTCGGTCGTGTCGAAGAAGCTGTCGCCTGAAAGCACGGTCGAAACCGGAACGTTAAGCTCCTGCTGACCCGGGAAGAACTCATCCGTCAGCGTGTTGTTGCCGGTACGAATATTAGCGCTTGCCGGGAATGTCGGGACACCATCTGTGTCGTTGGTGAAGTTCGTCGGGTTGTCGAGGAACAGGCTCTCGATCACCAGGTCACCATCATTATAGTTGGTGAAGGTCTGGGTATCGTCGACGTCCAGGCCGCTTTCGAAGCCGGTCACAATCGTGTTGACCAGACGGCCTTTGGTGCCACGGCGGAGCAGAACGCCCTGCTGGTTACCCGTGGTGCCGACAAGCGTCACGTTGGAGATGCTCGGGTTCGAGAACGGCTCAGCGGCATTTGCATTGTTCAGGTTGTCTGCTTCGATGCCGCGCGGATCTTCCGAAGACGGATT
Source organism: Hyphomonas jannaschiana VP2 (assembly GCF_000685215.1). Lineage (GTDB taxonomy): Bacteria > Pseudomonadota > Alphaproteobacteria > Caulobacterales > Hyphomonadaceae > Hyphomonas > Hyphomonas jannaschiana. The sequence continues at coordinate 33,532 of NZ_ARYJ01000009.1, forward strand.
GGTGGAGCGAACAACCGCGAATTGGAGCTTGCCGGACCAGCCGTCCGTCCAGTCGATCGAGTCATCGCCGGTGCCCGTGGCCACGAAGTATTTCACACCGACGGTCCCGCCGAACCACTCTACAGCGTCGTCAAGATTGTTGTGGACCTGAATGTGATCAACCGTCGTGCCTGCGCCAACGCCCTGGAACGCGATGCCATTCAGTTCGTCTTCCGTGGTGAGACGCGAGCCTGCATATTCCACAGACACATACTGAAGCGTGCCGGAATTGTCGTTGGCCTGGTCACCGCCGAAGAGACCGGACGACCCCTCGCCGGACTTTTCACATTCGGCCGTGCCGCCCGTTGCCGTAGCGCTGGAGCAGGCGTTGATCGGCGCAAAACCGTTCAGCACCAGACCGCCCCACTGCGCGGTCGTGCTGGCTTCAGTGATGCTGGAACCGGTTTCTTCGTCATTCAGCTTGGCGCGGGACGTAAAGCGGATCGGGTTGGAAGCCGTACCAACAGCTTCAATGCGGGAACCGCGGGAAACGACCATATAGTCGTCGGTGGCCGTTGCCGTACCGGATGCGGAAGCCCCGAAGAAGCGCACGCCTTCACCAACGGTGAGGATGGCAGCCGTTCCGCCGTTCGCCGTATCAGACCCGATGAAGACCGGGCCACGGATCGCAATCGTCGTGTTCGCAGGAATGTTGATGTCGGTCGTCACGATGGTCGAACCGGAACCGCTGCCGAGCGCACAGACGAGCACGTCGGAAAAGCCATCAGCCGCAATCGCATCGAGGGTCGTCTCGCTGGTGCCAGTCGGACAACCAGCCGTCGGAACCAGATCGATCGTCGCAGATGCCGGCGGTGGCGGAGGCGGAGGCGGCGGAGGGCTAACCGGCGTGGTCGGCTGGCCGGGCGACGAGATGGTCGTGTCCGAGCATGCGGCCAGCGTCAGAATGGCGAGGCTCGCCATCGTTGCCAGCTTCAGTGATTTGCGGATTTTCATGAAACTTCCCTCTAAGACCCCTGCACCGGAGCCGCTATGTATCCCTTGTCCGGCATGCGCGAGCCCCCGAATCCCCGTGGAAAACTCCCGACGCCGTCGCGGCTTATGGCAGCGCAGGTTTACGGTTGCGAAACGGTTTGATTAAGTTTTTGTGACGGACACAGATGGGGACAGAAACGCCCCGGAGGCCCGGAATATCTTGAGGTCCGCAAGCTGCGGAAGGCATGCGAAAGCCTCTGGCTACCTGCCAGGCAACGCCAGGTTTCAGGTTTTCTGTCTTACGGAATTTACCTTACCGGCTCGCCCTCAAGGACCTGATCCAGCGGGATCTGCATCAACAGGCCGTCACGCGCAAAGAACAGGGTCTTGCCATCACCCGACAGGCCGGGGCCGAACTCATTGGCTTCGGAATTCAGGGGCGCTCCCGGGTTTTCAGGCGGGCTCCATGTTCCATCCGCAAGCCGTGTACTGGTCCAGATGTCAGCCCCGCCCGCCTTTGGTGATCTGTGGGAGTAAAAGAAAAGCCGGTTACCGTCCGCTGTAATCACAGCATGGTCATCGGTCCGAATGTCATTGAGGTCCGTCAGGAAGCGCGTGATCTTCCATTCGCCGGATCCGTCCTGATGGGCCTCCCCGAGGCCATAGCCAAATCCATCCATTTCCGGGCGATTGGACACATAGATCATTGTGCCGTCCTCAGCGACCGACGCGATGGTCTCATTCGCGCCGGTATTGATCTCGCCCTCAAGCGGTTCTGCCTCTCCCCACGACTCACCATCCCAGGTAACCCGCCAGATGTTGAGGTCTTTTCCCTTGAAAGGCGGTGGCATTTCAGCATCTGTCGCGAACAGGAGAGATCCGTCCTGACGGTTGAAACTGGCTCCCTTCAGGCGGCGGCGGGCCGGAAGGTCCATGCGCTTCGGCTCCGACCACTCACCTTTCGTGCGGTGCATTTCATAGAGCCAGGCCTCGTCACCATTCTCCTTGGTGAAGATCCGGATCATCCCGTCCGGACTCTCTGTCAGGGAATAGGAAGGCTGGCGGATGTCCGGCGTCTCTGCGTCCGGGAAAACTTTCACGGGGCCTTGCGGCGGGGCCTCGGAACAGGCTCCGAAGAAGCAAAGAGACGCGACACCAGCCGCCAGGATCTTGATCTTCATGGACTTCATTTCCTCAGGTGAGAAGGCCTACCGGCACGTCCAGCGCCTCAGCGAGTCGCTTGGCGGTCTTCAGCCCGAAAGGCATGCCACGTTCCATGGCGGAGATATGGTTTGCGCGGATACCACAAAGCGAACTCAGTTCCTTCTGTGTCATCAGCCGGTACTGGCGAAGCGCCCGGACAGGGTTTTCGCCCTGCTCGATCTGTTTGAGCACATCTTCCGGAATGTCAGGCTGTGTACTCTGAACAGCCGCTGCCTGCCTGGCTTCGACCTCGCTTAGCCGGCGCTCAAGCTCCTGTACCGTTTTCTCAAGATCCAGAATTTTGAGTTCCAGGGAGTAAACAAAGTGATCGTCGCTCGGCATGGGTCTTTCCAACTTCAGGCAGGCACCCTTAGAAGCCCATGCCGAAAGTTTGATGTCAGAAATATAAAGCTTCTTTGACGGTCTCCCCGCCCCGGAAATCTGCCTGTCCGGAGAGCATGCAACAGCCCGCCGGGGCCGTCATGCCGACTGAAAATCCGGCAATTACAAATGTGTAAGCCCATTGACCGGCGCCATGCCACACATTAAATGACCGACCAGTCAGTTATTATCCAGGTGAGCCATGCTCCGGGCCAGAAGTGACGCAGCGAAGGACAAACGCCGGCAGGCGCTCCTCACGGCTGCGCTTGACGAAGTTTTCGAGAAGGGCTTCGCAGCGACGCGCATGGACGATGTCGCCAGGCGCGCCGGCCTGTCCAAGGGCACACTCTACCTCTATTTCGACTCGAAAGAGGCCCTGTTTCAGGGGCTGATCGAATCCCTCGCTTACCCGAATCTGGAAATCGTCGAACAGATCACCGAACAGGCAGAGACGCTGCAGGAAGCTCTGCAGGGCATCCGGCAGTTCGCTCCCACGCTGATCCGGCAGACGGACCTGCCCCGGCTGATGAAGGTCCTGATCGGCGACAGCCAGCTCTTTCCAGATCTGGTCCGCGCCTACCGGGAAGACCTGATCGAGCGGGTGCTGGCGATGATTGCCGCCCTGCTCAGCCGCGCAGACGCGCGCGGTGAAGCCAACATTGCAGATCCTGAGCTGACGGCCCGCCTGATCATGGCGCCGATCATCTTCTCCGCACTCTGGCAGGGGGTCTTCAACCAGAACTCCGAAGCGGATGTCGATCTCGACAAGCTTTTCGAAATTCACGAGCAGATGATGCTCAAAGCCCTGGAAATCCGATGCGTATCATGACCCCGTTTCTGAAGCCTGCCACACTGGCGGCCGGCTTTCTTCTGCTGAGCGTCACCGGCTGCAGCCAGCAGGACGAGCCGGTCCATCTCGGCTATGTCGAAGCGGACTGGACCTATGTCGCCGCGCCTGCCGCCGGACGGATCATCGACCAGACGGTCAGCGAAGGCAGCCGCGTCGCACAAGGCGACTTTCTGTTTCAGCTCGACAGCACAGCCGAAGAAGCCGCTGTGTCCGAAGCAGGCGCCAGGCTGAACCAGGCCGAAGCGCAAGCCGAAGACCTCAGCACCGGCGCCCGCCCGCCCGAGATCAAACGGCTTGAGGCCCAGCTGTCAGCGGCCCGGGCCCGGCTGGAGAAAGCAACCAGCGAACGCGACCGGATTCTCCCATTGGTCGATCAGGGCTTTGCCCCGAAATCCCAGCGCGACACGGTCGAAGCGGAATACGACGCGGCCACGGCCGCCGTTCATGCGGCCGAACAGGACCTGAAAGTCGCCGCCCTTCCGGGCCGCGACGCCTCCCGCGAGGCCGCAAACGCCGCCACAAGATCGGCCGAAGCCGCAAAGGCCGCCGCCGAATACCGGCTCAATGAAAGACGCACGATGGCCCCGGTCGGCGGCCGGGTGGAGGAAGTCTTTTTCCGCAAAGGCGAGTTTGTGACACCCGGCGCGCCGGTTCTGGCGATCCTGCCCGACGATGCCCTCAAAGTCCGTTTCTATGTTCCGGAGACGGACCTTTCTGCATTGAACGTCGGCGACTCCGTCTCCGTGACCGCCGACGGGCTCGCCAGTCCGGTCAGCGCGAACATCTCCTTCATCGCTCATGAGGCGGAATTCGCCCCGCCGGTCATCTATGCGCGCCATTCCCGGGAGAAGCTTGTCTTCATGGTCGAGGCGAAAGTCCCGGTTGGCGCCGGCCTTCACCCGGGACTGCCGGTCGAGGTCAATTGGTGATGGCCACAGATTACGCCATTGACGTCCACGGGCTGGTCAAGCGGTTTGGCAACAAAACGGCTGTCGCGGGGGTCGACATCCAGATGCCACGCGGCGAGGTCTGGGGCTTCCTCGGCCCGAACGGGTCCGGCAAGACGACGACGATCCGGATGATCTGTGGCCTCCTGCGGGTCACCGAGGGGACGGGCCAATGCCTCGGCTATGACATCCGGAAGGACGCCGCCCAGATCCGTGAACTGACCGGCTATATGACCCAGAAATTCTCCTTCTGGACGGATATGACGATCCGGGAAAACCTTGAATTCGTGGCCCGGCTCTACCGCCTGCCCCATACAAGACAAACGGTGGACGAGACCCTTGAAACCCTCGGTCTGACACACCGCCAGCATCAGCTGTCCGGCGCCCTCTCTGGCGGATGGAAGCAGCGTCTCGCCCTTGCGGCCGTGACCATGCATGACCCGAAACTCCTCCTGCTGGACGAGCCGACCGCCGGCGTCGACCCACAGGCGCGGCGCGACTTCTGGGACGAGATTCATCACCTCTCCCTGAAGGGCATGACCGTGCTGGTATCGACCCATTACATGGACGAAGCCGAACGCTGCGACCGCATCGTCTATCTCGCCCATGGCGAAAAGATCATCGAAGGCCGGGTGCCTGACGTGATCGACCGGTCCGGCCTGCTGACCTTCCGGGGCGAAGGCGCCGGCGTCCGCCGCCTGGCCGATGACATCAAGCACGAACCGGGTGTCGAACATGTCGCCTATTTCGGGTCCGCCCTCCATGTCAGCGGCCGGAACCGCGCCGCCATTCAGGCTGCCATCGACAAGCATCCGACAGATGACGTCAGCTGGAACGAGGTGCGCACGAGCCTCGAAGACGCCTTCATCGCCCTCAGCGCGGAAGCCGGTGAAGACAAACGGGTGCACGCATGACCGGCCTCTTCCGATCATTCGGCCGCATCTGGGCGGTGTTCATGAAGGAAACGGTGCAGATCCGGCGCGACCGCCTGACCTTTGCCGTCATGTTCGGCATACCGATCATGCAGCTGATCCTGTTCGGCTATGCCATCAACATGAATCCCAAACACCTGCCCGCGGCGCTGCTGGTGGAAGAGCAGACCCCCATTGTCCGCACCATGGTCCAATCTTTGAGGACGTCCGACTATTATGACTTCGTCATGCAGACGGACGATCCGCGCGAAACGGGCGACCTGCTGGCCCGCGGCGAGGTCGCCTTTGTTGTCTCCATTCCGTCAGGCTTCACGCGCAAGCTGGTTCGGGGCGAACGTCCGCAGCTGCTGATCGAAGCCGATGCCACCGATCCCGCCGCCGCATCGGGTGCCGTCGCTTTCGCGCAGACGATCCTGACGGATGCCCTGCGCCACGACCTGAAAGGGCCGCTGGCCAGTCTTGCCGCCGGGCCGCCGCCTTTCGACCTTGTGGTTCACCAGAAATACAATCCTGAAGCCAAGACCAGCTACAATATCGTGCCCGGCCTGCTGGGTGTGATCCTCACCATGACGCTGGTGATGATCACCGCCATCGCGATGACGCGGGAGTCCGAACAGGGCACAATCGAGAATCTCCTCGCCATGCCCGTGAAGCCGATCGAGGTCATGCTGGGCAAGATCCTGCCCTATGTCGTGGTCGGGGCCGGGCAGACCCTTTTGATCCTGCTCGCGGCACGGATCCTGTTCAACGTGCCCTTTATCGGAAATCCGTGGATCCTGTTCCTCGGCGTCTCCGTCTTCGTGCTGGCAAACCTTGCGCTTGGCTTCACCTTCTCGACCATCGCCCGCACGCAGATGCAGGCCATGCAGCTGACCTTCTTCTTCTTCCTGCCCTCGATCCTGCTGTCCGGCTTCATGTTCCCGTTCCGCGGCATGCCGGAATGGGCGCAGACCATCGGGGAAGTCCTGCCGCTGACACACTTCCTGCGTATCGTGCGTGGGGTCATGCTGAAGGATACCAGCCTCGCCCAATTGCAGGCGCCGATCCTCGCCCTGTGCCTCTTCACGGCCGTTGCTGTCAGCATTGCCATGCTCCGCTACCGGCGGACACTCGACTAGGAACACTTATCCCTTGTACGGATGGAGATTACCGTCCCGGCCGCGCAATGCCCGGCCGTCCGGCCCGTCCACAACATCGGATAGCGCGGCATTCGCCTTGGACACGCCACCTGGAATGTCGATCACATAATGCGGCAGGGCGAGACCGGAGACACTGTCTCTCAAAGCAGAGTAAAGCGCCTGCCCCTCCTCCACGCTGACGCGGAAATGCCCGGTGCCGGGCGCCATGTCCGGATGGTGGAGGTAATACGGACGGATCCGCGCCGCCACGAGCGCCTGCATCAGCTCTGCCAGCGTTTCCACATCGTCATTCACCCCGCAAAGCAACACGGACTGGGAGACAAGCGGGAAACCTGCATCGGCAAGTCGCGCAGCAGCGGCCTTCGTCTCCGGCGCCAGTTCCTTCACATGATTGATGTGGATCGAAATATAGACCGCCTTGCCGTCCGCCTTCAGCGCTTCGGCAAATTCCGGCGTGATCCGGTCCGGATCGGCGACCGGCATCCGTGTGTGCCAGCGGATGACCTCAACATGAGGAATGGCAGCAATCGCCTGTGTCAAAGCGTGCGCCCGCGCCGGGGACAGCATGAACGGGTCGCCGCCCGTCAGGATCACTTCCCGCACGCCAGGCTGCGCGCGGACATAATCCAGCGCGGCCTCAAGGTCTGCCGGAGAGAGGGTCTCACCGATCCCGGGGCCCACCATTTCCCGCCGGAAACAGAACCGGCAATAGACGGGGCATACGGCAACCGGCTTCAGCAACACCCGGTCCGGATAGCGGTGCACAATGCCGGGCACGGGCGTGTGGGCCGCATCCCCGATGGGATCGCTCAGTTCCTCTGCCGTCCGAACCATCTCTGCAGACTGCGGCACGAACATACGGGCAATCGGGTCGTCGGGGTCCGTCTGGTCGATCCGGCCGGTGAGAAAGGGTGTGATCGCGATGGCGTAATGGTCTGCGACCGGCGCCAGCGCCACCGCTTCGTCTGCCGTGACGAGTCCGGCAGCCTGAAGCGCCTGAGGTGTGGTGAGCGGCCGGCTCATGTTTCCACCGGCGTCCACTGGACATCGTGGATCGAGCGCGCTCCGGCGGCGAGCATGACAAGCCGGTCAAAGCCAAGCGCGACACCGCTCGCATCCGGCATGTGGCCAAGCGCTTCGAGGAAATCCTCGTCGATCGGGTAGCGCTCGCCATAGATCTCCTGCTTGAGGTCCATATCGGCCTCAAACCGGGCCCGCTGTTCCGTTGCGTCCGTTAGTTCATGGAACCCGTTCGCCAGTTCCACGCCGCAGGCATAGAGCTCGAACCGTTCGGCGAAACGCAGATCGTCTGGACAGGCGCGGGCGAGCGCCGCTTCGCAAACGGGATAGCGGTGGAGCACGGTCAGGCGTTCATCTCCGAGGGCTGGCTCGATCAGGGTGACGAGCACGGCGGAGAATATATCGGACCAGGAAGCATCGTCCGGCACGCCGACGCCAGCGTCCCGGGCGGCACGCATAAATCCGTCCCGGTCATCCAGTAGTCCATTTAAGTCCGTTTTAGCATGGCGTTGGAACGCTTCGGTCAGCGTCAAGTACTCCGGAGTCATGCCCGGATCGCAGGTCCGCCCCTTCCAGTGGAGCGCCGTTTCGCCCGTGGCCTTCAGAGCTTCGCGGCAAAGGTCCACCGCATCCTGCATCACCATGGCGAGGTCCGCGCCGGTGCGGTACCATTCCACCATGGTGAACTCGGGCGAATGCAGCGGGCCGCTCTCCCGGTTCCGGAAAACTCTTGAAAAGTCGACGATTTTCTCTTCTCCGGCCGCCAACAGCTTCTTGCAGGAAAACTCCGGCGAAGTGTGCAGGTAAAGCGGGCTGACCTGGCCGTCATCCGTCCTGAATTCCGTCTCAAAAGCATGGAGATGGGTCTCATTGCCCGGCGAGACCTGAAGGGCCGCACATTCGACCTCCAGAAACCCCTCCCGGGCGAACCAGTCCGACAGCGCCCGGCGAACCTGCCCCCGCTGCAACAGGAACGGACGACGGTCCCTGTGCCGTGCCGGATGCCACCATTTCCTGTCAGTCATGTGTCCTGCCCAATGTCCGGAAACGTGGAAATATGTGAACCGGCGCTTGGCGAAACACGCAAGTGCCGGTATTGCGAACCCCGATCAGGCGCTCCGGAGCGGAGCGCTCTATAGCACCGGAGCCAGTCCGGGCAATTCGGGAACACATCATGGCCGTCGAAATCGCAGCGAACATCCGCCGGGGCAATATCATCGAGTACACCGACGGTCAGCTCTATTCCGTCCTCAAGGCGGAATCCTTCCGTCCCGGCAAGGGAACACCGACCACCACGATTGAGATGCGCCGGATCTCGGATGGCATCAAGATCGTCAACACCTACAAGACGACCGACAAGCTGGAGAAAGCCTTCGTCGAAGACATCGGCTATACCTACCTTTACCAGGACGGCGACAACTACGTCTTCATGCACCCGGAAACGTTTGAACAGGTCTATGTGGCCGGCACGATGCTGGGTGACAATGCAGCGTTCCTGCAGGAAAACATGGAAGTTACACTGCAGATCTTCAATGGCGACCCGGTCTCGGCCACCCTGCCGGCCCGCATCACCGCGACGATCGCCGAGACAGAACCGGTCGTGAAAGGCCAGACGGCTTCCAGTAGCTACAAGCCGGCCATTCTGGACAATGGCGTCCGCGTGATGGTCCCGCCGCACATCGACGTCGGCACCCGGATTGTCGTGAACACCGAAGACAACACCTATCTGGAACGCGCCAAAGACTGAGGCGCATCAGAGCGGAAACAGTGAAATGCCGGCCCTAGGCCGGCATTTTTCTTTTGTGGCTTATCGTCTGGTTTCTCAATGTTTGACCAGCCTATGACGGTCTGGATCACCGAATAAATTCCCGTCGAAGACATGCCGGAATTTCTCGCTCTGGCTGTAGCTGCCACCACAGTGCAGCGCAGGAATTGCCCTAAAAAACACCGCAACCGGCTACCTCGGCGTCCGAGAGCAGCAGCCATCAATCCACGTGGATTCGACGTCACCGAGAAAATTGGTTCGACTGTTGGGTACAGTATTTCAATCTTGGGAAATGCAGAGCGGAGAGTGGCCGGCTGATAACAATTGACGCACCTAGTGCCAATTTATTAAGCTTCCCGGACATAACAGGAGACACGTCCATGGAAGTCCGGAATGAAGTATTCCCATCTGACCCGGCACGCATGCAACAGATGCTGGAGAAAGGCCCTGGCGGCCCGATCTTTATGGTCAACCTTCTGAAATTCAAGGATAAAGCGGAATATGACGATAGCCGTGAGACGGATCTCTCTGGACGTGATGCATACATGATCTACGGCCGAGCGGTCGCTGATATTCTTCCAAAATTCGGCGGCCGGGCAGTGTTTGCCGCTGACGTGACCTTCCTGGCGCTCGGGGACGTCGAAGAGCTGTGGGACGAGGTCGCCATCGCGATGTATCCGAGCCGGGCCGACATGGTGCGCATGTCCCTGTCCGAGGAATGGCGCGAAGCGGCTGTCCACCGCTCTGCCGGCCTCAAGGGACAGCTCAACATCGAGACCGTCCTGCCCGCCGCACAAAAGGACTCTCCATGGGTGAAAAACCTGCTGAGAGATTAGAAAAATTCACTCACGCAGTGACCGCAGCAGCAGGAACCTTTCCTCAAGGCCGATCCTGTTTATTCTGAGAGTATATGTGGTGATGTTGGACAGAACTCGGTTTGCCTGAAGGGCCCGATAGACTTTGCAAGGATTAGACATGGCGACGGATCAGGCCACACAGGACCAGACACACGTTTCAGATGGCCGCCGGCTGAGGTCAGAGCGCAACAAACAGAAGATCGTTAGTGCGATGATGGAGCTTGTGCGCGAGGGCGACTACGACCCGAGCGTCGCCAGCATTGCCGAACGCGCCGGCGTGGGGCTGCGGACAGTCTTCCGCCATTTCGACGATGTCGATACGCTGTACCGGGAAATGTCCGGCCAGATCGAAGCACGCATTCTTCCGGAAATCGCCAAGCCGCTGACAGCCATAGATTGGCAGGGCCGCGTGAAAGAGATGATGGAGCGCCGAATCCGCGTCTTCGAGGACGTCATGCCTGTTCGTATTTGTGCGCTTGCCAGGCGGTACCGCTCGGAACTCCTGATGGCGAATCACAAACGGTTCGTCGCGCATGAAACGGCGGCGCTTGCCCTCGCACTGCCGCCTGAAGTGCTGGAAAACGAGCCTCTGAAACTGGCGTTTGACGTCGCGTTGAGTTTCGACACCTGGCGGCGCATGCGGCAGGATCAGGGTTTCTCCAGAGCCAAAGCCACCTCCGTGCTGGACACCATGCTGGACGCGCTGATCGCTGCTGCTGAATGAATGGGCGCTACGCCCCTGCCCTGGTCATGCTGCTCCTGGCGGCTTGTGGTGCCCCGTCATCACCCGGTGCCGCATCAGCCTCCTGTGGGCTTCCGGCTGACGAACTGGATGAGTTCCTAACAATTCCATCCGGGTCTTTTCTGAAAGGCCGGGACGCAATTTATCAGGAAGAGGCCCCGGCAGAGACACTACACGTCGAGGGCTTCGCGATCCTGTCCCATGAGGTGACAAATACCGAGTTTGCGCGTTTTGTTGAAGAAACGGGTTATGTCACCGATGCCGAACGCAGCGCGGCAGCAGGCGGCGAAGCGGCTGGCTCCGCCGTCTTCCTGAGTGCTGAGGGCTCGATCTCTCAGGCTCCCTGGAAACTTGTTCCAGGCGCCACCTGGAAGTCTCCCGAAGGTCCGGGTAGCAACATTGACGGACGGGCGCTGCATCCGGTCGTGCACATTTCCCTTGCCGATGCCCGCGCCTATGCCGACTGGGCAGACGGACGGCTGCCGACGGAGGTCGAATGGGAATATGCCGCCTCCCTCGGACTGCCCGAGATCAACCGGTCCAATTCCGGCGCCTACGATAGCGATGGCAACCCCGTCGCGAACACCTGGCAAGGCATCTTCCCGTTTTCCAATACCGCAGCTGATGGCTTTACCGGCACATCGCCGGTTGGCTGCTTCGGCAAGGACGGGATCGGCGCCTATGACATGATCGGGAATGTCTGGGAATGGACGGACACCCCCTATGGCCCGGGTACGCACACGATTAAAGGCGGATCTTATCTTTGTGCTGATAATTTCTGCCGGCGTTACCGCCCCGCTGCGCGGCAACCCGAAGAAACAGACTTCTCATCGAACCATATCGGGTTCCGGATCGTGCGTGATACCGCCACCACTGAATAATTCAGTTCGGCCAGTAGACATACTCATCGCCGGCTTCAAACGTCTCCGCAGCCGTTTTGTCGATCATGATCGGGCTCTCAACCGTATAGGGGTATAGCGGTGGTCTGGCGTTCGCCCAGTGCGCATCAATCAACGCCTGAAGCTCTGCGACCTTCCCGGGCTCTGTTTCGGCAAGATTGGTTTGTTCCGTCGGATCTTCCGCCAGATTGAAGAGCCAGGCCTTTTGTTGACGTCCATTCACCTGCAGTTTCCAATCGCCCGCCCTCACGACGCGGTAGTATCCGCTGGACCAGAAGATCGCATTGTCCAGGCGGGAAACCCCTCCCTGCCCCATGGACACAGGCAACAAGTCTTCACCATCCACCACCAGCCCTTCAGGTAAAGCCTCGCCCGCAATCGATGCAAGCGTCGGCATCAGGTCCACATGAGCAACCGGCGTGTCGATCTGCGTGCCGGCAGGAATTTTACCTGGCCACGAGACAAACATCGGCACACGGATACCGCCTTCGAACAGGGTAATCTTCCAGCCCCGATATGGTGCATTGACTTCCGGTAGACCGATATAGCCGGCGCCCCCATTGTCTGAGGTGAAGACAATGACCGTGTTGTCGGAAAGCCCCTCCTCTTCCAGCTTGTCCATGATCCGCCCCACGCTGCGGTCGAGCGCACGTATCATTGCCGCGTAGACCCGCAGGCGCTCGGGCTGAATATCGCCGACGGCTTCATAGTCTTCCCGCGTCGCTTGCAGCGGGGTGTGCACGCCCCAATGCGCCAGATAGAGAAAGAACGGCCGGTCCCGGTTTGCTTCGATCACCTTGCTCGCCTCATCGGTCCAATAATCCGTGAGGTATCCGCCCGGCTCGAACCAGTCTCCATTATTGTACGACGCGGCATACTGCATCCGAGCCCAGAGAAATTTGTCTATCGGGTCAAAATCCAGCTTCGCATTGACGACATCCGGGTCGTCTTCCGGCAAATAAAGTCCGCTGGCCATGAGCAGGCTTTCATCAAAGCCTTGCGCCGTTGGCCTGGATTCTTCACTGCGCCCCAGATGCCATTTGCCGATATGTATCGTGTGGTAGCCCGCATCTTTCAGGAGTTCCGCAACCGTGACTTCCTCGCCCGGTAGCCCCTGCGCTTCGAAGGGCACGCCCCCTTCGTCCGCCTGCTGGTTCCATTCGATGGGTGGCAGGCCGGTATCCATGTCATTCCCGACCATTGATATAACACGGCCCATGCCGTCTGGGGTTGGCGTGAATTCAAACCCAGTCCGGGTCGGATAGCGACCGGTCATCAGCATAGCGCGAGATGGTGCGCATGTGCCTGTTCCGGAATATGCCTGCTGGAAGATGGCGCCTCTTGCTGCCAGCCTGTCTATGTTCGGCGTTGGCAAGCGTCCACCCGCTACACCGCCGCCGAAAGTCGAAATGTCATTGATGCCAAGATCATCCGCGACAATGAAGATGATATTGGGCGGCCTGTCGGCATTCGCCGGTTGCGACGTTGCAGGTCCGTGGTCCCAGACCACTGACTGATACGGTGCAACATCCCTCTGGCCGGAATTCGACGCGATGAACAGAATGATCGCTGTCTTGTTGAACCATGCCAGCGCACCGAAGACTATCAGCAAGCTAGCGCCGCCGATCAGAATTCTTTTCAACATATCCGTTCCCACCCTGATCTACGTAACAAGCTCTTCACAGCCCGTGCCGGAGAAGATTTCCTTGAGATCATTTTTCGCGCTGTCCGGGACAGCCTCGGCCGTTTGCAACAAATGCTGCAGGCATTTAGCCTGGTAGGGAAATGTTGGCTGCTGCCAGACCTGGCCATCTATATTTGTGCGGAAATCCGGCTCACCTGCAGCGACCGCTGCAGCATTCGCCTTGAGGAACGGCAGGTACACCCGCCCGATTTCCGACAGGAGGGGCTTCAGGCGCACCGCGGCTTGTTCCGGAGTGAACCAGTCACTCTCAACCGGCTCAACACCTGACAGGTCTTCCATACGGTCCAGCCAGGCGCGCACCCTGGCAGACCGGGCACGGGTCAGCGTCGCCGATGTCGGCTCAATGATCGCCAGCTGTGTCAGCTGGCCGTAAATCGCGAAATCAGCGGACGATGGACGCGCCCCAAGCACATAACCGGCATGCTGGATCAATGCGTCCAGAAGATCGATGAAGCGGAGATAACTCGCCTCAATCGTGGAGGCTGTGACATCGTTCGACCCCACAACATACAGCCGTTCGGTTTGCCGTTTACTGAACATGTCCGCCATCTTCTGGGCATCCGCTGCTTCAAGCGTTGGCACAGACCAGTAAACAAGCAGCGGCCCGGCATTGTCGCGATCGGCTTCAAAATACCAGCGATAATGGAACATCGCTTTAGTCAGCCACTCATCGGCATAATCTTCGATCAGCTCATTCAGAAACGCTATGACCGGATCTTCCGGAATGACACGGCGCCCTGAATAGTCCTGCTCCAGCCTGCGGGTAATCGGTGTGGAGTCGACAACCGCCTCTATCCCGCCATCAGAATTGGGAAAGTAAAATGTTGGAAGAAGTTTTACTTTCGGCTGCGGCAAACCTGGCGGCGGGTTCTGATGCCCCCCCCAAAGCACAGCATAGGGAATATGCCGGTAACGCAGCAGCGCCACCATCTTGCGCGTGTAGGGTGAGCCAGGCGCCCCCATAAGCACCAAACGATCATCACCTGCGGTTACCATTTTTCCTCCCCGCCTGTTTTCCAGGCTTTTTGTCCTGATTATTGGCACCTTCTTGCCAATTCTGTTCCGGTCAAGAGCCCGGCTTGCGCTCATCTCCGGATTAGCCGCACCACCAAGCCTACAAGCAACCAGACAATGGCCACGATGCCGACGAGCAAAACGACGAGCTGCATCCAGTAGGCCCTGAACTGGCGGGCCATCGTGTTGCGGGTGATTTCTTTCAGCGAGTTGTAACCTTCAGGCACCTCCAGCACCCCAACGCGCTCGCTGTAAGCCTGATATTCGTTCAGCATTTCCGCAAACACATCCGGCTGGTACAGACGTAGGTCCTTCGTCTCTCCTGGGTCCGCTTCAATGTCGTAAAGGCGCCACTGACCGTCTCCATGCGGTTTCTGGTTACGGGTGATCTTCCAGCGGCCCTTCAGCACAGCCGAATTACCGGAGACTTCCATGCCTATAACATCGCCGGGCCGATAAACCGCCGCCTCGGTTCCTGCGAGCAACGGCTCAAGGCTGCGGCCGGTCATGACCGCGTCTGTGTCTTCCACACCTGCGTATTTCAGAAGCGTCGGCGCAATGTCGGTGACCACTGTGCGCGCATCAAATGTCTCACCCTGAGGCAGGCCGGGACCAGCCATGATCAGGGGAACGCGCAAGCCTCCTTCGGATCCTAAGAACTTGAACATGTTGTTCGGTGATGCCGCTGCGATGGCCCATTCCGGGCCGATAAAGCCCCAGCTACCCGGCTCACCGATCCCCTCCCTGCCGATATGGTAGCCATGCAGCTTCATCCAGATCGACAGGCGAATATCGGTATCACCGCGCGACGGCTCCGGCCCATTGTCCGAGGTAACGACGAAGATCGTGTTGTCGTACTTGCCCGTTTCCTTGAGGTGGTCCACGAACCGGCCGATCTCTATGTCCATGGCCTCCATCATCGCTGCGTTCACCTGCATGCGTGCAGAATAAAGCGCCTGATCTTCAGGAGAGAGATCATCCCATGCTCGCATCTCTTCCGGCATAGGCGCCAGTGGGGCGCTTTCCGGAATCAATCCGTTTTCCTTTGCCTTCCGCCACCGCGCTTCTCTCAGAGCATGCCAGCCCTCATCATAGACACCATCATACCCGGCCGTCAGCTCCGGCGGCGCCTGCACGGGAATGTGAATCGCCTGGAATGGCAGATACGCAAAGAAAGGCGCGTTCTGATCGCTGTCGTCCAGATACTCGATCATGTGATCGACGATCATCGCGGAAGAGTAGAAGGACTCCGGCAGATCGGCAGGCTGTCCGTCTTCGTACCAGGGTGCCTTTTGATAGTATGGCATGTAGGGCTTGTCAGACCAGTTGTCGGCGCCCGAGGCGTCCAATGCCAGAGACCGGTCAAAGCCGTGGGCATTGGGCAGGTCACCCGCGCCGCTACCGAGGTGCCACTTGCCTGACATCAGGGTACGATAACCGGCAGCCTTCAAGCGATCTGCCAGTGTCAGAATGCCCGGCTCCAGATGCATCGTGTAGCCCGGCTGCCCAACATGCTCCTTCGGCAGGACTTCGGGAATGGTGGCGATGCCCGTCATATGATTGTCCATACCGGTCAGGAGCATGGCCCGCGATGGAGAACAGAGTGGAGACGAGTAATGCCGGCGGAACATTGCGCCGCGCGCGGCGAGGGCATCGATGTTAGGGGTCCGCGCCTCCCCGCCATATACCCCGAAATCCATCAATGCCGCGTCATCGACAAGGATCAGGACGAAATTTGGTCGCGTGTCGTCCGTTTCCGGGGCTTCAGCCGCAGCAGCGACCGCGAAGCTGATACTTGCTACCAGCAAGGCCGCCCCCCCACCCAGCCGCGTTAGCATTTTGCGGAAACCACCGCTTCTGACCCATTTCGACATGACTACCTCAGCCCCGAATATATTGACACTCGAAATGTCATCATATTCGGGATTTGTCAAAGAGGCATGTGTAAGCGCGCCCTCGCATCGGGTGCGCGAGGGCGCCTCAGCGCGAAAGCAAGATTGTGAAAGTTGAACCTAAACCCGGACGCCAGACTGGCGGCGGTCGAAGCTCACTCCTGGTTCTGGCTGCTTTGGGCCATGGCTGTGATACCGGGCGCCTTTGATAAATAATTTGAGCGCTTCCCAATGAATCCCTGCAATCACACCTATCGTCATCAAGGGAAAGCGTACCAACAAGCCCAGCGTGCTCCCGGTACTAATCGGACGCGCCGCTCCCACCAGGGAAGCACGCATGCGTTCCACGCCGTCCGCACGATAGGAGATAGCCAGCTTCATTGTCTCCGCCGGGGGTTGGAGGATAAATTTGTAGTGGCCACGTTTGTCAAAGAACGGGGAGACATAGAACGCCTTGTCGCAATCATGCCGGCAAACGCCCTCACCCTCGTCAGCCGCACACAGATAAAAGTGTCGCTCTCCAAACGTGTTCCCAACCTCGTAGAGCACGTGATGCAGCTCGCCCGCGCCGTTGCGGATGAAGTAGATGGAAATGGGATTGAACACATAGCCGAACATGCGTGGCAGCGTCAGCAGCTCAACCCTGTCTGTGGATTCCCGGACACCCTGCCCGGCAACAAACTCTCGTACCCATCCCGCCAGATCACGCGACTGGCCGTCGCCATGGTCGAGCGGGTTGAAACTCATCAACCCGCCCTTGCCAATCGCCAGAAAACGGGTCAGGCCGCGCGCCTCGTCCAAGCGGTCAAGGTCCAGCAGCAAATAAGCAATCCGGTAGCATAAAAAGTGAGATACATCACCAAACCGCCGATGGCTTACCTTTCCGACGTAGTATTGCGCCGGTGCATTCATACGGTCACCTTTCCGGCCTCCGGCCGGGCCAGACGCTCCTGCGAATAGTCAAACGCCCACGGACGTTTCCAGTCACTCATCAACTCAGCAACGGCCAGTCCGGACTGGATGCCATCCTCGTGGAACCCATAGCCTTGCCATGCTCCGCAGAACCAGGTGTTCCTATGCCCCTGAATCGACCAAATTTCACGTTGGGCTTTCATGGCCTGACCATCAAATACCGGGTGATTATAGACGAACTCCTGTTCCACTTTGTCCGTCGCAGGCTCCTGTTCGGGATTGAGGGTCACAAAGTAATTTGTCTTGGTTGCAAGCTTCTGCAGCGTGTTCATCCAGTATGTGACCGACAGTTGCAGGGAGTCAGTCTGCCTTGCCCGGTAATTCCAGGCTGCCCATGCGGCCTTGCGGATTGGCATCAGGCTTTCATCACGATGCAGGATAACACGGTTCGGCTGAGTTCGGAAATCCGAGAGGATTTGTGTTTCCGGCTCGTCTGCATCGGCAAGCAGCGCGAGGGCTTCTGGCGCATGGCAGGCAAAGACCACTTCATCAAAGTCTTCGAATGTTCCGGTTGAGAACCGGAGGCGAACGCCCTGCGCCGTCCGGATTACGGAATCGATTCCGGCATTACAGCGGATTTTGTCAGCAAACCCCTGTGTCAGGGGCGCAAGATATGACGCGCTTCCACCGTCAACCGACTGCCACGGGAATTGAGGGCGGACGCTGACCAGCCCATGGTTCACAAAGAACCGGGCAAGACTTGCAGCGGGGAAATCCATGATCATCGAGACCGGACACGACCAGATCGCAGCCGCCATCGGCAAAAGGTGGTAGTCGACAAATGCCTGACCGTAGCGCTCTTCAGCGACATAATCACCGATCGACCGGCCACGCTGGCACTGCGCCAGATCATGCGAGGCGGCATGGAAACGCAAAATGTCCTTCAGCATCAGAAAGAAACGCGGGCTCGCCATATTCCGCCGCCATGCGAACAGCCCTTCCATACCGTGGCTGGCATACTCCATACGCTGGTCAGGCATCGACACGGAAAAATTCATACGCGTCGGGTTGGATGCCACGTCAAGCCGGTCAAATAATGCTGTCAGATTTGGATAGTTCGGCTCGTTGAAGACGATGAAGCCGGTATCAACCGGCACAGGTCCTTCGGGCGCATCGACCGTCACCGTGGCCGTGTGCCCGCCAATCCGCCCGGCTTTCTCGAAAACGGTAATGTCACAGGTATTCTGCAGAGCCCAGGCAGCTGATAGGCCGGAAATCCCGGTTCCAATGACAGCAACACGTGGGCGGCGCCCCTCCGACGCGGATCCTGAACGGCGGCGGATCGGGGCGGCGACATCAAATGGCATGGGCATTCTCCGGCTAGTTCAATGAGATACGGATCAGCCTGCCTGCCGGATTGAATGATCCAGTCTGGCAGTATTTGCGTAGAAGGACCAAAGGAGGCGATAATGCAGTCCGTGACGTCCGTTCAGTCAGGAGCCATTTGTGGCAGTAAATCGAAAACCCCGGCTAAAGTGAGCGCCCTGCCTGGCCGCTCTGCGCTGGATGGTGAGCTGATGTCGCGGGTCGTGACATCGGCTGACCGCGACGCATTCAATGCACTTGCGATGCATTACGCGCCCCGGCTGAAGGCCTGGCTGATGCATCGCGGCGAAGGCGACTCGACGAGCGAAGATATTGTCCAGGACGTGCTCGCGGCGGTCTGGCAGAAAGCAGCGAGTTTCGACGGAGCCAAGGCGAGTTTCTCAACCTGGGTCTATCGCATGACCCGCAACCGCTGGATCGATCACAAGCGTAAACATGACCGGCTGCAGCCAACAGCGCCCAGCGACATGATCCACCTTGTCGATGAGCCGGACGACTCCCTTCATGCTGGTCTGGAAGAGGCCGAAGCCGCGCAGGCCGTCAGAGACGCGCTCGCAACGCTGCCGCCCGAACAGAAACAAATGCTCTACCTTGCCTTCTTCGAAGGCCTGTCTCACAGCGCGATCGCCGAACGCACCGGAATCGCAATCGGCACGGTAAAAAGCCGGATTCGCGCTCCCTTGAAGAAACTCAGAACCACACTCGAAGCCTATCGAAAGGATGTACCATGAGTACGGCACATTCCCTGCCGATCACGGTCGGTGACGACTGGTTGGCCATGCAATCAGCTGGCACCCTCTCACCTTTCAAGCAATTGCTGCTGACGTGCCAGGCGGATATGGCGCCACACCTGCGCCCGCTCTTCGCTTCAGACGATCACGTTGCCGGCGCGCTGCTTGAAAGCGCAAAACCTGCGGCGCTCTCAGATGACTTCATGTCTCGCCTCGACGCCCGCCTGATTGCAGACGAGCAGGCGAAGGCGCCGACGTCCGAGGCTGCGCACGCCGCTTCGATACCTGACTGGATGCCCGCCCCATTGGCCGACTATATGCGCCGCAATGGCCGCCGGCTCAGATGGCGCAACGCCGGTGTCGGCGTGCAGCAGGCGCGCCTTGGCCGCAACCGGCACGGCGAACGGCTTTACCTGCTCCGCGCAAAACCCGGACTTCCAGTTCCCCGGCACTCCCATAGCGGGCAGGAGTGGACGTTGGTTCTGTCCGGTGGCTACAAATCCGGCGCGCAGCAATATGTTGCGGGAGACCTGCACCAGGAAGACGAGTCCTGCACGCATGACCTGCGGATTGACGATGACGGTCCCTGCATCTCGCTGATCGTGGATGAAGGCAAGCTCAGGTTCGCCAACCCACTGCTCCGCCTGTTCCAGCCTGTTGTCGGGATATAACCGGACAGCGAGAGCCGTCAGGAATGGTTCTGATTAGCTGACCAGACGCGCATGAAGTTGCCCCCCAGGAAAGCGGCCAGTTCCTGCTCGCTCATGCCTTTCCGGCGCAACAGGGCGACAAGGTCTGGCAGCCGGCGGTAATCGTCGAACACCGGCTTGTAGTTCCCATCCATATCTGTACCGAGGCAGACATGGTCTATACCGACCATATCTATCAACTGAAGGATCCTGTCCGCGAAACCGGCCAGATCGCTCACCTCAATTCCCGCTGGCCAGGCCCCGATGATACCGCCAGCTTCCGCTGCCGCCCTGGCAAGTTCCAGCGAAATGAAACGCGGATGATAGGAGTGGGCCGAACTGATGTGTGTATGCGTGAACATGACCGGGCGGGTACTGAGCTCAAGAGCCCGAAACGCACCGGCTTCCGCCATATGGGACAGATCGATGACCATGCCCAGGCGGTTCATTTCCTGCACAATGGCGTCGCCTTCCGATGTCAGGCCGCCATGCACCGGCGCATTGGTCATGGCATCAGCCAGATCATTTGTCCGGTAGTGAACGAGGGTCACAGACCGCACACCATCCTCATAGGCCTCACGAACCCGTTCCACGGATCCTTCGAGAAAGTCGCCCCCCTCCACCGTCCAGATGGCACCCGGGCTCTTTGACGGGCGCAAGTCTGCCAGCTGGTCCGGGGCGAGCATCTCAGTCACCAAGCCGTTCTTCGCAAGGCGCTTCAGATTGCCGATCTGCACCTTATAGCTTTCCCAGGCTTCGCCCTCATTGAAAGCGCGTTGCGCTTCGAGGCCTTTGCCTTTCGCAAGATTAAGCACATTGAAATCAGAGACGGCGGCAAAGCAGGCGGCGGTGAGATGCCCGCCCCGCATGTCGCTGACAGTGCGCTGTTCAAAGCCGGACTGCGCCTTGTAGACCTTCAGGAGCGGCGCAAGCCCTGAAGCGTCGCGGGCAAAGGTGCGGCCGGGATGCGCGTGACTGTCGATGGCCGGATATTTGTCCAGCAAGGCAATCGCCGCTGCGCGCTCCTCGTCCGAGACTTCGAAGCCCAACGGCGCCGCTGCCGGCCGTTTGCGCAGCCAGTACGCGCCATATGCCACCCCCGCTCCGGCGACGAGACCGCCCCCGATCAGGGCGCGACGTGTCAGCTTTCCCATATTACCGCTCCTCCCCGGAACTACGCTTCAGGCCTGTGCGCCAAGCGATGTAAATTCTGCAATTGCCTCATCTGCCGTGAGGGTAAAGCCATAAGCCCCAAGCTTTCCGATTGTCGCCTGATAGGAGTCCATCAGGTAGGTTGTGGTCGCGTCACTCACCACGCGCGTGACATACCCATAGTCGAGGGCGACGCGGGTCGTGGTTTCCACGCATTCGTCTGTCAGGAAGCCAACGACAAGCAGGTGTTCGATCCCCATGTTCCGCAGTGTCGCATCCAGACCAGTACCGGTGAAAGCGCCGCTGGCTGTTTTAGTAATGACGATTTCATCAGCAGTCGGCTTTGTCGGTTCGAGGAATTGTGCCCCTGCGCTTCCCGGCGGAAAGTTCCAGCCGAGGCGGCTGTGCAGCAGGCCTGTGTCACGGCCACTGTCTGACAAACACTGTATTTTGACATGGATCGGCGGGATCCCCACAGCCCTCGCTGCGTCCAGCACACGTGCAGCCTGGACTACTGCGGCATTAAACCGGACTTCGTAGTCACTGAGCACTTCCCGGACAGCATCTTCCGGCAACCCTGCCTCAACGGCATTTTTCAGATGATAGGATGGCTCGGCCAGATGCTGGATGTCGATCAGCAGAAGCGCCGTATTTTCTAACGTCGCCGCCGGCGGCGGCTTGGGCGCCTTGGAGGATGCACTCAGGACATCGTTCAGACCGATCTGGTGGCTGGCTGCTTCCACAGGCTTACTGGCTGGCATCATAATATCCTATTCAATGGGGTTTCAGCGCTGGGCCTTGAATGGATCCTGGCTGGCTTCACGAACATGGCGTTTGCCCTTCGCGCTCAGCAAGCCGCCCAGATTCACCTCGAATACCCGCGCGACGAGGCTCTCGTCATCGAGTGCCTCCGGGGCGATATATTGCAGCTGATCGGTCGAGTAGATGTGTCCAAGCCCCAGAGCCGTGGTCTGCAGCGAGGTCTTCACCACCGCCATGTCAATTTCTAGGAACAGCCCTGCTTCCATACACTCGATCGTCAACGCGTTTGTCAGATCCAGCGCCTTCGTGCGCAGCGACTGATACTCCGGAGAAGCAAGCATTTCCTCCGTCTCCAGACTCTTCATGAGACGAAAATATCCGGGATGCGTCCGGCCGAAGAGGACATACGCGTGCCCGATCGCGATCAGACGGGCGAGTGGCGACGGCTTCGACAAGCTGATCGCCCTGTTACGATAGTCTTCCTGAATGGCGTAACCGGCGATAGCTGTCTCAACCAGCAGGCTCTGCTTGCTCTCGAAGTGCCGATAAATCGCAGGGGTCGTGGTGCCGACCAGTTTCGCCACATCTTTCAACTGGAAATCAAGCGAGGCATTCTGAGCAATCAGCCGGACGACGGATTCGATGATCGCGTTGCGAAGATCGCCGTGATGATAACCGGCTTTCTTTACAATACCACGCTTCGAGTCGGCCTCGGCATTTGCCATGTCTTTTATGTCACTCGGTGCTTCAAAAGCCATTCTGCACCAGAACGGCGCGTTGACACAACAATGTTAACTTAATTAACTTGGTGGTCAAGATCCGGGTAACGTTCACCTTTCGAGGAACGCCACCGCCCGCTTGGGTGCGTCCGGATTCAGACAGTCATTAAGGGAAGAAATCGAATGACCTCCAAATTGCTGATGGGCGCAAGCTGCCTCATCCTGTCCACCGCAGCCCCATGGGCGACCGCCATTGCCCAGACCGAGTCGACTGACAACTCCGTCGCGGTCCAGGACACCGCCCCTCAGGACGAAGATGATGTGAAGGTCTATGAAGGCATTGTCGTCACAGCCACGCGCCGGGCCGAAAAACTCTCCGAAGTGCCAATCGCCATGTCCGTCTTCGGTGACGACAGCATCGACCAGACCAGTGTGCGGGAACTTTCCGAAATTTCGGAATATATCCCCAACGTATCGATCTCCGGCCACAATGATTTCCGCTCCGTCATCACCATTCGCGGCGTCGGCTCGGCTTCGCGCAATATCGGCTTCGACAGCCGCGTGGGCGTCTATGTCGACGGCGTCTATATGGGTCAGTCGCCGGCTGTGAACCAGGAACTTCTGGATCTTGAGCGCGTCGAGGTTCTGCGTGGACCGCAAGGCATGCTGTTCGGCAAGAACACCGTCGCCGGCGCCATTAGCCTTGTCACAAAGAAGCCGACCGACGAATTCTATGGCAAGGCCAGCGTCAATGTCGGCAACTACAATCTGCGCGAGCTGCAGGGCATGGTGAACGTGCCACTGGCAAAGAATGTCGCTGCCAAGCTCTCTATCTCCAAGACAGACCGCGATGGCTATATCGACAACATCACCACCGGCAACGACCTCGACACCAAAGATGTGCTGGCCTATCGCGGCCAGCTGCGCATCACGCCGACGGACAAGCTTGAGATCAACCTCGCCTATGATGGCCTGAAGACCGACAATAAAATTCTCGTTGGCGAGCCCCTTACTGACACGCTCGGCATTCAGAAGGTCACGATCGCTCCGGAAACGCGCAAGGTTGCGTTCGACTTCGATCCCACCGAAGATCGCGACGTCTCCGGCGCCATGATGGATCTGACCTACAAGTTCGACAATGGCTTCACCGCCAAGTCGATCACCGGCTATCGCGACACAGAAGCGAACTACAAGAACGCCACCGACTATGCGCCGGTTTCGATGCTCTATGTTGAGTATGGCGACAAGTTTGAACAGCTGAGCCAGGAGTTCCAGCTTATCTCGCCGGACGACAGCACGTTCACCTACATGGCCGGCCTTTACTACTACAATCAGAGCGCCGACACGAACCGGGACGTGTTCCTGGGGGACGACTTCCTCACCGCCTTTATCGAGCCGGTCGTGGCGCCGAGCGTCGCGCCTCTGCTCGGCCTTGACCCGAGCAACCTGACAGAAGCCCAACTGGCCTTCATCTCGTCGCTCGCGGGTTTTGGCCCGGTCGGATCGAAGGTGATCAACGCCGGCACGGTCGATACGGAAAGCTTCGCAGCCTATTTCAACGGCAGTTATGACTTTGCCGACCGCTGGACCCTCGGTTTCGGCCTGCGTTACAGCGTTGAGGACAAGGATGTGAACTGGCTGCTCGACGGCCGCAACTCCGGCGTCTTCAGAATTGGCTCGACCAATGTCGCACCGGGCGATACGACCACGGCCCCCACGCCGCTGATCAATGACCGGCGCGACAGCTTCCTCTCGCCGGCCGTCAGCCTCAGCTATGCCGTGACAGACCAGAGCAACCTGTATGTGAAGTACTCTTCCGGCTACAAGAGCGGCGGCTTTAACCTCGACTTCATCAATGAAGACGAGCTGGCGGCCAATTCCGGTCTGGAGTTCGGCAAGGAAACCGTCGATGCCTATGAAATCGGGCTGAAGAACGAGTTCATGAACGGCCGGTTTACGCTGAACCTTGCCGGTTTCTACTCGGGCTATGACGACTATCAGGTGAACCAGTTCGTTGATCTGGGCGGCGGACGCACGTCCATCCGCATTACGAATGCCGCGAAGGTCATAACGCAGGGGATCGAAGCGGAGTTCAACCTTCAGGCCACAGACAACTTCTCCCTTCAGGGGTCTGCTGGCTATCTCGACGCCACCTTCGACTCCTTCCCGGGTGGTGGCACAGCTGGCGGCGACGTGTCAGGCAATCAGCTGCCGGGCGCTTCAAAATGGTCGGCCTCCCTTGGCGGCCTCTATACCCGGAACCTGCCTTCGCTCGGCGCGACGCTGCTCACCCGTCTCGACATGACCTACAAAGACGGGTTCTACACTACGGTGGATAACCAGAAGACCACAACGCTGCCCAGCACGCAGGTTGTGCCTTATGGCTATATCGACTCTGTGACACTGCTGAACGGCCGTATCGGCCTGCAAAGTGATAATGGCCGGTATGAAGTTTATCTCTGGGGCCGTAACCTTACGGACGAAGATTATCTGATTGATGATTTCCGAGACTTCCTGGGCACCATCGTCAACCACCCGAATATCGGGCGGACCTATGGTGCTGAGCTGGTCGTGAATTTCTGATCAATGCCTGACACTTCTCTGCCGGGAAATGCATCGTATCCTCCGATCGGGGATGCGGCGCTTTCCCGGCTGTTTTCTGCAACCTATTCAGAAGGCCGGCAGAAGTTTCTGAAGGCATGCCGGAACAACGACTTTGCAGTTAGCAGCCACCATCATCCTTCCCTGAAAGGGCCCGCCGGGGAAGACCTGGCGATGGATGCAGCCTGGTTCGGACCGGACACCGCTTCACGGGTCATTGTCTTTAGCTGCGGCACGCACGGACTGGAAGCGGCACCGGGCGCAGCCACGATCCTGCAGTGGCTGGAGACAGGCGGTCCCAACCATCTGCCCGATGACATGGCCGTGCTTCTGATCCATGCGATCAATCCTTATGGATGGGCCTGGGCGCATCGGATAAACGAGGATGGGATAGACCTGAACCGGAACTTCGCCGACTGGAACAAGGCGCTTCCGGAAAACACAGCGTACAAGGATATTCACCGTCTCCTTATGGACGCCTCAATGGATGAGGCAGGCCTCAACCGTTTTGTTCAAGGGTTTCACGAACTCGCAGCGCAAAAAGGAATGAACACTGCCCTGACCAGTATAACCTCCGGCCAGTATGACTTTCCCGACGGGCTGAGTTTTGGCGGCGACGCGCTCAGCTGGTCCGGAGAGGTCCTCTTTCAGATCGCCCGCGATCACCTCAGCCAGGCCGAAAAGATCGCACATATCGACTGGCACACCGGCATCGGCGACTATGGCCGGGCACATTTCATCCTCGATGAACCGAAGACCTCGGAAAGCTATGCAGTCCTGTCCGGCTGGTGGCCAGATCACACAATCCACTGCGACGATGTCGTTGAGGGTGTGTCGATCTTTTACAACGGTATACTTCTGGAGGGTCTACGGAAGGAAATCCGTTCACTGAACTCGGCCCAGATTGTCAATGTGACAATCGAATGGGGCACGTATGCGGTTGAGCAGATGGTGCAGGCCCTCGTCATGGACAACTGGCTGATGCAGCGCGCCGGCAACTCACCCTCCGCGCAAATCGACGCTGTCCGGTCGGAACTGATCGAACGCTTCTATCCGAAGTCTCCCGACTGGCGCCGAGCCATTCTACAAGCTTCCGGCCCGATCTATGATCAGGCAATCAAAGGCCTGAATAGCTGGAACTGAGAGCAGACGAACCTATTCCCAACAAGAAAGGGCGAGGCGGCATGAACCACCTCGCCCTTTTTGTTATCCAGGCATCAAAGACCGCCCCATACAGGGAGCGATTGTCCGGAGATCAGGCGCCGACAACCGCTGGAAGCGCTTTACAGAAACGCTCAACATCTTCGATCTTGCCGGTGGAAACACGCGACCAGTCAACATAATCCATGTATTGCCCGCGGATGGAGATTTTTTGCTCTGCCAGCGCCTTCTGGACGTCATTGGCCGGCTTACCCGACTTGAAGTAAACGAAGTTCGTCTGCGACGGCAGGTATTCGAGGCCCAGCGTATCGAGCGTTGTCGTGATCATTTGGCGGGCTTCGACGACTTTACCTTTGGAGAAGCTCAGGAACGCCTCGTCATTGTAGCAACCGATAGCGGCCGCATAGGACGTGCACGGCGACCAGGACATTGCCGTCGCCTGGATCTTCTGGGCTGTCTCCGGGGAAGAGATCGTGTAGCCCATGCGGATACCCGCCATGCCATAGATCTTCGAGAAAGTACGGGAAACAATGACATTGTGACCTTCATTGATCAGCGGAATGCAAGTGTTCCCCGCCGGATCGTCAGCCAGTTCCATATAGGCTTCGTCAACGAGCACCGTGGTCTTCGCGGCCATGCGCTTCACGGCTGCCTTCAGGGTCGCGGCATCGGATACAAGACCGGTCGGATTGTTCGGGTTGCACAGCTGGACGAGTCCGGTGGTTTCAGTGACCCGCGCCTCGATCGCCGCGAGGTCGATTTCCATGCCGGGCGTCAACGGCACACGGTCGATGGTGGCCATGCCCAGACGGGCGGCATAAAGGGCCGTCGTATCCCAGAACAGGCGCGGCGCAACGATCGGGCCTTTCGGGCCATAGATCATGGCGATGGCGGACAGTGCCTCACCCGATCCGGTGGTGAGCGCCACTTGCTCCGGAGCAACCCCATTCTTTTCGGCGATCATTTCAAGCAGCTGTTTCACAGCATCCTGTGACGCATAGTAAGCACCTTTGGACCCTGCATACTCGATCATTTTGAGGGCGGACGGCGCCGGACCGTAGGGGTTTTCGTTACGAGACAGAAGCGCAACACCTTCCGGCGGTCCGAGCAGATAAGGATTCTCGACTGCAACTTTCTCAGGCGGGAAAGCTGCCTCAGTTGTTTCGGCGATCGCTGAAGCACCCGATGCGCAGGCGGTTGCACCTGCCACACCCATGCCGGTCGCGCCAGCCAGAAGAAAACGTCTGGAAATATCGTAAGCCATATTCTGAATTACCTGTAGCCTTTGGGTTGAGAAGAAACTGAATCCTTGAGGTCCGCTTGAGTGCGAATGGCAGCATCATCCTGTCCAGGCATTATACCGGACTATACCTGATGGCGCGACGCAAGCGGTAGCAATTGCCACTGTGGCGGTTGCAACGTTGAAATGGTGGGCAGGTTTGGCGCTCAAGAGGGCAGCCAGGAAAGAAAATATCACAATTGCCGCTGGGGCAACTGAATTAACGACGAGCCAAATCACGGAAAACGGATTCGCGCGTGCCGGACGAGAATTCATAAATTCCACGGCACAGCACAAAACTGCAGGGCCTAAAATACCCCATGAAGTTGCACGCCTGATACCGGGGCGAAGCTCCCGGGCAGCGGACACATACCACAATTTATTGCCGGACATGCTGATCTGCGTTTCCTGATTGAGGCTTGTTGAAGCGCCTCTTCCCCAAGATGCAAGGAGGGAGGAGTGATCCTCCCTTCCCCGCGAAAAT
Source organism: Hyphomonas jannaschiana VP2 (assembly GCF_000685215.1). Classification (GTDB taxonomy): domain Bacteria; phylum Pseudomonadota; class Alphaproteobacteria; order Caulobacterales; family Hyphomonadaceae; genus Hyphomonas; species Hyphomonas jannaschiana. The sequence continues at coordinate 61,726 of NZ_ARYJ01000009.1, forward strand.
ACCGCCCGCCCCGGTTATGGGGCGGGCGGATTTCATGCCGACTTAGAAGTTGGCGAGCAGTTTGACGTAGTAGTAGCCACCCTGCCAGTCGATGATGTCACCGGAACGATAGATCCGGCCACAGCAGCTGTCGCCGAGTTCTGCTTCATCCGGGTACTGGTCGAAGGCGTTACGCGCACCAATCGAGATCTTCACGGCTTCAGACGCCTGGAAAGATCCTTCGAGGTCCACCTGAACCTTCGCACCATAGTCCTGGTACACCAGCGGCGCATTCGAACCGTCAGAGTTTGTGGACTCACCGTAGTAGTTGGCGCGTGCCAGGAAGCTATACGGACCAACTTCGTGTGTCACAGAGAAGACGCCGCGCCACTTCGGATCGTAGTTGACGAAGTCATACTGATCTTCATCGTTGAACAGAGCACCGACATCGCTGTCGAACTCAGTCTTGTTGTAATTCACAGATCCCGTGAACTTGGTCGAAGACCCGTTCGCCCAATCCTTGGAATAGGTGCCGACAATATCCACACCCTTGGTGCTCGTATCAAAAGCATTGGTGAAGTAGAATACGCCACCGATCGATTCAGCACCGACAACCCCTGCACCAACGAGGGCGAGATAGTTGTCATATGCGGCACCTGCCGTCGGGTCCGTTGACACGTTCTGCGTGGAGATCGCGTTCACGCGGTCTTCCAGATCGATCTGGTAGAAGTCGACCGTGAGCGAGAAGGCGTCGTAGGACGAGGTGAAGCCAAGCGTGTAGTTCGTTGACTTCTCAGGCTTGAGCGGCTCTGCGCCCAGAGCACCAGCAATGGCGCCACCGGCCGGGAACAGACCGGTCGCCACCGGGAAACCGTTCGGGAGACGGGTCGAGACGTTGGTCGTACCCTGCTGCCCCGGCGTCGGCGCCCGGAAGCCCGTACCGACAGAACCGCGCATCGCAAAGTTCGGCGTGAACTCATACCGACCGGCCAGTTTCCAGACGAGTTCGGAGTCGAAGTCCGAATAGTCTTCAAAGCGCAGAGCGCCTTGCAGGAACAGGGAGTCGGTTACGTCAGCACTCAGATCACCGTAGAGCGCATAGGAGTCACGCGTGTATTCGCCGGAGAATTCCGGGGAATAGCCGGGAAAACCGTTCGAACCGACACCTAGGGCGGTGTAGACTGGATCATTGGTGTCAGCACAATTGAGAGTCGAACCGTTGGCAATGACAGCCGCACCAGCCGCCGTCGGAGCCCCGGCGTCACAGAAGCCCCAGGGGTCGGGAAGCGAGTACGGGCCATCCGCATAGGACGCCGCGTCGCCACCAACCAGTTCATAAGACTCGTCGAGATAGCTGGCACCGAAGGCGAAGAGCAGCGGGCTGGACAGACCAACTTCAAACTCCTTGGAGAAGTCTGCCTGAAGCTGCATTTCTTCGTTGATCAGGTCTCCCGGATGGAAGCTTGTCGGGGTCGCATCCCCCAAGGACGGGTTGACCGTATTTTTCAGCGTATACTTGATCTCGTTGTGGCCTAGGCGGCCGCTGAAATCATAGGTAATGCCGTTATCCCATTCACCACGGGCACCGACAACACCGGAATAGTCGATCACATTACCGAAGAAACGCGGTGCAAAGCCGCCCGGGAACAGGAAGAGCGACGACCAGAGTGACCCATCCTCAAGACGGATGTTCTCAATCGTGCCGTTACCCGGATAACGATAGAAGAAGCTGCCATCGGCTTCGGAGTTCGAGTAGTTGCCGAAGCCGTACAGCTCGACATCACCGACTGTGTAACCCGCATTCACAAATGTCCGGAACGCCTTGGAGTTCGGCTGCCCCCACGGCTGAACCACACCAGAACCCGAGTAATCAGCATCAGGAAGGCCTGCGATAAAGCTGTCCAGGTCAAAGCCGGCGATCGACGTGTCGCCCGGGTTGAAGCGTGGATCATTGACGTCTACACAGGCCCAGCTTTCACAGTATTGCTCACCGCGAACGGTCATGTCTGCTTTTGAGTACTCGGCGGATACATTGACGAAACCATTGTCGCCGAGACCAAGGCCAAAGTTGCCAGCAAGGGTCGTATTGAAACCGTCGCCTTCGTAGTATTGACCGAAGTCGGCGCTGATGGAACCACCTTCCGGCGAATCCTTAAGAATGAAGTTGATAACCCCGGCAATGGCGTCAGAACCATACTGAGCCGCAGCGCCGTCGCGCAGGACTTCAACACTTTTCAGCGCGATTGCTGGGATCGTCGCAATATCGGGTCCCTGCGTACCGGAGCCACCGATCTGCACCAGTGCAGCACGGTGACGGCGTTTGGAGTTGACCAGAACCAGCGTTTTGTCGGTCGGCATACCGCGCAGTGTTGCCGGACGGATGAATGTACCACCATCCGAAATCGGCTGGCGCGCAAGCGAGTAAGACGGAACCAGCGTCTTGATGATGTCATTAGCGTCCGTGAACGGCACGTCGGTAATCTCATCCGCACCGAGCACATCCACCGGCACCGGAGAATCCATGACGGAGCGGGCTTTGCCCCGCATACCAGTGATGATGACTTTCTCTTGGACAGCTGTTTCGTCTGCCGCCGGCTCATCGTCCGGTTCTGCATAGGCCACCCCCCCGGTGACCACCATACCAACGACCGCTGATGAAACGGCACACTTCAAAAATGAACTAAATCGCACTTTGTATTCCCTTTCCGCAGCGAAACCGTCACTCTCTTCCACGGTTCCGTCTGCCCCCTGTTGTCGAGCACACACCAGCTTCCCCCATTGGGCCGAACGCCCAAGGCACTGATATCCTGAGGTGTAAGTCGGGCCCGCCGTTGAGCCGCATCCATCAGCGGACTGCTCAAAATGCCGTCATTGGCACTCCGCTCCTGCTGACTGACGCACAGGTTGTTCCCGGGGCCTGGGATTGCCAATTCTAAAGGTGTCGCGAGCCCGACTGAATCGTTAACTCGTCATGCTTTTGTGCACCGCACACCAAACAACGCCCAAAGTCTCACCACCCGCAAGATGCGGACTCACTTACAGGTTTTGTGAGGTTTCAAGGAAAGAGCGCGAAGATTGCGAGAATGTTTTCTGCCACTTCCCGCATCGTTTTTCCCTGAGCCATCGCCATGCGGCGCATGGAGTCGTAGACTTCCTGTTCGGACAGGCCGCTCTTCGTCATAAGCAAGCCTTTTGCGCGCTCAATCGTTTTCCGCGCAGCCAGATTTTCCTGGGATTTCCGCAATTCGTCCCTGAGTTCCGAGGTCAGCACGTGGCGCTCTTCAGCAACTTCAAGAATGGCCGGGATGCGTTCCGGCTCCAGGCCATCGACGATGAACGCGCTAACGCCAAGCTTCAACGCCCGGCTCATCTCTTCCCGTGAGCTCCGGTCAACGAAGACAAGAATCGGAACCGAGCGGAATCTCCGCATCGCCAGCAGTTCTGATAACAACTCAAGATCTGCTTCCGCAGACGCAAGGATAATGGCGCTGGCACCAACCAGCTTCAGGCGCCTCGTCTCCCAGTCTGCGTGCCCGGTAACCTCCACCTGCAAAGGCTTGTTGCTGAGGCCACCCGCAATCCGGCTTGCCCTGGCCTCGTCGCTCGCCAGCACCAGTATCTGGCTGTCCCAGACGCTGGCTTCAGCCGAGTGGACTAATTTCTGGCCTTCTTCCAGCAACTCTGCTCCACGAAAGTTCTCTGACGCCATGATGTTCGAGGCTCTGGTCAAAACGTTCAAACCGGTAATTTCATTTGGAATCTTGAGGACAGAGCGGACCAACACCAAACAGGCTATTGCAAATTGCCCCCTCAGTTTGGCTGCAACTGGTCATTCCTGTTTCGCGATTGACCAAATACACGGCAAAATATCGGCGTGGCGCCCCCTCAATCTGGCGGCGAGTCCCGGCCAGTTTCCGGGCGCAAAAGCGTCCGATGTGATGTAATACGCTGCAAGGACAGGCAACCGGAGACAAGGCCGCCGCTCCTTTACGGTCTGCCTTGACCGGATCGCAAACCATCTCGAAGGTTGCCTCCGGGAACGCATTCGCATTGAGGACATTATGAAACGTAGAGACTTTCTGGCGTCGGGCACCGGCCTCGGCCTGGCTGCCCTTGCAGGTTGTGCAACTAATGCGACTGGCTTTTCGGCCGCCCCGGTGACAGGCGATGCGCTCGTACAGTCCATCGACTCCCCGATGCGCCCGATCAAATCATCGATGAGCCGCGTGACCCGTACGATTGTCGGGTTACGTCCTTTCCGAAAGCCTGGACCACGCCTTGAGGCCGCCAGGGTCGGTTCCAAACATGTCGTCCACAATTATGGGCATGGCGGCGGGGGCGTGTCCCTTTCCTGGGGCGTGGCCGAACTGGCTACGAATCTGACGAAAGAGGCTCGCAGCGACCGGGTCGCCGTGCTCGGGTCAGGCGCAATTGGCTTGTCCACAGCCATCCTGCTGCAGCGCGCCGGAGCCGAGGTGACGATCTACGCCAAGGACTTCCCGCCCTATACGACCTCAAACGTCGCGGGCGCAATGTGGCACCCGGTGACCCTGTTTGAGAATGATCAGGTCTCCCAGGAAACTGTCGCCATGCTCGACCTCGCCTCGCGCATCGCGTTTAACCGGTTCATCCGGTTCGCGAACGATCCGAAGTACGGCGTGTACTGGATCCGCCAATATTCGCTCAGCGAAAGGCCCATGAGCACCCTTCGCCCCTATGTCGGTGGAGACGCGCTTTATCCGGGGCTGATCCGCAACCGTCCCGGCGGACCGTTCGGCTTCCCTTACTATGACGCTTACTACACGCTAATGATCGATCCGGACATTTACCTGCGCGCGCTGGTGAACGACTTCCTCGCTGCCGGCGGGCGTATGAAGGAAATGGCGTTTGAGACCGAGGGGGATCTCGAAAAGCTGACAGAAATGAGCATCGTCAATTGTATGGGGCTCGGCGCAAGCAAGGTCTTCGGCGACGAAAGCATCATTCCGGCACGTGGACAGCTGAGCTTCCTGCTGCCTCAGAACGACATTGACTATGGCTATGCCGGATCAGTGGATGACTATGGCCTGCTTTACTCCTTCCCCAGGAAAACCGGCATTCTCCTTGGCGGATCAGTCGACAAAGGCGACTGGAGCCTCGAACCCCGCGCCGACGAAATCCGGCGCATGGTGGAGGGCCATGCCTATCTCGCCTCCAAACTGACCTAGCCCGAAGAGATACCTTTTCACAGACACGCAAGGTCGGACCTTCCCTCGGAGGTCCGGCCTTTCTTTTACGCTTCGGCGGCACCCGCCTGGCGCTTTGACGCGACCGGTCAAAACTGTGGCGTCCGCCGTCAATACCCCCGGCACCCCTCCGCGTATCCAGAACTCAGCTCAGGTCTGAAGGGCAAGGACACACCGACACGGTGCCGGCCACACCCTCAAGACCGACGGCAGAAACCCAAACGACTCTTGTGGAGGTCACCATGTTTACTTCGCGTCTTTCCCTGAAACTCCTGATGGCTTCGGCAGGCCTTGCCAGTCTGTTGGTTGCCCAGCCGTCTGCCGATGCCGAAACGGCCCGTGCCGCGACTGCGAAAATGCCGCCGGTCAATGACGGCCTGCCGATGCCGGGCTTCTCCATCGATCCGGCCACGACAGCCATCGTCATCACGGACCCGCAGAACGACTTTCTCTCACCGGATGGCGTTACCTGGGGCGTGGTCGGTCAGAGCATCACCGAGAACGGCACCGTGGAAAACCTGGAAGCCCTGTTCAAAGTCGCCGGCGAAACCGGCATGCCGGTTTTCGTGTCACCACACTTCTATTTCGAGCATGACCACAAATGGGAATTCGAAGGCACGCTTGAGACGCTGATGCACAGCATCGGCATGTTCGACCGACCGCACGCCCTCACCCTGGAAGGCTTCGAAGGCTCCGGCGCTGACTGGCTGGATCGCTACAAGCCCTACATTAACAATGGCAAAACGGTCGTCACCAGCCCGCACAAGGTCTACGGCCCGGAGACCAACGACCTGGTCCTCCAGCTCCGCAAGGCCGGAATTTCCAAGATCATTCTCGGCGGCATGTCGTCGAACCTCTGTACCGAGTCCCACATGCGTGAGCTGATTGAGCAGGGCTTTGAAGTTATGGTCGTCACCGATGCGACGGCTGGCGCCATCACGCCGCTCTATAATGGCTACGACGCCTCTCTCACCAATTTCCGGATGATCGCCAGCGCGGTCGACAACACCGAAAACACGGTGAAGGCGATCAAGGCCGCCTACCGCAAATAGGCTCCTCCCCATCCACGTCTCACCCAGCGTGGATGTCCTGCAGCCCGGCTGGCGGCTTTCCCCTCTCTCTCCATCGCCAGCCGGGCCTTTCGGGACCTCAGAGCCTCGTACCCCCAGCAACCGAAAATTCGGGAAGCACGACATGCCAGAACAAGAGCTTCTTCCTCCCCTTGAACCTGTGCCCGGCCGGATCCCGGCCGCATGCTCCCTGATCTTCCTAGTCCGTCTGGAGCTCACAGTCCGAGAGGCTCCAGACACTCCCCTCCTGCCGGTTCCCTCACCACACCGGCAGGATCCCTCCCAGAAGAGCCTGTGGCTCCAACCTCCCGAAAAGGAAAATGAAATGTCCCGTACACTCACACTCTCTGCCATGGTCGTGGCCGCTGCCTTTGCGACCGCTCTGCCTGCCGCTGCCGAAGACGAGTACAATGTCTCGACCGGCATCACGACAGCTGGTGTTCCGCTGGGCCTCCATGGCGTCGATGCGGTTGCGCTGACCACGCTGAACGCTGTCGCCGAAGGTGATGCACAGTACACGGTTGTTGAAGACGGTGTCGCCTACTACTTCGCCTCCGAAGACTCAGCGAAGAAGTTCAAGGCCAATCCGGGCATGTATGCGCCGCAATATGGCGGCTTCTGCGCCTATGCTGTTGCCCTCGGGAAAAAGTTCGACGGCGACCCGCAATATGCCGACATCGTCGACGGCAAACTCTATCTGTTCGTCAACGCCGAGATCTTCGAAAAGTACAAGAAGGACTCCAAGCGCATCCTCGCCAAGGCCGAGCGCACCTGGCCGCGCATCGAGCACAAGGCCGTGGGCGACCTATAAGCTTTCCAGTGCGGGCGGTTGGAGGAGTTCAGCCGCCCCGCTTTCACATTGTAAAACATGCGAGACGACATAGATGAGACCGCCACTTCCACCATTCACCCATGAAACCGCGATTGAAAAAGTCCGCCTTGCCGAAGATGGCTGGAACAGCCAAAACCCGGAAAAAGTGTCTCTCGCTTACACCGAAGACAGTGCCTGGCGGAACCGCGATCTGTTCATTACCGGCAGGGCCGAAATCGTCCGTTTTCTGACGGGGAAATGGCAGAGTGAACAGGAATACCGCCTGATCAAGGAGTTGTTTGCCTTTTCAGGTAATCGCATCGCCGTCCGTTACGCTTACGAATTCCACGACGCCAATGGCCAATGGCATCGCGCCTATGGCAATGAGAACTGGGAATTTGATTCAGAAGGCCTGATGCAGAAACGTTATGCCAGCATCAATGATCTGAAGATCAGCGAAGCAGAGCGACTTTTCCACTGGCCGCAGGGCCGGCGCCCGGACGATCATCCGGGGCTCAGCGACCTGGGTCTTTGATCGAAATCAGGCGTCTTCAAGAACCGGCGCTTCGGCGGGCACGAGGCGGATCAGGTAATCGAATGCGGAGAGGGCCGCCTTGGCCCCTTCGCCCATCGAAATAACGATCTGCTTGTACGGCGTCGTCGTCGCGTCTCCGGCCGCAAAGACACCCGGAACCGATGTCTGGGCGCGCATGTCTGTCACGATCTCTCCGCGCTCGCTCAGTTCGATACTACCGCGCAACCATTCCGTGTTGGGCACAAGGCCGATCTGAACGAAGATGCCTTCCAGCGCAACTTCGTGGGACTCTTCAGTGTTCCGATCCTTGTAGATAAGGCCTTTGACCTTTGCCCCGTCACCAAGCACTTCGGTCGTCATGGCCGAAGTGATGATGGTGACATTCGGTAAGCTGCGGAGCTTGTTCTGCAGCACCGCATCGGCGCGCAGCTGGGTATCGAACTCAATCAGCATGACATGCGCAACAAGACCGGCAAGGTCGATCGCGGCCTCAACGCCGGAATTGCCCCCGCCGATGACCGCAACGCGCTTGCCTTTGAACAACGGTCCATCGCAGTGCGGGCAATAGGCCACGCCCTTGTTGCGATACTCTTCTTCACCGGGCACGCCCATCTGGCGCCACCGGGCACCGGGCGCCAGGATCAGGCTGCGCGTCTTCAGGCTCGCACCATTCTCCAGAACGATCTCATGCAGGCCGCCCTCCTCTTTGGCTGGCACGAGCTTCGCCGCTGTCTGGAGGTTCATCACATCAATGTCGTATTCCTTGATGTGGGTCTCCATGGCTGTGGCCAGCTTTGGCCCTTCCGTGTACGGTACGGAAATCAGGTTCTCGATGCCCATCGTGTCCAGCACCTGTCCGCCCAACCGCTCGGCAGCGATGCCGGTGCGGATACCCTTACGGGCTGCATAGATCGCGCCAGCTGCACCAGCGGGTCCGCCGCCGACGACCAGCACATCAAACGGCGCTTTCTGGGAAATCTTTTCCGCCATTTTTTCCTGCGCGCCAGTGTCCAGCTTGGCGAGGATCTGTTCGACCTCCATGCGGCCAGACCCGAAGACTTCACCATTCAGGTAAACCGTCGGAACGGCCATGACCTGCCGCTGGTCGACTTCTTCTTTGAACAAGGCGCCATCAATTGCGGTGTGGCGGATGTTCGGGTTCAGCACGGCCATCATGTTCAGTGCCTGAACCACATCCGGGCAGTTCTGGCAGGACAGGGAGAAATAGGTCTCGAACTCGAACGACCCTTCGAGCGATTTGATCTGCTCGATCACTTCCGGCGCGACCTTGGGCGGGTGGCCGCCAACCTGCAGGAGCGCCAGGACGAGCGATGTGAATTCATGGCCAAGCGGAAGCCCGGCGAAGCGCAGGCTGATGTCGGCTTCCGGCGTCGTGATGGCGAAGGATGGCGCGCGCGCATCGTCCCCGCGTGACCAGGTGACCTTGTCGGAGAGGTCGGAAATTTCCTGCAGGAGTTCTTCGAGGTCCCGGCTGCCCTTGCTGTCATCCAGGGCGGCCACGAGTTCCACCGGGCGCCGGATGTTTTCCATATAGGCTTTGAGCTGGGTCTTCAGATTGGCATCCAACATGCGTCATCTCCTGCGAAGCGCGCGGCCGCGCTGACGGGCAGCGCAATGTCCTGCGGATAAAGGGAAAGCCGGCCGGCTGTGACACGCACAGCCAGCCGGATAATGGAAAGCGGTCAGCTTAGATTTTGCCGACGAGTTCCAGCGACGGGGCGAGGGTTTCAGACCCTTCTTCCCATTTCGCCGGGCAGACCTGGCCCGGGTTTTCGCGCACATACTGAGCCGCTTTGACCTTGCGGACGAGCTCAGCCGCGTTGCGGCCGACGCCTTCGCAGGTCACTTCGATCACCTGGATCACGCCATCCGGATCGACCACAAAAGTGCCGCGGTCAGCGAGGCCCATGTCTTCGCGCATATTGTCGAAGTTACGGGTAATGGCGCCGGTCGGGTCGCCCAGCATGTAGTATTCGATCTTGCCGATGGCCGGCGAGGTCTCGTGCCATGCCTTGTGGCTGAAGTGGGTGTCCGTCGAGACAGCAAAGACTTCCACGCCCATGTTCTTCAGCGTCGCATATTCGGACTGAAGGTCTTCCAGTTCGGTCGGGCAGACGAAGGTGAAGTCAGCCGGGTAGAAGAAGAAGATCGCCCATTTGCCTTTCACGTCGGCATCGCTCACCGACTCGAACTTGCCTTGCTTAAAGGCTTCGGCTTTGAAGGGCTTAATTTCAGTATTGATCAGGGACATTTTGGCTCCGTCTGTTGTTGCTTGCCGGGACAGATCCAATACCCGTCCCATTTGGCTTGCCCAATAAATTGTGGTGGGACATATCGCGCGCTTGTCATTTATTTATCGCGCGTCGCGTCCCGCGACTGACGTTTCCTTCGCCCTGTTCCTGTTTCTATAATCATTCTAAATTTGGAAACAAGGGTGGACCCGCGTGCGCCTGCAGTCATTCCACAAGCCGCTGCATTTTCTGGATTAATCTGGCCCGGCTGCCCTGCTCATATGCGCTTTGCGAGACGGCTTTTTCCCCGCCCGAGCTGCTTCCCGCTACGGCCTGAGGGGAGAATCGGGCCGCCGCTTCGGGCCAAATACCGGGCAGCACTCCTTCCCTCGTGAATATGTCACGCGATGCCCTGCCCCCTCCGGTCAGAGCTGATCGAAATTTGGTCCGATCCGCAGAATGCTCCGATTCGCCCCAGTTTTTTCTTTACCTTCCTCCCCGGTCACCTACGACCAAAGGAAAAATGGAGGGGAATATGGAGGGAGCGACCCGTCGGTCTGCATTGGCGCTCATCGGGGCAACGGCGGGCAGCGCGGCACTATATGCCGCGATGAAGTCCATTCGGCACGTCCAGCCATCATCCTATAAAGGCCCCATCAAGCTCGATGGAGACCCGAAAGGCGCAAAAGTTCTCATTCTCGGCGCCGGTCTTGCGGGTATGGTCGCAGCATTGGAGCTGCGGTCTGCTGGTTATGACGTCCAGGTTCTGGAATATCGCGAGAAGGCTGGCGGCCGGTGCTGGTCGCTGAGAGGCGGCGACACCTATACAGAACTCGGCGGCGCCACTCAGAAAGTTACCTTCGACGGGGACAATTACATCAATCCCGGCCCGTGGCGGATCCCCTACGACCATCATGGCGTACTGGACTATTGCCAGCGCCTCGGCGTCCAGCTGGAACCCTTCATCCAGCAGAACCACAACGCCTATATCCACAATAGCAAAGCTTTCGGCGGCAAGCCGCAACGCTTCAAGCATATCGCCACAGACTATCGCGGCCAGACATCGGAATTGCTGGCAAAGGCCGTCGACCAGAACCGTCTCGACGACGTGCTGACATCGGAAGACCGCGAGGCGCTGATCGAATCGCTGCGGGCAACCGGGGCACTGGACGACACCAACTCATACAAGGCTGGCGACCTGAGCAGCCGCTATCGCGGCTTTGGGAAACCGCCCGGCGCCGGCTTCGATGGCGCCCCCTCGGCTTCGGATCCGATCAGCCTGTCCGACATTCTTCAATCCGGTATGTGGGGCCGGCTGGCGGACGCTGACCTTCTGGATCACCAGATGCCCATGTTCCAGCCGGTTGGCGGCATGGACATGATAGCGCAGGCATTTGCGCGGGAAGTTGGAGATCTGATCCGCTTCAATTCCAAAGTCGTGTCTCTGCAGCAGGACGATGCCGGCGTAAAAGTCGCCTACGAAGACACCCGCACGGGCGACACGCTGACCGCTGAAGCAGACTGGTGTGTGTGCACCGTACCGTTCTCGATCCTAGGTCAAATGGATCACAATCTGTCACCGGAACTGACGGCGGCAGTGAACAACGTCTTCTATCGTGGGTCCGCCAAATGGGGCCTGGAATTCAAACGCCGTTTCTGGGAGCAGGATGAGCATATCTATGGCGGGATCAGCTATACTGACCTTCCCATTGAAATGATCTCCTACCCTTCAACAGGCCTATTCACCAAAGGCCCGGCCGTTCTTCTGGGCGGGTATACATGGGATGACGCACAGGCATTTGAATTCAATGCAATGCAGCCTGAAGACCGGATCAAATGGGCACTGGAATTCGGATCCCACATCCACCCGCAATATCTCGAGGAGTACAAAACCGGCGTCAGCGTCGTCTGGCATAAAGTGCCGTGGGTGCTGGGCTGTTTCGGCATCTGGCGGGACAAGGAAACCCATTACGCAAACGCAGTGAAGATCGACAATCGCGTCGTCTGCGCGGGCGAGCATGTCTCATACCTCGGCGCCTGGCTGGAAGGCGCCATCGAGTCGTCGCTCGATGCCATTGGTCGGCTGCATGACAAGGTGATCAACGGATGAGACATCAGACCCGATTCCCCCGCACCGCCCTGACAGCGCTTGCATTCGCAGCCGCCGCCCTCACCATGCACGCCGATGAAGGTATTCCTGAAGTCACAAGCTTCGAACCGACACCTCTGGAGCAGAAGATATTCGATGGGCCGGGTGTCACAGTAACGCGCGGAGAAGACATCTATTCCACGCTCTGCGCAGGTTGCCACATGCCGGAAGGTGAAGGTGCTGTCGGCGGGGGCATGTACCCGGCCCTCGCCGGGAATGAAAAACTTGAATACCCCGATTATGCTGTCTTTATTGTCCTGAACGGGTACAAAGCCATGCCATCCTTTGCTCATACGCTTTCCGATGAGCAGGTGGCCGCCGTTGTGAACTATTTGCAGTCCGGCCTCGGCGGGAATTCATACGAACCGGCCGCAACGGTCGAACAGGCTGAACTGAGCCGGCCACAATAATCTGAACACGGAGTGACATCATGCGTCTGACCGCCCCTCTTCTTTCCGCTACTGCAATTGCACTCGCCGCCTGCGGCGCAGCGGACAGTGAAGTGATCCGCCACAAGATCCCCGGATCGGATTTCCCCATCCTTCAGGCCGTCGAAGTGCCTGCAGACGCAACGCTGGTCTATCTCAGCGGCGCTGGACCTTCCGTTTCCGACGAGACGGCCGAGCCGCGAACCCCGGCAGCCTATGGTGACATTACCACCCAGACGGAATCCACGCTTGCCGCCATCGAGTCCCGTCTGGAAGGCATCGGGCTCACCATGAGCGACGTGATCAAGATGCAGGTCTATATCGTTGCAGCACCTGGTGAAGACTCACTCGATTTCGGCGGCTTTATGGAAGGTTATGTCAAATTTTTCGGCACCGAAGAACAACCTAACCTTCCGACACGCTCGGTGTTCGAGGTTGCGGGCCTCGCAAATCCCGGCTGGCTGATTGAAATCGAAGTCGTGGCTGTCCGGGACTAGTTTCTACGTTCCGGCATTTCACTGCGTCGGAACGCCCTCATCGGACGCGCTTGCCCCTACGCAAGTCATTTCCTTGGCCGGGAAGGCATGTATGATCCCTCAAAACATTATTGGGGAGAGACATGCACTACGCAGAACTTCTGAAGGCGCGCCAGGAACTGACCGGACCGGGCGGTGACTTCGAAATTGTCGAAGCTGAAGTCCTCGGCAACACGCTTCGCGTCTACAAGAATGCTCCACCCAGCGTTCGCGAGGTCTGGCAAGCGACGAAGGAATTCGCGGACCGGACTTACCTCGTCTACGAAGGTGAGCGCCTCACCTATGCCGAAGCCCATGACCGCGTAAACTCAGTCGCGGCCTGGCTATTTGACCAGGGTGTCCAGCCGGGCGATCGGGTTGCCATCGCCATGCGGAACTATCCGGAGTGGCTGCTCATCTACTGGGCCTGTGTTTCGGTCGGTGTCACGGTTGTCGGCATGAATGCGTGGTGGACGACCGAGGAGATGGCCTACGCCCTGAAAGACTCCGAACCCAAAGTGCTGTTTCTCGACGCCGAGCGGCTTGAGCGGGTCAAAGACCGTCCGGACATGACAGGCTCGATGAAGCTTGTCGGCATCAGAATTCCAGACCTGCCCGCGAATGTGACGCCGTGGAGCGAAGTTATCGCTCATGGCGGAGACATGCCAGACGTGACGGTAGACCCGGACTCCGATGCCTGCATCTTCTATACATCTGGCACAACCGGCTTCCCGAAAGGCGCACAGCTCACGCAACGCGGTTGCGTCGCCAATCTCATGAACATGCTGTATGCCGGAGCGTCCACGGCACTGGCCATACAGCGCGCAACGGGCGTCGAGCCGCCGGCAGATCCGCCGCCACCTGTGGGCCTGCTGACCACCCCCCTGTTTCACGTCACCGCAAACAATTGTGGAGCCTATGCCACGACTGCGGTCGGCGGCACGATTATTCTCATGTACCGCTGGGACGCTGGCGAAGCGCTGAAGATTATCGAGCGCGAAAAGGTCACGAGCCTCGGTGGCGTGCCGGTCATGGGGAGGGAACTGATCAATCACCCGGACTTCGCCAAGACCGATACGTCCAGCCTCGTCCAGCTTTCGGGCGGCGGAGCGCAGGTACCGCCCGATCTGGTACACAAAATCGAATCGAGCATTGCAACCGCTCGCCCGGCCACAGGGTATGGCATGACCGAAACATGCGGGATCATCACATCCGTATCTGCCGACTTTTTCGTGGACAAACCGGACAGCGCCGGTCCGGCCATGCCTAACTTCGAAGTCAAATGCGTCGACGAACTGGGCGAAACTGTACCGCCTGGGGAGTTGGGTGAGCTCTGGGTGAAGGGCTCATCTGTCATCAAGGGCTATATCAATCGCCCGGAAGCGACAGCTGAATCCATCACGGATGGCTGGCTGCACACCGGTGATATTGCCCGCATTGACAAGGACGGCTTCATCTTCATCGTCGACCGCAAGAAAGACATGGTCCTGCGCGGCGGTGAGAACGTTTATTGCGCTGAAGTGGAATCCGTTGCCTACAGCCATCCGGCGGTCGCTGAATGCAGCGTGTTCGGCGTGCCAGACGACCGGCTGGGGGAAGAGGTCGGCATCGCGATCGTCCTGAAGCCTGGCGAAAAGCTGACGGCTGATGAATTCCGCGCTCATTGCGCTGGCATCATGGCGAAGCACAAAGTGCCGCGGTATGTCTGGTTTATCGCCGACGCCCTGCCCCGGAACGCCAGCGGCAAGTTCGTCAAAAGAGACCTTCGGGACCGCCTCAGCGCCGAACTGCAAAGCGCGGGTCAGTCATAAGGCCATTACGTCAGATCAGCTTGCGGCGAAGCTTCGCCGCAAGCGCATCCAGCGCAAGTACCGACAGGAAGATGATCAGCAGGATCGTCGCGACATGGTCATACTGGAACATGTCGTAGCGGCCTTTGAGTTCCTGTCCGATTCCGCCTGCCCCGACGAGGCCTATGACGGTACCCATGCGTATGTTGCGGTCCAGTATGTAAAAGGTCAGCGCCGTGTAGCTCGGCAGGACCTGGGGCAGAACCGCCAGACGCAGGACCGCAAGATCACCCGCTCCCGTTGCACGGATGGCATCCTGAGGAGCCTTGTCCGCCGCTTCAATGTCCTCCGCGAAAAATTTGGCGAGAAATCCCACGCTATGTAGCGCGAGCGCCAGAATGCCCGCGATTGGACCAAAACCAAATGCCAGAACCAGGAACAGCGCACTGATCAATTCAGGCACCGCACGCAGGAATGAAACAAAGCTGCGGGAAAGCCCATAAAGAGCAGGGTGCGGCGTAAAATTCCTCGCCGCGACCCAAGCCAGCGGCAAGCTGATCAGCACCGCAAACAAACTGGCCCATACGGCCATCTCCACTGTCTCCAGCATCTTGCCGAGTGTGAATGTCAGATACCCTACAGGCTCGACAAGATACGTCTTTTCCACAAGCCGCGTTGTCATCTGCATGGTTTCAGCATCAAGCGCGGATTCCTCAATGGTGTCCGTTTCCAGGTGCGAAAACAGGGGCAGATCATCCGGATCGAAATGATCGATAAGCGAAACAGGTGTTCGCTCGGCAATAGCCAGGGGGTACATTTGCTGGGCGACACTTCCGATCCCACGTCCCACCTGAGAGCTTTCCTTCAGGCCAACACTTGCCTGCAGAAATTCCCCCAGCTGACTGGAAAGCCGGTGCAGTTCCATCCGGTGTGCAGAAACCGACAAGAGGGCAAATGCCGCCACGGCAGCAAGAACGGTTTTCCAGTCAAATGCCGGTTTGACATCCCAATGCTGTGGCCCGGACGGCTGGTTCTGCGTCACATCCGACATCTCATGCCACCATGGAAGGTGAGAACACGTCACGCCCCGTTCCGAATATCCGGGAAAGCGCTTCCTGAGACAGCTGTCCGGGCGGTCCGTCAAAAACGATGCGCCCTTCCCGCAGACCGATAATGCGATCTGCAAAAGTACGGGACAGATTGATCTGGTGCAGCGAGCACAGGACGGCAGCGCCCTGCTCCTTGGCCATCTGGCGGAGCAAATGCATCACGTCCTGAGCTGTCTGAGGGTCGAGGCTCGCGACGGGCTCGTCCGCAAGAATGAGCTTCGGGGCATTGATCAGAGCACGGGCAATGCCAACGCGCTGCTTCTGCCCGCCCGACAAGCCATTCACCAGGCGGTTTACATGACCGGCTTCAAGCCCGACACGCGACAAGAGCGAGCAAGCCTTGCGCTGCATATACTCTGGGTAGGCCTGAAGCATCAAGCGCCAGATGGGCAAATCCGGCGCCGTTCCGGACATCACATTCCGGGCTGCGGTCAGACGTCCGGACAATCCGAAATCCTGGTGCACCATCCCGACCTTCCGCCGAATGCGCCGGAGGTTCTTGGGAGAACTTTCCACGCCACAAATGCGGACGGACCCGGCATCGAGCTTGTTCAGACCGATCACTGAGCGCAGAAGCGTGGTCTTTCCGGACCCTGAAGCACCAAGCAGCACACAGAAACTGCCCGGCTCAATATCAAATGAGACCTTGTCCAAAACCGTTGGACCGTTCGGAAACGCTTTACAGGCGCCCGATACTTGCAACACCGGCTCGGCGCACGCCGCAGGAGATTCGAAGGACTGCATCTAACGGCTCAACGCTCAGGATCCGGACTTCTGGAGAATGGCTGCCTGATAGTCAGTGTCGATAAAGCCGATTGCACCGGCCATAGCCTCAAACAGGGCATCTGTTGCGTCTGTATTATAGCGGTCCACCTGCTTCCCTCCGTAGCCACGAATAGACTCAGGCCGGATTCCGGGAGTCTCGTGTACATCGCCGAAAGACTTCCGGAGGGATGCTTTCACTTGAGGTGACAAGCCCGGATGCATGGCAATCGGCGGGTTGGGAATCGGGTCCGACTTCATCAACAGCCGAAAGTCGGACGCCTTCAACCCACCCTGATTGACCGCTCTCTCAAAGGAGACAAAGGAAGCGCCCGCCGCATCGACGAGACCATTCTGCAGGGCAAGCAGACTGTTGGCGTGGCTACCCGTGATCCGAATGGCCGAGAGGTCTCTCAACGGATCCACCCCTGCCTTGGAGAGCATGGACAAGGGATAGGAAAAACTGCTCGCTGAATGCTGAGATCCAAGCGCGATGGATTTCCCCTGCAAGTCAGCGGGATTATCAACGCCTGACGCCGATGAAACGAATATGCCTGCATAATACGTGGAGCTGCCGTCGCGCTCCTCAATGGCGAGCAGGTCGGCGCAGCCACGTTTGTGGGCCTCGACATAGGAGACAGGACCCAGCCAGGCAATCTCCGCCTGACCGGCACACATACCTTCAATCACGGCGGCATAACTCTGTCCCGTCCGGACGTCGAAATGAATGCCGCTGGTGCGGGTAATGGCATTGAATAGCGGAAGAAAATCAGCCCGTGTGCCGTCCTCGGTTCCGCCATCTGCCGGGATCAACAGCACACGGAGCGGGCTTGCGGCCGTTCCGGTGCGCTCGGCCTTCGCCGGAAAACCACCGAAACAAAGGCCCGCAAGTACAACCATGAGCATCACGAAGCGCATGCCGGAACCTCCAATTGAACAGGGCAAACGCACATTGTGCGCCGCACCAATCCTCAGGAAATGCGATACCAGCCGCTTGTGACACTGGTGTAACGAACAGCGAGACTTCTTGACGTTTATTGAAGAAAATTCAATTAGTGGGACACCATATGGCTGGAGCGATAAATGTCTGAGAGCAAACCTAGGCGCAAAAGCACAACCAAAAAGAGAGGCGACGTTCCGATCGTGGATAATGTCATGACGCGCATTCGTGTGCGCCACCCCTCTCTCGGCCCAAGCACACGCTCCATTGCGGACTTCATTCTGGAAAACCCCCGGCAAGTTGTCGGCATGTCGGTCACGGAACTCGCCGAAGCGACGGGTGCCAGCGATGGCAGTGTTATCAACCTCTGCCGCCAGCTGGATCTGTCGGGTTTCCAACAGCTCAAGCTCAGCCTCGCGCAGGAAGTTGTCCAGCCCGTTCAGTTCATTCATGAAGATTTGCGCCCTTCGGATACGACCCCGACTGTGTGCCGCAAGACATTCCACGCAGGCATTCAGGCGCTACGCGACACGCTCTCAATCCTTGACGCAGATGCGGTGGATGAGGCCGTTCGCATCATCCGATCGGCAGAGCGCGTCGAAATCTATGGAATCGGGTCTTCAGCGCCGATTGCAGAAGACGCGCAATACCGGATGCTCCGCATCGGGATTGATGCCAAAGTGGTTGTCGACAGTCATATACAGGCTATCAGCGCGTCGCGAACCGGGCCGAAAGTGGCGGTGCTCACCATATCCCACTCCGGCGCGACACATGAAACCCTTGCGTCCACCCGTCTCGCCAAGGAAGCGGGCGCAAAGACAATCATTGTCACCAACTTCTCCAGTTCTCCGCTACAGGCCTATGCTGATGTGAAGCTGTTCACGATGGCGCGCGAAACCAAATTCCGTACCGAGGCCATGACCAGCCGGATCGCCCAGCTCTGTGTTCTCGACGCCTTGATCGCGGCGCTCGCCCTCGCCGATTACGATCGGGCCACCGATACTCTCCGGAAAACATTTGATGTTTTGTCACTGAAACGGTTTTAGACGTCAATTTCCTGGAGCGCCGCCTCCAGCACGCCGGGCTCGCCGGCCCGCACCAACAGGGATTTCATACCAAGCGCTTCAGCACCCGCCAGATCCGTTGCCGGATTATCTCCCATCATCACGACACTTTCCGGCTCCAGGTTCAGCGCACGGCACGCCTTCAGGTAAAGACCCGGCTTTGGTTTGCCGACAATTTCCATTTCCACGGCATCGAGATTGACGCAGGAGCCGAGTGCGGACAGCAGCGCACCGGTCTCCGGCTTGATACGGCCTTCTGCGCCTGGATGAGTCAGGTCCGGATTGGCGACGATCAGGCGCGCGCCCTTCCTGAGCGCGTTTGCCGCCCGCTCCAGACGGCTGTAGCTAAACCGGGTGTCGCGCAAAAGAACGACGACATCCGCCTCATCCCGATTGAGACGAATGCCGGCATTCCGGGCCACCGCCCGCATGCGGGGGTGCGCCAGAACCATGACATCGACCTGACCGGCCTTTGCTGCCCGGTCGATGGCTTCTACCCCTGCTAAAATGACCTGCTCCCGCGGCATGACAATCCCTGCGTCTGACAGAATCTCCAGAAAGTCATCCACCGTGTTGGATGAGTTATTCGACACGATGGCCGTACGTGCCTGATGCGCGCGCAGAAATGCAGCGGCAGCGTCGGTAAGAACATTGTCGATTGCGCAACACCCATCCCAGTCCAGCAGGAAGCCCAGGGCCGATTGCGTCACACATGCAATCTCGGCCGACGAGGCAGGTAAAAAGCCATGCGCCATGCATCTCACTCCAGTCCCAATTCCATAATTTGAATTTTTCTCAATTATAAATTGGCCATGAAGTAAATAGTATTCATATCAATTTTATTCAAAGTTCATAGAAGTGTTGCGATGGCTGTCTAGATCGGCGGCGTGGCAAGAGCGGCTCCCAGCCGCCCGCGCCCGGCTCGCCGATGTCCGGCGGGTGATGGGGTTATATGGAGGCATCAGCCATGAAACAGAAATTGAAAAGCAGCGTGAAATTCTGCTTTAGCGCACTGATGGCGGCAACCGTTGTCCAGTCCGCACTTGCTGAACCGGAGCCGGATGGGGGCGATACGCGCCGGCTCGAAACAATCCGCGTCGAAGGGCAAGCCGTCGATGCTCTGACATCTGACATTGCAGTGGACTTTGCCGAGTTCGGCACACAGGTTCAGCTGATCAGCTCGGAAGAGATTGAAACAGGCGGTTTCACAAACTTCGGCGAGCTCGCATCGGGCCTGATCCGTGGTGCGAATATCGGCTATTCACCGGACGAAGGCGAATTCACCATCCGTATCGACGGCGGCACCGACCGGGACACCCTGCTCCTCGTGGATGGCGTTCCCTATTTCGACCGCTCCTCTCCTCTGGAAGACCTCTGGCCTGCGACAGCCATCGACCCGCGCATGATCGACAGCGTGGAAGTTTACCGGGGCGGCAACAGCCTTTACTTCGGATCGAACGGCGGCCTCGGCGTTGTCAGCGTCCGCACCAAGGAACCGGATGGCACGACCAAGGGCCAGTTCGGCGTGTATGCCGGTGCGTTCAAGACGCGCGAAATCTATGGCAACATGTCCTTCCCGCTCGACAAGGATGGCAAGCACTCCATCCTCGTCTTCGGCCGCTCCTATGAAACAGATGCACATGAGCTGTTCGACAAGGAAGCCTATGGCGACAATGTGCTGGCCCTCGGCGGCCGTCACGAATTCCCTTACAGCTACAACAGCCTGGGCCTGAAATACCTCTGGCAGATCGGACCGGACACTGAGTTCCGCGCCGGCGCGACCTACTCGACCATCGACTTCCGGGATTCCTTCCCGCAAAGTACGGTGTTCCAGCCGAACTTCACGGAATTTCCGATCTACAACGCCGCCTTCAAGCATCGCTTCAATGACAAGCTGAAGATCGACGTTGAAGCCCACTACCAGGATCCACAACTAAAGAATAACGAGATCGACGCCCGCATCTGTCAGATCCCGCGGCTCGGAGACCTGCCCGCAGATATCCAGGCACTTGCAGCCGGTCAGGGCATCACCGGTTTCTCCACTGCGGCCGCATATGAGGCTTTCGCGGCGTCCGTACCGGGGCTCCCGGCCGGCTGTGTCACCAACCCTTACGGCAGTGCCGGCAGCGCTGGCGACGACAACTGGAATGGCGGCAGCAGCTTCTACATCAACCAGGATCCGGATAGCCCATTCTATGGTCAGCCCTACGGCACCGTGGACAACCCGTTCCCGATCGGCGCGCCGATGGGTTACGTCGTTCAGTCCACGGCATCCTTTGGCGATGGTGGTCTGACGAAAGGCTTCGGCACCACCGACCAGCGCGAGTCCGGCTATGTCGATTATGGCTTCAATGCCCGCGCGACGTATACGCTCAACGACTATGTCGAAATCGTCGCCGGTGTTCAGAACACCAGCTACAAGGACAATTCCGACGACTCTTTCGGTGTCCGCGATGTCAAACTGACCAGCACAGGCGTCTACGGCGACCTGCGCCTGTCGCTACCGGTCCTGGATGGCTTCAGCGGCTCCTTCGCGGCCCGTCAGGATTTCAACGACAATTTCGACGATCAGTCCGTCTGGAAAGTCGGTCTGCGTCAGAATTTCGGACACGGCCTCTATGCGCGGGGATCGGGCGGCACCTCATACAGCCTTCCGAAGATCGATGAAATCGGTGCTTTCGGTGCCGGCGCGAACATCAACCCGGGCCTGCAGCCGCAGGAAGTCGATGCGTTCAATGTGGGCGCCGGTATCGATGGGGACATTTTCGGCGGCACGTACAACGTCGAGCTTGGCTACTTCGAGACAGACATCAAGAACCTGTTCTCAAGCCGCGCGGTGGGCGCCGTCTGCCTTGAATACGCCAACGACCTTGCCAATCCGCTTTTCGACAACCTGACCAATGATACGGCTGCGATTGAGCAGAACCGCCGCAACATCATTGCACCGGATGACTTCTGCCGGACAGCCGCAAGCGGCCTTTCCGATCCCGGCGAGTCGGTCGCCGTGAACGCTCTGGCAAATCAGGACATCAAGGGCTTCACCATCGACGTCGCTTTCGACTTCGACAAGTGGCAGGCGGACTTCAGCTATACTGACATGGAATCTCTGGAGCCAAACCCGGTGTACGGAACCCTCGCCCGGCTCGACGGCACAGCGACGAACCTTGACTTCATCATCCCCGGTCATGCGGGTCACTCGGAGTTCCGTCAGTCCTCAGAACGCCCTGAGTGGACGCTGTCTGGTCTGGTGACCTACACACCGAACGAAAATTGGGTGTTTTCTCTGAACCCGCGCTGGCAGGGACCGGAATGGGCCTATGCAGGCACCAGCCTCGCCCGCCTCGTGGATGAGAATGGGAACCGCGTCGTGGAAGACATGAACTTCGGCGACTATTTTGTGCTCAACGGCTCAGTCCAGTACTTCCTCGGTGAAGAAAAGCGCCACCGCTTCCTGATCCGCGGCGTGAACCTGCTGGGTGAAGATTATTTTGAGCGCGCCTCCGGCGGCTCGACCTATACAAGAGACCGGGCGGTTGTTCGCGGCGAGATCGGCCCGAATGATAGCGCCTATTACAGGCAGTATGGCTGGAACGGTAAACCGCGGTCCTTCTGGATCCAGTACGAATATTCGTTCTAACCACACTCAAGGCCCGGCCAGTCTTTCCCCACTCGGCCGGGCCTCCCTTATTGCACGGTGGCTCCTCCGGCCCCTGGAATACAGACCAAAGACATGTAATCCCTGCCCCGTGGCAGACCTCAGCCCCCGGATTGGCATCTGCCACCCGGGGGCTTTTTTGCGAGTGGTGAATGCAGCGCCTTGCCCGCACAAAATCAATTCGGGTTGAGAGTCGTACGACGCTCCAGGTGTTCCTCGACCTGCTCACGCTGAAGCCAGAGTTCGCGAAACGCCTTCTGCGACAGCAATTCGAGCTGGTCACTGTAATGCGTTGTGCCGGGCTGGCGCGAATTGCCGTAGCTCATCCGGCCGTAAGCCTTGATGGGCGTGGAAAACTCGATCAGAGCCACCCAGGTTTCCCCATGCGCCGGCGTCCGGACGCCGTCCCCATTCGGTTCGGACCAGGTGATTACGTCGAACGATCCGAGATTGCCGTATCCGCTGTGCCCGGGAACATCGACATCTTCCAGGATAAACCGCGAAACATCTCCATAGAGCGGATCGATCATCCCGTATTTTTTCCTCGTCGAAGTGATGGCTTGCCGTAGGAGATCGACCGCACCTTCCGGGTCACGAAGCCCTGACGGAGTATTGATCGGGTCATCGTCGCTCCAGGGAATGGCAAACCCCTCCTGTCCGCTCATGCGGGCACCGGCGAACAGCTTGGCCCATTCTTCAAACAGGACACCGGCACGGTTATCTGAGGAAAATGTCCTGTCCCAGCCTGAGAGGAGTTCGACCGCTTCCTGCATGTCCGGGTTGTCGTCGCCGGATGCTGCAGCGAGCAGGTCCGGCAGGACCCGGTCAGCCATCAGGGCCTGCGCGGACAGCTTCAGGTCAACAAATTCGTCAAACGAGATGTTGTCATGTTCCGTCATCATCTTCAGGGAATTCTGCGCCCGCATGGACAGAGGTGTTCTCGGCGCAAAATAGGACGGATAGTCTTCGGGCTTGTAAGGCACCGGAAGCGTCGCCTCCCAGGGCGGATCGTTTGAGTTCTGGATAAAACCGGACTCAGGATCGGTAACGCGCGGCAGGTCTTCAAAGTCGTGAATTTCGGTCCAGAGATATTCTGACGTATCACCTGGGACCAGGCCTTTCCAGAAATCGATGTCTCCGGACGTTCGCCTTGGTGCCATGCCGTTGAAGATATACTCAATATGGCCGTCGCGGTCGGCATAGGAAATATTGAACGTCGGCACCTGAAGCCGGGAAATGGCTTCATGGAACTCATCATAGCTGTCCGATGTCACCATATCAAAATACTGGTTCAACATGCCCGGCCGGTCGAGACCGGCCACGCGCAGGGCGACGAACTTGCCATCCGGCCGCTCAAAGACAGGCCCATGCACCGTGGAGCGGATTGTGACCGGTACATCCAGATAGGTCCCATCGTCCTGAAGCAGCTTGTAGCTAGTCTCCCGCACATCGAACGGCAGCACTTTGCCATCGAACAGGTAGCCATTGTCCCTCAGCGTCAGCTCATAAGTCGTGGCACCCACCATGCCGTTCACGGTGTTGGAAATCCCCATCTGCTGATTGAAGGCAAAGCGGATGACCGGCAGCCCGACCTGCGTCGCGCCATAGACTTCAAAGTCCGGGCCGACGAGGTGCGCCTCATAGTAGATAAAGAACGGCATGCTCCACGGCAGGTGCGGATTCTGAAGCAGCATGGCGTTGCCGCTGGCTGTTTTGGATGGCGCCACAGCCCAGGTGTTCGAACCCTGCTTTTCGAGCTCCGGCGGATCGCCTTCACCAATTGTGCGATTGGGCGATGCGACGTATACGAAATTCATCAGCCGGTGGGCATGCGCAACAACATCCACGCCCGTAATGGGCAGGACCATTTTCACATCTTCGTCTATCGCTTCCGGATAGGCCTCCGCATAGGCATTCATACCATCCGCGAAGGCATCCAGATTTCTCCGGAACTCAGGGTCCTGGGCATCGTACCAGACCTGCGCCCGCTCCGGCACACCGTTCATGATCAGCCATTTGGTTGTGTCTTCATAGGCGGCGCCCCAGTATTCGGCCCCCTTGCCCCGCGCCTCTCCATAGAGACGGAATATCGTGTTGGCATGACTGTTCGCCTGCGCGTAGCCATAGCCGTAAAAGACGGTTTCCGCGTCAGTGCCGTAAATGTGCGGTACGCCATAAGTGTCCCACAGGATTTCCCCATCGGCGGCCGGTGTCTCGGCAGCAATCATCCTCTGCCCTTCAGCTTCCGGGGCGCCCCCCATCGCCGGCGGGCTCCCCGCGCATGCGAACAGGAACGCACCACTGCCAGCAACCATGATGCCGGTGAGCAAGTGTCTGAGCTTCATAATGTCTGTCCTTTTCCAATCCCTGAGACTTGATCACACGACCCGTCCGATCAAACGCCAGAATGAATTTTTCACCAATTATATGATCCGCGCACAAACCACGTGCCGCCTGTGAACCCGAATGGGGCAAATGTGTTGTACATGTTCGCACCGTTATCTGGCGTCGGCTCACTAATGCGATCCGGGTAGGTATTGAACGCATTGTTTGCCCCGGCATAGATCGTGAAATATTCCGACAAGGCATAGCCGAGTTCAAAATTTGCAATCCATTCCGGCCCCACATCGAAATCCTCTGCGGGGTTCGTCGCGTTTCGGACGGTATATCCTCCGAACCGGGTGGCGCGGACATTCGTTCTGAAGCGCTCAATGTCCCAACCAAGACTCAGGATAATTTTCGAGTCCGGAATTGTATCCGTCAGCGCGGCCCGTTTGCTGCGGTCGAAGATCTCTATGTCTCCAAGCGCCTCAAGCTCTGGCGGATTTTCCATGATGTGACGGATGTCCGTCTCATTCTTGTTGTAGCCGCCGATAAAGCTGAAATCGCCGAAATCGGTGTTCCGCCGATAGGTCACAACGACATCCACACCGCGTGTTCGGGTATCGATGGCATTTGTATAATACTGCCCGCTGATGTCCGGTGAGAGGCCATTCTCTGTCAGCAATCGCTGGATCTGCTCTCCAACACTTGTCACTCCGTCAGCGGAAAGATGAGGGTCCAGAGGAGAGAAAGCCGAGGTCACCGCAATCCGGTCATCCAAATCAATCTGGTAGAGGTCTGTCGTGATCGACAAATCACGCCACGGCGACAGCGTAAATCCGACACTCAGATTCCTGGATGTTTCGGGGTGCAATGGCGTTGCGCCGAGCGCCTTCGCGGCGGGGGAATTCACCGGCAGATTTTTCAGAAGCAACAGCTCCGCATCTCCGTCACCGTCCAGATCGCGAAACTGGCTGGTCGTGGATGAGTAGGTTTGCTGCGCTAAAGTCGGAGCGCGGAATCCGGTATTGTAAGATGCACGTATCGCCGCCCAGTTGGCTATCTCATACCGGCCATTCACCTTGTAGATCAGTTCATCGCCTGCTTCATCATCGAAGCGTTCATAACGAAGGGCGGCACCCAGAAAGACTTTACGGGCCGGGTTCCAGCCAAGTTCGCCATAGGCGCTGAGATTGGTCCGCTGATTTCTGCCCGCATCGTCAGACCGGAAACCGGGTGTGGCTTGTGCACCGGGCGTAAGAAGCTCTCCCGCGAAGGGCTGGCCTTCCGGCCGAACATAGTCACCGGCAATCCAGCTGGCTTCGTCACCTTCGCGAACCTCATATGTCTCCAGCCGGTGCTGGAGACCCAAAGAGACCTGCAAGGTGCCACCACGTCTGAACGCATAGCGCTTCGTCAGATCCAGCGCATTGACCCATTCCGAAGAAATCAGTTCGCCAATATGAAACGACGTTGGACTGTCCGGCCCGAGGCTGGCGTTCAGGCCGTTTATGTTTTCCCAATCGCTATTGTCTGACCCAAAATTTGACGAGATGTCCCAGTTCCAGCCCTGGGCCGTCTCCCCGCGAATTCCGGTCGCAAGTTCGAAATCGTTCTCTTTGATAATCAGGCGGGGCCTGAAACCGTCAGGATACACTTCGGGCAAAGTCACGTCGCGTGTCGGCGCGCGGAAAGACCAATTGAGCACTGACTTCCGAAAACCATACGTTCCGAAAGAATAGACCTCCGCACCGGCCAGATCCCGCACCAGGTTTGCACCTAAAACATGCGACATTTGCGGGAATGAGCCATAGTTCTGGGAAACCATGCGGTTGATGGTTGCCTCCCTCGGGTCACGCGCGCCGTTCTCCAGCAACGGATAGAGATTTATGCGGTCGGATATAGGCACGGCCCGATTGGACTCTTCCCGGTCCATATAATTGTAAAACAGGTTCAGGCTGCCGGTCGGCCCAACCGCCATCCCCCGGCTCATGGACAGATTGACATATTCCCCATCGTTCCGGTCGAAGTTCTGCCCTGTACTGATGGATACATCCCCGCCATCGGGGGCATCTTTCAGAATGAAGTTGATGACACCGGCAATCGCATCGGATCCATATTGCGCCGCAGCGCCATCGCGAAGAACTTCAATCCGTTCGATTGCCGAAGCCGGCAGCATATTGACGTCTACTCCGGCGGCGCCGTTATACAGCGACGACACTGAGTTGATCAGCGCTGTTTTGTGCCGCCTTTTCCCGTTCACCAAAATCAAAGTGTGATCAGGGTTGAGGCCTCTTATGCCACCCGACGCGATAACAGCCGCCGTGCCCCCGCCACTCCGGGCCGGCAGGTTGAACGAGGGCACCAGATAGCGGATCGACTCGAAGATACCGACAGGTCCTCCGGTTTTAAGGTCCTCACCCCCGAACACATCGACCGGCGTGGGACTGCTGACCAGTATTCTGGGAGCTCCCCGAACACCGGTTACAATGACCGCGCTCTGAATACTTTCGTGCTCTTGTATCTCTGCAATTTTTGCATGCCCGGACACTGACGGGTCAGGCTGTTTTGGTGACGTGGCCTGGACTGCCTTCGCTGGCGGCAAGGTTGGCTCTTCAATAAGCTCAGACTGCAAAGTCAAAGCACCGTTTTCCAGACGTTCGGCACTCAGGCCCGTCCCCTTGAGCAGCATCTCAAGGGCGGCATCACCGACCAACCATCCCTCGATAGCATTTGAGGTCTTTCCCTCCAGCATGCCGGCAGGAACGACCAGCACCACCTTCGCTTGCTCAGAGTACTCCATCAACGCACGCGCCAGCGGTTGGGCGTCGATCCGGTAGTATGCCATCCCTGTTTCATCCGGGTCTGCGAATGCCGACAGGAATTGCAGGATGACCAAGGACATCACACCAGCCAGGCCAGCTCTACTGAGCGGTCTTCTGACATTCGACATCCTGAGTTCACCCCTCAATGGTTCGAAAAGGCTTCGAATGACATAGCGACAGGGTCCCAAGGGCCTTGATGCAGGGCCACCCAGAGGAACCTGACGACCGAAGGACATCATCTATCCCGTCGACAGAAGTATGTCCGTGAACCAGAAGGAGCGCACGATTACCCGCACAAACTGCCCTGTATTCAACAGCACCACGCGCGGAAAATACGCGCATTTGTCCATGATTTTGTCAGGTGAAAATCTGGCCGTTCAGTCCGCCGGCCTGAATACAACTTTCGCGGGATCGCTCATGTCTACCGAAAGAGGATATGAAGCCTCCAGCGCGAAAAGGAACTGATCAAGCCTGTCAGCGCCAAACGCCGCCGTCACCCGCATCTGCCCCAGCTGCGGATCCGAAAAATCATAGGCCCGGCGATCGTAACGGCGAATATCACCAATAATATCGCCAAGGCTGACATCTTCATAAGCCAGCCAGCCCTCGCGCCAGCTAGCGACGGAATCCGGTTCGACACCTCCGGTGCGCCGCTGGCCACTGCCAATCGACGCGACCACCTGATCCCCGGCAGTCAGCACGTCCTTCGGAAGCACCTGATGCTGGCTTTCGGCGATTTGCGGGTCCTGCCCCTTCATCACCTGCACGATCCCTTCAGCCACGGTCACCATAACCGTGTCAGATGTCTCGCGGACATCGAACCGGGTTCCCACAACGCGCACCAGGCGGTCTCCGGCCTGCACATAGAAAGGATGTGCCTCGTCTTTGGCGACGTCAAAAAAGGCTTCGCCGTCGAGAAGCTCGGCAGTCCTGAGACCATCCTCGAATTTATAACCGAGACGCGATTTTGCCCCCAGCGTGACAACCGTGCCATCCGGCAAGGTTACATCGCGGACTTCCGCGACAGCAGTTTCGAAAACCTGCTGCTCAGCCACCGTCAGACCGGGATCAGTTGCCGGTCTGCCATGGAGGGAGACGCCAATGGTCGCGGCCAGCGCGAATGCAGCTGCCATGACCCCTCCGGCCAGAGCACGTGGTGAAAAGCGACCAGACGCGCGCCTGGATTCCTGGCTGAGGGGAGTCACGGATGGTCCGGTTTCCTGTTCTCCCAGGACACCGCAAGGCACGCCCAAGTCCATCATGATCTGCTCATAGTCATGATAGGCAATGACGTTGCAGGTATCGGCCGCCAGCCAGGTCTCGAACTCTGCGAGCTTTTCTTCCGTGGCATCTCCGGAATGCAGATACGTCACCCAGGATCGCGCCTGCGCCTCCACATCTTCGGAGAAGCCTTTGTTTTCGTTGGAATCCGGCTTACTCAAACTGAATGTTCCCTCCCAAACCGCTAGCGCTTGAGCGCTTGCGAAAGGCTGGCGAGCGCCTTTTCCATCTGCCTGTAGACGTCGCCATATGACCAACCCGTTTCGTTGGCAATCTGCTGATAAGTATACCCGTGCTGCCGCCGCAAGGTCAGGATAACCTGCTGTTTTTCCGGCAGTTTTCGGAATGCTTCATTGATTGCCTCAAAACGCTCTTTCTCAAGTAGGACGCGCTCAGGGGATATATCATCCAATTGAGGACCAGAATTTTCAGCAAGGACTGCCTTCGCATACGCCATATGCCGCCCTGAACGGCGTTTCTGGTCCAGTATGATATTTCGCGCAGTCACGAGCAGGAACGCTCGCGGGTTCCTCACCTTCTGCGGCTCCTCAAGGGCCGCATAACGGATAAACGCGGCCTGCACCGCATCCTCAGGCTCAGGCGGGCCCGCCCCGAACATTCGCCGCAGGTGCCCGCAGAGATCCTTCCAGTAGACCCGGTAGAGCTGCTCAAAGTTCGGTGAGTCCTTGAGTGCCGCTGGCCCGGCAGCGTGCACCGCGTCCGGAACCGAGGGCATGGACTTCGTATTGGACTTGCTCAAAACCCGGCTCGCACTTCAACACCCCGCCTGCCTAGCCATCCGAACGGGAACAACCAAGACAAGCCTGAGGATGCGATGTGTGGGCATTCCGCTACTCATGCGCATTTGTGAAGCAATATGTCCGGCCAAATGCGAAAATTTCAATCCTTCCAGACGAAGGCTTCGCACTACATCGACAAGCGATCAGGACTAAGGAACGCCTCCTTTTTGATTGTCTGCACGGATCGGTCTCAGACTCACTCTGGTCTGGAGTAAACGATCTCCCCATTCTTCATAACTTCGCTCACAGTCAGCGTGTTCGAAATGTCTGCGAGAGGGTCACCGTCAAGAATGGTTATGTCAGCCAAGTATCCCGGAGCGATCTGGCCCAGTTGGCCGCCAACACCGATCGCTTCTGCGGCCTGACTTGTTGCCAGCTTCAGTACGGTGGCATTCGGAACCCCGGCATCTGAATAGACTGCCAGTTCGTCATGTAACGAAGCGCCATAAGGAACGAATGGCGAATCCGTACCGGCAACGATTTTCCCTCCATTGTCGATAATTTCCACAAGAGCTTCCTGACCAGCCTGTACGAACTCGGGACCCGCGCGTCTGCCCATGGCGAGCGTCGGCGTTACGTACATTCCAGACTGGGAGATCAGGGCAACGACATCCTGGTAGGAATGCCCGGTCAAAGAACTCTTGAGGGAGTATCCCCGGCGGCTTGTCGCGCCGAAGTGTTCCATCTGGTCCACACCATTCGCAACGGCCGGATAAAGCTCATGCCCGGTAACCGGAATACCGGACTCATGTGCCAGTTCGATCACTGTTTTCTGAACGGTGTAATCCTGGCGCACATAGCTCTTGTAGAGGTCCAGTTTGAGTTCGGTGGAGAGGCGCATGGAATCCCTAGCCTCCTCCACCGTTCCAACCGTTTCCGAAACGCCATAGGAGACACGCGCCCCTTCATTGAGCGGCCCGGCCGTGAATACCCGCGGCGCGGCCCGCCTACCGGCATCGGCAGCCTCTCTCCGCTCGACGGCATGATAGGGGTCATCCCCGGTCTCCCGCACCGTGGTGATTCCATATTTGAACCATATATCGCCAAGCGCTTTGCCCTGACTGATCGATTGGTGCGTGTGGCTTTCGATAAGCCCGGGGATCACATATTGATCGGACGCATCGACCAGAGTGCCCACCTGCTCCACCGAGCCAGCAGGCACGATCGAACTGATCACGCCGTCTTCAACAAGAATGTCGACATTCTCAACATACTCACCTGCAGCCACATCCAGCATGTGCCCGGCGCGGATGGTGTAATCTTCATCCGGCATATCGCGATGCCACTTGGGCTTTATGTCGAGAGTACGCGTCTCTCCGGTGCCACGATCATACAGCATGATGTCAGCACCATCGATATAGATCAGCTTGCTACCATCCGCGGACCAGTTCGGGTTTTCACCTACAGACGCCACAAGCGTGGCCTCTCCGAGTTCCCCGTCTCCTGAGAGCGACGCCATATAGAGTGCGCCCTTGTACCGGTAAACGATCATGCCGTCTGAAGACCAGGCCGGACGGTTCCACTGGCGTCGGCCAAGAGACGCGTCCATTCCCTCAGGCGCGACCCAATGCGTCTCGCCTTCACCGGAAACTGGCATCAGGAACAAGGCATTGTAGCCTTCCCGAAACCTGTTGGTCTGGGGAAGCCGGCTGACGACCAGAACTGTTTCCCCATCACTGGACCAGGCCGGCGGGCTTGGCCCGAAGATTGGTTCCGACACGATTGTCTCGCCGCCTGTCGAGACATCGATGATGTTGACGGTTGCGCCCAGAAAAATCGTGACCATCGCATCGGAAAGATAAGCGATACGCGTTCCATCAGGTGACCAGATCGGCGAGTTGGCGGGACGCGCACCGTCGGTCAGCTGCTCGAGAGCGCCTGACTCAACATCCATCAGCCAGATGTCGGACTTGCCGCCGCGGTCGCTGACAAAAGCAATGGCGCTCCCATCAGGAGACCAGTTTGGTGACAGATCGATAAAATCATCGTCTGTGACCTGCTTTGTCTCCCCAGATTCAAGGTCAGCGATCCAGAGGTCTCCAATGGCCGTGAACACAGCTTTTTTGCCATCGGGCGAGAGTGTCGGATCAATCACACCCAGTGCGGGCGTTGCCTCCGTGGACGTCAGGTCATACGTCCTGCGC
This sequence comes from Hyphomonas jannaschiana VP2, assembly GCF_000685215.1. Classification (GTDB taxonomy): domain Bacteria; phylum Pseudomonadota; class Alphaproteobacteria; order Caulobacterales; family Hyphomonadaceae; genus Hyphomonas; species Hyphomonas jannaschiana. The sequence goes on from NZ_ARYJ01000009.1 coordinate 93,382, forward strand.
TTGTAAGGCGTTCGATCCAACTCCACTGAAGCCGTGAACTCGATGTTGGTTGGCGCGTCAGCGTCCGGCGCAATAACTTTCACCTTGCCATCGGCTGTATAGAGGACCGAGCCATCTGTCAGAACCGACGGACGAAAGGGAAATACGTCTCCTCCCTCAACGAGTAGTTTTGCGTCGGAACCATCCGTGAATGCCTGCGCGACACGACCTTCGCGTCCCAGCAACCCTGCAATGTAAAGTGACTGTCCGTCTTCAGCCCAGACCGGTGCACCTAGCGTGTTCGCCGTGTACGCAATCGAGAATGCTTCTTGCGTATCCATATCGCGGACGACGAGCGCATCCATTTGACCATCGATCACAAAAGCGAGCTTCGAACCGTCTGGCGACAGGGCGGGATAAACTGCGTTACCAAAGCCGGAAAAATAAGGCGTTAGCGGCGTTTCATACCCCGTCTCGTCGGAGACTGTCAGTTGCCGCGGCTCAGTCTCACCATCCAGCGCAAGCGACCAGACCTGGTATCCACCTTCGGTGTCAGCAGAGTAGAGGATACTTTTACTATCAGGCGTAAAGGTTGGATAACGGGCGTCCGAGGGGCCGAAAGTCCGCTGGGTCAGTTCCGAGCCATCCGGCTTCATCGTCCAGATTGTGAAGCCATTGCTGGCATAAGTATAAAACGCGATCAGTGACCCATCCGGCGACCATGCGGGTTCGTGGGAATCCATTTCCGCCGGTGTGAGAGCCGTTGCTGCCCCGCCGCCTGCCGGGACGGACCAGAGCACCCCCTGCAAAGCGAGTATGAGGGTGGAACCATCCGGCGACATTGCCGCCGACATATTGGTGCCTTCAGTCATAGTGACATCAATCAACACCTTATCTGGCGTCTTCGTCTCAGCCGGACTTTCGACCTCGACGGACGCCCCCTGACTGCTACAGCCCACTATCAGGACAGCCGTCAGGGCAAACACTGCCCCTGCCGATTTCAAACGCATCTTATAATTCACGTGGATTTCTCCCAGCTAAAATTCAAACGAGTATTCGTAGACCACTTCACGGCCTCTCCCGGACAATTACCAACCCGCAGCCATGGCCATGCGGCGAGGGTCTGCACCCGCCATGCCAGCACCATTTTCGTAAGCTCTGACACCCTGGATGCTTCCGATCGCATACGGACCGACGAAATCTGCCGAATGCCCCAAGGCTCGAAGCGCACGCAGACTTTGTTGCGAAAACCGCGACTCCAATTGAAGTAGGCACCTAGCCCCGGGCAGATAAAAATTGGGGTCGGCCTTGACCGCGAAGCGCGGTGCTTCGATCGCCTCCTGTATGCCCATCCCATAGTCGACCAGGCTCATGAGCACCTGAAACTCGCTTTGGCCGATCGTCTCACCGCCCGGTGTTCCGAAAGCAGCCCAGAGCCGGGAATTACGCATGACGATGACCGGCGAATTGTTCAGGATCGGAATTTGTCCCGGCGCGACGAAATTGACATTGTCCGGATAGGGCGACGTCGATCCCAGCCGCATGCCGTTGTTCAGAAGGAAGCCGGTATTCCCGACAACAACGCCGGCACCAAAACCACCGCCGAGCGTCGTCGTAATAACAATTGTATTTCCTTCCGCATCGACAACAGTCAGGCTGGTCGTATCGCTGAAGCGCGCCTCGTCGTCTTCCGTACGGTGAGTTGAACCAGGTGGAGGCGGCGCAGCCGGATCATATGTCCGGAAGTCTGTCACGGCCGGGAATGGCGATGCCTGCGCAATATCGATCATTGCCGCCCTATCCGCAGCGTAAGCTTTCGATAACATTGCATCGAGCGGAATGTCTGCGTGCTTCGGGTCAGCTGTGTACGCATAAATATCGGCTTTTGCGTGTTTGATCGCTTCCGCCTGCAGGTGCAACAATAGCGCACTTCCGGGCTTAAGTGCAGAGACATCAAATCTCTCAATGATGTTCGCCTGCATACAGACTTCGAGACCACCCCGGGAGGTCGGAGGCGTCGAATAGACATCGTAACCACGATAGGTGGTTCGGACCGGATCCGCCCATTCAGCCTTGTAGGCTGTGAGGTCCGCTTTTCTGAGCCAGCCTCCCTCTTCCCGGAAGAAGCGATCTAACTCGGCCGCGATGGGGCCATTGTAAAAGTAGTCGCGCGCTGCAAGCAGGGCCGTGTCACGGTCTCCGCCACTCGCCAGCACTTTCTGCTCTTCAGCAACCAGCGACTCAAATGTCTTCGCCAGATTCTCATTTGTCATGATCTGGCGTGGTTTCGGCACGTGTCCGCCCGGCAGGAATACAGCTGCGGTCGTAGGATGTTGCGCCAATCGCTCCTGCATATAGGCGATCACACGCGCGATGGACGGATCGATGGGATGACCGTTTCGCGCGAGGTCAATTGCGGGCGCAAATACATCTGCCAACGACAGGCGCCCATGCTTGCGCATGAGCTCGATCCACCCGTCGAAAGCGCCGGGAGTTGTCCCCGCCCTGACGCCCCAATCATACGCTTTCGGATCACTTTCCGGGTCCAGCGCAAATGGGGCTGCCCCTCCGAACATAAGGGCTTTCACTTTCCCGGCTGGCTTTTCATACACGGTCGCAAAGCCATTCCCGCCGATACTGGATGCCCAGGGCTCGACAAGGTTGAGAACGGCCATCGCCGCAACCGCAGCATCACCAGAAGCGCCTCCCTGCACGAACATCCGCAAACCTGCAGACGCGGCGAGCGGATGGCCGGCACTGACAACACCATTCGGTCCTGGCGTTTCAACGCGATGCGTTGAAACATCAAGATCACCGCTTTCCGGCGCATCCGGCGGCCTTATCTTTTCTGACGCGATCGGCGCCGAAGACTGCTCTAGCGTTCCGGCAGGCGTGGTACACGCTGCGGCCAGACCACTCGCCGCTAACGCGCCGCTCGTCAGGAAGCGGCGGCGGTCCAGATTCGCGTTCACGGCCTCCGAAATGTCGTCTGATTTGCTCTTCGTGTCTTTGATGGTTTCAGTCATCGGCCCAGGCGCCCTCCCGTATTGTCATGTTCCGATATATCAGCCGACAGTCACGACTGCGGTGAATATTGGAAACGAGAGCGAGCAATATGCAAGCAACGATCTCTCGTGTTGGACATCCGGGATGGCACAATTGCCCCACCCCGGATCCCGTCATAACGGTTAATCCTTCCTAGAAGGACTTCTTCACATTCACATACCAATAGCGCGGGAGCGGCTGGTACAGAGAGGAAAGGTAGCCATAGGTATCGGCGAGCGGCGGATCCTCATTAAATGCGTTCCGCACACCCAGGCGGATGGCAGTGCCATCTGTCCAGCTGTCATTCTCGACAGTGTACTGTCCATAGAAGTTCCACGTCATGTGGTCTTCAATCGGCCAGGGGCCGTAAGTGGAGCTGCTCACACTCGTCTGATACACTTCGCTTGTGTACTGCGAGAATGCGCCGAACTTCCAGTTGTCGATATCATACGACATCGACATGGAATACTTCCATTCCGGACGACCATCTTCCTGAATAAGGCTGCCACCACCAGTCACCGTGACATAAGGGTTGACCGTTCCGTCATCCAGTCCGGCAAGAAGCGCGGCGGCCTCTGCTGTCGGGCTCTGGTAATAGGTATCCAGATAGGTGGCATTCAGGTTTACAGACAACTCACCCGGCCCCACCGGCACATCCCAATACGCACCATAGTCAATACCTTCGACTTTCAGTGCCGAGAGATTGGTGAAACGCGCAATCACGTTGACCACATCCCCAACCGGCTCGAGCCCGGTACCCGCAAAATCAGCCATCTGCTGAGGCGTCGGGTCCGCACGGATCACGTTCGGGTTGGAACTGCCCTGAAGACGAAGCAGATAGTCGTACGACAGCGCCACAGAGTCATTGAGCAGACCAATCGGGTTCTTCTGTTCGATGCTCCAGACGTCAGCAGTGAGAGTCAGGGCCCCGAACTTCTCCGGGATGAACTGCGGCTCAAAGACGACACCATAAGAGGAGCTTTCCGACTCTTCCGGCTCGAGTTCCGAGTTGCCAGACCGAAGGCTGGCCACAGTCACACCCAGTGTCGCACACTGGCTGAAGTCCGTGATCCGCCCCTGACTAAGGGCTGCTTCACACTGGATGTAATCCGGGTAGCTGTTCACACGTTCCAGAAGCGGCGTGTTGACCACTTCCAGGTTCGGCGCCTTGAAGCCTTCAGACCACGATCCACGGAAGCGGAGCCCGTCGATCACATCCCAGGAAGCGGCAATCTTCGGCTTCGAAACCGAACCAACATCCGAATAATCCTCGTAACGAGCAGCCGCCTGCAGGTCGAGCGCCTGCACAAACGGAATGCTCATCTCGGGAGACACAAGTGGAACAGCGACTTCGAAATACGCGGACGAAACATTACGGCTACCTTTGACGTCCGGCGATGGACTATGCCCCATGAGGCTGGATTCAGACACAAGGTCGCCTGTGATCTGATCGTAATAAGGCAGCGAGCCATCCTGATGCGGATCTCGGTCATCATGATAGGTTTCCCGGCGGAACTCAACGCCGCCAGCAACACCAACATCACCGGCCCAGATCGAGAACAGGTCGGACTTGGAGACCTTGAAGTCTGCAAGAGCCAGCGTCGTTTTATTCTCTCGAACCTGTGTGATCCGGAAACTGTCAATCGTTTCCTGAGAATTGCAGTCCGGCCCTCCGACAGACGGTGTCGCCGGATTACCACCACAGAACGGGTTGTACGCTGTTGAGTCCGTGCGATTGATTGCCTGCTGGAAGAGACGGGAATCGTAACCGTCCGCAGAATCCTTCACATTTGCTTCGTTGTAGAGAACGGCAGAATCCCAGTCCCAACCAAACGCGTCGCCTTTCGCACCGAACAGAAGTCGCGTCTGATCATTATCAACGGTAACCGTCCGTGTACCAGCATCGAGAGCAGCGTAAGCGTTTATTACAAGACCGACGCCATCATCCGGAACATTACTACTGAGGCCATCAATACGATTCGGCGAACCGACCGGGCCAAGCGGGTTCCAGTATGCGTCCGGTGCAATATAGATTGGCCCCGAGCCGAGCGAACCGCTTGACCCAATCACAGCTTCCGATGTTGCGGTGTAGTAGCCAACCTCACCATAGAGACGAAGACTGTCTGATACATCATAGTTCGCAAAGCTGAACATATTGATGCGATCGACTGCTGGCAGCATTGTCAGGGTATCGAACGTTGCCATCTGGTCATTGCGCATATCGCGATAAGCAGATGTGTAAATGCTGCCCGCGCCATAGCAGATGCCATCACCCACATCGTAAGGACAGCCCTCTCCAAAGCCTTCCGGCTGAACATGGAAAGTCCCGGCTGCATCCGTAAACGCCGCACCATCTGCACTGATCGTGCCGATGGACGTATCGATGGGCGTGAACTGCCCCCAGGGGGTGGTCCATGTCGAACGATTGTCCCAGGCGACACCTGCCCAGTTTGTTCCATCGGTCAGCGGTCGCATGTCTGCGAGATTTGTGTAGTCCTGATCGGAGCGAAGCAGGGAATCCCGCGTCGTACCGCCCAGATAGATCGAAATATTGCCCTTCCCGTTCGCGATATCCGTACCGTAGAGCATGTCTGCGGTGAATTCAGTGAGATTGGTTCCTTCGGCAAGGCCGTACTGGAGATTGACGTCCAAACCTTCGAAGTCGGAACGGAGAACATTATTCACCACGCCCGCAACAGCATCAGACCCATACAAGGCAGCCGCGCCGTCTTTCAGCACCTCAACACGGGCAAGCCCCTGAACAGGGATAGCATTGATATTGTACCCGAAGACCGGTGTCTGATTATCGGTCTGGGAGGTTGGGTGAACGACCGAGCGCCGACCGTTGATCAGAACCAGCGTGTTGCCTTGAGCCAGCCCCCGAAGGCTAACCGTGGAAACGTCACCCCGAGCGGCATTTGAGTTGCCGCCGCCCAGATAGGTGCCATTGAACGTAATGTCTCCGGCCGATGGCACGGTGCGGAACAGCTCATCGGCTGATACGGCACCTGTCGCCTCGATCTCATCCGGCGACACAACGGACACAGGAAGTGCGCCTGATACTTTGGCACCGGCAATCTGAGAACCGACGACCAGAACTTTCTCCATCTGCGCCGTGTCGTCTTCTTCCTGTTCCTGGGCGATTGCGCCCTGTGAAAGCAGGCCGAGCAACAGAGCGCTCGTCGATACAGTCATTACGCAGCGCCGCATGAACCGATCTTTATTTGCGGAACCCGCAATCCCGACCTGATTCATTGACCCCTCATCTTCTCTGGATTTCATTAGCTTACTGACTCCTGAGCTACTTGTTCCCGCAAGCCCCCGCATTGCCAGCAGCCCCCCTGCCGGACACTCGCGCATTCCTTGCGTCATTTGGTGCGCCGAAAGCGTCACCACGAATATTTTCTGTGTTCGGAATTTTTGGGTCGCCGTTGACCCCAACGCCTCGCTCGCCATTGAGCAAAATCAGGGTATCAATGAGAAACATTGCGTGACACGCCATAAGCGCAAAAATCTCTTCACTTTATGCCCACTGCACACAAATGTTGCACCAGCGCAGGCAAAGTCACCACGCACGAAAGATCATAATCTGTATAGGAATTATAAATAGAGAGGCCCTCCCAAACCGGGACGGCCTCCCAAAAAAAAGAAAGCAGGCATTACCCCCCAGACAGCCTATATTAAGCTACCTGGATCAGAGCGCAATTACTCAGTAGAGCCTCACCTCATCAAGCTCAAACCATGCAACCTCACCACCGGCCCTTTTAATCAGCACTCTGATGTCCAAGATATTGTCACCTGACCATTCCGCGCATTCTGCAGGCGCCGCCAGGTTGGCAAATGGAAACTCAACGGTGCGCCATTCATCGCCAGCCACAAAAGTACTAACCCAGCGCCCATCCGTCGTGGAAACCATGAGTGTATACACCCCACCGTCACCGCGCACATCCAGAGACACTCCAGAATACCCAGATACATCCGCTGGCTGAACGAATCCCCGGTTCATAGGAATTGCAATCCCCGCCTTGGCATCCTCTCGAAGCGCCAGGTCTGCCGTCAGATGGAGAATGCCACCTCTTTCACCATCCTCGATGATCTCGAAGACCTGCCAGCTACGCTCCAGCCCACCATCCGGATCGCCCACGACAAGCGTATCCCGCGATGAGCGGCCATCTTCGCTGCCGAAGTCATCAATGACTTCCGAGTCCACGCTCGATGAGGCCATATACTCCGAAGCCACAGGCTCTGGCGCCCCTTCGCCAAAAACTTTCTTACCGCCGACGAACGTGTATCTGGTGTTATGCAAATCAGAAATGTCTTCCCAGGGCTTGCCTGCGATCAACACCACATCAGCGTCTTTACCGACTTCAATCGAACCGCGCTGATAGTACACTCCGACGGCCCGGGCGCTGTTTGCTGTACCTGCGATCAGCGCAGCTTCTGGCGGCAGGCCCGCGCGAACCATCAACTCCATTTCGGACAGAGTTGCATAGCCATGCGGCGTGCGAGGCATACCTGCATCAGTCCCCAGCGCAATCATCACACCGCCTTCGTACAGTGCCTTCATATTATCCAGGCCAACCTGAAAACGTGCCTGCCGCTGCTTGAACAAGGGATGTTCCCGCTCAAAGGCAGGCGTCCCGGCCTTATCTGGATTGTAAACTGCCAACGTCCCGGCATAGGCCGTGCTGCCCGCCTTAAGTGCATCAATCGTTGTCTGATCGATATGCTGGTCGAGCACAGAATGCGCAATCACGTCGACACCCGCACGCCCGGCGATCTCTGCCCGGTCCTTGGTGACGGTATGCGTCAGCACCTTCAGTCCATGAGCGTGTGCCTCTTCCACCAGGGCGGTCAGAGTCGGCTCATTCATGCTGGTATTGTCGACGCCTGATCCGTAGCGCCAGCCATCCGTGAAAACCTTTATGACATCCGGTTCATAAGGCAGTAATTCCCTGATCGCCTCGGTGGCTGCGAAAGGTGTGTTCACCCATTTGGTCGTGCTCTTGTCAGACCAGTCCGCGCCATGCCCATTCGTGGTGCTCATTCTGGCAGCGAAGTTGACCCTTGGCCCGGGTAGCGTCTCCAGCCATGCCCGCTTGGGCGCAAACGCTTCAGGTGCCTGCGCAAAGTCATACACTGACGTGACGCCAGTCTTTGCGTAGTTTGCCGAGATCTGAGGCGTGGTCGCCGGCTCACCACCGAATGTGTAATGCACATGCAGGTCAAAGAATCCCGGAAGCAACGAAAGGCCATCCCCATCAATTGATGGCACACCTTCTGGCGCGGGGCCCGAAGCCTTATCCACTGCTGAGATAAGCCCATCATCGAACATAACGGTTGCCTTGTATGGGTCAGCCCCCGTTCCATCAAAAACAGTCACGCCGGTGATTGCCAGGTCCTGAGCCAGAGCGCCGCCTGAAATGGAAATCGCCAAGAGGCACGAACACAACGACCTGCACACCATTCGATCTTCCCGTAATTATACATTGCGTCTACGAGTGGTGACGCTTCACCACTGGATTCTATCCAGACCTCGTCGCATTTTTTTCGTATTCGACAATCACCTTTCCCATGCATTCGAAATACGCCCATGCACCAAGCCCCGGCCGCCAATTGCGCAGAGACACCTGATGGACTCATCGGAAAGGCACGCTTGATTGTCAGGATATGAGTGAAATAAAGGCTCTCTAGCGCACTATGAACACAGGAAAGAAACAGGCATCGAGAGAGGAAACATGTCCGGATCGAGGCAAAAGCCAGCACCGATCAAACAGTCCAAGACCGAAGGCCAATCTGTGGCACCGGATAGCGTTGAGCTGGAAACCAAGGTTTCCCCATCCCAGAGCCGGGCGCGGAACACGTTTGAAACGATCCTGTCCATTGCAGGCACGCTTCTGTCAGAAGTGGGCTTCGAACGCCTTTCAACCAATATGATATGTAAACGGGCCGGCCTGACTCCGCCTGCCCTGTACCGGTACTTTCCGAACAAATACGCCATTCTGCATGAACTGGGACGACGGCTGATGGAAGCGCAGGACGAAGCCGTCTTCGCATGGATTCACGACGGCGGCCTGAACACGCAGACCTTCGAGGAAACCGTTGCAAGCACCCTTCGCCTGCAAAAAGAGGTCAATGAAATTACCAGGGCATTTCCCGGTGGCGCATGGGTTCTTCGTGTCATGCGCGTCATTCCCGCGCTCAAGGAGGTCCGCCTGGAGTCACGTGAGCTGGTCGCAAAGGAAGTGCTCGACGCGCTCCGTGAGACCTTGCCAGATATAGCCGAAGACAGGCTGGTAACAGCAACGAGACTGACAATCGAGCTCATGTTCTCTGCCACGGAAATGGCAATTGAGGCCCCCGAACAGGAAGACAACATCACACAGGAAGTGTGCTTCCTTGTCGCAAGCTATCATGACCGCTTGAGGCAAAGCCCCTGAGCCCTTCTCCTGGGCCCTGACCACTCAAATTCAGTCAGCCTTCATAGCTTTTTCCATTTCGCCGAAACGGTGAGCGACATGAGGCAACACATCCCGGCCAACAACGCTGACAACAATGGCTGCAATTCCACTGAACACGAAACCAGGCACGATCTCGTAGAGAATATCGGACAGGGACTTCCCATTGATCTCGATCGGCGCATACAGCCAGAACAGAACCGTGACTGCCCCCACAATCATCCCGGCCAGAGCGCCATTGCGGGTAAGACCGCGCCAATACAGGCTAAGCAGGATAATCGGACCGAAGGCTGCGCCGAACCCAGCCCAGGCATTACCCACTAGTGACAGGATGTTGCTCGACCGGTCGAATGCCAGCCCGATTGCGACCAGCGAAACGACGAGTACCGAAATCCGCCCCACGGCAACAAGTTCGGTTTGGCTGGCTTCCTTACGAAGGAACGTCTTGTAGAAGTCCTCCGTCAACGAACTGGAAGACACCAGCAGTTGTGACGAAATCGTACTCATGATTGCCGCGAGAATTGCAGCCAGCAGAAACCCTGCCACGAGCGGGTGGAACAGAATCTGGGAGAGGATGATGAAAATCGTCTCCGGATCTTCTACGGGAGTGCCATGGGCGTATGTGTAGGCATAGCCGGCGATCCCCGTCAGCACCGCACCAATCACCGTCACGATCATCCAGCTCATGCCAATATATCTGGCCGTGGCAATATCCTTGAGGGACCGAATGGCCATGAACCGGACAATGATGTGGGGCTGGCCAAAATAACCAAGTCCCCAGGCGAGCAACGAAATAACCCCCATGATCGTCATGCCCTTTGGCCACATGCCAAAGTAGCCGGGCTCCACGGATGCGGCAGCCGACGCCCAGTCACCCTCGTTCTTCAGGACAATGAAGGAGACGATTGGCACAAGGATCAGAGCCACGAACATGATGCAGCCCTGAACAAAGTCTGTCAGGCTGACAGCGAGAAAGCCGCCAAACAGTGTGTAGGCCACAACAACCCCGGCTGTCAGGAACAGTCCAAGCTGGTAATCAAGCCCAAACGACGCCTCGAAAAGCTTGCCACCCGCGACAACTCCCGCAGAGGTGTACAGCGTGAAGAAAATGACGATCACAACCGATGACAACACACGCAGCATACGTGATTTGTCGTGGAAACGTTTCTCGAAAAAGTCCGGAATAGTGATCGCGTCGTCAGCCAGCTCTGTGTAGACCCTAAGGCGCGGCGCAACGAACAAATAGTTGAGATACGCCCCGATCACGAGCCCGACAGCGATCCATGCAGCGCTATAGCCGGATACGAATACCGCGCCCGGAAGCCCCATAAGCATCCAACCACTCATATCTGAGGCGCCAGCAGAAAGCGCCCCGACTGCGGGGTGCAACTGACGCCCACCCAGCATGTATTCGGAAACGTCACTGGTGGACTTACGATAAGCGTACAGGCCGATGGCCAGCATAAGAACAAAATATATCGCAAGAGAAATCAGAGCTTCGTAGTTCATAGACTCGCTTTTTCCGTGTTCGTATTTCGTTTATACCGGCGACGCCGGAAAATTTGATGCAATGACAGCGGTGCTCCCGCTTGCGTGGGTATCACCGGCAGCAGAGGCCCTTGAACTTTACCTTAATCTTCAGCCCCGCCACACGATAATCTTTCCTTACCGCAACTCCACAGTGCGCTTGTACGCAGCTTGTGTTGTTGCGAGCATTAATCTGGATAACTCGCCATTACCATTCAGCTGTTTCAAGCCGGCCTCAGTGGCGCCAGCCTTGCTCGTAACAGCGTTTCTAAGTTCAGCCAGATCCTTCCCGGACTGGCTCGCCATCTCTATCGTGCCAGCAATGGTGTCCAGAACGAGTTTGCGGGATTCGCCGTCATCAAAACCCAGCTCTTTTGCGGCTTCCATGAAGGCGCGGGCCATCTCAAAGACAAACCCCGGTCCGCTACCCGCAATGGCTGTAAACCTGTCGAGACCGTCTTCTGTCTCCACCTCGACGACAGATCCCGCAGCGCGCATCATCGTACGCGCCGTCTCCTTAACATCGTCCGATGTTTTATCGTTGAAGAGCAGACCGCTGACACCCTTGCCGACACTGGCCGGCATATTCGGCATCACACGGATCACAGAACGTGACCCCACGATCGATTCCAGCCGCTGACAGGAAACACCCGCCGCGATGGAAAGTGCTGGCGCATCCGGCGCAATAAACTTCAGATAATCCGGAATGACATCGGCGATCATTTGCGGCTTCACCGCGATAATCAGGAGGTCAAATGGTCCACCCTGAATGTCATCTGCTGATTTGAACACTTCCACACGCGAGTCCGGAAAGGTCGCCAAAGGGTCGACCGCCGAGTACGACATGCCAGGCACATCCACCCACCGGGACAACAGCGAAGCGCCCATATTTCCACAACCGATCATTAAAGCGTGCATAGGTCCTCCAAGAATCATTGCTCCGCACATAAGCTGATCTTACTTTGAATTCAAATTTTCTGCTGCGGTTTCTCATTGCAGTGCAGGCATCCCGGCCCCCAGCATAGCCAATAGTTTGTTAATTCTATAGGTTTTGGGAAGATAACTGCACCTCAGGCGCAACATACTGTTACTTTGTGCTCTAATCGTGTTGCGAACTTCAGCAACGCAGCCTAGGTGCTAGCCCGTGGAACAAGGGAGCCCTGCGTGCCAAAATCGAAGCGTATTGTCATCAAGATCGGATCCAGCCTGCTGGCGAACGAAGAAATGCTCACACCGCGCTGGGCCTTCATTCAACAGCTGCTGGGCGACGTTAAGACACTCCGCGATCAGGGATACGAAGTCCTGATCTGCTCGTCAGGCGCCGTTGCACTTGGCTTGAGCACGATTGGCGAGTCCCCCGAGACTGCCGGCCTCAGAGATAAACAAGCCGCTGCTGCGTGCGGCATGCCTATCCTGCTGAATGCCTACAAGCAGGTCGCTCACGAATACAGCTTCGATATTGCCCAGGTCCTTGTAACCCTGAAAGATCTCGAAGACCGTCGCCGATTCCTGAACACGAAAAACACAGTACACAGACTTATACGGGCTGGCATCACGCCGATCGTCAACGAGAACGACTCCATCACGACAGAAGAAATCCGGGTCGGTGACAATGACCGCCTGGCTGCGAAAGTCGCCCAGATGGTTCAGGCGGAAACGCTGATCATCCTGACCAGCGTTGACGGTCTGTATGATCGCAACCCTGAAGAACCTGGTGCGCAGCTGGTGGAAACCGTGAATGATGTGAACGAGTTTCTGGAGGTCACCAAAAGCGTCAGCAGCCTGGGCACAGGCGGAATGCTCACCAAAATGCAGGCCGCCAATATGGCGCAGAATTCAGGCTGCACGACCCTGATCGGAAATGGCGAAGCCGAAAATCCTGTCACCTCCCTGCTCGATGGATCACGCAAGCATACGCGGTGTGTCGCGCACGCCAAACCGGCAACAGACTGGACGGCATGGCTGACCGATCGCCTCCAGATGGCTGGCAGCATCGTTGTTCCTGCAGACGCAGCTGAAGCCCTGTGCAATGGTGAACGCGGCCTGCTGCGCCAGGACATTCAATCGATCCAGGGCACTTTTGTACGGGGCGATGTTCTGCACATCTACGATGAAGACGGCAACGAACGCGCACGCGGCCTGGCCAATTTCACCGCGGAAGAAACGATTATCCTTGCAAGGAACAAGGAAATTCCTGCCAAACAGTTGCTGGGTTTTCAGACGAATGCGACCATCGTCAGCCGCGACAACATCGTGGTGCTGGATGACCGCCACATCCAGTGGGATACGCCACCGGAAGATGAACTGGAGCAGATACAGGATACCTAGTTTTCCGTATCGCTGATGTCACCAACCTCAAGTATGGGGGCAACATCCAGATTGTCGGCGTCCATCATGAACGCGACTTTCTGCATGCTCGAGACCAGCATGGATTTCTCCCAATCCGCAAGATGGTCGAATGCCGACTGGAAGCCTTCCTGCAGCAGCTCCGGCGCGCCGACGAGGTGCTGAGCGCCCTTTTCAGTGATGACGACCTCAAGACTGCGGCGATCGTGCTCGTTCCTTTCCCGCACAACGAGGCCTGCCCGCACAAGCCGATCAACAATTGATGTAATCGTGGCTTGAGAGAGGTGAACCTGACGCGCAATGTCGCTGGGTTTCGCCCGCTCGGCAGCCGCTACGCTCTGCAGCACAAGAAGCTGGGGCGCAGTCAGCCCTGTGTCCTTCGACAGTTTTTTGGAGTGCATGTCTATGGCGCGCGTGATGCGCCTCAGCGCGATGAGTAGGTCGTGATACTGGCTCATGTGCAAATGGAATACCCGGCCCACTGGCCTTGTCCAGATTATGAACCGCATTCAGAGCCGCAATCTGCAGTCGGGAAGTTCAGCGCCACCGCCCCTGCGAGCTTCGCACCGGATGCCTCATGCACACAGTCAAACAGAAGGTTAAGCACCTGGTTAAACGCAGCTTTCCGGCACGTCTCTTGCAAAATCTTAGTAATTGAACCAGCAAATAGGGTGAACGGCAGGCGGCACTCCACTCAGCGGAGACAGCGCAAGGGCCGACGGGGTATATCATGGCGAATTCTGACCGCTCCCCCATGGACGGCGATCAGCGATACGCGGGCGCCGATATGATCATCGGCGACCTGGCTGATAACGGCACAATGCCGGTTCTGGTCGTAGACCTGGATGGCACACTGATCCGCACGGATATGCTGGCCGAGTCCTTCTGGGCCGCTTGCTCATCTGATGTCCTGACCCCTTTGAAACTGATACCGAAAGCCTTTAAGGGCCGAGCGGCACTCAAGCGCACCCTGTCGGCGAAAACCCGGATCGACCCGGTCACCCTTCCCTACAATCAGGCTGTCATTGACTATATTCACGCGTGGAAAAAACGCGGTGGCCGGGCCGCTCTTGTTTCCGCTTCGGATGAAAACATCGTCCGTACGATTGGAGAGCATCTGGGAATATTTGACGAAATCCACGGCTCCGACGGCAAACTTAATCTGAAGGGCCACCGAAAATCTCAATTTCTGACAGATCGCTTCGGCGAGAGAGGCTACGCCTATATGGGCGATAGCCGGGCAGACATTGCCGTCTGGAAAACAGCAACCAAGGCAATCACCGTAAATGCGGGCAGCGCGTTACGGGCGAGTGCTGAAGCGGCCTGCGAGCAGGCCGACCACATTGCACGGCGATCTAAATCACTCCGCCCAGTCCTGAAAGCGATCAGACCACATCAATGGCTGAAGAACATGCTGGTCTTCATTCCCATGATCGCGGGCCACAGGATCGACGCCACGACGCTTCTCCAGAGCGGTCTGGCTTTCATCTGCTTCAGCCTGATCGCCTCAAGCGTCTATCTGCTGAACGACTTGCTGGACCTCTCAGCAGACCGGGCACATCCGCGCAAGCATCGCCGGCCACTCGCCTCAGGGGATCTATCACTTGCTCATGGGACCCTGCTCGCACCGGTTTTGCTTATGGCAGGAATTGGTCTCGGCACCATCCTTGGGCCTCCTTTCCTCGTGGTCATGGCTGGGTATTACACCGTCACCATGGCCTATTCCTTCTTCCTGAAGCGCAGGGTACTGATCGACATCGTCACGCTGGCCGGCTTGTACACGATCCGCATTCTGGCGGGCGCTGCCGCCACGGGGATCGTCCTGTCATTCTGGCTTCTGGCGTTCTCGGTGTTCCTTTTTTTCGCTCTGGCTTCCGTCAAGCGACAGGCGGAACTGGTCGACAGCGCCAGCCGGGAAGTGCTCAAGCCGTCCGGCAGAGGCTACATCATCGACGACTTGCCAATCGTTTCCCAGATGGCAACGAGCTCGGGTTTCGTATCCGTCCTGGTCCTTGCGCTCTATCTGAACTCACCTGCGGTCAGCGCGCTTTACAGCCAGCCAGCAGCGCTTTGGGGCCTATGTCTGATCCTGCTCTTCTGGATCAATCGTATGGTCATGGTGGCCCATAGAGGCGGTATGCACGACGATCCGATCGTGTTTGCCGTGAAAGACCGCACCAGCCTGTTCTGCGGCGTACTGGGAGTTGGTTGTGCGGCTGCCGGGGTGCTCCTGTGACTGTCCGCGAACTTGTCTTCAGATACACGGCCTTCGCAGTGATTGCGACGCTGGTGAATCTTGGAACTCAGCGCTTTATCCTCACCCTTGGAACCGACGCGTTTTTCTATGCTGCGGCCGTCGCCGCCGGGACGTTGACCGGCCTGGTCGTCAAATACATCCTCGATAAGCGATGGATCTTTGGCGATATACAAACCGGATTGAAGGCTCACGGCCGGAAATTCACTCTCTATACAATCATGGGTGTTTTCACGACCGCCATCTTCTGGTCCTCTGAAACAGCCTTCTGGCTCATCTGGAAAACAGACTTCATGCGCGAAGTCGGCGCCATCGCCGGTCTGGCCGTCGGCTACTTTGTGAAATACCAACTCGACCGCCGCTTCGTTTTCTCATCCGCTCAACTCGTCTCTGACGGACCGGACTCATGAAACTATCCGGTTGGGGGCGGTATCCGACAGTCGAGTGCAAGACTAGTTCGCCAAGAAATGAAGCGGACCTGGCTGGGCTTGTCCGATCCGGGCAGGTAATTGCCCGGGGAAATGGCCGCTCCTACGGCGATAGCTCCCTGAACAGTCACATGACCATCGACATGCGCCGCATGAGCCGGATGCTGGCCTTCGATGAAGCAAGTGGCCAACTGACCGCCGAAGCTGGCGTACTCCTTGCCGACATCATCTCAAGCTTTCTTCCGCGTGGCTGGTTTCCAGCCGTTACGCCCGGGACGAAATTCGTCACGGTCGGCGGCATGATCGCAGCCGACGTGCACGGAAAAAACCATCACAGTGACGGGGCGTTCAGCACCTTTCTCGACTGGGTCGATGTTCTATGCTCAGACGGCGAAATCCGGCGCTGCTCAAGGGATGAGACCCCGGACCTGTTTGAGTGGACGGTCGGCGGCATGGGGCTCACTGGCATCATCGTCAGGGCGGCCTTTCGTCTCCGCCCCGTCGAATCCGGCTGGATCCGCCAGACGACCATCCCAGCGGAAAACCTCGCCGCTGCCATCGATATTTTCGAACGATCCGCAGACTCCACCTATTCTGTCGCCTGGATTGATTGCCTGAGTACCGGCGCATCGCTCGGCCGCTCCCTCGTTTATCTTGGCGAGCACGCTGCCCATGCAGACCTACCACGGAAGCAGCTGCAAGCCCCCTTTCAGACGCCCCGGAAACGGAAGCTGACTGTCCCGCTGGATGCCCCCGGCTTCGCCCTGAACCGCTGGACCGTGAAGGCATTCAACGAAGTCTACTATCGCGCAGGCCGCTCTAAAACCGGAACGCAACTGGTGGATTGGGACACCTATTTCTATCCACTGGACGCCATACTCAAATGGAACCGGATCTATGGGCGCAAAGGGTTCGCCCAATTCCAATGCGTTATTCCGCTGGAGCAGTCCAAAGACGGCATGCAAGCGCTTCTTGAGGCAATCAGCGCAGCCGGCCAGGGGTCATTCCTGTCGGTGCTGAAGCGATTTGGTGCTCAGGAGAGCCGCTTCTCTTTTCCTATGGAGGGCTACACTCTGGCGCTCGATTTCCCGGTCAATAACCGAAGCCTCGAACTCATGAACCGGCTCGATGAGATCACCATCGCTCATGGCGGTCGCTTCTACCTGGCCAAAGACTCCCGTCTGAAGGCTGAGACGTTGGCGAAATCTGACACGCGCGTGAGCGATTTCAGGGAAATGCGGAAATCTACGTCGGCGGCGGAAACCTTTTCCTCAGCCCAATCGGATAGGCTGGTCCTGTGATGACAGATACTTCCAGACAGAAAACCGTGCTCGTGCTGGGCGGACGCTCCGACATCGGACGCGCGATCGCGCACAGTTTCGCGGCGGATGGCTACGCCGTCGCCCTTGCCGCCCGCAATGCGGCAAACCTCGAGACAGACAAGTCCGATATTTCGTTGCGGCACAATGTTCCCGTAAGTCTGCATGAATTCGATGTGCTGGATACCGGCAAGATGGAGGCATTCATCGACAGTCTTGGCGTGCTGCCGGATGTCGTGGTGAGCGTCGTCGGGCTGATGGGCGAGCAGGCAGAGAACGAGAAAGACACAGACCTTTCAGCGCGCGTCATGCGTAGCAACTATGAAGGTCCTGCCCTCATCCTGGGGCTATTCGCGAACCGTTTTGAAGAGCGCGGCTCAGGTACACTGGTCGGCGTCAGCTCGGTTGCTGGCGATCGTGGCCGCGCCACCAATTATATATATGGCTCAGCCAAAGCAGGCTTCACCGCCTTTCTTTCCGGACTGAGGAACCGGCTGGCCAGGAAAGGTGTCCACGTCGTAACGGTGAAGCCCGGTTTCGTGCGGACACAGATGACCGAAGGCATGAAGCTGCCCGGCCCTATCACGGCCGATCCGGAGGAGGTCGCCCAAGCGACAGTCAAAGCCGTCCGGAAGGGCAAGAACACCGTCTATACAAAGCCGGTCTGGGCATTGATCATGCTGATCATCACACACATTCCGGAAGCGATCTTCAAGAAGATGAGCATCTGACACGATGCGCGGACTCAGCAGACAACACAGCTTCTGGCTTTCGGGCGCGCTGGCATTCTATCTCGTCTTCCTCGTCCGCGGGGAGCGGCACCTGTTCCAGTGGTTCGGTCCGCACGAATACTGGGCCACGCACTGGGCACGGGACTATTCCGGCGGATTTGCCCGACGCGGCCTCCTGGGCGAGATGATTTCCTTCGTCGGCGCTGACAATACCAGCTACGCCCTGATCACCATCGCCAGCTGGATCGTGGCCATTGGCCTTGCGGCTGTCGCAATTGATGCAATGTGGCGCCTCACACGCAGGATGGGACAGTGGGAAGCGATCCTGCTCTCCATAGCCGTTTTTGTATCCCCGGCGACATTCGGCATCCTGCTTGAAACGCTGGGCGACCCGCTTCAGCTGATCCTGCTGATCTACCTACTCACGGCCCGCTTCGTCCTGCCGACGCGGAATTTGCTGATCGTTGCGCCGGTGTTTGCCCTGCTGGGCCTCTTCATGTCGCTGACGCACGAGGCGAGTGTATTCTTCGTCCTGCCGGCTCTCGGCGTTCAGGCTCTTGTCCTGCGGCGAGACCTGGCGTCCTGGACAGCTTTCGGCGCGTGCCTCGCGACCAGCGCAATTATCGTCGCCATCCTCATGCTCACAAACATGGCTGAGGCGCCGGCGTCCAACCCCGTTCTGCATCTTGGCGGCGCTGGGTTCGCCTACGAGGGGAAGTTCGACAGTTTCGATAACCTGCTGAGCGAAGAACTGACACGCATGTTCGGAAGCGGCTTTTACGGTCTCTATGAAACCGCGGCACGCGTCGGCGGCGCCATGATGGTACCGGTCTTCCTCGGGCTTATGGTAATCGCCTCGCGCTACGGCGCAAACATCCCGCCGACGTCCATTCAGGCGCGGGCGGCGATCTCCTTCGCCCTGGTCATGCTGGCGGTCTTCCCGCTCATGCTGATCGCCCACGATTGGGCACGCTTTTTTGCCTATATTCTGCTGGTGTATCTAGCGACTATGGCAGACACGACGCCGGATGATGATGAATGCAAGTCCATGCCCGGTTCGGCCGGGTTCGTCGCTGGTGGTATTCTGCTTGCGGGACTGACCACGACCGACAAGCTGGACCAGTACAGGATGGACGGATTGTGGTGGCAACCCCGCCTCATGCTGACCTGCCTTGTCGTGTTCGCCCTGACCGCATTGTTCGTGATGCTTTCCCGCAGCAATAGCGCCCCTCAGTCCGTGTCTGACAGCGAGCACTGACCAGTTCTGGCAAGCGGGAACGCCATCAAAACGACAAAAATCCCCCGCCGGGTTGAGAAAGGCCTATTGCTGCCTTCTATCGGCGTGTAACTTGCATCCTTGGCAAGCAAGAACTCTTGCAGGGGACGTTGAAATGAAGACCAGGCTCGAAAGCCAGAACTTTCTGACGCTGGATGGTGGACGCGGTGTAGGTGCCATCCTCGTGGTCCTTGGGCACAGCGCCATGTTCTGGCCCGGCTTTCCGACACTCCCTCTGGTCCCGCTGGTCGACATTTTCTTCATTCTCAGCGGCTTTGTTCTCGCTTTCGCCTATGAGCCCCGCTTTGACCGCGGCATGACGCCCTGGCAGTTCATGCTGGCCAGGATCGTGCGGCTGTATCCGCTCTACATCCTCGGCATCCTGATGGGGACGGCGGTCCACCTTTACGCTTATTATGGCGATGGTCCGAACTCCTCTCTCGGCGACCTGCTTTTCAACTCGGCACCGGCATTCCTCATGGTTCCGTGGATGGATCCGAGATCCGAATACATTTATGCCGCAAACGTTCCGGCCTGGACCCTGTTCTTCGAACTGGTCATCAACCTGTTCTACATCCTGATTTATCCGCTGATCCGCCGGACGAGCGGACTGCTGGTCGTCGTGGCACTCAGCATCGCCCTGTTTCTCGCAATGGCCGTCCATTACGATACGACAGATCTCGGATCCCGCTGGACGGAATTCTGGGGTGGTTTCGGCCGCGTCGGCTGCACCTTCTTCACAGGCGTGCTGATCTATCGCCTGATGGGCAAGCCGAAGGAAACGTCCTCACGGCGAAGCCTCATCTCCGTTCCGCTCATTCTGCTGATCCTGTTTTACGGCATTGGCGCGCCGGAGCCTTGGAAACTCCCTCGCGACATCATTCTGGTGACCATGGTAGGGCCGACGCTGCTGTGGCTATTCCTGATTGTTCAGCCGCCGCGCTGGCTGCAGACAACTTTCGCGACCCTCGGCGGCATGTCCTACGCGCTCTACATCCTGCACTTCCCGATCTACGAGACGGTCAAGCGGGTTGCGTGGAAATATCCGGTCATCCTGGAAACTCCCGCGCTTGGCAGCTTCATCGTGCTCGGCATTTCGATGGCAGTCTCTTACGCGGCCTGGCAATGGTACGATGAGCCTGTCCGCGCCGCGATCAACAAATGGCTGAAGGCACGCCGCAAACGGGCCGAGGCCAATATGCCAGCGCCTGCGGACAATGTGGCAGTGACAAGATCCCGCTAAGCGAACAGCTGATCGAAGATAGACAGCCTGATCCGTCATTGCTTTAACCAGTCATCAGGTCATCCGATTGTTTTCGCTGGCCTTGGTTTTTGGCAATGCCGGGCCAGACGCGTATGCGCCGTAACGCCCGGTTCCCCGGGAGAATGCCGGAATGAAATACCTCAAGCCCCTCCTGATTTCCGTGTCGGCGCTGGCGCTCCTCACCGGATGCGGCGGCGGAGGCGGTGGTGGCTCATCGACCGGCACACCGGTGTCTCCGCCACCACCACCACCTCCTCCTCCTCCGCCCCCGCCGCCACCGCCTCCCCCAGCGGTGCCGACGAGCCAGACGGACGTCGTGTATGGCAGCGGCCTGTTGGCCAACGGATCGAAGTCCCTTCTTCTGGACGTATACCAGTCTGGCGAAGCCTGCACGACGGCCCGGCCGTTGGTGGTTCTGGTGCATGGCGGCGGATTTGAGATCGGATCGAAACAGTCCCCGCCCTGGCCTTCTTTTGCCTCCGAGCTGACGGATCAGGGCTATGTCGCCATTTCAATTGACTATCGCCTGATTGGCGATGACCCGGTTCCGTCAGCGGAATTCCAACCCATTCGCGATGCCATCCTGAACTCCGGCGTCGGTCCCGTCATTTCGAATGACCTTCAGGCACAAGCCGATGCGATTGCCAGTTCGATCGAAGACGCAACGAAAGCCCTGCGCTGGATCGAGGACAATGATGCCGATCTCTGCGTTGATATGAACCGCTTTGCCATCTGGGGTGAATCCGCAGGGTCCGTCATCGGCCTCCACGTGACCTACGGCCTGGACGAGTATTCGATCTACTCACCGAAGCCTCAGGTCATGATCAATTACTGGGGACGTTTCATCTATGACGGCCTCATGGATGCGGGGGAACCACCGCTCCTGATCCTTCATGGCGATCAGGATGACGTTGTGGACTATTCTTTCGCCGAGGCAATCAAGACCGAAGCCGCCGCGAACAACATCCCTTATGCGTTCTATACCGTTACGGGCGCGCGACACAGCTTTGGTGAAGTTCCCGTCCGCTCTCTCACGATTGACGGAAAAACGCTGTTGCAGATCACCTATGATTTCATCACCGCACACCTGGAGTCCGGCACGCCGGTTTATGAAACCAGATCCGTGCCGCTGAACAACTAGGCCAACCGGTCAGGACAATGTCAGCTTTTGCGGATAGGATTGTTTAAAATACCGGACGTCCGAAACGCATGCGAACGCTGATCATTGAAGACAATCGAGAACTGGCAAACCTGCTCTCCGAGCGCCTTGGGGCACGCGGGATCGACAGCGATATTGCCGGCGGGATCGCGGAGGCTGACGACCACATGGCCGTCGGGCAGTTCGATGTCATCATGCTCGATCTCGGCTTGCCGGATGGGGACGGCATCGACTGGTTGCGCGGCCTGCCGGCAGACCGTCCGCCTGTGCTGATCCTCTCTGCGCGAAGCACGCTGGATGACCGCGTCACCGGTCTGGATACCGGCGCGGATGACTATCTCGTCAAACCGGCCGAAGTGGAAGAAATCGCCGCCCGGCTGCGCGCCCTGATCCGCCGTCCCGGACGCCGCGACCCGGTGGTCCTGACCGTAGGAGAGGTCACGTTCGACACCACAAGCCGGCAAGCAGAGCTGGCGGGACGCCCCCTGTCCATCGGCCGGAAAGAGGCCGATTTCCTGGAAATCCTGCTGCGCAATGCCGGCAAGGTCGTCCCCCGCGAACGCATCGAAGGCGCACTCTACAGCGCCGTAGATCCGGTCACGCCGAATGCCCTCGAAGCTGTGGCCTCCCGGCTCCGGCGCCGCTTCGCCGAGGCCGGAGAGAACGACATCCTCCACACAGTCCGCGGCGTCGGATACCTGTTCGGAAACCGGGGCACGTCATGAACTCCATCGCCGGCAGACTGCTTCGTGGCCTGTTGATTTCGGGCCTGGTCGGGGGCACCGTCCTCACGGTTCTTGTCACTTACGAGTATGGTCTGCTCAGTGCCAATCCGCCCCCGCTCTGGCGGACCGTTCGCGAAATCACGGAACATGTTCTGATCCCCTTCAGTGTGTTCCTTCTGCTCTTTGGCACAGGCGCGCTTCTGGTGGTCCGCCGGGTCGAGCGGCAGCTGAAGGCGATCGCCGGGAATGTGCAGGAGGCCGCTCAGGAGCTTCGCAGCTATCAGATGCCGCCCGATGCCCTGCCCAGCGAACTCACGCCATTTACAGAAGCGGTCAATGAACTGACCAGCCGCCTGGCCAGCCATGCCCGGCGCCAGGAGGCTTTTGCGGCCGATGCCGCGCATGAGCTGAAGACCCCGCTTTCCATTCTTGCGCTCTCCCTCGACAAACTGCCCGCTGAGGATGCAGCGCCTCTGCGCACGCAAGTCCGCGCCCTTTCCGATATGGTCGACCAGCTCTTGCTGCTCGCCCGCAGTAATGCCCCCGACACAGACCAGCGCCACAACCTGATCGAGCCGGACGCGCTGGCCCGCCGGGTCGTTGCAGAACTGGCCCCCGCAGCGATCCAGGCCGGCCGCGACCTGTCGGTTGAGACAGATAATCCCACCCCGTTCCGCGGACTGGAAGAGGCGGTCGCCGCATCGCTCCGCACACTGGTTGTCAACGCCTTGCGCGCCACGCCGGAAGGCGGTGAAGTTATTGTCCGCGCAGGCCCCGGGGCGAAACTCGCCGTCATTGATGGCGGCAAGGGCCTGACGGCCAGCGAACTGGAAAAGCTGAAAGCCCGCGGCATTCGGGCAGACCGGGCACCCGGCGGCGAAGCCGGCCTTGGCCTCGCTATCGCTGACCGGATTGCCGACTCCCATGGCGGTGAACTCGTCACCTGCCTGCCGGAATATTCCGGACTTGCGCTTCGCTTCCCCGGCGCCCGGCCTGCCTGATCTTTCAGCACCGCACCGCCCCCTGATCCGCATAGCACACATGCAGTTGCGCAATTTCGCGTCAGGATCGTGTCAGAGAGTGCTGTCAGAAACACCTTCATGGACAGAAACCATGAAACGGCGAGAAGACGATGGTGAATTGGGTATTACGTACAGCGTTGGCGGCCACCGCCCTGCTTGTCTGCAGCCAGGGGGCTCTTTCCCAGACAGTTGAAGTCACCGCAGCAAGCCGGAAGGCGCTCGGTATCTCAACGGCAACCGTTCGCACCGAAAGCACAATCGAAGGCACGCGGATGTTCGGGACCGTTATTGCGCCGCCGGGAAACTCTTCTCCGGTCGCAAGCCCGTTCGAAGCCGTGCTACTCGAACCGCTCGTCATTCCGGGCATGCAGGTCAAAGCCGGGGACCCGGTCGCGCTGCTGTACAGCCCGGAATATGAGACCGCCCGGGCTGAGGTCGAATCCGAAAGGATCATGGCGGAACACATGGACCATTTGCTCGAACGGGTCACCGAGCTTCGCGAACTCGGCCTGCGCTCTGCCCAGGAAGCAGACGAAGCCGAACACGACTCCCGGACGGCGCATCTGAACCTCGCCGCATCGCAGCGCCGCCTCGCCGCAGTGCGCAGCGCCGGCAGCGCAGGCCGCTTCAAGCTCGTGGCGCCTGCGTCCGGTACAGTTGCCAGCGTCTCTGTCGCCGCCGGGGAAGCCGTCGGCATGTCGGAGCCGTTCCTCTCGATCTTTGATGGCCAGCGGTACTGGCTGGATGTCGCCCTGCCGGAGCGTGTCGCGAACTCATTCACAATCGGCTCATCCGTCTCCCTCGCCGGCAATGCAGGGAAAGGCACTGTTGTCGCCATCGATCCGACAATCGACGCCCGCCTACAGTCCGTCCGGATAAAGATCGAACTGCCTGAGAGCGGTTCGTGGCGCCTCGGCCAGCTGGTCGACCTTTCGCTCGATACCGCCGGACAGGAAGCCAATATGGTGATCCCCGCCCGCGCCATCGTCCGGATCGGCGGCATGGACTGCGTCTTTGTCGACACCGGTGACGGCTTCCGCCGTGTCGAGGTGACGGTCCTTGCCCGGAGCCGGGAAGATGCGGTGCTGACCAGCGGCGTTGAACCGGGCGACGACGTGGCCGTCTCCGGTCTTGCCGCGCTCAAGAACCTCGCTGAAGGAGTCTGAGGACCGTGCTGGATCGTCTTGTTTCCTTTTCGCTCACGCAGCGCATCTTCATCCTGGGTGCCGCCCTGCTGCTGGCCATATCCGGTCTCTATGCATCGGCCCGCCTTCCCATCGATGCCTTTCCGGAAATCGCACCGACGCAGGTGAAGATCATCCTGAAAGCACCCGGCATGACGCCGGAAGAAGTCGAGGCCCGCGTTGTCCGCCCGCTGGAGATGGAACTGCTCGGTATTCCCGACCAGACCATCATGCGCGCCAAGGCAAAATACGCGATTGCCGACATCACCATCGACTTCAAAGAGGGCACCGACATCTACTGGGCGCGCCAGCAGGTTTCTGAACGCCTGACGGCCGTCAGCGGAGATTTCCCGGAAACCGTTTCCGGTGGCCTCGCCCCGATCTCCACCGCCTTGTCGGAAGTCTTCATGTTCACCATCGAGAGTGACGATCTCTCGCTTGAGGAACGCCGGTCCCTGCTCGACTGGGTCATCCGCCCTGCCCTGCGCACCCTGCCTGGCGTCGCCGATGTGAATGCGCTCGGTGGCCGGGTACGGACATTCACCATCGCGCCCGACGAAGCTGCCATGGCCATGGCCGGCATCAGTCTGGACGACATCCGCACCGCGCTCGAAAACAATAACCGCAATGACGGCGCTGGCCGCATGTCCGAAGGCGAAGAAGCCCTGGTCGTGCGCTCCACTGGTGCAACTGAAAACGAGGCGGACATTGGCGCACTGGTTGTTCGCGAAACCGATGGGCAAGTCCTCCGCTTGCGTGACATCGCGACCGTCAAGCTCGGTAGCCTCACCCGCTATGGCTCGGTCACGCGTGATGGAGCTGGCGAAGCCGTTGAAGGCATCGTGGTTGCCCTTCGCGGCGCCGACGCCCGAATGGTCGTCAAAGGTGTGGAAGACAAGCTCGCCGAACTGCAGACCAGCCTGCCGGAAGGCGTGAAGATCGAAGTCTTCTACAATCGCTCCGACCTGATCGAAAAAGCGGTCTGGACTGTGACTGAGGCACTGCTGATCGCTGTCGTTCTCGTGATTGCCCTCCTCATCGTCTTCCTCGGCGACTGGCGCGCGGCCCTTGTCGTGACGCTGATCCTGCCCGCATCCGCGCTGGCGACCTTCCTCCTGATGAAATTCTTCGGCCTGTCGGCGAATCTGATGAGCCTTGGCGGCCTCGCCATCGCGATCGGCATGATCGTCGACGGCGCCATCGTCGTGACGGAGAATGCGGTTGAGCGCCTGCACGAAAACCCGAACGCCAGCAAACTGCATGTGATCTACCGCGCCGCATCTGAAGTCGCCGTGCCGACTGCTGCCGGCATCTTCATCATCTGCCTGGTTTTCGTTCCGCTTCTCACGCTGCAGGGCCTGGAAGGCAAACTGTTCTCTCCGGTCGCTCTGGCCATCGTATTCGCCCTCGGCTCCGCGCTCCTGCTCGCCTGTACGCTGATCCCTGTCCTGGCCTCCTTCCTCCTCAAATCTTCCGGCACGCATGAAACCTTCCTGATGCGGGTCCTCACGCCGGTTTACCGCAGCCTGCTGAACCGTGTGCTCGACATGCCGGTGATCGTTTACGCCATCGCCGCGATCAGTGTGGTCTTTGCCGGGTTCGCCTACACGGCCACCGGCAAGACATTCATGCCGACCATGAACGAAGGATCGGTCGTGATGCAGCTTGCGGCCCTTCCGTCCATCAATCTCAACCAGAGTGAAGCCGACGCCATGCGCGCGCAGGCCGCCATTCTGGAGAAGGTTCCAGAAGTCGAGCATATTGTCGGCCGCATCGGTTCCGACGAATTGGGCCTCGACCCGATGGGGCTGAATGAAGCCGACATGTTCCTCGAACTCGCTCCACGCGAAGAGTGGCGCGGACCGGATACGGAGTGGCTGGTCGGTGAAGTCCGGGCTGTCATGGATGATTTTGTCGGCATCGAATCCTCCTTCACCCAACCGATTGAAATGCGCGTCTCCGAAATGCTGACCGGTTCCCGGGGGGATCTGGCCGTGAAGATCTTCGGCCCGGACTCCAACGAACTCGCCGCGCTGGCAGGCCGGGTGGAGCAAGCCATTTCCACGGTTCCGGGAGCTGCAGACGTTTTCACTGCCTCCAATGATGTGTCCGAATATCTGCAGGTGGACATTGACCCGACCCGCGCAGGCCGCCTCGGGCTGGATGTCATCACCATCCAGGATGAACTCCGGTCGCGGCTTGAAGGCGTCATCGCAGGGGAAGTGATCGAGCCAGGCCGGCGCACGCCTATCATCATCCGCCAGGATCAGACGGAAGGAAGCGCCGCGTTTGACTTCGGCAATCTCCTGATCGTCAACCCGGCCGGAGAAATGGTGCGTCTCTCCGATGTGGCCACCGTTTCCCGCGTTGCCGGTCTCGCCTCGGTCGCCCGGGAGAATGGCTCCCGTTATGCGGTGGTTCAGGCATTTGTCTCCGGGCGTGACCTCGTCGGCTTCGTGGCGGACGCCCAGGCCGCCGTGGAGGCCTCCGGACCGATGCCGGCGGGCTACACGCTGGAGTTCGGCGGCGAGTTCGAGAACCAGCGCCGTGCCTCGGCCCGGCTGTCCCTGATGGTGCCTCTCTCGCTCGGACTGATCTTTGTCGTCCTGTTCGCCACGCTTCGCTCTATGCGGCAGGCGACGCTGATCCTCCTGAACATTCCTTTCGCACTAGTCGGCGGGATCATCGCCCTCAGCCTGTCCGGCGAATATCTTTCGGTTCCCGCATCGGTCGGCTTCATTGCCCTGCTCGGTATCGCGGTCCTCAATGGATTGGTCCTTGTGACCTGTTTCAATGACCTCCGCGCGCTTGGTCTCGACACGGAGCAGGCCGTGCGCCAGGGCGCCGAACGCAGGCTCCGTCCGGTGCTCATGACCGCAACGGCAGCTGCCCTCGGCCTCGTGCCGCTCCTGTTTGCCCACGGGCCGGGCTCAGAACTTCAGCGTCCGCTGGCGATCGTTGTGGTCGGCGGGCTCGTATCTTCCACCATTCTGACACTGTTCCTTCTGCCGGTGCTGTACCGCCGGTTCGGTGTCGACCGCACGCCGGCCGGTGTGCCGCAAGGAGAGGTCCAATGGATTCGCCCCTACGCAAACTGACCCTGGTCTGCCCGAAAAGCATCCAGCCCACCGTTCTGGATACGCTGGACGCAATCGACCCGCCGCTCCCGGGCTATACCAGCCAGGACGGCCTCGGCCATGGCAGTTCCATGGATCTCGCCTCGACGGCCGAGAAGGTGAAAGGCGCAATGAAAGTCTTCACCGTGCTGATGGTTCTGCCGGAGAACGCCATTCCGCTGGTGCTGGAAACCATCCGGCAGGCCTGCCCACGCCGACAGATCTCTTACTGGATCGAACCCGTACTCGATTTTGGACGCCTGAAATGAAACGTTTCCTTTTTGCCGCTGCCCTCGCCGGCACTCTTGTTCTTGCTCAGCCGGCTGCAGCCCAGACCGACCCGGTTGTAGACCTGATGGAACAGGCCATTCGCACCAGCCCCACTTATCGCTCCGCCAAGGCGGATGTGGACCGGGCCAGTGCATCGGCCCGGCGGATTGCATCCGGCCCGTATGAGTTCGAGATCAATGCCAGCGGCGGCCAGCGCAAGATCGATGATCCGCTCGCTTCGGAAAACCGGTACACGGAATGGTCTGCCGGCATCTCCCGCACCGTCCGGCTGCCGGGTAAACGCCAGGTCGATGCCAATCTGGCGCAGCTGGAAACGGACCTCGCCGGCACCGGGCTGGACCAGTCCCTGTTTGCCGAGCGTGAGAAGTTCGCGATGCTGTGGAGCGCCTGGCGCCGGGCAGACCTCCTGTCGGCGTCTTCCGCCTCCCAGGCAGCTGAAGCGCTGCGGATTGCCGAACTCCAGCAAATTGCCGTGGACAAGGGCGCAGAACGCCAGATCCGGGCGGACCAGCTGGCGGCGGAAGCAGGGCTGCTGCAGCTGCAGGCTGAGCAGGACCGGACTGCTGCACAAGTTGCGCGCGCAGCCCTCGTTGCGCGGTATCCGGACATCGTGTTCCCGGAAACAACTGCGCCGCTGGATGTGTCGGGAACCATGATCGACCCGCTGTTTGAAGCGACCGCCGAGGACACACCTGCCTACCGCCGCGCCGGACTGCTGGCTCAGCAGGCGAAGCTGAAAGCGCAGCGGGCGCGGATGGAGAAGCGCCCGGACCCGACCTTCGGGCTCGACTTCGGCAATGAGTTTGGCGGCTCGGAAACCAGTGTCATGGCGCGGGTCAGCATTCCCATCGGCGGCTCGGCCCGCCGGGCCTATGCGCAGGAAATGTCGGCCACCGCCACGGTCGCCGAGCTTGACCGGGTAACGGCCCAGCGCGAAGCCTTCCAGGCAGTCCAGTCTGCCCGCCAGTCCCTCGGCGCTGCAATGACGCTGTATGAGAAATCGCTCGAAACGGCGGAGTCCTCCCGGAAAATCCTCGAGACGATCCAGAAGGGATATGACTATGGCGAGATCACCATCACCGAATTCCTGAACGGACGCCGCGCGCTGATTTCAGCGGAGCGGACAGTCGCCGAACAACGCGCCCGGCTGGAAAGTGATGTGCTTCACCTTCTGGCGCTCACGGGCGGTCCGGCGACGGAGTAAATCCGTTCCCAGCACATCCGCCCGGAAACGCCCATGGCGCTCCGGCAAAAGTCCTGATGTTGGCGAGGCTCAGCTCGTATTGAAGCTGGGCCAGTCTTTCAGGGCTTCGATCAGCTGCACGGTGAGCCCGCCTGAGACAATCCCCAAGGCGGCGGGCATGGTGTGGGTCTTGGCGATCGGCGCGATGAAGGGCCGGGCTTCGCCGGCCGCCTTCCAGCGCTGGATCGTGCGGGCGAGGCACTTTGCGCGGCGCTGGCGGTATCTCAGCGTGTCGAGCATCGCTTCCCAGCGCGCGATCAGGGGCGCAGCGGGCACGGGGGCACGTGTCGGCACGATGACCGGGCCATGCAGGAAGTCCGGCGCTTCTGAGGCGGGCACGGGCAAGACGGAAAAGAACGCCTTGCGCGCCTTCGGCTCACCTTCTGTCTTTTCAAAATAATTGCTCACCGGACGCGGCGTAAGCGGCGCCAGCTCCACCTGCAGCGCCATGAGGAAGATCAGACGGCGGAGCAGAACGCCCAACCGTTTCAGCTCTGCCGAGACGCGGCGCTTCACTGTTTTCGAAATCATCTCCGGCTGCTTGAACAGATCCGCATTCACGCCCGCTTCCGCCACGGCGCGGGCGATCGTTCTAAAAGCGTGCGTGATGAAATCGGTGAGGTCTGTCATGGCACAGAGTGTGGCATGGGCGCTTATCAGACGGATACGAAGCGCCCTCACCTCCCA
>NZ_ARYJ01000010.1 GCF_000685215.1 Hyphomonas jannaschiana VP2
TCTGGTCAGCATCGAATGGATGCCGGGGCAGAAGAAAGCGCGGAGGCATCTGCTGCCCGCCGCGTACTCTAGCGACCGTCTCACCGCTGCGTGCGATGGCCGGGCCGCCATGCCCGAACATCTCCGCACGCTGCCCCTCATCCCCAAACCCTTGTTCGGGCGAACGCAGGGCGTTCGCTTTTCCTCACAAGCCCCAGGGAGAAAGGGCTCACACCTGCCCCTGCCGGAAACCTGAAGTCAGCCCTGACCCCGAAAACTCACCCCAAACACCAAGCGCCTTCACGGGCGTCGTTGGTGCTGCAGCAGACCTTTACTCAGGCAAAGATGCCCGCTGCTTCGGCCAGAACCTTGTAGGACACGGCCGGACGCGGGCCGAAATGGCTGATCACTTCCGCAGCCGCGATATGGCCGAGGCGTGCGCAGGTCACCAATGGCAGGCCGCGCGACATGCCGAACAGGAAGCCCGCAGCGTACTGGTCGCCTGCCCCGGTCGTGTCGACAACTTCCTTCACCGGAACTGCCTCAACCACAATCGGCTCACCATCGCCCAGGACGACCGAGCCCTTTTCGCTCCGGGTCACCGCAGCAACCGCCGTATCGGCCTGCAGGGAAGCCATCGCGCTGTCGAAATCATCGGTCTCGTAAAGGGCAAGCAGCTCTTCTTCATTGGCGAAAAGAATGTCGACATTGTTGCGGACCAGCTGGAGGAAGCTCGGCCGGTGGCGGTCGACGCAGAACCGGTCGGAGAGGGTCAGCGCAACCTTGCGTCCGGCAGAGCGGGCAATCTCGGCGGCGTGGATGAAGGCTTCCTTGGCGTCGTCCTTGTCGAACAGATAGCCTTCCAGATACAGGATGCCGCCGCCTTTCACGACCTCCACATCGACATCCTCCTTCGAGAACATCACCGATGCGCCGAGGAAGGTGTTCATGGAGCGGTGGCCGTCTTCGGTCACGAAGATGATGCTGCGGGCAGTGGCGGGGCCGTCTGTCAGCGGCGGCGTCGGAAACGGCACGCCGCCGGCTTCCATCTCGCGTTTGAACTGGGCGCCAAGTTCGTCATCGGCGACCTTGCCGATATAAGCAGCCGATGCCCCGAAACTGGCAAGGCCGGCAATCGTGTTGGCGCCGCTTCCACCTGATGTGAAGAGCGGTTCACGGGCGACCTTGGTCAGCTCGTGCGCCCGCGGTTCCTCGATCAAGTTCATGGCATTCTTGTGGATGCCCCACTCCGCCAGGAAGGCATCATCCGCCCGCGACAGCACATCCACGATCGCATTGCCGAGGCCCACCACATCGAAACGCACATCTGCCATTCGAGATCTCCCGCTGAAAACCGGGCAATTGCCAGAGCCCGCCGCTGGACGCAACTGGCAGGCATGCTAAAGGCCGCTGCATGAAAATCGCCTATCTTGCCTGCCCGGTGACCCTTCCCGGCACTCCCAACCGCCGCGAAGACGCGTTCGAGCACGATTACATGATGGACGCCCTGCGCCCGGCCTTTGCCGCACAGGGCCTGACCATCGAGGACGTCTCCTGGGACGATCCGGCGGCCGACTGGGCGAGCTATGGCGCGGTCATTATCGGCACGACGTGGGATTACTGGGACCGGCAGGAGGAATTCCTCACAACGCTGGACCGGATCGGGGCCGCCACGCGCCTCTACAATCCGCCCGGCCTCGTGCGCTGGAACATCCACAAGACCTATCTGCGGGACCTGGAAGCCCGCGGCGCGCGGATCATTCCGACCCTCTGGCTGGACAAGGCAGATGAGGCGAGCGCGGCAGCGGCCTTTGACACGCTCGGCTCAGACGATCTGGTTTTCAAGCGCCAGGTCGGCGCCGGCGCGGACGGCCAGCACCGCCTGAAGCAGGGCGACGCCATCCCGGACATGCCTCACCCGATGATGGTGCAGCCCTTCCTTCCCGCCATTCAGAACGAGGGCGAGTACAGCTTCATCTTCATTGGCGGAGATTTCTGCCACGCGCTGGTCAAGCGGGCCGTGCCCGGAGACTATCGCATCCAGTCGAAATATGGCGGCAAGGAAACGCCGGTCGATCCTCCGGCCAACGACCTTGCAGATGCCTCCGCCATCATCGCCATGCTGGACGAAGCCCCGCTCTATGCCCGTGTCGACATGGTGCGCGGCGAGGATGGCCGGCTGGTCCTGATGGAGCTGGAAGTGATCGAGCCGTATCTCTACCCGGTCGAAGGGCCGCGCCTCGGCGAGATGATCGCCGAGGCCGTGAAGAAACGTCTGGAGCGGGCGCCCGCCTAGTGCGCGCCGAATTTGTAGACGACGCCGATTTTCGTCGCCGTATCGGTCGACTCGAACCCGTCCGGCGGATTGGTGTCGTAACGCGTATCGAACCCAAAGCGGGCCGACAGCGAGCCATTGATCTGCGCCGTCAGCGCGAGGCCATTGGAGATCTGTGTCGATTCCGACGCGTAAAGAATATCGGTATTGTTTGACAGCTCGACCTTGTCGTTCAGCGCCCAGGCAAATTTCGACTTGCCGACAAAGCCGATGGAGGTCTCGGTCTCTGCCGGGATGATCAGGGGATTACCGAGATCATCCACTGTCACAACGCGCTTTACTTCGTCGATCTTCACACCCGGACCGCCGCGGATAACCCAGGTCACCGGGTCCAGCCCGAGGAAGCGATACCCGAGACCGCCACCGACGAAGGAACGGCTATCAAAGCCGGTAAACTGGTCAACCTCATAGGATGCGCGGGCAAACGAAAAGACGCGGTCACTGATCGTGTAGTCGATATTGGCGCCGAGAAAGGCGCGGTTGCGGCTCTCCACCCCGTCCTGCTCGCCATAATCGACCTGCCCCTGAAAGCCATAGTCCCATTTGCCGGTGATATGATCGACGTCGAATGTCAGCCCCACATCGCGCGTGTCGGTGTTCCCGCTCGTCATGCCGGCATTCAGCGCGCCTTCGCCCGACCAGCCATCCACACGCTCTTCATCCGCATGCGCGGCCAGAGCAAACCCCGAGAGAGCGGCGCCCAGAGCCGCACAGACAATATACTTCATCGACACATCCCTTATTACGTCGTTCGCTCTCCCCGCCCGGCGTGACGCAAGATTAGCGAAAATGAGGCGAACTGGAGGCCGCTGATTCGCATGGCCTCTCCACCCCTTTGAGCATCTCATTCTGATGTAAATGCGCACTTAAAAAGAAAGTCATCCGACACCTCCGTGGCCGGATGTATTCTGCAGCACAGCCAGCAATGCGCGGGTCAGCCGCCGTCATGGGTGTCGGAGGCGATGTTGTTACTTCTTCTTTTTCGGCGCCTTGGGGCCGAGCGCAGAAACGCTGGCCGGGTCTGGTGTTTTCGGCGTGTACTTGCACCACTCCGCAATGACGCACCGCCAGCATTCCGGCGTCCGCGCCTTGCAGACATACCGGCCATGAAGGATCAGCCAGTGGTGCGCACCCTTCTTCCATTCCGGCGGGGTGACACGTTCAAGGCTTGCCTCGACCTCATCCGGCGTCTTGCCCGGGGCCAGGCCCGTTCGGTTCGAAACGCGGAAGATGTGTGTATCGACCGCTATGGTCGGTTCGCCAAAGACCTCATTCATCACGACATTCGCCGTCTTGCGCCCGACACCCGGCAGGGTCGTCAGTTCTTCCCGTGTACGGGGCACCTTCCCGTCAAAATCGTCGAGGATTTTCTGGCTGAGGGCGATGACGTTCTTGGCCTTGTTCCGCCAGAGACCGATCGTCTTGATGTGCTCAGCAACACCTTCCTCGCCCAGCGCCAGCATCTTTTCGGGCGTATCGGCTATTGCGAACAGTTTCCGCGTTGCCTTGTTCACGCCGACATCGGTCGCCTGCGCCGAGAGCGCCACAGCCACCAGAAGCGTGAAAGGATCCGAATATTCCAGCTCGGTCTTCGGGTCCGGCCGGTCATGCGCCAGGGCGGCGAAGATTTTCTCTGTCTTCTCCGGCCCGAGCGTGCGCGGCGCCCGCTTTTTTGCTGGCTTACGGGCGGGTTTCTTCTGCGTCGATTCGGTCATGCAATTTGTCTGTCAGGCCGCTTCCGGTGGGGCAAGAGCGTGATAAGTAATGTTCCTGATGCCTGACACAGATGAGATCATCTATTTTGATGCGCTTCTGACGCCAAACCGCTCCTTGTCGGAACGCGGCTTCGCGATTGTCATGGCCATCGTCGGCGCGGTCAGCTTCCTGACAGGCATGGCTTTTCTGTCCATGGGCGCCATTCCGGTAATCGGCTTTTTTGGCCTGGATGCCCTCGCCATCTGGTTCGCTTTCCGCTGGTCTTTCCGCAAACAGCGCGAAGAGACGCGAATCCGCATCACCGCCAGCAGTGTCGACATGATGCACCGCAAAGCCAATGGCACGGAAAAACGCGTCAGCGTGCCGGCCGGATTTGCCCGTGTTGAGCTCGACGAACCCCTCCGGCCTGATTCGTCGCTGCGCATCGAACATGGCCGCACGGGCTGGGTCATCGGGCGCTTTCTGACGGTGCCGGAACGCAAATCCCTCGCCGACGCCATGCGAACGGCGCTCCACAGGGCGCGGCTTGAACGCCACATCGCATAAAAAAATGACGCAAGCGTCATGGTTTTTTTAAATCGACCATGATATACACGTCTCAAGCGAGCAGACCGGTGCCTAGGGAGACCGGCATAAGGAGGATATAATATGGCTGCCGATACAGTTCATTCCATCGACCATCCGGCCGTTGAAAGGCCGAAAGTTTCCGATCGTGAGCCCCTTCACGAAGGCTATCTCCGCGTAGGCGAGGAAGTGCCCCCGGCCTCCAGTCTGGATATGAAAACCCTCGACGTCGTCGACGGTGAAATCTGGCGCCAGAACAAGATGTGGGACCGCTTCGACCGGCTGCGCAAGGAAGACCCGGTTCACTACACGCCGGATTCCTTCGTCGGCCCTTATTGGTCGGTTACCAAGTACGAAGACATCATGGCGGTCGACACCGACCACAAGCGCTTCTCTTCCAGCTGGGAGCATGGCGGCATCACGCTCGGCGAACCGCTGGAAGACTTCGAGATGCCGATGTTCATCGCCATGGATGAGCCGCGTCACTCCGAACAGCGCAAGACCGTTCAGCCGGCTGTCGCGCCGAACATGCTGAAAGAGTATGAGCCGCTGATCCGTTCGCGGACCCAGGGCCTGCTGGACAGCCTGCCGGTCGGCGAGCCGTTCGACTGGGTCGACACGGTGTCCATCGAGCTGACCACGATGATGCTCGCCACCCTGTTCGACTTCCCGTTCGAAAACCGCCGCCAGCTGACCCGCTGGTCCGATGTCGTCACCAACATGCACAATCCGGACATCTGCCCGGGCGGTGAAGAACAGTGGCGCCGCGAAATGATGGAATGCCTGACCACGTTCATGCAGATCTTCCAGGAACGGCAGGCAATCCCGCAGAAAAGCGACCTGATGAGCCTGCTCGCCCACGGCGAGAAGACAAAGAACATGACGCCGATGGAACTGCTCGGCAACGTGATCCTGCTCATCGTCGGCGGCAACGACACGACCCGGAACACGATGACGGCCTCTGTCTGGGCTCTCAACAAGTATCCGGAACAGTTCGAGAAGCTGAAAAGCGACCTGTCGCTGATCCCGAACATGGTGTCAGAAACCATCCGCTGGCAGACCCCGCTGGCGTTCATGCGCCGGACGGCTCTCGAAGATGTCCAGCTGCGCGACAAGCTCATCAAGAAAGGTGATCAGGTCGCCATGTGGTACATCTCGGGCAACCGGGATGAGGACTTCTGGGACAAGCCGAATGATTACATCATCGACCGTGCAGATGCCCGCCGTCACCTTTCCTTCGGCTTCGGCATTCACCGCTGCGTCGGCAACCGTCTGGGCGAGCTGCAGCTGCAGATCCTCTGGCAGGAACTGATGGAGCGTTTTGAGCACATCGAGGTTCTGGCTGAGCCGTCCTACACCTCGGGCGCCTTCGTCCACGGTTACACCTGGATGCCGGTGATCCTGCACCCGAAAAAATAGTCCCGGATCAGAAGCCTGTTGGCTGACCCGGCGATAAGCCGTTAGACCTCCCGTCAGATCCTGACGGGAGGTTTTTCATGGACGTTTCCAAAGCAGTCGACCAGCGCATCTCGACCCGGGCCTTCCTGCCCGACCCGCTCCCTGAAGCCGAAGTCCGCGAGTGGCTGACCCAGGCTCAGCGCGCACCGTCCGGCGGCAACGTCCAGCCCTGGCGCACGATCGCCGTCACCGGACAGGCAAAGGACGATGTCATCGCCATGGCCGCGCCGATCCTTGCGGCTGACCCGCGCGGCCAGAAGACCGACCGACCGATCTACCCAAAGGACCTGTGGGAGCCCTATGAAGCGCGCAGACGCCGCGTCGGGGAGATGATGTACGAGGCTCTCGGCATCCCGCGGGAAGACCGGGCTGCGCGCCTCGCCTGGTTCTCCAACAATTTCCGCTTCTTCGGTGCCCCGCTGGCCCTCTTCCTCGTGATCGACGAGCGCATGGGGCACGGACAATGGGGCCATGCCGGCATGTACCTGCAGACCCTCGCCCTGCTGGCAGAAGAGCGCGGCTGGGGCACCTGCTTCCAGGAATGCTGGGGCGTGCTGCGCCCTGCCCTGAAAGAGCATTTCAATCTCGCTCCGACCGAAATGATCTGGTGCGGCGTCGCCGTCGGTAAGCCCGACGCGGCTCATCCCGTAAACTCGCTGCGCGCTGAACGCGCCGACATCGACGAAATCGCGGAATTCCACGGTTTCTAGATTCCGCCGCATTCCTGCCGGAACTGAGTGATCTGATCGGTGCATGCAGACGCGCCGATCCATGCTTGCATCCACGTTGGCGCTTCCGCTCCTGCCGAAGACATTTGGCGAGCGGCCGCTCCCTTTCCCCGTGCGGCTTTCAAAGGCCGCCCGCGACCAGATCGGCGTGACCCGAAGTTATGACGGCGCCTATGTCCGCCTCGATTACCCAATGGGCGATGTCGACCGCTCAACCGGCGTCTGTACCGACGTCATTATTCGCGCCTATCGGGACGCATTTGATGTTGACCTGCAGAAGCTCGTTCATGAGGACATGAAAACGGCGTTTGCGGACTATCCCAAAATCTGGGGCCTCAGACGGCCGGACCGGAATATCGATCATCGCCGTGTCCCGAACCTTGAGAGATTCTTCGAAAGGCACGGCGCCGATTTGCCTCTGCCTGCTTCGCTCGACGGCTGGGAGCCGGGTGATCTGTACACGATGCGCCTTGGTGGACGCCTGCCGCATATTGGCATCGTCTCAAACAGACTGACGCCTGCCGGTCACCCTTACGTAATCCACAATATTGGGGCTGGCACGCAGGAGGAAGACATCCTCGGCAAGTTCCAGGATGAGCGACGCTTCCGTTACGAAGTCAGCATATGACTATTCGTCGTCGCGCCACTTAGAAATGGGTTGCTCTGGTGTCCGCTCTTCCTTGCGCAGCCGCATCACGGCTGCCTTGATGTCATCCCGGTCGAACTCGTCTTCATCCTCGGCAGAACGGACAGGCGCGCGCGTGTAGGCAAACACGCTGATGCCCTCGTCGTCATCACCGTCTTCAGCGTCTTCGTCAGCCTCAATGGCTTCAGATACCTCCGGAGCGGTTTCCGCAGCTTCAGCATCATCCGGTTCAGTGTCTACAGCGACGTCTTCGTCGTCCATGAAGTCTGTCACGAAAGACTCGATCTCTTCGGTTTCGCCGCCCGCATCGACCAGTAGCTCTTCTTCGCTCAGCGCTTCCTCATCCGGCATCTGGAAGCCATCCGGGATAACGTCCGACAAAAGACCTTCAGCCTCGAGATCGGCCTTGCCCGGCAATGTGCTGAGGCTCTCGAGTCCGAAATGCTCGAGGAAGGCATCTGTCGTACCATAGGTCAGAGGCTGGCCCGGAGTTTTACGGCGGCCCTTGATCTTGATCCAACCGGTCTCCATCAGTGTGTCGATAACCGCCTTGGAGACCGCAACACCGCGCACGGCTTCGATTTCAGCCCGCGTCACGGGTTGGCCATAGGCGATAATTGCCAGGGTTTCGAGTGCGGCCTGACTCAGCTTCTTCTGGACCTGACGCTCTTCAACAAACAGGTAGGACAAGTCCTGCGCGGTCTGGAACCGCCACTTGCCCGCCACTTCGACAAGGTTCACGCCGCGATTTACATAGAGCAACCGCAGGGTCATCAGCACTTCAGCCGCTTCCACGCCGTGCGGCAGGATTTCCGCAATCTGCATGGCAGACATGGGCTCACCGGCGGCGAACAGGACAGCTTCAGCCCGGCGGACGCCTTCGGCGAGCGCCTCGCTCATGTCCTCGTGCAGCGACTCTTCAGACCGTCGGAATGCCAGAGCGAGCTGCGTGACCGCGCTCGGCTTATTCTCGGCTGGCGTTTCGTCGTTCATTTCAATCTTCTCAAACATCTGCATGGCTATCCCCTTGCGGGTGGGATTGCGCATTGCGCAGGTACAGCGGGGCAAAATGCGTGTCCTGGCGGACATCGACCTCGCCATCGCGAACGAGTTCAAGCGCCGCCGAAAACACGCTGGCCGTCACCGACCGTGTTGGCAGTTCCGGGTCCACATCCGTCATGGTCAGGCTGATCTCGTCAAGCGAAGACCACTGTGACAGCTGCCCTCGAAGCTGCCTGAGCGTTGTCCGGGCAAGTTCCAGCGGCAGAACCATCTGCTGCTCGATGACATGTGGACGCTCTTTCTCGCGGCGGTCACGGATCGCCCCGAAGGCCTGTGTTAGCTCATAGAGACTGGCATTCCACTCGGTATGGCGGATGACTTTCGGCTGTTCCGGCGTCCCCCGCAGAAACACGACATTGTCGAGGATGGGTCCGTTCTGCAGCTCCTTCACCGCGTCGCGCATCGCGTCGAGGCGCTTCAGGCGGAAAGCGAGACGCGCCGCCATCTCTTCGCCGGTCGGCTCGTCTTCCTCGATCTTTTCAGGCTTTGGCAACAGAAGACGCGATTTCATGAAAGCCAGCCACGACGCCATCAGCAGATAGTCTGCTGCGAGGTCCATCCGGCGCTTTTTCGCGTCCTCAATGAAAACAAGATACTGCTCGGCAAGATCCAGCATCGAAAGGTGCAAGAGGTCGACCTTCTGGCGCCGGGCCAGTTCCAGCAACAGGTGCAGCGGCCCCTCATAACCACCGACATCGACCCGGAAAATGTCCTGAATGTCCGCCTCTTCCATGTCGGAAGAGAGGGTTTCCATGGTGAGGGCGTCGGTGCTCATGCTTTCGCCCCGCTATCGGGGAAGAATTCTCGGAAACGCTGCCACGCACGCGCAGCTTCGATGGGCTCAGCCTGGCTGGCAATCGCGTCGGCCACTGCGGCGCGCTCTGCCGAACGACCTGCCAGAACCGGCGCCGCTTCTGCGACTTCGGTCATTTCCGCAAGGATTTCTGCCGGATCTTTCAGAAAACCCGAACAATGCAGCAGCACATCGCAGCCCGCTGCGATCGACGCGGCCGCTCGGTCTACCAGACTGCCGCCCAGAGCCTTCATCCCCAGATCATCGGTCATCAGGAGACCATCAAACCCGATTCGGCCCCGGATGATCTCCTGAATCATGTAGGGTGAGACCGTCGCGGCCTTACCCGGGTCATAGGCTTCGTAGGCAATGTGCGCTGTCATCGCCATCGGGGCCTCCGCGACGCGGGAAAAGGCCTCGAAATCTTTCGACAGTTCATTGTCACCCGCAGTCACCCGCGGTAGCTCCAGATGGCTGTCTGACATGGACCGTCCATGTCCCGGAATATGCTTGATCACGCTGGCAACGCCGCCGGCATGAAGACCTGCCATCGCCGCTTTGGCGAGATCCGCTGCCTGCCCTGGTTCATCCCCGAACGCCCGGTCGCCGATCACGTCATGTGCTCCCGGGACCGGTAGATCGACAACAGGGGCGCAATCGGCGTGGATCGACAGATTAGCAAGCTCCGAGGCGATCAGCCGGTGACCCAGCCAGCAGGCCTCCCGTCCCAGTTCCGGATCTTTCTCATAGATTGCCGCATAGTCTGCCCCGCGCGGAAACAGCGGCCATTCAGGCGCTTTCAGGCGGGCCACCCGGCCACCTTCCTGATCAATGAAGATCAGCGTCTCGCGGCCTGTTGCATCCCATATATCGGCCACCAGTCTGCGAACCTGGTCCCGTGAGACGCAGGAGCGGCCCATGAGAATCACGCCCCACGGGTTCTGCGCCCGAAACAGGGCCGCCTCGCCCATGGTCAGGACGGGGCCAGAAACGCTGAGAATGCAGGCCTTTGCCACTATCCGGTCACCACAATACAGTTGTCGCCTTTGGCTTTCAGAGCATCGCAGAAAGCATCGGCTTCTGTTTTTTGGGCAAAGCCGCCGACACGCAAGCGGTAGAACACACCCTTGGCGCCCAGATCCGCCCGCTGGATACGTTTTCCCGCGCCGCGGTAAAGGTCAGGGTACTCTGCAGAGGATTTGCGCCATGCAGCCTCAGCCGCATCCTGAGACCGGAAAGCGGCCACCTGGACGAGATAGATTCCGCTTTCACTGAAGGCGAACTGCGGTGCGGCCTGCCGAGATGGCGGCGGAGGCGCACGTGGTGTGGGGATCGGGTCGAGGGCTGCGGACTCATACACACGGTCTGGCCGGCTCAGGTCTGCAAGTTCAGCGACTTCGTCTGCAACCGAATTCGGCATCCCATTGTCAGGATCGTTGCCATCCTCTTCATCGTCCGCCTCGGGTCGCAGGTCGATCGGTGGACCGCCCTGCAGCAGATCACCCCCCTCGTCACCATTAAGCTCGGCGATGTCCGTTGGCCTCTCCGAGGCATCCATCTGGTCGTAGAAGCGCTTGTCGGTATCGCGTACTTCCAGGCCCCCGCGCTCCTCAGGAATTCTTTTATAAGGCTGCGCATCGGCGATCACGCTTGGCAGGCCTGCACCATTTGAGCGGACACCCTGACGATAGGTGTTCCAGACAACGGCGCCAAACACGAGCAGCACGCCGATGGCAAGCGCAAGGATCAGCGGTCCCCGCGCAGTCTCATCGTCGCGGATATCGAACCCCCGATAATCGTCCTCGAATGGTGAACCTTCATCGGCGCCGTAATGATAGCGACTCATGAATCGTCCCTTCCGCATTGTTTCGTGAGGTTAATTTTTAGGGGTGTTTCGTTAACGCAGATTGAACGCTCGCCCATCGGGACGGGCTGACAACAGCGATTTCCTCAACTTCAGCAGCAGGCCTGACCCTCAGGCCAGAGAAGTCAGATCGCAGAGGCGCCGGTGTTCCTCAATCGCATAGCCGTCCGTCATGCCTGCGATATAGTCACAGACAATCCGCGCCCGGCGGAAAGCGTCCGCCTGGGTCGCGTCCTGACGCCACGGGGCCGGAAGGGTCTGCGGTTCCGCCGTGAAGCTGTCGAACAGTTCGACCAG
The DNA here is from genome assembly GCF_000685215.1 of Hyphomonas jannaschiana VP2. GTDB lineage: Bacteria > Pseudomonadota > Alphaproteobacteria > Caulobacterales > Hyphomonadaceae > Hyphomonas > Hyphomonas jannaschiana. The sequence continues at coordinate 11,443 of NZ_ARYJ01000010.1, forward strand.
GATCCGCTTCGCCTTGGATCGCATCCGATTGACCTTGTAGTGCTTGTACATGCGCTCAAACAGAAAGGCGCGGAGCGCGCGCTGTTTGTCCGCGAGTTCTTCGCTGAAGCCGACCAGAGGCTCCCCAAGCGCGCGGACTTCAGCCGCACTGCCCGGCTGGAGGCGTTTCACCCGGCGCCGGGTTTCGTCCACCAGGTCATTGATCCAGATGCCAATCAACTGGCGAACCGCTTCGTATGTGACCATCCGGTCCGAAAGGTGTGGAAACTCGATTTTCACACCCCGAAAAACGTCCCCCACAATGGGAAGCTCCATCAGCTCCTGGATCGTGAACAGGCCAGCCGCGATACCGTCATCAATGTCATGATTGTTGTAGGCAATATCGTCTGACAGGGCCGCCACCTGTGCCTCAGGCCCGGCGTACTGATCCAGTTCCAGGTCCTCAATCCGGGAAAACTCCCGAAAGGCGGCCGGCAGGTCTGCGACGCTGGTATCGGCATCGATCAAAGGCCCATTGTGCTTGACCAGCCCTTCCAGCATTTCCCAGGTGAGGTTCAACCCGTCGAAATTCGGATACCGCTTCTCCAGCCGCGTGACGACGCGAAGGGTCTGCGCATTGTGATCGAAGCCTTCATAAGGCTCCATACAGGCATCCAGCTGGTCCTCGCCAGCATGACCAAAGGGCGGGTGACCTATATCGTGCGCCAGCGCCATGGCCTCGGCCAGATCTTCATCCAGACCAAGTGTGCGAGAAATACTTCGCGCGATCTGCGCTACTTCCAGCGAATGGGTCAGACGCGTACGGAAATGGTCGCCCTCATGGGCCACGAACACCTGCGTTTTCTGCTTCAGCCGCCGGAATGCCGTGGAATGGATGATGCGGTCCCGGTCCCGCTGGAACGGCGTACGCGTGGCAGACGGAGCCTCGTCGTGATAACGGCCCCGGCTGTCTTCATGGCGTGTCGCAAACACCGCTCTCTTTTCCATTGGCCCAAACGTCCCTATCTATATCTTATGAGCACGACAATTGCCCCTGATGTGACCCTTACCGCCTCGGCTGCCAAGCGCATTAATGCGATTCTGGCCAAACAGGACGGCGCCGATTATTTGCGCGTTTCCGTCGAAGGCGGGGGCTGCTCAGGATTTTCGTACAAGTTCGATTTCGCCTCTGAGGTGAATTCCGATGACCTACTCGTTGAACGGGACGGCGCAAAGGTCCTGATCGACGAGATGAGCCTCGAGTTCCTCAATGGCGCGGAAATCGACTTTTCGACCGAGCTGATCGGTGCGGCGTTCAAGATCAACAATCCGAACGCGACTGCTGCCTGCGGGTGCGGCACCAGTTTTTCCATCTGACGCTGGGTCAGCCTCGCTCGGGGGAGGCCTTCACGTTAGGGTCCACCGCGCAGGAGGACCTTCATGAGCCAGGTACGCCCTTTTAACGTTTCGATTTCCGACGCCAAGCTTGCCGCGATCCGAGAACGTGTTGCGGCCTACAGATGGTTTCCGGCACCGGAAAATGAGCAGGGATTTGCCTATGGCATGTCTACGCCGGTACTGAAGGATCTCTGCAAATACTGGCTGAACGATTACGACTGGCGCACTCAGGAGGACGTGCTGAATGAGTTCCCCCACTTCAAGGCAGATGTCGGCGGGATGGAAATCCATTTCGTGCATGTGGTGGGCGAAGCCGAAGGCAAACGGCCTCTCCTTCTGACACATGGATGGCCCGGCTCATTTTATGAGTTCTGGGACGCCATCGAACCACTGGCCTTCCCATCCCGTCATGGCGGTAATCCCTCAGACGCCTTCGACCTCGTGATTCCCAGCCTTCCGGGATATGCATTCTCCGAGAAACCCGCTTCTCCAATCGGGCAGCGCGCAACTGCGGCGCTTTGGAACGAACTGATGCAGGAGGTGCTCGGCTACAAGACATATCTTGCCCAGGGCGGCGACTGGGGCGGTCTTGTCACATCATGGCTTGGCAAGAACCACGGCACGCACGACAAAAGCGGCGGGTGCAAAGCTATCCATCTCAACATGATCGGCTTCCGGCCCACACCTCCTGCTCCGTCTACGGAAGAGGAAAGTGAATGGCTGAGCCACATGCAGAGCGCCATGCAAGCTGAGGGTGCCTACTTCATGGAGCAGGCAACCAAGCCGCAAACGCTGGCCATGGCGCTAATGGATTCACCGGTTGGAACTGCCGCATGGATTCTGGAGAAGTTTCACGGCTGGTCTGATCTGCGGGATGGTGATTTATACTCAGTCTACACACGAGACCAGCTATTGACGAATGTCATGCTGTATCTGGTCAATGATGCCATCGCGACCAGCGTCTGGTATTACAACGCTCTCTTCCAGGAAGGCGGTGTTCAGCTGCCGGAAGGCGAGCGCTGTGAAACACCGACGGGTTTTGCCAATTTCCCCGGAGAGAAAGTCTATACCGCTCCGCCAAAGAGCTGGGTCGAGCGCGCCTATAACCTCGTTCACTGGCGAGACATGCCAAAAGGCGGTCACTTCGCCGCGATGGAAAAGCCTACACTGTTCGTTGATGAAATCAGAATCTGGGCCAGCGCGCAGGATTAAGCGCGCAGGTCGTTCCCGACATTGTCCAGAACAGCATTCGCAAATTTCGCTTCAGACTCTTCGAAGAAGTCGTGTGCGAGCGAAACATACTCATCCATGATCACGGCATGGGATAGATGCTGGTGAACGATAAACTCGGCTGCCCCTGCCCGCAGCAATGCGCGCATCGTGGCATCGAGGCGGGTCAGCTTCCAGCCCGAAGCGAGGCGTTTGAGAATGGCCTTGTCGATGGCCGCCTGATTGTCGACGACGCCATTGACGATGGCTTTGAAAAGATCCGGATCAGCTTCTTCGACCGGCTCCTCGTTCGGGCCGATCCCAAGCTTGTCTTCCATGAACGCGCGTATGGTCTCGCGGGCAGACTTGCCGGTCTGCTCCATGGAATAGAGCGCCTGCACAGCGGCCAGACGCGCACCCGCCCGGCGTGCACGTGTGACTTCAAACGGGAACTTCTGGTCGCTCAACGAATGAGTTCCTTGCGGAATTTGATCATGGCGAGGCAGGCATTGGCAGCATCGGCGCCCTTGTTACCACGCTTGCGGTCAGCGCGGGCCAGAGCCTGTTCTTCGTTTTCCACGGTCAGGATACCATAGCCGATAGCCTGCCGGCGATTGACAATCAGGTCCATCAGGCCACGTGCACTTTCGCCGCAAACATAATCATAATGGGTCGTCTCACCGCGGATCACGCATCCCAGCGCAACAGCGCCATCAAACCGGCCAGAGTCGGCCGCCATGGCGATGAGGCCCGGAATTTCGAAAGCGCCGGGCACTTCCATCACAGTGACTTTCGCGTCAGCGGCTTCCAGCACCTCCATTGCGCCGGCCAGCATCTCTTCGGAAATATGTTTGTAGTAGTGCGAAACCGCTACCAGAACCCGGTCAGCCATCAGTTTGTCTCCTCGTTGAGGCGGCGCCACCCCTCTATCGTCATGCCGTATCCGTCAAGCCCTGCAACGCGGGTGGGCTGCGTATCGGAAAGGTAAATCATCTTGCGAACGCCCAGTTCGCGCAGGATCTGCGCACCAATACCATACTCGCGCAGCGGCGATGTCGGATCCTTTGGCGTCGAGGTCTTGAGGCCCAGGCGTTCAGCAATGGAATCCGGCTGCATCGTATTCACGAACACAACGACACCGGGCTCGCTGGCCTCGGCGATAATCCGCATCGCGCGCTCAACCAGCCCCTGTCGCGGCCCGCGTTCTCCGAGAATATCAGCCAGGACGTCTGTCCGGTGAACACGCACCAGCGTGGTCGATTCAGGCGTGATCGTGCCGTGGACGATGGCAATATGTTCCGAATTGTCCAGCACGTTGCGGAAGCAGACCGTCTTGAACCCTTCGCCATAAGCCGACTCCAGCGGCGCTTCGACCCGGCGTTCCAGGAAACGGTCGTTCTGGCGGCGCCAGGCGATCAGGTCCGCAATCGTCCCGATTTTCAGATTGTGAAGCTGTGCAAACGAAACAAGATCCGGCAGGCGGGCCATGGAGCCGTCTTCATTCATGATCTCGCAGATCACACCGGCCGGATAGAGCCCTGCCATGCGCGAAATATCGACCGCCGCCTCAGTATGCCCGGCGCGCACCAACGTGCCGCCATCCCGCGCAACCAGCGGAAAGACATGGCCCGGCGATACGATGTCGTGGTGGTCCATGGTCGGATCGATGGCCACAGCTATGGTCTTGGCGCGGTCATGTGCCGAGATGCCGGTGGTGACGCCCTCTTTCGCCTCAATCGAAACCGTGAAGGCCGTACCCATGCTTTCTCGGTTATTACGGGTCATCATGTCGAGGTTCAGCGTGTGAGCACGCTCCTGCGTCATGGCAAGACAGATCAGTCCGCGGCCATGACGGGCCATGAAGTTCACCTGCTCCGGCGTTGCAAACGTTGCCGGAATGATCAGGTCGCCCTCATTCTCCCGGTCTTCGGCGTCCACCAGAATGAACATGCGCCCATTACGGGCGTCTTCGATAATCTCGTCGATCGAGGAGATCGCATGCTTGAAGTCGTCTGACATAGTTTCACTGCCCTTCCGGTGCATCGGCACCGATCATGCGGGCGACGTACCGTGCCAGCATATCTATCTCAAGGTTCACACGGCTGCCCGGCTGCAGTTCAGCTAGCGTGGTCACCTCCCATGTGTGCGGAATGACGGCGACCTGAAAATCGCCATTCGGCAGGGCATCGGCCACGGTGAGCGAAACGCCGTTCACCGCTGCAGAGCCCTTGGTTGCAAAATACCGCGCAAGATCGGCCGGCGGGCGGATCGTGATCCGGCGGCTCTGGCCTTCCTCTACGATGGAGACGATCTCGCCGACACCGTCGACATGACCGAACACGAAATGACCGCCGAGCTCATCGCCCAGCTTCAAGCTCTGCTCCAGATTGACCTTCGCGCCCTCGTTCCAGTCACCCAGAATAGTTTTCGCGAGCGTCTCAGGCACGGCCTCTACGGCGAACCAGGCGCCGCGCTCGCCCTGCCCCATATCAACGACCGTCAGGCAGACGCCGGAGTGCATGATCGAAGCGCCCATCGCGATTTCGTCCAGCGGATAGCCGCTTTCGACTTCGAACCGGGTCAGCCCATTACGATGCTCTGCCTTCCGGACTGTGCCGACGTCAGTGACGAGACCTGTGAACATGGGAAGACCTTTGGGCGACTTTTGCTAAAAACGAACATAAGTGTTCAGAACGTCATCCCCAATGCGTTCCGTCGCGACAGGCTTCCATCGTGTCGCATCCGACAGGGTTTGCAGGCCGAGCCCCCCCAGAGCCGGCAAACCGTCGCCGCCAATCAGGATCGGCGCCACAAACCAGGCAATCTCGTCAACAAGGCCCGCACGAATGAAACTCGCCGCCAGCGTGCCGCCCCCCTCGATAAGTAACGAAGAGATCCCTTCAGCAGACGCGCGGCGCAGAAGATCCTGCACGTCCATACGTACGCCATTGCCACAGCGCCAGACCTCTACACCGCTCCGCGTCAGGAAATCCTGCGGCTGGCCATTTGTCGCGACGACCACCCGGCCGCTGGAAACAGACTGAACCAGACGCGAGCTCAGCGGCGTGCGCCCATTCGAATCTGCCACAATACGTACCGGCTGTTTCTTTGGCATGGGGACGGTTCGCGCAGTCAGCAGCGGGTCATCTGCCAGGACGGTTCCGATGCCGACGAGGATTGCATCATGGCCGGCACGCAGCTCATGACCGCGGGCACGGGATTCGCTTGATGTGATCCACTGACTGGTGCCGTCAGCAAGGGCGATCCGCGCGTCCAGCGAGGTGGCGAGCTTCAGCGTGACCCGCACGCCGCTCATTCGCCTCCGAGGTCCTCTTCGTCCTCCAGCGCGGCCTTCTCTATGAATTGAGCGAAGTCACTCGGATCACGGAAGTCCTTGTAGACACTGGCGAAGCGGACATAGCCGACAGGATCGACCATCTTTAATGCTTCCATCGCCAGCTCGCCGACATCGTTCGACGCCACTTCCGGCTCGCCGGCGCTTTCCAGCTTTCTGAGAATGCCCGAGACCATCTGATCGATCTGCTCGCGGTCGACCGGGCGCTTGCGCAGGGCAATCGTGATCGACCGGGCGAGACGATCCCGGTCAAACGGCACGCGCTTGCCATCGCGTTTGACGACTGTCACTTCGCGCAGCTGAACGCGCTCAAATGTCGTGAAGCGCGCGCCACAGCTTTCGCAGACCCTGCGACGGCGCACAGCGGTATCGTCTTCAGCCGAACGGCTGTCCTTCACCGATGTATTTTCAGACCCGCAGAAAGGACAACGCAAAGCTGATCAGCCTCCAAGACCACCATAAATCGGGAACTGCGCCGTCAGCGCTTTGACTTCGTCGCGGATGCGTTCTTCCGTAGACGTGCTTTCACCTGTCGCAACGGCATCGACAATCTCGCCGATCCAGTTACCGATCTGGGTGAACTCTTCTTCGCCAAAGCCGCGGGTCGTGCCAGCTGGCGAGCCGACACGGATACCGCTGGTGATTGTCGGCTTTTCCGGATCGAACGGCACGCCGTTCTTGTTGCAGGTGATGTAGGCGCGGCCGAGCGCGGCTTCTGCATCCTTGCCGGTCACCTTCTTCGGGCGTAGGTCGATCAGGGCGAGGTGCGTATCGGTGCCGCCCGACACAACATCCAGTCCGCTGGCTTTTGCCGCCGCTGCCATGGCGCGGGCATTCACGACCACCTGCTTCGCATATTCCTTGAAGGAAGGACGCAATGCTTCACCAAACGCCACGGCTTTTGCTGCGATAACATGCATCAGCGGGCCGCCCTGGATACCGGGGAAGATTGCCGAATTGATCTTTTTGGCGAGCTTCTCGTCATTGGTCAGGATCATGCCGCCGCGCGGGCCGCGAAGCGTCTTGTGCGTCGTCGTCGTTGCCACATCTGCATAATCGAGCGGATTGGGGTGAGCGCCACCAGCCACGAGGCCCGCAAAGTGCGCCATGTCGACCATGAACACCGCACCGACTTCATCGGCGATCGCCCGGAACCGGGCAAAGTCGATCTCACGCGGATAAGCTGAGCCACCGGCGATGATCATCTGCGGACGGTGAGCCTTGGCCAGACGTTCGACCTGTTCGAAATCAATCCGGTCGTCTTCGCGGCGGACGCCATACTGAACAGCGTTGAACCATTTTCCAGACTGGTTCGGCGGCGCGCCATGGGTCAGGTGGCCACCGGCATCGAGGCTCATGCCGAGGATGGTATCACCCGGCTTCAGCACTGCCTGGAACACGCCCTGGTTTGCCTGGCTACCGGAGTTCGGCTGCACATTCGCAAACTGGCAATTGAACAGCTGCTTAGCGCGGTCGATGGCAAGGTTCTCGGCAATATCGACAAACTCGCAACCGCCATAATAACGGCGCCCCGGATACCCCTCGGCATACTTGTTGGTGAGAACCGAGCCCTGCGCTTCCAGCACCGCCTTGGAAACAATGTTCTCGGACGCGATCAGCTCGACCTCGTGCTGCTGGCGTCCCTGTTCCTTGCCGATCGCCGCGAAGACTTCGGGATCGCTGGCTTCAAGACCGGTGGAAAAGAAACCGCTGGTATCGAACCGTTGCGTCTGGGCGGTGTCTGCCATGGGAATCTCCTGCTTTGGTGCGCTGTTTACGCTCAGAGACGCAGGCTCGCAACTGGACAATCCCGCATAGCTGACTGCAGATTTCCTCAAACTTGTCTGATCAAATGCCGGTAATCAGCCACTAATACTTATGTACTTCTGGCGTTATTTCCCGCTTCATGAGAATATGACTTCAATTACCGTAGCATTATGAAAATAACGGTGGTGGCAAGATGGGTGAACCGAAACAGGTTGACGTGCTGGGCATGACGACAGGCATCGTCTCGTCCTTCGTTTCAAACAACACAGTTCCAGCGTCGGACCTGCCTCAGCTGATCCGGTCGGTGCATGACGCCATTTCTACGCTCTCCGAAGGAGAATCTGCGAGTGATGAAACCCTGTCGCCGGCTGTGCCCGTGTCGCAATCCATCACACCGGACTTCCTGATCTGCCTGGAAGACGGACGGAAACTGAAAATGCTCCGCCGATACCTGCGGTCGCGCTATTCCATGACGCCGGAAGAGTATCGGGAACGCTGGAACCTGCCGGCCGATTATCCGATGGTCGCGCCGAACTATGCCAAGCTGCGCTCGAAGCACGCCAAGAACATCGGCCTGGGCAAGAAAAAGAAATAGGCGCCCGAAGGCGCCTATTCGCAATTATCCGAGTTTTGCAGCGCCAGATCAGGCAGCCTTGTCGAGACCCAGCTGTTTCCACACAGCCAGAATGGCTTCGACCAGTTCATCCATCATCATGGCATCGTGCACCGGGCTTGGTGTGAAGCGCAGACGCTCCGTGCCGCGCGGCACCGTCGGGTAGTTGATCGGCTGCACATAGATGCCGAAATCGAACAACAGCGTGTCGGAAAGGGCCTTGCAGCGCTCCGGGTCGCCGACCAGCAGTGGCACGATGTGCGAAGGCGATTCCATGACCGGCAGGCCGGCATCCCGGAACTTCTGCTTCAGTTCCGCTGCTTTCGCCTGATGAATGGCGCGCAGCTTGCGGCCTTCATCGGTACGCAGTTTCTGGATGCTGGCCAGTGCGCCAGCCGCCATCACAGGACATGTCGATGTACTGAAGATGAAACCGGACGCCATGGAACGGATGGCATCGATAACAGTCGCCTTGGACGCAATATAGCCGCCCATCACGCCGAATGCCTTGCCGAGCGTCCCCTCGATAATGTCGATCCGGTCTGCGAGACCGAGCATCTGGGCCACACCGGCCCCTTCATGTCCGTACATGCCGACCGCATGCACCTCGTCCAGATAGGTCAGCGCATTGAACTCGTCAGCGAGATTACAGATCTCTTCCATACGGCCAAAATCGCCGTCCATGGAATAGACGCTTTCGAAAGCGATGACTTTCGGACGATCCGGATCGTCATTTTCAAGCAGCGACCGCAGATGGTCCACATCATTGTGACGGAACACCCGGTAGTCTGCACCAGACCGGCGGATCCCTTCGATCATGGACGCATGATTGAGCTGATCGGAATAGATGATCAGGTCTTTCATGATCTTGCCGAGCGTCGACAGCGTCGCGTCATTGGAGACGTAGCCGGATGTGAACAGAAGCGCTGCTTCCTTTTCATGGAGGTCGGCCAGTTCGCGCTCAAGCTCGACGTGATACCGCGTCGTGCCTGAAATGTTGCGCGTACCGCCTGATCCGGCACCGAAGCTGTCGATCGCCTCATGCATGGAGTTGATGACATCGTCATCCTGCCCCATGCCGAGATAGTCGTTGGAACACCAGATCGTCACTTCACGCTCGCCATCTTCAAAGCGCGCCGTGGCTTTCGGGAAGCGCCCCTTGTGGCGCTGAAGGTCGATAAAGACCCTGTAGCGTCCCTCAGAATGGATGTTGCCGAGGGCGTCTTCAAAGGCCTTCAGGTGTTTCATCTGCTTATCCCTCATAAGCTTTGGGAATTCTACTTAGTAGGTTCCGACACGACATTTAATGGGCTGATAGCCCTTTCGCCGCTTTTGTCGCATCCGGGACACTACTTAGGCGTCGTAACCGGGATATTCGCGATCCAGTTTCCGCAGGAGGGCCGGCCACACGAGCTTTTCGGTCAGCATGGACATACCATTGCTGTTTTCGGTCATGCCGCCCTGGCCTGCCACCTTGTCCTGGAGGCCGTCATCGCACTCCAGCACGCCGTCACGGCCTGCGGTCAGCGCCATGATCTGCATCTTGCAGGCACGCTCGAGGAAAAACATCCGCGTGAACGTGATGGCCGCAGTCTCGCCGCAGGTCAGCGTCCCGTGGTTGCGCAGGATCATGGAGTGCTTTTTGGGGCCGAGGTCAGCAACGAGTCGCTCACGCTCATCAAGGTCGAGCGCGATGCCTTCATAGTCATGGTAGGCCACGTCTTCGCGGACAGCCAGCGCCGTCTGGCTAATGGGCAGCAGGCCTTCCTTCTGGGCCGAAACGGCAACGCCTTGGTCGGTATGCACGTGCATGACGACTTTTGCGTCGTCGCGGGCAGCATGAACCGCCGAATGGATCGTGAAGCCCGCCGGATTGATCATGGAATCAGTTTCCTGGACGACATTCCCGTCCAGATCGACCTTGACCAGCGAGGACGCGGTGATCTCTTCGAAGAAGTACCCATAAGGGTTGATCAGGAAGTGATGATCCGGCCCCGGCACGCGGTGGGAGATGTGGGTGAAGATCATGTCGTCCCAGCCATACATGGCCGTGAGGCGGTAGAGGGCCGCAAGATCTACGCGCGCCTGCCACTCTTCCGCGCTTACTGAGCTGCGAATATCGACCTTCTGATTGCCGTCGGCCATGTCTCTGTCTCCCTTTGTTCTGCGCCGGCAACTTATCCCAAAAGACCGGGCTTCGCCACTCCAAAGCTGACGCCTCCGTCACGCTTGGCAAATGACTTGCAATCACACGCCTTGACGCCGTAGCGGAACCGCAACCACATGGGCCCGATGAGTTCACTCCGTTTCGCCTTTTTCGCCTCCAAGCGTCCTGAAGCACAGGCCGCCCTGCCCACGCTCGTCCAGCGCTATGGCCAGCACAGCGAAGCGGATGCCGATGTGGTTGTCGCTTTGGGAGGCGATGGCGCCATGCTGGATTCCCTGCGCCGGCGTTTTGGCGATTCCAAGCCGGTTTACGGCATGAACCGCGGCACTGTCGGCTTCCTGATGAACGAATACCGGGAAGACGACCTGGTGGAGCGCGTCAACGCGGCCGAGCGAGCCCAGCTTATCCCGCTCAGCATGTCAGCAACTGATATTCACGGACGGGAGCATACGGCGCTCGCGATCAACGAAGTTTCTCTCTTCCGTGAAACGGCCCAGACAGCCCGCCTGCGCATCACGGTAGATGGCAAGGTCCGCATGGAAGAACTCTCCTGTGATGGCGTCATGGTCGCGACGCCTGCTGGATCCACAGCCTATAATTTGTCCGCTCATGGCCCGATCCTGCCGATTGGCGCGAACCTCCTGGCGCTGACACCTGTCAGCGCCTTCCGTCCCCGCCGGTGGCGCGGGGCGCTCCTGCGTCACGACGCAAAAGTCACAATAGACGTGATCGCGCCAGACCGCCGGCCGGTCGCCGCCGCGGCCGACAATCAGGAGGTGCGTGACATCGCAACCGTGAAAGTCGAGGCTGATCGCAGCAAACGGCTGACCATGCTGTTCGACCCCGGGCACGCCCTTGACGAGCGTATCCTCCGGGAGCAGTTCGGCTTCTGATTTCCTAGGATATTTTTAAGGCTTGGACAGTTTATTGGGCGCTCAGGAGTACCCGATGTTCAAGAATCTGCTGACCGCCCTGCCATCCCGCCGAAAACCGGCGAATATCAATACCACGGAAGTCTCCATCGACATCAGCCGTGTTATTAAGCCCGCAGAGCCGGTTGAAGCGCCCCGGACAGCCCAGTCCGCTATCATGGCCAACGAGCCTGGACCAGCTGACACCGACCTTCTGGGCGGCCTGGCAGAAGATGCTGTCGATTCGCTGTCAGGACAGTTCGAAGCCTGGATGCGCGGCGACCTGGACGAACTGGTCCGCACCTGGAGCCTTGCACGCGAACCGGATGCAACAGCCGAAGATTACCGCGCCGTCTTCACGGCAGCTCACAATATCAAGGGGGCGGCGAACTCTTATGGCTATCCGGCAATTGCCCGCCTTTGCGGGTCACTGAGCCGCCTGCTCTCCGAAACGCGTCCGGGAGAAAACGCCGCCCTGATTAATCTGCATGTTGAGGCGTGCCGCGCCGCGTTCAATTCCATCGGCCAGGGCAGCGATGGCCAGTCCATCGCCGATGCCGTCTGCGAAGCACTTGAAGAACGCGTCGCGCTCAAAGTGGCAAACCGCTGAGATCAGGCCGCTGCGGCCACTTCATCAGATAAGTTCAGGAACTCCCGGATAATCTCCGCCGTTTCCTCTGCACGGGTCACGAGGAAGAGATGTCCGCCGCCTTCGACAATGTGAAGGCGTGAATTGGGCAGCCCCATTCGCAGGATATGTCCATTCGCGACAGGTACGATTGTATCTTCATCCCCCATGATCACCAGCGATGGCATTTTCAGGAAACGGATGAAGGGCAAGCTTGACCAGCCGATAAAGGCAAGCAGCTGGTAGAGATAGCCGCGCGGATCCGGCGGCAGCAGACTGTCTATGTGACGTCCGACCTCTCCATCCACAGCGTCGCCATAAAGCGTGCTGAAGCTTTCCCGCATGAAATCAGGATCGGTGTACCGGCGCGCATCGACCATTTTGGACAAGGACTTCGGACGCCCCGGGATCATCGTCATGCCCGCCGTCGTGGCGCACAGGATCAGCTTGCCGACGCGATTGCGGTATTGAAAAGCGAACTGCTGTGCCAGCGCCCCGCCCCATGAGACTCCCATCACATCGACGGCATCAATCTGGAATTGGTCCAGCAGCTTACGCGCCCATCGTGCCAGCATCCAGGGCCGATAGGGCCATTGCGTCACCGGGCTCTTGCCAACCCCCGGAACATCGAAAGTAATGATGTCGCGCTCCGGGAACATGTCGCCGAGACCCTGGGTCAGTTCCAGATTGGCGCCAATGCCATTGAAAAAAAGCAGTGGCAGGTTGCCGCCCGGCTGCTTAGCCGACCAGAACGCCGTACGAAGCTGGATGCCATCCACATCCTGCATGGTAATCTGTGGGCGTTGTTCAGGCATGCTGCCACCTTCCACTGTTTGACGACTGGCCTATTCGTCGAAGACGTATCGGCCAGGCGCAGGATAAAGAGGCTGGAATGCATCGCTTCCGCAAGCTTTAGGTGCAGTTTTCAGTGTACCTGACCGCGCCTTCAGCCACTCGCCCCAGATGGGCCACCAACTACCTGCTTCTTCGGTCGCGCCTGCAGCCCATTCATCCGCCGTCGGTGCGATTTCCGGATTCCGGAACATTTTCGCCTTTGGATTTCCGGGCGGATTAAGGAGCGACTGAATGTGCCCGCTGGAGGACAGAATGAACTCGACATTGTCCGACCCCAGCAAGCCGGCTGTACGGTAGCAAGCCTTCCAGGGCGTGATATGGTCTGTTAGCCCCGCCACGATAAAGGCATCGGACTTCACCTTGGACATGTCCAGCATATGCCCGGCCACTTCATACTCGCCCGGATGATCGAAGGGCTGGTCCAGCCCCATGTCCAGATAATCCGAATGGAGCTGAGCCGGGAGGTTTGTGGAATCGTTGTTCCAGTAAAGAACATCGAACGGTGCCGGATCCTCACCCATCAGGTAATTATTGACGACATAATTCCAGATCAGGTCGTTCGGTCGCATCCAGGCAAACATGCGCGCAAGATCGTCGCCTTTCAGGATACCTTTCTTCTTTGAGTAGGCCCGGGCGATTTCGAGACTGCCGTCAGAGACGATCTGGCCCAGCTCGCTGTCTTCCTTCTGAGGATTCAGTACACAGACCATGAAGGTGATGGAGTTAATCCGATCGTCTCCTGCTGCGGCAAGCAAGCTGGCGAGGGTCGCCGTCGTGATGCCGCCGGAACAGGCGCCGGATACGTTGATCTTCTTCGACTTCGTGACCTTACGAACGACTTCGCTGGCCTGGATCAGACTGTCGATATATTCCTGCATGCCCCAGTTGCGGTGCTCGCGCTTCGGATTGCGCCAGGACACGACAAAGGTCTGCTGCTCCATGGCGAGCAGGAACTGCACCATCGACGTCATGGGCGACAGGTCCATGGCGTAGAACTTGTTGATCTGTGGGGGGATGATCAGGATGGGGGTGCGGTGCACCTTGTCGGTTTTTGGGGCATACTGGATCAGTTCCAGCATCTCGTTCTTCCAGATGACCTGCCCTTCTGTGATTGCGAGGTTCTTCCCGACCTTGAAAGGCCGCTTGTCGACCTGGCTCGGCATGCCGCCATTTTTCGTCAGGTCGGTGTATGCGTTTTTCAATCCCTTGAGCAGCGAAAGGCCACCGGAATCCACCACGCGCTTGGTTGCCGCCGGGTTTCCGATCAACGTGTTCGTAGGCGCCAGCGCATCGGTGATCATACCCATAACGAACTTGGCGCGCGCATGCTCCAGTTCGCTCATTTTCAGATCAGAGACCCAATCGTTGAGGTGTTCCTGCGTCGCTAGATAGGCCTGCATGCCGCGCCGGTAGAACGGATTGTGCTCCCAGGCCGGGTCGCGGAAGCGACGGTCTTTCGGATCAGCCTTCCGCTGGGACTTACCCATTAGAATGTTGGCGTTTTCCTTCGCGATCCTGGATGCGGATTTCGCAGTGGTCACGGGGTTCGTCATGGTCGAACGCAGCATCATCGCCACAGCCCCGACCAGTTCCTCCCGATTGATCCCGCCCATCAGCGGGTTCAGCGCCAGCGTGGTTTCGGCCGCACTTCTGGCGATTTCATCCTTCGGCGTCGTCATATGTCCCTCCCGGAGACCGCCAGAGGACAGGTATTCGGTGTCCACCAGCATTGTTTATCTTTTTTCTCTTTCACTTCCGGAAAGAGTTACTTGTAAACTTTGAAAGAAAATTCGTTCCATAGTCAGAATTGCGTGTCAAACTCTACCATATTGCCCATGAAGACACGCGACCGCATCCTTCACGTCAGCCTGCTACTCTTCAACGAAGAAGGGGAAGCACAGCAGACGGCTGTCGACATCTCGAATGCCCTGGGCATCAGCCCGGGCAATCTGTATTACCATTTCAAGGGCAAGGACGCGATTATCCGGGGCCTGTTCGACAGTTTCGAAGAAGAAATGCGGATCATCCTGCGCGGCTCCCGCGGACGGGTCACGTCGATCGAGGACAATTGGGTCTATCTCTACATCATCCTCGAAGAGATTTACGATTTCCGCTTCTTCTACCGGAACCTCGGTGTCCTCCTTGACCGTTATCCGGACCTTGCAAACCGGTTCCGCTCCCTGGTCGCAGAACAACGGACAACCATCCACAACGTGCTGGACGATCTGCGTGATGCCGAAGCGCTCTCCATCGATCCGCGCCTCATGGAAGTGCTGACCGACCAGATGATGATGACCCTCACCTTCTGGCTGGAAGCCGACAGCATGAACCGGAACAATCTGGACGGCGCTGCCCTGATCCACAAAACCGTGTTCCAGGTGATGTGCCTGATCGTGCCTTATATGGGCGAGAACGGGATGGATGCCCTCTCCCGCATGATCGCTCACTACGAAGCAAGCAGGACATAGCGGCGGGCAGCCTTTCCAGCCGCCCGCCTGCTTCTGACCATCTTATTTCTTCGCCAGTGCCTTGGCCTGTTTCACCCACTCATCGCGGGTAACACGTCCGCGTGCACCGATCTGCTCATCGAGCTTTTCGGCCTCGGCCTTCTTCAGCGCGGCCAGTTGGGCAAAGCTGTAGATACCGGCGGCGTTCAGCTTCTTGACCATTGCAGGGCCAACGCCGGTGATCTGCGAGAGATCGTCCGATGCTTCCGGCATCGCGACAGCAGCCTTCATCGCCTTGGAGGTCTTGCCGGCAGCTTTCTTCGCGGTCTTGGCGATGTCTGCACCAGTTTCGCCGGCCACAGCTTCAATCTCGGCAGACAGGCGCGCGATGCGGGCCTTAAGGTCCACCTTGCTGACGCGGTCTTTGGCGCTCGCGACCGTTTCGGCCACTTCGTCTTCAAGCTTCTCGATCTTGGACGCCAGTTTGGACGTCCGCTCGTTCATCTGCTTGACGCCCAGCAGATCGCGCATGCGCTCCATGCGGGCCTCGAAGCGGTCATAGGCTTCTGCCTGGAACTGGCGGGCGGCCGCATTTGCCTTGGCGACGGTCTTGGTCGCCTTGGTGACGCGCTCGTCTTCGCCAAACCGGGTCTTCACATCGGACTCAATCTTTTCGCCGCGCTTGACCAGCTCATCGAACAGTTCGGTCGACTGTTTGTTGAACGTGTTGGCGTTTGCGAGCGCGGTATCATACGCCTTGCCATAGGCGCCTACGCCTGCAAGCCAGATCTTGTGGGCCATTTCGACGGATTGGGCTTCGATCGCCTTGGCCGTTTTCACGGCTTTGGCGCCTGCCTCGGATTTCTTGGTCTTCTTGGCTTTTGTTTTTTTGTCTTTTGCCATGGAAGTCACTCCTTCACGGGTTTGTCTATGGCACCAGAGATAAGGAAAAAGTCTAGAATCCGCATACTAATCGCCATAGCCCTTGATTGGCGTGGCGCAGCCTCTCTATGAATGCCCCATCAGAAAGAGAGGATTTCATTATGAGCGCAGTCGACTATTCCGTAGATGGCCAGACCTATGAAGGCTATTTCCTTGCCCCCGAAGGCAAGACGAACCTGCCGGTCATCGCGATCGCGCACGCCTGGGGCGGCCTCGGCGACAACGAGATCCAGAAAGCCGGCCGCGTGGTGAACGAACTCGGCTATGCCGCCTTCGCCATGGACGTTTACGGCAAGGGCAAGCGCGGCACGACCGTTGAAGAAAACCAGGCGCTGATGAACCCGCTGGTCGGTGACCGGGCCGAGCTTCAGAAACGCCTCGCCGGCGGCCTCGCCGCCGCCAAGGCCCAGCCGGGTGTCGACACGTCAAAGGCGGCCGCCATCGGCTTCTGCTTCGGCGGCCTCTGCGTGCTGGACATGGCCCGCGCCGGTATGGACCTGGTCGGCGTCGCCTCCTTCCACGGCCTGTTCAACCCGGCAGACAACATCCCGTCGCCGAAAATCAGCGCCAAGGTCCTGATCGAACACGGCTGGCTGGACCCGATGGCCCTACCAGCCGACGTGCTGGCTATTGCCAAGGAGATGGGTGACGCCGGCGCAGACTGGCAGCTGCACGCCCATGGCCAGTCCTATCACGCTTTCACGACCGAAGGCGCGAACAACATGGACATGGGCACGGTGTACAACGCCGATGCTGACCGGCGCAGCTTCGCCAGCCTCAAACTGTTCCTGGAAGAACTCTTCTAGTCAGCGCGCAGCGCATACCCGGCAGACCGGACGGTGCGGATAGGATCGTCACCTCCGGTCTGCCGGAGCGCCTTGCGCAGGCGCCCGACATGAACGTCGACGGTACGAAGCTCGACATAGACATCCGATCCCCAGACCGTATCGAGCAGCTGCTCGCGTGAGAACACCCGTCCCGGATGCTGCATGAAATAATCCAGCAGGCGGAACTCGGTCGGCCCCAGGTGAATGTCATTCCCATTGCGAGTAACCCGGTGTTCCACCCGGTCGATCTCGATGTCACCCACGATCACCTTGTCGTCACGCAGTCCCGGCCGGATACGGCGCAGCACGGCACGCACCCGCGCCATCAGCTCCGTCGTCGAGAACGGTTTCGTGACATAATCATCCGCACCCGTATCAAGCCCGCGAATACGGTCACTCTCCTCGCCGCGGGCCGTCAGCATGATGATCGGCAGGTTCGGGTTGGCGCCGCCGCTGCGCACGCGGCGGCAGACTTCGATACCGCTGACTTTCGGCAGCATCCAGTCCAGCAACAGCAAGTCCGGCGCCCGCTCTTCCATCATCAGCAAGGCTTCCTCGCCGTCATTGGCGATGGCGACCTCATAATCTTCACGCTTCAGATTGTATTGAAGCAGCTCCGAGACGGCACTCTCGTCTTCTGCGATCAGCACGTAAGGTTTCATGTCATACTCCTGGCAAGCACCTTTCGGGCACTTATTGTTTCGGGCGGTCCTGCTGCACCAGGTTTTCACCCGTGATCTGGAAGAAGACGAATTCGGCGATATTCGTACAGTGGTCGCCGATCCGCTCAAGATTTTTCGCCATGAACAGCATGTGCGCCCCATCGCTGATCGAACGCGGGTCTTCGATCATGTAGGTCAGCATCTCGCGGAACAGGGCATTGTAATGCTGGTCGATTTCATCATCCGTTTCCCAGACAGCTCTTGCTTCAGCCGCATTACCCGACGCGTAAGCATTGAGCACTTGGTGTAATTGTCGCGATACCGGCCCGGCCATGCGGGCGACGCCGCTGCGCATCGCCGGTGACACTGCCGTGTCCAGGTTCAGCGCACGCTTGCCGATATTCTTTGACAGATCTCCGATGCGCTCGAGTTCACCCGATACTTTCAGCGCAGCAAAAACAGACCGCAAATCGTGCGCCATGGGCTGACGGCGGGCAATCAGGCTGACGATCTGCCGCTCGACTTCCGCCTCCATCCTGTCCACCTGCGGATCGCGGTCGATAACATCTGCAGCAAGGTCCAGATTGTTGTGCAGAACAGCCTGGCAGGAGTCGACGATCATCTCCTCGACAATCCCGCCCATGCGCAGAATGTCTGCTGACAGACTTTCCAGTTCTTCGGTGAAAGCTGATACGATATGATCTGACATGGTGTCTTATCCGAAACGTCCCGTGATATAATCTTCCGTGCGGCGGTCACGGGGACTGGTGAAAATCTGGTCGGTGTCCCCCACTTCCACAAGCGAGCCAAGATGGAAGAAAGCCGTACGCTGAGAAACCCGCGCGGCCTGTTGCATGGAGTGGGTCACGATGATGATGCAGTAACGCTTACGCAGATCGTCGATGAGTTCTTCGATCCGCGCCGTGGCAATCGGGTCCAGGGCCGAGCACGGCTCATCCATCAGGATAACTTCCGGGCGCACGGCAATGGCGCGGGCGATGCACAGGCGCTGCTGCTGGCCGCCGGAAAGGCTCGTGCCCGCGAGGTTCAGCCGGTCTTTGACTTCTTCCCAGAGGCCAGCCCGGCGCAGGCTTTTCTCCACGATCTCGTCCATGTCTTCACGTCCCTGCGCCAGTCCGTGAATACGGGGGCCATAGGCAATGTTTTCATAGATCGACTTCGGGAACGGGTTTGGCTTCTGGAACACCATGCCGACGCGTGAGCGCAGCAGGACCGGGTCGATGGCCGGGGAATTGATGTCCTTCCCTTCCATCATGATCTCGCCTTCCACCCGGCAGCCTTCAATCGTGTCATTCATCCGGTTGAGGCAGCGCAGAAACGTCGACTTGCCACAACCGGACGGCCCGATCAGCGCCGTTACGGAGCGGTCGGCAATCTGCAGCGACACATCAAAGATCGCCTGCTTCTCACCGTAAAAGACATTGATGTTGCGGCAGGACATGCGCACCGACGCATTCGGTGCATCCGGCAGCACGCCGGTTTCAGCTGCAGAATTCCCGAGAGTCCCGTCCATCACCATCTCCGCTCGAATTTCCGGCGCAGAAATACAACTACGCCATTCATCGCTATCAGGAAGGCCAGCAGGATCAAAATGACCGCACCGGTCATCGGTTCCCAAGCCCGCTCGGCCTGCGTAGCCCAGGAATAGATCAGCACCGGTAGCGCCGTGGCCTCGTCGGTCGGACCGCGCGGCACTTCGGCGACGAACGCCACCATGCCGATCAGCAGCAAGGGCGCCGTCTCGCCCAGCGCCCGTGCCATGCCGAGAATGGCACCCGTCAGCATCCCCGGTGCAGCCAGCGGCATGACATGGTGAAACACGGTCTGCATCCGCGACGCCCCGATCGCGAGGGCGGCATCCCGGATGGACTGCGGCACGGCCTTCAGCGCCGCCCGGGACGCGATGATCACCACCGGCAGGATCAGGAGCGCCAGCACAAGACCGCCCACGACGGGCGCGGAGCGCGGCAGACCAAAGGCTCCGAGGAACACGGCTGCACCAAGCAGGCCAAACACAATGGACGGCACCGCCGCCAGATTGTTGATATTCACCTCGATCAGCCCCGTGATCCGGTTCCTCGGCGCGAATTCTTCCAGATAGATCGACGCCAGAATACCAACCGGAATGGCCAGCGACGCTGTGACCAGCAATGTCAGCAGGGAGCCAATAATGGCTGCCAGCGCCCCGGCGAGTTCCGGCTGCGTGCTATCCGTGTGGGTCAGCAAGCTCCAGTGCGGCACGCGAAGCACCCGTCCGTCCGCTTTCAGGGCCAGCAGCCAGGCAATCTGCAGATCGCTGACCGTCCGCTCACTCTCCGGCGCCGGGATCAGGCGCGCCCGGGCCGGGTATGTGCGGAAATCCTGAGCAGTCCCGGTCAACAGCGTTCCAGTCACGCGGGATGGTGCCAGGCTGTCCAGCCGGATCGTCGACCTGCCAGCCGTCATCAGTATGGAGCCAGTTCCCGGCATTTCAGGCGGCTGCATGTTCTCAAGCGAAGCCGCCGCAATCAGGCGTGCGAACGTAGCCTCGCTGGTCAGGGTGACATTGCCCGCGATCTCTTCGGCCTTCACGCGGCCAACTGGAACGGTCAGGTGTCGCGCCGCAGCGCCCTTCAGAAACAGGTCGAGATCATCGGACAATGGAAGCTCGACCCGGCGTTTCGTGCCGATCTCAGCCGGTTTCCTGACAAGGTCCTTCGCGACAGGAAGCACGGCGAGACGGGTGACCAGGCCCAGCAGGTCGTGCCGCAGCGCAGGGCTGCTGGCCGTTTCCGGGAACTCTGCCAGCAAGTCGTCGCGTACGAGACCGTAAACCCGGTCCACCGGTGGCGGACTGTCCGGCTGAACATCGCCGAATGTGTTCTTGTCGAAGGACAAATCGAATGTCACGACATGATAGGTCGCGGCTGAAACGGCCTGCGTCGCGATGGATCCCAGCAAAAGCGTCAGCGCTGCCAGCGCGAAGCCGATGGCCATACGGCCATACCATTTGAACCGGCGATCTGCCGCCCGGCGGCGGCGCAGCCGCTTCAGCACCCTTTCATTGGCGAAAGGCGCATTGGCCATCGGGGAGGTGGACGGATCACTCATATTTTTCACGGAACCGCTTCACCACATTGATGGCGACCAGATTGAACAGGAGCGTCACAATGAACAGGACGAGGCCAAGCGCGAATGCCGACAGGGTCTTCGGGCTGTCGAACTCGGACTCCCCGGTCAGCAGCGCCACGATCTGCACAGTAATTGTGGTCAGATCGGACGTCGGATCTGTCGAGATCTGCGCCCGCTGCCCTGCCGCCATGACCACGATCATGGTCTCGCCGATGGCGCGGGACACGGCCAACAACAGCGCTGCGATGATGCCTGGCAATGCAGCCGGTACAATCACCTGCCGCACGGCTTCGGATTTGGTCGCCCCCATGGCATACGCGCCGTCTCTCAGGGATTGCGGCACAGCCCGGATGACGTCGTCCGACAACGAAGAGACGAATGGGATGACCATGATCCCCATGACGATACCCGCCGCGAGCGCACTCGTCGGCTGTGCCGCCAGGACAGCGCCGTCAGCCAGCCCCCAGGCGATCAGCATCTGATTGATCCACAGCGCAACCGACCGCACAGCCGGCGCGATCACCAGTAGCGCAAAGAAACCGTATACGACCGTCGGAATGCCCGCGAGCACCTCAAGGACCGGCTTGATAATCGCCCGCACCTGGCTGCTGGCATATTCCGACAAATAGATCGCGGCGTAGAGCCCCACCGGCGCGGCAATCATCATGGCGAAGAAAGAGATCATGAACGTGCCGAAGAACAGCGGCAGCGCCCCGAACTCGGCATTTGTCTGCGCATTCCAGCGTGTGCCCAACACGAAGTCCCACACCGGCACCTCAGAGAAGAAACGCAGGCTTTCGAACACCAGAGAGGCAACGATGCCGACCGTGGTAGCAATCGCGACCGCCGCGCACAGGAACAGGAACCACTCGATGCCGCTCTCGACATGCTGGCGCGCCCGGAACCCAGGCGACAGGCACCGCCGCGCTACGAACATGCCCGCGACGGACAGGGCGCACGCCGCAAGCAGGGTCACCATGTTCACCGTGCCGCGGATTTCGCCGTAGCGTTCGGTCACCGTATCGAAGACCCGCTCTCCGCTCAGGAAGTCCGGCATGCGGGCCGCGCGGGCCACGGTGTCGAGATAGGTTGTCAGCTCGCCGGGCGTCAGGATCGAGAACCCCTCCGGCAGTTCGCTGCGCAGGATCGCACGCGAGGCGCCCTCTCCGAACAGCACATAGCCCAGTCCGATCAGCACAACCGGCACCAGGCTCCACATCAGAACGAAATAGCCATGCGCATTAGGGCGGGAGTTCGGATGGATGTCGCCGGAGAAGGAGAATTGCTCCGCCCGCAGGCGCCCGGCGATAAAACCGAAGGACGCGAGAGTCACTGCTGCCGCGAGGAGCAGAAAGTCCATTGGCAGGTGGCCCAACTCCGAGAGCATCCAGTCCCCGTTCAACTGTCAGCTGTGCACCCCTTACTGGAGTGCCGCGACACTTATGTGACAAAACGTGCCGACATTGCGGCCCAGTCGACTCCTTGCACCGGACGGTCTGATCGTCCACATCTCCGGCATGACTGGCGCATCTGAAACCAACTCACCCGGCTGGCATGGCACGACCATTCTGGCCGTTCGCAAGAACAACAAACTCGTCATGATGTCCGATGGCCAGGTGTCCATGGGACAGACGGTCATGAAAGGCAACGCCCGCAAGGTGCGCCGTCTGGCGGATGGCAAGATCCTGGCCGGTTTCGCCGGTGCAACAGCCGACGCCTTTACCCTGTTCGAGCGTCTGGAGACCAAACTGGAGCGCCACAATGGCCAGCTCTCCCGGGCAGCCGTGGAACTCGCCAAGGACTGGCGCACCGAAAAATACCTCCAGAAACTCGAAGCCCTGCTGATCGTGGCCGACAAGGAGGTCACGCTCGTCCTCACAGGCTCTGGCGATGTACTGGAGCCCGAACATGACGTCGTGGCCGTTGGCTCCGGTGGCAATTATGCCCTCTCCGCCGCGCGGGCCCTGATCGAATATGAAGACGACGCCGAAGTGATCGGCCGCAAGGCCATGCAGATCGCAGCGGACATCTGCGTCTACACCAATGCCAATTTCACGGTCGAAACCCTCGACGTCTGACCGGACACAAAGATCACATGACAGAACTCACGCCCCGCGAAATCGTCGCTGAACTTGATCGGCACATTGTCGGCCAGACCGGTGCAAAGCGCGCCGTGGCCATCGCCCTGCGCAACCGCTGGCGCCGCAAGCAGGCCCCGGAGAACCTCCAGGGCGAGATTACGCCGAAGAACATCTTGATGATCGGCCCGACCGGCGTCGGCAAAACCGAAGTGTCCCGCCGCCTCGCGCGTCTTGCCAATGCGCCCTTCCTCAAGGTCGAAGCGACCAAATTCACCGAAGTTGGCTATGTCGGCCGTGACGTGGAGCAGATTATCCGCGATCTCGTCGAAGCCGCTGTCGGCATGATCCGCGAGCAGAAACGCGCCGGCGTGCAGCAGAAGGCGCAGGATGCAGCTGAGGAGCGCCTGCTGGATGCGCTTGTCGGCGAAGAGGCGCAGTCCTCTACCCGCGAAGTCTTCCGCCGCAAGCTGCGAGACGGAGAGCTGGACGACAAGGAAGTCGACATCGACATGCCGGAGACCGGTGGCCCGATGCAGATGTTCGATCTGCCCGGACAGGGCGGCTCCATGGGCATGATCAATCTGTCGGACATGCTGGGCAAGGCCATGGGCGGACGCACCAAACGCGTGCGCACCACGGTCAAAGACGCCTACAAGCCCCTTCTCGACGAAGAAGCCGACAAGATGATCGACGAGGAGGCAATCTCCCGCGAGGCAGTGACGGCTGTTGAGCAGGACGGCATCGTCTTCCTTGACGAGATCGACAAGATAGCCGCCAAGTC
Source organism: Hyphomonas jannaschiana VP2 (assembly GCF_000685215.1). Lineage (GTDB taxonomy): Bacteria > Pseudomonadota > Alphaproteobacteria > Caulobacterales > Hyphomonadaceae > Hyphomonas > Hyphomonas jannaschiana. Next base: position 35,197 of record NZ_ARYJ01000010.1, read on the forward strand.
AGAGCGCGGCGGCGCCGATGTCAGCCGTGAAGGCGTGCAGCGTGACCTGCTTCCCCTGATCGAAGGCACGACGGTTTCGACAAAACGCGGCGCCGTTAAAACCGATCACATCCTCTTCATCGCCTCTGGCGCTTTCCATGTCTCCAAGCCATCGGACATGCTTCCGGAACTTCAGGGCCGCCTGCCGATCCGCGTGGAACTGGAAGCCCTGACCCGCGACGACCTGCGCCGCATCCTGGTCGAACCGGAAGCGAGCCTGATCCGCCAGTATGAGGCGCTCATGGCCGCCGAAGGCGTCACCCTTGTCTTTGAAGATGCGGCGATCGACAAGCTGGCCGACCTCGCCGAAGCCGTGAACAACAGCGTCGAGAATATCGGCGCAAGACGTCTTCAGACAGTTCTCGAACGCCTGCTGGACGAGATCAGTTTCGAAGCCCCCGAGAAAAAAGGTGAGACGATCGCCATCACGGCAGATTATGTGCACGAACGCGTCAGCGGTCTCGCCGCCGATGCCGACTTGTCGAAATTCATCCTGTAACGGACGGCCTTAAACCTTCACGTTCGACAACAGCTCCACCGTCTGGCCGTAGCCTTCGACGTCCGGGATGAACAGGCAGGGATTGCCGTCATCATCCTTGCCGGGCTTCGGCAGGACAGTCGGCACATCCATCGCGCCAAAGCGCGCCAGCGCGTCGGAGACGGATGTCGCCAGAGTCATGCGCTTTAAATTCATCCGGGTCGGGAAGATAATCGTCGCCCGGCCATCGGCCTCCTGCGCCAGCGCTTCTTCGGCTGACAGCCACACGGCATCGGTCGTCTCGCGCCCGTCATGGGCTGCGACCTGATTTTCGGGCGCCGGTGCGATGTAGAAATGCGTGTCGAAGCGTTTCGGCATCATGATCGGCGTGATCCAGTGGCCGAAATGCACGAGGCTGTCGAGCGCCAGCACGAGGTCATGCTCACGGATAAGGTCCAGGAAGCTCATCTCGCCCCTGTCCACAGCGTGCCGGTGTGGAGCAAGCTTGTCGGCAATGTCCGCGCCCACCAGCGGCGCCCCGGGCCCGCGCGCTGAGGCAGGCCGCGCCAGCAACAGGCCGCTTTCTTCATAGGCCTCCCGCACAGCCGCGATCCGGGCGTCCTGCTGGACAGGGCCGTAATCGCCATCGGTATAGGCGTCCCAATCGGCCCGGGAGTCGTCCGCACTGGCCTTACCGCCCGGAAACACCAGCGCACCCGCAGCAAAATCGATCTCATAGTGACGCTTCACCATCAGCACTTCCGGCGGGCCGGACGCGGCATCGCGCACCATCAGGATTGTTGCTGAAAGTCTCGGTTCTGCGGGTGTCTTTTCCATGGTGGTTCCCCCTATCGGGCAAATTTCATCGAAATGTGCCTCTGTTCTTACGCGTGATCTTCAGCCTCAGCCCCTAGGGAAGGCAAGACCAACACGACAGATGAGCGGGACACAATGAAACAGACCTGGGCCAATACGACCGTCCACACAATCCCCACACCGGCCGTTCGGTTCGACCCGGTGCTGGACCTTGCCACGGGCGATGCCCTCGGCATGACGGCGGAACTGCCCTTCTGTTTTGAAGACGGCCCTTCCTTCGGCCCGGCCCGCGTCCGCAAGAGCGAATCCAATTCCGCCAAATGGGTTGCTGACCGCATCGGCGAGATTTCCAGCATTGCCCATGAATTCCGCCACGATCACCGCCCGATTATCGTGCCGGCACCTGTCGCCGCCCTTGCCAATCCTGACACGGCCCTGGCCTGCGATGCCCGCGTGCGCCGCAGCGTTTTCTGTCAGCAGGAATTCTGCATCGAGTTTACCGACACCGCCTTTGCCGGTGATGCCGCCGACTGCACCAGCCGCGTCGCGCATTTCCGCCGTCATGGCTTCCGCGTGTCCGTAGACATGCGCAAGTCCTGGCAGACGCCACTCGCCGAAGGCATGCGCCTGCTGATCGACACGCTGCGCGTCGACGCCCGCAACCTCGATTGCGACCTCCTCATGGAGACGTGTGAGACCGCTGCCGCTGCTGGCATTCTTGTTATTGCGGAGAACGCCAACTGGCGTGATGCGGATGAGCTTGGCCGTCTTGGCATTTCCGCCGGAACGCGCCTGCGCGCAGACGCTTAAGCGGCGTCCGTATCGGCGTCGTCAGCTTCTTCGGCGGCGGCCATCTCGGAATAATAGTCCAGCTTTTCCAGCAGGTATTCGAGGTCGTCCTTCGGGATCGCCTGGAACTGGGTCAGCACGCGCTCGATCATGCGGGCGCGGAAACGGGCCCGGTCATTCGGTCCGCCGTCATAGGCGGTCTCATGGAAGACGTTCACCGCCGCCTTGAAGGCCGGCAGCATCTTGCGCGGCAGGCCCGCCCTGTCGAACACGGCCTGCAGGCCCAGAGGCCCGGCATCATGGATCATCAGCCAAACGCGCTGGTGCGCCACGCCCGACAGCTCCGCCAGCGCATGCTCCACGAACGGCATCTGCCCGCAGCAGAGCGCACGCATGATAAGGGAATGGCTGAGACGGCCATTGAGGTTCAGCTGCGAGACAAACCGCACGAGATCGTTTGACCGCCCGGCCTGTTCGACCAGGTCGATCGTCGCCCGCTCGCGCGCCCCGGCGGCCAGGTCGATCGCCATCTGCGCCGGCAGCTCATGCCGGTTCACCAGCATGTCGAACAGCTGGCCGGAGACCAGCGAAACCATCTTTTCTGCGATATGGGTCGGAATGAACTCACGCCGGATCAGGCCCTTCTGGACGATCTCGTCACTGCCGAAACGGCGCAGCGTGTCTTCATAGGCCCGGTCGGTATATTCAGCACTGGAATTGGAGGCGAGCGCCCGGACGGCTTCCACCTGCCCATGCTCGGAAATCACTTCCGTCAGAGTCACGGAGATCCCGTCCCGCGCCGCGATGGCTGCCTGCTTGGCCGCCGTGACGGAGAGGACCAGCTCGATCAGGTCTTCTTCGGTAAAAACCGGCGAATCCTGCAGCACCGGAATGGCGACGGCCTCGATGTCCTGTGCCAGCTTCAGGGCGATTTCGCGCGGCAGGATCGGGGAATTGCGCAACGTGACCGACAGCGTGCGGCGCACGAGGTCCGCCGCGTCATCCGCCAGGATCGCCATGATCTCTTCAGCGTATTTGCGCTCTTCCTCGCTCAGCACATCCAGTGCAATCCGGCGGCACAGACGGTGCGCCACCGACGCGCGCTGCTCGGGCGTTTCGCCCTTCATCAGGCGGTGGATGTCCTGCTCTGTCAGTTGCGGCCGGATGGCTTGTACGCTCATAGGAACCGAAACCCCTCATTAACGATTCGAGGCACCTTCGCCTGCCCCGGTTAATAGGCGGTTTACCAACCCGCTCCCACCACCTGAGAACAGTCGGCCAGACAGCAAAACGCCGGGCTTTGGGGCCCGGCGTTGTTAAATTTTCGTGAGGTTGGAAGAAGCTTACTCTTCGTCTTCCTTGAACAGCTCTTCGCGGGAGACCGTCTTGTCGGTCACGTCCGCCTCGCCGAGGATGTAGTCAACGACTTTATCCTCGTAGATCGGGGCGCGGAGCTGGGCCATCGCGTTCGGGTTCTTCTGGAAGAACTCGATAACCTGACGCTCCTGGCCCGGATACTGGCGGGCTTCCTGGATCAGGGCCTGCTGCACTTCCTGCTCGGTGATCTTCACGTCGTTGACGCGGCCGATCTCTGCCAGGACGAGGCCAAGGCGCACGCGGCGCTCGGCAATCTCGCGATATTCCTTCTTCAGGTCGTCTTCCGACTTTTCCTTGTCGGCGTCGTCGACACGGCCAGCATCCATCTCACGCTGCAGCTGGTCCCAGATCTGGCCGAATTCGGCTTCGACCATGTTCGGCGGCAGGTCGAAGCTGTGGGCTTCGTCCAGACGGTCCAGCAGGTCGCGCTTGGCTTTGCTGCGCGAGGCCTGGTCCAGTTCGCCTTTCAGCTGGTCCTTGATGAGACCCGTCAGCTGTTCCAGCGACTCAAGGCCGAGGCCCTTGGCGAACTCGTCGTCGATCTCGGCTTCCTTCGGTGCGCGCACTTCGTGCACCTTGGTTTCGAAGATCGCGGCCTTACCGGCCAGGTCTTTGGACGGGTAGTCTTCCGGAAAGCTGACTTCGAGGTTCTTCTCTTCACCGGTCTTCACGCCGACGAGCTGCTCTTCAAAGCCCGGGATGAAACGGCCGGAGCCGAGCACGACGGTCTGCTGCTCGGCGGTGCCGCCATCGAAGGGCTCGCCGTCGATCTTGCCGACAAAGTCGATCACGACAGCGTCGCCGTCTTTCGCCTTGGCGGTCTTGGCGCGCGGCTCATACTGCTTGTTCTGCTCAGCGAGGTTCTTCAGCGCCTCCTGGACCTGCTCGTCAGCCACTTCGGCGACCGGGCGAGTGACTTTCAGCGTCTTCACGTCAACCGGCTCGAATTCCGGCATCACGTCGACATGCATGTGATAGGCAAGGTCGGCCTCGCCCTTCACGACGTCTTCGATGTCGCCTTCCAGATGCACATCCGGCTGGCCAGCCGGGCGCAGCTCTGCGTCCTCGATGGCTTTCTGGTTGGTTTCATTGACGGTCTTGTCGATGATTTCGCCCATCAGGTCGCGGCCGAACATCTTGCGGACATGCGACGCAGGCACCTTGCCCGGGCGGAAGCCCTTGAGGTTCATGGTCGGGCGGATTTCCTCAATCCGGGCGTCGAGCTTGGACTGCAGTTCGCTTGCAGATACCTTGACGGCAAAGGTGCGGCTGAGACCTTCTGCCTTCGTCTGGGTCACTTCCATCGGTTCATTCATCCGTTCTGGCGATCAGGCCCGGTCATGCCCTTCCGGCAGCCATCTGATCTGTGTCTGAAGGGGCGGCTTATGTCACACGGAAAACGCCCTGTCCACGCGGGTTCTGCGGGTTTCGCAGCGGCATAAAACTCCTCGAACGCGCGCCCGCCCCAGCCCAATTTCCCGGCGGTGCTGCACTCGCGGTGGCTTGCAGCGCGGAATCAGGACGTCCGGGCGTATCCGGGCTTTCGCTCCTCCCCCTGTCGCTGCAAGGCTTCCTGCAGAATGGAGAGATCACATGAAGCCTTCAGCCCTGCTCGCCAGCACCTTCTTTGCCCTTCTCGCTTCGGCCCCGGCCACCCTTGCTCAGACCGCTCCGGTCGCAACCCCGGTCGCTGCCCCAGCCAAGGTTAAATCAAAGACACTCGCCATCGTCCTTTTCCCCCGCTTCGAAACGCTGGACGTGTTCGGCCCGGTCGAGATGTGGGGGCGGCTGGACGATTATGAGATTGTCACCGTCTCCGAGCATGGCGGCACGATTACCTCCGCTCAAGGCATCGACACGGTGACTGACTATAGCTTCGCCGACGCGCCACAGTTTGACATCCTCATGATCCCCGGCGGCATGGGCACGCGCACGGAAGTGAACAATCCGGTGATGCTGGAGTTCCTGCAAAAGCAGGACGAAGGCACGGAGTACACGACCTCAGTCTGCACCGGCGCTGCCGTGCTGGCGAAGGCGGGCCTGCTCGACGGGCGCAAGGCGACTTCGAACAAGATGGCCTGGAGCTTCGCTACCAGTCAGGACGGCGACGTGCTCTGGCAGCCGAGCGCCCGCTGGGTCGAGGACGGGAAATATGTGACCTCGTCCGGCATCTCCGCCGGCATCGACATGGCCCTCGCCCTGATCGAGGACCTTGAAAGCCGGGAGAAAGCCGAGAACGTCGCCAAAGTGGCGGAATACATCTGGAACGATGACCCGGCAGATGATCCGTTTGCGGTGGAAGTGGCGGAAACGAATTAGCCCGGCTGTATGAAGCGCACGGAGTTCGCCAATGCAAAGTCCAGCGCCGCGCACACGGCCGCCACCTGTGCCCGGTTGCAGTCTTCCGGGGTCACACGCGGGCTGTCCGGGTAGACTTCGGTGGTCGTCTTGAATTGCGCATTCGTGATCGACGCGCAGAGGGCCAGCTGCGTCAGCGGATACTCGATGATGCCAGGGCCGATAATGGGCGAGCCAATGATCTCCCCCTTCTCATCCGCCGGGGCGATGTGGGTCACCTGTTCGACCGCCGAGATGACGGCTTGCTGGAAGTCAAGCTGCGGATCCTCGCTGTCGGCGACCAGGTAGAACCCATCGGGAATGGTGCCCGGTTCGAAAGGCTTGCCATCGCGCGCGCTCAGGGCCGGCCTGAACTCGGTTTCGTCACTGTCCGTCGTTTCGTGCAGGTCGATATGAAGGAGATAATCGCGTGAAGTGGCCCGCACCAACTCGATCAAGGCTGTCGCCTCACGTGCCGGCCCATCCGCCCGGAAATTCCGGTTCGGATCGATGGCATCGTAATTCCAGCGGTTGATGCGCTCATAGGCCCACGGGCTCACACAAGGCGCCACCAATAGGTTGACCTTGCCAGCATAGGCGGCTGCGGATTGCTCGAGAAAAGCGAGGGCGCCCATGACGCCGCTGGTCTCGTATCCGTGCACGCCGCCGGTCACCAGGGCCGTCGGCAGGGCCGGGTCCCAATCGCGGCTGCGAAAGGCATGAAGGTCATAAGATTCGCCAGCATATTCGATCCGGCCGTAGGTCACCCGCTCGAACCGCTCGTCCAGCCCATCCATTCGGGAGAGGACATCGTCAGCATAGCTCCGCTGTGGCGTTTGCAGGGCTCTCCACTTGTCGCGTTCCGCGTCGCCCCAGGGTTTTCCGGGAACACCGATCGAGGGGTCAAATGCCATACGAATTTTTCCTTTGTATATGTGCCCGGACCGGCCGGCTCTCGCTTGCGCTTCGAGCATTCAATTCCTGAAATCGATCCTCGACCGATTTCTGGCGCGGAGCGCCACCGGAATTGAATGGTGCGGATGAGAGGACTCGAACCTCCACGCCTTGCGGCGCTGGAACCTAAATCCAGTGCGTCTACCAATTCCGCCACATCCGCGTTCCGGCGGAACCCTTAGGCGAGTGCGCGCGCAGGCACAACGGGGCACTGCACAGCAGACGCCTGTATATGGTCCATACATGGTGTATTCACGGTGTTCTTTATTGCCTGAAGGGCCGCTTATCCAACAGCTGGCTCAGCCAATCTCGCCATGCAGCGCGCTCAGAATGTCCGGCACTTGGCGTTCAAGGTCTTCCGAGATCAGGCCCGCACCCACGCGCCGCCCGGCCTCGCCATGAATCCACGCCGCCATGCTGGCCGCGACCAACGTGTCGATTCCCTGCGCCATCAGCCCACCTGCAAAACCTGCCAGAACATCGCCCGATCCTGCCGTCGCGAGCCAGCGCGTCGCATGAATATTGACGACCGCACCGCCATCCGGCTGGGCAATCACGGTGTCCGGCCCCTTCAGGAGCACAGTGCATCCGGCTTTGACCGAGGCCTGGCGCACGGCTTCGACCTTGTTCGTGGCGGTCTCCAGCAAATCTCCGAACAGGCGGTTGAACTCGCCGATATGCGGGGTCAACAGGTCTGTCGGGCGCAGGCGTTTGAACAGCTCATCCTGTTGTGACTCAAACACGGTCAGCGCATCGGCATCGAGCACGGCCCGCCCCGGACCGTTCAGGATTGCCTCGACATTGGCGCGCGTCGCCGGGGTGATCCCGGCGCCCGGCCCTGCGATCACGACCGAAGCCGTCTGGATCGCTTCGGCCAGCTCTTCCGCGCCATCGACGGCTTTCACCATCACAGCCGTCAGCTGCCCGGCGTTCACCATCAGTGCCGAGGGCGGCGTCAACAGGGTCGCCAGCCCCGCCCCGATGCGCAGGCCTGCCCGCACGGCGAGGCGCGCTGCGCCGGTCGAGGATATGCCCCCGCTCAATACTTTCAGATGCCCGCGGCTGTGCTTGTGGTCCGCCATGCCCGGCTGCGGCAGCATGCGCAGCCACAGCATCGGGCTGTTTTCCATGAGACGCGTCTGCACCGGCACGCCGATGTCCGCGACAAAGACATTGCCGCAATAGGCCGACGCCGGGCGGAGAACATGCGCCGGGCGTAGTGCGGCGAAGGTGATTGTCCCCTCCGCAATGAAACACGGCCCGAGCGGTTTGGCCCGCAGGCCGCAAATACCAGACGGCACGTCGATGGAGATCACGCGCCCGCCGCGCTGGGCGAGCTGGGCCGCCGTGCCTTCCAGAGGCCGGGAAAGCCCGCCACCAAAAAGCCCGTCCAGAACAAGATCGTGCGGGGCTTCTACCGCGTCTTCCAAGGTGCCGACCGGGCCACCCCAGAGCGCGGCGGCTTTGGCAGCATCGCCCGTCAGCTCAGCCACCGGGACCATGCTGTAGACTTTCACGTCCCGCCAAAGCTTCGCCAGCTTCGATGCCGCGACGAATCCATCGCCGCCATTCCCGCCGGGCCCGCACAGGACCTGGATAGAGCCTTCCGGCCAGTTGGCGTGGACGAATTCGGCGACGGCATCGCCAGCCCGCTGCATCAGTTCGAAACTGTCGAGGCCCTGCGCAAACACCGCCTGTTCGGCGGCCTGCATTTCCTGCGGTGTAAGTATCGGTCTGCCCATGGCAGGCTCATAACACGCGAGTCGCGGCCTGGCTTCCGTATTCAATGACGCGCGGCACCGCGCCACCGAAGTCCACTTTGGTGATGGAACAGTGCCCAGGCCGGAAGACGGTGGTCCGGCTGTCCTGATCAATCAGGCTGACGACCGCATTGATCGCCACGAAATGAGAGAAAACGGCCGTATTGTCCGGAAGGAGCGACAGCGCCTCCGCAATCTTTTTGCGCCAGGCGTCATGCGCCGCGCCTTCCTTCTCCCATGTGCCCGCCATGTAAGACCGGAGCCATTCGACCCGGTCATGGACACCAACGGGCGTTTCGATCTCTGATACCACGGGTTCAATCTGAGCCGTCACGTCCGCCTGGCGTTCGAATGCTGCAGCCGTATCGCGGCAACGCTGCATGGGGCTGCAGACCGCGCTGCGCGCCCCGAGGCCGATCAATGTGGCAGCAGCGGCCTCGGCTTGCTTGTGGCCAAGTTCGCTCAGCCCCGGGTCGGGGTGATTGCCCCAGCTTGCCGCGGCTTCGCCATGGCGGACGAGATAGATCATGCTGATGCCCTCAGTTCGACGTTCCGTATATCCAGAGCCGGAAGGCCGACACCAGACTCTGCCCGGCGGTGATAGACCACGGTCCTGCAGATGTTAAGGCACCGCCCCTTTGGCCATCCTGCAGGCACCAGACATCAAAATTTACCTTTTTGCCCATGCCTTGAGCGCTCCGAGACACGCTGCGATGCACTCCGCGCGAGTCACCTGCCGGACCATTGAGCCCATTCGCCTCGCCGATATTTACTGTGCAATCGCCCGGGGCCACTGCACATTCCTCGTCATAGCAAGGCGAAGGCAGGCCAGTACTTCCCGACTTTGGAGCAAACCGCACTGACCAATTATTCAGCAACGACGCACAAAATTCGACCACGCCCGTGTATGACACGGCACGACACGCATGAATGTCTCGCCTACGCACGGGAAGCCGCCTACCGGAGTCTATAGTCAGACACTCAGCGGCTGGGAGAACACGGGCCATGAAAAAAATTGAGGCAATCATCAAACCGTTCAAACTCGATGATGTGAAAGAGGCTCTGCAGGAGATCGGCCTGCAAGGCATGACTGTCATCGAAGCCAAAGGGTTCGGCCGCCAGCGGGGGCACACCGAACTCTATCGTGGCGCCGAATACGTTGTCGACTTTCTGCCCAAGCTGAAAATCGAAATCGTGCTGGCAGACAGCGCTGTCGACGGCGCTGTGGAAGCGATCAAGAAAGCTGCACATACCGACAAGATCGGCGATGGCAAAATCTTCGTTTCCGATATTATTGACGCGGTGCGTATCCGTACCGGTGAGACGGGCGAAACTGCGCTTTGATCCGGCATAACGAAAAACACATTTCAGCAAATTTACAGATGGAGGGCATTTCCAATGGCTGAAAACCTCATGAAGATCATGAAAGACGAAGACGTCCAGTATGTGGACCTTCGCTTCACCGACCCGCGCGGCAAGATGCAGCACGTGTCGTTCCACAAAGACATGGTCGACGCGGATTTCTTTGTAGACGGTCAGATGTTCGACGGTTCGTCCGTCGCTGGCTGGAAATCGATCAACGAGTCCGACATGCTGCTGAAGCCGGATACGGCGTCGGCAATCATCGATCCGTTCTTCCAGCAGACCACACTCGCGGTGATGTGTGACATTCTGGATCCGATCACCGGCCAGGCTTACAACCGCGATCCGCGGATGACTGCCAAGAAGGCCGAAGCCTATGTGAAACAGTCCGGCGTTGGCGACACCGTCTTCTTCGGACCGGAAGCAGAGTTCTTCGTCTTTGACGACGTCCGCTGGAGCGTCGAGCCGCATAATACCGGCTACTCGTTCGACTCCACCGAACTGCCGATCAACACCGGCAAAGAATACCCGATGGGCAATATGGGCCACCGCCCGGGTCCGAAAGGCGGCTACTTCCCGGTTCCGCCGATCGATTCCGAGCAGGACATGCGCAGCGAAATGCTGTCGGTCATGGGCGACATCGGCCTCGACCCGGAAAAGCACCACCACGAAGTGGCCCCGGCCCAGCACGAACTCGGTCTGAAATTCTCGACCCTGACCGTGATGGCTGACCGCCTTCAGCTCTACAAATACGTGGTGCAGAACGTGGCAGCGTCCTACGGCAAAACGGCAACCTTCATGCCGAAGCCCATGTACAAGGACAACGGTTCGGGCATGCACGTGCACCAGTCCATCTGGAACGGCGGCAAGCCACTGTTCGCCGGCGACGGATATGCAGGCCTGTCCGAGACCTGCCTCTACTACATCGGCGGCATCATCAAGCACGCCAAGGCCCTGAACGCGATCACCAACCCGTCCACCAATAGCTACAAGCGTCTGGTGCCGGGTTACGAAGCACCGGTCATGCTGGCCTATTCGGCTCGCAACCGCTCTGCATCGATCCGTATTCCTTTCGGCGACAACCCGAAAGCCAAGCGTATCGAAACGCGCTTCCCGGACCCGATGGCCAACCCCTACCTGGCCTTCGCTGCCCTGCTCATGGCTGGCCTCGACGGCATCGAAAACAAGATCCATCCGGGCGACGCCATGGATAAGGACCTGTACGACCTGCCGCCGGAAGAAGCGAAAGCCATTCCGCAGGTCTGCGGCTCGCTGCGTGAGGCCCTGGCGGCTCTCGATGCCGACCGTGACTTCCTCAAGAAAGGCGGCGTCTTCGATGACGACCAGATCGATGGCTACATCGACCTGAAGATGGAAGAAAACATGAAGTATGAACTCCACCCCCACCCGGTCGAGTTCGACATGTACTACAAATACTGATCGCACTGTCCGATCGGATCACCCGACACAACGGGGGAAGGCGGGGCCGGCATCGAAAGATGCCGGCCCTTACCGTTCCAGCCCCTCCATGAGGTAACAGGTCAGGTGACGACACGTGATCTGCGTAAACAAAAACCCCGGCGCAAAGGCCGGGGCTTTTCATATCTGTCCTTGGTGAAGACCTGAAGATCAGCCGGCTTCCGGTTGGCTCTTCTTGGCGTGGACGTAGAGTGGCTCGGCATTGCCGTCGACGACTTCGCCGCTGATCACCACTTCCTCGACACCGCGCAGGTTCGGCAATTCGAACATCGTGTCGAGCAGGATGCCTTCCATGATGGACCGCAAGCCCCGTGCACCCGTCTTCCGCGTGATGGCGCGACGCGCGACAGCTGTCAGCGCATCCGGCGTGAAGGTGAGCTGCACATTCTCCATGTCGAAGAGACGCTGATACTGCTTCAGCAGCGCGTTCTTCGGCTCAGTGAGAATCTGGATCAGCGCCTTCTCGTCGAGGTCTTCCAGGGTCGCGATCACCGGCAGACGGCCGATGAATTCCGGGATCAGGCCAAAGCGCTGGAGATCTTCCGGCTCCACGTCACGAAGTACTTCGCCAACACCACGGGCTTCTGCGTCCTTCACGGTTGCACCAAAGCCGATTGAGGCTGCTTCACCACGCGCGGAAATGATCTTGTCGAGGCCAGCAAATGCACCGCCACAGATGAACAGGATGTTCGTTGTGTCGACCTGCAGGAATTCCTGCTGTGGATGCTTTCGGCCACCTTGCGGCGGAACCGCCGCCACAGTGCCTTCCATGATCTTCAGAAGCGCCTGCTGGACTCCCTCGCCCGACACGTCACGCGTGATGGACGGATTGTCGGACTTGCGGGAAATCTTGTCGATCTCGTCGATATAGACGATGCCGCGCTGGGCCCGCTCGACATTGTAGTCGGCCGATTGCAGCAGCTTCAGAACGATGTTCTCGACGTCTTCACCCACATAGCCCGCCTCAGTCAGCGTCGTTGCGTCGGCCATTGTGAACGGCACATCCAGGATACGCGCCAGCGTCTGCGCCAGCAGCGTCTTGCCGCACCCCGTCGGACCGACCAGCAGGATGTTGGACTTCGACAGCTCAACACCGTCTGTCTTTCCGGCGTGGGAGAGGCGTTTGTAGTGGTTGTGAACCGCAACAGACAGGATCCGCTTGGCGTAGGTCTGGCCGATAACATAATCGTCCAGCACATCGCAGATCTCCTGCGGTGTCGGAACACCTTCACGGGAGCGAACCAGCGAGGTTTTGTTTTCCTCGCGGATGATGTCCATGCAGAGTTCAACGCATTCATCGCAGATGAATACGGTCGGACCAGCAATGAGCTTCTTAACCTCATGCTGGCTTTTGCCGCAGAACGAGCAGTAAAGCGTGTTCTTGGAGTCGCCTGAGCCGGTTTGTTTGGTCATGCTGTCCTCAATGCCGTTTAAGGCTTAACGTGGTTTTAAGCGCCCGGACCCAGTTCCTTAACAGAACAATATGGGCATTGGCCTGCACTGCAAGTGGCAGGCCGCAATACGCGAAATGGCGCGAACTATTTCTCATCCTCTGCAGCCCGGCGTTCGAACACCTTGTCGACGATGCCGAATTCCTGGGCTTCCTCAGCCGTGAGGAAGGTATCCCGGTCCAGTTTACGCTCGATCACGTCGTATTCCTGGCCGGTATGCTTAACGTAAATCTGGTTCAGGCGCCGCTTAAGATCAATGATTTCCTCGGCGTGGCGCTCAATATCGGTTGCGACACCGGAATAGCCGCCGGACGGCTGGTGCAGCATCACGCGGGCGTTCGGAAGCGCAAAACGGGCGCCTGGTTCACCTGCAGCAAGCAGCAGCGAGCCCATCGAGGCCGCCTGTCCGATGCAAACCGTGGACACAGGGCAGCGGATGAACTGCATCGTGTCATAAATCGCCAGACCGGACGAAACATAACCGCCGGGGCTGTTGATATACATGGCGATTTCTTTTTTCGGATTTTCCGATTCGAGAAACAGAAGCTGCGACGTGATCAGCGCGGCCATGCCATCATCGATGCCACCGGTCACAAAGATGATCCGCTCCTTGAGGAGGCGCGAGAAGATGTCGAAGGCCCGTTCGCCACGGCTGGTCTGCTCCACCACCATGGGGACCAGGTTGAGGGCAGTTTGATACGGATTTGACATAAGTCGGGCCTCGGGCGTCGAAAAAAGGAATCTCTACTTTGCCAGAACTGGCAGAATGGCTGATATTTGTCCACGCAGGCAGTGCTGCAAGAGGTGATGCGCTGTGGAAAGCGTTAGCGAAACGGCCATTCCGGCGCCCGGCTGGGCAATTCGCCTTCGGGATCCATCATAAAGGCCAGATAGTCGTCATGCACGGTTTGTGCCTGAAGGTCCCGCAGCAGCATGTGATAGCCCTGCTCGTAATAGACCGTCCGGACATAAGGCGGCAGCACTTTGGCCGTCCGCTCCACCCCCCTTACCGGGACGACATAGTCGTTTGCCCCGTACGACATCAGCGTAGGCAGGCCCTTCGGCAGGTTCGGCGCACGCTCATGCGCCCGCTCCATCAGCGACACAAGTCCGTAGACCTGATCGATCCGATTGGTCGGCATCATCAACGGATCCGCCCAGGTCCGCTGTAGCATCTCGACATTGTCCGAAGGCTCGATCCGGACGAACCGCCGGGGCGGCTGCACGACCCAGCCGGGGCGGACGTGGGCCGACAGCCAGAGACTTGTCCGATAAGTCAGGTTCATCGCCCCCCATCCCCGCAGGCCCGGCCCGGATGCGATGAACTGGTCGGCGAGCGGCGGATGTTCAGACCCGAAAGCCGAAATTGCGACGGCGGCGCCCATGGAAATACCAACCACTGTGATCTGCGCATCGGGGTGGCGCTGCCGGGCGATGTCCACCGCTGTTCGGAGATCCTCCCGCATCAGGTCCTCTTCGGGCCAGATTCCCCTGCCAGGCGAACGGCCAAAGCCCCGCTGGTCATAGGCATAGACGGTGACGCCCTGTGAGGCCCAGTAAGGCGCCGCCATGTGGAATGCATTTGCATAATCGTTCATGCCATGCAGGCCGACGACGACGTGCCCTGCTGCCGGCCCATCTTCCTGCCCCTCCCAACAGGTCAGGCCGAGCCTGGCCCCGTCATAAGAGACGAAAGTATTCTGATCCGGAAGGAATTCCGGCGTCACGGATTGCGTCATAGGAAACGGTTCCTGAGTTGAAGGCGTTGCGCACGCGCTGATTGCCAGCATTGCAAGCAAAGTCAGCCGGCGGACAATGCGGAGCGAACCGCGCGCCGCAGCTCGGGCAGAACGTCTGCCTCGAACCATGGGTTGCGTTTCAGCCATGCCGTGTTCCTCCAGCTTGGGTGCGGCAGTGTGAACATGTGATCACGCGCATGGCTTTTCCAGTTCGCGACCGTCGCCGTCAGTGTTTTTTCAGCCTTTCGCCCAAGATGCCATCGCTGCGCATATCCTCCGACCAGCAGGATCAGCTCCAATTGGGGCAATTGCGCCAACACGCGATTACGCCAGACCTCAGCGCACCGTTTCATCGGCGGCAGGTCGCCGCCTTTTGCATCATAGCCGGGGAAACAGAACCCCATTGGCAGAATGGCGATTTTCGAGGCGTCGTAGAATTCATCACGTGACACGCCCATCCAGTCCCGCAGTCGGTCGCCTGATGGATCATTGAAAGGCGTGCCGGTTGTATCGGCCAGATTGCCCGGCGCCTGCCCTGCAACAAGAACTGTTGCGGTATCTGATAACTGGAAAACAGGATTGGGGGCACGCTCCATGTCCGTCTCGCACAGACGGCACTGGCGCATCTCCTTTATCAGGGACTGGAGATCATCGCTCATGATGCCATATTTGAGGGTGAATGCGGCCGCGAAAAGGAGAATTCAGCATGAACGGGCACATCTCGCGGAAAATTGAGCCGAGAGCGCGTGACTTGGGCGGCGGCTTCCGCGTGCGCCGGGTCCTGCCGTTTCATGCCCAGCGGATGGTCGGCCCCTTCGTCTTCTTCGATCATTTCGGTCCGGTGGACTATGCGCCGGGCGAAGGATTCGACGTCCGGCCACATCCGCATATCGGCCTATCGACGGTGACCTATCTTTTTGAAGGTGCGATTGAGCACCGGGATTCCCTTGGCACCGATATTGTCATCCGCCCGGGGGCCGTGAACTGGATGACGGCGGGGCATGGCATCGTCCATTCCGAGCGAACGCCGGCACCGGAACGCAAAGCCGGCCAGAAAATGCATGGCCTGCAGACCTGGGTCGCCTTGCCGAAGACGCATGAAGGTATTCCACCGGCTTTTGACCATCACCCCGCCGATACCCTGCCCGAATTCGATCATCGAGGCGCACGAATGCGAGTCCTCGCAGGGGAAGCTTTCGGCCAGGCATCGCCGGTCAGCTTTCCCTGGCCAATCCTCTATGTCGCCTTCGAGGCGGACGATGGCGCAAGCCTGATCCTGCCGCACACGCTGGCCGAAGAGCGGGCGATCTATCTCGTCAGCGGAAAGGCTGAAATCGAAGGGGAGATCTTTGACGAAGGCCAGATGCTGGTGCTGACTTCAGGCGCAGATGTCGCTGTCCGGTTTGAGCCGGGGACGAAGGGCGTGATTTGTGGCGGAGCAGCGATGGATGGCCCGCGCAAGATCGAATGGAATTTTGTCGCCAGCGACCAATCCCTGATCGACCAGGCAAAAAAAGACTGGGAACACTCCGCCGGGTCAGGTGGATCTGACCGGTTTCCGACGGTTCCCGGTGATACGAAGGAATGGATTCCCCTTCCCTGAGGCACAAGCTTGCTCCTCGCCTGCCCCCGTGCAAAACCCCTCCTAACAGGATTGTTACGGAGAATCTCATGAAGAAGCTGTTCCTGGCAGCCTCCCTGCTGGCGTTGACCGCCTGTGGAGAGAAAGCCGCCACGGTCGACACCGCCCCCGAAACAGAAACGAACGAAGCCGCAGCTACGCCGGAATTGCTGATGCCGCTTCCGGAAGGCACCGTCGCGGACATCACCGCCGACGACCTGGCGGTCCGCATCAAGACGCTCGCAGACGATACGTTTGAAGGCCGCGGCCCCGGTACACCCACAGGTGAAGCTGCTGCTGAGTGGATCGCTGCAGAGATGGACCGTATCGGCCTCGAACCGGGCGGCGACAACGGCAGCTATCTCCAGGAAGTGAAGATGGTGAACCAGACCATCGATCCCTCGAAATCCTATCTGAACTTCACTTCGGAAGACGGCACGGAAATCCCGACTACGCTGAAGGATGACGCCGTGATCTGGACCAAGCGCCAGAATGCGACCGAACTCTCCTTCGATCCGAGCGACGTCGTTTTTGTCGGCTACGGCGCGGTTGCTCCGGAGTATGACTGGAACGATTACGATGGTCAGGACTTCACCGGCAAAACGGTGATTATCCTTGTGAACGACCCGGGATTTGCCACGCAGGATCCGGACCTCTTCAAAGGCAAGGCCATGACCTATTATGGCCGCTGGACCTACAAGTATGAGGAAGCCGCCCGCCAGCACGCTGCAGCGGCCATCGTTGTCCATGAGACCGCGCCGGCCGCCTATGGCTGGGACGTGGTGGCAAACTCCTGGTCGGGTGCTCAGTCTGATCTCGTCCGCGCCAATGGCGGCGAAGACCGCACCACAATGGAAGCCTGGATCACCCGCGACAAGGCAGAAGAACTCTTCAAGGCCGCAGGTCTTGATTATGAGACGCTGAAAAACGCTGCCAAGGAGCGCGGCTTCAAGCCAGTTCCGCTCACCGGCCTAAAAGCTGAAGGCGCGATCACCCAGAAAATCGAACCGCTGACCAGCCACAACGTGATCGGCGTTCTCCCCGGGCAGACAACACCGGATGAGTATGTTCTTTACACGGCTCACTGGGACCACCTCGGCAAGAAGTCCGGCGAGAAAACCGGCGCGCCGGGCGAAGACTTTTACCAGGATCAGATCTTCAACGGCGCTGTGGACAATGCAACGGGCGCTGCAGCACTTCTGGAAATCGCAGAAGCCATGGCTGCTCAGCCGCTCGACCGTTCCGTCATGTTCCTGTCTGTGACGCTGGAAGAGTCCGGGCTGCTCGGCTCTGAATACTTCGCCCAGCACCCGACGGTGCCGCTGAACAAGATCGTGGCCGGTATCAACATGGACGGCTCCCTGCCTGTCGGGCGTACGCATGATATGGTCGTCGTCGGTTATGGCGCGTCCGAACTTGAAGACATGCTGATCGATTACCTCGAAACGCAGAACCGCGTCGTGAAGCCGGATCCGAAACCGGAAGCTGGCTCGTTCTATCGCTCGGACCATATCTCGCTGGCAAAGCGCGGCGTGCCGATGCTTTATGCGGATGGCGGGGAAGACAAGCTGGACGGCGGCATCGCAGCCGGCAAAGCCATCGCCCAGGCCTACAACGAACAGCGCTACCACAAGCCCATGGACGAATATTCGGACGACTGGGATCTCTCGGGCAATGAAGAAGACGTGACCGCACTCTTCGAAGTCGGAAAGGCGATTGCGCAGTCCGACAAATGGCCGACCTGGTATGAAGGCAACGAATTCGAAGCGGCTCGCAAGGCCAGCCTCGGAGAAGAATAATCCTCTGCCACCCGCCGGAAACTTCCGGCGGGTGGCATCTTTTACAACGAGGCCTCTCGGCATGCTCTCCTACCAGCACGGATTTCATGCGGGCAATCGTGCTGATGTCCTCAAGCATGCTGTCCTGCACGCGATCCTGAGTGCTGCAGCAAAAGAATGCCCGAACACGCTCTACGTCGAGACCCATTCCGGACGCGGACGGTATGACCTCGACGGCGCTCAGGCCACAAAGGGCGGGGAAGCGCAGGATGGCGTTCTCTCACTTCTAGAAGACGGCGCACCAAAGCCGCTACGCCCCTGGCTGGATCTGGTGAAGCAGCGAGGCAGAGGCGACTATCCGGGCTCGCCAGCCCTCGCGCAGCAGCTTCTGCCGTCATCATCCCGCATGATTTTCTTTGAAAAGCACCCCACGGAACACAAGGAACTCGTCAAGGCCCTCGGAACTGACCCACGCCTTCAGGTGAAACATGCTGATGGATATTCAGGCGCCCTGAAACTTGCACCGCGCAGCAGTGAGCGGATGATCTGTTTCGTTGACCCGAGCTACGAAACCAGCCGCGATATTGATGCCCTCGCCCTGTGGACCCCGAAGGCGCTCAAGCGCTGGCCCAAAGGTACGCTGATCCTCTGGCTGCCACTTTTCAAAGACGGACGGGAAATCGAGTTCGGTGAATACCTCACTGAACTGGATGACTGTTTCGTGGCCGGCGCCCGCTGGCCAATGGACCCGCTGGATGAAGGCGCCCTCGAAGGGTCTGCAATCGTCGCCTACCGCGCACCTGCTGCTGCGCGTGAGGCATCCCTGAACATTGCCAGCGCCCTACAATCCTGGTGGGTGCGCTGACGGCGCGGGACCGCCACGTTCTGCTCGCAGGTGGCGGGCACGCGCATGCGGTTGCACTGCGCAGACTTGCGAAGAAGCCTCTGGCCCCTGGCGTCAGTCTGACACTCGTGGCGCCTTCTACGCAGAACCTCTACAGCGGAGCCCTTCCGGGCGTCATAGCCGGCCATTGGACGGCCGATTCCATAGGCGTGCCTCTGGAGCCGCTATGTGCAGCCGCGGGTGTATCATTCGTCCAGGACAGCATTACTTCCATAGACGCGGGGGCAAACACCGTACAGCTCGCGTCCGGCAATACGCTTTCCTTCGATCTGGCGAGCCTCGATGTTGGCTCCGGTATCCGACCGCTGGAATTTGCCGGAAGTAAAAACGGACTTGTTCCGATCCGGCCGATCAGTCCATTCCTTTTGAAATGGCAAGACGCGATCAAGAGTATAAGAGGCTCTGACACACCGCCTTCCATTGTTGTGATAGGCGCGGGTCTGGCAGGCATTGAGGTTGCTCTGGCGATAAAATTTCGCCTGACGCAGGTAGGGGTTCCGGATGCAAAGGTTCATCTCGTCGATGCTGGTAATGAAATCGCCTCCGGCAATTCTCTGGCTCTCCGCCGCAAGCTGTACCGCGCCCTCGACCGGGCAAACATCGCACTATGGCTGAATGCGCGCGTTCGATCCGTAGACGCTGGCATCGTGAGTCTCTCAACCGGCGAGACGCTCGAAGCCGCTCTAGCCGTGAACTGTGCCGGTTCTGCGCCACATGACTGGATTGGCGAGTCCGCGCTGAGCACGGTTCAGGGGCGTGTTGAAGTTGACCCCTGCCTTCGTTCCACAAGCCATACAAATATCTGGGCCGCAGGGGACACAAGTTACTTCAAGGCAAGCCCTCTGGAACCAGCCGGTGTGTTTGCTGTCCGCGCCGGCCCGGTGATTGCGGAAAATATCCAGCGTTGGTCACAGGACCAACCCCTGACACATTTCAATCCGCAGTCTGATTACCTGAAGCTGGTCAGCCTTGGTGAGCAAAAAGCCATTGCCGAAAAGTTCGGCATCACATTGGAAGGTGGCTGGGTCTGGAAGCTGAAAAAGTGGATCGACTTCTCATTCCTGCGGCAACACAGCCTGCCCGCGCGCGACTGACAAAATCGCATCGGCAGAGATCCCGGCAGAGGAATGTCCCTTGCCCTGCATCCGGCTCAGGGCGGCCCGCTGGGCGTCTTTCTGTCGTTCCAGTTTTTCCGGATCGCTCAGCCATTCGATCGCCTTCCCGGCGATCAGTTCGGGTTTCTGTTGTGTCTGGACGAATTCCGGGACGATTTCCTGATCGTCGGACACGATGTTCAACAGCGTGATATGATGCTTCTTGTACAGCAGTCCCCGCGCCAGCGCCCATGTCAGCCAGCCAGTCCTGTAGGCAACGATCATCGGCGTCCCCTGCATGGCAAGCTCGCTGGTCACCGTGCCGGAACACGCGAGCGCCACATCCGCCGCCGCCATCGCATCGTAACGCTCTTCTGGCGCATGCAGGACTTCAGCCCAGCCGGAGACATCCGGAAACGTCTCATCAAAGGTATCAGCCATGTTACCCGCAGGCGAAACGACAATACGGACGTCTGGCTTTTCTTTGGCGACCTGCTTGGCGGCTTCAAGCAGGGCTGGCGCAACCTTTGCCAGTTCGCTTCGCCGGCTACCGGGCAAGACCAGACAAATCTGCTCATCTGGCCCGATGCCTCTTGCCGCCCGGAACTTCGCACCGTTTCCGGGTCTGTTTCGCGAAAGGGCCGGATTGCCAATCACCGTCGTCGGCAAGCCGAACGGCGCGTAATAGGGCGTTTCCATATCATGCATGCAAAGCAAGTGGTCTACCGTCGCCGCCAGCGTCTTCGCGCGCCCGGGCCTTGTCGCCCAGACCTGTGGTCCGATCAGCTTGATCAGCTTGATTTCCGGTGCCCTTGCCCTCACTCGCTGAGCGACACGGAGCATGAATCCCCAGGAGTCCACGAGAACGACAGCATGTGGCCTGAACGCGATGATTGCATCTGCCGCCGCATCCGCCAGCTTTACCACAGTCCCGTAAGCCCTGATCCCCTCGGCAAACCCCAGGATGGAGAGGGGCGAAATGTCGAACGGAGAGTTAATCCCCACAGATGCAAGTTCCTGCCCGCCAATCCCGGCGAATTCCACATCATCTGCCTTCTGACGGATCGCTTCAACGACCTCCCGGGCAAGAAGATCCCCCGAGGCCTCCCCGGCGACCATGAAGATGCGCAGGCCGCTCATGAAGCCTCGTCCGGTGAAAACCCGTAAATGAAGACACCCAATTGGTCCGCCGCCGCTTCCATTTCGGCCCGGCGAAGTAACAAGGCGCCCCCTGCTTCCACAGCCAGCCCGGCGAGCCCCGCAGCCGCAACCAGTTCAACGGTTGAGACGCCAGTTGTAGGGAGGTCGATCCGACGCTCCTGCTCCGGCTTCGGCCGTTTAGCAAGCACACCGCGCCGGGCGCCGGACGTTCCGCGGATAGCCTCAGGCAGGGTGGCGCAACGCCGGAGCATTTCGTCCGTACCCTCCTGAGCCTCCACTGCCAGGACCAGGCCATCGCAGACAACGCAGCCCTGTCCGATGTCCAGAGCCCCCGTTGCGGCAGCCACTTTTGCGGCATGGCGGATGTCGGCCATGTTCACATCGGTCGGCGACGGACCGGCAATCAATCCGGCCGGGGCCAGCAGTGTCTTATTTGCTTCCTCGCTCCCGATCACGTTGAAGCCGTGCTTTTCGAACTCGGCGACGAGGACCTTCAGCAAGGCATCATCGCCTTTGCGGGCCTCTGACACGACTTTGGGCAACAACATGGCGCCCCGCATATCGAGCTTCAGATCCTTGAAGTTTGGACGTTTCACAATACCCGCGAAAACCACGTCCTTGCAGCCTGCAGATTTCAGGCGGTCGATTACGCCGCCAATCTCTCCCAGCCCGACCACGTCGCCCGGATATTCGGCCAGCGCCGGCTCTTCAAATCCTTTGAGGCGTAACACATAAACGCCTTGCCCACTGGCTACGGCATTGCTCGCAATGGCGACGGGGAGTTCTCCCAGTCCTGCAATCAAACCCAGAGGCGCTGTCATGGCTCAGGCCGGCTTGCAGATCGGCCGGTCTCCACCGGCCTGAATGAACGAGATCAGTTCCATCGCCAAAGGCTTGTCAGAAAAATCCGCCGCCGCCTTCGCCAGACGGTCCCTGAACAGACCTTCCCCAAAGAACACGGCCTTGTAGGCACTGCGGATCTGCATCAATTGTTCTTTGTCGAACCCGCGCCGCTTCAGACCGACCATGTTCAGGCCTGACAGTTTGGCATGGTTCCCAACAACAGAGCCGAACGGGATAACATCTTCCACCACGATCGCGCCGCCGCCGATAAAGGCATTGCGTCCAATCCGGGAGAACTGGTGCACAGCGGCAAGGCCGCCGAACCAGACATGGTCACCGACCTCGATATGGCCTGCCAGCGACACATTGTTCGCCATCACCACGTGATTACCGATGTGGTTGTCATGCGCGATATGGGCACCGATCATGATGTAGCAATGATTTCCGACTTTCGTCAGACCACCGAACTTCGGCATGCCGGCATGCGCGGTTGCATATTCCCGGAAAGTGCAATTCTCACCAATTTCCAGCCGGGACTCCGGTGTACTTTCAAAGCCGATCACCTGAGGGCTGCAGCCAAGCGTTGCATGAGGAAACAGCACGCTGTTGGCACCAAGGCTGGTATGTCCGGCCACGACCGCGTGTGAATGCAGTTTGCACCCGTCGCCGATCACCGCATTTGCACTTACGTGACAAAACGGGCCAATAGTGACTTCCGTACCCAGTTGGGCGCCTTCTTCCACGAAGGCGGAGGGATGAATCTGTGTCGACATGGCGGCATCTCTTCTGAGTGGCGTAAAACAAACGCCGATCAGCTATTTTTCTTCGGGTTTGCCTGTTTCTGCAACCATGCGACTTCACGCATCCACTGACGGAGCGGTTTTGCAGGCGTGCCGCCCCATGTTTCACCGTCTTCGACATTGCGGAACAGGCCGGAAGACGCAGCCAGGCTGACCCCTTCTCCGACCCTGACATGATCGGCGATGCCAACCCGTCCGCCAAGCATGGACTGGTTGCCGACCCGAACCGATCCCGAAATTCCGCCAAAAGCGGCCATGATGACCGATCGTCCGAAAACGACATTGTGCGCGATCTGGCAGAGATTATCGATCTTGGTACGTTCGCCCAGGATCGTGTCCTCGAACACGCCCCGGTCGATGCAGGTATTCGCCCCGACGGTGACATGATCCTGCAGGATCACCCGGCCGAAGTGAGGTGCATCACGCTGCCCATCGGGCGCCGCCATCACACCAAAACCATTTTCACCGATCCGCGCGCCGGCCAGCAAGGTGACATGGTCACCGAGCAGCGCGCAGAAGACACTCGTATTTGCACCGATCTGACAATGCCGACCTATCTGAACACCTGGCCCGATCGACGTATTCGGACCGATCCAGCTGCCCTCACCAATAACAGCGCCCGGCCCGATAACAGCCCCTGGCGACACTCTGGCCGTCTCATGTACCTGCGCATCAGGCGCGATACGGGCGTCACCAGTCCAATCCAGATGACGCGGCCGGTACATCGCCAGCGCGGCGATCGCATGCGCGTAGCGTGGAAACCGGACGACGAGCCTGGGAGCCCCCTCCGGCACATGCCGCAGGTTTGCTTCATTCGTCACAAAGATCGCCGCGTTTGGCGAAATCTGGGGCACGGACTTTCCATCGCCATCCAGGAAAACAAGGTCACCCGGCTGAGCCTGGCCGGCGGACGAGATACCCGTGACGGGCAACTCGCCATCGCCGTCCAGCGGCGCGCCAGTCATCTCCGCGACCTGCCCAAGCGTCAAAGCCCCCAATGGCGCATAGAACCGCGGATCGACTGTCACGTTTTGCTCCGTTACTGCGGATTTGCCGGCTGATCCGGAATTTTCTGACGCGTCACGGTCAGCGTCGGCGACGCCGCATCCAGCTTCTGAATAACCAGAGCCGTCGCATCAATCGAGTCAGCGGAGTAAACCACCGAGCTCTTGGAGACGACGAGCTGAGCATTCTTCTCCTGGATCACCTGAAGCAGAACCGGCTCAAGTGCCTTGTTGAAAGTTGCCAGGGCAACGCGTTCCGTGAGCGAAAACTCCTGAGAGGCTTTTTGGGCTTTCGCCGCGAAGGCATTGGCCTTGGCCTGATAGGCATTCAGCTCGGAAACAAGAGCCGCGTCGGCATTTACCTGCTCGCGCGACTTGCCCTGCAGCTTGCCGTCCAGCGTCTTGCCTTGAGTTTGCAGACTGGTGCGCTCTGGTGTCAGCTCATTGTTCATCTGTGTTTCGATGTTGTTGAGCTTGGTCGCCATATCCTTGCCGGCCTTGCTTTCACGAAGGATTTTCACTTCGTCGATGGCAATGACGTTGCTGCCCTGTGCAGCGGCTGTCGGCACAGTGAAGGACGCGCTGCCGATAAGCAACGCGAAGGCAAACAAGAGTTTCTTGAGGTGGGACATAGCAGTCTCCATTCTGGGGCTTGCGATTAGAAGCGGGTTGAGGTCGAGAACCGGAACGTCTCTGTCCGGTCATAGTCCTCGCTTCGGAGGATCTGGGAGAAGTCGAAGCGGATCGGGCCGAAGGGCGAGTTCCAGAACACGCTCAGACCGGCCGAAGCGCGCAACGACGCGGCTTCTTTTGTCAACTGTACAGCAGGCAGCCCGGTGATCGGGTCCGTCGTATAGAATGTCGGCGCCTTGTCCGGGCCGCGCAGCGTTCCCAGAGACCCGGCATCCACGAACAGGGCGCTCTTGATGCCATACTCTTCGGGGAAGACATTCGGAAGGCTCAGTTCGAACGTGCCCTGATAGTAGAGGTTTCCGCCCTGCGCATTCAGGCGCCGGGTGGCAACGATTTCACCGGTTTCAGGATCGACCACCTGCAGGATCTCACGCGGTCCGAGACCGGCGACATCAAATCCGCGGAAGGTCGAACCACCGCGGAAGAAGCGGTTGTTGATGCGGATACCTTCACCATCCTCCAGCGGGAAGACATAGCCGCCAGACAGGCGTGCGCTGGCGACAACACCTTTCCAGATGCCGCGATAGAAGGATGCGCGCGTTTCCGTGCGAAGATAGTGCACGTCACCGCCGATGCCGGCGAGGTCCTGGCTGAGAGAGACGTCGAAACCGCGCGTCGGCGTAATCGGGTCGTTCGTCCGGTCCCAATAAAGCTGATACCCGATGATGCTGGAAAGGTCGGTGCGTTCCGACCGGCAGATTGTTTCACGATAGAGATATGTCGGGTCACAACGGTCCAGAACGGTTTCCTGGCCGTCAATGACGTCATCCGGTCCGGCGCGCCGGAATGTATCATCCGTCTCATCGTCTGGCGTATCGGCCCCGCCTGTCTGAATCAGGCGCGTCGAGCGCTGTCCGGTCTCCAGGTCGATCAGGAGCGGAATGTCCGTCACATCGATGTCGTCATATTGCAGACGATAGGACAGCCCCAGCTGCATACGTTCTGTCAGCGGGAAGCCCACGCGAACACCGGCACCGTAGGTATCGCTGGTGAAGTAGGAGATGTCGCCAAAGTCCTGCCGCGTCGCAAAGACGTCGATACCTGCAGACAGGTTCCGGTCCAGGAAACGCGGCTCGGTGAAGCGAAGGTCGACCACCTGCTGGCGGCTGGACGATGAAACGCGTGCGACGACCGACTGACCGCGGCCACGCAGGTTCCGCTGGCTGGCCGAGAGGTCGATCAGGTAGGAATCTACTGAGGAAAAGCCCGCCGCGAAGGACAGCTCACCGGTGGGCTGTTCCTGAACGCTCACATTGACGATCGTGCGGTCCGGCTCGTCGGTAGGAACTTCCTCAATGTCGACTTCCTTGAAGTAGCCCAGTGCCCGCACCCGGTTTTTGGAGCGGTCGAGGAGGATCCGGTTGAAGGCATCGCCTTCAGAAATTCTCAGTTCGCGGCGGATCACACGGTCCAGCGTCTGCGTGTTGCCGACAATGTTGATCCGGTCGATGTAGACGCGCGGACCTTCGTCCACAACGAAGGTGACATCGATCCGGCCCGTCTCCGGGTTCACGTCGAGTTGCGGGCGGATGTCGACAAAGGCATAGCCTGCAATACCTGCGGCATAGGTCAGGGAGTCGATCGTGCTTTCGATCAGGTCCCCACGGAAAAGAGCGCCTTCCTGGATCGGAACCGCGGCCCGCAGAGCTTCAGCATTCAGCTTCTCAAGCGCCGTCTCGACCTTGACCTCGCCAAAGTCATACTGGCGCCCCTCATCCACCGTCATGGTGATGTAGAAGTCTTTCTGGTCCGGTGTCAGCTCAGCCACGGCCGAGGTTACACGGAAATCGTAATAACCATTGTTCTGATAGAACTGACGCAGCTGGTCCCGGTCATACTCCAGACGGCCCGGGTCGTAGTTGTCGTTCGAGCTGAAAAAGCGCCAGAAGCGGGACTGCTTGGTCACGATCTCGCTGCGCAGGCGGGAGTCAGAATAGGCTTCATTGCCGATGAAGTTGATCGAGCGGACGCCGGTGACCGGCCCCTCAGTGATCTGGAAAATCAGGTCGACGCGATTCTGTTCCAGCGGCTTGTACTGGGGTTCGACTTTCGCGGCGAAGCGGCCGGACTGCCGGTAAAGCTCCAGCACACGCTGAACATCGCTCTGAACGCGGGCAGCTGTGAAGATACCGCGCGGCTCAGCCTGAATTTCTTCCCGGAGCTTGTCCTCTTTGAGCGCCTTGTTGCCCTCGAAGATCACACGGTTGATGATCGGGTTTTCCACAACGCGGACGATGAGATCATCGCCCAGACGGTCAATCGAGACGTCTGCAAACAGGTTCGTCGCGAACAGCGTCTTCAGCGAGAGGTCGATCCGGTTCGGATCGAACGTGTCACCGGGTTCCAGCAGCAGATAGGACTGGACCGTCCGCGCCTCGATACGCTTGTTGCCCTGGACGACAATCGAACGGATCGTACCCCCATACCGATTGTCTTCCTGCGCCTGGGCCGAACCAGCCACGCCACCCACGCTCTGAAGCGCGAACACGCTGGTCGCCATAAAGGTCGCTGCAAGAAACTTACGCATCGTCGATTAAACTCTCTGATTAGTCCCTGATCCGGACGGCTTAACCGCCCCCACCGCCAAAAAGGCCGGTTTCGATGACATCGCCCCACGTGATGACGAAGACCATCCCCAATAACAGGATAAGACCGAAAGTCAGGCTCACCTCCTGCACTTTTTCCGGCAAGTGGCGGCCAGTCACGGCCTCGTATGCATTAAACACAAGGTGTCCGCCATCCAATACCGGCAGCGGCAACAGGTTGAAGAAGCCAATCCCGACTGAAATCGAGGCGCACATTCCCAGCAGCATCCAGAACAATTCGGACAGCCGCGTGCCGACGGAAACGTCTTCCTGCGCCCAGACCTCATTCACAATACGGCGCGAGACGTCACCGATTCCGACAGGGCCGGACATGGTATGGATCGACATGCGTCCAGTTATGATCCGGCTTAGCATGGTGACAGTCTGCTCAAGGGTCTTGCCGGTCTGCAGAACACCCTGCCCGAGCGCCTCGACAGGATTGTAGCGGGTCGGTTCCTGAATGCTCACATTCGCAAGCTGAACGCCGATCGTCCCCTGAGGCACCTGCTGTCCCAGCTCGTTTTCGCGGACCATTTCCCTCGGGGTCACAGTCAGAGACTGTTGCACCTCACCCCGGCGCACCACGAAATCTACGGGTGTGTTGGGGTTCAGAATCGCAGCCATCTGGACATCGCTAGGCGTGGTCACGGCTTTGCCATTGGCAGACAGAACAATGTCGCCGGCTTCGATACCGCCGACCGCTGCTGCGCCGCCTTCAGTGACAGAATGAATCCCCACTTCCACGTTCGGACGCCCGAACGTGCCGAGCATCAGCGCAAAAATCAGGCTCGCGAGCACGAAATTGGCCAGTGGCCCGGCCAGGCTGACGATCGACCGTTGGCCGACGCCCAGCTCCGGATATGGCCGCCCGACAAGACCGCTTTCCAGTTTTCCGATGTCGGCAGCGGTCTGCGCTTCGCCGGCAAACTTCACAAAACCGCCGAGCGGGATCCAGTTGATCCGCCAGCGTGTGCCGCGCTTGTCTTTGCGCTCGAAAAGCGGGCTACCAAAGCCGACGGAGAAGGATTCGACTGCTGCACCGAAGGCGCGTCCGGCGAGATAATGGCCGAACTCATGCACAATGACGACGATGCCCATCATGAAGATGAGGCAAGCCAGAAACAAAGGACCTTGGCTCAGCAACTCACCCAAGCGTTCTACCCTCCGCCCCACCATCCGGGGCCCGCTTCAAGACGTCTTCAGCGGCAGAACGCGCGTACCGGTCCAGAAGGCCGATCTCTTCTAGCGAACTGCATGCCAGTCCGGCCATATTGCCGGAAAGGAAGCGACTCAACACTTCCTTTACCACCCAGCTTATGTCCAGAAACCCGCATTGGCCCGCAATAAATGCAGATACGGCAGCTTCATTAGCGCAATTTAATACCGTTGTAGCACCAGGACCGGCGGCAAATGCCTCCCTCGCAAGCGCAACGGCAGGAAATTTCTGACTGTCTACCGGTTCGAAATCGAGCTTTCCGAGGCGAACAAGATCCAGGCGATCGACCGTGGTTTCAACACGGTCCGGCCATCCCAGAGCATAGGAAATCGGCGTACGCATATCCGGCGAGCCGAGTTGGGCGATCACAGACCCGTCGGTAAAATGCGCCATGCCATGAATAATCGATTGCGGGTGAATGATCACGTCGATCCGTTCAGCCGCCACATCGAACAAATAAGCCGCCTCGATCAGCTCCAGCGCCTTGTTCATCAGAGTGGCGCTGTCGATGGAATTCTTGATGCCCATGGCCCAGTTCGGGTGGGCTGCGGCCGCCTCCGGGCTTGCCGTGCGCATCTGATCCACCGTCGAAGTGCGGAATGGGCCGCCGGAGGCCGTGATCGTCAGGCTTTCGAGTTGCCGGCCATCGCCGAGGCATTGATGGATCGCGCTATGCTCGGAATCCACGGGCAGAACATTCACCCCGGCCTTCCTGGCCTCTTCAAGGATCAGCCGCCCGCCGCAGACGACGCTTTCCTTGTTAGCGATTGCGACGTCGTTCCCGGCCTGAACGGCCGCCAGCGTCGATTCCAGTCCGGCGGCACCGACAATGGCCGCAAGCACCCGCGCAGGACGCGTTGCAGCTTCAGTGACCGCAACGCGGCCAGCGGCAGCCTCAATGCCCGACCCAGAGAGCCGCTCCCGCAGGACCGGCAACTGGCTTTCATCGGCAATCACGGCGATCTGCGGACGGCACTCTAGCGCCTGCTCCGCCAGCTTCTCTGCATTGCTGCCGGCCGTGAGTGCGACAACCTCAAAGCGGTCACCACCGTCCGCATTGGCATGCCGGATCACATCCAGCGCAGAACACCCGATGGATCCTGTCGACCCCATAACAGAAATAGCGCGTCTGGCACTCATGCCTGAAGCCCAAGCATATCCGGCAGGCTGGGCGCAATGTGGAATGCCAGCACCGCGAAGAAGGCCACCGCGCCAAGGCCGTCGACCCGGTCCATGACCCCGCCATGTCCCGGCAGGATTGACCCGGAATCCTTGACCCGGAAACGGCGTTTCAGACCGCTCTCAAAGAGATCGCCAAGCTGGGCGACAACGGAAATCGCAATGCCCGCGATGATCCACACGGCAAACGGCACCATCTGAATGTCTGCGGCGGCAACGCCGCAGACGATGCACGCGACGACCGCGCCGGAAGCTCCGCTCCAGGTCTTGTTCGGGCTTTCCTTCGGCAGGAGGCGCGGGCCGCCGAGCCCCCGGCCTGTGAAGTATGCGGCTGCATCCGAGGCCCAGACAAAGGACATGAAATAGAGCGCAGCAGACCGGCCATCCCAAGGGCCTTCGCGCAGCAGCCAGAGCGAGACGGGCATCAGAGTGACATAGATCAGCCCGAACACGGCGCTGCCGCGATGGTTCCAGGCCCCTTTCGCGACAATCGCTGCAAACACAACGCCCGCGAGAATGACGCCGAGCGCGATGCCCATATTGCCAAGGGGAAGCGCCAGACAGGTCAGGGCCGCAAACGCCACCAGCAATGCGGGTTTGACGAAGCCGCTGATGTGAGCCCATTCCCACGCCATGACGCCCGCCGCCGCCGCGCAGGCCACCGCAAGCCCCCAACCGCCGGACCAGACCGCCGCCAGCCCCAACGGGATCAGGATCGCCGAGGATATGAGGCGAAGGCCCAGATTTGAAAATCTGAGTTCCCGGGGCGTCCAGTCTCCCATCAGCGCGTCTCCGGCGTCACTGCGCCAAACCGTCGTTCCCGGCTCCGGAACTCGGCGATGGCCTGCTGAAGCGTTGATTTGTCAAAATCCGGCCAGAGCACGTCAGTGAAGACGAGCTCTGAATAGGCAGCCTGCCAGAGCAGGAAATTGGACAGGCGGTATTCCCCGCTCGTCCGGATCAAGAGGTCAGGATCGGGGATCCCGTCCGTGTCGAGAAACCGGGCGAAGGCCGCCTCATCGACCGCGTCAGCCGAAAGATCGCCCACCTCGATGGCAGCGGCAAGTTTCTGCGCGGCACGGATGATTTCCTCGCGGCCACCATAGTTGAAGGCGATATTGAGATAGAAGTCCGAATTTTGCGCCGTTTCGCGCTCAGCCTTGTCTACGAGCGCGGCAATGTCATCAGGCAGGCCTTCCCGGCGTCCGATGACCCGGATACAGACGCCTTCGCGCTTCAGACGCCCCAGATCCCTTTGCACATAGGCTTTGAGCAACCCGAACAGCGCGCTGACCTCCGCTGCCGGGCGGCGCCAGTTCTCGGTCGAGAAGGAAAAGACTGTCAGGTAGCGAATGCCAAGTTCGGGCGCGGCTTCGACCGTCCGGCGCAGCGCTTCGACCCCGCGTTCATGCCCAGCGGCGCGCGGCAGGCCACGGGCTTTCGCCCACCGCCCATTGCCATCCATGATGATGGCAACGTGCTGCGGCCCCGGCAGCCCCTGTGCCCCGGCGCCCTCTGAAGCGGGGGCGGGTTCGCCGGACATCAGACCTGCATGATCTCCGCTTCTTTGGCCTTCAGGGCGTCATCCACCTTGGCGACATAGATGTCGGTCAGTTTCTGGACTTCATCGGACAGAGCGTGATGGCGGTCTTCGCTGATCTCGCCGTCCTTCTCCATCGCCTTGAGGCTGTCCATGCCATCGCGGCGGATATTGCGGATCGCGACGCGTGCAGACTCCGCATACTTGCCTGCCACTTTCTGAAGTTCCTTGCGGCGCTCCTCATTCAGCGGCGGAATTGGCAGGCGCAGGTTCTGACCATCGACAACCGGGTTCAGGCCCAGGCCGGACTCCCGGATCGCGCGGTCTGCAGCGCCAACAACAGCTTTGTCCCAGACGTTCACGGACAGCATGCGCGTATCCGAAACCGTGACGGACGCCACCTGGTTCAGCGGGACGGTGGAGCCATAGGCCGGCACCATGATGGAATCGAGCAGGTTCACCGACGCGCGGCCTGTGCGCAGGCCGCTGAATTCCGTTGAAAGCGAATTCAGAGCACCTTCCATGCGGCGCTCAAGGTCCTTTTTGTCATAGCTCATTTCGCAGACGTTCCCTTGTTCGTAATTGTCGTCGAGGTGCCCTGACCGTGCAGCACTTTCAGCAACGATCCCTCTTCCTTGAGCGAGAACACCACGATCGGGATATTGTTGTCACGCATAAGGCTGACGGCCGACGAATCCATGACACGAAGGTCTTTCACCAGCAATTCCTGGTAGGACACATCGTCATAGCGGGTGGCCGAGGCGTCCAGCTTCGGGTCCGCGGTGTAGACACCGTCCACCTGCGTGCCCTTCAGCAGGGCATCGCAATTCATTTCGATGGCTCGCAGGGCTGCGCCTGTATCGGTCGTGAAGAACGGATTTCCGATACCGGCTGCGAAGATGACAATCCGGCCCTTCTCCATATGACGCTGCGCGCGGCGGCGGATATAGGGTTCACAGATCGCTTCCATGTGGATGGCGGACAACACCCGCGTCGGCACGTCCATGTTCTCCAGAACACTTTGCATGGCGAGGGCGTTCATGACGGTCGCCAGCATGCCCATGGAGTCGGCCTGGGCGCGCTCCATGCCTTTTGCAGCGCCAGCAACACCGCGGAAGATGTTGCCACCGCCGATCACAAGGCAGATCTCCGCGCCGGCTTCCCGGGCTTCCTTGATTGCCTTGGCAAACTTCTCGCAGGTCGGGATGTCTATTCCGAACTGGCCGGGCCCCATCAGGGCCTCTCCCGATAACTTCAGAAGTACGCGCTTGTACTTTAGTCCGCTTGTCTCGGGGTCCCCGCTCGGCATCGTCTTTTTCCCTTCGCTGGAAGCCTTATGGCCTCCTAAAAGATTCCCGGCCGCCTGTCATGGGCGGCCGGGATGTTCAAAGCCCCTGACGGGCGGAAAGGCAAGCCTGATCAGGCGCCTTTTGTCATGGAGGCGACTTCGTCTGCGAAGTTGTCTTCTTCTTTCTCGATGCCTTCACCGAGTTTGAAGTGGACGAAGCCTTTCAGCGTCGCACCTTCGCCTTTCAGGAACTCGCCAACCGTCTGGTCAGGGTTCATGACGAAGGGCTGCTCTACCAGAACGACTTCCTTGTAGAACTTCTGCATGCGGCCAACGATCATCTTCTCGATGACATTGTCCGGCTTGCCGCTTTCGCGGGCCTGTTCCGTCAGGACGCGCTTCTCAGCATCAACGATGGCCGGGTCCAGCTCATCGGTCGTGGCAGCGGCCGGCGACGTTGCAGCAATGTGCATCGCAACCTTGCGGCCGATCTCGTCCAGGTCACCCGAACCGTCCAGTGCAACCAGCACGCCCACTTTGCCCATGCCCGGGGCTTCGGCGTTGTGGATGTAGGACGCCACTTTGCCGTCAGCCGTCAGCTTGGCCGAACGGCGCAGGGTCATGTTCTCACCAATCGTGGCGATCAGACGCTTGATGAGGTCATCAACCGAGCCTTCGCCGTCCGGCGACGGGGCGCCGGCCAGAGCTTCAACGGAACCGTCGGTGCCCAGGGCAGCCTTGGTGATGCCAGCCAGAGCGGACTGGAACTTCTCGTTACGGGCAACGAAGTCCGTTTCGGCGTTCAGCTCGACGATCGCGCCGGCCTTGCCGTCTTCGGACACCTGAACCGCAACCAGACCGTCGGCAGCCGTACGGCCCGACTTCTTGGCAGCCTTGGACAGGCCTTTCGCACGCAGCCACTCGGTGGCCGCCGCTTCGTCACCATTGTTTTCGACGAGCGCCTTTTTGGCGTCCATCATGCCAGCGCCCGTTTTTTCACGGAGCGCTTTCACAAGCGCAGCTGTAATCTCAGCCATAGCTGTATTCCCTCAGTCTCGATTGTACCGGCGCGTCTTATGCGCCGGCTTCGTCAGCCGTTTCGTCTGCTGCAGCAACGTCGCCATCCACAACGCCTGCAACATCTTCCAGCTCGCCCAGATCCACGCCGAGGCCGGCGGAGGATTCTGCGAGGCCATCGAGGACAGCATCGGCGAACAGGTTGCAGTAGAGCGAGATGGCGCGCGCAGCGTCGTCATTGCCCGGGAAACCGTAGTCGGCATCGGCCGGGTCGCAGTTCGTATCCAGGACAGCCACGACCGGGATGCCCAGCTTGCGGGCTTCCTGAACGGCGATAGCTTCCTTGTTGGTGTCGATCACGATCATGGCCGACGGCAGGCCGCCCATGTCAGCGATACCGCCCAGAGATTTCTGGAGTTTCTCACGGCGGCGCTCCAGATCGAGCAGCTCTTTCTTGGTCAGGCCGGCACCGCCGCCGCTCTCGAACATGGCATTCAGTTCGCGCAGCTGCTTGATCGAGTTGGACACGGTGGACCAATTGGTCAGCGTGCCGCCAAGCCAGCGGTGGTTCATGTAGTACTGGGCGCAGCGCTGTGCCGCCTCAGCGACCGGCTCCTGGGCCTGGCGCTTGGTGCCGACGAACAGCACGCGGCCGCCCTTGGCCACCGTATCACGCACGAACAGCAGTGCCTGGTGCAGAGCCGGCACAGTCTTGGAAAGGTCCATGATGTGAATGCCGGAGCGGTCGCCGTAGATGTACGGCTTCATACGCGGGTTCCAGCGGTGGGTTTGGTGACCGAAGTGAACGCCAGCTTCGAGCAGCTGACGCATGGTGAAGTCAGGTAGGGCCATCGATTGTCTCCATCCGGTTGGCCGTCACGGGTGGAACTTTGGACCACCATGGCCCGCAGCACCGGATGCACCCGTGAACTGGTTTAAGATGAGGCGGCTTATACAGAAATTCCCCTGCCGGGCAAGCGGTCAGACACCTGTTTTGGCAGGCCTTCCAATGACCATTTCATGACTATACCGGACTACACCATGATCATGGCTGACCCGGACATGATTACAGATGTCTTCAGGCGGCCTTTTGCGGCTCCACCCGTTCCACGCCGGGCACATCCTTCAATGCCCGCTGGGCTTTCAGGCTGATTGTGTAAGTGGCCGGCAGTTTGAGAATGACCAGCCGCCCGTCCTCGAGCGGCACCTCGACCAGGATCTCCCCGCGCTCGGCATCCGGCAGCTTGGCGAGGTGGTGGACAACGCCGGCAATCTCTGACGGATTGGCCCCGACGGCGAGGCGCACTTTTAGCGCCCCCATGCCCCGGCTGAGGCGGGCCGATTCCAGTGGGAGGACCCGTTCGGCATTGAGACGGATCTCTTCCCCATTCCGCTTCACGCCGACCGTCACCGCAACGGCATTGCCGACCTGAAGCAGATCGTAATTCTGGGAAAGTGTCTCCGGGAAGACCATCATCTCCACCTCGCCCGTCGGGTCGGACAGGGTGAGGAAGGCAAACTTGCCGCCATTGCGGGCGGGCTTGTCGGAGCGCAGACGGACAATGCCGATCATTTCGATAGGCTTTCCATCAGAGGCGCGCTCCTCGATCTCCATCGCCAGCGTGACCCGCTCCCGGTCGAGACCGGAGAGCACATCGTCCAGCGGGTGGCCGGAGAAGTAGAAACCGATCGACCGGAACTCCTCATCCAGCTTCTGCTGGCCGTTCCAGGCTTTCACGACCGGCAGCGCGGGCCGCAGCGCCGGTTCAGCGTCGCCGAAGAGGCCGCCCTGCCCGCCCATCCGGTCTTCCGCTGCGCTGGCCGCCATTTGCGCCAGCATCGGGGCGCCAGCGAGAACCCGGGCGCGGTTCTTGTCGAAACAGTCGAACGCGCCCGCCTTGGCGAGGGATTCGAACGCCTTCTTGTTCACATGCTTCGGATCGACCCGTTCGGCGAAATCGTAGATGTCCTTGAACGGGCCATCCTGCTCGCGGATCGCCACGACATGCTTCATGGCTTCGAGGCCAACACCTTTCAGAGCACCGAGCGCGTAAACGATGGAGCCATCGCGCACGTCGAAATCGGCGGTCGAGGAATTCACGTCTGGTGCGATCACCGGGATCTTCAGCCGCTTGGCTTCCTGGAAGAAGGCGGCGAGCTTGTCGGTATTGCCGAGATCGAGGCTCATGGAGGCAGCCAGGAACTCTACCGGGAAGTGGCGCTTCAGATAGCCGGTATGATAGCCGATCAGGGCATAGGCCGCGGCGTGGGACTTGTTGAAGCCGTAGCCCGCGAACTTCTCCATCGTGTCGAAGATTTCGTTGGCGAGCTGGGCTTCCATGCCCTTATTCTTTGCCGCGCCCTCCACGAAGCGCTGGCGCTGGGCGATCATCTCTTCGACTTTTTTCTTACCCATGGCGCGGCGCAACAGGTCAGCATCGCCGAGCGAGTAGCCGGCGATTTCCTGCGCCATCCGCATCACCTGCTCCTGATAAACCGGCACGCCATACGTGGCCTCCAGCACAGGCTTCAGGTCCGGGTGAGCGTATTTGACGCTCTCGGGGTTTTCCTTGCCCTCGATATAGACCGGGATGTTCTCCATCGGGCCCGGACGATAGAGCGAGATGATGGCGATCACGTCTTCCAGGCTGTGGGGGCGCACCTTCTTCAGCGTGTCGCGCATGCCCGCGCCTTCCAGCTGGAAGACGCCCAGCGTATCACCGCCGCCCATCATGTCGTACGTCGCCTGATCGTCCAGGCTCTTCCACTCCGGACCGACATCCTTGCCGTCCCGCCGGATGAATTTCAGCGCCCGGTCAATAACGGTCAGGGTTTTCAGGCCGAGGAAGTCGAACTTCACCAGTCCGGCCGTCTCGGCATATTTCATGTTGAACTGGGTCGCAGGAAGATCAGCCCGCGGATCGTTGTACAGAGGCACCAGCTCTACCAGCGGCCGGTCGCCAATCACGACACCGGCAGCGTGCGTCCCGGCGTTCCGGTATTTGCCTTCCAGCTTCAGCGCGATCTTGAGGAGTTCACCAACGCGCTCATCGGCGTCCATCTCCTCATAGAATTTCGGCTCGTCGTCGATCGCGTCCTGAAGCTTTGGCGGATTGGCCGGATTGAACGGGATCAGCTTCGCCAGCCGGTCGACCTGGCCATAGGGCATCTGCATGACGCGGCCGACGTCCCGCACCACAGCCTTCGCCTGCAGCGTGCCGAAGGTGATGATCATCGCCACGGAATCCGCGCCATATTTGTCGCGGACATAGCGGATCACCTCGCCGCGCCGCTCCTGACAGAAGTCGACGTCGAAGTCCGGCATGGAGACACGTTCCGGATTCAGGAAGCGTTCGAACAGCAGGTCAAAGCGCAGCGGGTCGAGGTCTGTGATCAGCAGGACCCAGGCGACGAGCGAACCAGCACCCGAGCCCCGGCCCGGGCCAACCGGAATGCCATGCTCCTTGGCCCATTTGATAAAGTCCGAAACGATCAGGAAGTAGCCGGGGAAGCCCATCCGTTCGATGATGCCAAGCTCATAATCCAGACGCTCGAAATAGGTCTCCCGCTCCGCATAAAGCTGGTCGGCTTCCTTCAGGCGGAATTCGAGCCCCTCCAGCGCCTGCTTGCGCAGCTCTTCCGCCTCGGACCGGCCTTCATTCGAGAAGTTCGGAAGGATCGGTTTGTGGGTCTCCGATTTGACCGCGCAGCGCCGAGCGATCTCGACCGTGTTTTCGATCGCTTCCGGCAGGTCCGCGAACAGCAGCCGCATTTCCGACGGCGACTTCAGGTATTGCTGCGCACTGACCTGCTTGCGGTCCGGCTGGCCCAGATACTCGCCATTCGAGATACACATCATGGCGTCGTGCGCCTGCGCATCGTCCGGCTTCATGAAGCGCGCGTCATGGGTGGCGACCAGCGGCAGCTCCAGCTCATAGGCCAGCTCGATCAGGCCGTCCTCCACCGCGCGCTCCTCCGGCGTGCCATGACGGGTGATCTCGACATAGCACCGGCCCGGATAGGCACCCGCCAGCGTGGACAACTCTGTCCGCGCATCCGCGACACGTCCTTTGAGCAGGTGTTTCGCAACTTCGCCCTCGGCCCCGCCGGTCAGAACGATCAGGCCTTCGGTCTGTTCCATGACCAGTGCGCGGGACAGTTTCGGCACGCCATCGGCAGCGTCCAGATAGGCACGTGACGACAGGTACATCAGGCGGCGGTAGCCAGTCTCGTTCTGGGCGTAGAGCGACAGGCGCGAGGGTTCGGCCCGCGGCACGTCTTCCACAACGTCGAAACAGCAGGCCATGATCGGCTGGATGCCGGCGCCTGAGAGGGTGAGCGAGATTTCGAGTGCGCCGAACAGATTGTTCCGGTCCGTAATCGCCACGGCCGGTACGAGATGCTCCTCGCACCAGGCTTTCACATCCTTCGGCGAAATCATGCTCTCCAGCAGCGAATAGCTGGAGCGGATGGCAAGATGGATGAAAGGCGACTCGGGCAAGGCAATCTCTCCTCAGAGGAGGATAAACTGCATGGCCAGCCCCCGCCAGACCAGACAGCAATGCCCGGTTTTCACAGCTTATTCCGGTACGTAAGGAACCAGCTGGCCGTCTTCCAGCGTCAGGACGCGGTCCATATGAGTCGTCAGCGCGTGATTGTGGGTCGCCACCAGTACCGCCGCGCCCTCTTCCCGGGCCATCTTGATGAAGGTGGCGAAGACACGCTCGGTCGTAGACGGGTCAAGGTTGCCGGTCGGCTCGTCCGCGATCACGAGACGCGGATTGTTGGCGAGTGCCCGGGCAATGGCCACGCGCTGCTGCTCGCCACCGGACATCTGGCCCGGCTGGTGGTCAGCCCGGTGCTCGAGACCCATTTCGCCCAGCAGTTCGGTCGCCTTCTCCCGCGCCTCCTTGCGGCTGACGCCCGCGATCATCAGGGGCATGGCCACATTGTCCGCCGCGTTGAACTCCGGCAGCAAGTGATGGAACTGGTAGACAAAGCCGATCTTGGAGCGGCGCATCGCCGTGCGCGCCTTGTCGTCCAGCTTCAGGCAATCGATGCCATCGAGCAGAACCACCCCTGCCTCCGGCCGTTCCAGCAGGCCCGCCGTGTGCAACAGGGTCGACTTGCCGGACCCGGATGGGCCGATCAGGCCGACCAGTTCACCCGCTTCAAGCTTCAGGTTCGCACCGGACAGCACGTTCAGCTCGCCTGCGGCGGTCTTGTAGACGCGGTTGATGCCGGCGAGTTCAAGCACAGGGGCCGTCATCACTCGAACCTCAAAGCGCTGACCGGATCCTGGCGGGAGGCCCACCAGGCCGGAATAAGAGAGACGAAGGCCGACATGCCGAGGGCGTAAAGGCCGGTACTAAAAACGTCGCCCCAGTCGAGGATGGCCGGCAGGTGCGCGAGTCCATAGGTCTCCGCATCAAACACTTTGCCGCCGTCCATGAACAGATTGATGAAGGCCTCGATCGCGCCGATGTTCAGGATGAACAGGACGCCGACCGTCATGCCCAGAAGCGCGCCGAGCGAGCCGAGCACGGTGCCGACCATCAGGAACACGCGCAGCACGCCGCCGCGGCCGAGGCCGATCGTTCGCAGAATGGCAATGTCGCGGGTCTTGTTCTTCACCAGCATCACGACGCCGACGATGATGTTCAGCGTGGCAATGCCCATGATCACCATGACGAGCAGGCGCACCATGGTCCGCTCCACCTTCAGGGCATTCAGATAGGCCGCACGCTGGCTTTTCCAGTCATACATCAGCACAGCATTGCCGGTGGCGAGCGCGATGGCCCGCATGGCTTCCTGCGTCTTGTCCGGATCCTTCAGCCGGATGTCCAGCATCTGGTAATGGTCCCTGGACTGGAACAGGATCTGCGCCTGGTCCATCGGCATGAAGATGTAGGCCATGTCGAGCTCGACACTGCCGGTCGAGAAGATTTCGCCCACCGTATAAGCCTTGGAGCGCGGTGTCGCGCCCATGACGCTGGCATTGGTGCCGGTGGTGATGATCTCGACCTTGTCGCCCGGAATGACGCCCAGCCCTTCCCGGCCTGCCGCCAGGAACGAGCCCATCATGATTGTGTTGCCGCCATTCTTGCCGACGCCGAACCCGGCATCAATCGCGGCTTGTCCATGGTCTTTCAGGAATGCGAGCGTCGATAGGTCTTCGTTCCGCAGGGCCCGAACGACCGCCCCCGTCTTGCGCCCATTGGCCGTGACGAGGACATATTCCTCGATATAGGGCGACGCGCTGGTCACGCCCGGCACGCCCCGGATCGTCTCGGCAAGCGCCTCGGCTTCGGCTTCTGTGTACTGATTGACCACGGCATAGACGTGCGGCTGGCCGCCAAGCAGCGCATCGAGCAGCGTCGCGCGGAAACCGCTCATGATCGACATCGTGATGATCAGCGCAGCAACCGCGAAGAAGATGCCCACAAAGGAGATGATCGAAATCAGGCTCGCGCCGCCATGCTCGCGCCGGGCGCGCAGGTACCGCCAGGCCAGGGTTCGTTCAAGACGTCCGAATGGCGCAGCGGCCTGACTCATGCGGGCGTAACCTTTGCAATTACCTCGGCGAAGGGCAGCTCCACCTTCTCGCCGGTCTTGCGGTTCTTGACCTCAACTATGCCCTTTTCAAGGCCTTTGGGGCCGATCACCAGCTGCCATGGCAGACCGATCAGATCCATCCGCGCGAACTTCGCGCCGGCCCGGTCATCGGTGTCGTCGTACAGCGTGTCGATGCCGGCCGCTTCGAGTTGCTCATACAGCTCGCCGCAGGCCTTGTCGCAGGCTTCATCGCCGGCGCGCATGTTGATCAGGCCCACATGGAACGGCGCCACGGAGTCCGGCCACACAATGCCGTTCTCGTCATGGCAGGCCTCGATGATCCCGCCGACGAGACGTGAGACGCCGATGCCGTAGCTACCCATCTGGACCGGCACCATCTGGCCGTCCGGCCCCTGCACCACCGCATTCATCGGCTTCGAATATTTGGTGCCGAAATTGAAGATGTGGCCGACTTCGATGCCGCGCGCGGAGACCTGACGGTCTTCCGGAATAGCCGCGAAGGCCGCTTCATCGTGCATCTCTTCGGTCGCCGCATAATATTGCGTGCGCTTTTCCACTTCACCGGAGAGGTCGCCGTCAAAGTCGAGGTCCAGCCCCGGCGGGTCCATATCCAGCAGCGTCTTGTCACAGAAGACAGCGCTCTCGCCGGTATCGGCCAGGATGATGAATTCGTGGCTGAGTTCGCCGCCAATCGGGCCGGTATCGGCGCGCATCGGCACGGCGGTCAGGCCCATACGGCTGAACGCGTTGAGGTAGGCACAGAACATCTTGTAATAGGCGACGCGCGCGCCGTCTTCCGTCAGGTCGAAGGAATAGGCATCCTTCATCAGGAATTCGCGGCCGCGCATCACGCCGAAACGCGGGCGCACCTCGTCGCGGAATTTCCACTGCTGGTGATACAGGTTCAGCGGGAGCTGCTTGTAGCTCTTCACGTAAGAGCGGAAGACGTCGGTGATCAGCTCTTCATTGGTCGGGCCGTAGAGCATGTCCCGGTCGTGCCGGTCCTTGATGCGGAGCATCTCCTTGCCGTAATCGTCATAGCGGCCAGACTCCCGCCAGAGATCGGCCTGCTGCAGCGTCGGCATGAGGAGTTCGATGGCTCCCGCGCGGTCCATCTCTTCCCGCACGATCTGCTCGATCTTCTTCAGGACGCGATAGCCCAGCGGCAGCCAGGTGTAGATGCCCGCTCCGTTCTGGCGCACCATGCCGGTGCGCAGCATCAGCTTGTGCGAAACAATGGCTGCATCTGCCGGCGCTTCCTTGGAAACGGGCAGGAAGTATCTGGAAAGCCGCATCGAATCCCCGGGAACTTGTTGTGAAACGCGGCTCACCTAGCCGCAGCGGCGCCTATTGCGCAAGCAGGCGTGGCACGACCACGGCCGCAATGGCGGTTATCACGGCGGCGCCTATCGTGGCCCACATGGCCTTCTTGCCGACCATATGATGTTTCGGGGCCGCCTCTTCGGTGCCATCAATCGTCGAACCGTCTTCCCACTGGCTCTTGATGCCAATGGGAAGGACGGTGAAGAAACAGACCCACCAGGCGATCGTGAAAACGACCAGCCCACTCATAAACTGCATCAGTGATCGCCTTTCGGGCTTTCCATCAGTTCGATCAGAACGCCGTTTGAATTCTTCGGGTGAACGAAGATGATCATCGTGCCGTGGGCGCCGATGCGGGGCTTGCCGAGCACGGTGGCGCCACGCTTGCCCATTTCTTCAACGGCTTCGTTGATGTCATCCACTTCGAAGCAGACATGGTGCTGTCCGCCCTTTGGGTTTTTCTGGATGAAATTGTGGATCGGGGACTCTTCGTTCAGCGGCTCGATCAGTTCGATCTGGCTGTTCGGAAGGTTCACGAAGCAGACTTTAACGCCCTGCTCGGGCATGTCGAATGGCGTGGTGATGTCCGTCGCGCCATACAGCGTGCGATAGGTTTCGCAGGCTTCTTCCAGGTCCGGCACGGCCACGCCGACATGGTTCAATGGTCCGATCTTGAATTCACTCATGATACTCAGGTCCTCAAAACAACGACTTCGATCATCGGGCGCATGCCATAGGCTGTCTCTGCGGCCTTTCGAAGCGCGCGGCCAATCGCACGTTCCACCGCATCGTCATCGAAACGGTTCTTGCGTTTCAGGCCACTGACAGCAATGTCGGCCGCCTCTTCCAGAGATTCAAGGCTTTCATCCGCAAGCCGCCCGTCAGGCTCCGAAAAGCCTTTCACGACGACAACCGGCCCGTCGACAATATCGCCCCGCTCGTCGAGGGAGACGGAGGCGAAAATGATCCCGTTCCATGACAGTTTCCGGCGCTCCTGAATGCCCTGCGCGCCTTCCGGCACCAGCTGGTTGCCATCCAGAAACAGGCGGCCGTTCGGCACTTCGTCCAGAACCTCGGCCGGCCCCGGCGCAAGGCGTACCAGGCTGCCATTGCGGGGCGTGACGGCCTCGGCCACCTGCAGGGACTTCGCATAGGCTGCGTGTTCCATGATGTGGCGGCGCTCGCCATGCACAGGCACGGAAATGCGCGGCCGCACCCATTGATACATGCGGCGCAGCTCATCCCGGCACGGGTGGCCGGAGACGTGGATTTTCTGCGGCACCATGCGCGGCGTGATCACGCGAATGCCCTGCTCTGCCAGACCATTCTGCAGCGCGAAGATCCCCTTCTCGTTTCC
This sequence comes from Hyphomonas jannaschiana VP2, assembly GCF_000685215.1. Lineage (GTDB taxonomy): Bacteria > Pseudomonadota > Alphaproteobacteria > Caulobacterales > Hyphomonadaceae > Hyphomonas > Hyphomonas jannaschiana. The sequence continues at coordinate 77,757 of NZ_ARYJ01000010.1, forward strand.
GGGAATCTGGCGCGAGGAGAAGATCACCGTGTCGCCTTCGCGCAGGATCACATGGCGATGGTCCCCGCGTGCAATCCGCGACAGGGCGGCCCTGGGCTCACCCTGGCTGCCGGTGCAGAGATAGAGAATATGTTCCGGCGGGAAATGCCCGGCCTCCGCCTCGTCCACGAATTCCAGTTTTGGCGGCAGAATGCCGACGGCCTTCGCCGCATTCGTGATCTTGTGCATGCTGCGCCCGACAAGGCAGACATGCCTGTCCGCCCGTGTCGCAGCATCGATGATGGATTTCACGCGGGCGACATTGGAGGCAAATGTCGTGACGGCCACGGCGCCGGTCTTCTGCTGCGCGATGAGCTCCACCAGCCCCTGCCGGACGGTTTCTTCCGAACCTGCCTCGCCTTCCTCAAACACGTTCGTGGAGTCGCACACCATGGCGAGGACACCTTCATCGCCGAGTGCGGTGAGGCCTTCAACATCCGTAGTCGAACCGATTTGCGGATCCGGATCGATCTTCCAGTCGCCTGTGTGCAGCACAACACCTGCGGGTGTGCGGATTGCCAGCGCATTCGGCTCCGGAATGGAATGGGTCAGTGTCACATAGGTAACTTCAAATGGCCCGGCCTGAACCTTGCCGCCCATCGAGATCGTCTTCAGGACATCCGTATCGACGCCGCGCTCTTCCATCTTTGAGCGGACAAGTTCGGCCGTAAACGGCGTGGCGTAGATCGGCGCCCTGATGCCCAGACGCGGATAGATCAGGCCGACAGCGCCAATATGGTCTTCATGCGCGTGGGTCAGGAAGACCGCATCGATATGTTCTCCGATCAGGTAATCCGGATCCGCACAAATCAGGTCGACACCGGGCGTATCCTCCCCGCCGAACGTCACGCCGAGATCGGCCAGAATCCAGCGGCGCGCCTCCGGCGGTCCATAGCCATAGGCGTTGAGGTTCATGCCGATTTCGCCGCAGCCGCCGAGCGGCAGGAAGACGAGTTCGTCCTGGGTTTGCGCTGTATCGGGCATAAGGTCCTATTTGTTGAGGCGGTAGATTTCCAGCAGCCCCCGGATGAGGAGGTCCTGGTCATAATGATCGATGGTTTCGCTGGCGCCCTCAAACAGGGAGGCCACACCGCCGGTGGCGACGACGCTCATCGGCTTGCCATATTCTTCCTTGATCCGGTTCACGAGGCCATCGATCAGGTCGATATAGCCCCAGAACACGCCAGACTGCATGGCGGAAATCGTATCCTGCCCGATCACCTGCGGCGGGCGCTGGATCGCAATGCGCGGCAGCTGCGCGGCAGCATCGTGCAGCGCCTTCACAGACAGGTTGATCCCCGGCGAAATGATGCCGCCTTCGAACGCGCCGTCTTCCGCCACGACATCGAAGGTCGTCGCCGTGCCGCTGTCGATGACGATCAGGTTGCCCGGATACTTCTTGTGCGCGCCGAGAGCGCTGACGATCCGGTCGGCCCCAACCTGTTCCGGCCGGCGGATCCGGATTTCCATACCCGTCTTCAGGTTTGGGTCACCGATGAACATCGGTTCCACATTCAGGTAACGGCGGGCAAGGTTGCGGAAATTGAACACGGCCTGCGGCACAACGGTCGAGATCACACAGCCATTGATCAGGCTGAGATCGGCGCCATGCATATCGGCCAGGCGCCACAGCCAGGCGGCATGATCGTCAGCGGTCTTGGTCGGATCGGTGGCACTGCGCCACTGGTTCACCCATTCCTTGCCGTCATGGATGCCGAAGACCGTATTCGTGTTGCCAACGTCGATAGCGAGCAGCATTCGCGTCAGACCTCTCCAATAAGATGTACGTCGCCGGCCCTTATGGTCTGTCGCGATCCATCCGGCAATCTGAGGATCAGCCCGCCATCCGGCGCCATGTCCTCGAAGATGCCTTCAATGGCCACGCCGCCGGGCGAGACGCGGACCATGCTCCCCAGCCCTTCAGCGCGCTTCAGCCAGTCGGTGCGTACGGGCCCGAAGCTTTCCCGGGCTTGCGACAAACGGGTCATGAAATGACGCGTGAGGGATCCGAATACATCAATATGATCAAGAACTTGCCCGCCTGCGAGGTCAATCAGGCATGTTGCCGACTGGCCCGCCTCCGGCGGCACTTGAGCCACGTTCATGCCCATGCCCGCGACCACCCAGAGTCCCTGCGCATCCTGTCCTGTTTCGATCAGGATGCCGGAAAGTTTGGCTTTGTTCACACGTACGTCATTCGGCCATTTGAGGCGCACATCGGCGCCCGGTGCGTATTCCAGCGCCGTGTCGCTGACCGCCAGTGCCGCCGCGAAGGGGATTCGTCCGGCAACCTGAATGCCGCCCGGTTCCCGGAACAGGGCCGTGGTGAAAATGTTGCCCTTGGGCGAGGCCCAGTTACGCTGCAGCCTGCCCCGGCCTGCGGTCTGTTCGTCCGCAAGGATCCAGCAATTCTCGAAACTGCCCGTCTGAGCCCGGCGCCGGGCCTCAGTATTGGTGCTGTCTATCGTGTCGTAGCGATGAACGGGCCAGGCTTGGTTCAAGCCGTGATCCCCAATGCCGCCTGAGTTGCCCATCCGCTGAGCAGGACGAAGAAGACCATGAACACGATCACGAACAGGGACGATGCCAGCACGACCAGCGTGACGGATCCGTCGATGGCTTCGAAACGCTCTGTCGGCTCATCGAACCACATGATCTTGATGAGGCGGAGATAGTAGCCAAGCGACACGACCGAGGCGATCACGAGGATGATGGCCAGCGGGTAAAGCCCGGCGCTGACACCTGCCTCCAGCACGACCCATTTGCCGAGGAAACCACCAAACGGCGGCAGGCCGGCCACGGACCAGATCAGGATCGATAGCGCGATGGCAAGCCACGGACGCTTGTTCATCAGGCCGCCCAGTTCGGAAATGCCTTCCACCATGCCGCCCTGACGGCGCATCGCCAGCACAGCCGCAAAGAGGCCCAGAGAGGAAACGACATAAAGCGTCATGAAGGTCAGCAGCGGACCGGCACCAAGCTCCTTGCCGGCAGCCACAGCCACCAGCGCATAGCCGACATTGGCAATCGAGGAATAGCCCAGCAGGCGCTTGATATTGGTCTGCGTCAGACCGCCGAACGCACCGATCAGCATGGAAAGACCAGCGATGATCGTGATGATCAGCTGCCACTGGTCGATGGAGTCCCCGAAGACCTGGAACATCACGTTCGCAAACACGACCATGGCGGCCATTTTCGGCGCGGCACCGAAGAAAGCACCAACCGGTGTCGGGGCGCCTTCATAGACGTCCGGCGTCCAGACGTGCATCGGCGCTGCCGACACCTTGAAGGCCAGACCCACAATCATCAGCACCATGCCGAACATCAGGCCGACAGACGGCTCAGCTGCCGCAATACCTGCATAGAAGGTCGTGCCGGAGAAGCCGTAGACCAGCGAGGCGCCATAGAGCAGCATGCCGGAAGCGAGCGACCCGAGGATCACATATTTCAGGCCCGCTTCAGAGGAGCGCGCCGAATCCCGGTGGAACGCTGCCAGCACATAAGACGACAGGCTGAGCGTCTCGATGCCCATATAGAGCGTCATCAGGTTTGCAGCCGACAGGATGATCCCCATGCCGAGCGCAGCGAAGATGGTCAGCAGCGCATATTCATAGCGCGCCGTTTCATGCCGCTTGAGGAAGCCTTCCGACATCACCAGTGCCAGGCCGCCTACAATGAAGGAAACGATCTTGGCGAAATTGACGAAGGTGTTGGTTTCCACAAGGCCGTTGAACGCTTCGCCGCCCTGATACGTCACGGCCGCAATACCGGCCGCGGCGAAGAGCACAAGCGCGCCGAATTTGAACGACAGGCCGTTGAAATTGTCCTTGAGCAGCGCGCCAAGCAGCACGCCGATCAATCCTGTGGCAGCGAGCCAGAGTTCCGGCCCGATCGCCAGGGTCATGGCAGTGAAGTCGAGCATGGGCGATCAGCCTCCGGCCATCAGCGAGAGAATGCTCAGCGCAGCACCCTCGGTCAGGTTAAAGATCAGGTTGGGCGCGACACCGAAGAGCAGTGTCAGCAGCGCCAGTGGGACGATAGTCACGAGTTCGATCCGGTTCATGTCCTTGAGGCCATTGAGATCCGGATTGGTGATCTGGCCGAACACGGTGCGCCGATAGAGCGTCAGCATGTAAACAGCCGAGAAGATCACGCCGAGGGCTGCACCAGCCGCCGCCCAGGTGGAGGCCTGGAAGCCGCCGACCATGGTGAGGATCTCACCGATGAAGCCAGACGTGCCCGGCAGGCCAACGTTTGCCATCGTGAACAGCATGAACAAGGTGGCATACACCGGCATCTTGTGCACGAGGCCGCCATAGGCCGCGATTTCACGGGTATGCATACGGTCGTAGACGACGCCGACGATTAGGAAGAGCGCGCCGGAGATGAAGCCGTGGCTGATCATCTGGAAGATCGCCCCCTGCACACCGACTTCGGTGAACGAGAAGACGCCGAGCGTCACGAAGCCCATGTGAGCAACGGACGAGTAAGCGATCAGCTTCTTCATGTCGGTCTGACGCCAGGCCACCAGCGAGGTGTAGACGATGGCGATGACCGCCAGCGCAAACATGGCCGGCTGGAACAGGTGGCTCGCATCCGGGAACATCGGCAGCGAGAAACGCAGGAAGCCATAGCCGCCCATCTTCAGCAGGACACCCGCCAGGATGACCGAGCCTGCCGTCGGCGCCTGAACGTGTGCATCCGGAAGCCAGGTGTGGACAGGCCACATCGGCAGCTTCACCGCGAAGGACGCCATGAAGGCCAGCCAGAGCCAGGTCTGCACGTGCGGATCGAAGGCGAACTTCTCCAGCACTTCAAAGTCAGAGCTGCCAGCGGTGATGTACATGTACACAACCGCGACCAGCATCAGCAGCGAGCCGAGCAGCGTGTAGAGGAAGAATTTGAACGCGGCGTAGATCTTGTCCTTGCCGCCCCAGATACCGATGATCAGGAACATCGGGATCAGGCCGGCTTCGAAGAAGATGTAGAACAGGACCAGATCGAGCGCAGTAAACACGCCGATCATGAAGGTTTCCAGCACCAGGAAGGCGACCACATATTCGGTCACGCGGGTGTGGATCGAGTTCCAGCTGGCCAGAAGGCAGATCGGCGTCAGGAAAGTCGTCAGCAGGATCAGCGGCAGCGACAGGCCATCGATGCCCAGCTTGTAGCTGATATTCTGGTACCAGACATGCTGCTCCACCAGCTGATAGCCGGGCGTCGCCGGATCGAAGTAGAAGAACGCGGCCAGCGAGACCAGGAAAGTCGCGCCGGAAATGACGAGACCTGCCAGAAGCGCCGTGCGGCCCTCATTGGCCGTCTCGGACGAGCTGCTGCCAGCCGTGGCAGCGCGCACGGCCATGATGATCAGTGCGCCAACCAGCGGCAGGAAGGTCAGCGCCGATAGAATGGGAAACCCGCCCATTAGTGTGCCCCTCCGGCGTTCAGCCACATGAGCGCCCCGAAGACGAGGGCTGCGCCAATAATAATGAATGCGTAGTGATACAGACGGCCGGTGTGCATGGCAGACAGGCGGCGGGCACTGAGCAGGGTCAGCGCGGTCATGCCGTCAGCGCCGACACCGTCGATGACTTTCTTGTCGGCTTTCCAGAAGATGTTGCCGAGGAAGGCCGCCCCGCGCACCAGCGTCGCGTTGTAGATCTCGTCGAAATACCATTTGTTGTAGAACAGCGAGTGAAGCGGGCCGCCACTGTCGGCGATACGTTTCCCGACGCCACGATTGAAGAAGTACGTCATCGTGGCCAGCACGAAACCGCCCAGCGTGACGATCAGCGGGGCGTAAATCACCCATTCCGGCACTTCATGGCGGGCGTGGAGAACATGGTTCTCTGCCGCGCGGTAGATCGCTCCGGCCCAGAAGGCCTCGTTCGAATGGTCGACGAAGTAGTCGTAGAAATAGAGACCCGAGAAGATCGCACCGAGGCTCAGCAGGCCGAGCGGAATCAACATGACCGGCGGGCTCTCATGCGGCGTGTGATCATGGCCGTGCCCATGATCATCATGAGCGTGGTCATCATGGGCATCATGTGCGTGCGCATGATCGTCGTGCGCCTCTTCCGAAGCCATCGGCCCATGGAACGTCATGTAGATGAGGCGCCAGGAGTAGAAGCTGGTCAGGAAGGCCGCGACGATACCGAACCAGAAAGCCATCTGGCCGAAGGCGACATGCTCGACACCGCCTGCAAAGGCGCTCTCCAGAATCGCATCCTTCGAGAAGAAACCTGCGAAGCCGAGTTTCGTGTGCGGAACACCCAGACCGATGATGGCAATCGTGCCGATCATCATGGCCGCATAGGTCAGCGGCATGAACTTGGCGAGGCCGCCCATTTTCCGCATGTCCTGCTCGTGGTGCATGCCGTGAATGACGGAGCCTGCGCCAAGGAACAAGAGCGCCTTGAAGAAGGCGTGCGTGAAGAGGTGGAACATCGCCGCCTCATACGCGCCGACACCGGCGGCGAAGAACATGTAGCCAAGCTGCGAACAGGTCGAATAGGCGATGACGCGCTTGATGTCGTTCTGCGCCATGCCGACTGTGGCAGCATAGAGCGCGGTGACTGCACCCACCACCGTCACCATGCCTGCAGCGACGAGCGTGTACTCGAACAGCGGCGACAGGAGGCAGACGAGGTAGACACCTGCGGTCACCATGGTTGCGGCGTGGATCAGGGCGGAAACCGGCGTCGGGCCTTCCATGGCGTCCGGCAGCCAGACGTGCAGGAAGAACTGCGCCGACTTGCCCATCGCGCCGATGAACAGAAGCACGCCGATCACTTCGACCGCCCAGACACGGTGGCCAAGGAATTCCATGATCACTTCGCGTGCCGGGGCTGCCTCGGCAAAGGCAATCGGCGTGACCATCGTGTTCTCGCGCAGCGCGTTCAGGAAGGGACCGAACTCGACCGTGCCATAGATGCAGAACACGGCCATGATGCCGAGTGCGAGACCGAAGTCGCCAACCCGGTTCGTCACGAAAGCCTTGATGGAAGCATCGTTCGGCGCCTTGTTCTGGTACCAGAAACCGATCAGCAGGTAAGACGCGAGGCCAACCCCTTCCCAGCCGAAGAAGAGCTGGATGAAGTTGTCCGCCGTCACCAGCATAAGCATCGCAAAGGTGAAGAGCGACAGGTAGGAGAAGAAGCGCGCCTTATGCGGCTCCTCGCTCATATAGCCCCAGGAATAGAGGTGCACGAGGCCGGACACGCCGGTGATCACGGCCATCATGACGATGGACAGTGTGTCGACGCGGATGGCCCAGTTGGCGTGGAAGTCGCCGACATTGATCCAGGGCATCAGTGTGATGATGTGCTGGGTAATGGCAGCGCCGTGTTCGGCCGCGCCATGCGCCTCACCGCCATGTCCGCCGACACCGGCAGCATAGGCAAACAGCTGGAACAGCGACAGCGCGCCGGCCGTGAGGACAACACCTGTGGTCGCAACCATGACGATCTTGTCGCCAATGATCTTGTGAACCAGACCGGTCAGGGCCACGAGGCCCGGCGCGAGAACGATAAAGAGGAGGAGTGCGTCAGGTAGCATACCGGCCTAGCCCTTCATCATGTCTACGTTCTCGACCGAGATGTCTCTGCGGTTACGGAAGTAGACGACCAGGATGGCAAGGCCGACAGCGGCCTCGGCGGCGGCGACAGTCAGCACGAGCATGGCGAAGATCTGCCCGGCGATGGTGCCGGAGAAGACCGAAAAGGCCACCAGGTTCAGGTTCACCGAAAGCAGGATCAGCTCAATCGCCATCAGGATGACGATGATGTTCTTCCGGTTCACGAAGATGCCGACGACACCAATCGTGAACAGGGCGGCTGACACCGCGAGATAATGGGAAAGACCGAGTTCCATAGGTATCAGATCCCCTGCCCCGGCTTGGGGTCCTTCAATTCATAGGCATCGCCGCGGCGGCGGGACGTCTGCTTGGCAATGTTCTGGCGTTTGGTTTCCGGACGGTGGCGCAGCGTCAGCACGATGGCACCGATCATGGCCACGAGCAGGACGACACCAGCCAGCTGGAACAGCAGCAGGTAGTCCGTGTACATGACCTGACCAATGGCCTCGGCGTTGGTGTCAGCGCCCGGCGCCGCATCGAATGCGTCCGGCAGCGAATGCACGCCAAACACCGACGCCATCACGATCTCGGCCGCGAACACGATGCCAACCAGTATCGCGAAAGGCCAATAACGAAGCGTGCCGTCTTTCAGCTCGACGAAGTCCACATCCAGCATCATGACGACGAACAGGAACAACACCGCGACGGCGCCGACATAGACGACGACCAGAAGCATGGCGAGAAATTCTGCCCCGATCAGGACGAACAGTCCTGCCGATGAGAAGAAGGTCAGGATCAGCCACAATACGGAGTGAACAGGGTTCCGCGCACGGATCACCATCAGTGCGGAGATAACCGTCACAAACGCGATCACACAGAAAGCGTAGAATGCCACAGCCCTTCAGGCCCCCTTCTTGGCAGGGCTTGCGCCCCGCAGGTTTCAGTTCAGCGCCTCAGCGATAAGGCGCATCAAGTTCCAGATTCTTGGCGATCAGCCGTTCCCAGCGGTCGCCATTCGCGAGCAGGCGGTCCTTGTCATAGAACAGCTCCTCGCGGGTTTCGGTCGCAAATTCGAAGTTCGGCCCTTCGACGATGGCATCCACCGGGCAGGCTTCCTGGCAGAAGCCGCAATAGATGCACTTCACCATGTCGATGTCGTAGCGCGTGGTGCGGCGGGCGCCGTCTGCGCGCGGCTCGGCCTCGATCGTGATGGCCTGTGCCGGGCAGATCGCTTCGCAAAGCTTGCAGGCGATGCAGCGCTCTTCGCCGGACGCATAGCGGCGCAGGGCATGCTCACCGCGGAAGCGGGGCGACAGCGGGTTCTTTTCAAACGGATAATTCACCGTGGCCTTGCGGCGGAACATTTCCACCGTGGCCAGCCAGAAGGCCCCGAGGAAATCGGTCAGCAGCGCGCCGCGGATGGTCTGCGCGAGGCTCATGACTGCACTCCCATGTAAGCGACATAACCGCCAACCACGAGCACGGCGACGAGCGAGGTCGGCAGGAAGATCTTCCAGCCAAGGCGCATCAGCTGATCATAGCGGTAGCGCGGCACGATGGCCTTCACCATGGCGAAGAGGAAGAAGAAGAAGAAAGTTTTGAACATGAACCAGAACAGCCCGGAGAAGCTGGTCAGGAACGGATGGTCGCGGGCGAAATCGTCTCCCAGGGCAATCGGGCCATGCCAGCCGCCGAGGAACAGGATCGTCATCATCGAACACATCAGGACGATGTTCAGATACTCGCCCAGCATGAAGAGCAGGTACGGCGTAGAGCCATACTCTACCTGGTAACCGGCAACGAGTTCGGATTCCGCTTCCGGCAGGTCGAATGGCGGACGGTTCGTTTCCGCCAGGGCCGAGACGAAGAAGATGACGAACATCGGCACCATGACAATGACCAGCGGGAAGTTCTGGAACGCCAGAACGTGCCAGTTCCAGAAGCCGCCATCCTGGTTGTTGACGATGTCTGTCAGGTTCATCGAACCGACCATCAGGATCACGGTGATGATCACGAAGCCAATGGACACTTCATAGGACACCATCTGGGCCGCAGAGCGCAGCGCGCCGAGGAACGGGTACTTCGAGTTCGAGGCCCAGCCGCCCATGATGATGCCGTAGACACCGAGGGAGCTGATCGCGAAGAGATAGAGGATCCCGACATTGAGGTTCGAGATCACCCAGCTCGTTCCGCTCACCGTACCCGGTGCGACCGGGATCGCGGACCATGCGGCGAAAGCCAGCGTACAGGTCAGGATCGGCGCGAACAGGAAGACGAACTTGTTCGCCCCTGCCGGAATAACGATTTCCTTGAGAAGGAACTTGCCGAAGTCCGCGAAGGACTGAAGCAGGCCGAACGGGCCGACCACGTTCGGGCCTTTCCGCATCATCACGCCGGCCCAGACCTTGCGGTCCAGCAGCAGAAGGAATGCGATCGAGAGAAGCAGGACCAGCGTGAAGAGGCCAATCTGGCCGAGGACCATCAGAGGGCCCCAGAGCTGTCCCATAGACTCGATATAGTTACTCATGGCGCCCGCCCTACTCCGCTGCTACCGGAGTGTCCAGCGCTGTCGCCAGCGCGGAGCATTCCGCCATGGTTTTCGATGCCCGGGCGATCGGATTGGTCAGATAGAAGTCTCCGATCACCGGGGTGAATGGTGTGCCGGACAGGCTGCCCGCGCCTTCCGGAACCGCCTTCAGTGCTTCGGCACCCGCAGCGCCCGGCGCGTAGCCGATGCCTGCAAACACCGCATTCTCACGCAGGCTTTCGCGCAGCGCTTCGACCGTGTCGTAAGGCAGAGTCTTGCCCATCACATCCGACAGGGCACGGAAGATGGCCCAGCCTTCGCGCGCCTCGCCTTTCGGCTGGACGGCTTTCGACGTGACCTGCACACGGCCTTCGGTATTCACATAGGTGGCGGCCATTTCGGTGTAGGCCGCCGACGGCAGGATGATGTCCGCGCGGCTTGCGCCAGCATCGCCATGCGAACCGACATAGATGACCGTTGCGGCAGATGTCTTGGACAGGTCCGTGTCATCGGCGCCGAGCAGGACAATTGTCTCCTTGCCGCCGCCCAGGATCTCAGCTGTCGCTTCGCCGCCCTCACCCGGCACGAAGCCGACATCCAGCGCGCCGACGCGGCCAGCAGCATTGTGCAGCACGCCGAAGCCGGCCCAGTCATCCGCGACGGCGCCGGTCTCGTTGGCCAGCTTGATTGCGGCAGCCAGAATCGCCTCGCCATCGTCATGGCAAAGCGCGCCTTCGCCGAGGACGATCATCGGGCGCTTGGCGCCTTTCAGGAACTCGGCCGTCTCAGCCTTGCTCAGCGCGTCTGCGCTGTTGCCGAGGTGGGTGTAGTCATAGGTCAGGTCAGCCGCTTCGCCGATCAGGGCAACCTTCAGGTCGGCCCAGAGCCAGGTCTTGCGGATACGGGCGTTCCAGACAGCGGCTTCGACGCGCGGATTGACGCCGACGAGCAGCAGCGCGTCCGCTTCTTCCACACCGGCCAGAGTCGGGTTGAGAATATAGTGCTCGCGCACACCATCTGTGCCGTACTTCGCACCAGCCGGGCGGCAATCGGTGTTCTGGACGCCGAGCGAGCGGAACAGGTCAAGCGCAGCCTTGGCCTGCTCGACTTCGATCAGGTCACCCGCAACCACGCCGATCTTCTCGGCCGGCTTCGACAGCGCCTCTTTGGCAGCAGCAAAAGCCTCGCCCCAGCTCGCCGGTTTCAGGCGGCCATCGACGCGGACATAAGGCGTATCGAGGCGCTGGCGGGCGAGGCCATCCCACACGAAGCGGGATTTGTCGGACAGCCACTCCTCGTTAATATCTTCGTTCACTTCCGGCATGATGCGCATCACACCGTCGCCCTTGGCGTCGACGCGGATGGCGGCGCCCATGGCGTCCATCACGTCGATGGAGGACGTCTTGCGCAGCTCCCACGGACGGGCATTGAAGGCGTAGGGCTTCGAGGTCAGCGCGCCGACCGGGCACAGGTCGATCACGTTGCCGGAAAGCTCCGACGTCAGATTTTTCTCGAGATAGGTCGTGATCTCTGCGCTCTCGCCGCGCGAAATCATGCCGATCTCTTCAACACCGCCGACTTCCGCGACGAAGCGCACACAGCGCGTGCACTGGATGCAGCGGGTCATGATCGTCTTGACCAGCGGCCCCATATTCTTGTCTTCGACGGCGCGCTTGTTTTCTTCGTAACGGCTGCCGGCCCGGCCATAGGCCACGGCCTGGTCCTGCAGGTCACACTCGCCGCCCTGGTCGCAGATCGGGCAATCCAGCGGGTGGTTGATGAGCAGGAACTCCATCACCCCGTTGCGGGCCTTGTCGACATAGGCACCCTTGGTGCGGATGTTCGGCGGCGAGCCGTCACGGTTCGGGCGCATGTCACCGACATTCTGCGCACAGGACGCAATCGGCTTCGGCGCGCCTTCCCACTCCACGAGGCACATGCGGCAGTTGCCCGCCACGGACAGGCGCTCGTGATAGCAGAAGCGCGGAATCTCGGCGCCCGCTTCCTCACACGCCTGCATCAGCGTGTAGGTCTTCGGAACCTCGATTTCCTTGCCGTCGATATTAATTTTGAACAGGTCAGTCATGGTCAGAACTCTTCGGCAGGATTGATTGCCAATTTGCGCATGCGTCTCATAACACCACGCCACAACCATATCGAAACGGCTGCAATGAAAGAGAAAATGGCGCACAGAAAAACGGTGTCTGTCAGGCCGTTAATAGCGGAAATGGCCACGGCACCTGCTACCGCAACGATTCCAATACCAGCCACGACAACCAACGCACGCGAATAGAAGAAAGATATAACTCCGCCAATCGCTAAAACGCCAAGAATTGCGCTGAGAACCCAAGTCATTCGCTCCGCAGAACGAAAGTATTCGTCGGTCATTCTCGAATAGCTAGAAGCGGTCTCCGCAGCCATTATAGCGAAGATCCCGCACCCGAGGGCAACCAGTACACTCCACCCGACTGTCACTGGGGTTTTCATCCGCCCTACTCCGCCGCAACGACTGCGCCCTGCACCATGGCGCGCGGCAGTCTGTACTGGTTGATGCGGTCTTCGATTTCCGGCCGGAAGTGACGGATCAGGCCCTGGATCGGCCAGGCCGCTGCGTCGCCAAGCGCGCAGATCGTGTGGCCTTCCACCTGCTTGGTCACGTCCAGCAGCGTGTCGATCTCGTCGTGCTCGGCTTCGCCCTTCGCCATGCGCTCCATCACGCGCCACATCCAGCCGGTGCCTTCACGGCACGGCGTGCACTGGCCGCAGGATTCATGCTTGTAGAAGTAAGCGAGGCGGGCAATCGCCTTGATGAGATCGGTATCCTTGTCCATCACGATCACGGCCGCCGTGCCGAGGCCGGACTTCAGGTCACGCAGCGTGTCGAAGTCCATATAGGCGTCCATGATCTGCTCGGCGGGCACCATCGGAACCGACGACCCACCCGGGATCACGGCCTTCAGGTTTTCCCAGCCGCCGCGAATACCACCGCAATGCGTATCGATCAGCTCACGGAAGGTGATCGACATCTCTTCTTCGACGTTACACGGCTTGTTCACATGGCCGGAGATGCAGAACAGCTTGGTGCCGGTATTGTTCGGGCGGCCGAAGCCGGCGAACCATTCGGCGCCACGGCGCAGGATCGTGCCGGCAACAGCAATCGATTCCACATTGTTCACGGTCGTCGGGCAGCCATAGAGGCCGGCATTGGCCGGGAATGGCGGCTTCAGGCGCGGCTGGCCCTTCTTGCCTTCCAGGCTTTCCAGCAGGGCAGTCTCTTCGCCGCAAATATAGGCGCCGGCGCCGTGGTGGACGTAGAGATCGAAATCCCAGCCGTTCACATTGTCCTTGCCGATCAGCTTCGCCTCATAGGCTTCCTTGACGGCCTTTTCGAGCGCGTGGCGCTCGTTGATGTATTCGCCGCGCAGGTAGACGTAGCATTTGTGTGCCCGCATCGCGCGCGACGCGATCATACAGCCTTCGATCAGAAGATGCGGATCGTGGCGCATGATTTCACGGTCTTTACACGTGCCGGGCTCGGACTCGTCGGCATTGACGACGAGATAGTGCGGACGGTCGCGCACTTCCTTCGGCATGAAGGTCCACTTCAGGCCCGTCGGGAAGCCGGCGCCGCCACGGCCGCGCAGGCCGGACGCCTTGATCTGGTCGCAGATCCAGTCAGGTCCCTGATCCAGGATTTCCTTGGTCAGGTGCCATGCGCCCCGCTTCTTCGCCGCGTCGAGTTCCGGCGAATGCAGACCGTAGAGATTGGTGAAGATGCGATCCTTGTCCTGCAACATGGCCTAGTCCTCATCTTCCTGGCTGGAGGGGACGTCGCCCGCATCCACGCGCTTGGAGAATTCCGTTTCGCCGCCCTCGGCCAGCGTTTTCGCCTGGGCAATCCAGTCTTCGCGCTCAATGCGCCCGGGGAAGCTCATGAAGTCTTCGACCCAGTCGACATTTTCCGGCGTCCACTCGGCGATCTGCTTGAAGGTGTAGATGCCGAGCTCGTTGAGCGCGTCTTCATTCTTCGGGCCGATGCCCTTGATGCGCTTCAGGTCGTCATAAGAAGCCGGATCGATCGTCACAGCGGCCGGGCGCTCACCTGTCTCAACCTTCTTGCCCGTATCAATCAGCGTCGTCTTCGTGTTGGAAGCGACCGGCTCTTCGCGTTTCGTATTGGTCGGCGCAGCCGCCTCGGGCTTGCCGGCAGCTTCGGCCTCTGCAGGCTCGGCGGAAGGCAGGTTCGGTAGCGTGGCAACCGAATTCCGGCTGCCGTCAAACAGCGAAGGATCGGTCAGCGTGGTTGCACCACCTTCCGGCGCGCTGTTCACGCGATCAATCTGCGGGCCTGGCGCGACTTCGACGCCATTCTTCAGCTTGCCGAGGATCTGCGACAGCGTTTCCGGCGTCAGGTCTTCGTAATAGTCGTCATTGATCTGCACCATCGGCGCATTCACGCAGGCCCCGAGGCATTCCACCTCTTCCCACGAGAGACGGCCATCGTCGGTGACATACATGATGTCGCCGATTTCCTTCTGGCAGACTTCTTTCAGCTTCTCGGCCCCGCGCAGCTGGCACGGCGTCGTGCCACAAAGCTGGACGTGGTATTTCCCGACCGGCTGAAGGCGGAACATCGTGTAGAAGGTCGCGACTTCATAGACGCGGATATAGGGCATTTCCAGCCGGTCGGCGACTTCGCGCATTGCCGGCTCGGACAGCCAGCCATTATTGTCTTTCTGGGCAAGCCACAGCATGGGGATGACGGCCGAGCGCTGCTTTTCCGCCGGGTACTTGCCCCGCCAGAAAGCAATCTTCTCTTCCGTTTCCGGCTTGAAGGCAAACGTATCGCCACCAGCCTCAAGATCAAAACGGCGCAGTGCCACTACTCGATCCTTCCTGCAAAATACAATTCGATTTCATCCTGAGACGGATGAAATATTTCTACTGCGGACATCAGCGGTCGATCTCCCCGAACACAATATCGAGGGACCCGAGAACGGCCGAGACATCGGCCAGCATGTGGCCGACGCAAAGGTGATCCATCGCCTGAAGGTGCGGATAGCCCGGCGCGCGGATCTTCGCGCGATACGGACGGTTGGTGCCGTCGGACACGAGGTAGACGCCGAACTCGCCCTTCGGCGCTTCGATGGCGGCATAGACCTCGCCTTCCGGCACGTGGAAACCTTCGGTGTAGAGCTTGAAGTGATGGATCAGCGCTTCCATCGAGTTCTTCATTTCGGCGCGGCGCGGCGGCGATACTTTCGAGCCCTTCGCCAGGACCGGCCCCGGACCTTCGCGGTTCATGATGTCGATGCATTGCTGCATGATCTTGGTCGACTCGCGCATCTCTTCCATGCGGCAGACATAGCGGTCGTAATTGTCGCCGTTGCGGCCAACAGGAACCTTGAAGTCGAGTTCGTTATAGCACTCATAAGGCTGGGCACGGCGCAGGTCCCAGGCATAGCCGGATCCGCGGACCATCACGCCGGAGAAACCCCAGTCCATGATTGTCTTCTCGTCCACGACGCCGATGTCGACGTTACGCTGCTTGAAGATGCGGTTCTCGGTGATCAGGCCCTCGATCTGGTCGAGTTTCTTCGGGAACTGCTCGCACCATTCCGAGATGTCATCCAGCAGCGCCTGCGGCAGGTCCTGGTGGACGCCGCCCGGGCGGAAGTAAGCGGCGTGCATGCGGCTGCCGGAGGCGCGTTCGTAGAAGACGCAAAGCTTCTCGCGCTCTTCGAAGCCCCAGGTGATCGGGGTGAGCGCGCCGACGTCCATGGCCTGCGTCGTCACGTTCAGCATGTGCGACATGATCCGGCCGATTTCGGAATAGAGCACGCGGATCAGGCTGCCGCGGCGCGGCACTTCAAGGCCGAGCAGTTTCTCGACCGCCAGGCACCAGGCATGTTCCTGGTTCATCGGGGCGCAGTAATCGAGCCGGTCGAAATACGGCATCCCCTGCAGGTAGGTCTTGTACTCCAGCAGCTTCTCGGTGCCGCGGTGCAGCAGGCCGATATGGCTGTCGACGCGAGTCACGACCTCACCGTCGAGATCGAGGATCATGCGCAGCACGCCGTGCGCGGCCGGGTGCTGTGGCCCGAAGTTCAGTGTGAACTTGCGGTCTTCCATTTCGGAGATGTGAGCGGTGTCGGCCATGTCTTACGACTCCGTCGCTTTCTCGTCGCCGGGGATCTGGGACGTCATGCCCTCCCACGGGGAGAGGAAGTCAAAGTTGCGGTATTCCTGTACGAGCTGCACCGGCTCGTAGACCACCTTCTTCTCAAGGTCGTCATAGCGGACTTCGTAATTGCCGGTCAGCGGGAAGTCCTTGCGCAGCGGATAGCCCTCAAAGCCATAGTCGGTGAGGATGCGGCGCAGATCCGGGTGGTCGGCGAACTGGATGCCATACATGTCGAAGGCTTCGCGCTCGAACCAGTTGGCGGCCGGCCATACGGCGCAGGCGCTTGGCACGGCGGTGTCTTCATCGGTCGACACGCGCACCCGGACACGGTGGTTCAGGTGCATCGACAGCAGGTGGTAGACGACCTCAAAGCGCTCGCCGCGCTCCGGATAGTCCACGCCGCAAATGTCGATCAGCGTTTCGAAATCGCACTGCGGGTCTTCGCGCAGGAAGCGCAGCAGACCCACAATGTGGTCGCGCTCGGCCATAACGACCAGCTCGTCCATGTTGATGTGGAAGCTCTTCACCGCATCCGCGCGCGAAGCGGCGATATGTTCGCCGAGATCCTTGAGGGCGTCGATGGCGTCCTGGTTCAGCATGTCTTTCCCCTAGCGCTCCAGCGAGCCTTCCCGGCGGATCTTCTTCTGCAGCTGCAGGAAGCCGTACACGAGAGCCTCAGCGGTGGGCGGACAGCCCGGAATATAGATGTCGACCGGCACGATCCGGTCACAGCCGCGCACGACACTGTAGCTGTAATGGTAATAGCCGCCGCCATTGGCGCAGCTGCCCATCGAGATCACGTAGCGCGGCTCCGGCATCTGGTCGTAGACCTTGCGCAGGGCCGGGGCCATCTTGTTGGTCAGCGTGCCCGCGACGATCATCACGTCCGACTGGCGGGGTGAGCCGCGCGGCGCCATGCCGAAGCGCTCAAGGTCGTAGCGCGGGTTACCGGCATGCATCATTTCAACAGCGCAACAGGCGAGACCGAAGGTCATCCACATCAGGGAGCCGGTCCGCGCCCAGGTGATGAGATCATCGGCCGCCGCCGTGAAATAGCCCTTGTCAGCCAGCTGGTCGGACAGGCCGGAATAGAACGGATCGTCCTGTCCGGGCTTGAAACCGCCTTCGACGCCCGAACGGGCGCCGCCCAGCGCGTAAGTCTTGAAGTCTTCGGCCATTATTCCCACTCCAGCGCGCCACGGCGCCATTCGTAGATGAAGCCAACGGTCAGCACGCCCAGGAAGACAACCATCGACCAGAAGCCGAGCAGCCCGATCTTGCCGAGGCTGATCGCCCACGGGAACAGGAAGGCCACTTCAAGGTCGAAGATGATGAACAGAATGGCGACCAGGTAGAACCGGACGTCAAACTTCATACGGGCGTCATCGAAGGCGTTGAAACCGCATTCATAGGCGGAGTTCTTTTCCGGATCAGGCTCGGAGGGGGCCAGCAGCAAAGAGCCAACCACGAAAAGGCCCGAAATCACGGCACCGAGCACCAGAAAAATGATGACCGGTAGATAGTCGAGCGCCAGCCGTTCGATGTCCGACATGAGAGAGGGCCTCCTAGCCTGTGCTGGCGCCGGATTAGGACGGTTTTGCCATCCACGCAACACATCCACGCCACATAACGGTGAGACTTATCTTAAAGTCTGCTTTCGGCCACCTCACGGGCCTGCATGTGCGGCTGTGCGTCACGGCTGATGGCGACAAATGCCCGTCCGGAAGGCACGCCTGCCCCCAAACATCCGCCAAATCTCGGCTAGTCGGGCGAAACGCCCAGCGACTCAACCGTCCCGATGGTCAGGTATCCAACCGGCAGGCCGTTTTTTTCCTGCCAGTCCTCCATCGCATTCAGCGTCGCCGGACCGAAAACCCCATCGGCCTGGACTTTATAGCCTTTCGCCGCCAGCGCCCGTTGAACCTCGGCGATCTTGGCCTTGGTCGCATTGGAATCACACAGGACTTCGCGCCATTCGACCGTTCCACCGCCGGTGACGGTCCGCTTCTCGATCGTCTTGTATGTGGCCGGCACGACAATCGTTTCCTGTTGTTCCGGCGTCACAAGGCGCTGGACCTCGACCTCTTCGTATTCCGCCGGGAGGATTTCCTCCACCACCTGGGCCGGCTCCCGCAGGACCTGCCGCTCGATCGTACGGAACCGCGCGGGAATCACACGTGTTTCAACACGTTCAGGCGTTTTCAGGCGTGTCCGGCTGACCGTGTCATACTGCGCCGGCACTTCCACACGGCACAGAACCTCCCCCGTGGCGAGGGTGATGTTATCTTCACCGGATGGCTGGCGCCCGAACAGCCCGGCGCCGGGCTTCCAGGTGACATAGGCAGGGCGCACAAGAACCCGTTCGGTAAAAGTCTCGTACTCGGCCGGAATCACGACCGTCTCGGTTTGCTCCGGCACGACCAGCAGCTGTTCGGTCTCGATTTCATAGACCGGCGGCACCACGCGATAGGTTAGCGCCTGCTCCTTCACCAGCACACGCTGGATTACCGTCTCATAAGTCGCCGGAATGACACGCGCTTCGGTGTGCTCTGGCTGGTCCAGCACCTGCTCGGTCTGGATTTCATAGGTTTCGGGGATCAGGACCCGCGCATAGCACGATCCGGGTGCCGCATCGGCCGGATAGTCGCCTGTGCCCTGCGCGGCGGCCGCTCCCGCCAGCACAAGGCTGGCGACTGACAAGGTGAGAATTCTGCTCATTCCAAGTCCCCTTCCCATATGTCCCCTTCATACAGGCCGCTTCCTTCTGGAAGCGATCATACGCCCTCAACTTAGCGTAACCCTATCCGGGCGGCCACACTCTTCGCCAATCCGGCGTATCCCTATCCTTCGCGGGGATCGGGTTTTCCGGCAAGCGTGCGACCTGCCACAGGGGGTGGCAAACCAGACGGTTCGGCGTATTAGGGGCGCGAACAATCCGGCCCAAACATCAGGAATCCGCCATGATCCCCCGTTATACCCGTCCCGAAATGGCCGCCATCTGGTCTCCGGAATCCCGCTTCGGCATCTGGCTCGAAATCGAGACCCTCGCCGCAGAGGCCATGGAAAACCTCGGCATCATCCCGGAAGGCACCACGGCGGCCGTTCGCGAGAAGGCTGCGTTCGAGGTGGACCGGATCGACGAGATCGAACGGGAAGTGAAGCACGACGTCATCGCCTTCCTGACCAATGTCGCCGAACATGTCGGCGAGCCTGCCCGCTTCCTGCACCTCGGCATGACGTCCTCGGATGTGCTCGACACCTGCCTGAACGTCCAGATGGTGCGCGCCGCTGACCTGCTGCTGACCGGCATCGACCGGGTGCTGGCTGCCCTCGAAAAGCGCGCCTTCGAACACAAGCTGACCCCGACCATCGGGCGCAGCCACGGCATCCACGCCGAACCGACGACCTTCGGCGTGAAGCTCGCCACCTTCCATGCCGAGTTCCAGCGCGCCCGTGCGCGCCTTCTGATCGCGCGCGAAGAAGTCGCCACCTGCGCCATCTCCGGCGCGGTCGGCACCTTCGCCAATATCGATCCGAAAATCGAAGCGCACGTCGCCGAAAAGCTGGGCCTCGCCATTGAGCCGGTCTCGACACAGGTTATCCCGCGTGACCGCCACGCCATGTATTTCGCCGTGCTGGGCGTGATCGCCTCCTCGATCGAACGCCTCGCCACCGAAGTGCGCCATCTTCAGCGCACGGAAGTGCTGGAAGCCGAGGAATATTTCTCGGCCGGCCAGAAGGGCTCGTCCGCCATGCCGCACAAGCGCAATCCGGTACTGACCGAGAACCTCACCGGCCTTGCCCGTCTTGTCCGCTCAGCCGTCACCCCGGCGCTCGAAAACGTCGCGCTCTGGCATGAGCGGGACATTTCCCACTCCTCCGTCGAACGCGGCATCGGTCCGGACGCCACCGTCCACCTCGACTTCGCCCTGCACCGCCTCGCCGGTGTGGTCGAAAACCTGGTGGTCTATCCGGAACGGATGCTGAAGACGCTGAACTCCATGGGCGGCCTGCACAATTCGCAGCGCGTCCTGCTCGCCCTCGTCGAGGCCGGCAACAGCCGGGAGGATTCCTACCGCATGGTCCAGCGCAACGCGATGAAGACATGGGGCGGCGAAGGCCCGCTTCTGGACCTGCTCCAGAAGGACGAAGACGTGATGGCGAAGCTGACCAAGGAACAGCTCGAGGACCTCTTTGACCTCGACTATCACTTCAAGCAGGTCGACACGATTTTCGAGCGCGTTTTCGGTCGTTCCTAGTCAGCGACAAGTCCGGACAGGTCCGGCTTAGTCCGCTATAGTCATGAGCTGATCGCGCTTAAGGCCTCCCTGGCCTTGCGCGAGATGCCTTGCCAGTCACCAGAATCAACGTCGGCCTGCGTCGCGACCCACGACCCGCCGACAGCCACGACGTTCTTCAAGGCCAGATACTCCCCGGCATTCTCGGCACTCACGCCGCCAGTGGGCATGAACTGAAGATGCGGCAGAGGCCCGGCCAGCGCCTTCAGCGCCGGCACGCCACCGGCAATGTTCGCCGGGAAAAGCTTCAGCATTTCAAAGCCTTCCTCATGCCGGCTCATCGCTTCGCTCGCCGTGGCCACACCGGGGATCATCAGCGGCCTGTGCTCACCCAGCGCCGCCAGGAGGCCGGAGCTCATGCCCGGCGAGACGAGAAAGTCCGCCCCCGCCTCGACAGAGTTGCGAACATCCTCTCCGCTCAGCACCGTCCCGGCCCCCACCAGCAGGTCCGGCGCCGCCGCCTTCATCGCCGCAATCGCCCCAATCCCCGCCGGCGTCCGAAGTGTGACTTCTGCAGTGGTTAAACCACCTTCCAGCAAGGCTTTCGCAAGCGGCGCGGCCTGCGCCACATCGCTCACCACAAGCACCGGCACAATGGGAGCCTTGGCGACCGCAAGTCTCAGTGCGGTAAGAGGCGAAGTCATTTGCGTAGCTCCTGATCATAGTATGCCGCTGCCCCGATAAGTGGCGCTTCCGGATCCTTCATCAGAACGACCGGGCAGTTTTCGAGAAAATCACTCATGGGTCCGCGTGCCCGGAACCGATCGGCCGCTTCAGGCATCCGCAAAAAGTCGACGATCCGCTCCGTCACGCCGCCTGCCAGCACGACGCCTCCCAGCGCGCCATTGGCCAGCGCGAGGTCGCCGACCGCCCCCATCACCGTACAGGCCCGGACGAGAATGAGCTGAACATACATCTCGTCTCCTGCATCCGCACGCTCGCGCATGTCGGCAGGCGACAAATCTTCGACCGGCCGGCCGTAGATCTCGCAAAATGCTTCATGGATTGGCACCAGTCCCGTTCCGGATGCGACCAGCTCATTGGAGACATAGCCAAACTTCCTGAGGAGGATGCCTGCCAGCTGAAACTCCAGCTCACTTCGGGGCGCAAAAGCCATATGACCGCCTTCTCCGGTCAGCACATTCCAGTCTCCGTGATCTGGAATCAGCGTGGCCACGCCAAAACCGGTGCCCGGCCCGGCAACAATGACCGGCGCCTCAGGGTCCGGTGTCCCGGGCAGGATCGGTTCGAAACGATCCGGTTCCAACTCCGGTACTGCCCGCGCCATCGCCGTGAAATCATTGATCAGCCGCGCATCGCTGAAGCCGAACCGGGTCTGCAGGGTCTGCTCAGACACATGCCAGCCGCGATTGGTCAGCGTGACCTCCCCATGCCGCACTGGCCCTGCCAGCGCGAAGCAGGCCCGGTCGGCGCGGGCGCCTGACTGGTTAAGATAAGCGGACAGGACGTCGTCAATGCCGTCAAAATCATCCCCGGCGAACTTTACAAAGCTGCCTGTCACAATCTTGCCGCCCTGCCGGTGGGCGATGGCGAAACGGACATGCGTTCCGCCGACATCTCCCACCAGAATGTCTTCACTCAAGGCTTAGCCTCCCCGGCGACAAATTCGAACTGGCTGGCCCCTGTGTCTGCCGTCCCGCTCATCTGCCGGAAATAGGAGAACATCTCGCGTCCCAGCCCGACGGACGAGGCATTCGGCCGGAACTCCGCCGGGCGTCGCGCGGCAAATTCCGAAGGATCAACCTTGATGTCGAGTGTGCCCTTTTCTGCATCGAACACAATCATGTCGCCGTCACGGACGCGGGCCAGCGGACCTCCACGCGCCGCCTCCGGACTGACATGAATGGCAGACGGCACTTTGCCGCTGGCACCGGACATGCGCCCATCAGTGACGAGGGCCACCTTAAAGCCCCGATCCTGCAACACGCCCAGTGGCGGCGTCAGACTGTGCAGCTCAGGCATGCCATTTGCCGCCGGCCCCTGAAACCGAACCACCGCGACGAAGTCCCGGTCGAGGCGCCCGGCTTCGAAGGCCTCTTTCAGCGCTTCCTGGGATTCGAAGACGATCGCCGGCGCTTCGAGCACGCGCTTGTCCGGCTTGACGGCAGAGACTTTGGAAACACCGCGTCCGAGCGGCCCTGTCATCAGCCTAAGTCCGCCATCGGACGAAAATGGATCACTGGCTGGCCGGATAATGTCGTGATCCCCGCTTTCTTCGGGGGCTGGCCGCCAGGAAACCTTGTCTCCGTCCAGGAACGGTTCGTGAGAATAGTCCGAGATCGGCCCGGCAACGCCTCGCGCTTCTCCGTTCAGAAGTCCCGCTCCGAGCAATTCGCGTACTACGAATCCCATGCCACCCGCTGCGTGGAAATGGTTCACATCTGCCGGTCCGTTTGGATAGATCCGGGTGAGCAGTGGTGTGACATGGCTGATGTCCGCAAAATCTTCCAGCGTGACGATGATGCCTGCTGCGGCCGCCATGGCTGGAATGTGCAGGGCATGATTGGTTGAACCACCTGTCGCCATCAGGCCAACGATACCATTGACGATGGATCGCTCGTCGATGAGTTCACCGGCCGGCAGGTAATGCTCCCCTTGTGCGGTAATCGCTGCAGCACGATGAGCCGCCGCTTTGGTCAGCGCCGTCCGCAGCGGTGTGCCGGGATTGGTAAAGGCTGCACCTGGCAGATGAAAGCCCATCACCTCCATCAGCATCTGGTTTGAATTTGCCGTGCCATAAAAGGTGCAGGTGCCTTGCGCATGATAGCTTTCCGCTTCCGCCTTCAGGAGCGCACGCCTGTCCACCTTTCCCTCTGCAAATAACTGACGGATACGGATCTTTTCTGGATTGGGAAGGCCGGAGGGCATGGGCCCGGCCGGCACAAAGATGGACGGGATCCAGCCGAAGCGCAGCGCCGCGATGACCAGCCCCGGAACGATCTTGTCGCAGACGCCCAGATGCAGGGCCGCATCAAAGACGTCATGGCTGAGACCGATGGCAGAGGCCATGGCGATCACGTCCCGCGAGAACAGCGACAACTCCATGCCCTGCTGGCCCTGCGTTACCCCATCACACATGGCTGGCACGCCGCCTGCCACTTGCGCGACAGCGTTCACTTCACGGGCGGCTTCACGGATGATTTCGGGATAATGCTCAAACGGCGCATGGGCTGACAACATGTCATTATAGGCCGTGATAATTCCGATATTGGGCCAGCCTGCGCCAAGCAGCTGGGTCTTTTCAATAACGGCGCATCCGGCTGAGGCATGTGCAAGATTGCCTTCTGTCAGATGCCCCCGGGCAAAGCCATCCGGCCGCCGGGCACGGATCATCTCCAGATACGCCGCCCGGGACTCAGCCGACCTCTCGCGGATACGTTCCGTGACTTCAGCGATTTTCGGATGCAGGTTGGTCATCTCAGGGTGCCCATATAATTGTGAGACGCGGCCCGAGCTTGTCGATGGCGTACCGGACGGGCATGTCCATCGGGTCAGACTTCAGCGCGCGCTCCAGAACGTCCAGCTTCTCATCACCGAACAACAACATCAATGCCATGCGGGCCGAGGTGACCGCCGGACCTGTCAATGTCAGTCTCTGTGTATTTGAACCCGCGCCGGGACAACCGGTTGCATCGATCGCTGCAATTGTTTCGCCATCCGCCGGTGTCAGAGCCGTTTCGAGTCCCTTTGCCCCGGGAAACCAACTCGCCGTATGCCCGTCGCCGCCCATACCAAGCAGGAGCATATCTGCCGGCGCACAATGCGGCGCATAGGCGGCATTGCGGTCGGGCACCGCGTCTCGGGGGGCGGCTGCCACAGTCTTCATCGGGATGAGCCCTGCGGCACCCGCAGCCCCTTTCAACAAGCGCGTCCGGACCAGTGCTTCATTGGAAAAATCATGATCCAATGGCACCCAGCGCTCATCCACCAGGCCGACACTCACACATTCCCAAGGCAGGTACCAGTCCGAGAGGCGGTCGAAGAGCGGCCCGGGCGTGGAACCGCCGGACGTCATGAAATCCGCTCGGCCTCGATCGGCAATTGCGCGCTGCAGTCCACCAGCGACGAACTTCGCGGCGAAATCCAGCGCGGCTTCACGCGTCTCGAAACGGACCAGTTCATGTTTCATCCGTCTACAACCCTTCCCACCATGCGCGGTCATCGCGATCCATCAGCATGGCAGCCGCCAGCGGCCCGTCGCTACCAGCCGGATAAGGCTCGGGCGAGCCTCCTGCCTGCTCCCAGGCCTCGATCAACGTATCCACCCATGCCCAGGCCGCTTCGACTTCTTCCTTCCGCATGAACAGGGACAGGTTGCCACGCACGACATCCATCAACAGGCGCTCATACGCGTCCGGATAGCGGACTGTGAAGCTTTCCGCGTAAGACAGGTTCAGCGGCATGGATTTGACCCGCAGCCCGCCAGGCCCCGGCTCCTTGATCTGTACGAACAGGCGGACGCCTTCATCGGGCTGGAGACGGATGACCAGCCGGTTGGCCATGTCATTGCCTTCGCCGAACAGAGAGTGCGGCGTCTTCTTGAACTGGATCACAATGTCTGAATGCCGGTGGGACATCCGCTTACCGGTACGCAGGTAAAACGGCACGCCCGCCCAACGCCAATTGTCGATCCCGGCCTTGATGGCAACGAAGGTCTCCGTGTCGCTCTTGTCGACGCCGGAGAGCTCCTCGGCATAGCCTTTGACAGCCTCTCCGCCCTTCATCCCCGCTTTGTACTGGCCCCGTACAGTCTGCTTTTTTGCCGCTTCTCCGTGGATCGGCATCAGCGCGTTGAGGACCTTGATCTTTTCCGTCCGGACATCGTCGTCATCCAGCTGGTTCGGTGGTTCCATCGCTGTCAGGCACAGCAGCTGCAACATATGGTTCTGTACCATGTCCCTCAGCGCGCCAGACCGGTCGTAGTAGTCCGCCCGACCTTCCAGGCCGAGATCCTCCGCAACAGTGATCTGGATATGGTCAATATAGTTCCGTGACCAGAGCGGTTCGAACAGGATATTCCCGAAGCGAAGGACCATCAGGTTCTGAACCGTCTCCTTGCCGAGATAGTGGTCGATCCGGAACACCTGCCGCTCTGAGAAGACGGCGCCAACGCCGTCATTGATGGCCCGGGCGGATTCAAGATCCTTCCCGATTGGCTTTTCCAGAACGACCCGCGTATTGCTTGCGGCAAGCCCTTCCTTGCCGAGCGCGTTACAGATCTCCACATAAAGCCCCGGAGCCGTTGCCAGATAGAAGACGCAGGGGCGCTCCCCATCCATGGTCAGCTTGGATTTCAGCGGCGCCCAGTCTTCCTTTGTGTTTGTTGCATCAATCGAGACGTAATGGATCAGCTTCTCGAACTTGCTCCATTCCTTGTCGTCCCAGTTCTCGCCAGTCGCCTTCTCGCAAGCCTCCCGGGCCATCGCGCGATAGGCCTTGTCATCAAGGTCCGAGCGCGCCGCGCCGACTATGGCGCTGTTTTTTGGAATCTGCCCGTCAAGCCAGCGGTGGAACAGGGCCGGAAGGAGCTTGCGACGTGATAGATCGCCGGTTCCCCCGAAAATCACGATGTCGAAGGGGTCGACCGGTATGAATTTGGCCATATCGCGCTCCTTTCACGCGGTTACCAGGTATTCTTGTTAGTGCATTCCGGGAAAGCTGAAAAATTTTGGCGCGAGGATTCTCTCTTGATCCATCAATCGCCCAATCTTTCATTGGATTTGCACGCAAACACCTCCGATGAGGTCATGCAGATTCCTGCGAAAAAGCGATATTTGCGACACCAATCGATCCTCACGAGGCTCGTGCCTGAATTTATTACAACGTTGTCTTTTTGCTCTTAGCGGACACCGCCCCATCATGACAAGCAGAACTCGCTTTCAGCGTCAGCGCCTGAGGATCAGGAATGAATGGGGTGGCAAAACCCTACCCGGAGGCTGGTCCAGACCCTCGGACTGGATCAGGACGGCGCCATCCAATTGGATCGCTTCCGGAAGCTCGACGGCCGAGGCACCGAGATTGAAGACACACATCACCACTTCAGCCCCGAAAGAGCGTATCATGATAAGCAACGGCTCCGGACTTTCTGCGAAAGAGACGTCGCCCCATTTCAGGGCCGGGCTCGACTTGCGAATATCCAGTAGCCTCCGCGTAAAATTCAACACCGAGTCCTGGTCTTCCTCCTGCACACTTACGGACAGACGGGGGTGGTCAGCTCCCACCGGCAACCAGGGCCTGGCCTGTGAGAACCCTGCATTCGGGGCGTTTTCTTCCCAAGGCATCGGCGTCCGCGCGCCGTCCCGCCCCAGCGTACGCGGCCAGTTCGCGATGGCTTCCGGATCCTGCAGGGCCTCAAAGGGCACATCCACCTGCGTCAGACCCAGTTCCTCCCCCTGATACAGGATCGGATTGCCCCTCAGGCAAAGAAGCAGCGCATTCGTCAGCTTCGCAAACCGGGGCCTGTCCGGCCCGTCATACCATCGGCTGACACACCGTGGCGCGTCATGGTTCGAAAATTCCCAGGACGGCCAGCCCTCTTCCAGTGATCCGGTCCAGTTGCCTTGTGACCTGCGAACGCGCCTCGCCGTCAATGTCTGGGCGTACAGGAAATCGAAGCTGTAGGCGGCGGTCAGCCGGTCATCGCCGCGCGTATAGGACCGCATTGTCGGCAAAGGGTCGTCACTCGCGACTTCGGCAACGGTGTACCGGTCACCATATTCATCTGTCAGGTCGCGGACGCGTTTCAGGAATTCCGGAACTTCCGGCTGTGACTGGTTATACTCCCGGCGCTGAAGGTCAAAAGGCCGTGTAATCGTCCGGCCTGCAGGATCCCATGGGGGATTGTCCCGGAAATCCCGGTCGTGCATGGCAAAATTAATCGCATCCAGCCGGAAGCCATCCACGCCCCGGTCCAGCCAGAAGCGCGCTGTCGCCAGCAATGCGTCCTGAACCTCTGGATTGTGCACGTTCAGCTGCGGCTGTCCGGGCAGAAAATTGTGCATGTAATATTGCTGGCGCCGCGCATCCCATGTCCACGCAGCCCCACCGAAGACGGCCTGCCAGTTATTCGGCGGCGTCCCATCCGGCTTCGGATCCTGCCACACATACCAGTCTGCCTTCGGATTATCCCGGTTCTGGCGGGACTCGGTGAACCAGGCATGCTCATCTGATGTGTGGGCATAGACCTGGTCGATAATTACCTTCAGCCCATACCCGTGCGCACGGTCCAGAAGCTGGTCAAAATCCTCCAGCGCGCCGAAGACCGGGTCGACAGAACAATAGTCCGAGACATCGTAGCCGAAATCCTTCATCGGCGACGCGAAAAAAGGTGAGATCCAGATGCCATCCACGCCGAGTGAGGCAATATAGTCCAGTTTCTTCGTAATGCCCGGCAAATCCCCGACACCGTCACCATTCGTATCAAGATAGGAACGCGGATAAATCTGGTACAGGACCGCGCCGCGCCACCAAGGCTGTTCCGGCTTGCTCATGTCATCATCTCCCGGGAAACCTTGTCTGCAATCATGATGGTCGGCGTATTCGTATTGCCGGATGTGATCGTGGGCATGACGGACGCGTCGATGACCCGCAAGCCGTCCACGCCAATCACCCGCAAATCCTTGTCGACCACAGCCGACGGATCATCCCGGCGTCCCATCTTCGCTGTACCCACGGGATGGAAGATCGTCGTGCCGATGTCGCCAGCCGCCTTGGCCAATGCGGCATCGTCATTCCCCACGGCAGGTCCCGGAAGGAACTCCTCCGGCGAAAACTGCGCCATGGCCGGCTGCCCCATCAGCCGCCGGGTCACGCGGATGGCATCAGCAGCCACTTTCCTGTCCTCATCCGTAGAGAGATAATTCGGCGCAATCTCCGGCCTCGCAGCGGGATCGGGTGACACAATACGCACGTCGCCTCGAGAGGTCGGCCTGAGATTACAGGCACTGACGGTGATCGCGGGAAATCGGTGAAGTGGGTCGCCGAATTTATCCAGCGATAGCGGCTGAACATGAAATTCGATGTTTGCGCGGTCCTGCCCGGCATCGGAACGCGTGAAGATTCCAAGTTGTGAAGGCGCCATGGTGAGCGGACCGCGCCGCCGCAAGGCATAGTCCAGCCCCATCAGACCGCGCCGGAACAGATTGTGATAGGTCTCGTTCAGCGTTCGCGCTCCGGACACCCGATAGATGGCACGTTGTTGCAGATGATCCTGCAGGTTCCGGCCCACACCTGTGCGGTCAGCCTGAACCGCGACGCCTGCTGCCTGCAGCACATCTCCCGGTCCGATACCGGAGCGTTGCAGGACCTGCACAGACCCTATTGCCCCGGCGGACAGGATCACTTCTCCCCGGCATCTTGCCCGCCGGTGCCGCCCCTCCTGAAGGAAATCGACCGCCACCACACGCCCACCGTCCATAACCAGCTTATCCACCAGGCACCCCGTCTCGATACGGAGGTTCTCCCGCCCCATCGCCGGCTTCAGGAACCCGCGCGCCGCAGACCAGCGCAAACCCTTCTTCTGGTTCACATGAAAGTAAGAGGCGCCTTCATTGTCACCGGTGTTGAAGTCCTCAACCGGCTGAATACCCATCTCTTCTGCAGCGTCGCGCACGGCATCCAGAATACCCCAGCGCACGCGCGGCGCCTCGACACGCCATTCTCCGCCTGCGCCATGCGCTTCGCTCTCCCCAAGAAAGTGATCTTCAATCCGGCGGAAGACCGGCAGCACGTCTTCCCAGCCCCACCCCGGCAGGCCGAGACTTTGCCAGTAGTCGTAATCCGCTGCCTGCCCGCGCATGGAAATCATGGCGTTGATCGCAGATGACCCGCCAAGCACCCGGCCGCGCGGATAGTTCAGCTTGCGTCCATTAAGGCCCGGTTCCGCCACCGTCTCGAACATCCAGTCCGAGCGCGGGTTCCCGATCGCAAACAGGTATCCAACCGGAATATGGAACCAGACCCAGTTATCCCGTCCGCCCGCCTCCAGCAGCAGCACGCGGCGCTTACCACCTTCCGACAAGCGGTTGGCAACGACGCAACCAGCCGAACCGGCGCCCACGATGATGTGGTCGTAGTCCCCGTCCAGATTCGCCATGCCGCTCAAATTCGCCTCCCGGTAAGAAGGCCATTAGGCAACAGGGCGGATGCGGCGTCCACCCTTACCGGAGGGAGGCCAGCACGCCGAACGGACTGTCAGATGGCTTCCGCTCAGGCGCTTTCGACGCCTTGTCGGACTTCGCCGCCGGACGGACGCCCTGCCGTTTCATGCTGAGTCCGATGCGCTTGCGCGCAGCGTCCACCTCCAGGACAACAACATTTACCACCTGCCCCGTCTTCACGACGGTGTGCGGATCCTTCACGAAGGTATCAGCCAGTTCGGAAATATGAACCAGGCCATCCTGATGGACGCCAATATCCACAAACGCCCCGAAGGCGGTGACATTGGTCACCACACCTTCCAGCCGCATCCCCGGCTTCAGGTCGCCAATCGTATCGACGCCCTCTTTAAAAGTCGCCGTCGTGAATTCAGGCCGCGGATCCCGTCCCGGCTTTTCCAGTTCGGAGAGGATGTCCTTCACGGTCGGCACGCCAAATGTGGCGTCCGCAAAATCCTCTGCCTTCAGTTTCGACAGGAACGCCTTGTCGCCGATCAGGGCATCAACCTTACGGCCGGTCTTCTTCGCGATGCGCTCAACGACCGGATAGGCCTCCGGGTGGACCGCCGACGCATCAAGCGGGTTCTTGCCGTCCATGATGCGCAGGAAGCCGGCAGCCTGCTCAAACGCCTTGGGGCCAAGACGCGGCACCTTCTTCAACTGGCTGCGCGACGTGAACGGTCCGTTCTTGTCACGATAGGCAACAATGTTGGCCGCGATCGTCACGTTGAGCCCGGCAACACGCGACAACAGCGACGCCGACGCCGTGTTCACATCCACACCGACCGCGTTCACGCAGTCTTCCACGACGCCGTCCAGTGATTTTGCAAGTTGGCCCTGATCGACGTCATGCTGGTACTGGCCGACGCCGATGGCTTTCGGCTCGATCTTGACCAGTTCCGCCAGCGGATCCTGCAAGCGCCGGGCGATGGACACCGCCCCGCGGATGCTGACATCCAGATCCGGGAACTCCTTCGCCGCCAGTTCGGACGCAGAATAGACCGAAGCGCCAGCTTCCGAGACCATCAGGCGCGTCAAATTCAGATCCGGCAATCTGTCGGACAGGTCTGCGACCAGCTTGTCTGTCTCGCGTCCAGCAGTCCCGTTCCCTACACTGACGAGTTCGACCTTGTGTTTCTTGCAAAGCGTGGCCAGCGTCGTCAGGGCACCCGTCCAGTCTTTCTTCGGCTCATGCGGATAGATCGTCGCGGTGTCGATCAACTTGCCAGTCGAGTCCACGACAGCAACCTTGCAGCCCGTCCGGATGCCCGGATCGATTCCCATGACGACCTTGTGCCCGGCCGGCGCGGCCATCAGCAGGTCTTTCATGTTTCGGGAGAACACCCGGATCGCTTCACTATCTGCTGCATCCTTAAGGCGATTGATCGACTCGCGGGAGCTTGACGGTTCCAGCTTGCCCTTCCAGGCCGCTTCGGCCGTTTCCATCAGCCACTCGTCAGCGGCACGGCCTTTCTTTGCGAAACCGAATTCGGAACAGATTTCCCGCACGGCCGGATGATGGCGCGTATCCGTGTGCGGCACATCCACCTTGATCCGGAGGATACCTTCCTTCTGCCCCCGCAGCATGGCCAGCGCGCGGTGCGATGGCATCTTCTCGAACGGCTCATCGAAATCGAAATAGTCGGCAAACTTCGCCCCTTCGGTTTCCTTGCCTTTGACAAGCGAGGATCCAAGCTTGCCCTGCTTCCAGACCGTCTCGCGGATCTTGCGGGAAAGGCGCGGTGTTTCCGCGATCTTCTCGACGATAATTTCCCGCGCGCCGCTCAGCGCGGCATCTGGCGTATCCACGCCTTTCTTTTTCGAGACGAAGGCTTTGGCCTCCGCTTCCAGAGCCACCGCCGGGTTGGCGAGAATGCGCTCTGCCAGCGGCTCCAGCCCTGCTTCCTTCGCGATGGTCGCCTTGGTCCGGCGCTTCTGCTTGTAAGGCGCGTACAGGTCTTCCAGGGCCACCTTCGTCGTGGCCGCCATGATCTCGCGCTCAAGGTCTGGTGTCAGCTTGTCCTGTTGCCGGATGGCGTCAAGGATCGTGTCGCGGCGCTTGGCAAGTTCGGTGAGATAGTCGAGGCGCTCTGCCAGGGTCCGCAGCTGCGTGTCATCCAGCCCGCCTGTGCGTTCTTTCCGGTAGCGCGCGATGAAGGGCACCGTCGCGCCTTCTTCGAGCAATTCAATCACGGTCTCGACCTGGCGTTCGGAAATGCCGAGTTCCTTTGCGATCAGCTTTGCAATCGACGGCGCGGCAGAGGTGCGGGGTTTGGCTGGCATGAAACGATCGCCTTTCTGGCAGGAATTGACGGACGCGCCGGATGACGCAGGACCCAATCAATTCACCTGAAATCGTTCACACCTCGTTTACGCTTAGAGGTGGCGCAGCATTATTTTTGTGGATTGCGCAGGCATAAACGAACGTGTCCTGAACGCGGCGGTGTGCGGCTGCTATTTCAGGAAATCCGCCTGGCAGGGGCAGCAGGACTCGAACCCGCGACCCTCGGTTTTGGAGACCGATGCTCTACCAACTGAGCTATACCCCTTCAGGCGAGGTGAGGGTTTGCCCCAAACTCCCTGCCACGGCAAGCCGGAAGCTTCAGCGAAAAGCCAATTTTGGCAATCTCTCCCCAACAAGCAAAAAGGCCG
>NZ_ARYJ01000011.1 GCF_000685215.1 Hyphomonas jannaschiana VP2
CGCCTTAAGATGGCGCTTGGTGAAACCTGTCGGATAGGTCCGTTCGGAGAGGAAGTCGATCTCCAATGAGATCAGGGCTCTGCGGCTATCGCGTATGGCGGATTACGGCGGAATTGTCCGCCAATTTCAACTGATGGGGCGTGGAGCAGACTCCCGGTCTGCGGTATATTCAGTCTGCCGGGCTGGGAGACGAGGGAAGGCAATGGAGCAGGCAAACGGGACAGGCCGCGCGACAATCGTTTTGACGACACGGGACCGCTACAGCCTGATGCGGGACTCGATCGCAAACCTCTACGAGAATACGGATTATCCGTTTGACCTTGTCGTCGTGACAGGCGCGGCGCCCGGCCAGGTAAGACGCTGGTGCGATGAAGAGGCTGCCCGCCGCGGCTTCCGGCACGTGGCGGTCGATCGCCCGCTGACACCTGCGGAGGCCCGCAATACCGGCATCGAACACGCAAGGGGCGAATATATCGCCTTCGTCGAGAACGACATCATGTATCGCAAAGGCTGGCTTGGCGCCCTGGTGGCCTGCGGGGATGAAACCGGCGCCGGCATGATTGCGCCGCTCACCTGCGAAGGCCGGCCGATCCACACGATCGTCCACCATATCGGCCCGGAAGAGAACAATAATGAGACGCTGGAAGAGGCCGGCGACGGGCATAAGGATTTCCACGAGGAGTTCTATCTCCAGGGCAATACGCTGGACGAGATCCAGCCGCATCTGAAACGCCGCCGTACGCAGAGCGTCGAGATGCACTGCTTCATGGTGCGCCGTAGCCTGTTCGACCGTATCGGGACGTTCGATCCGGACATCGTGTCGAAGGAGTATCTCGATTTTTCCTGGCGCGCGCGGGAAGCCGGGGAGAGCATCTGGTTCGAACCGTCTTCTGTGGTCACTTTCCTGATCCCTTCGGAAGATGACCCTGTGCAGATGGTTGACCTGCCTTACTTTCTGCTGCGCTGGTCACGGTCCTGGCAGAAGCGCAGCCATGACGCGCTGAAGGCGAAGTGGAACATGCAGGAGGACGGCTTTATCAGCTATCGCCGATCGCTGGCCGACTGGCGGATTGTCGATCATGTCACCAAGCCGACGCTGTCGCATGTGCCGGTGGTCGGCAAACGCTGGGGCTTTGTCCAGCGTGCGGCCGTGCCGGTGAATTTCTGCCTGAATGCCGCGTCGAACCTGATGGCCTGGCGCTATGACCGGGCACGCGGCGGAAAAGGCGGAAAGCGCGATCACGCCGCCTGAAGCGCGCGGAAGGTTGCATTGGCCCGGGCACAGACTGTCTCGTCTGCGTAGATGGTCGCCGTGCAGAAGGACAGGGTCTTTCCGGTCCTGAGGACGGTGGGGCGGATCTCCAGCCACTGGCCGAGGCGGGCTGTCGAGAGAAAGTCCAGCGACAGGCCGACTGTGACGAGGCCGGATATGCCGGTGAGGAACAGACCGCAGCTGAGCCCCATCGCATTGTCAGCCAGGGCCGTGATCAGAGCCCCATGCACAAAGCCGCGAGAGTTGGCGTGGGCGGGCCCCGCGCGCAGGCCGATCCAGATCGACTCGCCGGTATTGCGCGAATAGAGCGGCTCCCATGGGTCCGTCAGGCCGCTTTTCCTGAAATGGGGCGCAAAGCCCTCCGGTATGCTCTCCGCCATCTGCCGTCTCCTCATTGCCTGTTAACGGATCGAGGTGTATCGAAACCATGTAGACCAGTCTATATAATTTTGAGGTGGCAAGTATGGCAACAGCCGTAAAGCATCGTGACGCGCTTCTGGCGGCTTCGGTGAAATTGTTCCGTCAGAAGGGATATGCGGCGACCGGGCTTGCCGAGATCCTGGCGGAGAGCGGCGCGCCGAAGGGGTCGCTGTATCACTACTTTCCAGGCGGCAAGGCCGAAATCGGGGCGGAAGCCGTTCAACTGGCCGGGAAGGCCGTGACGCGGACGCTGAAGGATCTTGCGGCAGAGGCAGACGGGCCCGGCGACCTGGTCAGGCGCTATTTTGATTTGCTGGCCGGGTGGATGGCCGCCTCGGACTATCGGGATGGCTGTCCGATTACGACGACCCTGCTGGAAACTGTGCCGGAGCATGAGGCGATCCGGCAGGCGGGCGCGGCCGCCTTTGACGCGTGGGCCGGGGTGCTGACGGAATCGGCTGTCGCTGCGGGCATCCCGCTGGCGCGTGCTGAAAGCCTTGCGCGCTTTGCCATATCCGCGCTCGAGGGTGCGCTCATCCAGTGCCGGGTGGCGGGCAATGCAGCGCCGCTGAGGCTGGTGGCGGAAGAACTTGGCGCGCTGTACGCGGCGGCGCAAACGCGCTGAAGGGGCGGCGTGACGGAGGCAGGCTGAAGGGCTAAGCCTTGGCCCATGCCCGTCGCACGGATTCTCTTTCCCATGCCCCTGCCGGAGCCGTTCGATTATGCGGTGCCGGACGATCTGGACGTGGCCGAAGGCAGCTATGTTGCTGCGCCGCTCGGCAAGCATGAGCGGCTGGGAGTCGTCGTTGAAGTGCTGGGCGATGAGGCGGGCGAGGGGCGCACGCTGAAGGCTGTGTCGGAGGTTTATCCGACGCCGCCGATGACGAAGGCGATGCGGGATTTCCTGGCCTTTGCGGCGCGTTACACGGTGAGCCATCCGGGGCGCCTCCTGTCGATGGCATTGCGTGCGCGGGCGGGCCTGCTGCCATCGCCGACAGAGACGGTGTTCACCGCCACAGGTGAACTGCCGCCTCGGATGACGGATGCCCGGGCCAAAGTGCTGGACGTCATGGCGGCGGAGGAGGCGCCGATGACGGCGGCGCAGATCGCAGAGGCGGCGGGTGTGTCCTCCGGCGTGGTGCGGGGGCTGGCGGAGACGGGTGCGCTGCAGGCGATCGATGTGCCGACCGATCCGCCATTCCCGCCCGTGAACCCGGACCTGCCGGGCGCAAATCTCACAGCGGAGCAGGCTGAAGCCGCTGAAGAGCTGCGCCATGCCGTGCGGGCGGACACGTTCCACACTTTCCTGATCGACGGCGTCACTGGCTCCGGCAAGACGGAAGTCTATTTCGAGGCGATCGCGGAGGCGCTGAAGGCAGATCCGGAGGCGCAGGTGTTGGTCCTGCTGCCGGAGATCGCGCTGACGCAGGCCATCCTGTCGCGCTTTACCGCGCGGTTCGGCGCGCCCCCTGCGCCCTGGCATTCCGGCCTGTCGGACAAGGAACGCCGGCGGACCTGGCGCGAGACGGCGCATGGGCGCGCTCGGATCGTGATCGGGGCGCGTTCTGCGCTCTTCCTGCCATTCCAGAAGCTGAAACTGATCATCGTGGACGAGGAACACGATGGCAGCTTCAAGCAGGAAGACGGGGTGACCTATCACGCCCGGGACATGTCCGTAATGCGCGGCAAGCTTGAGGAGGCGGTTGTGGTGCTGGCCTCCGCGACGCCTGCGCTGGAGACGGTCGTGAACGCCGAGATGGGACGCTATACGCGGCTGAAACTGTCGGCGCGGCCGGGCGCGGCGCGCCTGCCGGATGTGGAACTGGTGGATTTGCGGTCCGATCCGCCGGGCAAGGGCATGTGGCTCTCCTCCCGGCTGGTGCATGAGATGCAGGTCACGCTGGAGGCGGGCGAACAGACGCTCCTGTTCCTGAACCGCCGGGGCTATGCGCCGCTGGTCATCTGCAAGGCATGCGGCGAGCGGCTGAAAACGCCGGGCACGGAGAACTGGCTGACAGAGCACCGGTATACGAACCGACTGGTCTGCCACGTCACGGGCTATTCCATCCTGAAACCGCAGAAATGCCCGCATTGCGGGGCGGTGGACTCGCTGATGGGCGTCGGCCCGGGTGTGGAGCGCGTTGCGGAGGAAGTGCGCGTGTTGATGCCGGGGGCGCGGATCGAGATCTTTTCCTCCGACACGGCGCAGGGCGGCGAGGCAACGCGCGGCATCGTCGAGCGGATGGAGCAGGGCGAGATCGATGTGCTGATCGGCACACAGATCGTCGCCAAGGGGCATAATTTTCCGAACCTCACCCTCGTGGGTGTCGTCGATGCCGATAGCGGCATGAAGGGCGGCGACCTGCGGGCGGGCGAGCGGACCTACCAGCTGCTGAGCCAGGTGGCCGGCCGTGCCGGACGTGCCGAACGGCCGGGCCGGGCGCTGGTGCAGACCTATGCGCCGGATAATCCGGCCATGCTGGCGCTGGCCGATGGCGACCGGGACGGCTTCCTCCAGATTGAGCGGGATGTGCGCGCGGAGCTTGGCCTGCCGCCGTTCGGACGGCTTGCGGCGGTCATCATGTCTGCGCCCTCTGCCGAGATGGTGGACCAGGCCGCGCGGGACGTGGCGGCGCTCGCGCCGAACGGCCAGGGGATTGAGCTGTTCGGTCCGGCCCCGGCGCCGATCACCGTACTGCGCGGACGCCACCGCAGGCGCTTCCTCGTCAAATCTCCCCGCAATGTGGACCTGTCTGCCTATATGGCCGCGTGGCTGGCGAAGCTTAAGCTGCCGGCGCCTGTCCGCCTGTCGGTCGACATCGACCCGTATTCATTTCTTTGAGGGCGCGCCTGTGATACCCATTCCACCATAAGGGGGATGTGACATCCCTTAAGTTGTGGAGGCGCGCGCGGTGCCGGTTTCCTTCAAAGTTGGTCTCCTCGCGGTGGTGGCCTCGGTTTTTGCGCTCGAAAGCCATGCGTGCCGTATCTACAGGCCGTTTGATCCTGATAAACTTCAGGCCGATTTGGTCCTGCGCGGGCAGGTTATTTCGTACATTTACCCAGATAAGCTGGCTGAAGCGGAAGGCGGGGCGCCAACATTGCCTATGAGCAGTGCGATTCTTTGTGTCAGGACCTTGGACACGTATTTTGGAGAGGTACGTGAGAAATGGTGTTTCGATGTTGATAGCTCGACGTTCTCGCCGCCTGACAGACGCTGGATTCCGGATGACGTAATTGTGGCGGCTAACGCGTTCTCACCTGAGGACAACGAAATATATATCCGGAACAGCGAGCGCTGGTTTGGGCCTCTCGGCGTGGAAATGAGGGTGTTTAATGCTGGTTGCACTGAACCATACCTGATTGCCTACGACCCTTCCGCTGAGCGTCAGATGATCGAACGTCTGGTACGGCTTGGCTTCACCACAAGTGAGTCGGAAACCGGGCGCTGAGCCATCGCCTGATCCTGCCGGGATCAGGCAGGTCTGGGATGGAGACCGCGTCTCAATATTTCCTTTGAATCTATTGGTTTCGCGGGCGCATTGTCATAATTGTCATTTCGCCGCAGACATTGGCGCCATGCCTATGTTGTCAGGTCAGATGACTGATGCTAAGCGGCGCACAGTTTTCATGGGCGCGGGCAATTCGCACGCTGCCCTGTTTGCTGTTTTCGGGCCATTCCGCCCACCTGAACATGGACGAAGAGACCCTTGGCTGGATCAAAGACGACACATGCGAACGAAGCAGCACGCCGTTATGCGAGCGCGCTGTTCGAACTCGCGCAGGACAAAGGCGAACTCGCCAATGTCTATAAGGATTTCAAGGCATTCGCCGAAATGGCGAACGGCTCTGACGATCTGGCGCTTCTTCTGGAGTCGCCGGCTTTCTCCCGCGAAGACAAGGTGAAGGCGCTGGGCGAGCTGACGGCCAAGTCCGATCTCGGCGGCCTGTTTGGCAAATTCCTCGGCACGATGGCGCAGAACGGCCGTTCGGGCGACATTCTCGGTGCCGCAATCGCTTTTGATGAGCTTTACGCACAACAGCGCGGCGTGAAGCGCGCTCTTGTGCGTACCGCCAAGGAAATGACCGGCGCAGAGCGCCAGCGCATTGAATCAATCCTCGCCAAGGCCGTTGGCGGCGAGGTGGAACTTACCAGCGAGGTTGACGCCTCGCTCATCGGCGGCATTCAGCTGCGCATCGGGTCCCAGCTCGTTGACGCAAGCCTTGCCGCCAAACTGGAACGCATGAACACCGCCATGAAGGGAGCTTAGTCGCTCGATGGATATCTCAGCAGCAGAAATTTCGGGCATCCTGAAGTCGCAGATCGAGAATTTCGGCGTTGAAGCCGAAGTCTCCGATGTCGGTCAGGTTCTGTCAGTGGGCGACGGTATCGCCCGTATCTACGGCCTCGACAGCGTTCAGGCTGGCGAAATGGTCGAATTCGACGGCGGCATCAAAGGCATGGCGCTGAACCTCGAAAGCGACAATGTCGGCGTCGTGATTTTCGGTGACGACCGCGACATTAAAGAAGGTGACACCGTCAAGCGCCTCGACGAGATCGTGTCGGCACCGGTCGGCAAGGCTCTGCTGGGCCGCGTTGTGGATGCCCTCGGTAACCCGATTGATGGCAAAGGCGCGCTGGAAAACGTTGCTGCACGTGAACGCGTGGATGTGAAAGCACCGGGCATCATTCCTCGTAAGTCGGTTGATGAGCCGATGATGACCGGTCTCAAGGCCATTGACGGGATGATCCCCGTTGGCCGTGGTCAGCGCGAACTGGTCATCGGCGACCGCCAGACCGGCAAAACCGCGATCTGCGTTGACACAATCCTGAACCAGAAAGCGACCAATGACGCGGCCAAGGACGACAGCGAAAAGCTGTTCTGCGTCTACGTTGCCATCGGCCAGAAACGCTCCACGGTGGCGCAGGTCGTCAAGACGCTCGAAGAGCGCGGCGCCCTCGACTACACCATCGTCGTGGCTGCCACGGCTTCCGAACCGGCCCCGCTTCAGTATCTCGCACCGTTCACCGGCTGTGCCATGGGCGAATGGTTCCGCGACAACGGCATGCACGCCCTGATCATCTATGATGACCTTTCCAAGCAGGCTGTTGCGTATCGTCAGATGTCCCTGCTACTGCGCCGTCCGCCGGGCCGCGAAGCTTATCCGGGTGACGTGTTCTACCTGCACTCGCGCCTTCTGGAGCGTGCTGCCAAGCTGAACGAAGAGAACGGTTCCGGCTCTCTGACGGCCCTGCCGATCATTGAAACCCAGGCCAACGACGTGTCGGCCTACATTCCGACGAACGTGATCTCGATCACCGACGGCCAGATCTTCCTTGAGACGGACCTGTTCTACCAGGGTATCCGCCCGGCCGTGAACGTCGGTCTGTCGGTGTCGCGCGTGGGCTCTGCTGCCCAGACGAAAGCGATGAAGAAAGTTGCCGGCTCCATGAAGGGCGAACTCGCCCAGTACCGTGAGATGGCCGCCTTCGCGAAATTCGGTTCCGACCTGGACGCTGCCACCCAGCGCCTGCTGAACCGCGGTGCCCGCCTGACCGAACTCCTCAAGCAGCCGCAATACTCGCCGCTGCTGATGGAAGAGCAGGTCTGCGTGATCTACGCCGGTACGCGTGGCTACCTCGACAAGGTCGAGCTGAAAGACGTGACGCGCTACGAGAAAGAGCTGCTGGCTCACCTCCGTGGTGCGAACAAGGACCTGCTGACCAAGATCGCCGCTGAGAAAGCTCTCACCGACGAGATTGAAGCTGGAATCAAGAAGGCCCTGGACGACTTCACTTCGAAGTTTGCCTGAGCCCCGGACGACTGAGCAC
Source organism: Hyphomonas jannaschiana VP2 (assembly GCF_000685215.1). GTDB lineage: Bacteria > Pseudomonadota > Alphaproteobacteria > Caulobacterales > Hyphomonadaceae > Hyphomonas > Hyphomonas jannaschiana. Next base: position 7,527 of record NZ_ARYJ01000011.1, read on the forward strand.
GAACTGGAAGGCCTGACATGCCCAGCCTGAAGGACCTGAAAAACCGGATCTCCAGCGTGAAATCCACGCAGAAGATCACCAAGGCCATGCAAATGGTGGCCGCGGCGAAGCTGAAGCGCGCGCAGGACGCCGCGACGGCTGCCCGCCCGTACGCCGAACGCATGGCCGCGGTTCTCGCCAATCTGTCGGCATCTGCCGGCGCAGGCGGCCCGAAACTCCTCGCCGGCACAGGCAGCGACCAGACGCATCTGGTTGTCGTCATGACCGCCGAGCGCGGCCTCGCCGGTGGCTTCAACACCTACACCGCCAAACTTGCCCGTCAGACGATTATCGCGCTGCAGGGCGAGGGGAAGACCGTGAAAGTGCTGACCGTCGGCAAAAAAGGCCGCGAGCAGCTGAAGCGAGACTTCGCCGACCTGTTTATCGGCCATGTTGACCTCTCCTCCGTGAAGGGTGATGACTTCTCCGAGCCGGCGATTGCTCTCGGCAAGAACCTCACCACCCGGTTCGAGGATGGCGAGTTCGATGTTGCGACGCTGATCTATTCGCAGTTCAAGAACGTGCTGAGCCAGGTTCCGACTGCGCAGCAGCTGATCCCGGCCGCGGCCCCTGCCGATGCCGAGACCATCGATCTGGGCGGTGCGATCTATCGTTATGAGCCGTCGGAAGATGCGATCCTTGAGGCGCTTCTGCCGCGCTACATCAACACGCAGATCCTTTCCGCCCTGCTGGAAGGCTCTGCTGGCTTCTTTGCGAGCCAGATGACCGCCATGGATAACGCGACCCGCAATGCCGGCGAGATGATCGACTCGCTGGAGCTGCAGTACAACCGCGCACGCCAGGCCCAGATCACCAAAGAACTCATCGAGATTATTTCGGGCGCGGAAGCGCTCTAGAGAACAAGAACCCAGAGAATACCCGCTCCAAAGGAGACGACCCGCATGAGCACTCCCGCAAACGCCAAAGGCCGCATTTCCCAGGTCATCGGCGCCGTTGTCGACGTTGAGTTCGATGGCGAGCTGCCGGCTATCCTCAACGCGCTTGAAACCGACAACAACGGTACGCGCCTGGTGCTGGAAGTTGCTCAGCACCTCGGCGAGAACACGGTGCGCACCATCGCCATGGACTCCACCGAAGGCCTCGTGCGCGGCGGTCCGGTGGCTGACACCGGCAAGGCCATCACCGTTCCGGTTGGTCCGAAAACGCTCGGCCGCATCATGAACGTCATCGGCGAGCCGATCGACGAACGTGGCCCGATCGGCTCCGACATGGATCGCCCGATCCACGCTCCGGCCCCGGAGTTCATCGATCAGTCGACCGAATCCGAAGTGCTCGTCACCGGTATCAAGGTTGTGGACCTGCTCTGCCCTTACGCAAAGGGTGGTAAGATCGGCCTGTTCGGCGGTGCCGGCGTGGGCAAGACGGTTCTCATCCAGGAACTGATCAACAACATCGCCAAGCTGTTCGGGGGTTACTCGGTCTTCGCCGGTGTTGGTGAGCGGACCCGTGAAGGGAACGACCTCTATCACGAGATGATCGAATCCAAGGTTATCAACCTGGAAGGCGAGAGCCGCGTGGCCTTGGTCTACGGTCAGATGAACGAGCCTCCGGGCGCCCGTGCCCGTGTTGCCCTGACCGGCCTGACCCAGGCCGAATACTTCCGCGACGAAGAAGGCAAGGACGTTCTGTTCTTCGTGGACAACATCTTCCGCTTCACCCAGGCCGGTGCTGAGGTGTCCGCACTTCTTGGCCGTATCCCGTCCGCTGTGGGCTACCAGCCGACGCTGGCCACCGACATGGGCCAGCTGCAGGAGCGTATTACCTCCACGAACAAAGGCTCGATCACCTCGATCCAGGCTGTCTACGTTCCGGCTGACGACCTTACCGACCCGGCTCCGGCCACTTCGTTTGCCCACCTTGATGCCACGACGGTTCTCAACCGCGCCATCTCGGAAAAAGGCATCTACCCGGCTGTGGACCCGCTGGACTCCACCAGCCGTATCCTCGACCCGCTGGTCGTTGGCGAAGAGCACTACTCGGTTGCCCGCGGCGTGCAGGAAATCCTGCAGAAGTACAAAGAGCTGCAGGACATCATCGCCATCCTCGGCATGGACGAGCTGTCGGAAGAAGACAAACTCGTCGTGGCCCGCGCCCGGAAAGTGGAACGCTTCCTGTCGCAGCCGTTCGACGTGGCTGAAGTCTTCACCGGTTCGCCGGGTGTGCAGGTGAAACTCGAAGACACGATCAAGGGCTTCAAAGGCCTGATCGCTGGCGACTATGACCACCTGCCGGAACAGGCCTTCTACATGGTTGGCGACATCGAAGCCGCCAAAGCCAAGGCCGCCAAGATGATGGCAGACGCGTAAGCGGACAGGATAGATGGCCGATAAACTCCACTTCTCGCTCGTTTCGCCCGCGAAAGAGCTCTTCTCCGGAGAGGTCGATCATGTGATCGCACCTGGTTCGGATGGCGAGTTCGGCGTGCTGGTGAACCATGCGCCCTTCATGACGACGCTGCGCAATGGCGTGGTACGCGTTCTGGAAGGCGACACGGTCAAGATGCGCATCTTCGTGCGCGGCGGCTTTGCGGACATTACGTCGGCCGGCCTGACCATCCTGGCTGAAGAAGCCCGCATGCTCGACGATGTGAAAACCGAAGACGTGCAGGCCGAGATGGAAGCCACGCTCCTGAAGATCCAGTCGCTCGACAAGGATGATTCCAACCGCGCGATCCTGCAGGAACACTACGACTATCTCGAAAGCCTGAAGGCTGCTCTGGTCCACTAAGGTTGTGCCAGAACCGAATTGAAAACGCCGCCCGTTTCCGGGCGGCGTTTTTCATTGTGGGGATAATCAGTCGCCCGTGAACTCCGGGTCGCGGCCTTCGAGGAAGGCCTTGATGCCTTCCCTGAAATCGTCTGAGCGCTGGAGCAGGGCGAAGGCCTCGAGGTCACGGTGGGCCGTGGCTTTGGCCAATGCCAGCGCTGCCACGTTGACGTCCTGCTTCACCATTTTCAACGCCGTTGGCGGCAGGCGTGAGGCAGCTGCCGCCACTTCACGCGCCTTATGCATGGCGGTGCCGGCGGGCACGACATGGTCGGCAAGCCCCCAGTTCAGGGCCGTTGCGGCATCGATCTTTTCGCAAAGCCCGGCGATCCGCTTGGCGCGGGCGGGGCCGACCAGTGCCACAAAACGGGGGATGGAGCCCCAGCTCATATTCATGCCGCGCTCGACCTCCGGCACGTAGAAGACCGAGTTCTCCGCAGCGACACGCAGGTCACATGACGTGGCCAGTGCCACACCGCCGCCGACGCACCAGCCTTCGATGGCGCAGATGGTGAGCGCGTCTACATTTTCCCAGGCCTCGCACATGCGTGGGCCGCGGCGTAGCAGGATCCTCCGTTCCCGGAGCGTGGACTTGGCAGCGTTTGCGCCGGCCGGATCTTTCAGGTCTGCGCCCATGGAGAACTGGTCCGCTCGCCCGGTCAGGATGACCGTGGAGATCTCAGGCGCGTCGTGAAATTGCAGGGCAGCCTCGGTCAAGTCCTGCATCAATTGCTGGCTGAGTGCGTTGGCGCGGGCGCCGGTATCAAACCGCACGATTGCCGTGCGGCCATCGATTTCGGTCTGGACCAGCGCGCTCATGCGGTTGCGGCCGGCGGGTGTTCGGCCGCGTGCTTGATGAAGCGTGCCAGCTTTTCAGGCGTCTCGGCGCCCTGCGCCGCAAACTGACGATTGGCGATATAGGTCGGCACGCCGGTGATACCGAGTTCGCGGAAATATTTTTCTTCGGCGCGGACGGTTACGACATCGGCATCCGTGGACAGGAGGTCGGCCACAATGGTCGGGTCGAGATCGATCTGACGGGCAATGTCGACCAGTACGCCATGGTCGCCAATGTTTCGACCGTCGTGGAAGAAGGCCTGGAACAATGCTTCCTTGGCGGCGGCGCCTTTGTGCTGGCCCTGCGCCCAGTGGACGATGCGGTGCGCATCGAGGCTGTTCGGACGCCATGTAATCTCGTCGAACCGGTAGGGGATGCCTTCGGCCTCACCATAGTCGATCAGCGCCTGACGCATGGCGCCCGAGCGCTCCTTCGCTTCCGGCGAGCTGAATGCCTTGCGCATATAGTCCTTGTAATCGACCCCTTCCGCCGGGATGGACGGATCGAGTTCATAGGGACGGAACAGGAGCTGCACTTCAACGTCCGGCACCATGGCGATGGCCGCTTCGATGCGGCGCTTGCCGAGCCAGCACCACGGACAGACGAGATCGGAAACCATTTCAATAACAACAGGCATGGCCACACCATAGGCCATTGCGCCGGTGGCGTCACGGCTCGTCTGGCGATTCCGCAGCGTCGGGGAAGACATAGCCATCACGTTCCAGTGTGCGGCGTATGTCGCTGGCGAGCCAGGTTTCCGGCAGGCCGGGCTGGCGCGGGCCTTTTTGCAGCTCCAGTCCAAAGGGCAGGGTTACCTTGTCCGGCTGGCCGTCGGGCACGATTTCCGGGCCGGAAAAGAGTGTGCGCGGGGGTGGTTCCGGTGTCATGGCGGCCAGAGTCAGGCCGATCGCGACGAGCGCGCCGGTCCACACATTCGACTTGAACACCGCAAGCGCGACTCGGTCGCCTTTGCTTTTCAGCCGCGAGACCTGCGCCGTGGCATGGCCGAGGAAGGCGAGCGATGTGACGGCGCCCATGCGGCCAGCGCCCTGCAGGCCCGAGGCGGCGGCAATCAATGCCGCGGCAACGATAAAGAAACCGAAACTGTAGAGCGCCGCATGCTTGCCAAAGAGGCGCGCGGTGGACTTCACGCCGATGAGGGCGTCGTCTTCGCGGTCCTGCAGAGCGTAAATCGTGTCATACGCGACCGTCCAGCAGGCGAGGCCGATATAGAGCACGACGGCCGGGAAGCTGATTGTGCCGGCGACGGCGACGCCGACCAGTGCCCCCCAATTGAAGGTCGCGCCAAGCCAGGCCTGCGGCCACCAGGTGACACGCTTCATGAACGGGTAGGCGCCGACCAGCGGTATGGAGAGCAGGGCGACGATCTTCGCATCGCCCGGCAGGCAGAGCCAGACAAGGAAGCCAACCGCCAGCTGGATGCCCAGAAAGATGTGCGCCTCGCGAAGGGTGACGAGGCCGGCGGGGATCGGCCGCAGGGCCGTGCGCTCCACCTTCGCGTCGAAATCCCGGTCTGTAATGTCGTTCCAGGTGCATCCCGCACCGCGCATGGCGATGGCACCGACCAGGAACAGAATCGCCCATAGAGAGTCTGTCAGATACAGACCGGTCCTGATGCGCTCGAAGGCGAGGCCGATCAGGCAGGGCAGGTAGAGCAGCCAGACGCCCACAGGCCGGTCCCAGCGGGCCAGCATCGCATAAGGGCGCAGGCCCTCCGGAAGGCTGGAAAGCCAGCCCGGCAGGGCACTGTCGGCAGGAGAGATCTGCGTCTCGGTCATCGCGCCGGGTTATAGCGCGGATTCCCGTTTCCGACAGGGGATCGCGCCTCTCAGGGGAATGATTACGCCACCGAGACGGTCTTGCGGTTCACGAAGGCGCGCAGACCATCTGCGGCGAGCTCGCGCCCGTAGCCGGATTGTTTGATTCCCCCGAAGGGGAGGCGCGGGTCTGACGCGACCATGGAATTGACGAACGTGGCACCGGCTTCCAGCTGACGGATGGCCTGGTCGATTTCGGCTTCTTCTTTGGAAAACAGGACCGAGCCGAGGCCAAACTGGCTGCGATTGGCCCGCGTGATGGCGTCGTCGAGGTTCGAAACTTTCCAGAGATTCGCGACCGGACCGAACATTTCCTCATCGGTCGAGGGCGTGCCTGAATGGGCTTCGGCCAGGATCTGCGGCGCGATCCATGCGCCTTTCTTCGGGACGGTCCGGTCTTTCGTCAGGCTTTCAGCGCCGCCTTTGAGAGAGCGCTCGATCTGATCGGCCAGTTCATCCCGGATCGCCAGCGTGGCCAGCGGACCGACGTCGGTATCGGCCTTCATCGGGTCATCCACTTTCAGGGCATCGAAGGCTTTGACGAAGCTTTTGCTGAAAGCTTCGAAAATATCCGCGTGAACAAAGAAGCGCTTACCGGCAATGCAGGACTGGCCGGAGTTCTGGATTCGGGCCGTTACGGCGCTCTTCACGGCCTTGTCGAGATCTGCCGAGGGCATGACGATGAATGCGTCCGAACCGCCAAGCTCCAGAAGACTGGGCTTGATACAGTCGCCCGCAATGGCGGCGACGCTGCGGCCAGCGGGACCTGACCCGGTCAGGGTGACGGCCTTGATCCGGTTGTCGCGTATGACGCCCTCAACTTCTGACGACCCGATCAGGAGTGTCTGGAAGCAGCCGTCCGGGAAGCCGGCGCGGTGGAACACGTCTTCAATATTCAGGGCGGACCGCCAGACGTTCGAGGCGTGCTTCAGCAGGCCGACATTGCCCGCCATCAGGGCCGGGGCGGCGAAGCGGAAGACCTGCCAGAAGGGGAAGTTCCACGGCATCACGGCCAGTACCGGTCCCATCGGAAGGTGCCGGACAAACGCCCGGCGGGCTTCGGTGTGGAAAGTTTCGTCCTGAAGGTATGTCGCGCCGTGCTCGGCATAGTGACGGCAGGCCGTGGCGCATTTTCTCACTTCAGCTTCTGCCTGCGAGAGGGGCTTGCCCATCTCCAGCGTGATGTCGCGTGCATATTCTGCGGCCTTGGTTTCCAGGACGTCGGCGGCGCGATTGAGCAGCTCGGCGCGCTCGTCCAGAGATACATTGCGCCAGGTCCGGAAGCGCTCGGACGCATTTTCGAGGGCGGTCTCAATGGTGGCGTGCGTCAGGGGTGTGAAACTTTCGATCACCTCGCCTGTTGCCGGATTGATTGACTGTACCTGACGGTCTGGCATGGCGTGCTCCTGACTTAACCTCTTGTCTGTATAAGCCTATACCCCGCCCATGAGTTCCATACCCCGACTGTTTGTGGCGCAGGATCTGGTGGAAGGCGCAGCTTTTCCGCTGGACGATGCGCAAGCCAATTACCTGCTGCGTGTGCTCCGCCTTGTCGCGGATGCCCCCGTGCGTGTCTTCAATGGCCGTGATGGCGAATGGGAGGCGCGGATTGTCGATGTTCACGGCAAGCGCGCGAGTCTCACGCCAGACCGGTTGGTGCGCCCACAGCCGGACACCCCGGCTAGCGCGCCCGTCTTGCTGTTCGCGCCCGTGAAGAAGGCGGAGACGGATTTCATCGTCGAAAAGGCCACGGAGCTCGGTGCCGCACGCATAGTGCCCGTCCTGACGGACCGGACCCAGACCCGAACAGTGCGACTCGACCGGTTTCAAAAGATTGTGCTGGAAGCGGCTGAACAGACGGAACGGCTGGACCTGCCGGAGGTGGAAGACCTGCAGCCGCTGGCAAAGGCGCTGGATGGGCTGGCAGATGGGACAGTGGTCATCTTCTGCGATGAACGAGGCGATGACGCAGGCGCACCCTGGGGCGGCGAAAAGGGCCGGGCGGGGCCCATTGCGGACGTGCTCGGCACTCTTGGCGACAAACCCGTCGCGATCCTGATCGGTCCGGAAGGCGGCTTCACACTGGAAGAGCGTGACTGGCTACGCCAGCGAGGCGATACGGCGCCGGTCAGTCTGGGGCCACGCATCCTGCGTGCAGAAACCGCCGCGGTCGCTGCGCTGTCAGTCTGGCAGGCCCTGAAAGGGGACTGGCGTTAGTAAAACCAGCGCTTGATCGGCTTCGGCATGGCGCCTTCCCAGCGGCGCTTCCAGTCGATGGCGAGGCCGACGCGGTGATTGATCTTGCCGTCCCAGACTGGCTTCAGCCCGACCGATTGCAGAACGTCATGCAGACGCTGGCCGATGGCCACATTGTCTTCCGGTGACGCGGTCGCGTCGGCAGCGCCGTAGCTTATGTACAGGCTGCCGCTCTCGACCGCGCTTTCCGTGTCTTGCTGGTGGAAGAACACATAACCTTTCGGCTCGCGGCCGGAGAGGTCCTGGAAATCATCCATTTCGATGCCAATCTCGGCAGCGCCGCAGGTGCCACAGCAGGTGAAATGCTGACGTGCAACAATGTCTTCGTCTTCCAGCATGTCGAAGGCGAGCGACAGGCGGTCAAAATCAGTGAGCACCGGCCAGGAATCCTGTTCCTCAACCAGCATCGACACAGCATGAACGAGCGCATTGCGCACTTCCACCTGGCGATCCCGCTCGGTGAGCGGGCTGCGGAAGTCCTGCGCGTAATCCAGCAGGATTTCTTCGATCTCCTCCAACGGCTCATAGCCGCCGCGAACATGCAGGCGGGCCCACATTTTCAGGTCGTCGCGCTCGTCGGTGGTCATCTTGGTCATCTGCGGACTCTCTACATAAACTAATTCGTGAGAATAACGCGGTTGGCGAGTGAGCGAAACAACCTTATCTGCAAGCCTCATTCTGGTTCGCAACAGGGGGTTCGGGATGACCACGCCAACGTCGGACATCGACGAGACCTCCCCGCGCATTGCGGGAAAACATGAGCTGGCTGCCTATCTGGAAGCCGGGTGCAAACCGGCGTCCGACTGGCGCATCGGGACCGAGCACGAGAAATTCGGCTTCCTGCGCGAAAATCTTGCGCCGCTTCCCTATGAAGGCACGGCGTCAGTGCTCGCCATGCTGGAAGGCCTCCGTGACCGGTTCGGCTGGGACCCGATTGTCGAAAGCGGCAAGCTGATTGGCCTGCAGCGTGATGGCGCCAGTGTCTCGTTGGAGCCGGGCGGGCAGTTTGAGCTGTCCGGCGCCCCGCTGGAAACGATCCACCAGACCTGCACCGAGGTCGGGCGTCACCTCGAAGAGGTGCGCGAAATTGCCGACCCGCTCGGGATTTCGTTCCTCGGACTTGGCGCGAGCCCCCTGTGGAGCCTGGCGGAGACGCCGGTCATGCCCAAGGGCCGCTACAAGATCATGATGGAATACATGGACAAGGTCGGGCGCCTTGGCCGCCAGATGATGTTCCGCACCTGCACCGTGCAGACCAATCTCGATTTCGCTTCCGAAGCCGACATGGTGAAGAAGTTCCGCGTGGCGCTGGCGCTGCAGCCACTGGGCACGGCGCTGTTTGCCAATTCGCCCTTCATGGAAGGCCGGCCGAACGGCTTCCTGTCCTACCGGTCACAGATCTGGACGGATACCGACCCCGACCGGACGGGCATGCTGCCCTTCGTGTTCGAGGACGGCATGGGTTTTGAGCGTTATGTCGATTACGCCCTCGATGTGCCGATGTATTTCGTGCGACGGGGCGGCAAATATCTCGATGCCAGCGGCCTCAGCTTCCGCGACTTCATGGAAGGCAAGCTGGAGATCCTGCCGGGTGAGTTGCCGGCGATGGATGATTTTGCCGATCACCTCTCAACGATTTTCCCTGAAGTGCGCCTGAAGCGATTCCTTGAAATGCGCGGGTCCGATGCCGGTCCGTGGTCGCACCTCTGTGCCTTCTCGGCTTTCTGGGTGGGGCTGCTTTATTGCCCGGTCTGTCTCGATGGGGCCTGGGACCGTGTGAAGAACTGGACGGCGGCAGAGCGCGAAGCCATGCGCCAGTCGGTGCGGACGCTTGGCCTGAAAACGCCGATTCCAGGCGGTGCGACGATGCAGGACCTCGCCATGGAGATGCTGGATCTCGCCCGCATCGGTCTCAGCAATCGTAACAATCTCTCCGCATCCGGCGAGAACGAGACTGGATACCTGGCGGAGCTCGACGAGATCGCCCGGTCCGGCAAGACGCCGGCGGAACGGCTTCTGGAGCGCTACTATGGCGCCTGGAACCGCGACGTGCGCCACGTTTTCACGGAAAAGGCCTACTAGGGCACAGCCTTCCCTTTATTCCGTCCGAAAAAGCAGAAACTGCCTTGAGCCTTGCCGCATAGCACGCTCAATATGCGCAATTCAGGGAAGCTGACGGGAGTGAAACAGGTGACCGACAACGCGATTGCTGCCGGCCAGGACGAGGGGAAAACCTTTCTGGGCCATCCGACAGGACTGTTCGTCCTGTTCTTTGCTGAGATGTGGGAGCGTTTTTCCTACTACGGCATGCGGGCTCTGCTGGTTCTCTATCTGACCAAGCACTTCCTGTTTGACCGCGAGGCTGCCTATGGCCTCTACGGCGCCTATACGACGCTGGTCTATATCGGGCCGGTGATCGGCGGCTTCCTGGCCGACAAATACCTCGGCGCGCGCAAGGCGGTCACGATTGGTGCGATTTTCCTTGTGCTCGGCCACCTCGGCATGGCGGTGGAAGGGGATCCGGTCCTGGATGGCCAGTCACCCGATCCGAGTGTTCTCAACATTTTCTATTTCAGCCTTGCGCTGATCATCGTCGGTGTCGGCTTCCTGAAAGCGAACATCTCGACCATTGTCGGTTCGCTCTACAAGAAGACGGATACGCGGCGCGATTCCGCTTTCACCATCTTCTATGTGGGCATCAACACCGGCGCCTTTCTTGGGGCGCTCATTGCAGGCTATCTGGGTGAAACCTTTGGCTGGGCCTATGGCTTCGGCGCGGCCGGGGTCGGCATGCTGCTCGGTCTGATCGTCTTTGTCTGGGGCAAACCGGCACTGCGCGGTGCAGGGGAGCCGAGCGATCCGGCGAAACTGTCTGCCCCGATGGTCGGCCCGCTGAACCGCGAGCACATGATCTGGCTGGGCGCGATCATTGTGACATTCATCGTCTGGTTCCTGGTGCGCAGTCAGGGCACGGTGAACACGCTGCTGCTGATCGCCATGACGGTCACCTATCTCTACATTGTCTGGCGTGCGATCGCGAAGCTGAACCCGCATCAGCGCAACCGGATCATCGTCGCGCTGATCCTGATCTCCACCAACGTCCTCTTCTGGGGCCTGTTCGAGCAGGCAGGCTCGTCGTTGAACCTGTTCACGGATGAACATGTCGATCGCAACCTGTTTGGCTGGGAAGTGCCAGCCTCCATGTTCCAGTCGATCAACGCCTTCTACATCATGACCCTCGGTCCTGTGTTTGCCGGTCTTTGGGTCTGGCTCGGCAAGAAAGGCTGGGAGCCGAGTGCGCCAATGAAGTTCGCTCTGGCTCTGATGCAGCTCGGTGCCGGTTTCCTCGTTCTGGCGTTCGGATCCAGCGCAGGAGCCATGACACCGGTCATCTTCATCTTCCTGATTTACCTGCTTCACACGACGGGCGAGCTTTGCATGAGCCCGGTCGGCCTGTCGGCCATGACACGCCTTTCGGTGACCTCCATGGTGGGGCTGATGATGGGGGCCTGGTTCCTGGCGTCCGGCGCCGGCAACGCCGTTGCTGCCATGATTGCGCAGGCTACTGCGTCTGGCGGTGAAGGCATCGGACAGGTTCTGTCCGTGTACACAAAGGTCGGCTGGTTCGCGATTGGTATCGGTGTCCTGTTTGCGATTGCGGCCCCGTTCATGACCAAGATGATGCACCTGGACACGCTGTCCGACGATTCCGTGGACGATGTCGGAACAGTGGACACGTTCGGTTCAAACACCGATCCGGGCGCCCCGGACAAGACGCTAGGCTGAGACTGAGTGCAAACCACCGAAAAGGGCGGCCCTGCAAAGGCCGCCCTTTTTGTTTGTTGTGTTGGAGGTCGAGGCGCCTGAGAAGGCGACTAGTTATAAGGCGGAATGAACGGGTCTGTCGGCAAACCGCGTTTCAGCCAGCCGTCTCCGGCGCCTTCTTTTCCGAGCATGCCTTCCTTGATGTCGAAGACGTGTGTGAAGCCTGCCTTTTCGAGCATGCTGGCAGCTTCGCTCGAGCGTTGCCCGGTCCGGCAGATGACGGCGATCGGATGGTCCAGATCCCCCAGAACAGCGCCTCGGGCCTGTGCGACGAAATCCCGGTCCTTCACATTGATGCCGTGACTGTCGCGGGGTAGGCCGGTCATGGCCCATTCACTCGGCGTCCGGACATCCAGCACGACGATTTCGCCGCGCTGTACCATCTGCCAGGCAGAATCGGCAGGCAGGTCGCCTGGTTCTGCAAACGCCGGGGTTGTCATGAAAGAAGCCGCAAGCAGGGCGCCTGTCAGGAATCGCATTGTGTCACCGTCCTCTACTGATCGGACACACGAACGAATCAGATCGTGTCCCTCTGTCCGATTGTGGCCAGAAAGTGACAAATAGACCTCAGCGCTTCAAGCCCCGGCCTACGGAGGTAACAGCAATTTTAGCCTGCGCCGCCTACGGTCAGGGCACCAATCTTGAGGGTCGGCTGCCCGACACCCACCGGCACCGACTGACCGGCCTTGCCGCACATCCCGACGCCATCATCCATGGCGAAGTCGTTGCCGATCATGGTGACGTCCTGCAGCACAGTGGGGCCATGGCCGATCAGGGTAGCGTTCTTCACGGGCGCGACGACCTTGCCGTTCTCGACGAGATAGGCCTCGGTGCACTGGAACACGAAATTCCCGGACGTGATGTCGACCTGTCCGCCGCCGAAGTCGACGGCCCACAGGCCGCGCTTGATGGATGACACGATCTCCTGCGGATCCTTGTCCCCGCCCAGCATGACCGTGTTGGTCATCCGCGGCATGGTCTGGGCTTCGTAGCTTTCTCGGCGGCCGTTGCCTGTCGGTTCCTGGCCCATCAGGCGGGCATTGAGCCGGTCCTGCATATAGCCTTTCAGGATACCATCCTCGATCAGCACCGTGCGCTGGGTCGGCGTGCCTTCATCGTCGAAAGAAAGGGAGCCGCGGCGTGCCTCGATGGAGCCGTCGTCGATGACGGTGACACCCTTTGCGGCGACCTGTTCGCCAATACGGCCGGCATAGACGCTCGTGCCCTTGCGGTTGAAGTCACCTTCGAGGCCATGGCCAACGGCTTCGTGCAGCAGGACGGCTGGCCAGCCCGGGCCGAGCACGACTTCCATCTCGCCAGCGGGCGCGGCGATGGATTGAAGGTTGACCGATGCCTTGCGGATCGCCCGGCGAACCATGTCCTGCCAGCGCTCCGGCCGGATCCAGTCGTCATAGGCAGCCCGGCCACCTGCGCCGGCCCCCGCCGACTCGCGACGGCCGTTCTCTTCGAGCGTCACGGAGACGTTGAGGCGGACCAGCGGGCGGATGTCGGAATAGGCCGCGCCGTCGGGGCGCAGAATGTCGACTTCGGTGTGGCTGCCGGAAAGGGAGACAGAGACCTGAACGACACGCGGGTCGCTGGCCCGGGCCCAGGCATCGATTTCGGCGAGCAGTCCGGTTTTGACAGAAAAGTCCGGCGCAGCGGTCGGATCGATTGGCTGGTAGAGGCGCCGGTTCGTGGGGACGGGGCTGGCGGCCAGCTTGCCTGAATATCCGCGTTTGGCTTCCGAGGCGGTCGATGCTGCGCGCCGGATGGCGGCCAGCGACAGTTCAGAGGCATAGCCGGACCCCTGCGCCTCTCCTGCGACCACGCGCAGGCCGAATCCCTGATCTGTGTCAAAGGCGGCCGATTTCAGGCGGCCATCGTCAAAGACGAAGCTCTCAGACCGGGAGCGTTCGATGTAGAGGTCACCATCATCGCCGCCGCGAACGGCTTCAGCAAGAATGTCGGTGGCCTGGCGGAGATCGAAGGGCAGGGCGTTTTCAGTCATTCAGACTAGATGCGCGCCCGGGGCGTGAGCGGCAAGAGGTTGACGTGCGGATTCCCGTGCAACCGGACCAGCCTCAGTTGCTCACGGTGAAGCGCGTGAGCTGCCATTTGGCGCGTTCAAACTCGGGATTGAGTTCCACGGCTTTCTGGAAATCCATATAGGCACCGGCAAGGTCTCCGGTGTTTTCGCGGGCGATAGCCCGGTTGTAGTAAGCTGCGTAGAGCTCTTCGCTGTCCAGCTCGATGGCCTTGTCCAGGGAGACCAGGGCTGAGTCGAAATCCTTCAGGAAAATGTATGCGGCGCCTTCGTTCAGCCAGATGGCTCCGAATTCGGGTTTCATGTTCTTGGCCGTCGCATAGTCAGCCAGTGCTCCGTCATAGTCACCACTGCGCATGCGTAGCACGCCGCGATTCGTATAGGTGGCGGCCCTGTTGCCCATTTTCATGAGCTCGGCTTCGATGGCCTTGGTGCAGATGCGTTCGCCTTCCTGGTTGGAAACCCGGCCATAGAGGGCGGCTTCATAACAATCACGGGCGATTCCGCCGCCGATCACGGATACCTGAGCGGACGCGGCGGGGACACCGATAGCGAGAAAACTGGCAGCGAGCAGGGCAGTGCGGATCATTCTGGCCTCCAGAAAAGGGGAACTCCTGAAGTCAATTTACCATCAATGAGGCAAGACGACGACAGGCTGCGACAATATTGAGCGCGGAAAGAGGTAGGTTGCGGCAAATACGTATTGTAGATACAGGGGCAGAGATTCCAACGAGACGAGGATTCCTTCGTGCGACACCTACTTGCCGCTCTTAGCGCAGCGTTGTTCGCCGCTCCGGCTTTTGCTGCTATTCCGCGCGATGGCGCGCTCGGCATGCAACCCGCCGCGACGCGCATTGCCGAGCGTATCCACCATTTCCACACATTCCTGCTGTGGATCATTATTCCGATTACGATTTTCGTTCTGATCCTGCTGCTCTGGGTCATTCTGCGGCACAATTCCCGTACCAATCCGACACCGCGCAAATTCAGCCACAATACGCTGATCGAGGTGATCTGGACGGTCGTTCCGGCGCTGATCCTGGTCGGGATCGCCAGCCAGTCCTTCCCGAACCTCTACTATCAGGATGTTCCGCCGAACCTTCAGATGGTGCAGGACAAGGCCAACAAGCTGCTCGCCGATGGCAAGTCTGCTGAATACGAGCGCTTCACGAAGGAATACAATCCGGAAGCGGCCGCTCAGGGCTTCGTGAACGTCAAGGCCCAAGGCAACCAGTGGAACTGGACCTACACCTATCCAGACATCACGGATGACGCCGGCTACCCGCTGGAGTTCGTGTCGAACCCGCTTCAGGTTGGCCTGTCGACGGACTCCAAGGAAGGCATACGTAACCTTTCGGTCGACTATCCGATGGTTGTGCCGGCTGGCCGTTACATCCGCTATTACACGGCTGCGGCTGACGTGATCCACTCGTTCGCCGTTCCGGCCTTCGGCATCAAGACCGATGCTGTCCCGGGCCGCCTTAACGAAGGCTGGTTCCTCGTCGACGAGCCAGGTACCTATTACGGCCAGTGTTCGGAACTCTGCGGCGTCAACCACGCCTACATGCCGATCGAAGTCCGGGTTGTGCCGCAAGAACAATTCGACCGCTGGGCGGAGCTGATGCTCGCCGGCGACTATGATGCTGCAGCCGCTTCGGTGCAGACCATCGCTTCCGTTGAACCGGCGACCAAGTTCGCCGCGGTCACTGAATAAACCGAGAGAGAAGAGTACGTCCCATGCCCATGGATGAAGTCGCCCTCGACCACGCCCACGATGATCACGACCACAAGCCTGGTTTCTTCACGCGTTGGCTGTTTTCCACCAACCACAAGGACATCGGTACGCTGTACCTGATCTTCGCGCTAATCGCGGGAATTGTCGGCTATACCCTGTCCGGCCTGATCCGCTGGGAGCTCGCAGAGCCGGGCGTTGGCGTGCTCACGCGCTTCGTCGCCGGTGAAGGCGACGTGGCGATCCAGAACGCCAAACACTTCTACAACATGGTCATCACCTATCACGGTCTGATCATGATCTTCTTCATGGTCATGCCGGCTCTGATCGGTGGCTTCGGCAACTGGTTCGTACCGCTGATGATCGGCGCGCCAGACATGGCGTTCCCGCGCATGAACAACATCTCGTTCTGGCTGACGGTTGCTGCTTTCGTCCTGGCCTGCATCTCGATGACGATTCCGGGCGGTTCGGCTGGTAACGGCTTTGCCGGTGGCTGGGTGCTTTATCCGCCGCTGTCCTCGACGACCGGTCACCCAGGCCCGGCCATGGACGTGCTGATCCTGTCGCTGCACACCGCGGGTATCGCGTCGATCCTTGGTGCAATCAACTTCATCGTGACCATCCTGAACATGCGCGCGCCGGGCATGACCCTGCACAAGATGCCGCTGTTCGCCTGGGGCGTCCTGGTGACGGCTGTCCTGCTGCTGCTGTCGCTGCCGGTGCTTGCCGCTGCACTCACCATGCTGCTGACGGACCGGAACTTCGGCTCGCAGTTCTTCAACCCGGCAGGTGGTGGTGACCCGATCATGTTCCAGCACCTGTTCTGGTTCTTCGGCCACCCGGAAGTCTACATCATGATCCTGCCGGCCTTCGGCATCATCAGCCACATCGTGTCGACCTTCTCCAAGAAACCGATCTTCGGCTATCTCGGCATGGCTTACGCCATGGTGTCGATCGGCGTTATCGGCTTCGTCGTGTGGGCTCACCACATGTACACGGTCGGAATGGATGTGGACCTGAAGGCTTACTTCGTGGCCGCTACGATGGTTATCGCTGTGCCGACGGGCATCAAGATCTTCTCGTGGATCGCCACGATGTGGGGTGGCTCCATCGAGTTCAAGGTCCCGATGCTCTGGGCTATCGGCTTCATCTTCCTGTTCACCGTTGGCGGTGTGACGGGTGTGGTGCTGGCCAATGCCGGTATCGACCACTCGCTGCACGACACCTACTATGTGGTTGCGCACTTCCACTACGTGCTGTCGCTGGGCGCCGTGTTCGGCCTGTTCGCCGGCTGGTACTATTGGTTCGAGAAGATGTTCGGCATCAAGTACAATGGCATGATCGGTGGCCTGCACTTCTGGCTGATGTTCATCGGTTCAAACGTCCTGTTCTTCCCGCAGCACTTCCTGGGTCTGCAGGGCATGCCGCGCCGCTACATCGACTATGCCGATGGCTTTGCGACTTGGCACCACATCTCGTCGATCGGCTACGCCATCACCATGGTCGCGACGCTGGTCTTCTTCATCGGCCTTGCTGAGGCGCTGATCCGCCGCCGCAAAGGTGTGGCAAATCCGTGGGGCGAAGGCGCCACGACGCTGGAATGGACGCTGCCGTCGCCGCCGCCGTTCCACCAGTACAATGAACTGCCGCACGTGACGGCCAAGGGCGGCCACTAACGCCACCGCCTGAACCACTCAATCGCAGCGGCCTCTCGTTCCACGGGAGGCCGTTCGCTTTCGGAAGTCCCGGAAAGAAGGACCTGAACACGTGAACATGCGTCTGCCCATCGTGATCGGCATGTATGCCTTCATCGTGGTGTTCCTGCCGCGCAATCCCGCTGTGGACCGGATGTTCGACAAGGTCCGGACCATCGATCCGACGATCGCGATCACGGTTTCCGTTGTGGCTCTCATTGCCGGGGCCATCGGCTTGTGGGTCCTCTGGCGCCAGCCGAAAGGACTTCTACGAACCCGGCCCAGCCGCAAGCTGGTGATTGTAAATTCCGGGCTGGTCGGGATCGTGTTTGCAGGCATCTTCGACGTCATGCAGAAACTGTCCGGCGCCGCGACCGACCTCATCAGCCTGATCCTCGTGCCCATCGCCTTTATGATCGCCGAGGGCACATACCTGGCCCTCGAATGGCGCCTGAACCGCAAGTTTGATAAGGAATGAGCTTGTTCCGGCGCGCCGTCGCCCAAATGTCGCGCTGACAGCGCCCCTCTCATACCCATACGATACCCAACCAACCGGACCTGAAATGACCGACGCACCCGCCACTCCTGAAAAGCGCTACGGCACAGCCGGCGATTATGTGCAGCTGCTGAAGCCGCGCATCATGATGCTGGTGGTGTTTACAGCCGTGGCTGGCCTGATCGCGGCGACCGGTGTGACGGGTCAGACCATGCATCCCATGATGGCAGCCATTGCCGTTCTGGCCGTTGCGCTCGGCTCGGGTGCGGCTGGCGCAATCAACATGTGGTACGATTCCGATATCGACCAGGTGATGACCCGGACCTCGACCCGGCCTATTCCTTCCGGCGCTGTGCCGCGGGAAGAAGCCATCGCGATGGGCATGATCATGAGCGGCGTTTCCGTGTTGCTCATGTGGCTTGCTTCCAACTGGCTGGCAGCCGGACTGCTCGCCTTTTCCATCTTCTATTACGGCGTCATCTATACGATGTGGCTGAAGCGCTCGACGCCTCAGAACATCGTGATCGGCGGTGGGGCGGGGGCATTCCCTCCGGTGATCGGCTGGGCCGCGGTGACGGGGAACACGCCGCTGGACGCGTGGATCCTGTTCGCGATTACCTTCTTCTGGACACCACCACATTTCTGGGCGCTCAGCCTGCTGGCGCACTCGGAATATGAAAAGGCCGGCGTACCTATGCTGCCTGTCACACATGGCGCGAAAGCAACCCGCCTGCAGATGCTGCTGTACACGATTGTTCTGGCAGCGATCTCCATGGCGCCACTGGCAACCGGACTTGGCGGGTGGATCTATGGCGTTGTGACGGGCGTGCTGAACCTTGCCTTCCTATACTACGCGGTCCGGGTCTGGCGTTCGCATGCCGGAGATGCCGGTGCCCCGGGCGCTGACCAGAAGCTTGCGCGCAGCATGTTCCTGTTCTCGATCCTGTATCTGTTCCTGGTCTTTGCGGCTCTGATCGTTGAGCACGCCGCAGGACTGCACTTTCCCGTAGGGGGCTTCTGATGAGCGATGACGGCCTTAAGCCAGGCGAGGAACGTTTCCCGGAACAGGCGCATCTGGACCCGGCCGCGCGTGCGGCACAGAAGCGGCGCAATCTGTGGCTTGGTCTGGCCCTTTTGGGGTTTGTTTTCCTGGTGGGCCTGACAACCTTCGTCCGGCTTAGCAGTTCGGAGGACAATCAGTCCAACTTTTATTACAACATGAACCAGACCGGACAGCAGCAGGCGCCGGAACTTCCGCCGGGCATGTCGCCTGAGCAAGCCGAACCGCCTGCAAACCTGTCCACGGAACCGGTTGTTCATGAGGAAGTGGTTGTTGAAGAGGAGGCGCCGGAGCAATGAAGCTGTCTAATGCCAAGGTCGCGGGAATTTCACTGACCGTTTTTGCAGCCATGCTGGGACTCGGTTTCTCTGCGGAGCCGCTCTACGGCACATTCTGCCGCGTGACGGGCTATGGCGGGACCACCCGGATTGCAACGGCCGCGCCGAAAGAGATCGTGGATCAGACGATTACAGTGCGTTTCGATACCAATGTCGCGGATGTCCCATTGGAGTTCCGTCCGCTTCAACGGTCACAGGATGTGAAAATCGGCCAGCATGGCCTGGCTTTTTTCGAAGTTTCCAACCCGACCGATCAGGAATTCCATGTGATCGCGGCCTACAATGTGACGCCGCACTATTCGGGAAAATACTTCAACAAGCTGGAGTGTTTCTGCTTCGACGAGCGGGTCATTGCCCCGCATGAAACCAAGAAACTGCCGGTCGTTTACTTCATCTCTCCCGATATGGTGGAAGACCATGTGGCCGACCAGCTGGAAACCATCACGCTTAGCTACACTTTCTATGAAAGTTCGACATATAACGGTCCGAAAACTCAGGCGGCTTTAGGTGCGGCGAATTCAGCCACGGGCGGCTGAAACTGTTGCGCTTTTGGTCCGGAGCGGTCTAAACAGCTCAGAGATTCTAGGGATATAAATCAAGGGGTCCGCCAGACATGGCTCACGGCGAAGTCAAACACGATTATCATCTGGTCAATCCGTCACCGTGGCCGCTGCTCGGCTCGTTGTCGGTACTGGTTCTGGCGCTTGGCGGCGTCAATTACATGAAGGGCCTTTTCGGCATGGAAAAGGGAACCGTCTGGCTTCTGGCCCTCGGTTTCGCAATGGTCGGCTGGGTCATGATCGGCTGGTGGCGCGAAGTCATCAAGGAAGGCAAACATGGCGACCATACGCCGGTTGTCTCGATCGGCCTGCGCTACGGCATGATCCTCTTCATCGCTTCCGAAGTGATGTTCTTCGTCGGCTGGTTCTGGAGCTTCTTCGAGTTCGCGATCTATCACAGCGCGCGTGTCGGCGAGAACTGGGATGCGGCGAACCCGCTGTTCGCAGAAGCGCTGGCCAAGTTCGGTAACTGGCCGCCGGTTGGCGTCGAAACATTCGACCCGTTCCACCTGCCGCTGATCAACACGCTGATCCTGCTTCTCTCGGGCACGACCGTCACTTGGGCACACCACGCCCTGCAGCATGACGACCGTTCCGGCGCCAAGCTGGGCCTGTTGGTCACGATCCTGCTCGGCATGGCGTTCACCGCGCTTCAGGTCTTTGAATACAGCCACGCACAGTTCAGCTTTGACGGCACGCTCTATGGGTCGGCCTTCTTCATGGCCACCGGCTTCCATGGTGCCCACGTTGTGATCGGTACCCTGTTCCTGATCGTCTGCCTGCTTCGCATGCTCACCGGCGGTATGTCGGCCAAGAAGCACCTCGGCTTCGAATTTGCTGCCTGGTATTGGCATTTCGTGGATGTGGTCTGGCTGTTCCTCTTTGCCTTCGTTTACGTCACGCCGTACCTGGTTCTGGGCAACGGGCACTAGACAACCCGCGCATTCACGCGCTGACTTTCAAGGGCCCGCCGGCGCGCATTCGCCCGGCGGGCCCTGTTTATTCGGGCAGGGCCATTCCCTGTGACTGAAAGGACCAACGATGTCTTTCCGTCCGTATCCCGTGATGACCGTGTTCGCGCTCATCAGCCTGGGCATCCTGATCTGGCTCGGCAACTGGCAATATGGCCGCTTCATTCAGAAGATGGAGATCGACCGGCAGACACCGGCCTGGACCGTCCTGGACGGTGAGATCGTTCCCGGCAGCGAAGTGCTTTCCTATTATTATGTTGAAGGCCAGTCCGGATGGATGCGCGTCGTCGCGGTCGATACCGGGGAGGAGGTCGTCTACACGCCGGTTGAGATCGTGCAACAGATCGACCCGCCGGCGGTTTGCCAGGGGGAAGGATGCGCGTCCGGTCGCTTGTCGGCGCGGGGGATCTATAAGCCGCCCTTCAAACGAAATGCGTTTACAGCGAAGGACGATACGGCCAATCGCGTGTTCTATGTGCTGGACCCGGCAACATACGCCAGGCTTCTGCCGGCTGAGCTGTCGAGCCGTGTAAGAACGGATGTTTTCGAACCGGAAGTGATCCGCTTTGTTTCCGATAATGGCCCGTATCTCATCGACAACCCCTATGCACGGCTGCGTCTGGACGATGAATTGCCGCCGCAGAGGCATTTTGGCTATGCGATCACCTGGTGGGGGCTGGCCATCGCCCTGATCGGCGTATATCTCGCCTTTCACTATCAGAAGGGACGCCTCAGGTTCCGGAACGAGGACAAATCGTGAAGTATATTTCTACCCGTGGGCAGGCGCCTTCGACAGATTTTGCCGGTGCATGTCTAGCCGGTCTTGCGCCAGATGGCGGGCTCTATGTGCCGGAGACGTTTCCGCAGATTGCGCCCCCGGCAAAAGGTGAGACCTACGCGGAAGTTGCCGCGCGAATCCTCTCGGCCTTCACGGGGGAAGCGATTCCGCTGGAGGATCTGAAACCGCTGTGCGAGCGCGCCTATGGCAGCTTCTCGCATCAGTGCGTGGCGCCGCTGACGCAGTGGCGGCAGGATGCCTGGCTGATGGAACTGCACCATGGTCCCACGCTGGCATTCAAGGACATCGCGATGCAGATCATCGCGCAGATCTATGACTACCTGCTGGGCAAGTCGGGCGAACGCATGATGATTGTCTGCGCCACCTCTGGCGACACGGGCGGGGCAGCGGCGGCGGCATTTGCTGGCGCGAAGCATGCCGACCTTGTGATCCTGCATCCGCACGGCCGCATCTCACCTGTGCAGCGCATGTTCATGACGACGACGGGGGCTTCCAATGTCGTGAACCTCGCGCTCGATGGCGATTTCGATGATTGCCAGGCCATTGTGAAAGACATGTTCGGTGACCGGGAATTTGTGAACCGGGTGAATCTCTCAGGCGTCAACTCTATCAACTGGGCTCGGGTCGCGGCGCAGTCGGTCTACTACGCGACGGTTCAGGCCGCGCTTGGCGGTGCACTTCGCTTCGTTGTCCCCAGCGGCAACATGGGCGACGCGCTTGCGGGTTATGTTGCTGCGCGCTGCGGATTGCTGAGCGGCGGATTTGAAGCGGTCTGTGCGGTCAATGCAAATGACGCTCTGGCGCGTTTGTTCAATACCGGCGTGATGTCCCGTGCATCCGCTGTCGCGACACCCAGCCCGGCGATGGACATTTCCGTGCCTTCCAATTTCGAACGCCTCCTGTTCGAAATGACCGGCCGGGATGCCGAGGCGGTTCGCAACACGTATGACACGTACAAACAGTCCGGCGAAGCACCTCTTCCGCCAGAGGCTGTTTCCCGCCTGAAATGCTCCGGCTTGTCAGCTGCGTCTGTCAGCAACGATCAGACGATGAGCGAGATGAAACAGTTTGAAGCTGAGACAGGCTGGCAGATTTGTCCGCATACGGCGGTTGGCACGTTCCATGCACGCAGCCTGCCGGAAGCGGATGTGAAAACGGTCGTTCTGGCGACAGCCGCTGCAGCGAAGTTTCCGGAGACTGTGGAGGAGGCAACCGGGCGCAAGCCCGTGATGCCAGCCCGCGCCGAAGCACTTTACCAGAGTGAAGAAGTTTTTGAGCGGACGGATGCGTCGCTCGTCACAGTGCGCGCACGCATCGAGCAGCATGTCGGTCGGAGCCGGTAAGATGCTACCGCCTCTCCGCGAAACCCTGGTGACGACGGGGCGGCTGGTTCTGGCGCCACCTTTCAAGGCCGATTTCGCGGAGTGGGCTGACATTCGGGAGCGCAGCCGTGCGCATCTTGAACCCTGGGAGCCGCACTGGCCGCAGGACGCCCACAGCAAGTCGGATTGGAGCCGTCGCCTGAAAGCCTGGCACAGCGGATGGCGCAAAGGCCGCGCGCACGTCTTTCTGATAAGGCGCCAGCAGGACAACCGGCTCGTGGGCGGTGTGTCACTGACCAATGTCCGGGGCTGGCCAGCTCAGGCCGCCAATATCGGCTATTGGGTCGGTGAGCCGTACGAGGGGCAGGGCTACATGCAGGAGGCCGTCGGCACGGTGTGTGCCTGGGCATTCCAGGTTCTGGACCTCTGTCGGATAGAGGCGGGCACACTGCCGAATAATGAACGGTCTCAGCGGGTGCTTGCGAAAGTGGGGTTCGAACGGGAAGGATATGCCCGCGATTACCTGGAGATTGCGGGAAAACGGGAAGATCACATACTTTTCGCCCTCGTCAGGCCGACGTCGCAGCGCTAGATTCCTCCCGTCATGGCGCACTCCTCCGAAATCAATCCTCAGGGCAACTGGTACTGGAATGCCCCGTCCAGGCGTCTGGTGATCGATGTGCCGCGCGGATCGGACTATTCCGAATTGTCGGGGGACTGGTCGATTGATGCGCTGGAACAGATGCTGGAGGGGCTCAGCCGTGGCCGGCTGGAGCGGACCTTTGACGCAGGCGATGGGCCGGTCCGGTGCAATCTGCGTATGTCGAGCGGGCTCGGCTTCCATCTCGTCGGAGCATTTGTCGGGGATGCTGAAGCGCGCGGCATGTTGCTGACAGGTGATGATCTGCAGGAAATCGATCCTTCGGATCTGAAACCCGGGCCGGATCTGGCGCCTGTTTTCCAGCCAATCGTGTCTCTGCGAAATGGTCAGGTTGCCGGATTTGAAGCACTGGCCCGTTGGGACGATGGTGACCTCATGTCGCCGCCGAGTCGTTATGAGGATGAGGCGCTCGCCTCAAACATGCTGATCCGCTCTGCCGAGGCGCTGGCCCGCCTGCGCGACATCACCGGCCGCGACGACCTGTTCATGCAGGTGAACCTGACAGCGCGGGATCTGGCGCGCGGGACGCTTCCGGCACTCGTCGAAGCGCTGATGAATGGCTATCAGTTGCCGGAGAGATCCCTGAAGATTGAGCTGACGGAACAGGCGGCCTTGCGGGATGCAGACTATGCCTTGTCAGCTGCTCTGGCGCTCAAGGCGGTGGGGGCCGGTCTTGTGCTCGATGATTTCGGCACCGGGCATTCGTCATTTGCCTGGCTGGCGGACTTGCCGGCGGACAGCCTGAAGATCGACCACGGCCTGACCCGGCGGCTGGGCCAACATCGCACGGATACGATCCTCTCCACGATCACGCTGCTGGCGAACCGGCTGGGTATGACCAGCACGGCGGAGGGCGTAGAGCAGAAAGAGGATGCTGCGCGGCTGCGAGCGCTTGGCTTCGATCATGTTCAGGGTTTCGCATTTGCCCGGCCGATGGACATCGAGTCTGCCATACGCTTCATGCGCTACTGATCAGGCGTTTCCCGGGTCGACCTGAAGCCTGGCACTGTCGATGCCCAGACGCCCAAGCGCGTGACGCCATTTGCGTTCATGCGCGCTGGAGAAAATGAGTTCCGGATCCATGTCGCAGACAAGCCAGGCATTCTCCGCCAGTTCCGCTTCAAGCTGGCCGGCACCCCAGCCGGAATAGCCGAGGGCAAGCACGCTGCGCCGGGGCGGATGCGCCGATCCCATCGCATGCAGGATGTCCCGGGTCGCGGTCATGCAGATGTCGCCCTCGACCGGCAGGCTCGCCCCTTCATTGTAGACATCGTCGGTATGCAGCACAAAACCGCGGTCCGAACTGACCGGCCCCCCATCCAGCACGAATGTGTCCGGCACGTCTGCTTCGATCGGTACATCGAGTTGCTCGAAGAGCTGGGGCAGACGCAGATGCGCCATTGGCTTGTTGAGCACGATACCCATCGCGAATTCCGGAGAATGGGCGCAGACCAGAATGACTGAACGCGAAAAGCGC
The DNA here is from genome assembly GCF_000685215.1 of Hyphomonas jannaschiana VP2. Lineage (GTDB taxonomy): Bacteria > Pseudomonadota > Alphaproteobacteria > Caulobacterales > Hyphomonadaceae > Hyphomonas > Hyphomonas jannaschiana. The sequence goes on from NZ_ARYJ01000011.1 coordinate 32,267, forward strand.
GTATCGCCGATGCCGGGCAGGGCGATCAGAAGCTTGCCTGTCAAGTCTGTATCCATTGTGCGCGGCTTCCTTAAATGCTGAGGCTGAGCCATCCCGACCGCTTTGGCAAGGGCGGGAATCCTTGCTTCGCAGCGTCTGGCAGCCTATCTCCATGGTCAAACCTGCAGGGAGAAAAGCAGATGAGCATCAAGGTCGGTGATAAGCTTCCGGACGCAACTTTCATGGAAATGACGGCAGATGGCCCGGCGCCATGCACAACGGCAGACGTCTTTGGCGGTAAAACCGTCGCCCTGTTCGCCGTGCCTGGCGCATTCACCCCGACCTGTTCGGCGAAACACCTTCCGGGTTTCGTGGAGAAGCTGGATGAGTTGAAAGGCAAGGGCGTTGACGATGTCGTCTGCACGTCGGTCAACGACGTGTTCGTCATGGGTGCATGGGGCAAGAGTGCCGATGCGGATGGTAAAGTGCGCATGCTGGCAGACGGCAACGGCACCTTTGCAAAGGCCCTCGGCCTTGAGATGGACGGTTCCGGCTTCGGTATGGGGCAACGCTCCCAGCGTTACTCCATGATCGTGAAAGACGGCGTGGTTGCGGAACTCAACGTTGAGCAAGGCGGCGAGTTCAAGGTTTCCAGCGCGGACTATATGCTCGGACAACTTTGATTTAATTGGCGTAACGCCTTTTAACCATTTCAGTTCATGATCGGCGTGCTTGGGGGACAGGCACGCCGATTTTGTTTGATTTTTATTGAAAAACGGCAAATCCCTCCCCACTTAAACTGTGTGTAGCAGAGGAGAGGGACCTAATGGATCCGTATTTTGTGGTGATCGTGCTCGTCTTTGTGGTGGCGATCACTGTGCTTGTGTCGGCATTCAAATTCGTGCCCCAAGGGTACAATTTCACCGTGGAGCGTTTCGGGCGCTACACCAGGACGCTGACCCCTGGCCTGTCTGTCATTACGCCCTTCATCGACCGGGTGGGCCGGAAGATGAACATGATGGAGACGGTCCTTGATGTGCCTCAACAGGAAGTCATCACCAAGGACAACGCCATGGTGTCCTGCGATGCCATCGTCTTCATCCAGGTGATCGACCCGGTCGCGGCGGCCTATGAAGTCAACAATCTCCACCATGCGATCCAGAACCTCTCGCTGACCAACATCCGTACCGTGGTCGGCTCCATGGATCTGGATGAGGTTCTGTCGAACCGCGATGACATCAACGCACGCCTTCTCAGCGTGATCGACGCCGCGACGAACCCTTGGGGTGTGAAAGTCACCCGGATAGAGATCGCCGACCTCAGCCCGCCGGCGGACATCACCGAAGCCATGGCCCGTCAGATGAAGGCCGAGCGTCTTAAGCGTGCAGAAATCCTCACGGCCGAAGGTGACAAGCAGTCTGCCATTCTGAAGGCCGAAGGCCAGAAGCAGGCGCAAATCCTCGAAGCCGAAGGCCGCCGTGAAGCTGCCTTCCGCGATGCTGAAGCCCGCGAGCGCGAAGCTGAAGCTGAAGCGAAGGCCACCGCAATGGTCTCCGAAGCGATCGCGCGCGGCGACGTCAACGCCATCAACTACTTCCTCGGACAGGCCTATGTCGAAGCTTTCGGCAAACTTGCTACGTCCAACCAGCAGAAGACGGTCATCATTCCGGCCGAGTTCTCCAGCATCATTGGCGCCATTGAGGGTATCAAAGGCCTCACCGGCGCTGCCAAAGACGTTCAGGTTCAGTCCGGCGCTGTACCGCCAACGCGAAGCTGAGGCCTGCCATATTCAGGGGCTCCGGACTGATCCGGAGCCCCTGACAGACGATCTGTTTTCGGAGGCATAAAATGTTGGAAGAGCTGTTTACCCACCTGACCGTCTGGCACTGGCTGGCGCTTGGATTGCTGTTGTTCGGCATCGAGATGATGACCGGAACCTTTGACCTGCTGATGATCTCCATCGCAGCCTGGCTGACCGCAGCCTTTGCTGCCCTCGCGCCTGACAGCCTGTCTCATTGGCAGGGGCAGGTTCTGTTCTTCGGAGCTGCGTCCGTTGCTCTTTTCGTTCTGGGCCGCACCGTGCTGTCCGGCATGCGAAAGACGACACCGGAGCACCCGACGCTGAACAAGCGGATGGACAGTCTGATCGGTCAGCGTGGGGTTGCCACGTCAGACTTCTCGAGTGCCGGGCAGGGGCGCGTGAAAATTGGCGATACGGTCTGGGGCGCTGAGACCGTCGATGGCTCAGAGGTCATTCACAATGGCGACGGCATTGTGGTCGAGGGCGCGCGTATGAACACGGCCCTCGTCCGGAAAAGCGCTTGAAGGCTGGTGTGCGTTACTGACCAGCCTGAATGAAGTTGCGAACGTCGTTGGAGAGCTTCGTTCCGTCGGACTCTTTCAGGTACATCATGTGACCGGCGTCATAATAGTCGAACTGGACCCGGTCGAGCACGACGCCATTCTGGTACATTGCCATTTCGGCGCCAAAGAATGGCGTAGCCAGATCGTACCAGCCTGACGCCAGAAGAACCTTCAGGTCCGGATTTTCGCGCATGCCTTTGCCGAGCCAGGGCGTGACGTTCACATAGGCTGGCCAGCCCTGTTCGTTCATGCTCCAGTTCCATTGCGAGCCCGGCTCACCCGTCAGCACCTTGTAGGGGCGAGTGAAGTCCACTTTCAGCTCACGGGTCAGGTAGTCATTGATCGCGGCGACGTAGGCCGTGTCCATGCCGTAGCCGGATGGGTCATTCTCCGGTGTATCGGCCGTGCCTTCGCTGTCGATGCCCTTGTAGCGGCCATCGAACCGGCCAACAGTGTAGCCTTCATTGCGAAGCAATTCCTTGCGGAAGCGTGTCGGGTCGACGCGCAGGTTGGCAAGCTCGATCCACTTCGCAGACACGCCCAGATAGTCGCTCATGTCTGAGGCAAGGGCGCTTTTCTGTTCCGTCGTCAGGGTCGAGCCGCGGATCAGCGCCGGGGCCAGCGTGTCTGTTGCATAGGTGCGGGCGTCAGCAACGAAGGCGTCGAAATTATCGTTCCAGCGCGCCTTGTTTGCCTTGCCATGATACCATGCAATCGCAGCTTCCGTCGGGAAGAAGGCGATATGGGCAGAGTCATTGCCCGGCGCGAAACGCGCGTTCTGGAAGTCGAGGATGGCCGAGATCAGGATCACCCCGTTCAGGCCAATTCCATTCCAGCCGCCCTGCAGCTTTTCTGTGAGGGCAGCGGCCCGCGTCGTGCCATAGCTTTCGCCGGCCAGGAATTTCGGGCTGTTCCAGCGGCCGTTTTCCGTCAGCCAGACGCGGATGAATTCGGCAATGCTCTCTGCGTCCTCGTTGACACCGTAGAACTCCTTGCCTTCCGTTTCTCCAAGCGGACGGGAGTAACCCGTTCCGACCGGGTCGATGAAGACGAGGTCGCTGACATCCAGAAGCGAGTTCTGATTGTCCTGGATCGTGTAGGGCGGTGCGCCGACACCGCGTGCGTCAGATGGCGTAATCACCTGTTTCGGTCCGAAGGCGCCCATGTGCAGCCACAGGGAGGCCGAGCCCGGCCCGCCATTGAAAACGAATGTCACCGGACGCGTGGTCGGGTCGCTGATGCCATTGCGGACATAGGCAACCGAGAAGATCGACGCGGTCGGCTGGTCTTTTTCGTTCCGGAGATAGGTCTCCCCGGCAACGGTCGTGTATTTGATCGTCTGGCCGCGAAGCTTGAACGTGTGGTCGGAAGAAAAGGACTTTGCCTCGGGAATGTCTGCAGCGCTTGCGGTTGGTCCGGATGTTCCGGTTTTGGCCGGTTCATCTGCAAAAGCCGGTCCCATGGACAAGGCCAGACCGAGGGCAATCAACCACGCACGCATATCAGATACTCCGCTATCAAAAGTGGGGCGGACCCTATCAGCTGGGGCATGCCGGGCAAGGTTGCGGACTGAAACGAGATCTTTGAAACACAACAAAAAACGCCGGCATCTCGCGATACCGGCGTTTCAATTCAGGTAGAGCCTGGATCAGGAAGCGGTTGGCGAAATGCCGAAACCGCCTGCGGCGTTCGGAGTTGCGCTCGGCGCCGAGGACGATGCGGCCGGGCGGGCATCGCTGGCAGCTGCGCGCGGGGCGGCATCCTTCAGCGGATCATCAGAGTGTTTGACCTGGCCTTCGAAAACAGCGTTCGACTGAATCTGCAGCGAAGAGTGAACGATGTCGCCCTTCACATGCGCGCCGGTTTCCAGCTCGACCTTGCGGGCACGGATGGAACCCTTGATGCGGCCTTTGACTTTCACGACTTCGGCTTTGACTTCGCCGGTGATGTGACCGGATGCGCCAATGGTGATGTCCGTTGCAGCCACGTCGCCATCGACGGTGCCGTCGATTTGCAGTGCGCCTTCAGACGTCACCGAGCCATTGATCTTCATGTCTGCGCAAATGATGGATGCAGCCCGGGCGGCCGGCTTCGAGGCGGCGCCGCGGATGGCATCGACGGAAGGTTGGACCTTGGCCGGCTCAGGTGCCGACGGTGTATCGTTGTGTTTGTTACTCTTGGTGAACATGACGGCCTGCTTTCAGGAATTTTATTGGATCATAAGGTTTGCCGTTAAACCAGACTTCGAAATGAAGGTGGTCCCCCGTGCTACGACCGGTTGTACCCATCTTGCCCACAAGATCGCCGACCTCCACGGTTTGGCCTTTTTTTACCGTAATTCCGCTGAGGTGGCCATAGCGCGACTTAAAGCCGTGCCCATGGTCGATTTCCACAAGCCGCCCGTAGCCCGAACGGGGACCTGCGTAAGAGATAACGCCAGGGCCGGCTGCAACGATCGGAGCGGCATGATAAGCCGCCATGTCGATGCCATTGTGCCAGCCTGGGCGTTTCTTGAAAGGATCGACGCGAACGCCGTAATTACTGGTCAGCCTGTAAGGCACCCCGACCGGGATACCCAGCGGCAGTGAGGATACGATGTCCTCATAGTAGAGCATTTCCGCGACCCGGGCCTGTGTTTGCGACAGGCGGGAATAGAATGTGGTGTCGGTCAGGGAAAGGCTGCTGAGGTCCGGGCCGGATGTCGCATTGGCGAGCGAAATGAACGGGCCGCCCGTTTCGCTGCTGGCCACGATGCGGTCAGATCCGACCGATGTCAGGGCGAGAATGCCCCGTGCGCGTTCTGTACGTTCCGTCGCGATGTCTTCGGCTTCGTCGAGAATGCGTTCCTGGTCCATCTTGAGCGATCGGACCGATCCGCGAGAGCTGGCGGTTTCGAACTGGGCAGTGATGCGGACCGGCTCGCGCGACTGGCGGCTATCCGCTTCTTCGATCGATGCCTGGACCAGCAGGGACGCGCCATCACCCTTCAGGGAGGAGGTTTCGAGATCGTCCTCGCCCTTGAGCTGTTTGTAGAGGTCTTCGAGTGCCTTCTGGCGCTCTTCCCACTCAACGGTCTCTTTCTGGAAAGCGTCCGTGCGTTCCTCAAGCAGCGATCGGGACAGAGCGTCCTTGGCACGCAGCTCCTGCACCCAGCGTTCGTATTTGGCGAGTTCGCGGCCATCCGGGTTGCCAGACAGGGCGCTTCCGCCACCGCTCAGCACGAATGAACCTGTCGCAAAAATCGTCCAGCCCGCCAGCGCCGCGATGCCGGCTGCGAATATCGCCTGCTGCCATGGAGACACAGAAATGTAGCGGACCGTGCCGCCACTGCGATGGTAGATTTGACGCTCAGGGAAGGCTTTATTGAAGGCCGCCTTCAGATTCGCGCTCCACTTCGCCATTAACGCCACCCGTAGAACCGGAAAATCACTCCCCCGCTGCAGCAATCACTACAGCAGGTTTCCCAAACCCTTGGGAATAATACATACCGATTTCGATACGCTACGGAACCCCTTGGGCACAGAATTCGTGTAAATTTTCGCTCATGAGGGTAAAAGGCTTGTTAAACATGGAAAAAACGCATGCAGAAGGTCAGGTTTCAGGCGTCTGATTTGATGACATTGAGTACATCTTCGGCATGCCCCTTCACGCGCACCTTTCTCCAGATTCGTATTACCTTTTTGTCAGGTCCGATGAGGAAGGTTGAGCGCTCGATCCCCATGTAGGTCTTGCCGTAGTTTTTCTTCTCCACCCACACGCCATAGGCCTCGCAGACCTTGCCATCTTCATCCGAGGCGAGCGTGACGCCGAGGTCGTGCTTGGTCGCGAACTTTTCGTGCTTTGTCAGCGTGTCGCGCGACACGCCCACAATTTTAGCGCCGGCCTTTTCGAACTCGTCCGCGAGTGCGGTGAAGTCTTTCGCTTCGGTCGTGCAGCCCGGCGTATCGTCCCGCGGATAGAAGTAGAGAACCAGAAGCTGATCCTTGTAATCGGCGAGCTTTATCGGCCCTTGCGTTGAATCCATGCTGAAATTCGGGGCATTTCCGCCTTCTTTGGGTCCGATTGCCATGTAATCCTCCTATGGTGCGCCCCGGCTGTCCTGCTTATATCAGACACAGCGCTGAACGGCGTGTATGACTGGACCCGACTTGTACGGAGCGTGCCCTTGGTCCGCCAGACCGCCTCACTGATTTTTCTCGAAATACTTGGCGGCCTGATCCTGCTCGTCCTTGTTGCGGCAGGTTTGCTGGCGGCCCGGCTCTATTCAGGCCCGATGGACCTGTCCATGTTCCAGGACGATCTCGAGCGGGCCATGACGGAGGCGCGCGATGGCCGGGAGGTCCGGCTGGGCGGCGTCCAGCTCGAATGGTCAGCCGAAGACAAGCGGCTCCATATCTCAGGTTCCCGCCTGCAAATGATGGATGCCAAAGGCAATCTCAGTGCCGAGGCCAGCCACGCCAACATCGTCCTGTCCGGATCGTCGCTCGTATTGGGGGACATTGAAGTCCTTCGTCTCGACCTGGTCGATGGCTGGGTGAACATCGATCAGGAAACGCCGTCGATCTGGTTCGTCGGCGGGGAACCTTTGCCGGAGATCCCGGAAGGCAAACTGCCTGAAACACCACAGGAATGGCTACAGCGTGCCAATGAAGTGCTGCCACCCGTGCTGGAGGCGCTCAAGCAGGGCGAGCAGAATTATGCACTGGAATATCTCGGCTTCACGGGTTTCGAATTCCGGCTGCGTGACAGCAACCAGCAGCCGGTTCTCGACATTACCGACGCCAAAGGGCGGATCTCCCGTGAGGCGGATGGCATTCTGGTCAGTGTCGCCGGTACTGGCGCGGGTGAGGGGTTGCCGGGAGGGCTGGCGGCGACCGTCCGCTCTTATACGCTTGAAGACAGGCTGCATGCAGAGATCGCCGTTGCCGATTGGCCGCTGGCAGACCTTGCATCGCGGTTCGGTGCGGAAGTCGATACGTTCGAAGGGCTTCCCGCCAGTGCGGACGCCACGCTCGATTTCTCAACCGGGACCGGCATCAGCGAGATCGCCTTCCATTCCGAAATGGGAGAAGGCCGCGTTCCGTTTGCAGGGGGCGTCGATGTAAAAGGCCTCGATGTCACGGCAACCTATCTCGCCAATGATGACACGATGCGGATCGATGTCACGGGCGACAAAGTCGGGCCAGCCAGCGGTGAGGCGATCCTGACGCTGAAAAACATTCTGGAAGGACAGGCGGCCCATGAGTTCGAGCTGAAAAGCGACAGCCTGACGCTCGACTTCACACCCGTCTTCGAACGGCCCGTCACGCTGACGGGTGTCGAAGGGGCGGGACTGTTGAGTGTGACTGCGCGGCAGATCGATGATCTGGACCTGAAGTTTATGGAGGCAGATGCCGGCTTCCACGTGACCGGAAGTGTCGGCCTGACGCAGGACAAGCAGGATGGCGAACCGCCTATCCTGGGAAGCATTTCTCTCGAGACCAGTGGGGATGTCACCAAGGATACGGTGATGGCGTTCTGGCCGGTCGGGCTGGGCACAGGCGGGCGGAATTTTGCGCGTGACAATATCGAGGCTGGTGCGATCCGGGATGTCAAAGGGCATATCGATCTGAAGCGCGACAGCTTTGGTGAAGATGGATACCTGCGCGACAGCGACCTGGAGCTCACCTTCGTCGCCGAGGATGCCTGGGTCAAATTCCTGTCCGATCTTCCGCCGGTAGAGAGAGGCCTCGGAAAAGGCCGCCTGACTGGCAACTCGTTCCGCGTCACACTCGATTCGGGGGAATATGGCGGCTGGGATCTGGATGAAGGTGCCTTTGTCATGCCGGCCTTCAATGAGCGTGGCGCAGATTTCCGGGTCTTCGCGCGCGGGCATGGCCCCATTTCCCTGGTCGTGAAGATGCTGGTCGACTCGCGTCTGGAGATCGATTTCGATCCTGCGCGCCTGTCCGGCGATGGCGAGATGACTTTCGAAATGTTCCGTCCCGCGCTGGATGATGTTCCGTATAAAGACATACGGTTCACGGCGATCGGTTCGGTGAAAGACGCGGGGCTGAAGGATGCGGCCCTGGGCTTCGACCTCACGGACGGTTCGGCCAAAGTGAATGTCGACCAGGACGGTATGACCATTTCCGGGTTCGGTGACCTTGGGCCTTCGCCTGTACAGTTCACCTGGCGGGATGCGTTCAATGATGGCGACCAGCCTTCACTGCTGTCAGCGTCCAGCATTGTCACGCCGGACTTCCTGAATGAATTCGGTGTGCTCGGCAGGGCCTACCTTTCCGGTGAAATCCCGATCGAAGTGCAGGCGGAAATTGGCGAGGGCTCGAGCATCGTCGCGGACACGGCGCTCGACCTGACCGAGTCCCGGCTGGATCTGTCGGAGATCGGCTGGGTGAAGGCGCGCAACAAGGAAGCCAAGGCGTCCGTGCATTATCAGGGACTGGAAGACGGTTATACGGCGACAGTCGTGTTCCACGCCGATGATGCGTATCTTGATGGCGACTTCACGCTGGGCGGCGATTCCAAACTCGTCTCGGCTACGCTCCGCCGCGCCTATCTGAAGAACAAGGCGGATGTCGGCGGCACCGTCACACGCAAGGACGGCGCGTTGAATTTGGGGCTCACCGGTACCTATCTTGATCTCTCCGGTGCAATGCCGGGCGTCGGGGTCATCGGAGACGCCGACGATGCGGGGACGAAGACCCCGCTGCGCGTCACCGCGAATGTCGACACGCTCACGCTTCGGCCGGGCCTCGATATGACCGAGGCGAAATTCTCCATGGCGTCCGGCGCTGCTGGAATCGATACGTTCATGGCGACAGGCCTTGCCGCGGACGGCTCACCATTTGAAGCGCGCTTCGACACGAATGGCGGTCAGGCGGCGACATTCCACGTGTCCAGCGGCGATGCCGGCTTCATCGCGAGCGCGTTCCTTGGGATTGATTATCTTGAAGGCGGCCAGCTCGAAATGGATGGCACGCTGGCGAACGACAACCAGCCGTCTAAATTTGACATCTCCATCACGAATACCCGGCTGACCAATGCGCCCTTCCTGACGCAGATCCTGTCGCTCGCGTCTCTTCGCGGGCTGGCGGATACGCTGGGCGGGGAAGGGGTGCTGTTCTCCCGGCTCGACATTCCTTTGACGGTGGCTGGAGAGCGTTACGTGGTCACCGGCGCCAAGGCGCAGGGGCCGGCCCTCGGCCTGACCACGAATGGCTATTTCGACTCCAAGGACGGGAAGATCGAATTCGATGGCGTGCTCGTGCCAAGCTTTGGCATGAACTCCGCTCTCGGAACAATCCCGATCCTGGGAGACCTTGTTGTCGGTCGCGATGGCGAGGGCGTGTTCTCGCTCACCTACGCGATCCGCGGCACGATGGAGAAAGCGAACGTCTCGGTGAATCCGCTTTCCGCGCTGGCACCGGGCGTTATCCGGCGGATCTTTGAAAACCCGTCGGATACGCGAATCCCGGAAGCCAAGCCGCGGCCGCCCGATGAGCCGATCCCTTCGGAACTGCCGCCCATTCCGGACGAAGAGTTCTAGACTCAGACCGGCTTTACCAGCGCGTGGCGTTTCTTGCCTGCCGACAGTTTGATGCTGCCGTCGACCACATCGGATTCCGCGAGCGTCGCGTTCTGATCCTTGACCTGCTGGTCATTGACCTTCGCAGCGCCCTGCTTGATCAGGCGGCGTGCTTCGCCATTGCTTTCCGTCAGGCCCGCAGCCGTGAAGGCGGCCGCAACCAGATAGTCGCTGAAGAGTTCCGCAGACGGAATTTCGACCGTCGGAAGCGCGGCGGCTGTCCCGCCACCTGCAAACACGGCGGAGGCGGCTGCCTCGGATTCCTTCGCCGCCGCTTCGCCGTGCAGCATCGTCGTTGCCGCATTGGCCAGCGCGATCTTGGCCTTGTTGATTTCAGCGCCTTCGAGCTTCTCCAGGGCTTCAATCTCGGCCAGCGGAAGTTCCGTGAACAGGCGCAGGAAGCGGCCGACATCGGCATCCTCGCAATTGCGCCAGAACTGCCAGTATTCGTATGGGCTCTTGCGGTCAGCGTTCAGCCAGACCGCGCCGTCCGCCGTCTTGCCCATTTTGCCGCCGGATGCGGTGGTGATCAGGTGAGCCGTCACGCCAAACACATCGCCGCCTGCCGCCTTGTGCACCAGGTCCACGCCGCCGACGATATTGCCCCACTGGTCAGACCCGCCGAGCTGGATGCGGCACTTGTGGCGCCGGAACAGTTCAAGGAAGTCGTAGGACTGCATCAGCAGGTAGTTGAATTCGAGGAAGGTGTAGGGCTGCTCGGCGGCCAGGCGCCGGGCAACCGTGTCCTGCTTCACCATCGTGTTGATGGTGAAATGCACGCCGACTTCGCGAAGCAGTTCGATGTAGCCGAGTTTGCCCAGCCAGTCGTCATTGTTGACCATGATGGCGTCGGTCGGGCCGTCGCCGAAGGTCAGGAACGGCTCGAACGCCTTCTTGATGCCGGCAATGTTCGCCTCGATCTGCTCATTTGTGAGCAGCGGACGCGACTTTTCCTTGTCGGTCGGGTCGCCCACTTTCGTGGTGCCGCCGCCCATCAGCACGATCGGCTTGCCGCCAGCCTTCTGAAGGTGACGCAGCATCATGATCTGGAGCAGCGATCCGACGTGAAGGCTGTCCGCCGTCGCGTCGAAGCCGATATAGGCAATCGGGACACCCGCCTGGCAATAGGCGTCAAGCTCGGCCTCATGGGTGACCTGCTTGATGAAGCCGCGCGTTTGCAACGTCTTCAGGAATTCCGACTTGTATTCGCTCATCTTCTCGTGTCTCCGTGAAGGCAGGGCGCGTAGCACGGAAAGGGAGCCGCTTGAACACTGCGATTTCAGATTCTGGGCCTATTTGGGTGGTTGGTTTCATGTCCGGCACCTCTCTGGATGCTGTCGATGCGGCCCTGATCCTGACGGATGGCGAGCAGGTGTTTGAGTTTGGCGCCACGGCGGAGCGCAAATACCTGCCCGAAGAACGCCTGATCCTGCAGGTCGCGACCGACGCAGCCCGCGCCTGGAACTGGTCCGGTCCTCAGCCGGAAGAGGCGTTTGAGGCAGCAAAAGCTGTCGTCACACAGACGCATGCGGAAACCCTGCAGCAATTGCTGTCTGCCTGGTCCGGCCCCGCGCCGGTCCTGGCAGGTGTACATGGCCAGACCGTGCTGCATCGGCGCCCCGTGCCGGGAAAGCCCGGCGCGACGCTACAGCTGATCGATGCCCCGGCCATGCGGGCGGCGCTGGGTGTGCCGCTGGCCTGTGACTTCCGCACGGCGGATGTGGCTGCTGGCGGGCAGGGCGCGCCGCTCGCGCCCGCCTACCATTCGGCCCTGATGCAAAGGCTGGGAGATGGCGCAGCCTGTGTGTTGAATCTCGGCGGTGTGGCGAACATCACAGCCAAACTGGCGGACGGGACGCTGATTGCCTTCGATACGGGGCCCGCAAATGGCCCGATCGACGAATGGGTGGAAGGGCATGGGCGTGGCACGCATGATTTCGGCGGTATGCTCGCGAAAGCCGGTACCGCGGATGAGGCACTTCTGGAAAAGCTGCTTCAGCATGACTGGTTCAGCGAAGCCCCGCCCAAATCGCTGGACCGCTATGATTTTTCCGCTTCCATGGTCACAGGCATGTCCGTGGAAGATGGTGCAGCGACCCTGACGGCGTTTTCAGCGCGGGCTGTAGCGGCGGGCGTTGCGCAGCTGCCGGAAGTGCCGTCCCGCGTCATTGCCTGCGGTGGCGGACGGCACAATCCGGCCTTGATGGATGCGCTGGCGCGGGCGCTGCCCTGTCCGGTACTGAGTGCGGAAGAGGCTGACTGGCGCGGAGACAGTATCGAAGCTGAAGCCTTCGCCTATCTTGCCGCGCGTACGGCTCGTGGCCTGCCGATCAGTTGGCCCGGCACGACAGGCGCGCCGGAGCCAATGATGGGCGGAATACTGCTCGATTAGTCACCTTCGGCTTCGAGGCGCAGTTTTTCCTCGGCGGCAGCAAGGCGGCGGAGGAGGTATTCCTCGCAGGTGCCGATCAGTTCATCACGGCGGTCCTGATAGAAGTGGTTCGCCCCTTTGACCGTCGTGCGCTCGATTTCCTCGCCTTTCTGGACGCGGACTTTGGTGAGGGCACGTTCCACGTCTTCCGGGGAAGACACGGCGTCGCTGTCGCCGGACACGATCAGGCCGGAAGCCGGGCACGGTGCCAGGAAGGACAGGTCATAGTGGTTGGCCGGCGGGGAGATGGCGAGGAAGCCGTCGATTTCCGGGCGGCGCATCAGCAGCTGAAGCGTGATCCAGGCACCGAAAGAGTAGCCAGCGCACCAGACATAACGCGGGCTTTCGGCCATGTTCTCAATGTAATCAAGGACGTAGGCCGCATCTTCCAGCTCGCCGATGCCCTGGTCGTACTGGCCCTGGCTGCGGCCGACACCGCGGGAATTGTAGCGCAGAACGCCGAAGCCATGTTTCTCGAACATCTGGTACAGCATGATCGAGATCGGGTCCTGCATCGTGCCACCGGCTTTCGGGTGGGGATGAAGGATCAGCGCAATCGGCGCGCCTTCATATGGCGGCTCTGTGTAACGCGCTTCGATACGGCCCTGAGGGCCCGGAATGATGAGTTCTGCCATGGCATCCTCGGAATTTCGGTTTAAGCGCGGGGTGATAAGCCAAACGGCCACTGAAAAGCAAATTTTTCTGCAGGCGCCATGAGAGCGTCTCAGCTAGCGCATTACGCTGGCGAACTAAGCAGGAAATTATTTTCCGGTGTTGCAAGCTGAAATGCATGCACGGTTCTCGTGGCATACGCGCCGGATTCGACAAAGGGATCGCTGTTTGCGATCTCGATGGCTTCTTCCAGCGTGCCGCATGACAGCACAATAATGGCTGTTCCGTCGTCGCAGGGGCCGCACAGGCTTAGCTTGCCTGTGTCATGCAATGTTTCCAGCCAAGCCACGTGGGCCTCGACGTTTGCTTGATTTGTCCGTTCAGGGCAGGCACCTGCCAGCTTCACGATAAAATGCGCCATGGAATATCCTTGTCTCAAGGCGGCTTTCTAGAGCGGCAAGGGTGAGGTCTCAATACTGATCGGACGTAACTGTTCTGCATCAGAACGTGCACAAGCAGATCAGTCGCGCTATATCCGGACCATGATTTATGCCGACCACAATGCGACCAGTCCGCTGCGCCCTGAAGCGCGCGAAGCGATGCTCGCCGTCTATGACATGGGGCCGGTGAATCCGTCCTCCGTGCATACGGCGGGGCGCGCGGCGCGCGGGGTGATCGAGCGGACGCGGACTACGCTTGGCGGGGCCATCGGCAGCCGGGCAGAAGACATCGTTTTTACCTCCGGGGGCACCGAATCCGACAGCCTCGCCGTGCATGGCGCGGTGGCGGGCCTTGAAAGCAAATGCACGCTAATCGTCTCGGCGCTTGAGCATGAAGCCATCGGCAAGGCAGCAGCCCATTCCGGCGCCGTGGTCGAGACGGCCTATCTCACCTCCGCCGGAACGGTAGACCTGGAAGACCTCGCTAGCCGTCTGAAGTCATGGGATCATGCCGCCAAAGGCACGCCGGTGCTGTGCCTGATGCTCGCGAACAACGAGACAGGCATCCTCCAGCCGGTCGCTGAAGCCGCTGCGCTTGTGCGGGATGCTGGCGGGCTGACCATCTGCGATGCCGTACAGGGGCTTGGCAAAGTACCGGTGAATGTCGGCCTGCTGGGCGTTGATTACCTCGCTCTAAGCGCGCACAAGATTGGCGGACCGCAAGGTGCGGGCGCCCTCTGGCATCGGGCCGGGGCGCCTCTGAAGGCTGTCCAGTATGGCGGCGGACAGGAGCGTGGGCTCCGCTCCGGCACGGAGAATGTCGCGGCAATTGCCGGATTCGGCGCTGCCATTGAGGCCGCCATGCGCGACATGCCGAACTACCAGACGCTTGGCTCTCTGCGCGATGCCATGGAAGCACGTCTCGAGGCGGAAGGCGGCGTGATTGTTACAGGCAAAGGCTCACCGCGTCTGGCGGGTGTCTCCAACTTCGCAAAGCCAGGCTTTGCGGCCGAAACGCAGGTCATGGCCATGGATCTGGCCGGTGTGTGCGTCTCTGCGGGTTCGGCCTGCTCGTCCGGCAAGGTCAAGCGCAGCCTTGTCCTGATGGCGATGGGCGCGGACGATACCCTTGCAGAATCTGCAATCCGCACCAGCTTTGGATGGAGTACACTGCCGTCAGACTTTGACGGCGTCGCCGATGCGTGGCTGAAGGCGGCCGAGCGCATCATCGCGAAGGAAGCGAGTGTGTGATGGTCAGAGCATTCCGGGAATTCCAGTTACTGGTCTTCCTCGTCGTGATGCCTGCATTTATCACTTACGGCCTTACGGGCGGGAACAGGATTGCAACTGTCTCGGTGGGTTTAGGTATTGGTCTGCTTAGGCTTTTTCTGATCGTCTCAGGACGAGTTGAGGCTGGCCGATACGGTGAAGATTGGTATGTAACGTTTCGTCGCTTTTGGGGACGAGACTGAAAACTGAAAGTATCGACATGGACTGCTGCGGCGGAACGGACGAACACGAAGACGACTGCACGGAAGTGACGGTCAAGGAAGGCATCGACGCGAAAACGGTCGAGGCTGCGAAAGCGCTCGAGTCCGAGAATTATTCTGCCGGCTTCTCCACCGAGATCGAGACCGAATACTCGCCGAAGGGCCTGTCGGAAGACACGATCCGCTTCATCTCGGCCAAGAAGGAAGAGCCGGAATGGCTGCTCGAGTGGCGCCTTGCCGCCTATCGGCGCTGGCTGACCATGGAAGAGCCGACCTGGGCCAAGGTCCGCTACGATCCGATCGATTATCAGGAATACTACTACTACGCCGCACCGAAATCCGGCGCGAAGTATGAGTCGATTGACGACGTTCCGAAGGAAATCCTCGAAACCTACGAAAAGCTCGGCATCCCGCTGCGGGAAGCGGAAGTGCTGCTGGGTGTAGAAGGCGCGGCCGAAACCGCCGCGACTGCCCGCGAAGCACCGCGCGTCGCCGTCGACGCCGTGTTCGACTCCGTTTCCGTCGCCACCACGTTCCGCAAGGAACTGGAGAAGGCGGGCGTGATCTTCATGTCGATTTCCGAAGCTGTGCGTGAGTATCCGGAGCTGGTGAAGAAATACCTCGGCACCGTCGTTCCGCAGTCTGACAATTATTTCGCCACGCTGAACAGCGCCGTCTTCTCGGACGGGACCTTCGTCTATGTGCCGAAGGGCGTGCGCTGCCCGATGGAACTGTCGACTTATTTCCGCATGAATGCGGAAAACACGGGCCAGTTCGAGCGCACGCTGATCGTGTGCGACGAAGGCGCCTACGTCTCCTACCTCGAGGGTTGCACCGCGCCGATGCGCGACGAGAACCAGCTTCACGCCGCTGTGGTGGAACTGGTCGCCCTCGATGACGCGGAAATCAAATACTCGACCGTCCAGAACTGGTGGCCGGGCGATGAGGACGGCAAGGGCGGCATCTATAATTTCGTGACCAAGCGCGGCGATTGCCGCGGGCCTCGCTCCAAGATCAGCTGGACACAGGTGGAAACCGGCTCGGCCGTCACCTGGAAATACCCGTCCTGCATCCTGCGCGGCGACGACAGCGTGGGCGAGTTCTACTCCATCGCCGTCACCAATGGCCGCCAGCAGGCCGACACCGGCACCAAGATGATCCATCTCGGCAAGCGCACGAAGAGCCGGATCATCTCCAAGGGCATCTCGGCCGGCAAGTCGGACAATACCTATCGCGGCCTGGTCTCGATCAACAAGCGCGCCGAGAAGGCCCGGAACTTTACCCAGTGCGATAGCCTGTTGATCGGCGGCCGCTGTGGCGCCCACACGGTGCCCTATGTCGAGAACCGCCGCGCCGACGCGCAGCTGGAGCATGAGGCGACCACGACCAAGCTTTCCGAAGACCAGCTCTTCTACGCCCGCCAGCGCGGCCTCGGCGAGGAGCAGGCGGTCGCCCTGCTGGTCAACGGCTTCGTCCGCGAAGTGCTGCAGGAACTGCCGATGGAGTTCGCCGTGGAAGCGCAGAAACTGCTCGAAGTGAGCCTTGAGGGCAGTGTCGGCTAGTCCGCACTTCGCGCTCGTGCTTCGACTTCGCTCAGCATGAGCGCAACGATAGTCCTGCACGAAACGCAGCTCATCCTGAGCGAAGTCGAAGGATGAATGTGCTCTCCGTCTGAAATTTCAGCATTTCTACCCCCTCAGAATAGCCTCCATTCCTGAGCTAAGGGCTTTTCCTAAGGCCCGGTCGGCCCTACATCGGCCCCATGTTGAAGATTGAGAACCTGACCGCCACCGTGGGCGAGGCTGAAGAGGCCAAACAGATCATCAACGGGCTGACCCTTGAGGTGCCCGCCGGTGAGGTGCACGCCATCATGGGGCCGAACGGCGCTGGCAAGTCGACCCTGTCCTACGTCCTCACTGGCCGCAGCGGCTATGAGGTCACCGGCGGCAGCGCCACGCTGAACGGCGATGACATTCTGGAGATGGACCCGGAAGAACGCGCCGCCAAAGGCATGTTCCTGTCCTTCCAGTATCCGGTCGAGATCCCCGGCGTGCCGGTGATGACTTTCGTGCGCACGGCCATGAACTCCCAGCGCAAGCTGCGCGGCGAGGACGAGATTTCCGCGCCGGACTTCATCAAGAAATCCCGCGAGATTGCGAAACAGCTGAAGCTGGACGCCGAGATGCTGAAACGCCCGGTGAATGTCGGCTTTTCCGGCGGTGAGAAGAAGCGCCTCGAAATTTATCAGATGATGATGCTGGAGCCGAGATTCCTGATCCTCGACGAGACCGATTCCGGTCTCGACATCGACGCGCTGAAAACGGTCGCCGAAGGCGTCAACGCCATGCGTAGCCCGGAACGCGGCATGCTGGTCATCACGCACTATCAGCGCCTGCTGGACTATATCAAACCGGACAAGGTGCACGTGCTGGCCGCTGGCCGCATCGTGAAGACCGGCGGTCCGGACCTGGCTCACCGCCTCGAAGCCGAAGGCTATGACGGCGTTCTGGGAGAAGCGGTGTGACCACCGCGCTGCGCGACCTGATTGCCAATCCCAACGCGGCTGAGCTGGAGCTCATCGCGCGTTACGGCATGTTGCCGGAAGATGCGCGCCGCGAACGGGCCTTCGAAGCCTTCGCGAAGGGCGGCCTGCCGCATCGCCGCGTCGAAGGCTGGCACTGGACCGATTTCAAGGCGGCGCTTCCCGTCATCGAAACGCCCGCTGAGACCGGAGTGGCTGCAGACCCGCTGCCGACCGAAGGCGCGCTGGTGTTCAGCTTCACGCCCACCGGGTTCACCTGGCCGGAAGACCTGCCGGAAGGCATACGCGTTCTGGCGAAACCGGAAGCGCAGGCTTTCGGAGCCTCGGAAGACATGCCGCTGGGCGCCCTTGCTGCGGCACTGGCAGGCGGCAAGACCAAGCCGGGCACATTGATGATTGAAGTCACGGGACAGGATCTGCCGCGGCTTCACTTCCGATTCTCCGGCGACGGCGAGGCGAACTTTGCCCGGGTCCAGATCATCCTGCGTCCCGGCGCCAAACTGGCGATCAGCGAATCCTATCTGGGCGGCGCAGGCTTTACGGCGTCGCTGATGGAGTATTCGCTGCAGGCCGGCGCGGAGTTTTCCCGCACAGTCTACCAGCGGGCCGGCAAGGCCGAAGTTCTGGCCGCGACGGCTGCTGTCCAGTTGGACGAAGGCGCGGACTATCGCCAGACAACGCTCGCCTTCGGCAGCAAGCTCAGCCGTCTGGAAACCCGTGTGACCCATCAGGAGACTGGCGCAAAGGCGACGCTGAACGCGGCCTATCTCTGTGCTGCGGGCCATCATGCCGACATCACAACCGAAGTGCGCCACGGCGCGCCCGCCTGCGTCACGCGCCAGCTGACCAAGGGTGCGGTGCTGGATGGCGGACGCGGTGTCTATCAGGGCAAGTTCTTCGTGCCGCGTAATGTCGGCCAGAAGACCGATGCTGACATGCAGCACAATGCGCTGTTGCTGGAGGAAGGCGCCGAAGTCTTCGCGAAGCCCGAGCTGGAAATCTACGCCGACGACGTCGAATGCGCACATGGCAATACGTCCGGCGCGCTTGATGCGAACCAGATGTTCTACATGCGCCAGCGTGGCATCGCCGAAGAAGAGGCGCGCGCCCTGCTGACCGAGGCATTCATCGCCGAAGCGCTTGAAGAGACGGGCGAGCTGGAAGACGTTCTGCGGGAGCAGGCGCGGGCATGGCTGGCGCGATGAGCAAGGCACTGGACATCGACGCCATCCGGGCCGAATTCCCGATCCTGTCACGGGAAGTGAATGGCTATCCGCTCGTCTATCTGGACAATGCGGCAAGCGCGCAGAAGCCGAACGCCGTGATCGACGCGATCGCGAACCAGTCGCGCACCGCCTATGCCAATGTGCACCGCGGCATCCACACGCTTTCGAACGAGGCGACCGAAGCTTATGAAGCGGCCCGGGAAGCGGCGCGGGAATATCTGAACGCGCCGGCGCACGAGAACATTGTTTTCACCAAGGGCTCGACCGAGGGAATCAACCTCGTCGCCTCGGCGCTGGCAGGTGAGATTCAGCCCGGCGACGAGATCGTCCTGTCGATCATGGAGCACCACTCCAACATCATTCCCTGGCATTTCCTGCGTGAGCGCCACGGCGCGGTACTGCGCTGGGTCGGCCTGACGGAGGATGGCTCGCTGGACATGGCGGAGTATGCCGCCGCCATCGGGCCGAAGACGAAATTCGTGGCCATGACGCACATGTCCAACGTGCTGGGCACGGTGACCGACATGGCGGAGATCGTGCGCCTCGCACATGAAGTCGGCGCGCAGGTGCTAGCCGACGGTAGCCAGGCCGCGGTGCATGTGCCGGTGGATGTGCAGGCGCTTGGTGTCGACTGGTATGTGATGACCGGCCACAAGCTGTACGGGCCCACGGGGATCGGCGTGCTCTATGGGACGGCCGAGGCGCTGGACCGGGCGCGGCCTTATCAGGGCGGCGGGGAGATGATCGAGATCGTCACCCGCGAACGGGTCACCTACAACACGGCCCCACATAAATTCGAGGCAGGAACGCCGCCGATCCTGGAAGCGATTGGTCTTGGCGCAGCCCTGAACTGGATACGTAATCATCCATTCGAGGCCGTGCATGATCATGAGATGATCCTGTATAGTCATGCCGTAGAGGGGCTTCGTGGCATCAATGGTCTCAGGATTCACGGCGAGGCGCCGGGCAAGGGTGCGGTGCTGACCTTCAGCCTCGAAGGCGCGCATCCCCATGATATTGCTCAGATTCTTGACCGCTACGGCGTTGCCATCCGGGCCGGGCACCACTGCGCCCAGCCACTGATGGAACACCTCGGCGTCCCCTCGACAGCCCGCGCCTCCTTCGCCATCTACAACACCCTCGCCGAAGTCGACGCCTTCATAGAGGCGCTCGCCAAGGCCCGGAAAATGCTGGTATAGGTGCCTCAATGGCCGATGACATGACTTCCCGCGATGTGGACGCTGCTGCTGAGACTGCAGCACCTTCAGCAATTCCACAGGACGAGCTGAACCGGATCACCGACGACCTGATCGCCGCGTTCAAGACCGTGTTCGACCCGGAAATCCCGGTCGACATCTACGAACTGGGCCTGATCTACAAGGTCGACATCGATGATGACCGTAAAGTCGATATAGAAATGACGCTGACCGCACCTGGCTGCCCGGTGGCTGGTGACATGCCGGGCTGGATCGAAACTGCCGCCCGCACAGTGGAAGGCGTGAAGGATGTTGAGGTCCAGCTGACCTTCGATCCGCCCTGGGACCCCTCCCGCATGTCCGACGAAGCGCGCCTCGCGCTGAACATGCTTTAATTGAAAGGAAGGGCCCGCGCCCCTATCTTTCCCTCATGGCCAGACGACCCAGACCCAAGCCCGTGAAGCTCTCCGACGCCGCTGCTAAGCGCGTCAAAGAGATTATGGAAGAGCGCGGTGCAGGTTACCTGCGCGTCGGCGTCAAAAACGGCGGCTGTGCCGGCATGGAATACGTAATGGACTACGCCACCGCGCCGGAACCGCTGGACGAAGTGGTTGAGGACAATGGCGTCACCATCCTTATCGATGCCAAGGCCGTGCTCTTCCTGCTCGGCAGCGAAGTCGACTTCGAAGTCACGCCGCTCCACGAGAAGTTCGTGTTCAACAACCCGAACCAGACCGATGCCTGCGGCTGCGGCGAGAGCGTGACGATTGTTCCGGTGGCCGCTGACTGACGTTCAATTCGGGTCTGCAGTTGCCGCAATACCGGCCTGTTCCACGATTGCCGGATCAAATTTTCCCCCATTCGTCGTGGGACAGGTTTTCGCAAAACTCACGAAGACGGGGTCCTTGCCGGGAAGGGCGAGGTCATAGGTTTTGCCTTTGACCTTCAGGCTCACATCTGAGCCCTGAACGACGGCGTTGTAGAGCTGTTTGGCGACGGCCTTGTTGTGAGGAATGATCTTCGATGATGCGGGATGATATTTGAACCGCTCCGACTTCTTCGAGCCGTCGATTGTCAGGGTGACGCTGACATTCAGCAGGTGCAGGCGTTCAGACGGGTTTTCCTCATATGCGTTGTCCGGGTCCAGCTGGACCGCAGCATTGAGAGAATGCTGACCTGTCGACATGGCCTGGCAGTTGAAGATCAGAATAGGGCCGGGTCCACCTGATGAATGAATAAGCCGGGAGAAGCTGTAGAAGTTGGCGCTCGTTCCGGCATCGCTGCCATCCACGCGGATTATGGAATCAGGGTCCTGCACCCATGCGAGAGCAGCAGGTGATTCCGCCTGCGCGTTTCCCGCCAGAACCAGAATAGCCGCTATCCCAAAGACTGCGTGTGATTTGTTTGCCATCGGCATGCTCCGTTCCATTTCTTGGAAGGGAGCATGCAATTATGAGTGGTGACTTTCAATCACGATTATTTTGCGCCGCGCAGGGCGCCGCAGGTTTTTGCAAAGGCTTTGAACGTGTCATTCGGTGCAGGCAGTTGCGATTCGACAGTGCCTTCGCGCTTGGTTTCGACGGTGAGAGGTTCACCCAGAACGGCCGAGTTGAAGACCTGAGCAGCGACACTGTGTGACTTGGTTTCGATCGACTTGATTGCAGGGATGTAGCGGAAGGTTGCATCCGTTACCGCCTCATCACCAACCTGGATCTTTGCCTTGGTCGAGCGGGAGTAGCTGGCATTGCGTTCCAGTAGATCCGGCAGGGATGCCGCTTCCAGCGAGAGCATGGCTTTCAGCATGCCCTGGCCATCGCAGACAAGAAGGGCCCCGGTTTCGTCCGTGCCGTTCGTGTAGATCGCAAGTGGTGCCGCCTCGTCCTGGCCTTTCCAGGACGCCCATTCTGCCGCAGAGGCAGGCAGAGCAGATGCAAGACCGACCATAACAACGCAGGCAGCTGCCGGCAGGAAAGTCCGTTTCAAAGTCATTTGTAAGATCCCGTTTTTGGCCCCCGGGATCACCTAAGCAGTTATTGAATATCAATAATTGATCATCGAGTAAAGGTAAGGAGTTCGCTTTTTGCCGAATTCGGTAGCGTTTCAGCTTATGCCTTGGCGTAAGCTGCTGGGTTTTCTGGCGTCGGCTTGGCTTCCATGCCTTTGGGTGGGTCCGGAATGAGCGTCGCCCGTTTCGCTGGCGTGCCGCGTCCCTCGGCCACCAGCTCCGCCGTACGCTGTTCGATCGCCTCGGTCAGGCGCGACAGGAACTCATCCTTCGGCAGGTCCCACGGAATTGGATCCAGAAATTCGATGATGGCCGTGCCGGGATTTTTTTTCTTGTCCTGTTGCTGCCAGTAGAGGCCAATATTCGTGGCCACCGGCACGACAGGGGCCTGCATCGCCTGCGCCATGTGCCAGACGCCGGGCTTGTAGCGAAAATGAAAGTCGACCGGCGCCAGGTGACCTTCGGGGTAGATCAGGATGCGCCGACCGTCTTGTTTCGCGCGTTCCATGCCCTCGCGCAGGGAGGCCGCTTTGCGTTCGCCGCCGCCACAGGTGTCGATAACGATTGCGCCCAGCTTGCGCAGGATACCGCCAACGAGCGGGAACTTCTCAAGATGATCGCCAGTGACGAAGGAGAGATTGTCGACCTCCGGATAGACGAGATAGCCGTCACCCCAGCTCTGATGCTTCGAAGCGAGAACGAACGCGCCTTCAGGAACCTTGTCCTTGCCGCGCACTTCCTTGCGGATGCCAGCCACCAGGCGAAGGTTGAGGTTCATCGCCCGTGTGTAGCTGCGGATGATGGCCCTGACGGGTGTGTGTCCTGGCAGAATGAGAAACGGCACCGAGGCAAGCACGTAGAAGACGGAAAGAAGGTAGTAGACAGATGTAAACAAGGCGGCGCGCATGGCGGGCTCCTTTTGTCCTGATCTATGAGAGCGTTCAGTCGGCTTTGAGAACGGCAACAACGGCCCGGGCCATCGCATCCGCATGCTGACCCAGTGGGCCGGGAAGGCGGTTGTAGATCTTGTTCTGTCCGGCCTGCATGACGATGCCGAGTGTCATCGCAGCTTTCAGCGCAGGGTCACCTTTCGGAATAATACCGGCTTCCATAAGGCTTTCGATGATCCGCTCAGTAATCGAGACCGGGTCATCCTCGCGGCGTTTGTCGTAGGGCAGGTAACGGTTGAGCGAAACAAGGTGGAAAGAGAAGAGGAGGAAATCCTCGTCCGCCAGCTCGCAATAGGCTTTTACGGCCGCATGGACCTTGTCTTCCAGGGTTCCATCGCCGGAAAGCGCCTCCTGCATCATCTGGCCCAGTCGGTTATGGGTTTCCATGAACAGGCTGAGCGCAAGCTGGTCCTTGCCTTTATAGTGCCGGTAGAGAGCCCCTTCGGACACGCCAGCCTTTTCTGCGATCTCACGGGTCGTGGCCGCATCGACTCCTTCGTGAACAAAGAGTTTCAACGCGGCACGCTCAATTTTTGGGCGTGCGTTTCTGGCACGGGTTTTTTTGGCGGGTGCCTTGGACGCTGTCGTATTTCTTGTCATAGGAGAC
Organism: Hyphomonas jannaschiana VP2; assembly: GCF_000685215.1. Lineage (GTDB taxonomy): Bacteria > Pseudomonadota > Alphaproteobacteria > Caulobacterales > Hyphomonadaceae > Hyphomonas > Hyphomonas jannaschiana. Next base: position 55,697 of record NZ_ARYJ01000011.1, read on the forward strand.
TCCGAATTCGCCTGTTCGGATAGCATAAGCGTAAAAATATCGCAAGTGAGTATTCACTTACCAAATATATGCTGTTTTTTCGGCGTTTTTTGTGCTCATTCCCGGGGTTTCGCAGCTTTACGTTTAAATTGTCACGTTTCTTGCCTATAAAATGAGTGATTGGTCACAGGAAACTTTGACCTGTATTTTATTTGGGGGTGGTCATGGGCGATGCGCTGACCGAAAACCGACCTGTTCGAGTCTCTGTCCTGCGTGACAGGTACCCTACGGCATTCTCGAGCCCGCGGCATTCGCGGCATGATGTGCGACGCCGTTGGTTTGTTCCGTTTAATAAGCTGCAGTCGAAGCTCGACGGCTTCACCTTGATGCAGCCTTGCGATGGATCCGATTTTGTTCATGTCGTGAACCGTATTCCGTTCGGGGCGCGGAAGATGATCTGTTCTTTCGAAAGCCATATTCCGCGCAAGTTCGGTCTTGCCGAAGATGCGATTCTCACGCGCATGATGCTCAACGAGATCACGAGCAATCGGTGCCGCCGACTGGTGGGCATGTCTCACTTTGCAAAACGGACTGCGCTGGCAATGCATGAAGGCACACCAGCTTATGACGTGATCAAGGCGAAGATGATGGTTCAGCATCCGAATGTTGAGCTCGGCCGGGAAGGCGACCGCCTCAAAGACGATGACGCGTCCAGGTTGGTGCTGACATTCGTTGGCGGTCACTTCGTGCGCAAAGGCGGATGCGTTGCTGTCCGGATCGCTGAAAAGGCGATCGAACAGGGCCTGCCGATTGAAGTGAACATCATTTCGTCGCTGAAAGCAGGGAAAGATGTCTGGAGCGATCCGACAGATCCGGACTTCCTGAAGAAGTATCTGGACCTTCTGAACCTTCCCAACGTCAACCATGAACCGGGCCTTCCGAACGAGAAAGCCCGGGAGCTGATGGGCAAGTCGCACTTCACGCTGTTGCCGACTTTTGAGGATACGTTTGGATTCTCGGCGATTGAATCCATGGCGGAGTACACGCCGGTTATCGGCACCAGCGTCTGCGCGCTGCCGGAAGTGATCTATCATGGCCGGAACGGTTACCTGCTTCACCTTGATCAGGATGAGCTTGGTGAGTGGGTCCGCCCGGACAAGACGGAACGCCACACCGAGGCCTATACCCGGATCTATCACGACACGATCGAAATGCTTGCCGATGAGGCGCTCGAATATCTCAAACCACTGATCGGAAATCCGGAGGCTCTGGCGGCGATGCGGGCCGATGCCAGGTACACCGCCGAACAAATGTTCAGCGCTGAAGTTGCAGGTCCGCGCTGGGATGATCTGTATGAGCGCGTTTCGCGTGAATCGGTCCGGACACCTGCCGTTTGTGACCCGGTACTGGATCAGTCTTCACCGGAATCACCAGCATTCCTCTTCGAAGACCGGCCTGTCGGCGGCATTTAGATGACGGCTTTACGTCTGATTTGACTGGCGGGCGGCCCAGGCTGACCGGTCAAAGGTGATTTGCGTTCAGATATTATGTGAGGCCTTCTGGCAGAATACGCCGGAGGAAGCCTCATGAATACCTTGCCTTACGCTGCAGCTGTCCTTTGCCTTTCCGCCTGCATGAGCAGTCCGGAAGTGTCTTCCGCCGCTGCCGCACCGGCCGCCTGTGATGCGCCGGTTTATCATCAGTTTGATTTCTGGATTGGAGAGTGGGCCGTTTACGACCCGGCCGGGAATCTCGCCGGAACCAATTCGATCCAGCCCGAAGAAAGCGGGTGTCTGCTGGTGGAGCGCTGGACGAATACGGCGGGTGGAACGGGACAGAGCTATAATTTCTACGATCCCGGCATCGGGAAATGGCGGCAGATCTGGGTGAACGCAGCAGGCGTCATCGACTATGCCGGTGGCTTGACCGAGACAGGTGCCATGTATCTGGAAGGGGAAATCCGAAATCGCGGGGCGGCTTCCGCACCGTTCACCGGAGAGTGGACTGCGAATGCGGATGGATCAGTGACCCAGCATTTCCGGCAACAGAATCCTGAGACCGGAGAATGGTCGGACTGGTTTGTCGGGCGCTACGTTCGCAAGTCTGTAGAGTGACTTAGGCCTGTAGATCGATGCGGTAGCTTTCGATCACCGTGTTGGCGAGCAGCTTCTCGCACATCTCTTTGACGCGGGCATTGGCGTCAGCTTCGCTAAGGCCGTCTTCCAGGTCGAGTTCGATCACCTTGCCGATACGGGCGCTCTCGACTTCCTTGTAGCCCATGCGCGCCAGCGTGTCGGCAACTGCTTTGCCCTGCGGGTCGAGTACGCCGTTCTTGAGGGCAACATGCACGATGGCTTTCATCCGGTGATCTCCTGGAAGGGGGACGAGTCGCGTTCCCTCTAGCGTAATTGCCTGGCTATTGGAACATTCTCAGCAGCATTGGTGCGGTGTGATTTACTTGCCGCTGTTGATGCTGACGACATTATCGGTTTCGCCGGATTCCTTGATGATCCCGAGGCGGCGGGCGACTTCGGCATACGCTTCAGTAACGCCACCGAGATCCCGGCGGAAGCGATCCTTGTCGAGCTTCTCACCGGACTCGAAATCCCACAGTCGGCAGGAATCGGGGCTGATCTCATCTGCCAGAAGAATCCGTGGAATTTCGGCATCGCCTTCGAAATATCGGCCAAACTCCAGCTTGAAGTCGATCAGGCGGATGCCGACAGCGGCAAACAGGCCGGACATGAAATCATTTACGCGAAGAGCGAGCGAGATGAGGTCGTCATACTCCTGGGGGCCGGCCCAGCCGAAGGCGGCAATATGCTCTTCTGTCACGAGGGGATCATGCAGCGCATCGTCCTTGTAATAGAACTCGACGATCGGGCGGGGCAGAACCTGGCCTTCTTCGATGCCAAGGCGCTTGGCAAGCGAGCCGGCGGCAACGTTTCGCACGACGACTTCCAGCGGAATGATCTCGACCTTCTTGATCAGCTGCTCGCGCATATTAAGGCGGCGGATGAAGTGGGTCGGGATTCCTACGCCAGCCAGGCGGGTCATCATGAATTCGCTGATGCGGTTGTTCAGGACGCCTTTGCCATCCAGCACGGCGCGCTTCTGGGCATCAAAAGCCGTCGTATCATCCTTGAAATACTGAATAAGGGTGCCCGGCTCCGGACCCTCATAAAGGATCTTGGCCTTGCCTTCATAAACGACACGCCGTTTGCTCATGGATAAACCCCTTTCATGGGCCCCTGTATGGGGACCGGGACGGCTTCATCCGGCAGGAATCGCCGCAGCCCCCTCCGCTAGCGGCTCCTGTTACGCCAATCCGTCGCGGGAAACAATTATTGCACACACCTTGCCGGGGACTCTATATGCCGCCAAGGTCTACTTATGGGAAAGGTCCTGAGATGAGCACATTCAACGATCGGGAGCGCGCGGAAGAAGCGCGGTTTGCGCTCACCGAGGAGCAACAGTTCAAAGTCATGAACCGCCGCAACAAGCTTCTGGGCTTGTGGGCTGCCGGCCTCATGGGCATGGGCGAAGACGACGCGGAAGCCTATGCGAAAACCGTGGTCCTCTCTGACCTGGAAGAGGCTGGCGATGAGGATGTGTTCCGGAAGGTGCGCGCAGACCTCGACAAGGCCAAAACCGGCACGAGCGACGCGGAAATCCGCGAGCAGATGGCTGTCCTGATCCCTGAAGCCCGTTCGCAGGTCATCGACGAATAGCCTGATTGGGAATACGTTTTCAGTTAAAGCGGCGCTGTCCCAATTGGGGTGGCGCCGTTTTTGTTGTGATCTGCCGAAAAAGGATCAATCGAGCGGTGCCGGGAACTGAGCGCCCTCTTTGAATATGTCTGCGCACCGGCGCGTATTTTCGCCCAGCGGCGTGAATGAGATACAGGAATAGTAGGCCGACCCACGATCTCCGAAATCCGGATCGCCGTGCCACTGGCGAAGCTCTTTTTTGCCGGTCCAGTTGCTGATGACGAGGCGGCCCGGATTGTCCGGAATGAAGGGGTCATTTTCCGGGGTTTGGTAGATCAGCTTGCCGTCGACATACCAGCTGATGCCTTCCGGCATCCAGTCAAAGGCATAAAGGTGGTCTTCTTCTGATGCATCAAAGGGAAGCTTGATGCGCGCGCTGCTGCCGGTCTTGCCGTTGTGGAAGTAGTTCAGCTCGACAATGCTCGTGTCCTTGCCGACAAACTCGATGTCGATTTCATCATGTGGTTTGCCGAAATAGGGGCCGGTATAAGTGAAGAAGGCAGACACGAGACCGGAGCCTTTCGCCGGGCGCATGATGGTTTCGTAGCGGCCGTAGCCATAGGTGCCGATGACCTGGACCTCAGCCAGCGCATAAGGCTTCTTCGGATCGCCTGTGGGTGTCACGTCAAGCCGGAGGCCGTCCGGTCCGGTTGAGACGTTTTCCGGAACCCAGTCGCCGCCCTGAAAGCCTTTGTCGTTGCTGTGCTTTGATATGTAGAACCGTTCCGGTGACAGGCCATTTCCAAGCACTGACACAAACGCGCCATCCGATTCCAGCATCGGGGCGTCCGGTCTGAGTGTGTAAGGGCCTTCCCGGTGTTCTAGAACTTCCGGGACGGGGTTAACCGTACGCACCGGGTTCCATGGCATCACAGGCGACATGTCTGCGACCAGAGGTGCGGCGGACTTCGCCTCCGGACCAGTCTGCATATGGCGCGGGGCTCTTACAGCGGCATAAAGGGCCACGCACAAGGCAAAGACCAGCACCGCCACGATAACGACGGAGCCCGGTTGCCAGTCCTGCAAGTGTTTCTTCAGGCTGTGATCTGTAGTGTCTGTTGCCATTCAATGGTCCGATCTCATTTCGGACCATCGCAAGAAACAGGCCATTAACCTTGTTTCAAAGCAGCCATGTTGCGCATCATGAACAGGGGGATCGAGCCAGCCGGAGTGATTGCCCAGTCGAGTGGTTGATCGTGCGGTTCTGCTGGTACGTCCTCAATCTGTTGAGCGGCATACGCAACGGCGCAGGCAAAGGCCCGTCCCTCGGACCTTAACGATTGCAGCGCCAAATCGTAGTGGCCTTTACCATACCCCAGACGATTGCCCTTTGCGTCAAACGCAAGAAGCGGTGTCAGGATCAGGGTTGGGTGCGCTTCCGGGGCATCCTCTACCGGCTCGCTGAGACCGAAGGGGCGGCGCTCCAGCGGTTCGCCGAAGCTCCACAGGCGCCAGGATATACCCCCTTCAGGTAGCATGCGTGGCAGGCACAATTCAGCCCCGGCGTCCGCAAGCCGCTTCATCAGCGGCATCGGATCCAGTTCCTCATTGATCGGGACATAGCCCGACACGACTGGCCCGTAGCGCTCCAGCAGCTTCATCGGGAACAGGTCCGCGATTTTCTCTGCGGCATCAGGGTCGCGTGCGGCGGCTTCCGCGCGGATGGTGCGCATCCTGTGGCGCAGCTGAATCTTGTCGGGAGGAGGCGTTGTCATGCAGGCAGCCTTAATCAGGTCCGGCCGCGGCGTCACGTCTCTTAAAGCGCCAACGGGGCTGAGTGTGCACAAGAACCGCGAGCGCCGCAGGGCATATTCACTCCCGTCAACCTAGAGACTAGGTGGGTGCCAGGTGAGACAGGGCCACGGCCCCATCCAGATTGCCAGCTCCCTGACGGTAAGTAAGGTCGCCGGAGATCAGTCCCTTCGCGCACGCCGCAGCCCTTGTGCAGGATCAGATGTAGGCGCGAATGCGCCGGATTGTAAGCGGGATTATTCTGACGTGACTGCAATGTCGAAAGCGAGCAGGAGCGTGCGCTGCTGCGGATTGAAATTGTCGTCGGAGATGATCCAGACACGCGCGACGCCGTTTCCAAGGTCCTGCACCGTAATGCCCTCGTAGTTATCAACGGCCAGGGGGCGGGTCAGTTCGATTGCCTTCGCGCCGTCCTGCCAGCTGACCACATTCCGGTTTCCGCGGATGGGGTCGTAGCTGCGAAAGAGCCAGAACGTCTCGTCAGTGTCGCCGATCCGGGCAGCGTCGAAACCCACAAAGGCGTAGCCGGCCGGGTTGGGGGCCATTTCGTCCGTCCAGCCAGCAGAATTGAGGCCTGTCACGGCTCCGATGGGGGACCGGCCGCGCTCGACAGTTTCATAGCCAAACAGGATGTTGCCCTCGGGCGTGATGGCGAGGGCCTCGGCGCCGCGATTTTCGTCGATGAGCCGACCGGCATATGTGGAAGGCAGCCGGCTGATCGGCGCCTCACGGGCCGCGGCACCGCAGGTTTCCAGGGCAAACGCCGAGATGCGATGCGTGCGCTCAAAGCTGACTATGGCCAGACTATTCCGGACTACCAGCCCCTCAGCGTCGCCCATCGACTTGCCTTGAAGGAGCTGTCCGTCTTCTCCCAGCATATAGGTCAGATCGCCTGAACCGTCGGGAGCACCGTCCGCCATGCCGATGCGGACAAATGCACCGTCGTCGACGACGGCGAGCAGGTCGCCGTCGGTGTCGACTGCGAGGTCAGATAAACCGCCGAAGCTGGCATTGTCGGCCGTCAGCTCCCAGCCGCCCGCAAACACCGCGCCTTCCGGCAAACGGCGGGCAACGTCATCGGCTGGGCCGAGATCGATGGCCTGTGCTGTAATTGCGAGCGGAACAGAGGGGACTGCGGCGGTTCCGGCCGGGCAGGAGGTATCTGCAAGTTCTGCCGATATTGTGTCGAAGGTCCAGGCAGCGTCCGCCGCGGGCATGGTGACGCGTGGGGCTTCCGGCATCTCGGCAGTGCCGGCGCATGTCGCAAGCAGAATCAGGGATGCGAACTGTATGGTGCGGCGTAGCATCGGAACCTCAGTGTTCTGGAGTATCTTCCGGTCCCATGCGGCAAAAACGTGAAGGCTTCGCGAACAAGTCTGGATTTCAAATGCGAACCCATTCAGGAGTCAGGGCATGACGCAGATTCCTCTCGCCCGCCGTTCGCCGGTCCAACCGGATGCCTGCAATCTTGCAAAAGCCATTGATGTGGTCGGGGACCGCTGGACGTTGCTCATCCTGCGGGCCGCGCTTTACGGTGTCCGTCGGTTTGACGATTTCCAGGCCGAGCTTGGTTGCCCCAGAACCGTGCTGTCGGGCCGGCTCAAAAAACTGGTTGATGACGGCCTGCTGTCCAAACGCTCTTACAAATCGCCCGGCAAGCGCGCCCGCCCGGAATATGTTCTCTCGCCGATGGGGCTGTCGCTGAGACCGATTCTGATCGGGCTTACACAATGGGGGGATGCCTGGCTGGGACAGGGGGAACCACCGCCCATCAGTTTCACCCGTGCTGGCTCCAAATCGGCCATCCGGGCGGCATTTGTCGATATTGAAGGACGGGAAGTCCGGCCGGATCAGATCCGTCCTGTGCTTCGCGGCTGATTTGTGCAGTGAGGCAGAAATTCGGCCTTGCAAAGCCGTTCGCTATGCGCTTAATCACGCCTCTCGGCAGCCCCGGTTGCCGGATACCCTATAGGACGCGGGCGTAGCTCAGGGGTAGAGCACAACCTTGCCAAGGTTGGGGTCGTGAGTTCGAATCTCATCGCCCGCTCCATTATATTTACAGAGAAATCTGGTCACGAGGGTGACTGCGACGCGCAGTCACTTCGGTGTGTGCCGGTTATGTAAACCGGAAATACAGACTCTGGCTTCAGGATGTGGCTAGAATAAAGGCTCTTGTATCGAATTACCCAGTGAGGCCTTCGGCGATGCCGGACATTCCACTTCCAAATCGGTCTGACGCGATGGCTGACGAACTCACGCAGGAAGACATTTCGGGCTTCGTCGATCAATCACCGGTCCCGACCATGGCGATCGACCGGGACCTCCGGTACATCTATGCCAATCAGGCTTACTGCCAGGCGATTGGTCGGCCGATTGATGAAGTGCTTGGGAAATATGTGTTCGATATTTATCAGGCACCGTCGGATCATGAGCTGTCCTTCAGGCGCAAATGCAGCTTGAGTTTCCAGGGAGAAGTGACGCGCTCGGAAGTCCAGACCAGCGTGTTCACGGACGATGAAGGGCGGTCCAGGACGGTTTATTGGCAAACGACTCAGGAGCCCTTTTTCGGGCGGGACGGACAGGTCCGGTGTGTTGTTCAGCGTGTGGAAGACGTGACCCACCTGGTGGAGCTCCAGAAAAGTCACGATGTGATTGTAACAGAGCTGGACCATCGGGTTAAGAATTTCGTGTCCGTAATCCTGGCAACTGCTAGGATTACAAGTCTGTCCGCTGATTCTGTTGAACAGTATACGGAAGACTTCTGCTCGCGTGTGGACTCAATGGCTCGTATTTACAGCCGCATGTCAGCAGACGGGCTAAAGGGGCTCTCGCTCCGCAGTGTGTTTGAAGATGAGTTGGCGCAGGTGGCTGCCAGGAAGAGTATTCAGTATAGTCTGAAGGGGGACGATGTTCAGTTGACTGTGAAGTCGTCCAAGGACGGCGGTATGGTTATCCACGAATTTGTGACGAATGCCGTCCGCCATGGGTGCTTTTCGCGTCCTGAAGGACGGCTTGATGTCGAATGGGCTGTCGTCGGCAATGAATTGCGGGTCCTGTGGGTGGAGTCAGGGCTGACCGGAATAAAGCCGCCCGACAAGAAGGGGTTCGGAACCCGTCTGACGGACATGTTACCGAATGCAAGAGTGACGCGAACCTATCATGATACGGGCCTTACCATTGAATATATTGTGCCGGTGGAGATCATCACTGATGACGGCGGTCAGGATGAGAACTGGCTGGCAGGCGATCAATAGGCCGATTGCGTCAACAAGGCCTGACTGATCACCGTTTTCACATGATCGGCCCGGAATGGCTTTGGAATGAGAAAAGCGGGTTCATTGGTCCGGCCAGCCAGCAGGCGTTCAGGATACGCCGTGATAACAATGCTGGGCACTTGATGGAACTTCATGATCTCATCCATGGCATCAAGGCCGGATGAGCCGTCTGCAAGCTGGATGTCGACCAGTAGCAATCCAGGTTTCTTCGTGCGCGCTTCTTTCACGGCTTCTTCACGGGTCTGAGCCCTTGCAACCAGCTCGTGTCCGAGGCTCTCGATGATTTCCTTCAGCTGGAATGCGATCATCGGCTCATCTTCAATAATCAGCACATCGGTCGCGAGCGAAGAGGCGAGATCCCGCTCGGCATTCTTCAGCGTGTCTTCCAGTTCCTCCAGCGCGATTCCCAAAATCTGAGCCGCAGCGTCTTTCTCGAATTGTTCGACAGCCGTCAGAAAGAGCGCTCGCCGCGATAGCGAGGAAAGGTTGCCAAGCGAGGGCAGGGGCGAGTCCAGCTCCGGGTGCCGCGCCGGATCAGCAATGATCGAGTCGAGGAGGCCGAATAGGGTTGTGCGGTCTGCCGGAAGCGGAGCGTCTGCAGGCTGAGGTTTGAGAACATGCTCCTGCAGCATGGTTTCAACGCAAAGATCGCCAGCCATCTGATCGCCTGTCATAGCGCGAGCATAGCGGCGCATGAACGGCAATTCCTTGGTTATCAATTCGTAGAGCACGCAGGCGTCCTTTGCCGGTAATTTATTTTATCTTAGATTCCATAAGATACCAAAACGAGAATGGAACCATTTTGTTCCGTTGCGGTGAATGAATCCTGGATTTTACGAACGTATTCTTAACCTCGAACCGTCAAGAATCAGGCAATTGATCGACCAACAGGTGCTCGGGTAGGCTCCCGGTCGATAGAGGCAAATTGTGGGGACAGTTGTTTTGGGGAAGTTGGCAAGGTCGCGGGAGGCGGCAGAGAGGTCGTTCATATGTACGACACCGGAAAAACTCTCACGAGGAGCGCTGGAAGGCGCGATAGGCGACGCTCTGCGCGAGAGCTTTGCGCCGGTTGTCGACGAGCCGATGCCAGAGAAGTTGCAGGACTTGCTGAGCCAGTTACGCGCTGCGGAACAACAGAGGAAGGGACGCTGATTTGACCAGAAAGAACCCGGTTCGTCAGGATGAACTACCGGATTCTGTGAATGAATGGTCGTTTGTTGATGAGCTTGAACGGCTGATTCCGGAGTTGCGAGCGTTCGCCCGCAGTTTGTGCCGCGAGCGGGAGCTTGCGGATGATCTTGTTCAGGACACCTGCCTGAAGGCTTGGCAGGCAGTTGATTCCTTTGATCCGACCGCCCCGATGCGGCCCTGGCTGTTCCGCATTTTGCGGAATGAATTCTATCAGTATTCCCGGCGTTCCTGGCGCTCTGCGCCGCTGGATCAGGAAGTCGCTGAAAATACGCTGGTTGCTCCGGCCAATCTTGATGCCAGGATCGACTTCCGGGTCCTTCAGGCGGCCATGACCGATCTGCCGGATGTGCAGCGTGAAGCGCTTATCCTGGTTGTCGCTGCCGGTTATACTTATGAGGAAGCGGGTGAAATCTGTAATTGTTCTGCAGGCACGATCAAAAGCCGTGTCAGCCGTGCGCGCGAAGCCGTCGTGTACAAGATGGAGCGAGCGGATGTTGGCCAGATTGGCGGCTCGACACGCGATGAGAGCCGCACAGAGAACGGTCATATCGACCTGATTGCTCAGATCGAGTCGATTGCGCGCGGACTGTTTAACGCAGCCTGACGGCACTCAGCCCACGTTCTCCGATCCTTCAAACTGATCAAAAGCCTGATCGGCGCGTGCCAGCCGCTCACGGGCGCGGTCGCGGATATGTTTGACCGCTTCCGTTGGCGGCAGCAGTCCGGCCTCCGCAGCAGCATCTTTCAGCGACGCATAGGCGCGGGACTTTCTGGAACTCGGCGCGCTGGTGCGCCGTCCGAACAGGGAGAACTTGATCGCCATAACCCAATCTCCTTGCATCCCGGCAAAACAGACCATTCGGCATGTCTCGCCTGGGTGAGCAGGCCGCTGTCTCGGGAATGCCCGGGGCTGTCGCGCCGCCCTGCCGCTCTTTTTGAGCTGGCAGCTTAACTTACCCCGAAGAGGCGAGTTTGACGAATTATATTTTGCTCAGATTCCCTGAGGAGGCGAGATCGAGGTTAAATGTTGCGCCGCACAAAGTGCGCTTAGCGCCGGCGTCCCGTGGGGTTATCCGGCGTGATCTCGTCGGAATTTGGCAGGCGCACATTGCCGACCGTGCCAAAGATCTGCTCCCAAAGACCGAGTTCGCGGCCACGGGTCGGCGTCTCGCGGGACGCGTAATTGATCACCTGGCCATCGTCGGCGGAATATTCCAGAATTTCTTCCACCTTGTCGTCCGTGCCGAAGCTGATGGCCGTGATTTTCCGTGTTTTCACTTTGGGGCGGTAGAAGGCAATCCGTTCCTGAAGCTCGGACATATAGATCCAGGTATTGTCGTCGAACAGGCTTTTGGTTGACGGCGATCCCAGCTGTGCCAGCACGGTGGACCGGGTGTCCTCTCCGGGCTGGATGTCTTCCGGCTGCGTTTCGTCCGCCACATAGCCGTGATAGTCGCGGCTGGGTGTCAGGCATGCGGTCAGCGGAAGGGCCATGAGGCCTGCGGCCAGAATTGCGCGTCGCGCCATCGGCAAACTCCTGATAGTGGTCCGCTTCAGACCTAGCGGTAGCGGGACGGTTTTGGCAAGCACGCGCGTGCAGGAGGACAAGTATTGGCAGGATTCTGGAACCTCTTTCGCGGCGGGGCTCAACAGAAGCAGCGGGCGGAATCGCTCTATCGTGGCCTTATGTCGGCAGCGCTGGCGCCTGAAGCCTATGCTGCGAGCGTCGTTGCCGATGATCTTGACCACCGCGTCCAGATGGTAAGCCTGCATGCGGCGGTTCTGGTCTGGCAACTGACGCGCCGTCCGGAAACCCAGCTGAAGCGCCTGCCTCAGCATATCCACACCCGCGTTTTCGACGGTTTCGATGCGTCCTTGCGGGAAACGGGTGTCGGCGATGCCTCGATCGCGCGGAAGGTTCGCAAGATGGGGGAGCATTATTACGGGCTCGGCACGGCCACGGCTGCTTGCTTGTCAGGACCGGAAAGCGAGCGGATCCCGGCCCTTTCGGACTTGCTGAAACGCAATGGCGTCGCGATTCCCGGGCGTGAAGCGGACCTTGCCGGCCATCTTGCTGCGCTGGCGGATGCCTTTGAGGCTGCGCCTTCTGATGCATTTCTTGACGGGCAGGCGCCCTGGGCTGCTTTCCCTGCGACAAACACACCCGGCGTTGCCAAGGTCTGAGGCGCGCCTTAAACAGCCCGGACGGCTCCAGGCAGAGCCCGAATCCGGAAGGCGCAATGACTCGCGGAACGATCCTGTCAGTTGATGCAATGGGAGGGGATCACGCACCGGGCGTGATCGTCGATGGCGTGGCCGTGTTCGTTCGCGAGCGTCCGGATACGCGCATCCTGCTGTTTGGCGACGAGGCGGCGCTGACACCATTGGTGGCGGCGCATACCGGCTTGTCCGACCGCTGTGAAATCATCCACTGTGATCACAAGATTACCAGCGACATGAAACCCAGCCAGGCGCTGCGCCGGGGCAAGGGGTCTTCCATGTGGAACGCTTTGGAGGCGGTGAAGGAAGGCCGGGCCAATGCGTCTGTGTCGGCGGGCAATACTGGCGCGCTGATGGCGATCTCCATGCTGGTACTCCGCAAAATGGATGGCGTTCACCGCCCTGCAATGACCGCGATGTGGCCGACCCTGGCAGGGCGATCGGTTGTCCTTGATGTCGGGGCGAACGTTGAGGCCGATGCTGCCCAGCTGGTGTCCTTCGCGATCATGGGTGAGGCCTATGCCCGCGCCACGCTCGGCAAGGAGCGGCCGACGATTGGCCTCCTGAACATCGGCTCGGAAGAAATGAAGGGGCATGACGAAGTGCGCGAAGCGCATGAAATCCTCCGCACGTCAGGGCTGGATCTCGACTATCGCGGCTTTGTGGAGGGCGATGACATCTCCATGGGCGCTGTCGATGTCGTTGTGACGGATGGCTTCACGGGCAATGTGGCTCTGAAAACAGGTGAGGGCGTGGCCCGCATGCTCGGGACCCGCGTGCGCGAGGCGTTGATGAAGAATCTGTCTACGAAGGCAGGCGCCGTTCTGGCCGCCTCAGGGCTTAAACAGCTCCGTGAGCAGATGAATCCGAGTAACGCCAATGGCGGGGTGCTGCTGGGCCTTGGTGGCGTCTCCGTAAAAAGCCATGGCGGAACCGACGCACAGGGGTTTGCAACTGCTTGCCGTCTGGCCGCTGACCTTGCCACGAGTCATTATCCGGAAGAAGTTGCTGCAAACCTCGCACGCATCCAGAAGAAAGGGGCGGCGGCAGGCTGACTTGGCCGCTCTGTAAGGGATTTAGCATGGCACGGCGTAGTTTCATCCGCGGGACAGGTGGTTATCTTCCCGAGAAAGTTCTGACCAATGATGACATTTCGGCAATGGTCGATACGTCGGATGAGTGGATTCAGGAACGGACCGGCATCAAGCGCCGGCATGTCGCCGCCGAAGGTGAGCTGACATCGGATATTGCGACCGCCGCAGCGCGGTCTGCGCTTGAGGCGGCCGGGATCCCTGTTTCCGAAGTCGACCTGATCGTGCTGGCGACAACCACCCCCGATCAGACCTTCCCGGCGACTGCGACCGCGGTTCAGGCCAAGCTCGGCATGACGGGCGGCGCCGCATTTGACGTGCAGGCTGTGTGTTCCGGTTTTCTCTTTGCCCTGGCGACAGCGGACTCGATGTTGCGGCAGGGCCTGTTCAACACTGCTCTGGTAATCGGTGCGGAAACGTTCACACGGATTCTCGACTGGTCGGACCGGGGGACGTGCGTCCTGTTCGGCGATGGCGGCGGGGCTGCCGTGCTTCAGGCTGAAGACTGGACAGGTGATGAGCTCGCCGGTGTCATCACGCACCACATCCGCACTGACGGCACCAAGTCAGACCTGCTCTATGTCGATGGCGGCGTCAGCTCCACGGGCACGATCGGACATGTGCGCATGGAAGGGAACCGCGTGTTCCGCCATGCCGTCACCAATATTTCTTCGGCCATTCAGGCGATTTATGACGAAACCGGCCTGACCGGTAACGACATTGACTGGTTCGTGCCGCACCAGGCCAATAAGCGCATTCTCGATGGCGTGGCGAAGAAGATGAACATCGCCGAGGAAAAGGTGATCGTCACGGTCCAGGAGCACGCCAACACGTCGGCGGCCTCCATCCCGCTTGCGCTGAACCATGCGGTTCGGTCTGGCCGGGCGAAACCGGGCGACCTGATCCTGTCAGAAGCGATGGGCGGCGGCTTTTCATGGGGCGCGAGCCTGTTCCGCCTTTAAAATCAGGCGACAAGCGCCATTATTTCACGGATATTGGCTGACGGATGCGCTAGTAATCCGTTAACAATCCTTGGCTACATCTTAACCAGATCGGGAGAATCCCATGTCCAACCAGACCATCACCCGCGCCGAAGTGACCGACAAGATCGTCAGCGAAGTCGGTCTGACGCGGCAGGAATCGTCGGACTTGCTCGACCGGACGCTCGATATGATCGGTGCGGCTCTGGAGCATGAAGATGAGGTGAAACTCTCCCGGTTTGGCAATTTCGTGGTGCGGTCCAAAGCTGCGCGCGAGGGCCGTAATCCGAAAACCGGGGAGGAGGCCACGATCGCAGCACGGCGCGTTGTCACCTTCCGCCCTTCGCCGATGCTGAAGGCACAGGTCGACAACAAATAACGATCCAGGAAGGAAATGACATGAGCGCCAGCCGGGCCCGAATCGAAAAATCCGCAACCGCATTCCGGTCTATCGGGGAAGCCGCTTCGGAACTCGGCATCGAGACGCATGTCATCCGCTACTGGGAAAGCAAGTTTCCGCGGGAAGTCCGTCCGGTAAAACGCCCGGATGGCCGCCGCATGTTCCGTCCGCAGGACGTGGATGCACTGCGGGCTATCCAGATCCTGGTGCATGAGCGCGGCATGACGCTGAAGGGCGCGAAGGCGCTGATCGCGGAGCAGGGCATGGCCGCTGTGCTCTCTGGCGAGGCAACGCTCGGCGCCGGTGCCCCCGCCGGCAGCAGCCCGGCGCGTGACCTTCAGGAGACCGTGGCGAAGGCCTTCACCGAAGCGACGCCGGAAGGCCTCACAGATGCGCGCCGCGCCCGTCTGGAAGGCGCACTGTCGGAACTTACGGACATCAAATCCCGTATCGATACTGCCCTTGGGCGGCGCGCAGCCTGAACCCACATAATTCATTGCACACATGGGGCGGCTTGGTTACAAGCCGCTCTCGTCGGAGCGTGGCGCAGTCCGGTTAGCGCACTAGTCTGGGGGACTAGGGGTCGTGGGTTCGAATCCCGCCGCTCCGACCATTTCATTCCGGTCCGGCTTTGCCGGACTTTTTTGATCCAGGGGATCAAAAGGAGGAATGAAATGCCCGAAGCGCAAGCGAGGGCGTGACTCTTCCCGATCAGTCTTTCGACAAATCCACATCTTCCACCTGGCCAACAGCGGCGAGGGCGAAGGCGTATTCCGTGGCAACTTCCTTCAGGCCTTCAAAACGGCCGGAGGCGCCGCCATGGCCGGCTTCCATATTGATCTTGAGGAAATAGGGGCCGCCTTCCGGCGCCTCGTGGCGCAGCTTCGCGGCCCATTTGCTCGGTTCCCAATAGGTCACGCGCGGGTCTGACAGGCCGCCGGTGATGAACATGGCCGGGTAGGCCTGGTTCGTGACATTGTCATAGGGGCTGTAAGCGGCGATCCGGTCGTAATCTTCAGCGCTGATGAGCGGGTTGCCCCATTCGGGCCATTCCGGCGGCGTCAGCGGCAGGCTCTCGTCCGACATGGTGTTGATCACATCCACGAAGGGGACCGCCGCAATGATGCCGGCGAACAGATCCGGATCCATGTTCGCGACAGCGCCCATCAAGAGCCCCCCCGCGGAGCCGCCCATGGCGACCACCTTGTCCGGTGCGGCATAGCCCTTGTCGACGAGATAGTGCCCGGCAGCCACGAAGTCCTTGAAGGTGTTTTCCTTCTTCTCGAGCTTGCCATCGAGATACCACTGGTAGCCCTTCGCCATGCTGCCGCGCGGATGCACGATGGCATAGACGAAGCCGCGATCGACGAGGCTCAGGCGGCTGGTGCGGAAGTCTGCCGGGATGGTGATACCGTAGGAACCATAGCCATAGAGCAGCATCGGGGCTGTCCCGTCGATCGGCGTGTCCTTGCGGTGCAGCAGGGTGACTGGCACCTCCACACCGTCCCAGCTGGGCGCCATGACCCGTTCGGCGACATAGTCGTCCGGGTTGTGGCCAGAGGGCACTTCACGCGTCTTGCGCAGGATGCGCTCATGCGTGTTTAGGTCATAGTCGTAGACCTGATCAGGTGTTGTGGGCGAGGCATAGTCGAAGCGCAGCATCGGCACGTCGTAATCGTAGCCGGAATCGAGGCCCAGATCGTAGGCGGCTTCGTCGAAGCTGATCTCGTGCTCGGCGCCATCGGCGCGGGCGCGCACCACAATGCGAGGCAGGCCATTCTCGCGTTCCATGCGGGAAAGGTAGTCTTTCTGCGCCTGCAGCCCGAGGATCAGCGTGCCGGGGCGGTGGGCAATGACCTCTTCCCACTCATCCCGCGATGTCGCCTCGAAGGGCGCGCGCATGACCTTGAAGTCAACTGCGCCACCGGAATTTGTCGTGATGTAGAACTGGCCGTCCCAGACAACGACCGAATACTCTATGCCGTCTTCGCGCGGGGCAATCGTATGCAGCGTCGGGGCGTGTTCGCGCGAATCAAACCAGTGCCACTCGGATGTTGTGTGGTTCGAGGAGGTCACGAAGATCTTCTCGCGATTAGCGGATTTGGAGACGCCGACAAAGAAGCCGGGGTCCTTCTCCTCATAGATCAGTTTATCTTCCCCGGTTTCCAGATCGCGTTCGTAGACGGCATCCGGCCGGGCGTTTTCGTCCCGGTGGACCCAGAAAATGGACTTGCCGTCTTCGCTCCACTCAAACGAGCCATAGCTGTCGGAGATCGGCGCACCGGCAGGCTCGCCCGTTTCGATATTGGTGATGGTGACCGTATAGAATTCGCTGCCCTGCGTATCGAGGGCATAGGCGATGACGGCATGATCCGGTGAGGTATCAATGCTGCCGAAGGCGAAATAGTCGGTGCCTTCCGCCATCTTGTCGCCGTCGAGCAGAATGGTTTCCTTGGCATCCGGCGAGAAGGCATCGGTCGCGTTCCGGCGGGCGACGATCGGATATTCGCCACCCTCGCGGTATCGGGAATAGTAGGCGAACGGGCCGTCGATCTCGGGAACGGTAGAGTCATCTTCCTTGATCCGGCCCTTCATCTCCTGGAACAGCGCCTCGCGCAGTTCCGTCGTCGGCACCTCGAGATTGGCTTTGGTGTAGGCGTTTTCGGCCTCGAGGTATTCTCGGATGTCGGCGCGCAGGACGGACGGGTCTCGCATTACCTCCTGCCAGCCATCGTCCTTCATCCAGTGATAGGGATCGACCCGTGTGCGTCCGACCTGTGTAATCTCGAAATCGACGCGCTTGGCCACCGGCGTATCGGAAGCTGTTTCGGGGGCCTGCGCGGCCGGGGCAGAGGCCAGGTCAGTTTTCTCGGTCATTGTACATCCTGAGAGAATGGCTGCTGCGGCGGCGCCCGCAAGCAGGAGTGAATTTCGCATGTTTGGCTCCGGTCCAGGGTAATCCTACCTCAGTCGGGAATGGACCAGCGGGAGAGGGGCCTGTCCAGACCTATTCGGCGGGTCGGAAGTCCAGAACGATGCCATTGATGCACCAGCGCTCGCCAGTCGGCGGCGGGCCATCCTTGAAGACGTGTCCCATATGAAGCCCGCAGGTGGCGCAGTGGCATTCGGTGCGCGGGATAATCATCTTGAAGTCGGTCTTGGTGGCTACGGCGCCGGGGGTAATCGGCTGCCAGTAGCTCGGCCAGCCGGTGCCGGAGTCGAACTTGTGTTCCGAAGACCAGAGCGGGGTATCGCAGCCCTTGCAGTGATAGGTGCCGGCCCGCTTTTCGTCATTGTAGTTGCCGGGCGTGAAGGCGCGTTCGGTGCCTTCTTTGACGCCGACACGGTATTCCTCTTCGGTCAGCAGTTCCCGCCACTCGCGGTCCGAACGGTCGATGCGCTGGGTCATGTTGGGTCTCCTTGGCCGGTCAGGAAAATATAGGCGTGGCAGCGGCGTTTTTCACCAGTGCCAGAAGCAGAACGGCCGCCCCGAACACCGGAGCGGCCGAAAAAACGTCACGTCTTCAGTGTCTTACGCGTAGAGGACCGTGATGGACTCTGCGACGAGGGCCGGGCGCTCCTGGCCTTCGATCTCGACTGTGGCCTCCATTTTCATCTGCTTGCCGCCAGCCTTCGGCTCAACCGACAGGCATTTCTGGCGCAGGCGAACCTTGGAGCCGACCGGCACCATGTTCGTGAAGCGGACCTTGTCGGAGCCGTAATTGATGCCGCGGGTCGTGCCGGTCACGCGCATGACTTCGGCGCCCAGCATCGGCAGCAGGGACAGGGTGAGGAAGCCGTGGGCGATCGGGCCGCCCATGGCCTTGGTGGCTTTCTCGACGTCGACGTGGATCCACTGATGGTCGCCGGTTGCGTCGGCGAACAGGTTGACGCGGTCCTGGTCGATCAGGTGCCAGTCGGAGACGCCGACCTCCTGACCTGCAATGGATTCAAGGTCATCGAAGGCGACGACGCGTGGGTTAGCCATGGAGTCCTCCTTAAAAAGTGCTGGCTTGTTTTGGCGCGTCGGCGACGGCGGGGCAAGCCTGACGGTAGGGTAATTGCGGCCGCGAGCCCGGCGATTACGCCATGACTATACCGGACCAGGCCGGACTATGCCGGATCAGGCCATGACGTCAGCCTGCCAGATGATGACCAAGTCTTGCGATAAAATGCTCCACATCGCCGTCGCTGGTGAAGAGGTGCTGGGTGATGCGCAGACGGTCACCCCGGCGCGAGACGAAGATGCCGTCTTCCTTCAGCCGGGCGGTCAGGTCGGCCGGAACACTGTCCGGCAGGCGCGGGCAGAGATAGTGCGCGCCGCGCTCGGCAGCGGGCGGGCATTCGAGCCCGATCCCGGCGAGCTGTTCGGCCAGTGCCGCGTTCCGCGCGCCGAGCGTTTCCTGGATGTTGCCGACACCCCAGTCGAGGATCGTCCGGATTGCCGACTCGAAGGCGGGCAGGAGCGCAAAGTTCGACCGCTCGCCCATGTCGAAGCGCTGGGCGCCGGGGCCGTAATTGTCGGTATAGTCGATCAGGCGCGCAAAATTCGTCGAGCCTTCCCGCGTGATCCAGTTCTGCTCCAGCGGCGTGCCGTTCCGGTGCTGCGGGGCGACATAGAGGAAGCCGGTGGCGTAGGGGGCGAGCAGCCATTTGTAGGCGGCGACCGCCACGAAGTCCGGCTGCACGTCCTTCACGTCGAAGGCCAGCGCGCCGCAGCTCTGTGTCAGGTCCAGCACCAGCGCGGCGCCAACTTCGCGGCACCGCTTGCCGATGGCGGCGAGGTCCAGGATCGCCCCGTCCGTCCAGCGGACATTGGCACAGGCAACGAGACCCGTCTGCGGCCCGATGGCGCCAAGCAGGGCATCCGACAGGGTTTCGTTTCCGTGGGCGCCGCCGGACACGCCCACAGTGCGGATCGTGGCGCCGGTTTCCTTCGCCAGCTGGCGCCAGGTGTAGACGTTGGAGGGGAACTGATCCTCCAGCAGCAGGATTTCCTGATCCTTGGACAGGGGCAGGTTCCGCGCTGCTGTGGCAAGCGAATAGCTGACGGAAGGCGAAAAGGCGATGCCGTCTGTATCGGAGCCGATCAGGTCTGCCAGCAACGGGCGCAGGCGCTCGGTGTCTGCGAAGAACTCCGTATCCGGAATTGTCCAGGGGTGCAGCTTTCGCGCGAGGCCTTTCTGGCCTGCCTCAACGGAGGCTTTCGTCATCGGCCCCATCGTGGCGGTGTTGAAATAGGCGACACCCTCAGGGATGTCGAACAGGTGGCGCTGGTTCGGAATCTGGGTCATGCATCAGGGCTAGCGCGGGCGAGCGCTGCAAGGAAGTGGTAAGATGCCTTCGGCGTGCGTACCTGCGTTGCATAATCGACATGGACGATGCCAAAGCGTGGACCATAGCCCATCGCCCACTCGAAATTGTCGAGCATCGACCAGACGAGATAGCCCCTTATGTCGGCGCCTTCGGCCCGTGCTTCGAGAAGGGCGCCAAGATAACGGTCGAGGTAGGAAATCCGGGCGTCGTCCTTCACTTGGCCCTGGTTGTCCGGTTCGACATCATCAGCCATGCCGTTTTCGGTGACATAGACCGGAACGCTGTAGCGTTTCGAAGTCTCAACCAGAATGTCCCGGAATGCATCCGGCGCCACATGCCAGCCCATGAGGGTTTTCTCTGCGCCTTCTGGCGGGTCCATGGAGCGGAAACCGAACGCGTTTGCACGGGCGGCGGCGTAGTGAGGCGAATAGTGGTTGAGCCCCAGCCAGTCGAGCGGCTCATAGATGGCCGCTTCGTCATCCGGTCGTATCCGGTCGCCCATCCATTCGCGCGTTAGCGGATCGTATTTGCCGAGGAATACGGGATCGGCCGTTGCCCGGTTCATCACGGCGTCCATCCTCGCGGCAGCTTCTCTGTCCTGGTCATTGTCAGAGGCCGGCCGCACGGGTTGCAGGTTCGGAACGGATCCGATCTGAGCGCCGCCGGGTAGCTGGTCGCGCAGGCGCCGTACGGCGGCGCCATGGGACAGGTTCACATGATGGACCGCATCCAGCCAGCGGTCCCGGTCCCTGATGCCCGGCGCATGCACACCGGCGCCATAGCCCAGCATGGTGAACATGTTCGGCTCATTGAAAGTGGCCCAATGCGTGACCCGGTCGCCCAGCCTGTCTGCGAGCAGGCCGGCATAGTCTGCGAATAACGGCACAATTTCCCGGCTGGTCCAGCCAAGCCCGTTTTCGTGGAGGGCGAGCGGAAGGTCCCAGTGATAGAGACAAAGCCAGGGAGCGATGTTGTTGGCCAGCAATTCGTCGACCAGCCGGTCGTAGAAGTCGAGCCCCGCCGCGTTCACCGCGCCGTGCCCTTCAGGCATGATGCGGCTCCATGAAACGGAAAAGCGATAGGCGGTAAAGCCCGCCTGCCGCATCAGGGCGACGTCTTCCTTGTACCGATGGTAATGGTCGCACGCGACATCTCCGGTCGCCCCGCCAATGACTTTTCCAGGCGTATGACTGAAGGCGTCCCAGATGCTTGGTGCGCGGCCGTCTTCATCATGTGCGCCTTCAATCTGGTAGGATGCGGTGGACGCGCCCCACACAAAGTCTTCCGGAAAATCGGAACGTGTGACCATGGCTTTCTCCCCTGAGTTTGCGCCTCTTGGCGTCTCTCAGGGGATGTTGCGCTGCCTTGAGGGCGGCGGCAAGCCTGCGCGATACGCGTGTATCAGACGATGCGGCTGTCTTTCTTGCCCCAGTAGCGGTCGCGGATGAGGCGCTTGTAGAGCTTGCCGGTCGGATGGCGCGGCAGTTCAGGGTCGAAGTCGATGCTTTTCGGGCATTTGAGTTTCGACAAATTCGCCTGCGCAAATTCCATCAGCTCAGCGACAAGTTCCTCGGACGGCGCAATGCCTGGCATCGGCTGGACCACGGCTTTCACGGACTCGCCGAACTCATCGTCCGGCACGCCGATCACGGCAACGTCGGCCACTTTCGGGTGGGTGATGAGGACGTTTTCGGTTTCCTGCGGGTAGATGTTCACGCCGCCGGAGATGATCATGAAGGCTTTGCGGTCCGTCAGGTAGAGATAGCCATCTTCGTCCAGCTTGCCGACATCGCCGAGGGACGACCAGTCCTTGTGCTTCGGATTGAGGGCTGCTTCGTTCTTGTCCGGCGAGTTGTGGTAGTTCGGCGGCGTCGTACCAGCGAAATAGACCTGGCCTTCCTCGCCAACGGGGACTTCGTCTCCGTTCTCGTCGCAGATCTTCACCTCACCATAAACGGCCTTGCCGACGGTGCCCTTGTGGGTCAGCCATTCCGGGCTCTTCGCCCAGGTCATGCCATTGCCTTCGGATCCGGCATAGTATTCGTCGATGATGGGCCCCCACCAGTCGATCATCTGCTCCTTGACCGGGATCGGGCACGGCGCCGCGGCGTGGACAACCCATTTCAGGCTGGACACGTCGTATTTCTTCCGAACCTCTTCAGGCAGCTTGAGCAGCTTCACGAACATGGTCGGCACCATCTGAATGTGGGTGACCTTGTGCTTCTCGATATTGGCGAGCAGTGATTCCGCGTCGAACTTTTCCATGATGACCAGCGTGGCGCCAAGCTTCATGAAGGTCATGCAGTAGCGCAGCGGGGCGGCATGGTAGAGCGGGGCGGGCGACAGGTAGACGCTGTCCGTACCCGCGCCGGAGAAGGCTTGCAGGATCTGGATAAGCACATTCGTGTCATCGATCGGTGTGTCGGGCTCAAGCGGCGGACGGATGCCTTTCGGGCGGCCGGTGGTGCCGGAAGAATAGAGCATATCCGTGCCGGCGGTCTGGTCCGCGATCGGCGTAGCCGGGAACTCGCCCCGAAGCTGTTCCAGCGGTGCGAAGCCGGGCATCGGACCGTCGATGGACCAGTAATGCTCGAGGTTCGTAAGGGCCTTCACCTCTTCCGCGACCGCGCGCTTGGACGCGCCAGCGATGAAGAGTTTCGCGCCGGAGTCCGACAGGATGTATTCCACTTCCGGTGCCGTCAGGCGCGAGGAGATGGCGACATAGTAGAGCCCCGCACGCTGGGCGCCCCAGCAGATCTCGAAATAGCGCGGGGAGTTCTCCGCAAACAGGGCAATCGTGTCACCCGGCTTGCAGCCGGCGGCGCGCAGCGCATGTGCGACCTGGTTCGAACGTGCCTCGAGCTGTCCATAGGTGACCGTCTCGCCAGAGCCGGCCATGATATAGGCGGGCTTGTCCGGATTGGTCTTGGCGTGGTGATGGGGATGCATTCCAGTGTCTCCTCACGAATTCCGGGGGCGCCTGTGCCCGGCCCCTTCGGAATAGTCAGGCGTGACCATACTCACACTGGCGGTGGCGTCCACCGGAGACGTAGCGGAAAGCGTCAGAACTGCCGCAGCCAGTAAGCCATCGGGTGATTGATCTCCGGTCCGCCAGCCTGTTCGGGCCAGGCGAAGTGCGCGGTCACGCCGGGCAGTTTGTGGTAGCCCCGGGCCTGCCAGAAGGTGTCGAGCGGGGCGTAGTCTGATGGCCGTTGCGGATGGTCCTCCGGCCGCTCCACGGCGCAGAAGCAGGCCCGCTTGTAGCTGTGGGCAATGGCATGGGCTTCGCGGGCGTCGAAGAAGGCGTGCCCGATCCCCTTGCCGCGATGCTCCGGCAACAGGACAGACTCCCCGAAATAGAAGGTCGTCGGCAGGTCATAGCCGGCCGTCAGAAGCGGCTGGGAGAATTCGGCATGCTGGTCGTCCATGCCGGAGCCGGTGGCGCAGCCGACGATTTCGCCATCGTCCGTCTCCGCTGCGACGATGAAGGCATCCTTTGCGCGCGCCAGCTTCTGCAGATAGGTCTCCTCATAGGCAAGGGAGCCTTCATAGAGGTAGGGCCAGGCGCGGAAGACATGGATGCGCAGGCGGGCAAGCGCGGGCAGGGCCGCGTCGAGGTCTGCGCCGGAAAGCGGGCGGATCTTCACGAGACCTGCCGGATCCATTCGCTGAGATTGTAGTAGGTCGTCACACGGCGGATGAAGCCGTCCTCGACCTCGAAGAACGCCCCTGCGGGAAGACGGTAGCGCTGCCCATGCGCGGGTGGCAAATCCCCGTCGGTCGTCCTGTAGATGCCGTTGACGATGAACTCGGCCGCCGCGCGTCTCCCATTCCGGGAGACCATGATGGCCATATCGGTCAGCTGCTCGCTGTAGCAGGTGTCCATATGTTCCATGAAAGCGCGGAACTTGTCCTTGCCGCCGCGGGCCGTGCCTTCGTTCACGTCATGGCGGACATCATCCGCCAGGCAGGCCAGCATGCCTTCCCGGTCTCCGGCATTGAAGGCCTCATAATAGCGCTCGATGAGGGCTTCCGTTTTGGTCATCTGGGGAGTCCTGGTTTGCCGGCCTGGTCCGGGTGGGTGTCGACATAAGCCTGTTTCAGCTCGACGGAGCGGCTGTGGTGGCCATCGGGGCTCCAGCCCGGGGCGTTGATCATGCGGCCGAACCATTTGTCCGGGCGCAGACCATCGTTGGCGCAGTCCTTCATCAGGGCGAAGAATTCGTGGAAGGCGACCGTGAAGGGATTGTAGGAGCCGACCGGTTTGACGATGCCATAGACCGGCTTGTCCTCGTCCAGTTCCGGCACAAACGTTCCGAACATCTTGTCCCAGATGATGAAGACACCGGCATAATTGGTGTCGAGGTAACGCGGGTTGGTGGCGTGGTGCACGCGGTGGTGCGACGGCGTGTTCATCACCGCCTCGAACCATTTCGGCATCCTGTTGATGGCCTCGGTGTGGATCCAGAACTGGTAGAGCAGGTTCCAGCCCGCTGCGAAGCCGATCAGGTAAGGGTGGAAGCCGAGTATCACCATCGGAAGGCCGAGAATGTAGAGCCCGGTGAAGGGGCCGAACCAGGGCTGGCGCAGGGCGGTGGTCAGATTGTAGTGCTCGGAAGAGTGGTGCGTGACATGCTCCATCCACCACCAGCGCGCGCGGTGGGCGAAACGGTGCTTCCAGTAATAGATGAAGTCGTAGAGCACGAAACAGGCAAGGAAGCTCCACCAGGTATAGGGCAGGGTGAGTACCCGGTAGGGCCAGGCAATGATCAGCAGCCAGAAGAACAGTGTCGCGGTTGCCGTGTTCACGACGACATTACCGATGCCCATGGCCAGCGAGGTGAAGGCGTCTTTCGTTTCATACCGCCCGTGCAGACGGCCGGATTTGACGCCCCACCATTCCAGGGCGACGGACAACACGAAGAAGGGCGCCGCATAGGTCGTGACGGGGGGGAAGTCGTGGAATTCCATGGGATACCGCCGGACTAGAGCGCGTCGCCCTGGGCTTTTCCGCCAACCTTGTAGACAACGCCTTCCTTCATCACGAAGTCCACATCACTGAGGATGGAGATGTCTTCCAGCGGATCGCCTTTGACAGCCACGAAATCAGCCGAGCAACCGACATCCACACAACCGACGACTCCCGCTTTGCCGAGAGCGTCGGCGGCATTCACCGTCGCGGCCTGCAGTGCCTGCATCGGCGTCATGCCGAAGGTGACCATGCGGGAGAACTGGTTGCCGTTCAGCCCGTGCGGATAAACCCCGGAATCCGAGCCGAACACCATCTTCACCCCGGCATCCACGGCGCGGGTGAAACTGTCACGCTGGATTTTGGAGATGGCGCGCTCCTTGTTGAGCGACTCTTCCAGCACGCCGTTCTTTTCGCCTTCGGAGAGGGTGTATTCGGTGTTGTAGATGTCCATGGACAGCCAGACGCCGCGGTCTTTCGCCAGCTGGATCGTCTCGTCATCGAGGATCGACGCATGTTCGATCGTGTCGATACCGGCCAGGATCGCGTTGCGTATGCCGATCGTGCCATGGGCATGGCTGGCGATCTTCAGGCCGCGGGCATGCGCCTCTTCGGCTGCGGCTGTCAGCTCTTCCAGCGTTCCCTGAGCCGCGCCAAGCGCAGTGCCTTTGGAGAACACGCCGCCGGTGGAGCAGGTCTTGATGAGGTCGACCCCGTATTTGATGTTCTCGCGCACTTTCTCGCGGAACTCCCACGGGCCGGTCGCGACGCCTTCGCCTGAGAGGGCGTATTCCGATGGCAGGAGATTGTTGTCGGAACAGTGTCCGCCGACGATCCCCACCGGCGGGCCGGAGACATACATGCGCGGGCCGGGCACCTCGCCGGCATTAATGGAATCGCGCAGGGCGACATCCCCATAGGAGTCCGCACCGACATTGCGCACGGTGGTAAACCCGGCCAGCAGGGTCAGACGGGCATTCTTCGCGCCTTTCAGGACCTTGCGCTCATCCGACAGGCTGAGGGAGTAATAGGGGCCGTCTGTCGGGTCGCCCGTCAGGTGGACGTGCATGTCGATAAAGCCGGGCATCATCGTCGATCCGCTGCCGAATTCGATGATGTTGCCGCTTTTCGGGGCCTTCAGGGTGGATTTCGTGCCCCTGGCCGTGATCTTGCCATCCGTAATCATGAACGCTGCGTTCCGGATAACTTTGCCATCTGCCGGATCGATGAAGCGGTCTGCCGAGACATATGTGGTTTCGGCCAGGGCCGGGGCAGTCATGGCCGAAGCGATAGCAAGCGCGGCGAAGGCGGGCGTCAGTCTCATGAGGGGCGTCCTGTGCTGGCGAACTGGAAATCAACCGGACTATCCTGTCCGTTCATGCGCCGCGTCAAGCGGATGACGCGGCGGCGCCTGTCGGCCCGGCCGGTCGATTGCGCGCCCTGACCGCTTGACGAACCCTGCGGAACCCCGCCTCACTGGCCGCTGAAGCAAAAGGGAGATCGGCCATGGCCGCAACGTCGCTCAAGACTTTCGAGGAAATCAAGCTGGAGAAGGAAGACGGCATCGCCATCCTGACCCTTCACCGGCCAGACAAGATGAACGCCTTCACCGGCAAGATGATGCAGGAAATGATCGAGGCCTTCGACATCACCGATGCGGATGACGATGTGCGCGTGGTGATCGTGACGGGACATGGCGACCGGGCCTTCTGTGCCGGGGCTGACCTGTCGGCCGGCGCAAAGACGTTCGATTATGACAAGCGCGCCGGTGACGGCGAGGCGGGCCGTACGGCCAGTGAGGACATCCAGCGCGACGGCGGTGGCCGCGTGACGCTCCGCATCTTTGACAGCCTGAAGCCGGTAATTGGTGCCATCAATGGCGCGGCCGTTGGTATCGGCGTGACCATGCAGCTGCCGATGGACATCCGCCTGGCCGCCGATAACGCCCGTTTCGGTTTTGTCTTCAACCGCCGGGGAATCAACCCGGAGGCGGCATCTTCCTACTTCCTGCCGCGGCTCGTCGGCATCCAGCAGGCGCTGGACTGGTGCTACACCGGCCGGATCTTCCCGGCGCAGGAAGCACTCGATGCGGGCTTCGTGAAAGCGGTCTATCCGCAGGCAGAGCTTCTGGACAAAGCGAAAGAACTGGCCCGCGAGATCGCTGACAACACGGCGGCTGTCTCCACCACGCTGACCCGTCACATGATGTGGCGCATGCTGGGCGCGAGCCATCCGATGGAAGCGCACATTGTCGACAGCGCCGCCATCTATTCGCGCGGCAAGACCGAAGATGCCCGCGAGGGCGTGATGAGCTTCCTCGAGAAGCGCAAGCCGACCTATCCGGTGAAAGTCTCCGACGGCATGCCGAACTTCTTCCCGTGGTGGGAAGAACCGGAGTTCAAATGGATTGGCGGTGACGGTTCGTGAGCGATCAGCATTTCGAGTTCGTAAAGACAAATGGCGTCACGCTTCGCGTGGCGACCGCCGGGGACGGGCCGCTTGTCGTGCTCGTCCACGGTTTCCCCGAAAGCTGGTATTCCTGGCGCCACCAGATCAGGGCGCTGAGTGAGGCCGGCTATCGCGTCGCCGCGCCGGATGTCCGTGGCTATGGCGAGTCCGACCGGCCGGAACCGGTGGAGGCCTATGACCTCGAAAGCCTGACGGGCGACATTGCCGGTCTGGCAGAAGCCTTGTCACCGGGGGAGAAAGCGGTCGTCGTCGGCCATGACTGGGGCGCGCCGATTGCCTGGAACACAGCCCGTCTTCATGCGGACAAGTTCCGGGCGGTGGCAGGCCTTTCTGTGCCCTACCTGCCGATGGGCGATGTGATGTTCCTGGACATGGTGCACAAAGTGTTCACCGAGCGCGGCCTGTTCTTCTATCAGGTCTACTTTCAGGACATTGGCCCGCCGGAAGCGGAGCTCGAAGCGGATCCCGCGGCAACGATCCGGAAGTTCTACTATGCGATCTCCGGCGATGCGCCGGACGGCACATGGCCGACGGACAAGAAGCATGGCGACACGCTGCTGCACCGCTTGCCGGAACCGCCGATGCCGCTTCCGTGGCTGAGCGAGGAAGACGTTGCCTATTACGACAGCCAGTTCCGCAAATCCGGCTTCCGTGGGCCGCTGAACCGCTACCGCAATCATGCGCGCGATTATGCGTTCCTGAAGAGCCATCTGGCCAATCCGGTGATCCAGCAGCCATCGCTGTTCGTTGGGGGGACGAAGGACCTGGTGCTGAAAATGTTCCAGGGCGACATCGTTGCGGCGATGAAACCGAACCTGGCGGACCTGCGCGGCTGCCACCTGCTGGAGGGCTGTGGCCACTGGACCCAGCAGGAGCGTCCGGACGCGGTGAACCGCTATCTGATCGACTGGCTGGGCGGGCTGTAAGGCCCGCCTGCCGGCACGATCCGGACGTCCTTCAGAAGTTCACGCGATTGGAGACGGCGCCGTCCACGATCAGGTTCACGCCTGTCGTGTAGGATGAGGCGGGGCTGGCGAGGAATACGGCCGCATTGGCGATCTCCTGCGGTGTTGCACAGCGCCCGGTCGGATTGCGGGAATTGGCCTGTTTGAAGAATTCCGGCTGGTTGGTCTCGATCATGTGCCAGATGCCACCCTCGAAATAGACCATGCCCGGCGAGACGACATTCACGCGCAGGCGCTTGGCCGCATTTTCGCGGGCGAGCCCTTTGGCGAAGTGGATGAGCGACGCTTTGACCGGTCCATAGGAGTCCGCCCGGTCGGCCTGAGCCGCCGACACGGACGCGATGATGACGAAGGCTGCGTCGCCATGCGACTTTGCGGCCTTGTCGAGGAAGGGCTCCGCGGCATTGAACGCGTTCACAGCGCCCAGCACGTCCAGCTGGAAATTCTGGGTCCAGGCTTCCGGCGTGTTGCCCTGTGCCATGGCACCGGCGTTGGAAACGAGAATGTCGATACCCCCCAGCTCGACCCCGGCCTTGCGGATCCAGGATTTCAGGGCATCGGCGTCAGTAATGTCGACAGAGGCGCCGGTCGATTTCACGCCGCGTGACTGAAGCGCTTCCACCGTTTCGGCGACCTGCCCGGCGTTCCGGGCGCAGACGGCGACGTTCGCGCCTTCGCCCGCCAGCGTTTCTGCGATCGCGCGTCCGATGCCGCGTGTGCCGCCAAGAATGACGGCGTTCTTTCCTTTGAGATGCAGATCCATTTCAGTTTCCTCCTGCGGTTACCAGAGGAGTGTGACGGCAAAGGCCCGCGAAACCAACACCTGTCTTTACGTCCAGGCTTGCCAGCACGCCGTTCGGTTGGTTGATGGAAGGCATGCAAAGCCTTCTCCCCATCGCAGCCGACATCGGTGAGCGCCTCAGACAGCGCGGCGAGACCGTCGCGATTTCCGAATCCTCCTCCGGCGGCCTGATCTCCGCAGCGCTGCTGGCTGTGCCCGGCGCCTCGGCCTTTTACCGGGGTGGCGGGGTGATTTACACGCCGCAGGCATTCCGGGGGTTACTCGGTCTGACGAAAGAGGACCTGGGCGACATGCGGTCTTCGACCGAACCCTATGCGCGGCTCTTGTCCCGCACGATACGGGGCAGGCTGCGTGCGGATTGGGGCCTTTGTGAAACCGGTGCTTCCGGGCCGAATGGCAATCCCTATGGCGATGCTGCCGGGCATACCTGTGTGGCGGTCTGCGGCCCGGACCGGTTCGAGGTGTCAAGGACACTGGAGACCGGCCTCAGCGACCGGGAAGACAATATGCGCCGGTTCGCCATCGAGGCGCTGGACCTGCTCCACGCGGCTTTGGCCTGAGCGCTATTCGAGGTCTGCAGCGTAGCCTTTTTGCTCCTTGGTCAGGTCGCCGAAGCGGGTGACGTTGGAGTCGAAGGCGAGTTCCACGCGGCCGATCGGGCCGTGACGCTGTTTGCCGATGATGCATTCGGCTTTGCCGTAAACTTCATCCATCCGCTGGCGCCACTGAGCCCATTTTTCGTTTGAGGCCGGGTCGGTCGGGTCGGCGCCGGGTTCGGTCCGGGCGAGGTAGTATTCCTCACGGTAGACGAACATGACGACGTCGGCGTCCTGCTCGATGGAGCCGGATTCACGCAGGTCGGAGAGCTGCGGGCGCTTGTCGTCACGCTGCTCCACGGCACGGGAGAGCTGGGACAGGGCGATGATGGGGACGTTCAGGTCCTTGGCAAGCGCCTTCAGCGATGTCGTGATCTGGGTGATCTCCTGCACACGGCTGGCATTGGCGCCAGACGTGCTGACGGTGATCAGCTGCAGGTAGTCGATCACGATCATGTCGAGGCCGACGGAGCGCTGCAGGCGGCGGGCGCGCGCGGCCAGCTGGCTGATCGAGATACCGCCGGTGTCGTCGATATAGAGCGGCAGGTTCTGAAGCTCTTCGGTCGCTTCGCGGAGGCGTTCGAAGTCGCTCTTGTCCAGATCACCCTGACGGATGCGGTGGGTCGTGATGCCAGTGCGCTCCGCAATGATACGCGTGGCCAGCTGTTCGTTCGACATCTCCAGTGAGAAGAAGCCAACGATCGCTCCGTCAACGGTCTTCTTGGAACCGTCTTCCTGCATCTCCGCGCGATAGGCAGAGGCCGCGTTGTAGGCGATGTTGGTCGCCAGCGATGTCTTACCCATCGACGGACGTCCGGCGAGGATGATCAGGTCGGACCGGTGCATGCCGCCAAGCTTTTCGTCCAGGTCGCGCAGGCCCGTCGGGATACCGGCAATCTTGCCTTCGCGCTTGTAGGCCGCCTCTGCGGTCTTCAAAGATTCCGTCAGCGCTTCGGCAAAGCTGGTGAAGCCCCGGCCCGAGGCGCCACGCTCTGCGAGATCGAACAGCTGGCGTTCGGCCAGTTCGATCTGGCGCTCGCCGCTTTCTTCAGGGGCAGGAGACAGGGCTCGGCCCTGCAGGTCGCTCCCGATGCTGACCAGAGAGCGGCGCATGGCCAGGTCGCGGATCATGTGCGCGTAGTCGCTGACTTCCGCGCCGAAGGCCGCCGAATCAAGGAGCTGTTCGAGATAGCGGGCGCCGCCGATCTCGGTGAGTTTTTCAGCCTTTTCGAAATGTTCGCGCAGGGTCACACCATCGGCGATGCGGCCCTGCTGGATCATCACCGAGGCGACCTCATAGAGTTCCTGATGCGCCGGAGCGTAAAAATCCGATGAGCGCAGGATGTCGGCGACACGTTGATACGAGTTGTTGTCGAACAGGATCGCACCCAGCACAGCGGCTTCGGCCGACAAATTATGCGGCGGTGCGATGGCGTCTTTCGGGGAACCGGTATCGTCGAGAGGCATGGTATTAACCCTACCTTACCTGAGGTGAGAGTGCACGGTGATAGAGCGGTCAGACCTGTGGATAAATACGTGTCATCGGTGGATGATCCGGGAAGTATCAGATTCGCCAAAGAAAAAGGCCGCACCCGGAAGTGCGGCCTTTCCGATCTTGTCTGCCGGGAAGCTTATTCTTCTTCGGCCGGGCCTTCAGCAGCGCGGTCAGCAGCCGCTTCGGCCAGTTCGCCGGCCTGCTCGTCAGCCATCGCCTGGTTGGCAGCCTGCAGCGAAGCAACAATGTCTTCGCCTTTGGCCTGACGGTCCGCTTCGTCCTGCGAGCGGGCAACGTTTGCCTGCACGGTGACGGTCACTTCCGCGTGGAGGCGGACGGATACGTCGTACATGCCGATCTCTTTGATCGGCTTGTCGAGGCGCACGCCCGAACGCGGCACGGTGTAGCCGGCGGCTTCAGCCGCGTCAGCGATGTCACGCGCGGTGACGGAGCCGTAGAGGTGGCCAGTGTCGCCAGCCTGACGGATCAGCACGAAGATGGCGCCGTCGAGCTTCTGGGATTCGTTCTCAGCAGCTGCGCGGGCTTCGGCGTTGCGGGCTTCGATGGCTTCGCGTTCACGCTCGAAACGGGCGCGGTTGCGGTCATTGGCCATCAGGGCCTTGCCTTTGGGGAGAAGGAAGTTGCGGGCGAAGCCGTTCTTCACTTTCACTTCGTCGCCGATGCCACCGAGGTTTTCGACGCGCTCAAGGAGGATCACTTGCATGTCAGTCTCTCCTTACTTCACTTCGAAGGGAAGCAGGGCGAGCATGCGGGCACGTTTGATGGCCTGGGCAAGCTTGCGCTGGTTCTTCAGGTTCACAGCCGTGATGCGGCTCGGCACGATTTTCCCTTTTTCAGAGATGTAGCGCTGGAGCAGTTTCACGTCTTTGTAGTCGATCGCCTGGGCGTTATCGCCCGAAAAAGGATCGACCTTGCGGCGGCGGCCGAACGGACGGCGGGCCGGGATGTTCGTAATGTTCAGTTTCTGAGCCATGTCCTGTCCCTTTCCTAGTCGCGGCGGCGGTCTTTACGGGAGAGGACCGGCGACGGTTCGTCGGTGAGCTCTTCCACGCGGATGGTCATGTAGCGCATCACATCTTCCGACAGGCGCTGGCGGCGTTCCAGTTCGTGGATCGCTTCAGCCGGTGCGTCGATGTTGATCAGCGAGTAGTGACCCTTGCGCTGCTTCTTGATCGGGTAGGCAAGGTTGCGGAGGCCCCAGTATTCGGTTTTGCCGATGGTGGCGCCTTTTTCCTTGAGGAAGCCGGACAGTTCTTCGACAAAAGAGTCGACCTGGGCCGGCGAGATGTCAGGTCGTGTGATCACGACATGCTCGTAAAAAGCCATGTTTTCATTCCCAAAATCAAAGGGGTGCGGCGCCTGACAGTGGGAAACTGCCGGACGATGGCCCCTCTTCCCCCGGCTCATTCCGGAGTACCAAGGACCGCATCCCTGTCCATGAAGGCGGCTGTAAAGCCTATCTGGCAAGGAATTTCAATAGCTTGCGCACACGCGGTCTCACCTTTAGGCACGGCGAAAATTTCGGGAGAATCGCCGATGACCAAACTCGCTTTCATTTTTCCTGGCCAGGGCAGTCAGGAAATCGGCATGGGCAAGGCCCTTGCGGACGCTTATCCGGCCGCCCGGGAGGTCTTCCAGGCCATCGATGAGGCTCTGGGCCAGAACCTGTCGGACCTGATGTGGAACGGCACGATTGAAGATCTCACACTGACCGCAAACACCCAGCCTGCGCTGATGGCGCATTCGCTGGCAGCGATGAAGGCGCTGGAAGCCGAATTCGGTATCTCGGCGAAGGACGCTGCCTTTGTGGCCGGGCATTCGCTGGGAGAATACTCTGCGCTGGCAGCGGCAGGATCGCTGACGATCGCCGATACGGCGCGCCTGCTGCGTATTCGGGGCAATGCCATGCAGTCCGCCGTACAGCCCGGCGAAGGCGCCATGGCGGCGCTGCTGGGCGCGGATGTGGAGCAGGCAGAAGCCGCCTGCGCCGCTGGTCGTGAGACGGGCGGCGCCTGCGAACTGGCCAACGACAATGCGCCGGGCCAACTGGTGCTGTCCGGTTCCAAAGCGGCGATTGATGCGGCCTGCGAGTGGGCCAAGGCCAATGGCGTAAAGAAGGCGATGCCGCTGAATGTGTCGGCGCCTTTCCATTGTTCCCTGATGCAGCCTGCCGCCGATGCGATGGCCGAAGCGCTGGCGGGCACCGAGATCAAGGCGCCTGTTGTCCCGGTGGTCGCGAATGTCTCTGCTTCGCCGGTGACAGACCCGGAAACCATCCGCCAGAACCTCGTCGCACAGGTCACCGGCCGTGTCCGCTGGACCGAGAGCGTGCAGTTCATGGTCGCACAAGGCGTCGACACGACGGGCGAAGTTGGCAACGGTAAAGTGCTGACGGTCATGCAGCGCCGTATCGAGAAATCACTGAACGGCTTCACCCTCGGGTCTCCCGAGGATCTCGAAGCCTTCGCACAAGCCATGAAGGGATAATCCCATGTTCACACTCACCGGCCGTACGGCCCTCGTCACGGGCGCTTCCGGCGGCATCGGCAGCGCGATTGCGAAAGCCTTGTCGGAAGCCGGCGCGAAAGTCGTCCTGTCCGGCACGCGTGAGGGCGTGCTGAACGAGGTGGCGGCGACGCTGCCAGGCGAAAGTGCCGTGGTGACCTGTAACCTGTCCGACCCGGAGGCCGTGGATGGCCTTGCGGCGAAGGCCGAAGAAGTGGTCGGCCCGCTCGACATCCTGGTCGCGAATGCCGGCATTACGCGCGACAAGCTGCTGATGCAGATGAAGGATGACGACTGGAATGACGTCATCAACATCAATCTCGGCTCCTATTACCGCCTGACGAAGAGCGTTGTGCGGGGCATGATGAAGCGCCGCCACGGCCGCATCATCGGCATCACGTCGGTTGTGGGCGTGACCGGCAACCCGGGCCAGACGAACTATTGTGCGTCGAAAGCCGGGATGATCGGGTTCACCAAATCACTGGCCCAGGAAGTCGCCAGCCGCGGCATTACCGCCAACGCGATCGCACCGGGCTTCATCGAATCACCGATGACGGATGTCCTGCCGGAAGCGCAGAAGAGTTCGCTTCTCGGGAGAATTCCGGCCGGCCGTTTGGGGCAGGGTGGTGATATTGCTGCAGCTGCGGTGTATCTGGCCTCTGACGAAGCCGCCTATGTTACGGGGCAGACACTGCACGTAAATGGCGGCATGGCCATGATCTGATAGGCACAGTTGGTGGCGATACAAGGGCTTGGCGGCTCGGATAACTGTGTGCTAGGCGCAACACAATGGTTCGGATTTCGGGCCATTCCTCAGGCATTTAAGAGAGGTAAGCATGTCTGACGTTCTTGAACGTGTTAAGAAAATCGTTGTCGACAATCTCGACGTGGAAGGTGACAAAGTCGTCGAAAGCGCGAGCTTCATTGACGACCTTGGCGCAGACTCGCTGGACCTCGTCGAGCTGGTCATGGCTTTCGAGGAAGAATTCAATATCGAAATTCCGGACGACGTGCAGGAATCCATCCGCACCGTCGGTGACGCCGTGACCCACATCAAGGCTCACATCTAAGACATCCTGGACAAGAGGGGTCTCCATGTCTGACCGCCGCGTCGTCATCACCGGTATTGGTATTGTTTCGCCGCTTGCGGCGACACGCGAAGCCACATGGGAGCGGCTTATTGCCGGCAAGTCGGGGGCCGGGCGTATTGATACGTTCGATCCCGAAGACATGCCGTGCAAGATCGCTTTTCAGGTTCCGTGGGTGACTGGCCGCGGTGGTGGCGAAGGAGACCCTGAAGCATTCGATTCCGAAAAGTTCGTCTCCAAAAAGGAGATGCGCCGGATCGATGAGTTCATCCTCTACGCCCTCGCGGCTGCAGAGGAGGCTGTTGAAGACGCCAATTGGCGGCCCGAAGACGAAGAAGAGAAGGAACGCACCGGCGTCCTGATCGGTTCGGGCATTGGCGGGCTGGAGTCGATCTACGAAACCGCGATCACGCTGCATGAGCATGGTCCGCGCAAGGTCAGCCCGTTTTTCATCCCTTCTGCCCTGATCAACCTCGCCTCCGGCCAGGTCTCGATCAAATACGGGTTCAAGGGACCTAATCACTCAGTCGTGACGGCTTGTGCCACTGGCGCGCACGCCATCGGGGATTCCTCCCGCCTCATCAAATACGGCGATGCCGATGTGATGATCGCCGGAGGCGCCGAAGCCGTGATCGGCCGTATCGGCATTGCCGGCTTCTGTGCCGCCAAGGCCATGTCGACCAATTTCAACGATACGCCCGAGAAAGCTTCGCGTCCCTATGACAAGGACCGCGACGGTTTCGTCATGGGCGAGGGCGCTGCCGTCCTGGTGCTCGAGGAATATGAGCACGCCAAGGCGCGCGGCGCGAAGATCTATGCCGAAGTCTCGGGTTATGGCCTGACTGGCGACGCTTACCACATCACAGCCCCTGCAGAGGGCGCTGAGGGTGGCTACCGTGCCATGAAAATGGCACTCAAGAATTCCGGCATCGATCCGACCGAGATCGACTATGTCAACGCGCACGGCACCTCGACTCCGAAAGGCGACGAGGGCGAGGCAGGCGCTGTCGAGCGTGCCTTCGGCGACCACGCCAGCAACATGTCCATGTCATCGACGAAGTCGGCTGTGGGGCACCTGCTCGGCGCTGCTGGCGCAATTGAAAGCGCATTCTGTGCGCTGGCAATCCGTGACCAGGTGATGCCGCCGACGCTGAACCTCGACAATCCGAGCTTCGAGACCAAGCTGGACCTGATCCCGCACAAGGCCAAGAAGGGCCGCGTGCGTGCCGCCATGTCGAACAGCTTCGGCTTCGGCGGAACCAACGCGAGCCTTGTCCTGCGCGAGGTGAAGTAAGTCCCTTTCCGGAGTCCTGCACCCCGCTTAGGCTGCGGTGCAGGAAACCCGCTGATTGAGGCTGCGCATGAAATTCCTGAAGGGCCTGCTGTCGCTCATTGTCCTCGTCCTCGTCATTGGCGGGGCCGCTGCCGGTGCCGGCTGGGTCTGGATGCAGGATGCGCTGAACCGTGACGGCCCGCTGGCCGAAGATGTCGTGTTCCATGTCGAACCGGGTGAGGGCCTCGCTGGCGTCGCGGTCCGTCTGGAACAGGAAGGCATCATTCGCAGTGCCAATCTGATCCGACTGAAAGCCAAGCTGGATAACACAGAAACCGACATCAAGACTGGCGAGTTCAAGATCGAACGCGGCGCCAGCATGGTTGAAGTGCTGCACACGCTGATCGAAGGCAAAGGCATTCTTTACAAGATCACCTTGCCAGAGGGGCGCACGACGGCGCAGCTCCTGAAAGTGATTGAGGCCGATCCGGTCCTCGTCGGGGATATGCCGGAAGAGGAGGTGGCGGAGGGCTCCCTCCTGCCGGACACCTACCTGTTTGATCGGGGGATGACGCGCGCCGAGCTGATCCAGCTCATGCAGGACAAGCAGACGGAATTGCTCGAGGAATTGTGGCCGGAGCGGGATCCTGAAATCCCGGTGAAAACACCCTATGAGGCCGTGATCCTGGCTTCCGTTGTCGAGAAGGAAACCGGCCGCGTTGACGAACAGCCGGAAATCGCAGCCCTGTTTACGACGCGCCTGAAGCGCGGCATGCGGCTGGAAAGCGACCCGACGATCATTTACGGCGTGTCGCGCGGTGAACCGCTCTACAATGCGAGAGGTCAGCGCCGCACTTTGCGCCGGTCAGAAATCGACACGAAGACGGACTGGAATACCTACCAGATCGACGGCTTGCCGAAGACACCAATCTGTAATCCCGGTCGTGGTGCGATCGAGGCGGTGCTGAACCCGCCGCATACGGAATACATTTTCTTCGTCGCTGACGGCAAGGGCGGGCACCTGTTCGCCAAGACGCTGGCGGAGCACAATCGCAATGTGGCGGCCTATCGCGCCTATGAGCGGAAAGAAATCGCACGGGAGCGGGCAGGCGAATGAGCGTACTTTCGGGGATGACCGGCTTTGCCCGTGTGGCGGGTGAAGCCGAGTGGGGCAGCTGGGCCTGGGAAGCGAAAAGCGTCAACGGCCGCGGCCTCGATGTGCGCGTGAACTACCCGCCGGGATTCGAAGCGCTGGAGCGCGCCATCAAGACGGCCGCACCGAAATTCTTCAAGCGTGGTTCCCTGCAGGTCGCACTTCGGATCGACCTCGCAAGCGGCGCGGACTCGGCGACAATCAACAATGCGCTTCTGGATGCGCTGGCTGCCGCCGTAGAAAAGCGGACGGGCACGGCTCTGTCGGGCGATGTGTTCGCGAGCCTGATGAACGTCAAGGGCGTCGTGGAGCCCGGTGCGTCCAGCCTTCGCGATCTGGCGGGGGACGAAGCAATCACAACGGTGCTGATCAGTGCCGGCGAGAATGCCCTGCAGGCCCTGCAAGCTGAGCGGCAGCGCGAGGGCGGCGTGCTGGCGGAGCTGCTGGAAGGCCTTGTCGCTGGCATGGAGGCGCACTGGCGAGAAGCCGGTGAGTTGGCGGCCTCCCAGCCTGCCTTGCTCAAGGAACGCCTGACAAAGCAGCTGGACGAGCTCGATCCCGATGGCCGGGTCGACAAGGACCGGATGGCCGCTGAGATCGCCCTCAGCGCCGCCAAGGCGGATGTGCGTGAGGAACTTGACCGGCTGAGCGCGCACTTTGCTTCGGCGCGTGAGCTGCTTGCGGGCGGCTCGCCCGTCGGCCGGAAACTGGATTTCCTGGCCCAGGAGTTGAACCGCGAAGCCAACACGCTCTGCTCGAAATCCATCAGCCTCGATTTGACGAATGCGGGACTCGGTCTCAAAGGACTTATCGACCAGTTCAAGGAGCAGGCGGCCAATGTCGAATAGCGGACACCCAAAAGACAGCGGCACGCGCCGGGGCCTCATGCTGGTGCTGTCCAGCCCGTCCGGCGCCGGCAAGACGACGCTGGCGCGGAAACTGATCGATGAGTTCCATGATGTGAAACTGTCAGTCTCCGCCACGACGCGTGAGCCGCGGCCTGGAGAGGAAGACGGCAAGGATTATTTCTTCCGGAGCGAAAAACAGTTCCAGGAAATGATCGAGCGCCGCGAGTTCCTCGAATGGGCCCATGTGTTCGATAAATATTATGGCACCCCGAAAGCCGACACCGTCGCACGGCTTGAGGCGGGGGAGGACGTTCTCTTCGATGTCGACTGGCAGGGCGCCGATGCGTTGCACGACCAGATGCCGAATGACGTGGTGTCTGTGTTCATTCTGCCGCCCAGCATCAGTGCGCTGGAACAGCGGCTTGCCGCCCGGCCCGGTTCGACACCTGAAATCGTCGCCCGGCGCATGGAAGACGCAAAGCGCGAGATCATGCACTGGCGCCGTTATGACTATGTCATCGTCAATGAAGATCTTGAAGTCGCCTATCAGCGGCTGCGCCGGATCCTCTTGGTCGAGCGTCTTAAACGCCTGCGCCAGCTGGACCTAGAAAACCATGTCCGCCGCCTGCTGGGTGAGGCCTGATCCAGAACAATGCTTGACTTGGGCGCGTCATTGACGACGCTCGCAGGTAGAGCGGCGATTCAACACTCCGACAGGACCCTGAATGACTGACCCCGGTGATCCGAAGCCAGACCTGCCAGAACGCGCTCCTGCGCGGCCTGTGTGGCTGTTCTGGCTGATCCCGATGGCCATGCTGGTCGGCATTGTCTGGTACGTGCTGCGCGGAGACAGATCGCCGGACGCCGCGGCGGAGAATCCGGCGGCTGTATCTGAAGCGCCTCTATCTGAAGCGCCTGACGCCCAATAAAAAAACCCCGCAGCGTGCTGCGGGGTTTTCTTTTATTGGCTCTGCCGGAAGGATCAGGCCTTCGACATGGCCTCTTCGAAGTTCTGGGCGACTTTCTCGATGAAGCCTTCCGTCGTCTGGTAGCCCTGATCCGGGCCGACCAGCAGGGCGAGGTCCTTCGTCATGATACCGGACTCGACGGTCTTCACGATGGTCGCTTCCAGCGTCTGGGCGAACTTGCGTACGTCCGGCGTGCCATCCATCCGGCCGCGATGGTCGAGACCTTGCGTCCAGGCGTAGATCGAGGCGATCGAGTTGGTCGAGGTCGCTTCGCCCTTCTGGTGGTTGCGGTAGTGGCGGGTCACGGTGCCGTGTGCGGCCTCCGCTTCGACCGTGTTGCCATCCGGGCTCATCAGGACCGAGGTCATGAGGCCGAGCGAGCCGTAGCCCTGGGCAACCGTGTCGGACTGGACGTCACCGTCATAGTTCTTACAGGCCCAAACATAGCCGCCGGACCATTTCATGGCAGCCGCCACCATGTCGTCGATCAGGCGGTGCTCATAGGTGCCGCCGAATTCAGCGAACTTGTCGGCGAACTCGTTGTCGAACACTTCCTGGAAGATGTCCTTGAAGCGGCCGTCATAGGCTTTGAGGATCGTGTTCTTGGTCGACAGGTAGACCGGCCACTTGCGCTGCAGGCCATAGTTCATGCTGGCGCGGGCGAAGTCGCGGATCGACTCGTCAAGGTTGTACATGCCCATCGCGATACCGGAGCTCGGGAAGTCGAACACTTCGAATTCCTTGGAGTCGGACCCGTCCTCGGCTTCCCATTTCATGGTCAGCTTGCCTTTGCCCGGCACGAGGAAGTCGGTGGCCTTGTACTGGTCGCCGAAGGCGTGACGGCCGACAACGACCGGCTTGGTCCAGCCCGGCACGAGGCGCGGGATGTTCGAGATCACGATCGGCTCGCGGAACACGACGCCGCCGAGGATGTTACGGATCGTGCCGTTCGGCGAACGCCACATCTTCTTGAGGCCGAACTCTTCAACGCGGGCTTCGTCCGGCGTGATCGTCGCGCACTTCACGGCCACGCCGTATTTCTTGGTGGCATTGGCGGCGTCGATGGTGATCTGGTCGTCGGTTTCATCGCGCTTCTGGATCGACAGGTCGTAATACTTCAGGTCGACGTCCAGGTAGGGGTGGATCAGCTTGTCCTTGATAAGCTGCCAGATGATGCGGGTCATTTCGTCCCCGTCCATCTCGACGATCGGGTTCTTGACCTTGATTTTCGCCATATTTGGAAGTCCTTGCGCTTGTAATTGTCTGGCAGGCCTATAGCAGAGCCCGGGCAGGCGTCAAAACAGGGAATGCTCATCATTATTGCGGT
Organism: Hyphomonas jannaschiana VP2; assembly: GCF_000685215.1. Classification (GTDB taxonomy): domain Bacteria; phylum Pseudomonadota; class Alphaproteobacteria; order Caulobacterales; family Hyphomonadaceae; genus Hyphomonas; species Hyphomonas jannaschiana. The sequence continues at coordinate 96,150 of NZ_ARYJ01000011.1, forward strand.
GAACTTCGACGGTTAGATTATCGCAGAGTTCACACGAAAAAGCTTGTGGGCCGGAGGTGTTTGTGAAACTATCTATGGGAGAATAATCCGCAACCAAAGGGAGCGGACACATGAGGTCGATACTTGTGGGCTTTGTGTCGATGGTAATTGCGGCGTCCCTGCAAACGAGCTCAGCACAGGTGACTTGCTTTGGTGCGAACTGTCCCGATGAGGGGCCGGACTATGGAAATTATACGCCTGGCATGAATGGGTCTTTTAACGAATGGGACAGGTTTTCGACGTGGTGGGGTTTATCAGCAGGCTTCCATATGCCTCCTGACTATACGTTTAAGCAGTGTTTGCAGCATTGCTTTGCTCATGCCGAGGAAGCACAAAATGTATGTACACAAACGATGAATCCGGATTTGATCGCGGTTTACGGATGTCATGACGTGTACATGTCGGTTCTGAATAACTGCCAGAACTCATGCCACACGCGGCCTCATCAGTAGAAATTGAATCTGATGTATTGACCAATTGGGCGCAGCGGATACTCACAGGCCGCTATGCCTGAATCTCCAGCAATCATCCTCCATTCCCCGCAACTCGGCGAGAATATCGGGGCTGCGGCCCGCGTGATGCGGAATTTCGGGATGACGGATCTGCGCCTCGTGACACCGCGCGATGGCTGGCCGAATCCGGCGGCAGACACGATGTCAGCGGGCGCCTTCGACGCGGGTGTAGCCGTGTCTGTGTATGAAACACTACAGGATGCTCTTGAAGGGATCACCTGGCTCGCCGCGGCGACGGCGCGGCTGCGGGGGATGGAGAAGCGGGTCGGTGATGCGCAGGATGCGGCGGAGGCGGCGCATGCACGGCTCGGCACCGGGAAATCGGCGATCATGTTCGGGGCGGAGAAGTCCGGCCTGCCGAACGATGCTGTGGCGGTCTCCGACTTCCTGATGACCTATCCGGTGGACGTGGATTTCAAGAGCCTGAACCTTGCCCAGGCCGTCTGCGTGTTCTGCGCGGAGTGGGGGAAGCTCGCCATCGGACCGCGCGCCGACGAGGGGGACAACAAGGCCGGCCTCGGCGATCTCGCCCCGCGTGACGAGCTTTACCGCATGTTTGAGCACTTCGAGGAAGAGCTTGAAAGAGCAGGATATTTCTTCCCCCCGGAGAAGACCGCTCTGATGAAGGACAACCTCCGCGCCGCCTTGATCCGGGCGGACTGGACGCGGCAGGAAGTGCAGACATTCCGGGGCGCGATCAAGGCGCTGGCGCTTGGCCGGGGCAAGGCGCGGGTGATCCGTGACGACTGATCGCGTCGCCATTATCGGTTCCGGCCCGGCCGGCCTGATGGCCGCTGAAGTGCTGTCGGAAGCGGGTGTTGTCGTGGATGTCTACGAGGCGATGCCGAGCGCCGGCCGCAAGTTCCTGATGGCCGGAAAAAGCGGACTGAACATATCCCATACCGGATCAGAGCATGATCTTCTCATGCGATACCATGACTATAGCGGACTATTCCCTGACCAGATCGGAGCATTCGGACCGGATCAGGTGACCCGCTGGATGGAAGGCCTCGGCATGCCCGCGCATGTCGGCCCGACCGGGCGGATCTTCCCGCAATCGATGAAGGCCTCCCCGCTGCTGCGCGCTTGGCTAAGGCGGCTGGCGGACCGGGGCGTGCGGCTTCACCTGAAACACCGCTGGACCGGCTGGGCGCCGGATGGTGCGCTGACATTCCACTCGCCGGAGGGAGAGGTAATGGTCAGCCCCGCCGCGACCGTGTTCGCGCTGGGGGGCGGCAGCTGGCGGCGGCTCGGATCGGACGGGGCATGGGCCAGCCTGTTCGATCAGGCGGGAATCGACGTGACGCCATTCAAGCCCTCCAATTGCGGGTTCACCGTCGATTGGTCGGACAGGATTCGGGAGCGATTTGCGGGTGCGCCGGTGAAAGGCGTGCAGCTTTCGGCAGGCGGGCAGGTGACTCGCGAGGAATTCGCTGTCACGGCACGCGGCGTGGAAAGCGGCGGCGTCTACACGCTGTCTGCCACCTTGCGAGACGAAATCGACGCGGCAGGCAGCGCGACGCTGTGGCTGGACCTGTTGCCGGACATGGATGCGTCAGAGATCGCGAAGCGGCTCGCGGCGGCCCCGGCGAAACAGTCGCTATCCAACCGGCTGCGCAAGGCGTTGAAGCTCACCGGTGTGAAAGCGGCGCTGTTGTTCGAGTGCGCGGACCGCGAAGCCCTGAACGATCCGGCGCGCGCGGCGGAGGCGATCAAGGCGCTGCCACTCAGGCTGACGGGCACCGTGCCGCTGGACGAGGCGATCTCGACGGCGGGCGGCGTCGCGTGGGAGGCGCTCGATGACCAATTAATGCTGAAAGCTAGGCCCGGCCAGTTCTGCGCGGGCGAGATGATTGCCTGGGACGCGCCGACGGGCGGCTATCTCATTACGGCCTGCATGGCGACAGGCCGGGCAGCCGGACGCGGCGTGCTGGAGTGGTTGAAGCGCTAGGACTTATCCTCCACCGCTTGCGGGGGAGGTGCCGAGCGCAGCGAGGCGGAGGGGGCTCTCGCCATGATTTCGGTGTTTCCCCCCTCCGTCAGCCGGCTCCGCCGCCTGCCACCTCCCCCGCTTCGCAGGGGAGGATGAAGTGGGAGCCTATTTGCCCTTCCAGACCGGGGCACGTTTTTCGATGAAGGCTTTCGGGCCTTCCTTGAAGTCTTCCGTGCCGACGATGCTGGCGAAGGCCTTGCCGCTGTCTTTCCAGAGCTCTTCGTCCGTCTTGCTGGTCGCTTCGATGGCGACCGAGCGGCTAGCGGCGACGGCGAGTGGGGCGTTGGCCGTGATGCGGGCAGCGAGCTTTTCCGCTTCAGCCATCACTTCGGCTTCCGGGGCGACCTTGTTGACCATGCCGAGCTCGTAAGCGCGCTGGGCCGGCAGCGGATCACCGGTGAGGATGACTTCCAGTGCCATGGCCTTGCCGATCACACGCGGCAGGCGGAACAGGCCGCCGGCCCCGGCGACAAGCGAACGCTTCACTTCGGGCAGGCCGAAATTCGTGTCTTCGGCGCAGATGATCATGTCGCAGGAGAGGGCAACTTCCGTGCCGCCTGCGAGCGCGGAGCCCGTGATGGCCGCGATCAGCGGTTTCGTGCGCTCGCGCTTTGCAATCCCTGCAAACCCGCCTTTCTTGGTGGAAAGGGCGGCGCCGTTGCCCGCCGAGATTTCTTTCAGGTCCGCCCCGGCGCAGAAGGCCTTGCCGACGGCGGTCAGGATACCCACCCAGACTTCCGGATCGGATTCCATCTGGTCGAGGGCGGCTTCCATCGTCTGGGCCATCTCGCCATTGATGGCGTTGCGGGCTTCCGGACGGTTCATCGTGATGATGGCGACGTGGCCCTTTTTCTCATATTCGACTGGCATTTGGTTTCGCTCCCTGGTGCGCGTGTGATCTGTGGCGTGACGTAACCGCGTTGACGCAGCGTCCGCGCAAGGCCTGCCGCAAGGGTGTTTATTGTGCGGGTGCGAAGGCGTTTTTTTGCTTGGCGAACCTTGGGGAAGTCGTCCCAGCATAAGGGTATGGAACTAAATCTAAGCCCCGAATACGAAGCCTTCCGGCAGGACGTGAACCGTATCCTGACGGAAAATGCCCACCTAGCCCCCGGCCCGGAAGACAGGGGGATGAAACATCCCAAGCGTCTCGCCTGGCAGAAATTCCTGATCGAAAACGGGCTGACCGCCCGCACGATCCCGAAGGAATATGGCGGTTATGGCGCAGAGCCCGATTTGCTGAAATCCCGAATCATCGCGGAAGAGTTTGCGCGGACGGGTATCGCCCGCCCGATGGGCGGGCAGGGCATCTCGATGCTGGTGCCGACCCTGCTGGAGCTGGGCACGCCGGAGCAGAAGGAAGCCTATATCCGCCCGACCCTGCATGGCGAGATGATCTGGTGCCAGGGCTATTCCGAGCCGGGCGCGGGGTCTGACCTTGCGGCGCTGCGTACGGCGGCCGTGGAAGACGGCGACGATTTCATCATCAATGGCCAGAAGATCTGGACCTCCACGGCGAAACAGGCGGACATGATTTTCTGCCTTGTGCGGACGGACCCTGACGCGAAGAAGCATCACGGCATCAGCTATGTCCTGTTCTCCATGGACACGCCAGGCATTGAAGTGCGCCCGCTGGTCGACATGACGGAGAATGCCAACTTCAACGAAGTCTTCTTCACCGATGTGCGCGTGCCGCAGAGCGGGATCGTGTTCGAGAAGAACAAGGGCTGGCAGGTGGCGAACGCCACGCTGACTCATGAACGCGGCATGCTGGGCGACCCGAACGCCACCAAGGCACGGTTCCTCGAACTCGTCGAGCTGATGAAGACCGAGACGCTGAACGGGGAGCGCCTGATCGACAATCCGCTGCTGCGGGACCGGCTGATGAAGCTGCAGGGCGAAGTCTATGCGATGCAGGCCAACGGCCTGCGCGTGACGACGGCCAGCCTGAAGCGGGAAAGCGCGGGGCTCGCCGGCCTGATCGTGAAGCTGCAGGGCTGTGAGCTGAACCACCAGATTGCGGGGCTCGCCATCGATGCATTGGGCGAACTCGGCATTCTCTATGGTGAAGGAGATCATCTGAGGGCGGATGGGTCGTGGCAGTGGCGCTATATGTATGATCTCGGCCTGATCATTGGCGGCGGCACGGCGCAGATCCAGAAGAACATCATCTCCGAACGCGGCCTCGGCATGCCGCGCGAACCCAAGCCGGCAAAGGTGTAAGTCATGGAATTCGCACTCTCAGAAGACCAGCGCATGCTGCAGGATTCGATCAGCGGATTCCTGAAAGACAATGCCTCTCTCGATACGATCCGCAAGATTGCCGACGGGGATGCAGAGGCCAAAGCCGGGCTGGATGCCGGGCTTGCGGAAATGGGCATCATGGGCCTGCACGTTCCGGAAATGATGGGCGGCTCGGGTCTTGGCCTGCTGGAGGCCTGTCTCGTGCAGGAGGCGCTCGGCTACACTGTGGCGCCGTCCGGCTTCCTTGCGGCGACCGTCGCGGCTGACCTGTTGCCGAACTATCAGGAAGACTATCCGCGCGGCATCGCAGACGGGGAAATGGTGTTCGGTCTTGCCCTGACAGAGCTTTCCTCGCGCCGCGATGGTGCCGGGGTGACAGTGGACAATGGCCGCCTCACCGGGACCAGCCTGCTGGCCGATGTTCCGGACGGCGCGACCCATGTCCTTCTGGCTGACACGAGCGGCAGTTTCCATGTCGCAGACAGCTGGTCAGCCGAGCCGATGCGTACAATCGACCGGACACGCACGTTCCAGCAGCTCACCTTCGACGGTACGATGGCGGAAACCAGCACACAGCCGGACGCGTCTGCGCTGGCTGCCGCCCGCCTGCTGATCGCTGCTGATACGCTGGGTGCGGCGCAGGCCATGCTCGACAAGGCGGTGGAGTATGCGAAGGAACGCAAACAGTTCGGCCGGGTGATCGGTTCGTTCCAGGCGGTGAAGCATCTCTGTGCCGAAATGGCCGCGAAGCTGGAGCCCGCAAGGGCCCTCGTCTGGCATGCGGCCTATGCGATGGACACCAAAGATCCGGAAGCCCTGGTCATGGCAAACCTCGCCAAGGCGCACCTTGCCGAAGTCGGCACGTTTGTAGCGAAAACGGCGACGGAAGTGCATGGCGGCATGGGCTTCACGGACCTGCTGGGCCTGCATTACTGGTTCAAGCGGATCGGCGTGAACCGGCAGCTGTTCGGCAGCCCGGAACAGGTCCGTCAGACCGCGGCCGAGCTGCAGGGTTTCGTCGCGGCCTGACCCGGTTGGCTCAGGCCTGACGGCGTAGCAGCGGTGCTGGCTCCATACGCAGGGCCTGCGCCGGGTTCTGCCGGAAGCAGGGATGCGCCTCTGCATTGAGCAGGCCACGCAGCCAGTCGAGCACCGTCGTGCAGCGTTCCAGCCGCCGCGCGCGTTCAGGGAAGGACAGCCAGATGTCGTCCCGGATCTCTGGCAGGGGGCAGATGCGGAAAATATCCGTGTGCGATGCTTCAACAAAAGTCGGCAGGGCGCAAAGAGAGGCGCCGGACCGGCATTCCGCCAGGGCGGACGCAAGGCTGTTGGTCACCGGTGAGCGTTCGCAAAACTGCCGGAGCGGGGTTGCCGGTGTCAGGCTTCCGGCAATCCGGTCGGCCAGCCCAAGGGGAAAGACACATCGTACGGTGTCGATGTCCTCAAGACTGGCTGGCCCATGTTCGGCCGCCGGATGCGTTGGCGCGGCATAGATGGCGTAGTGCACTTTGCCGAGGCGCCGCGTCACAAGGTCTGACTGCACCGGGCGGTCAAGCGTCGTCAGTATATCTGCGCGATTGAGCGCCTCCGCCGTGGGCGGGGTCCAAGCGCTGGTTCGCAGGTCGATGCCAGGATGACTGCGCAGGAAGACCGGCAGTTGCGGCATGAGCCACCAGGCCAGCAAGGCCTCATCCACATCCAGGCGGACAATACCGGTCTGTGTCCCTTGCCGGTCTGCCACATCGATCTCCACCGCTTCCATCACGTCGGCCATCACATCGGCATGGCGAAGCAGAATGCTGCCGGCTTCCGTCAGTTCGATGCCGCGCGTGGAGCGATGGAACAGCTGTGTGTTGAGGTCTGCTTCCAGGTCTGAGACGCGGCGGCTGATCGTTGGCACAGAGCCGCCGAGCCGGATCGCTGCAGCGCTCATGCTGCCGAGATGGGCGACCGTCCGGAAGACCCGGATTTTGTCCCAGTCAAATAGCTCAGCCTGCATTGCGTCCCCTTGCAGGGCTGAAACGCCCCCTTTCTTCCACGGCTAAAGCCCCCTCCCGCAAAACCTGAAAAACTCAATTTAAGCGTGTAGTGGAGAGTCGGCATGAAAGCAACGAGAAATGGTAAAATGTCTACAATACACGTAGACATTGTGTTGGTTGAGCAGCGTGCACGGGAGTTGGGCTTCCGGCATGCGACCATCCGGGAGCTGGGCGATGGCATCCGCCTGGCCGAGTCCCTGATGAACTCAAAAATCGCCACAGCGGACGCCGTGATGCGTATGGATGTCGTTACCGGGATGACGGCCTGGGTCACGGGCAACCCGATTGAGGGCGTGTTCCTTGTCCTGCCGCTTTCGCCTGCAGGTGAGCAGGCCGTGCGGGATGGGACTTACTGCCCTGCAGACCCGGCACCGGCGCATCTGGCCTGGCACGGGCGGGATGTCGCTGGGGTCTATATCGGCGTCTATGCCGGCGCGACGAAGGAAGCGCGGCGTGCCGTGATGACGGCGGCGGCCGTGATGCGGGTGGAGCAGTTCGCGGCCGTGCCCACCTTCGCCCGCGGTGCCACGGATGACGGCAAGCGGTCCATGGCCTCCCTCGGCTTTTCGCCGCTTGAAGGCGGCCTGCCTGATCTCTGGGTGCAGGAAGCGCTCTCGACCGGGTCGGAGGCTGCCTGATGACACGGCCGGAGGTGGGGAAACTGGGATTGCGGCGACCAGTGCCGGACTCAGCCTGGGAGCGCTACAGCGCCCGGCCAGTGCGTTCGCTGGACGAGTTGCAGATGGTGGCGGCCATCCGCGCGGCGGTGTTCATGTCGGAACAGGCCTGTCCGTATGAAGAGGAATATGACGGCAACGACCTTTGCAGCACGCATTTCCTTCTGTTCGACGGGGCAGAGCCGGTGGGCACACTGCGCGTGCGCTGGTTTGCAGACTTTGCAAAACTGGAGCGGATTGCGCTGTTGCCGCGCGAACGGGGGCGCATGGGCCTGCGCGTCCTGCTGGCGGAGATGTTCGAACTGGTGGCGCGCAAGGGCTACCGGCGCATGCTCGGCCAGATTCAGGCGCGGCTCTGGCCGGTCTGGTCACGCACGTTCAATTGCCGTCTCCTGCCGGGCCGGGCACCGTTCTGGTTTTCGGACTATGAGTATCGCGAGATCGAGATCTTCGTCCCCGAACACCCGGCCGCCCTGCCGATGGAAGCGGACCCCTACATGATCATCCGCCCCGAAGGCGCCTGGGACACGCCCGGCGTACTGGATGCCTCCGCGCAACGGGCACCGGGGCAGGATGAGGCGGCGTGAGTTTTCGTATTGTCTGGAAAAAATGGTGCCCGGGGGCGGAATCGAACCACCGACACGCGGATTTTCAATCCGCTGCTCTACCCCTGAGCTACCCGGGCGGGCCGTGGGGAAGGGCGCTATCTAACGGAGCCCTGCGGGCTTGTCTATGCCGATTTCAGTCTTCTGCTGACATATCCCCGGCCTCGCCGGAATGGGGGCCGGGACGCGGGGAGTCCTCGTCGTCTTCGACAGGCGGGCCGGGAATGGCGTAACCGTCATTCAGCCACTTGCCGAGGTCTACATCTGCGCAGCGTTTGGAGCAGAAGGGCCGGTACTCTGCAGAGACCGGTTTCTTGCGGCACTGGGCGCATTTGGGCTGGCGCTTTTCAGGGGGCACGGGCTGGCTCATGGGACTGTGGCAACGATAGGGGATTTCGGATCGGTCGAGTCGTAAGTGAAGCGGTCGCCGTACTTTTCCGCAAGGGCTTGTCTGAGTTCGTCTCCCTCCTTGTTCAGCCAGGCAAGGGCGTGGCCCGGCAGGTCAAGGCGCAGCCTGTCCATGCGCTTCGCCCGCGCTTCCTGCTCCAGCCGCCGGAACCCGTCGAAACAGACTGTCCGGGATGATTTTGAACCTGACGGATCAAGCAGGCGTTCCGCGATGGGGGTCTCTGCCCATTCGACCGACGCCTGCAGGAGCCCGAGATCGGAGGGTAACAGCGCCCGCACCCGCTGATCGGAAATGCTCCGGAAGACGGTATTGAAACGGTCGCGTACCTGTTTGCCTGACTCGCGGTTCAACGGGCTGACGCAATCCATCACAATGAGGCCGCCGAGATTCCGGAGCCGGATCTGGCGGGCGAGTTCGGCCGCGGCGTCGAGATTGACCTTGAGCGCCCGGTTGGCGGCGCGCCCCGTGTCAGACCGGCCGGACGTATCGACATCGACGGCGACCAGCGCGCGCGTACGCTCCAGCGTGATATTGCCACCGCCCGGCAGGTTCACTGTCTCTGAGATGACCATGTCAAAGGCCATGGCGACGGTCTCGTCACCCGGTTCGACCCGTTCAACAGCAGCAGTGCCCCAAGGATCGAGGAAGCGAAAGTCCTTCGATTTCCCTGCCAGGGCCACCCGCGGCAGCTTACTGCCTTCACGGGTTTCGGCGACCACCCGGACTTCAAGCGATTGCCCCTCTGTCAGACCGTGCCCTTCTTGCAGGCGCAGGAAGGCATCGCCCGCGTGGCCGTCCAGTTCGACAAAACCGCCGCCCTGGCTCAACGAAATTGTGCGCAGGCGCCCGGTCATTAACTGGCCGATCTGAACCGGCCGGTTTTCCGTCAGGCGCGTGAGCCGGACGGCGATCGGGCGGCCGGTCTCATCAAGGGCGACTTCGCGCGTCTCCGCGGCGCACACTTCCTGAAGGATGCGAGCCGCGGGCATGGGCTCAGCCGAGCTCCTTGATGAGGGCGGCTGTGACCGGATCGTCTGCCGTGGTGTCGCCGGACAAGGCAGGCTTCAGACGCGTCGCCATCGTCTTGCCGCGCTCGACGCCCCACTGGTCGAACGGGTTCAGGCCCCAGAGCTTGCCGGCGAAATAGGTCCGGTGTTCGTATAGCGCAACGAGGCTGCCGAACGCTTCCGGGCCAAAGGATTTGTGATGAAGGAAGGATGAGGCGCGGCCGCCTGCGTGCACTTTTTGCTTCGCCACTGCGTCAGACAGGTCGGGTTCTTCCGCGCGGACTTCTTCCAGGGAGCGGCCGTTCGCCAGCACTTCAGCCTGGGCAAGGGCGTGAGCCGTCAGGGCGGTGACACCTTCCGGGTCGCGGTCGAAGTCCGGGGCGAGGATGAACTCGCACGGCACGCTGCGCGAGCCCTGGTGAAGCCATTGGTGATAAGAGTGCTGGCCGACAGATCCTTCGCCACCCCAAAGGGCCGGTGCGGTGGAGTAGGGCGATGGAACGCCGCCAGGGCCGACGGACTTGCCGTTCGATTCCATTTCCAGCTGCTGCAGGTAGGTCGGCAGCATCCGCAGGCGGTGGGAATAGGCGAGCATGACCCGCATGCTGCGTTCGAGGCAGGACGCGTTCCAGAAGTCGAGCAGGGCGAGGCGCATCGGCAGGTTTTCAGCAAGTGGGGCCGTGCGGGTGTGCGCGTCCATCTCTGCCGCGCCTTTCAGAATGGCCTCAAATGTCCCGGCCTTCAGATAGATCATGCAGGCAAGGGAGGCTGCAGACCAAAGCGAGAAGCGTCCGCCGACCGACAAAGGCATGTCGAACAAATAGCCGTCATTACCGCCGAACCAGGCTTTAGCCCGCTCCGGATTGGCGGTGACAAGGGCAATCTGGCGGCTGGCCTCGGCGCCGAGTGAGGATTCCATCCATTCGCGGGCCCGGCCGAGATTATAAAGCGTCTCTTCTGTACCAAAGGATTTGGAGACCCCGACGACCAGCGTGCTGGCTGGATCGAGTCCCGCCAGGGCGTGCTCCAGGTCCCAAGGGTCGACATTGGCGCAGAAGCGCAGCTCCATGCCGGGCGTTGCGAGGTCTGCAAAGGCGTCTGCGATCAGGCGGGGGCCGAAATCGGAACCGCCGATGCCAATGTGCAGAACGGCCTTGTAAGGGGTGCCGGCAAGGGTGCGGATCTCGCCTTCCTGCACGCGCCGTGCGAATTCGAGCGCGGGCAGGACGCTCTGGCGGACGGCTTCGGGTTCACCTTCCAGCGGGGCCTGTGCGCGCAGGGCCCAGTGCAGCGCCGGGCGTTTCTCGGACGGGTTCACGATGTCCCCATTGAAAAGCTGTTCTGCGGCCGTTTCCAGCGCGGCACTCGCGCCATGGGCGAGCAGGGCGGCGTCTGCTCCGGTGTCCAGATAGTGACGCGAGAGGTCGGCCGTCCATCCGGCGGCAGAGAGCGCAGCCTGTCCGGCCCGCGCCGTGGCCAGGTCCTTCAGCGACGCGGCCTTGAGAGATGCGGCGAGGGCACCTAAATCAGCGCTCATGTGACGGGTCCTTTCCGTTGATGGAAGTCACGGCTTACCCATGGTTCGGCGCCTCACGCAAGATGTGGCCCGTATAGGTGCAGACGAACGCAATTGTGCGCTTGAATCCCGCGCCACACATGGGTATGAGGCCCGTTTAACAGGCCGGAGGCCTGATTTGGTATCCCGTCCGGCGGGCCGGACAGAACACGAATTCAAGGAGAGGCCCGATGGGCAAGGCAAAGT
>NZ_ARYJ01000012.1 GCF_000685215.1 Hyphomonas jannaschiana VP2
CCCGCCGCACCAGTGCGCCGCTCATGATGTGGTCCTTATCCCCAGGGGCCGGCTTCGCGGCGCATGGCCGGGGAGGCGGGTGCTGCGGTCACGCCCATTTCCGAGGCGAGGCGGCGCAGCGCTTCGATCCGGTTGGCGGTGGCCGGGTGAGTCGAGAAGAGATTGTCGGCGCCGCGCCCGTTCAGCGGGTTCGCGATATACATATGGGCCATGGCCGGGTTGCGCTCTGCGGCGGCATTGATCGTGGAGCGGGCGCCGCGTTCGATCTTTTCCAGCGCCGAGGCGAGCCAGAGCGGATTGCCGCAGATTTCCGCGCCCATCCGGTCGGCCTCGTATTCGCGCGACCGGGAGATCGCCATCTGGACGAGACCGGCGGCGAGTGGGGCAAAGATCATGATCGCGATGGAGCCGATGAGCCCCGTGCGCTCGCGTCCGAAGAAGAGCGCAAAGTTTGCCAGCATGCCGATGGCACCGGCGATGGTGGCGGTGATGGTCATGGTCAGCGTGTCGCGGTGTTTCACGTGTGCCAGCTCATGCGCCATCACGCCGCGCACTTCGTCGCGGTTCAGCATGCCCAGCAGGCCTGTCGTGGCGCAGACAGCCGCATGCTGCGGGTTGCGGCCCGTGGCGAAGGCGTTCGGCTGGGGCGTTTCGATGATGTAGACGCGCGGCGGCGGCAGGCCAGCCCGGTCGGCCATCAGGGCGACGTCCTTGGCGAAAGTCCGCAGCATGGGGGAGGCGGTCTGCGGATCGATCTCTTTCGCGCCCTGCATCGACAGGACGATCTTGTCGGAATTCCAGTAGGAGAAAATATTCATCGCGGCTGCCACGACGAAGGCGACAGCCATGCCGGCGGTGCCGCCGATCAGATAGCCGACGCCCATGAAGAGCGCGGTCATCGCCGCGAGAAGGATGAAGGTTTTCAGCGTGCCCATCGGGCCTTAACTCCAGTCGTTTCTCCGCGTATGTACGCGGTGCGTTAGCACTCCCCAACCGCCACACCTATATGGCGAGCGTTAACGAAAAGAGGAGTCTTCATGGCCAGCGATGACAAAGCTGTAATCCCTGCGCTGACGGACGTGGAAATCGAGCGGCGCAAGGCGCTGCCGGACGCAGCGCGCCGCGCGCTGGAAGAAGCCGATGCCCGCAAGGCCAAGGAGGCTGCAGATGCGGCTGCCCTGCCGGAAGACGAACATGGCGGGCCGAGAAGCATCGAGCCGACAAGGTTCGGAGACTGGGAACGCAAGGGGATTGCGTACGACTTCTGATCCCTCGAAGTCCCCCTCCGACCCGCTTCGCGGCCCACCTCCCCCGCAAGCGGTGGAGGATTGAGCCCGGTGCGGGCGGCAGGCATATCCTCCCCTGCGAAGCGAGGGAGGTGGCAGACGGCAAAGCCGGCTGACGGAGGGGGGGTGTTTCAGCCCGCGGATGGCACCGAAGGATGAAGCGGCACGAACTCTCTCTTCTGTGTCATCCCGGAAAACCCGCAGGGTTTATCCGGGACCCCGAACGATATGGCAGGCCAGCGCTGGGCCCCGGATATTTGCTGCGCAAATTCCGGGGTGACACGGAGGGTGAATCGGGCGCCCCGCCTTTGTCAAAGCCCCAGCACTTTCCGTGCAATGATCGTCCGCTGGATTTCGTTCGTGCCGCCATAGATGGACTGCGCCCGCCCGGCAAAATAGGTTGCCATGTCCCGGCCGGGAGAGCCGCCGGGGTCGTTCTGGCCTGCCCAGAAACTGAAATGCGGCTGGGCGTATGCGCCGGCGGCATCCACCATCAGTTCGGTGATCTGCTGGTGCGTCGTGGTGGCGAGGATCTTGACCGTTGAGGCCGCATCGCCGGGGGAGCCGCCCTGGGCAGCCGCCGAGAGAACGCGGAACACCGTCATCTCCAGGCCATCGACCGCCATTTCCGCTTCGGTCAGGCGGCGGGCAAAGCCTTCATCGTCGATCAGGCGCTCGCCGCTGCCGTCCGGCGTCGTCATGGCGACGTCGCGGATATGGCGCAGCATGGCGCGCTTGCCGCCGATGCGGGCGTAGGACGTCCGCTCGAAGCCGAGCAGGTATTGCGAATAGGTCCAGCCTTTGCCCGCTTCGCCGATGCGGTTGTCCTCGGGCACTTTCACATCCTCGAAGAAAACCTCGTTCAGGACATGATTGCCGTCGATCGTGATGATCGGCTTCACCGTCACGCCGGGCGCATCGATGGGGCAGCAGATGAAGCTGATGCCCTGTTGTTTCTTCTCTTCCTGCGACGTGCGGGCCAGCAGGAAGATCCAGTCCGCATGCTGGGCAGCCGACGTCCAGATCTTGTGGCCGTTCAGCGTGTAAGTGCCGTTCTCCAGCTTGGCGCTGAACTGGAGGGAGGCGAGGTCGGAACCTGCGCCGGGTTCGGAATAGCCCTGCGCCCAGCCGACGGAGCCGTCGCGGATGCCGGGCAGCCAGCGGGCTTTCTGCTCGTCCGATCCGAAGGTGTAGATCACCGGGCCGACATAGATGACGCCCATGGGCGTGACCGTCGGCACACCGGCGCGCTCAAGTTCCTCGTCGAAGACGTATTGCTCTTCGATTCCCCAGCCGGGGCCGCCATATTCCTCCGGCCAGGCGGTGGCGAGCCAGCCCTTCTTGCCGAGGGCCATTTCGGATTTGCGCACTTCCGCCGTGGTGAGCGGCAGGCCGGCCTTGTTCTTGCGGATAATGTCTTCGGGAAATTCGGTTTCGAACCATGTCCGCACCTTGGCGCGGAAGGCTTCGATCTCGGGGCTGAAGGAAAGGTCCATCTTTGGCTCCGTAGCTTTCCCCAAAAGCGTAGGGCAGGGCCTGCCTGATGCAAGCCCTGCCCCGACGTCGCCCGATTGGCGAAATATCCGGTGCTTACGCGGCCTTCTGTTCGGCGATCCACTGGTCGACGCGGCGCTCCAGCAGGTCGAGCGGCATGGCGCCGCCGCCGAGCACGGTGTCGTGGAAGCCGCGGATGTCGAACTTGTCACCCAGCTCTTCCTCGGCGTGCTTGCGCAGGTCCTGGATCTTGATCATGCCGATCTTGTAGGCCGTCGCCTGGCCCGGCATCACGATGTAGCGCTGCACTTCGGACCGTGCCTGCGCTTCGGTGATAGCGGAATTGTCGAGGAAGTACTGCACGGCCTGTTCCTCGGTCCAGCCCTTGGAGTGGAGGCCGGTGTCGAGGACGAGGCGAACGGCGCGCCAGAGTTCGGAGCCGAGACGGCCGAAATCGGAATAGGGGTCTTCATAGGTGCCCGGGAATTCGGTGGCGAGCCATTCCGAATAGAGACCCCAGCCTTCGGCATAGGCGGTGAAGTTGATCTGGGTCCGGAACTTCGGCACGCCGGTCAGCTCCTGCGCGATCGAAATCTGCATGTGGTGGCCCGGAATGCCTTCATGATAGGCGATCACTTCCAGCTCGCCCTTCGGCATGGCCTTCATGTCCGACAGGTGGGCGTAGTAGACGCCAGGGCGCGAGCCATCCGGCGTGCCCGGGAAATAGTGCTGGGCGGCGCCCGGCTGTTCGCGGAAGGCTTCGACGCGCTTCACGACCAGGTCTGCCTTGGGCAGGATGCCGAAGAATTCCGGCAGCTTGGTCTTGATGTTCTCGATCTTCGCCGTGGCGTCATCGATATAGGCCTGACGGCCCTCATCCGTGTCCGGATAGTAGAAGCGGTCGTCGTCCTTGGAATCGCGCTGGAAGGTGAAGAACTCCTGCAGCGTGCCCTCGAAGCCGACCTTGTCCTTGATGGCTTCCATCTCCTTGTGGAGGCGCTCCACTTCGGCCAGGCCGATATTGTGGATCTCGTCGGCGGTCATCGACGTGGTCGTGTTGTTGGCGAGGCGTTCCTCGTAATAGGCTGCGCCATCCGGCTGCAGGAAGGCGCCGACGGCCTGGGAGGAATCCGGCGAATTCGCCATGTCCTCGGTGGCAAAGGCGATGATGTTCTCGAACGCGGTCTTGAACTCGTTCGTCATCGCGTCGGTGGCGTCGGCGAGGATGACGTCGGACTCTTCCTGGGTCAGATCGCCATTCTCCACCAGCGTGGCCAGTTCGGACTTCACATCGGCCATCAGGGCGCTGTCTTCGCCAGCGGTGAACGGCGCGCCTGTGATGACTTTCTGCGACTGGTCGATCACGCCTTCATAGGCAAACTTCGGCGCATGCGTGCCGTGTTCGGCGCTTTCGCGGGCCACATCGGTGGCTTCGTTCAGGGCGCGGGCGGCTTCCCGGATGCGGGACACATAGGCGCGCATGTCGTCGGCATTCTCGACATTGTGGAAGCTGATCAGGAATTGCGGGATGAAGCCCTGCGGGCCGTTCATCTGGTCATAGACGAAGCCGTTATAGCGGAACTTCGCGGCCTCGGCGGCCTGGTTGTACTGGTATTCGAACAGGTCCCAGGAGAGTTTGTCGGCGTCCGACAAATCGTCGTAATTGAAGGTCGCCTTCATTTCCTCGACGGCGGCTTTCTGGCGGGCGAGCTGTTCGTCGGCGCAGGCAAAGGTGAAGCAGTCGATCTTGTCGTTGAGGTCCTTCCGGCCGAGGAAGGTCATCATGATCGGGCTTTCCTGCAGCGCCTCTTCATATTTTGCGTCGAACCATTCGTTCAGCTGCTTGCTGATCTCGGCCTTCTGGTCGGCGGTCAGCTCCGTCGCGGCCTCGGGGGCTGCGGGTTTGTCGGCGGGCTGTCCGCAGGCGGCGAGAGCGAAGGCCAGCGCCAGCGCTGATACGGCAGGTTTGATCATGGGGGTCTCCGAAAAGGGATTTGTCGATAAACGATAAGACGTCGTAGCCCTTTCCGCGGCGCTCTGTCAATTGGCAAGCGGCACGCCCGGCGCTAGGGGAGGGAGATGACTGAAACAAATTCCCCCAGAACGCTCCGGATCGGGACACGTGGTTCACCGCTGGCCCTGATTCAGGCAAATCAGATCGCCGCCGGAATCGAGGCCGCCTCCGAAGGCGCCATGAAGGGCGAGATCGTCACCTTCACCACATCCGGCGACCAGCTGACCACCGAACGCCTGATCAATTCCGGCGGCAAGGGCCTGTTCACCCGTGAGCTGGATGCGGCGCTGACCCGCGGCGAGGTCGACCTCACCGTCCACAGCCTGAAGGACGTGCCGTCCGTGCTGGAGCCGGGGCAGGTGTTTGCCGCGTTTCCGGAGCGGGAAGACCCGCGCGAGGGCTTCCTCTCGCCGCATGCGAAGAGCCTGAAAGACCTGCCGCGGGGCGCCAAGGTCGGCACGGCGTCGCTGCGCCGGGAAGCGCAGACCCGCGCTTTGCGTCCGGACCTCGAGATCGTCACCTTCCGCGGCAATGTTGCGACCCGCATGCGCAAGCTGGAAGAAGGCCTCGCTGACGCGACTTATCTCGCCATGGCCGGTCTGACGCGCCTCGGCCAGCCGGAAGTGGCGACGCCGATTCCGCTGACCGACATGCTGCCGGCCGCCGCGCAGGGCATTGTCGGCGTGGTCATGCGCGAGGATGCCGACGCCGACACGGCCGCGGTTTTACACAAGCTGAACCATGTGCCGACCGCCGCTGCCGCCATGATCGAGCGGGCGTTCCTGCTGGCGCTGGACGGGTCCTGCCGCACACCGATCGCGGCCCACACGTTCGACAAGGGCGAGGAGTGGCATCTCGTCGGCGAAGTCCTGGCCATGGATGGCAGCGCCCGCTGGCGCGCCGAGGGCGTCTGCCGGAAAGGGGCCAGCGAGCTGCAGCTTGAGGCGCTCGGCAAGGACATCGCAAACGAGATCCGCCAGCAGGCAGGCGGCCAGCTGCCGGCCTTCGAGGGGGACTGGTGAGCCTGCCGGTCATCGTGACACGCGCCGAGCCTGGCGCGTCCGACACCATGGCCCGGCTGAAGGCGATGAACCTGCCGGCCATCGCGTCGCCCATGCTGGCGCTCGCGCGTCTGAAGGTGGACCTGCCGGATCTCTCCGGCGTTCATCATCTCGTCTTCACCAGCGCCAATGGCGTGCGTTTCTTTACCGAGGCCAGTACACTACGCGCGGCAAAGGCCTGGTGCGTCGGCCCGTCCACCGCTGCCGCAGCACGGGAAGCGGGGTTCGCGGCTGTCTATGAAGGTGCAGGCGATGCGGCGGCTCTGGCGGCGGACATTCTGGTCGCTCTGCCGGAAGGCACCGAAGGCGTGCTGCATGTTGCCAATGAGGCTGCGGCCGGCGAGCTCGTCGCCCGGCTGAAAGAGGGCGGCATTCCGGCGGACTTTCTGGCGCTCTACGAAACCCGCCCGTCCGAAGACCTGACGCAGGAGGCTGAAGCGGCGCTGGCGGCGGGACCTGCCTGCGTGCTGATCCATTCGGCGAAAGCAGCGGCGGCCTTTGCCTGGGCGGCGGGCGGACTGGAACATGCCATCATCGTTGCCATATCAGAGGCCGCCACCCGTCCGCTGCAGGGCCGGGAGGTTGCCGCGATCCACATTGCCGACGCGCCGAATGAAGATGCGCTGATGGCGGTCCTCGCAGAGGTGGCGGACGGCCTTTGAGCCGCCGGAATCCTGTGCGAGTGTGCTGGGTCAGAAACCGGATTCGAAATGACAGACGATTCTATCCCTGAAAGCTCCGTCGACCCGGGCGAACCGATCGACGCGGATTTCGAACTGGCCCCGGAAGAGGGGAAGGCGCCGAAGTCCGGCAGCGGACCGGGCTGGCTGGGCGCAGGCCTGATGAGTGTCGTGGCGGCCGGACTGGGCGGCATGATCGGCATTGGCGGGCACCTGATGATGCCGAGCGGCCTTGGCGATGCAAACGAGGAAGTCGCCGCGCTGAATGACCGGATCGGCAAGCTGGAACAGTCTGCCCCGGATGATCGCGCCGCGCTGAAAGCCGGTATCGATGCGCTGGCCAATCGGATCGACAATCTTCCCAAAGGCGGCGGCAATAGCGAACCGGTCGATCTGACCGGGATCATCGCCCGTCTCGACGCGCTGGAATCGGTGGAAGTGGGCGACACGGTTGCCCCCGAAGACCTCGCCCGTGCGCTTGGCGCCCTGTCCGACCGGCTGGATGTGCTCGAAAACCGCCCGGTGGCGCCAGACATGAGCGCCCGCATTGTCGCGCTGGAACGGGAAATCGAGACGCTGCGCGATTCGACCCTGGAACAGACAAAGCAGGGCCGCTCTCTCGCCGACATGCTGGCGCGCGTTCAGACAGAACAGAGCGATGCCCGGGCCGAAGCGGCCTCGGCCAGTTCGGTTGCGGAAGCGGCGCTCGCCCTGTCGGCCATCGAAGCGGCGTCCCGCCGGGGGGAGCCGTTTGAATCGGATTACCGCTCTCTGCGCTCAGCCCTGCCGACCGTGGATGATGTGCGGGCGCTTGGCCCGCTGGCCACTTCAGGCGCGCCGACCCTGGCGGATCTGAAAGATGCCTTCGGGGCGGCGGCAGATGAAGCGCGCCGCACGGTGCCGACGGAAGACTCCGGGCGCTGGGGCTGGATCAACAAATTTTTCGGCGGCGCGGTCACTGTCCGCAAGGCCGACGGCACGGATGCCGATCCGTTCGCGCTTCTCTCGCGGGCGGCAGAGGCCCTCGAAAAGGGTGACCTCGAAGAGGCCGTATCCTATACAAGCCGGCTGGACGGACCGCCGGGCACGGCAATGTCCGGATGGACCGAAGATGCGAAACGCCGCATCACTCTGGAAAACTCGCTGGAGGCCGTGCGCCTCGCCCTGGCGGATGGGGGCGCCAAGACACCATGAACCGGATCATCGTGTTCCTCGTGCTTCTGATCGTGCTGATCGCGGCCCTCGCTTTCGGCTGGTGGGCCTATACGCTTCCCGGCAAGGTGACCGTTCCGATCGGGGCAGAAGAGATTTCCATCAAGTCCGGCGCCGCCGTGGCGCTCGTGCTGGCCCTGTCTGGCCTGATGGCCGCCGCCTGGTGGGTCATCTCCGGCATCTTCGTGCTGCCGGGCCGGATCGCCCGCTCGCGCCGCCGCTCGAAATCGCGCAAGGCGAATGCCGCGCTGACCGAAGGCCTTCTGGCCGCGGAAGCCGGCGATGCCGAGGCCGCGCTGAAGCTTGCCCGCAAGGCCGCGAAACATGCCGAGGACGAACGCCTCAAACTGCTGCTGGAAGCGCGCGCCGCCGAAGCCAATGATGACTGGGCCGGGGCCGAACGCGCCTGGAGCCAGCTGACCCGTCTGCCGGGCGGCCAGCTTGCCGGTCTGCGCGGCTCTGCCATGGCGGCCTCCGAACGCGGCGACCAGCTAACGGCGGAGACCCGCGCCCGCGAAGCGCTTGGCCTCAAATCTTCCGCCGACTGGCCGTTCAATTCCCTGTTCGACCTGCAGGTCTCGAAAGGGGAGTGGGAGAAGGCACTCGACACGCTGACCACGGGCGAACGCCGCGGCATGATCAAGGGCGACAGTCTGCGCCGCCGCCGCGCCGTGCTGCTGACCGCCCATGCCGTTGGCCTGCCGCATGACGAAAAGAGCGCGGCCCAGAAGGCGCTGGCCGAAGCGATCCGCTCCGCGCCGGGCTTCCCGCCGGCGGCCTTCCATGGCGCCAAGGCGCTGATGGTGGACGGCAAGGCGAAGGCCGCGCAAGGCGTGCTGGAACTTGGCTGGAAGGCGCGCCCGCACCCGGCGCTGGCGCAGCTCTCCCGCCGTCTTGTGCCACAGGACACGCAGGCCAACATTGCCCAGCGCCTGCAGGCGCTGATCGCGGCCCAGCCGAACCACCGCGAAAGCAAGATCCTGATGGCCGAGATCGCCATGGACAAAGCCGAATGGGTGGGCGCCATCCGTTCGCTCGCCCTGCTGGTGGAAGAGAATCCGACCGCGCGGCTCTGCCTGCTGATGGAACGCGCGCTGAAAGGCTATGGCGACCCGTCCGAAGCGGCCCGCTGGGGCCGTATGGCGGTGTCGGCCTCACGCGAGCCGGACTGGTCGGACATCGACCCGAAGGGCAATGCCTTCGATTTCGACAAGCAGGGCTGGTCGCGTCTCGTCTATGCTTTCGGCGATGTCGGCGACCTCGTGCACCCGCGCTACGAATCCTATGGCCGCGAACTGGAAGCGGGCCGCGTGCCCGCACTGCCGGGGCCGGAACTGGACGAACCGGCCGCCGAAGCGCCGAAAACGCCGGACCGTCCGCTCAGCCCGCCGCTGGACTATGCCTCCGACGACGACTGACGGCGCCGGCCGCCTTGCTGAAATGGGGTGGCAAAAGCGTCTTGCGAAACGGGGCATCTGCCGGTATGAGGCGGGCCTTCAGAATGGTCTTAAGCCGCTATAGCTCAGCTGGTAGAGCATCGCATTCGTAATGCGGGGGTCAGGTGTTCAAGTCACCTTAGCGGCACCATTCCTTCCTTCCCTTGCGAAAACCTGATCCTGTTGATTCCGTAGCAGAATCGACGATCAATTTGTCCATGAGCCAAATTCACATTACGTTCATGTTAGCTGAACAAGCTTGTGGGTGGTGAGGGCGCAGATCAGGGGCTTAATCCAAATTGCATAACCTTCTGTGGCAGGGCGCTCGCCCTGACCAACAACCGCTTTTACCGCTCGTGCGTCCGGCTCGCGCCCTGCAGGCGTTTCCGCACAAGACATTTCTCATGCTGGCTCTCCCTCGTTCCCTGGCGACCTGAAACCAGCACTTCTTCTTTCGCAGCAGACCCGGAGTCACTTCCCATGCTTCACTTTCTCAGCCCGAAACGTTCCCTGAAAGCTGGCAGTCTTGCCGCAGTTGCCACGGTCCTTGCCGCCACATCTCTCTTCGCCGCTCCGGCAAGCGCGAAGGAATTTGAGTATGAGAACATGCTGTACTCGTGGATGAAGCTCGACAGCTATTTCGATTATGAAAGCAACGTCGATTGCTACATGCGTCTCTACCGCAGCGAAGTCTGGCAGCGCTCGCGCGAGGACGAATTCCTGCGCCAGGACAAGCGCGACGAGACGATCGAGATGATGAAGGCCCGCGTCGGCGAGGCAAATCTTGAAGACGTCTATACCGTCCGGACCAACAAGGATTTCGGCGACTATGATTTCGACACGAACGTTTTCGAATTCGCGCCGGTGTCCAAGACGACTTACTTCTATGTCCGCAACAACAATTCCTGCGGGCTGCCTTCTGAAATCCGGGTCAAGTTCGACAATCCCGAAATCATCGATGGAATCGCCATGTCGCGGGATGACGCCCAGGCGCTGCTGACATCCCGCAAGCGCTATGGCGACATCGACCGGAGCGTTTCGCTCGAAATCGATTTCGTCCTGCAGGCCCGCGATGGCCAGATGGTGCAGGCGCATATTCTGGATGCGCGGGTGCTGAACGCGGCGCGCAACAGGGATCTCGATGGCCGCAAGCTGGCTGAATATACCGGGTCGCCCGTCACGGCATCGTCTTCGGCTGCGGCGCCGGCGTCCGGCGGCCTCAGCCTGTTCGGCATGTTGCCAGGCGGGTCGCTCCAGTCGATCAAGGACGAGCTGCCGCGCGGCAGCGTGGTCTGCAATCCGGCGGGCGGGGAGTGCGAAGTCAATCTGAAGACCGGACAGAAGCTCATCGCAAAAATCGACAGCAGCAAAAATGTCACGGCCCTGGAGCACCGCGTGGACGCCGGCAATGAGTCGCCCGGCAAAGTCGCGGATGATCTGAAGGCGGTCTATGGCCTGCCGATCAACGACACCAACAAGGACCCGCAGGCCGGCGGCTTCACGGCCTATGGCCAGGTCCCGCATGTACAGGGCGAGCGCCAGCTGACCTGGCGCTCTGATAGCTATGAGATGGTCGCGACGATTTTCTATGGCGCACATGCGAAGACGAAAGTCGTCACATCGATCCGGCCGCGCTAGGCAATAAGGGGAGCAATCATCATGAAGAAACTCGTTTCTGCGGTCCTCGCCGCACTTATGCTCGCGGCCGTTCCGGCCTGTTCTGCCGGTGATGACACCGGAGGCAGCAATTCCGTCAGCGGAGAAACCGGTGGCAAAACCGCTGCGAAGACGCCGAAGGAAAACAAGCTGGCCGAGCTGTCACCGGCCGATGCGCGCCAGCAATTGATGGAGCGGGGCTACACGCTCGATCAGAATGGCTTCCGTGAAGCGGTTGATTTTCTTGATCCTGACGCAGTCGCCCTGTTCGTTGCCCTGGGGTTCGATGTGAATGCCATGGCCGACGCGCTCAGCTATCCGGTCAACCGGGCAGGGGCCTATGAGGAATCGAAGCTTCCCGGACATCTGGAAGCGAACCTTGCCGATCCTGCCTACCGGGCGATTCTGGCAATCCTGTTCCAGAACGGCTTTTCACCAATGGAACCGGTACGCGCCGAAGCCTCCACGACAAGTCTCTTCGCTGAGAGCCTGCGTATCGGCGACGAGGACTTCATCAGTTTCCTGCGGGGCTTTGATGCAGACTGGGTCACCAAGCCGGGCTGCTACCAGCATAATCCAAGATGCCGGAATGAGGGCACCCTGGACGGGTGGCTGTTCTATATTCCGGACAGGGAGCCGTCCTGGGATGTCGATACGGCATTGGCCGCCTATGCGCGCCTGACGGATCTTGGCATGGCGCAGCCGGTCGCGGGGGAGGACTCCGATCCCTACCTCATGGCATCGCTGGCGTTCCAGAAATTCCTCTGGGCGCGGGACAATGCCGAAATCGATGCGCTCTGGCAGCAGGTCGGCAGCCCGCGCATCATCCTGCCCTATGGAACCGACGTCGAAGAGGAGGCGAAGTGGGCTGATCCGGAGAGGGCCATGGCCGCCAGCGGGGCGCGGTCGCGCCAGCGCAAATACCTGCTCGACAAGGTCTTCAACTGTATCGCTGACAATGGCGACGATTACTGGGGCTGCCTTGAAAGTCCGCCGGCAAAGTAGCTGGCTCAGCAACGGTAAAGTAAGCCCCGGTCAGATGGCCGGGGCTTTTTTCTGGGTGAGGGTTGGCACCCTTTCGTTTTCCTTCGCTTTTTGCCGCCTTGCGCTTGCTGCGCATCCGGAACCGCAGCTAGGGTCGGCAGCGTGCGCGCATGGCGCGGGAAGAAGGAAAAGGATTGCCATGATGAAGCTCCACCCGATGAAAACCCTGCTGGCCGGTACGGCAATTGCCATGGCCGCGCTGGGGGCATCTGCGGACGAGAGCGTCCGTGCGCAGGAGGCCGCCGCGCCCGCCATTCCGGAGGAGGTCACTGACCGCATCGATGCGCGCTTCCTGGACTACCAGACGGAGCAGCACGTGCCGGGCCTTGTCTGGGGCATCGTGAAGGATGGGGAACTGGTCTATTTCAAAACCTCCGGCGTCGGGAACCTCGAAACGGAGGCACCTGTCACCTCGGATTCGCTCTTTTCCATCGCGTCCATGAGCAAGGCGTTCACGGCACTTGCCATCCTGAAGCTGCGCGATGAAGGCAAGCTCTATCTCGATGCGCCGGCCGAATATTACGTGCCGGAACTGAGGGGCTGGACCTATCCGACTACGGACTCGCCGCGCATTCGCGTGCGGGATCTTCTGGCCCATGTCAGCGGGCTGGTCACCGACAATCCCTGGGGCGACCGCCAGCAGGACATGCCCGAGGACGTCTTTACCGAAGTCCTGAAAGAGGGCGTTCCGTTCGAGCGTGCCCCGCAGATGGCTTACGAATATTCCAATTTCGGTTACGCCCTTCTGGGCCGGATCGTTACCAATGTCTCGGGCATGCCGTATGAGGATTATATCCGCACCGAGATCATGCTGCCGCTGGGCATGACGTCCACCGGCTATGACGTTTATGCTGTCGATCAGAACCGCCGCGCCCTCGGCTATCGCTGGGAAGAGGGGGCCTTCTCGAAAGAGCCAGCACTCGGTCCGGGCGTCTTCGGCGCCATGGGCGGGGTGATGACCAATGCCGACGATTACGAGAAATGGGTCACCTTCCTGCTGGACGCCTGGCCGCCGCGCGATGGCGAAGAAACCGGACCGGTGAAACGCTCGACCGTGCGCGAGCTTTCCCAGGGACTGAACTTCCCGCGTGTCTACGAGCGTGATGGCCTGGAAGAGGGCGAGACCTGCGATGTCGCGATGACCTATGCGATGGGCTTTGCCGTCAGCGCCGAGTGTGATCTCGGCACGACGCTGGCGCATTCCGGCGGCTATCCGGGTTATGGCTCGAACGTCCTGCTGATGCCGGACGCAGGCGTCGGTATTTTCGCTTTTGCGAACCGGACCTATGCCGCCCCGTCGCGGATCGTGCGCGAGGCTGCGCTGGAACTGGCGAAAGCGGGCGAAATGCCTGCCCGGGAGTGGCCCGTCAGCGATGTGCTGGCCGATGCCTATGCCGCCACTGGCGATGTCTATGAGCAGGACAGTCTTGCGCCGCTGGATGGCAAGCTGGCCATGAACTTCACAATGGATGCGTCCATTCCGGTACGTGAACGCGTGCTGGCAGACCTGAAGGAACAGGCCGGCGCCTGCGAGACCGATGCGCCGTTCAAGGCCAACGGCCACCTCAGCGGCACTTTCACCTGGACCTGCGAGAATGGACAGATGGACGGCTGGCTCCTGATGTCGCCCAACAATCCGCCGCTGGTCCAGGAGCTGGACCTCAGTTTCACGCCCGCGATCTGATCATCTATTCCAGCACATAGTCCGCCTCTGCCTCATACCGGCTGGGGCGGCCTTTGGCACTGTGGCTGGAATAGAGGTGGAAGCGGTCTGCGATGAACGGCCCGCTGCGGTAATCGTGGTGGCGCTCCACCCAGCGGCGGGTGTCCTCCAGCGTGGCATTGTGGAGATAGGCGAGCGTCACATGCGGCGTAAACGGGCGCCGGTCCGGCTCGAAGCCGAGGCGCCGCGCGGCCTGTTCGCACCGGGCCGAGAGGCTGCGCAATTCGTCGCTCTCGCGCACGCGTGCCCAGACCGCGGACGGTTCGCGCCGTCCGAACCAGCCGGCGCCTTCGATCGAAACCTCGAACGGGGCGCACTGGATGTCGCCCAGCAGATCGTCGAGGTCGCGTGCCTGGCGATGCGTGAGATCGCCGAAGAAGCGCAGCGTGATGTGGAAGTTTTCCTCCGGGCGCCAGCTGGCCCCGGGCAGGTCATCCTGCAGGTCTGTGAGGTCATCCCACAGGTCTTCCGGCACGGGCAGGGCGGCAAACAATCTGTACATGACCCGCTGTCTGCCTCCTGAGGCGGAAAAAGAAAACCCGGCCAAAGAAAACCCGGCCAGTGAGGCCGGGTTTGTCCGTTGGTCTGTGAGGCCGGATCAGCTTGCGAGTTCTGTGAGCTTTCCGAAGTGTTCGGCCAGAAGGTAGTAGAAGGTGACCCGTGACTTCTGCCCGCCTTCGGCATTCATGCGATCACAGACCGTCTTGATGGCTGCGTCCAGCTCTCCCTGCTTTTCGGCAAGGCCGAGCTTCCCGCGGCACCACTTTTCCCGCACGCGGTCCAGTTCGCCGGAGTCGCTGCAGGCGACGATGGAGCTGTCCTTGTTGCGCAGGGCGATGCCGAGATGTCCCACGATCTTCTCGGCGGCGGCCTGGTTGTACCCGCCATTTGCGTATTTCTTGATATTCTCGGCGTAAGCCGATGCGTCTGCCATAACTGTATCCCCTAGTGCTTTGGCGCCCCCACTGCCGGAACTGCGCCAGATTCAGCAGATTAACTCTGTGCAAGGCTTAGTCAATCCACTTACGAGTAAGCGCAGGGAACATTGGTGCGTCAGTGCAAACTGTATTGCGAATACTTGCTGAATTTTCTCGCATAGAAAGTATTGTTTTGCCGTATTTAAAATATTCGTAGCAAGTTCTTGAAGTCTAATTCGTGACCTGCCCCAGGCCGGTGTATGAACAAGTTGCAGGAAATTCCGGTTTTGCTTGCGAACGGGGGCAAGCTCTCCCATATTTCGCCCATGTTCCGGGCAAATTCTCCGCCCGGTGAAGAGAAAGGGCTTGAATCTTATGAATGATTTCAATCGTGCTTATACGCCGTCCACCGGCGCAGGCTCGATGGACATGGCGGTCAATGAAGGCCTTCGCGCCTTCATGCTGGGCGTTTACCAGAAGCTGGCCTATGGCATCGCGCTGGCAGGTGGCCTGGCTTTCCTGGTCGGATCCAACACGTTTCCGCCGCTGACCGAATTCGTGCTGTTCTCGCCGTTCCGCCTTGTTGTGCAGTTCGGTCCGATCGCGCTGATCCTGATTTCCGCCTTCGCGATGAAGCGGCCATCGCCGCTGGGCACGGCCGTCCTTTACTGGACCATCGTCACCTTGCTGGGCCTCAGCCTGTCGGTCTGGGTGCTCATGGCCACGATGAACACCGAAGCGGCCAGCCGCGCGGGGATTGTCTACAGCACCACATTCATCACCATCGCCAAGGCCTTCTTCCTGACGGCCACGGCCTTCGGTGCCCTCTCGCTGTACGGCTACACGACCAAGCGTGACCTGCAGCCGATTGGCGTGGTTGCCATCTTTGCCCTCTGGGGCATTGTCGGCATGTCGCTGCTGAGCTTCCTGTTCCCGCCGTCGGGTTTCTTTGAAACCGCGGTCACCGTGGGCGTGCTGGCGATTTCAGGTGTGCTGGTCGCCTTCGACACGCAGAACCTGAAGCGGTCCTATTTCGCCTTTGAAGGGGACGAGCGCGGCCTTGCCGTGATGACGAATTGGGGTGCGCTGAATTTCTTCATCCTGTTCTACAACATCTTCGTCACGATCATGTCGCTCCTGTCCCGCCGATAGGATACCGATCGCAAAATCCATGAAAGCCCCGCCCGGAAAGGCGGGGCTTTTTCTTTGCGGCAGGCGCAGAATCCGGCGACATCCGCGATCGTTCATATCCAGCCCGGAAAGGATCCCCATGCGTACCCCCGGCCCGACCATTGAAACGGAACGCCTGATCCTGCGCCCGCCGCAGGCGGAGGATTTCGAGCCCATGTGCGCCATGATGGCGGATGAGGAGACTGCGCGCTTCATTGGCGGCGTGATGGCACCGTCTACCGTCTGGCGTTCGCTTTGCGCGCTGGCCGGGGCGTGGACGATCCGCGGTTATTCCATGTTCTCGGTGATCGAGAAGTCCACCGGCGACTGGATCGGGCGCCTCGGCCCCTGGCAGCCAGAAGGCTGGCCGGGCACCGAGATCGCTTACGGCCTGACCCGTGCCGCGCAGGGCCGGGGCTATGCACAGGAAGGCGTCTCGGCGGCAATCGACTATGCGGTGGACATTCTCGGCTGGGACGAGATCATCCATTGTATCGATGCGAAGAACGACGCCTCCCTGCGCGTCGCAGAGCGGCTCGGGGCGCGCAAGCTCAGGCAGGCGCAGGCCCCGGCGCCGTTTTCCGACATGTACTGGGATGTCTACGGCCAGAGCGCTGATGAATGGCGTGCCCGGCGGTAACGCATGCGTGAGCTCACGCGCTCGTGCATCGCCTGCCGGGCAGGGGGCGGGTTAGGGCTGGGGGTCAAAGAAAAGGAACCGCCCATGATCCGTACTGCTTCTCTCGCGTCTCTTCTCGCCTTGCTGCCTGCCGCCGCCGCGGCGCAGGAGCCCTCAGATACTCAGATGGCGGCAAAATCCGCCGAAGCGGAACGCGCCGCCATGGCAGAGGAGATGCGGGTTGGCCCCATTGTCGGTCAGCCCGCACCGGCCGTCACGGTGACGGGACCGGAAGGCAGTGTCAGCTTTACCGACCTTGCCGGAGAGAAGGGGACAGCCATCGCCTTCTTCCGTTCGGCCGATTGGTGCCCTTACTGCAAGAAACAGCTGATAGACCTGAAAGCGGCGGCGGCTCCGCTGGCCGAAGAGGGCTGGACGCTGATCGGTGTCTCCTATGACAGCCCGGAGACGCTGGCAGATTTCAAGGCGGCGAAAGACCTGCCTTACGGGCTCTATTCCGATGCCGGGTCTGCAGCCATCGATGCGTTCAACCTGCGCAACCCGGATGTGCCGGCGGGCTCGCGCTATGACGGCATTCCGCACCCCGCCATCGTCTTCATTGCTGCAGATGGCACGGTGAAGGCCGTGATGCGGGAAGAAGGCTACAAGGACCGTCCGGCGGTCGAATCCGTGCTCGCGCTGGCTGCGGCGCTCTGATTTTGCCTGGCGGGTTCCAAGTCTGACCGGAATGGCCTAGCGTCCGCGCAAGCTGTTCCGGAGAGACCTGATGAGACCTGTTGCCCTCGTTGCCATAGGCGCGCTTGCCGCCTGCCAGATGATGACCGCGGCCGCCGAGACGCCCGCCGACCGGGAAGCGGAGATCCTGAAAACGGCGACCTCGCTGGCCAATGCCGGGACGTGGGACAATGTCGGCCTGCAGTTTGTCGAGGACCTGACAACCGAGATCGGCCCGCGCCTTGCCGGTTCCCCGGACGAGAAACGCGCACGCGACTGGGCTGTCGCGGAGCTGACGGAAATGGGCTTTGCGAATGTCCATGTCGAAGACTTCACCGTGCCTTACTGGAAGCGCACGCACGAAACCGCGCGTGTGGTGGGCGCCAGTGCCCAGCCGCTGATCATCACGGCACTTGGCGGCAGCGCGCCGACCCCCGAAGGCGGGCTGGAAGCTGACATCGTCCGCTTCGAACTCCTGGCCGACATGCTGGCCGCGGATGACGTGGACGTTGCCGGGAAGATCGTTTTCATCGACGAATACATGACCCGCACCCAGACGGGCGCGGGCTATGGCCTGGCTGTTGCGAAGCGCGCGGCCTGCCCGAAAGCGGCGGCAGCGAAAGGCGCGGTCGCCTGCCTGATCCGGTCTGTCGGAACAGATCATTTCCGCCGCCCGCATACAGGCGGGATAGACCGGCGCGGCCCGGACGGCGTGGCAAAGCCGATGGGGCCGATCCCGGCCGCGGCGCTGTCTGCGCCGGACGGTGACCAGCTGGCCCGCCTGCTGGAGCGGGGGCCGGTGACCGTCAATCTCGACATTGGTGTCGAGACGGCTGATGCCGCGCCCTCCGGCAACGTCATTGCCGAGGTCGAAGGCGGCGCCAACAAGGACGAGATCGTGCTGCTCGGCTGCCACCTCGACTCCTGGGACCTCGGCACCGGCGCCATTGATGACGGGGCCGGTTGCGGCATCGTTGTCGGCGCGGCCAAGCTGATCGACCAGCTGCCCGGCAAGCCGGACCGGACGATCCGTGTCGTGCTCTACGGGTCTGAAGAGATCGGCCTGTTCGGCGGCGATGCCTATGCCCGTCAGCATGCAGATGAACTGGACAAGCATGTCCTCGCTTCGGAAAGCGACCATGGTGCGAGCTATATCTGGCAGTTCCAGACCAAATTCGGCGAAGGTGCGCTGGATTACGCGAACAAGATCCAGGGCGTGCTGGCCCGCTATGGCGTTGCGGCCGGCGACAATCTGGCAGGCGGCGGGCCTGACATCGGCGTGCTGGCGCGCTCTGGTGTGCCGGTCGTGACCCCGGCGCAGGATGGCTGGGACTATTTCGACTATCACCACACGCCCGACGACACGTTTGACAAGATCGAGCCGGATGCCTTCCGCCAGAATGTCAGCGTCTATGCCGCCTTCGCCTATATCGCGGCGGAGTCCGGCTGGGACTTCCGCAAGCCGGCCGACCCGGAAGAATAGGCGGCCATGGCGCCGCGGCAGCGGATCGGCCCGGCCCTAGGCGCCGTGCTGGAAGGGCTGAAACTGGCCCGGCGGGAATTTGAAGGCAGCACCGCAGACCCGCCGCGCCAGCGCTGGGTACCGGTGGCGCTGGTCTCGGCGCTGCAGGCCGGGCTTGTCGCTGCGCTCTCCGGTTATGAAAGTGCGGGGGAGGGGGATGTGACAGACCCCGCCCAGCCGGACCGGACGGCGCCGGTCGCGCTCCTGCTGCGCCGGGCCCGGTCAACCGAGTACCTGAACCCGCCGGAATTGCTGGAACTGCCCGGACGCACAGTCCGTGACATCGAAACATTGGTGACTGCCCGCAATGCCGTGCTGCACGGACCGGACGTCTCCGAAATCCCTGTGAGGAACGATGCGTACCATTCCGTCCTGCAGGTCCTGCAACAGGTTTGTCTTATGCATCCGGCATTCCCGGTAGAGGAGCACGGAATACTGCTCGCCCTGATCCGGGATGAAATTTCCGCATTTGAACGGGCGCTGGCCGGAACTGGTTAATGTGCAGGTCATGATCTTTCGGCAAGACTGGCCGGATGATGCCCGATTCCCGCGTATCCTCTTTCGGTGCCCGGCTTGTCCGCGCCCTGGCACCGGCGGTTTCGCTGCTGCTGCTTGCGGCTGCGGCGCCGGACACATTTTCGCGCGAAGAACTCGAAGCGCTGGAGTCGGAAAAGCGCGTCGCCGAGCAGAAACTGGCAGCCCTTCAGGCGAGCGGCGAGGATGCGCAAAAAGACCTCAAGAATGTCGACGCCGAACTGATCGCGGCGGCCATGGAATCCCGCCGGCGTGAGGATCAGGCAGCTGAGGCCGAAAAGAGCCTCGCCGATCTCGGAACCCGCCGGATCACGGCGCAGATGCGGCTACTGGAAGACCAGCAGGCGTTGGAAGACCTGCTCGCGGCGCTGGCGGCGTCGAACCGGCGCAAGCCGCCCGCACTGGTGATCTCTCCCGGCAAGGCGAATACGGCGGTGCGACGGGCGATCCTTATGAGTGAAACGACCCCAAGGCTCGCTGCGCGGACCGAAACAGTCCGCGCCGAAATTGATGAGCTGAATACGCTGGAGCGCCGGATCCGGGGCGAAAAGGCCCGGTTGGAAGCCGCCGAAGCGACGCTCGCCCTGAAACAGGTGGAGATCGAACGCCTCGCTGCCGCCAAGCGGGGTGCCTTCGAGGACCTGTCTGGCGACATCGCCAGGCTGAAATCACGTTCCGCTGAGCTTGGCGCGCAGGCCGACACGCTTCGGAACCTGCTGCGCGCGCTGGAATCCGACGCGCCGACCGCGCCGGGTGTGAAACCGTCGCTCCGGCCGCGCCTTGTTTCATCCTCACCCAGTGCGCCAGCGACCAAACCTGTCTCTCCTGCGACCCGCCCGCTTGGCAAGGCGGCGCTGGGCGGTCTGGAGCAACCGGTTTCCGGCAATGTGCTGCATTCCTTCGGCGACAAGCTCAACACCGGCGGAAAAGCCGAATGGATCACCTTCACGACCCGGGCCGAGGCGCAGGTTACCGCACCGGTGGCGGGTACGGTCGAATATGCCCGTCCATTCCGGTCTTACGGCACAATGCTAATTTTGCGGACGAGTGACGGATACCATGTTATTCTGTCCGGAATGAGCCGTATCTACGTCACCGAAGGCCAGAAAGTGGCCACGGGCGAGCCGGTAGGCCGTATGCCTGACCGGTCAGACCCGCCTCCGGAACTCAATATGGAATTGAGACTTGGCGACACGGTCATGAATCCTGCAGACTGGTTACCAAGACGCGGATGAGGTCACTCATGAAAGAGGTTTGGAACATGCGTTCATTGATGATTGGCACCGGTGTTGGTTTGATCCTCGGCGCGACGGCTGTCGGCCTGTCCGCGATCGCCGCACCACAGAGCGCGCCGCCGCCTTCCGATCCACGCACGGTAACCTATCAACAGCTTGAATTGTTTGCAGAAATTCTGGCTCGCGCCCGTCAGGACTATGTCACGGAGATCGACGAGCCGGAAGCCATGGAAGCGGCCATCAACGGCATGCTGACCTCGCTGGACCCGCATTCCGGCTATCTGAATGCCGACGATTTCAAATCCATGCAGGTGCAGACGTCCGGCGAATATGGCGGTCTCGGCATTGAAGTGACGATGGAAGACGGCTTCGTGAAAGTTATTTCACCCATGGACGACACGCCCGCCAGCCGGGCCGGGATTCAGCCGGGCGACCTGATTACTGCCATCAATGGCCAGCCGATCATCGGCAAGACCCTGAATGACGCGGTCAAGGAAATGCGCGGCGAGCAGGGCACGCAGATCGACATTACCGTGCTGCGCGAAGGCGTCGACCCGTTCGACGTGACGCTGACTCGCGAAGTCATTGAACAGAAATCCGTGACCTGGGAGCTCGACGAGGACGATATTGGCTATATCCGTATCTCCACCTTCAACGAGCGCACCACCCCTCTGCTGGAAGCAGCCGTGAACGGCATCTCCGAAGAGACCGGCGGGCGTCCGCGCGGCATTGTCATTGACTTGCGCAACAATGGTGGCGGCCTGCTCGACCAGGCCGTGTCGGTCAGCGACATGTTCCTGTCGGGCGGCGAAGTTGTCTCCACGCAGGGGCGGCGCGCGGCGGACATGGAAAGCTACATGGCGCACAATGGCGAAGTGTTCAAAGGCGTGCCGATGATCGTACTGATCAACGGCGGGTCGGCTTCGGCTTCCGAAATCGTGGCCGGCGCCCTGCAGGACCGCCGCCGCGCGACCATTGTCGGCACGACCAGCTTCGGCAAGGGATCGGTCCAGACGGTGATCCCGCTGGGCGCAGATCGCGGGGCGCTGCGCCTGACCACGGCGCGCTACTACACTCCGTCCGGCCACTCGATCCAGGCGCTCGGTATCGAACCGGATGTCTCGATCTCACCGGCCCGTCTGACCGAGGAAGAGCTGGCGAAGATCAAGCGCTTCTCCGAAGCAGACCTGCCGCATGCCCTTCAGAACGAGGAAGGTGCAGAGCGCCGCGCCCTTCAGATGCCGGACGAGCAGCCGCCGGAAGGCTATGAAGGCAAGGACTTCCAGCTGGAACGCGCGAAGCAGATGTTGAAGGACGGTGCCATCACCGCAAGCAACGGCCTGAAACGCGCCGGATAACAGCATTCGGTTAACCTTCGTTTGCAACCTGTTAACCGGATTGAGGCAAATCTGGTCGTTCACAGTCGACTGGATTTGATTACGAGGTTGCCACATGGCAAATCGCCGGGATGCTGAGCCGTCACCGCTGCGCGCAGGCGTCATGCATACGGGTCTCAGCCTGTTGGTGTTCGGCGGGATCGCAGGCGCGCTCGGCGCTGGTATGTACCTCATGGGCGATCCGTCGGAGGCCGGTCCGAAACAGACCCTGGCCCTGTTCGAGACCCAGGACACGGCCGCCCCGCCGCTCAAGACCCGCCTGAAGACCGACATCGCCACAGCGAACCTGTCGATCGAAACGCCAGACTACAGCGAAGAGGGTGGATCGGGTGATCTGCCGGAGTCCGGGCCGGACCTCGGCATCGACGCACCGGAGGAAACCCGCACAGCGCAGCTCGAAGCGGACCTGCCCGCCGGGCAGGGAGATGCTGACGAGGCTGGTGTTCGCATCAATGGCAAACTGGTCAAGCCCGGCGAATCCTATGGGGAAGTCACCCGGATCGTCTCGCTGGAGCGCGCGCCCATCGCCGGCATGACCGAGCGGCTGAACGGCATGACGCTGCCGCGCATCTCGCCGGATGGTCTTGCCCCGGCCGATGCCTATGCCCGGCCCTTCATCAATCCCGGTGACAAGCCGGTCGTGGCGATCGTGGTCGGCGGGCTTGGCATCAATGCCACGCACACACGCTCTGCCATCGATGAATTGCCGCCGGAAGTGACACTGTCTTTCGCGCCGGATGCCACCAGCCTGCAGACCTGGATCAATCGTGCTCGCGCGGCCGGTCATGAAGTGCTGATCGAGACGCCGATGGAGGCCTATGATTACGGCCGGATGAAAATGCATCCGCTGACCCTGCTGGCCAGCGAGGATGAGGCCCGCAACCGGGCACGGCTCGACCGGATCCTAAGCCGCTCGACAGGCTATTTTGGCCTGATCAATTCGCAGGGCTCCAAGATCGGTGACGATGATGCTGCGATGAAGCCGGTCCTGCAGGCGGTCTCAGACCGCGGCCTGGCCTTCATCGATGATGGCGGTCTCAATGCTGCCCATATGAAACAACTCTCCGGTGAGACCGGCCTGCGCTATGTGCGCGCCGATTCCGCGATTGATGCGAAACTGTCGGCAGAGGAAATCTCGTCCGAGTTCATGGAGCTGGAAAGTCAGGCGCTGAAGAATGGCGCGGCACTGGGCTCCGGCTTTGCCTTCCCGATCACGATCGAGATGGTGAAGACCTGGACGGCGGGGCTGGACCAGAAAGGCATCGTCCTGGCGCCGGTCTCTGCTCTGGCGGCGGCGCCTCCCCCGCCGGAAATTCCCAGTGAAGACAGTGTTCGCACTGGCAGCCTTGAGCTGCCTCCTGTAAATCCTCACGGGTGACACAGGTAAAGCAAGACCCCGACCGCTATCGCGCCAATGTTGGCCTGGCCCTCTTTTCGAAGGCCGGGCACGTCTTCATTGGCCGCCGCATCAATGGACGCGGCTCCTTTCAGTGGCAGATGCCCCAAGGCGGCGTCGACAAGGGCGAAGACCCGGCCGAAGCCGCCCTGCGTGAGCTGGAAGAAGAAGTCGGCGTGCCGGCCAAACTCGTCGACACGCTGCAGGAAACCGAAGACTGGCTTTACTACGACTTCCCGCCGGATCTGAAGAAGCGCCTGCCGGGGCCTTATCTCGGCCAGCGGCAGAAATGGTTCGCTTTCCGCTTCAAGGGATCTGACAGCGATGTGCGGCTGGACCGGCACACGCCGGAATTCGATGCCTGGCGCTGGGCCCGGCTTGAGGAGACGCCTTCGCTGGTCGTGCCTTTCAAACGTGCGGTCTATGCCGAAGTGGCTGTCCGGTTCGAACGCTGGACGGCGCCGGTCCTCGGCGGCAAGGTGCCTCAGGGCTGAGGCTGGACACAGGCCAGAGGAGGGATGGGCATGTCAAAGACCCTGTTGATGATTCACGGCGTCGGATGCGGCGGCGACGTCTGGGACCGGATGATCCCGTTCTTTGAGGCAGACGGCTGGACGTGCGAGGCGCCGACCCTGTTTCCGGGCCGAAGGGTCAAATCGAACCCGCCCCAGTCGCTCAGCGAACTTGGCATCGACGATTATATCTCTGCCATGTCTGCGAAGGCGAAAGAGATCGAAAAAACGACCGGGGAGAAACCGGCCGTGATCGGTCATTCCATGGGCGGCCTGATTGCGCAGGTTCTGGCCGAAAAGGGGGATGTGTCGCAGGCCGTGTTCCTGACGCCTGCCCAGCCCAAGGGCTGCGCCGTCATCGGGCCGAGCGTGGCGATCACCTTCCTCAATATCCTGATCCAGCAGAACCGGAAGAAATCCTACAAGGTCTGGCGGACAGGCTTCGATTTCGGGGTGACGAACTGTGTGCCCAAGCGGCTGCGCGAAGACATCTATGCTGAGGCGCTCTACGATTCCGGAAAAGTCTATGGCGACCTGACCGACGGCGTGGAAGTCGACGAGTCGAAGATCAAAATCCCGACCCTGACAATCGCGGCCGGCAAGGACCGGGCGACGCTGGCCTCGGCCGTCCGCAAGGTCGCCGAGAAATACAGCCGCGCGCCCGTCGCCGGTGATTTCCTGGAGTATCCGAAGAACGGACACTGGATCGTCGATGAACCGGGAACGGACAAAGTCGCTGCCGACATTGCCGGCTGGCTGGAGCGCACACGTGCAAAGGAAACCGCATGATGGAAGACGACGCCCACGGCGTTCATGATTATCTCACCGACCCACGCAATGCGGACATTCTCATCTCGGTGAATGGCGAATTGAAGAAACGGGACGAAGCGGTCGTCTCTGTTTTCGACAGCGGTTACATTCTGGGTGATGGCGTCTGGGAAGGTTTGCGGGTCATGGATGGCGGCATCGCCTTCCTGCCGGAACACCTGAAACGCCTCTGGGCGGGCGCCAAGACGATCGACATGGACATCGGCCTGACGAAGGATGAGCTGACCGCGCGGTTGGTCGACTGCCTGAAGGCCAACGGCATGGATGATGGCGTCCATATCCGCCTTATGGTCACGCGGGGGATCAAGAAGACCCCTTATCAGGGGCCGCGCTTCACCATCACCAAGCCGACCATTGTGATCATCCCGGAATACAAGACGCCGGTGCCGGAGATCGTGAACGCGGGCGTGACGCTGTTCACGGTACATGTGCGCCGGACCGGCCCGGCCGAGCAGGACCAGAAACTGAACTCGCACTCGAAGCTGAACTGCATCCTCGCCTGTATCCAGGCGGACAAGGCCGGCGCCGACGAGGCGCTGATGCTCGACCCGATGGGTTTTGTCGCGACCTGCAATTCCACCCACTTCTTCATCGTGCGCGACGGGGAAGTGTGGACCAGCCCGCCGGAATACTGTCTTGGCGGCATCACGCGCGGCAATATCATCCACGTCTGCCGTGAGGCAGGCATTCCGGTGTTCGAGAAACGCTTCTCCCTGTTCGATGTCTATTCGGCAGACGAGGCCTTCATCACCGGCACGTTCGCGGGCGTCACGCCTGTGCGTGAGGTGGACGGACGATCCATCGAAACCATCGATGGTCCGGTCTCGCAGAAGATCCGCGAAGCCTACAAGGCGCTTCAGGCCCGCAGCCTGACCCCGATCGCATGAGTGTGGACATGACGCAGACGATCCGGATCGCCATGTGGTCCGGCCCGCGCAACATGTCGACGACGATCATGCGCAGTTTCGGCGCGCGGCCGGAAGCCGTCTGCGTGGACGAGCCTTTCTATGCCGCCTGGCTGGCCGCGGCGGGGGAGGTGCACCCGATGCAGGAAGAGATCCTCGCCTCCCAATCGTCCGATCCGGCGGTTGTCGCGCGCGAATTGCTGGCCCCGCTGCCACCGGGCAAGACGCTGCAATACCAGAAGCAGATGACCCACCACATGCTGGAGAGCTTCCCGCTCGATTGGGTGAGCGGTGTGCGCCACGCGTTCCTCGTGCGCCATCCCGGACGGGTGATTGCGTCCTATACGAAGAAAATGGGCGATGTCAGCCTCGACGCCATCGGCGTGCCCCAGCAGGAGCGGCTGTATCGGGAAATCACCGAACGGACGGGCAAAGCCCCGCCGGTTGTGGATTCCGACCAGCTGCTGGCTGACCCGCCTGAAGTCCTGCCGCGCCTTTGCGACGCGCTCGGCATCGACTGGGACCCGTCCATGCTCGGCTGGGCACCAGGAGCGAAGCCGGAAGACGGTGCCTGGGCACCACACTGGTATGATGCGGTCTGGAAGTCTTCCGGCTTCGGCCCGCCGCCCGGCGACCGGCCGGTTCTGGAAGGCAAGGCGGCCGACATAGAAAAAGAGGCGCTCGAAAGTTACGAGCGCCTCCTTCAAAATCACGTTTGAGACGGGGCTTCAGGCCTCAGCCGCGGCCGGTCATCCGCAGGAAGCGGTTGCGCAGGTCCGCGTCCGATTTGAAGACGCCAGTGAACTGGGTCGTGATCGTGGACACATCCTTGTGGTGCACGCCGCGGGTCGACATGCACTCATGCACCGCGTCGATCAGCACGGCCGTGCCCATCGGGGCGAGGCTTTCCGTGATGGCGTCGCAGATCTGGGACGTCATCGTTTCCTGCGTCTGCAGGCGCTTGGAGAAGATCTCCACCACGCGTGCCAGCTTCGAGATGCCGACAACGGCTTCGGTCGGCATGTAGGCGACATAGGCCTTGCCGAGGAAGGGGGCCATATGGTGCTCACAATGGCTTTCCACGTCGATGTCGCGCAGCATGACGATGTCGTCATAGCCCTGAACATCCTCGAAGGTCCGCGAGAGGTATTTCACCGGGTCTTCGGTATAGCCGGAGAACCATTCCTTGTAGGCATTGACCACGCGCTTCGGCGTATCGATCAGGCCTTCACGGGCCGGGTCGTCACCGGCCCACGCGATCAGCGTGCGAACCGCTTCTTCAGCTTCTTCCTGCGAGGGGCGTTTCACTGGGTTCGCGCGCGCAATTTCATTCTTGGGTGTAATGGCGTCCATGGCCATGATGTCGGAGTCCTTCGACTGAGGGACGGGGGTCGAGCCGGGGCGTCCCTTGAAGGTCTTTCACGCCTTCTGCCCGGACTTAACGCCCGCCCGGAGTTTGTACCCTCAGGGCGATAATCTGGAACATAAGGGCCATAAGCCCCGGTTTCCAGCTGATTCTACGGTGACGGCGCGTCACTGGATCAGCCGTCAGTTGCTTTTCGCTGCGTTAACTGGTACCGCCCGGCCCATGTTCGCGCCCGCTTCTGCCCTTTGTTGTCCTTGCTGTTGTTGCCGCTGAGGCCACAACGCGCCATTAGGTCTGTCAGACACTGACCCTGCCGGCATTTCCCGAACAAACCCGATCCAGAGACACAAATGACCATCCGCCTTTACGACACCGCTGCGCGTGAAAAACGCGTTTTCGAGCCGCAGGACCCCAAACGCGTGACGATGTATGTCTGCGGCCCCACGGTCTACAACTACGCCCATATCGGCAATGCGCGTCCGCCCATCGTGTTCGACGTGCTGCGCCGCCTCTTGGTCCGTACCTATGGCGCCGACGCGGTCGTCTATGCCCGCAACATCACGGACATCGAGGACAAGATCATCAAGGCCTCGCTGGAGACCGGCGAGCCGATCGCGGACATCACGAAGAAGTTCGCCGAAATCTACAATGCTGACACCACCGCACTGAACGTGATGGCGCCGACCATCGAGCCGTGGGCGACGGGCCATGTGGCCGAGATGATCGACATGATCGAGAAGCTGGTCCGCCGCGGCTATGCCTATGTCGGCAAGGAGGGCGTCTGGTTCTCGGTGAAGCAGATGAAGGATTACGGCAAGCTGTCGGGCCGCAGGCTGGAAGACAATGAGGCCGGCGCCCGCGTTGAAGTCGATGCCGACAAGCGCGACCCGGCTGATTTTGCCCTCTGGAAATTCGCCAAGCCCGGCGAGCCCGAAGACGCGATCTGGGACAGTCCGTGGGGCAGGGGCCGCCCCGGCTGGCACATCGAATGCTCCGCCATGGCGGCAAAGCATCTTGGCAAGACGATCGACATTCATGGCGGCGGTATCGACCTGCAATTCCCGCATCATGAGAACGAAATCGCCCAGTCCGAATGCGCGCACGGCGAGGTCATGGCGAACTACTGGCTGCACAATGGCTTCCTCGACATGGGCGGGGAGAAGATGTCGAAATCGCTCGGCAATGTCGTGCTGGTGCATGACCTGCTGAAGGCATGGCCCGGCGAAGTGCTGCGCCTCGCCATGCTGAGCGGGCATTACCGCGCGCCGCTCGACTGGACCGAAGACCTGCTGAAACAGGCCAAGACGACGCTCGACCGGATCTATGGCGCCCTGCGCCGGGTGTGGGAGGCAGACGGCGGCGAGGCCCGTGACACGGGCGTTTTGCGCGCGCTGGAAGATGACCTCAACACGCCGGAGGCGCTTGCGGAACTTTCCCGCCTTGCGAGCGAAGCCAACACGGCGGCCGACCAGAAAGATGCCGCCGCCATGGCGAACGCGAAGGCGAACCTGCTGGCCGCCGGCAAGCTGCTTGGCCTGCTGACGCTGACCCCGAAAGACTGGGAGCAGGGCGGGGACAATGACGAAAACGCCCGCATAGACGCCCTCGTGCAGGCCCGGGTCGATGCCCGCGCTAACAAGGACTGGGCCGAGGCCGACCGGATCCGCAATGAACTCGCCGCCGAAGGCATCGAGATCATGGACGGGGCGGGCGGTTCGACCTGGCGCCGGGTCTAGCACGGCTACAAGCCCTTTCGCCGCCTTGCGCTGGCGGAAGGGCAAGGCCATCTTGCCGACGATGAGCGAGCTTTACCACAACCGCATTCTCGAACTGGCTGCCGGCATCCCGTATGTCGGACGGCTCAGCGACGCCGAAGGCTCGGTGACCAAAGTCTCCCGCGTCTGCGGATCGGTCGTGCATGTCGACCTGAAACTGGACGAAACAGGCGAGACCGTTACGGAAATCGCTGTCGATCCAAAGGCTTGCGCCCTCGGGCAGGCGGCAACGGCAATCCTGGCTGAACACGCCGTCGGCGCGCCGGTGTCCGAGATCATCGCCGCGCGCGATGCCCTGAAAGCCATGCTGAAAGACGGCGGCCCGCCGCCCGAAGGCCGCTTCTGGGAGCTGCGCCACCTGGAGCCCGTGGCCGACTATCCGCCCCGCCACGCCTCCACCATGCTCGCCTTCGAAGCCGCCGTCGCCGCCATCGAGGAAGCGCTGCAGAAGCGCGCCGCCGCCCGTGAAGCCGCCGAATAACCGCCTGCGCCGCCGGGCAGCTTATGCGCTGCTCTGGGTCTACAAACATGGGCCGAGCCAGGTGATGTGGGCCTTTGGCGCGCGGTGCCAGCACACGCCAACCTGTAGTGAGTACGGGGCTGAATGCATCTCCCGCTTTGGCTGGTGGCCGGGTTTCTGGATGACGCTGGCGCGGTTCCTGCGCTGCCGTCCGGGCGGGACGATGGGCTGCGACCCGCCGCCTGAAACGAAACCCCAAGTGCCGCTCTGGCAGCCCTGGCGCTATGGCGACTGGACGGGCAGGGGCATGAAGCATGCCTGCAAGCCAGTTGAAAAGCGCCCGGAGGCATGACATATCGCCGCCATGCATTTTCGTCTGATCACCGCTCTGACCACACGAACCCGCCGGGGTGCCTGACGCGCCTTCGGCCCGCACGCTCGTGCGCGCCCGCCTCATGCACCCGCCAAAAGCCCTGAAAACCGAGCCCTGAATGGTGCCGCCAAATCCGGCCGGAACACCATAAACAGGACCATATATACACCGTTTATGGACCATTTAGAGCTCGCCCCATTCCCGGAAGCCGCCTGACTGCATGCCGCCCGCTTTGAGGGTGGGAAAAGCGGTAAAGAAGCGCTAAGCAAGCCGCCGCATAAGGCTTTCAATCAAGGCTTTCCGGGCCCCTGGAGTTTGCGCCCCGCGCGGGCGACCGAAATCGAAGAAGAAGACCGATGATCAAAGTAACGCTGCCTGATGGCTCAGAGCGGGAATATGCCGAAGGCGCCTCGCCGCTGGACGTGGCCGAGAGCATTTCCAAATCCCTCGCCAAAAAGGCCCTCGCCGCCAAGGTGGATGGCGAGATGTGGGACCTTGTCCGCCCTCTGGAGGGTGATGCCGAGGTGGCCATCATCACCGACCGCGACCCCGAAGGCCTTGAACTGATCCGCCACGATGCCGCCCATGTGCTGGCGCAGGCCGTCCAGGATCTGTATCCAGATACGCAGGTGACGATCGGCCCGGTCATCGATGACGGCTTCTACTATGACTTTGCCCGCGAAGAGCCGTTCTCATCAGACGATTTCGAGAAGATCGAAAAGAAGATGCGCGAGATCGTCGACGCCGATTACCCGATCGTGCGCGAAGTCTGGGACAAGGACGAAGCGATCGAGACGTTCAAGAAGATCGGCGAGGACTATAAAGCGCAGATCATCGACGACATCATCCCGCCGGGCGAGGCGATCACGGTCTATCGCCAAGGCGACTGGTTCGACCTCTGCCGCGGCCCGCACCTTCCGTCCACGGGCAAGCTGCCGAAGGCGTTCAAGCTGATGAAGCTGGCGGGCGCTTACTGGCGCGGAGACTCGAAGAACGAGATGCTGCAGCGCATGTACGGCACGGCCTGGGCGAACGAGAAAGACCTCAAGGCTCATCTCGTGCGTCTGGAAGAAGCCGAGAAGCGTGACCACCGGAAGCTTGGCCAGCAGCTGGACCTGTTCCACCTGCAGCCTGAAGCGCAGGGGTCTGTGTTCTGGCACCCGAAAGGCTTCATGATCTGGCGCCAGCTGGAGGC
The DNA here is from genome assembly GCF_000685215.1 of Hyphomonas jannaschiana VP2. Classification (GTDB taxonomy): domain Bacteria; phylum Pseudomonadota; class Alphaproteobacteria; order Caulobacterales; family Hyphomonadaceae; genus Hyphomonas; species Hyphomonas jannaschiana. Next base: position 30,546 of record NZ_ARYJ01000012.1, read on the forward strand.
CTATATCCGCCGCGCGCAGGATGAAGACGGCTATGTCGAGGTGAAGACGCCGCAACTGCTCGACTCTGTGTTCTGGGAAAAATCCGGCCACTGGGACAAGTTCCGCGAGAACATGTTCGTGGTGCCTGACTTCATTCCGAATACGGATGAGGACGAGGTCAAGATTCCGGCGGAAACGAGCCTGATGGCGCTGAAGCCGATGAACTGCCCGGCGCACGTTCAGATCTTCAAGAACGCCCAGCGCTCCTACCGGGACCTGCCGATCCGCATGGCGGAATTCGGCTGCTGTCACCGCAACGAAGCGCACGGCGCGCTGCACGGGCTGATGCGCGTGCGGCAGATGACGCAGGACGATGCCCACATTTTCTGCCGTGAAGACCAGATCGGTGAGGAAACGCTGCGCTTCCTGAAGCTGTTCTCCCGCGTCTACAATGATTTCGGCCTGACGGAGATTTCCTACAAGCTCGCCACGCGCCCGGACGTACGCGGCGGAACGGATGAGAACTGGGACCGCGCCGAAAAGGCGCTGGCCGACGCCCTGACCGAAGCCGGGCTCGAATTCGAGATCGCCGAAGGGGAGGGCGCCTTTTACGGCCCCAAACTCGAATTCCACCTGACGGACGCCATCGGGCGGACATGGCAGTGCGGCACGTTCCAGCTGGACTATGTCCTGCCGGAACGTCTGGATGCGGAGTATACCGGTTCCGACGGCGCCAAGCATCGGCCGGTCATGCTGCACCGCGCCGTGTTCGGCACGTTTGAACGTTTCATGGGCATCCTGATTGAGAACTATGCCGGGGCGTTCCCGATGTGGCTTTCCCCGGTTCAGGTCGTCGTGGCTGCCATCACGGATGCCGCCAATGATTATGCCGAGGAAGCCGCCGCGGCGCTTCGCAAGGCTGGCCTGCGCGTGGAGACGGATCTTCGCAATGAGAAGATCAACTACAAGGTCCGCGAGCATTCGCTGCAGAAAGTGCCGGTGATTGCCGTTGTCGGCGGGCGCGAGGCGGAGGAGCGCACGCTGGCGCTGCGCCGGCTTGGCTCGAACGGCCAGCAGATCATCGCGCTGGACGAAGCGGCCGTGTCATTGGCACAGGAAGGCCTTGCACCGGACCTGAAGGCCTGAGACGATTCTGAACGGCTGATCAGGGCAGCTGACAAGCGGGGCGAGTAGAATAGAAGTGCGACTCATGTCCTACGCGCCTGTGCTTGCTGCTGCTTTCGTGCTCTGGCCCCTGATGGGCCTGCTCGGCGCGCAGGGCTATACCCCGCTTCTCGGCCTGGCGGCCCTGCCGGCGCTGGCGCTCGCCCGGCCGAAATGGCCCCCGGCAGTCTATGCCATCCCGGCCTTTCTGTTCGTGGTCTGGGTGGTGATCGGCGAGGCATGGTCGCCGGTCTCTACCGGCCTCGTCAGCGGCAGTTTGCTGGAAGGCAATTTTGCCGTGAAGGCCTCCAGCCTGCGGATCTTCCTGACGGCCGTCTTTGCCCTTCTGGCAGTCGGCGGCGCATTGCGCATTGCGGAAGGTGGCGCGCAGATCACCACACGCGTGATGCTGGGCGCGTTCGCAGCGCAGGGGCTGATCCTGGCGATCACGGTGATTTTCTCCGGTCCGTTGCTGAGGATGGTCTATGGGACGGACCCGAACGAACTGAACTCCGGCATCCAGAATCTGGGGCGCAATGCGAACGCGTTTGCGCTCGTCCTGCCGATCCTGATCGCTTATCTCTCGGCCCGCCCGCAATTCTTCTGGAAGCCGGTGGTGGCGCTACTGGTGGTCACCAGCCTGCTGATCTTCGCCCGGCTCGATGCGCAGAGCCCGATGATCGGGCTGGTTTTCATGATGGCGGCGATCGGCCTCGTTCAGGCGATGCCGAAACTCGGCTTCCGGGTCCTGTTCACTTCGCTTGGCGCCTATGTGGCGGCGGCGCCCATGCTGATCGGGACGACGCTGAAACTGCTGGAGGCGTACAACATCCACCTTCCGGGCTCGTTCCAATCGCGGGCCTGGGCCTGGCATGTCGTGATCAACAAAGTGTCCGAACGGCCGGTGACGGGCCATGGCATCTCCGCCTCGAAGACCTGGAACCAGACCTATGCCGACTATCCCGAATGGGCGGCGCACCTGCCGGAGAACTGGCAGTATTATCCCGTTGTTCCGGGACATCCGCACAATATGGCGCTGCAGATCTGGGCCGAAACCGGGATGATCGGCGCGGTGCTGGTGGCTTTCTCGCTTGTCCTGCTGGGCTTCCGTCTTCCGGCGCCGGGCCAGATGCGGGCCGATGTCCGCTATGCCATCGCAGGCGTGATGGGTGTGGCGCTCAGCGTGTTCAGCTTCGCCTACAATATGTGGAACGAGGCTTTCTGGTCGAGCGTGGCACTGGCGGCGATCGCGATTATCCTGCTTGCCAAACGCCGGCGGGAATCTCTGTGAGCCTGCCGGCGATCAGCGCGCTGGTCGTGTCCTACAAGACAGGCCCGCGTCTGCATGAGGCGCTCTATGCGCTGAAGGGCGATCCGGACATCACAGAGATCATCCTTGTCGACAATGGCAATCCGCCAGCCGATGAGGCCTGGATCGACCGGTTCGTGGCAGCTTGTCCGAAGGCGCGGCTGATCCGGGAAGGGGATAATCCGGGCTTCGGCGCGGCCATGAACCGGGCGGCGGGGCAGGCGAGGGGAGACCTGCTGCTCGCCTGCAATCCGGATTGCGTCATCAAGCGCGGCGCGATGCGGCCGATGGCCGATGCACTGGAAAGTGCGCCGCGCCCGGCCATTGTGGGGGGGCGGATATTTGGCCTCGATGGGCGGGAAGAACGCGGCGCGCGGCGCAACACGCTGACGTTGTGGAACGCCATTGGCCTTGGCCGCTGGGCGCTCGACGGCACGCCGGAGCCGGACGGGCCTGTCCGCGTCGGCGCGGTCACGGGCGCCTTCTTCCTGATCCGCGCAGAAGATTACCGCGCGCTGGGCGGGTTCGATGAAGCCTATTTCCTGCATGTCGAGGATGTGGACCTGTGCCGCCGGGCGATTGAGGCGGGCGGTTCTGTTACCTACCAGCCGAAGGCGGGTGCGCTGCACTACACCTCCACCTCGGATGCGCCGCGGGACAAGGTGCAGGCTCACAAGGCGGCGAGCCTGAAACGCTATTTCCGGAAGTTCGCAAAGACGCCGGGGGAGAAGATTGCTGCCGCGCTGATGGTGCCGCTGATTGGTCTTGCGATGCGCCTGCGCGGCTAGGTCAGGTCTGTTTCAATTCTGGGGCCTCCAGTCCGGCGGGGCGAGTTCGAAGCCTGCAAAGTCGAAGCCCGGCGCCACCACGCAGGAGACCAGCGTCCAGGCGCCCAGTGTTTCGGCAGTCTGCCAGTGATGCGCAGAGACAACGCCTTGCAATGACTGCCCCGCGCGCAAGTCCGGCCCGAGCGTGATGGTGCGCGGATCGGCGCCGTCCGGCGTAGCGGTCGTCAGCACCAGCGGCCCGCCTGCCTGCCACAGCCACATCTCGTCGGCATCGACCCGGTGCCAGGCGGAGACCTCATCGGCTTGCAGCAGGAAATGGATCAGCGTGGAGGCCGGGCGCTCGCCCTCAGCTGCAGCGGCACGGAAAGTCTCCACATAATGCCCGCCCTCCGGGTGCGGCGCCATGTTCAGGAGACGGATCACCTCCCGTGCGCCAAGGTCGCCGGAGATGGCCTGCATCAAAACTTGTCCTTGCGGCCGCGGATTTCGGCGAAGGTTGCGACCGCGTCGCCGGGGTGGCCCATCGCGGCCTGAAGCTCCGGCACATCGGCGCGCAGGAAGGGGTTGGTGGCGAGTTCCCGGCTGAGTACCGTCGGTACGGTCGGGATGCCCTTGGCGCGGCGCTCGTCGATCTGTCTCACATAGGCGGCAAGGTCTGCATTGCCGGTCTCGATCGTCTCGGCAAAGCGGGCATTGGCCTGGGTGTATTCATGCGCGCAATAGATCGTTGTCTCCGGCGGCAGGGCCTTCAGCTTGGAGAGACTGTTCCACATCATTTCCATCGTGCCTTCGAAGACGCGCCCGCAGCCGAGCGCGAAGAGGGCGTCTCCAACAAAGGCTTTGTCCTGCTCCGCGAAGTGATAGGCGATGTGGCCCAGCGTATGGCCCGGCACGTCCAGCACACTTGCTGTCGCGCGGCCAAACTCGACTGTGTCGCCTTCCTTCAGCGTCACATCAATGCCGGGGATCTTCTCTGCCTCACCCGCGGGGCCGTAGATGGTGCAGCCGGTGGCTTCCTTGATCTTCATGTTCCCGCCGGCATGATCGGGGTGCCAGTGCGTGTTGAGGATATGGCTGATATGCCAGCCCATCCGCTTCGCCTCGGCCAGGTATTTGTCGGCGTCAGGCGTGTCGATGGCGGCGGTCTCGCCTGAATAGGCTTCATGCACGAGATAGCCGTAATTATCGTTCAGGCAGGGAAATCGGTGTACGTCGAGGGTGATCTTGGTCATCTTTGTCTCCTGAAGACGTCTCCAGAGGACTGGCCTAGCACAGGGAAACTCATGCGTCAGGATGCTGTCACGCTCGAACGTTTTTACTCTGCCCAGCTGGGGCAGGCGGCGGCGCGTATCCTGTCCGGCAAGCTGACGGATCTGTGGGGCGAGGCGCGGGGCCTGTCGCTGCTGGGGCTCGGCTTTGCCATTCCGGTGCTGGATGCGTTCGGCGAGGCGCCATCGCGCATCATTGCCGGTGTGCCGCACGAGCATGGCCCGGTGAAGTGGGACTATTCCGGCCGGGGCAATGCCACGGTCGGCGTCGGTGATGACCGGCTGCCCTTTCCGGATGGCATGTTCGACCGGGTGATCGTGCTGCATGGGCTGGAAGAGGCGGGCAATCCGCGTACTTACCTGCGCGAAATCTGGCGCATCACGGCGCCGGAAGGGCGCATCGTACTGGCGACGGCCAATCGGGGCGGGCTGTGGTCGCGGGCAACGCGTACCCCGTTCGGGCAGGGACGGCCCTGGACCCGGCCGCAGCTGATAAACCTGCTATCCTCGGGTCTGTTTCAGGTCACCGCATCGACCAGCGCGCTCTATATGCCGCCAGTGTCTGCCGCGCTGGTGACATCGGCGGCCGAGGGCTGGGAAGCGATCGGCAGCCTTATCGCCCCCGGCTTTGGCGGTGTCGTTCTGGTGGAAGCGGTGAAGCGTCTTTATGCGAGCCCCGGTGGCGGGGCACCCGCGCCTGTGACCGAAAAGGTACGGATTCCGCGTCCTGTACCGTCCCCGAAACGCGAAAGTCATTGACGTGTCATATAAGCGGCAGATACTTCGCACCTGCAGCAACTATTAGGAGTAGCGCCATGAAGCTTGTCACAGCCATTTTCAAGCCCAGCCGGCTCGACGCAGTGATCGATGCGCTCTCCGAAGTCGGGGCCACCGGCCTGACTGTTTCCGAGGTCCGCGGCTATGGCCGCCAGCTCGGCAAGACGGAGGTTTATCGCGGCGCCGAATACGAAGTGCGACTACTTCCGAAGGTCAAAGTGGAGGTCGCCTGTCCGGATGATGCGGCAGAGCGATTTGCCGACGCCATCAGCCAGGCGGCCAATACCGGCACGATCGGCGACGGCAAGATCTTTATTCTGGACCTTGGCTCCGTCATCCGCATCCGCACTGGCGAGCGCGACGAACTGGCCGTTTCCGGTTAGATCAAACCTCAGGACGCGTTTCTGTCCGCGCCGGAATCGCTGGCTTTGACGTCGGTCGCTGTGACCTCGGTCGCGCCATGGTGAAGCTGCAGGTTCAGCAGGATTGCCTTGGCTATCGGCAGCAGCGCCAGGATCAGGCCGATCATGATGGCGCACATCACCACGAAAGCCAGGATCTTCAGGCCCACCGGCATCGGGATCATGGGCACGATGAAGATGAAAGGCGCAGTCAGGATCAGCACACCAAAGCCGACAAAGAAAGCAGGGCCGTCGGCAGTGTCGTCATTGCTCATTTCACGGCCGCAGACAGGGCAGGCATCGTTCAGCTTCAGATAGCTCTTGAACAGCTTGCCTTCGCCGCAATTTCCGCATTTCAGCTGCAGGCCGGACAGGATGGGGGAAGGTTTCGACATGGAGGAACTCCGGGGAACTGACCCGACACATCGGGCCGCAGGCGTCATTCTTCAATGCGACAGATGGAACGCGGGGGACGGGCGGCTCTTGACGGGCGGGGCGGCATTGCCCACCAGAGCGGGCTGAAAATCGCCAAAAGCTTCAAGCAATATCGCAAGACGGAACAGTCCAGATGTCTGACCCCATATTCGAGCGGATCGCCATTGTCGGTGCGGGCCTTATCGGCTCTTCCATCGCGCGGGCCGCCACGGCCTATGGCGCGGCGGGGTCTGTCTCGCTGTATGATGCCAGCGACGATGTACGGGCCCGTGCGGAGGGGCTGGATCTCGGAAATGTGACCGCAACGCTGGCCGATGCCGTGCAGGACGCGGACTGCGTGATCCTCTGCGTGCCGGTCGGTGCACTGGCGCCGGTGGCAAAGGCGGCGGTGGCACATATGAAGCCCGGCGCGATTCTGACAGATGTCGGCTCGGTCAAGAAACAGGCCGCCGAGGCGCTGATCTCGGCGGACAATGGCGCGGTGCTGATCATTCCGGGCCACCCGATTGCCGGCACGGAACAATCCGGCCCGGAAGCCGGTTTCCCGACCCTGTTCAAGGGCGCCTGGCATATTCTCACTCCGCAGGACGGCAAGGACGCAGTCTATGCCGATGCCGTGCAGAAGCTGACGGATTTCTGGACCGCGCTTGGCGCAAAGGTGGAAACCATGGACCCCGCCCGGCACGACCGTGTGCTGGCCATCACTTCCCACTTGCCGCACCTGATCGCCTTCAACATCGTCTCCACCGCGTTCGACATGGAAACGGTGGAGGAGGGCGAAGTGGTGAAATTCTCCGCCGGTGGTTTCCGGGACTTTACCCGTATCGCGGCCTCCGACCCGGTGATGTGGCGCGACGTGTTCCTGAACAACAAGGAAGCGGTGCTGGAATGCCTCGGCCGGTTCTCGGAGGACCTTGCCGCCCTGCAACGGGCAATCCGCTGGGGTGACGGCGATTTCCTGATGCAGGAGTTCACCCGTGCCCGGACGATCCGCAAGGCTGTCATCGATGCCGGGCAGGATTCCGGCGCGGTGAACTTCGGCCGGAACCAGAATGGTGTTAAAGACGGCGGATGAAACCGCTTACACTTTCAGACGACCGGCGCGAGGCGCTGGCCGGCCACCTGCAGCGCCTGTTCGCGTCCGAATTCGATGAGGACCTCAGCAGTTTCCGGGCCGAGGCCATCATCGACCTGATGCTGAAACAGCTGGGTCCGGCGGTCTATAACCAGGCGGTCGAAGATGTGCGCGCGCATTTTCAGGACAAGCTGGATGACCTCTCCGGCGAAGTCTGGGTCGATGGTGGTGTCTGAACCCGCTCACGAAACCTCACACGAATTTGTGTCGCCTGCGATGCGGGCCCGCGCTAGGGAAGGGGCATGAAACCGATGACTGCTCCTCTTTCCCGCCGCCGCCTGCTGTTTGCAGGCACAGCTTCGCTAGTGATCGCCGCCTGCTCGGGCGGGTCGCGCAGCGCCGCGGCTGAAGCCGAAACCAGCGACAGCGACCCTTATGCAGACAGCGAATGGCGCAAAGTGACAGAAGCGGAGTGGAAAGAACGGCTGGACCCGAAGGCTTTCGCCGTGCTGCGCAAGGAAGACACCGAACGGGCCTTCACCTCACCGCTGGAAAATGAAAAGCGCGCCGGAACCTATCACTGCGCCGGGTGCGACCTGCCGCTGTTTTCCTCGGAAACGAAATTCGACTCCGGAACGGGCTGGCCGAGCTTCTGGAAGCCGCTGCCGGGCGCGATGGGTACCAAGGACGACCACAAGCTGTTCTATACGCGCACGGAATATCACTGCGCGCGCTGCCTTGGGCATCAGGGCCACGTCTTCAATGACGGGCCAGCGCCGACAGGCCAGCGCTGGTGCAATAATGGCGTCGCGCTGACCTTCCGGCCCGCCTGACACCGCCTATTCGATGATCTCGACGCCTTCGGGAATGACGAAAGCCGGAACGGAGGCAATCGCGACGTCACCATCGTCGATCAGCTCGCCGGGGCCATTCTCGCGCCGCTCATAGGCTGCCACCAATGATGTATAGGGCGGAACATAGTCCCAGCCGCCATTGCCATTGTTCTGCGTAATCTCGAAATGCAGATGCAGCACGGTCGGCGTGCCGCCGAAATCGTTCGAGACATAACCGATCGTGTCACCAGCCTGGACCGTGTCGCCGATGGAGACGGCGAGTTTCTTCATGTTTAGGTGCAGGTATTTGTAGATCCGTCCGCCGGAGCGGAGGTTTACACTATAGGAGCCGACATTCGAGATGACGCCATCCTCCACGGCCACGACTTCATGGGCGTCCCTGTCGGCAGCCGAAGTGGAGCGTTCCGACTGACAGCTTTCCGGCGTGCCGACCCGGATGTCCTGGCCCTGGTGGATCTTGTTCATCGGGCAGTAGGCTGAGTTGCGGTTGGATGTGCGGGTTTCGCAGAAATTGTCCCGCCACGGATATTCGAAATTGCGTTCGTCGCACTGATCGCCGCCGACCATGCCGCCGCCGAAGGTAAATACCATGGACTGGAGATAGGCTGGAGAATCCTTGATCGGGAAAACCATGTCCGGCGCGAAAATGGTTTCATTCTCCGAGCCTTCGCCCGTGCCGGGCAGCAGGGCGCCCGGCCCGTAGAAGGAGAAGGCCGGTTCGACGGGCGCTGGCGGTTGCGGATCGTCGGTCACATCCGGCGTATCCACCGGCGGGCTGGTGTCTGTGTCGGCCGTATCGGTTGTATCGTCCGGCGTATCGGCGGGGGTATCCGTGGGTGTATCCACATCCGTGCCAAGGTCTGTGTCCCCCGTGCCGGTATCTGGCGTGTCGGCCGGGTCTGTCGGGGTATCCGTCATGCCGGGATCTGTGTCTGTGCCCGTGTCTGGATCCGTAACCGGCGTACCCGTGTCGGTGGGCTGGTCACCATTGCCGTAGGGGTCTGTTACAGGCGCGGTCGGTGGCGGCGGGCCGGGGGCGCCGGGCGGGACTGCCGGGCCGGCTTCCGGCGTGGCCGGCGGCGGGCCGCCATCGCCCGGAAAGCGGATGAAATCACAGGCCGAAACGGTCAGCAGCGTGGCTGCGCCGAGCAGGAGAGAACGCATACGGGCCATCAGCGCGACCTCACCGCAACGAGCGAATCTGCGATGGACAGGGCGTCGTCCTCGCTGATGCAGTCGGCATGTTCACCGTCCGCGTGGGTGCATTCAAATTCGATCAGGTAATCTGCGCCATATTTGGTGAACGCTACCTGTGCACCGCTCATCGTGGGGATGAAGCGCTTCGGCGTGTCCGTTGTGCCGGGCGCGCGGTCGCCGATGATCTCATTGGTGCCATTGACGACAATGTTATAATCCGTACCGGGATAGAAAGCGAAATAGCCATCGCTCAGCGGCTGGAATTTTACATCCGACTCGGCGCCCTGAGGCAGGACGATGCCCGTCGGCAGCATGACCGGCACAGGCGGCGGGTCACCTTCCTGCGAGGCGGTCATGAAATTGCCGCTGGTGCCGGAATTCGAGGCGACGTCGTTGCGGGCAGCGGCCCAGTCAATGGTCGCTTCCTGGCTCATCGCCTGGGTGTAGACGGGTGTGTCCACAGTCTCCGCGGGGAGTGTGTCTTCCGGCGTCTCGTCCGCCAGCGCGACCTCTTCCGGTTCGGAAATCTCCGTGGCCGGGTCGTCGCCCATGCCCCGGATGAACTTGTCACAGCCTGCAAGGCCCAGCAGGGCGCAGGCAGGCACCAGCACGAAGGCAATCTGCTTCCTCATGGCGGTCATTCCTTTCCGGGTTGAGCCACATAGTCCGGATCGGCATAGGCGACGCTGTCGACCTGCATGATCCGGTTCTGAATTTCGTTAATGGTTGCGCGGGTCGGCTCAAGGCCGGGCGGCAGGCGGTAGCCAAGCCGGATCTCTCCCGAATAGCTGGCGCCGACCAGATGAAAATCCTGCAGGACAGGATAGCGTGCCTGAAGATTGGCCCAGGCAATGTCGGCGGCGGCACGGTCGCGCTTGAAATTGCGGGAGATGACATCGATCTCCGGTTCGCCCTTGATGCGGACGATATAGACGATCTCTGACCCGTCCTGGCTGACCTGCGCGAGCTTTGTGCCGGCCGGTTGCCGCGTTTCGGCGGAGGCCGGGATTTCAGCGGGCCGGACCATCGGCAGCGGATCGCCTGGGTGGAGTTCCGGAACCGGCTTTACCGACTCAGGCGCGCCGGGCTGCGACACGACCGTTTGGGACACAGCCGGCTGGGCTGCAGGGCCCGTTCCGCCCGATCCGGCCATGACGAAGATGCCGGTTGCCCCGGCCAGCATGGCGAGGCCTGCAAGCCCGAGCGGACCGCCGAGGTGCAGGGGGGGCTGGCCGTCGCTCATTCAGTCTCCAACGCCTGTCGTGCCGACGGGTTCCGGAACATTGGCGAGGTTCAGGATGCGTCCGCCGCAAGGGCGCCGGCACATATTCTCGGAGCCCGGGATCGGCGTCGTTCCCGGATAGTCGGAACAAAGCCCGGCGCATTGCATGTCCGTGCGCGGATCTGTGGCGGCCATCAGGGTTTCGATCAGCTCGTCTGAGGAGGCTTCCGGATCGCGGGCCTTCAGCAGGGCCAGCGCAGCCGAGACATGCGGGGCCGCCATGGAGGTGCCCTGCTCATAGGCATAGTAGCAGTCCTGCACCGCTTCACCGGTGACCGGATCGTAGCAATCGGTCGAGGCCTTGGTCGAGAGAATGCCATCGGGGCGGGAGTCATTGTCGTCGTCGCGGGCCATCTCGCCGCCAGGGGCAAGGATGTCGACGCCGTCGCCGAAGTTCGAATAGGCGGTGATCTCGCCCAGCGCATTGCCGGCCGCGACGGAGATGACATTGTCACATCCGCCGGGCGCATAATAGGCCGTGTCGATGCGGGCGTTACCGGCCGCGGAGACGACGACTGCACCGCGCTCTGTCACCGAGTCGATCGCATCCTGCAGCGAGGCCGGGCAGTATTCGAACAGGCCGATGGACAGGTTGATGATGTCCGCCGGATTGTCGTTCCACACTTCGCTGCCGTCTTCGCCTTCGGCAGGGATCAGGCCTGCGGCCCAACGGATGGCATCGTTGATGTCGGACAGGCGCCCGCCGCATTTTCCTAGCGCGCGGACCGGCACGATCTTGACGTTCCACGCGCCGCCCGCGACGCCTGCGCCATTGTTGGAGGCAGCTGCGCCAATGGTTCCGGCGACATGTGTTCCGTGGAAGGAGTCTGCGGCACCGGGAACGGCCGGATTGCAGAGATCCCCCGGATCGTTCGGATCGGAATCGCGTCCGTCGCCGTCATTGCCCATGCGCGGATCGGAGACCATGTCCCAGCCCGGCGCGATATTGGCTGAAGCGGCAATGTCCGGATGGTTCATCTGCAGGCCGGTATCGACGACGGCGACCACGACATCGGATGAGCCTTCAATGCCCTGACGGGTCCAGAAATCCTGGAAACCGGCGCCGCCAAGCGACTGGCCTTCGCCCGAACCTCTGGGCTTCATGTCCCATTGCAGATCCCAGAGCGGGTCATTCGGGGTCACTTCCACGTTCACCGGCGTTGTGCTGCCCGTGGACGGCGTGACGCCATTGGACGTGGACGGGGAACCTTCCGGTGGCCGCCGAACGAACTGGTTTTCGAAGATGAAGTCCTTCTCGACATATTCGAACTGGCCGGAGGCACGCAGATCGTCGACGAAGCAATTGGTGGCAAGGACGGGGTCAGCCTCAATGGCATCCAGATCGTTCGGGTCCGGACATCCTTTGCCTTCATCAATGGCCAGGAAGCTGAGCGACGGGTCTTTCGCATCCTCCGGCGTGAACAGGGTAGGGCCGGCGCCGGCCACCTGGATCACCATCTGGCCTTCGCGGGACAGGGTGACCTCGGCATTCATCTTGTACTTGGCCAGCGTGTCCAACATCACGGCATTGGCGTCGCGCTGGGCGACGATGGCATCGCGCGTCACCAGAGACCGGCGGGCCAGCTTGCGGGCGGCCATCTGTTCCTCGACCGGGGCGGACTCCAGCGAGCGCGGCTGCAGCGAGCGGGTCTTTTTAAGGGGGGCGGGTTGCGTCTGCGCGGTCGTTTCCAGGGCCCGGGTTGCCTCCTCGATCTGTTGCAGCGACTGCTCGCGCGCTTTCGGATCCAGTTTCACGCGCGGGGCGATACCCATTTCGGGCTGGAAAAGTTCCAGCGAGCGCGAGGCCGGGGCACGGGGGGCAGGGGCTGCTGCGACCGGTGCTTCCTCCATGGCATCTGCGAGGGCGGTTTCATCCTCGAGGAACAGCTCACCATCATCAATTTCCGCCATGGCCTCGGCGGGCGGGATGTCGGCCGGTTTGGCAATGACGGACAGAACGGCAAAGGCCGGCTTGTTGGTCGGCTTGCCCGAGATGTCGCTGATCACCTTGCCGGCAATCGCGCGTGCCTCGACCGGGACAGACCGCATCGGATCGGTCTTGTTTGCCTGTTCCACAACCGTTTCGCCGGAGATCTGCTTGAGTGAGGCGTCAGCGATTTCGCGGGCCCGTTCAAGGCGTTCGCCCTGGCGGTCGCAGGCCGAGACGAGCAGCAGGCTGGTCAGCGCGGCCCCGAACAGGAGGCGGGCCGATTTGGTGGACTGGTTCGACATGAGAACGTTCCCCGTGAATTTCCCAAACAACATCCCAGCCTGCCTAGATTAACCCTATGGAAAGATTATGACGCCGTTTCCCTCCTGTCCAATCCAAAGGCATTTATTGACACGCCAATCCGGTGGCAGATGCGCCTTCGGGCACCTGTTCTGACCGGGCAGGATAACCCTGCGGGATAGTTTTCCTGTCTGGACAAGTCTCAAGACGCGGCGGATGAAGGGGCATGAGCGAGGGGAGCAAGGAGCCGCCAGACCTGTCGCGCCCGGATCGCCGTGGCGCGTTTTTCCTGTTGTTTTTCTGCCTGATGGCCATCGGGGCGGGAAATACGATGCTGATGGCGGCTGTGCTGCCGCCTCTGTCGCGCGAGGTTGGCCTTCCGGACTGGATGGCGGGCGCCGTTTTTGGCCTGTCGGCCTTTTTCTGGTCGGTCTTTTCGCCATTCTGGGGCAAGCGGTCGAACCGGTATGGGCGCAGGCCCATCGCGGCGCTGGGGCTGGCGGGCTATTCGGTCTCGATGCTGTTCCTGTTCCTGTCGGGCCTGGCGGCCAAGACGGGGCTCATCACGAACACGCTCCTGATCTTCGCCTGCCTTGCCATTTCGCGGTCGTTTTTCGGTATTTTCGGATCCGGGGCGAACCCGGCGGCGCAGGCTTATGTCGCTGACCGGACAAGCCAGGCCGAACGGCGCGACGAGATTGCGTTCATTTCCTCCGGCTTCAGCGTCGGAACCGTTGTAGGCCCGGCCTTCGCTGCTGCCCTCGTTGCCTTTGCGGGCATTCTCAGCCCGCTGCTTCTGACCTCCGTGATCGCTGCGGTTATGGCGGGCATGATCTGGTTTCGCCTGCCGGAACAGAAAGAACCGGTCACGGACGCGACGAATCTGGATGTCGAAACCAGTGCCCGCGGCCTTTGGCATTCGCGGGACGTGCTGCCCTTCCTGGTGTTTGCAGTCTGTCTGTCGCTCGCCACCGGCATCCTGATGCAGGTCTTCGTCTTCGCCGTGATGGACAAGCTGGACGTCGCAGGGCCGCAGGCTGCCCAGTATACCGGCCCGGCCTTTACCGTCGGCGCGATGGCTGTGTTGCTGGCGCAGCTGGTGCTGATCCCGCGCCTGAAGCTGCGCAACAAGACGCTTATGTGGGTGGGTTGTATCCCGCTGCTTTGCGGAGCGCTTCTGATGATCGTGGCGCAGGATTTCGCTACGCTGGTCATGGTGCAGTTCCTGCTGGGCCTCGGGCAGGGGCTTGCCCGGCCGGGCTTTTCCAGCGGGGCGTCGCTCGCCGTGTCACCCCAGCTTCAGGGTAATGTCGCCGGCCTGGTCATTTCAGCGAACGGTATGGGCTATATCGTGACACCCTTCTTCGGCCTGTTCGTGTACCAGTATGTCGGACCGAACATTCCCTTCATGATCGCCTCCGGCCTGCTTGTCTTTATGGGCCTCTACGCCTATCACGCCCTACGTGACGGCGTGGGCGAGTTCGATCCGGAAACGGATCTCTAGCTCAGTTGGTTGAGGCGACAGCCGCAGATCCGCCGGTCAGCAGGGCCAGCATGTCCTTGGTCGGATAGCCATCTGCCACGACGCCTTGCGACTTCTGGAACCCTTGCAGCGCAGTACGGGTCCTGCGGCCGGGAATCCCGTCCACGACGCCGGCATCATAGCCGCGCGAGTTCAGGCTTGCCTGCAGGATCTTGATCTCCGCCACGGTCAGCGGCTCGATGTCCGTCGGCCAGACGGCGACAGGCACTTTCTTGCCAGTGAAGGCATCGCCCGACAGGCCAACCGCCAGAGCGTAAGAGTCGGCATTGTTGTACTTCTTGAACACCTTGAAATTGTTGAAGATCAGGTATTTCGGTCCAGTGGCGCCAGCTGGCAGCCACAATTCGGCATACTCCGCCCCGCCGGTCTGGAAGTCGCCGCCACGGATCGGGATGAGACCGTGGCTGCGCCAGGTCTCCATCCGGCGTTCATTCCCGTCGGCCAGGGCGAAATCGAAGCCGGTCGGCACGATCACCTCGATGCCCCACGGCTGACCCGGCGACCAGCCGGAAGCTTTCAGGTAATTGGCGGCAGAGGCCAGGGCATCGCCTTCATTCTTCCAGATGTCTTTCTCGCCATCACCGTCAAAGTCCTGCGCGTAGGCGTAGTACGTTGACGGCATGAACTGGGTCTGGCCCATCGCGCCAGCCCAGCCGGCGATCAGATCGTCCCGGTGGGCATCGCCGCGTTCGACGATTTTCATCAGCGTCAGCAGTTCGCGTTCGGCAAAGGATTTGCGGCGGCCCTCCACGGCCATGTTGGCCAGCGTGTTCGGCCCGTCGAAATTGCCGATGACTGCGCCGAAGCTCGACTCCATGCCCCAGATGGCGGCGATATATTCAGCATCGACGCCGTATTTCGCTTCGATTTCAGCGAAAAGCTGGCTCTCATTGGAGAGGTGGGAGGCACCATTGGAGACCCGGCTGTTGCCCAGCGGCACTTTCAGATAATCCCAAATCGGCTTTGCAAACTCCGCCTGATCGCCCACGCCGACTGCAGCGGCCTGGAAGGTCGAGCCGAGATACAGGTCCAGTGGCCGGATGTTTTCAAGGAAGGATTTGACCAGGGCGCGGTCATGCCCTGCCGCGATGGCGCGGGCGGAAAAATCATCCCGCCAGGCGTCCATGTCGCTGTTTCCGGTGGATTTATAGTGGATTGGCCCCGTGTCTGGCGCCGGCTGACTGGGAGCAGGCGGCGGGGAAGACGGTGTACCAGGCGATGCCTGCGGACTATGGGCGCAGGAAACCAGCAGGCCGGCAAGAATTGCCGCACCGGCGATGTGCGAACGCGCGATCGCATGGCGTGCCACGTTATATGCTCCTGAAAACAGCCGCGCATGACAGCGCGTGTCCTTGACTCTGATGACTGGATTCATTACTCGCACCGCTTTCCAATTCCTTATGACCCACGGGGCCATCCCATGAAAGTCCGTTCGTCTCTCAAATCGCTCAAGTCGCGTCACCGCGATTGCAAGGTCGTGCGCCGCAAGGGCAAGGTCTATGTGATCAACAAGACCGATCCCCGCTTCAAAGCAAAGCAGGGCTGAGCGGAACGTGAATGGGCAATAAGGCGGGAAAATGACCGCCCAAATTGCTCTTTTCGATCTTGGACGGGTCGTGCTCGATTGGGAGCCGGCCCGTTTATATTCTCGCCTCCTGCCTGACGCAGAAGAGCGCGAGCGATTTCTCTCCGAAATCTGTACGATGGCCTGGCACACCCGCCACGATGCGGGCGTGAGCTTTGCCGACAATGCGCCGCCGCTGATCGCGCAATACCCACACTATGAAGCCGAAATCCGGGCCTGGGGCGGGCGCTGGATGGAAATGTTCGACGGCTATATCGACGGCACGCCTGCGCTGATCGACCGGCTGGAGGAACGCGGCGTGCCGCTGTACGCCCTTTCCAACATGCCGTCGGAGACCTGGCCGCTGATGCTGGAGCATTTCCCGCTGGTGAAGCGCTTCCGGCACACGGTCGTTTCCGGCGACATCGGTCTCGTGAAGCCGGACCCGGCGATCTTCATGCATGCGCTGGAAAAGCTCGGTAATCCGGCGCCGGGCGAGGTGTTTTTCATCGACGATAGCGAAAAGAACATCACCGCCGCTGACGCGCTCGGCTTCCGTACGCATCTTTTCCGTTCGGCCGAGGGGCTGGAGACGGCCCTGAAGGCAGAAGGCCTTCTCTGACAGTCTGACAGAAAGAGGACATTGCCCGGCCGTATTGGACGGGTAGTATCGCGCCCATGCTGAGAGCCCTCTTCCTTGCCCTTGCCTTCATGGCCGCCTGCCTGCCCGCGCTGGCTGTGCCGACGGACGAGATGTTCGAGAAACTGAAGAACGCGCCGAGCGAGAGCGAAGCCAATGATGCGGCGCAGGACATCTGGGCCTCCTGGATGGAGTCCGGCTCGCCGACGGTGGACATGATCATGCAGCGCGGGGTCGAAGCGCAGATGATTGGCGACACCGAAACGGCCCGCACATTTTATGACCGCGCCATCCTCATCAAGCCGGACAATCCGCAGGCATGGTTCCGCCGGGCAGGGATCTTCCTGGCCGAAGAGAATTTCCCCGAAGCCCTGCGCGACCTGAACGAGACGCTGAAACTGGAGCCGCGCCATTTCGGGGCCTGGGCGGGGCTCGGGTCCATGTTTGAGACAATGGGCGCCAATGACCAGGCGCTGGAAGCCTGGCGCGAGGCGCTGGTGATCTATCCCCATATGCGTGACGGGCTGCAGGCGGAAAAGCGCCTCGCCAAGATCGCCGAAGGGCAGGGGCTCTGAGGCCTTGCTGACGGCAACGGCCATCACGCTGGCAGGCCTCGGCGCCGCGCTCGGTCTCTCGTCGGGGGCCTATACGTCCCGCATCCAGAAGGCCCACCCGCCTTCCGGCCGCCGCATCGAAGTCGGCGGTTATGACGTCCATGTGCTTGAAGCGGGCAAGGCTGGGCCGCCCGTCCTGATGATCCATGGCGCAAGCGCCAATGCGCGGGAGTTCAGCTGGACGCTGGCACCGCGACTCGAGAAGGATTTCCGTGTGCTGATGGCTGACCGGCCGGGTCATGGCCACTCCCGCCGCCCGCCGGGTGCGGAGGCGCTCGGCGTTCAGGCCGCGCAGATGGCAGGTGTGCTGGAACAACTCGCGGCGGAAGAGCCAGCCATCGTGGTCGGCCATTCCTTTGGAGGCGCGGTGGCCCTGCGCCTCGCGCTCGACCGGCCGGAGCTTGTGAAAGGCCTCGTCCTGCTCGCCCCGGTGACACATGACTGGGGCGGCGACGGCCATGCCTGGTACAACCGCTTTGCCGCTTCTCGCCTGATCGGCCCGGCGTTCAGCCAGGTCGTGCCGCTGGTCGGCCCGTCGCAGGTGGGCGCGGGCATTGGCGGCGTGTTCGACCCGTCGCCCGCGCCGGAAGGCTATTTCGAGAAGTCCGGCATTGGTCTTCTTTTCCGCCCGCCCGCCTTTCGCGCCAATGCCCGGGACGTGCGTGTGCTGGACCGGGAACTGGCCGCGCAGTCGAAGCGCTATGGCGAACTGTCGATGCCCATCACGGTCTTCTCCGGCAGCAAGGACACGGTGATCACACCAGCGAAACACACGGCCCGCCTGAAGAAACAGGTCGATATTGACCTCATCATCCTGCCAGAAGAAGGCCATATGCCTCACCATAAACACGGGCCTGACGTGGTCGATGCCATCCGGCGTCTGGCCAGCTTGCCCGGGAGCCGCTAAGACGCGGCTCCTTTCATTTCCAATTCCGATTCTGCCGCCTGCCGGCCAATAACTGGAGTTCCTCATGGACGACGCCCCGATCGAGAACCTCACCGAAGCCAGCCGCGAGAAACTGCGCCAGACCGTCGCCAAGATCGAGCGCCTGGAAGAAGAAAAGAAAGAGGTCGCCGAGCAGATCAAGGAGATCTATGCCGAGGCCAAGGCGTTCGGCTTTGACACCAAGGCGCTGCGCCAGGTGGTCAAGCTGCGCAAGATCGACAAGGCCGACCGCGAAGAGGCCGAGATGATGCTCGAAACCTACCTCATCGCCCTGGGTGAAGCCTGAGCCGGATGTGACGCGGGACGAGATTTCCCGGCTAATCGAGGCCTCCGGCCTGATGCGCCGGCTGGCCCGGTTCGATCCGCACTGGGTGGGGTCGACCTATCTCGGCCTGCATGACGACTTCTCCGACATCGACATCTGCTGCAGCTTCGCGCCGTCGCTGGAGGCGACCCGGACTGACGTCGAAGCGGCGTGCGGTGTGTTCGGCGACTATGATCTGACAGATGAGATCTATGGAGGTCAGCCCTCCCGCATCGTCCGGTTCCGGATGGGCGGGATACCAGTCGAGGTCTGGGGCCGTGCCCATCCAGTCCACGAACATGAGTTCTATCGCTTCACGCAGGTTGAGCAGCGCCTGTTGGCCCTGCACGGACCGGACCTGAGGGAAGACGTTGTCCGCCGCCGGCGGGGCGGCGCGGATACGGAAACGGCTTTTGTCCGGGCGCTCGGCTTTGATGCCCCGCCGCACGTTTTCCTGCTGGACCAGTTCGACAAGGACGATAGTGCGCTGAGGGATTTGCGGGAGGCAGGCCCTTCGGCCTAAACTGCACCTATGGGCCGGGATGTCGACGAACGGAAGAAGCGCGCCGCGCTGCGCAAATTGCGCAAGGCAGCCGAGCTTGCCGAACAGGGCAAGGGGCCGCCCCTGTCCGACTGGGAGCGTGAGTTCCTGGAAGAAGTCGAAGAGCGGATCGAGAAATATGGCTCGGCATTCGCAGACCCGATGAAGGGCGATGAAGGCGAGGCGCTCTCCGCCCTGCAGCAGGTAAAGCTGAAAGAGATCGACAAGAAAGCCCGCGGCAAGGCCCGGAAAGGCTTTGGCAACAAGGCGGGGCCCGGCAAGAAATCCACCAAGGGCGGGTTTGCGAAGCGAGCCCCGCCGCGTGTGCGCCAGATCGACGATGACATCGAAGAAGAGGCCATAGAGACCGAGACGCCACCACCCCCCGCACCTGTGCGACGCGGCAAGCCTGTGCTGAAGGCCGTTCCGAAGGACAAGACGTCCGATACCGGGCCCGATGCGTACAAGGAACAAGCCCCGAAACCACGTCCTGCCGGGAGGCCGGTGTTCCGTGTGATAGATGGGGGCAAGGACGGGGCCTGATGCCTGGCTCCGCGTTCAGGGAGCTGGCTTATGAAGACCGTCATCATCACAGGGGCCTCCACCGGGATCGGGGCAGGGGCCGCGCGTCATCTAGCGGCAAAGGGATGGCGCGTCTTCGCAGGCGTTCGCAAGCATGCCGATGGCGAGATGTTAAAGCTCAAATCTTCCGGTGTGCTGTGCCCGATCATCCTTGATGTGACGAAACCTGATCAGGTCGCCGCAGCCGTTGAGACGGTGTCTGAGGCGCTGGGCGGCGAACGCCTTGCCGGTCTCGTCAACAATGCAGGCATCGCGAAAATGGGCCCGCTGGCGATCCAGCCCATGGAGGATTTCCGGGCACATTTCGAGGTCAACGTGTTTGGCCTGCTCGCCATGACACAGGCCTGCGTGCCGCTGCTGGGGGCTGACCCGGCCCGCAACGGCCTGCCCGGGCGGATTGTCAACATCACCAGCGTCGGCGGACGGTTGTCCTCTCCTTTCCTCGGTGCCTATGCCGCCACCAAGCATGCTGTGGAAGCAATGACGGATTCGCTGCGCCGGGAACTCGTCATCTATGGCATCGATGCCATTGCCATCGGACCAGGCTCTGTGAAGACGCCGATCTGGGACAAGGCCGAAGCGGACAATACCGAAGGTCCCTATGCGTCGAGTGATTGGGGAGAGTCTCTCAAACAGTTCGAACAGGTCATGCTGTCGGGCGGACGATCGGGCCTCGCCCCGGAAGAGATCGCCGGCTACATCGAAACCGCGCTTGCGGCCGACAAGCCGAAAGCGCGCTACGCGCCGGTTCCGGACAAGCTGACCAACTGGACCATCCCGACCCGCCTGCCCAAGCGCCTCCTGGACAAGATTTTCTGGAAACGTTTCGGCCTGAAATAATCGTGACGCCCCTGTCAGGTTTTGCTTGACGGACCACACGGAACCCACGTGCATGATGCCCGGACCATAAGGGAGGAAACATCATGGCGGATCTGAGCGGCAAGGTTGCTGTCATTACAGGCGCAGCAAGCGGTATCGGCCTGGCAGGCGTGGAGACGTTTGTGGAGGCAGGCGCGAAAGTCATCGCAGCCGACATCCAGGACGAAAAAGGCCGCGCGCTGGAGACGCGCTTTGGCGTGGACAAGGTCCGCTACGTCCATTGCGACGTGATGGACCTGGCCGACCTCGACGCCCTGATGGAAGGCGCTGTCAGTCATTTCGGCAAGCTGGACGTTGTCTGGAACAATGCCGGCAGTGGCGGCACCCCGGCCACGATCGAGGAACTCGACGAAGAAGGCTATGACAAGACGATGGACCTGCTGCTGAAGCAGGTCTTCTTCGGCACGAAATACGCCGTCGAGCGGATGAAGGAGTCCGGCGGCTCCATCATCAACACATCTTCCATCAGCGCGCTGGAAGCCGGCTGGGCGCCGATTACCTATTCCGTCGCCAAGATCGGTGTGGCGCACTTCTCCCGCATCGCGGCCGCGCAGGTCGCCAAGCACAAGATCCGCGTGAATGCGATCCTGCCGGGCTTCATCGCCACCTCCATCTTCGGGGCGTCGCTCGGCATGTCGCGCGAAGTGGCTGATCAGATGGCAGAGATGCTGGCCCAGCAGGGCGGTTCGATGCAGCCGGCGGGCCGGACGGGCAAGGGCCGCGACATTGCTGAAATGGCGGCCTTCCTCGCTTCCGATGCGGCGGAATTCATCACCGGCAGCCAGTTCACCGTCGATGGCGGCATCACGGTCGGCCCGCGCCATTCCTGGGATGAGACGGCGGGTGGCCCGGTCCTCGAAGCGCTGGGCATCACGCCGGAACAGGCCGAGCAGATGGCCGAGGCCATGAAGGCACAACAGGGATAGGGATCAGCGTTTCCGGTCCGGGTCGAGGCCGGGGATGGCCTCGACAGCGGACAGCAATTCCTGCAGGGAGGCGGCTCGGATCACCCGGCGGCCTTTCTCATCCGACAGGGCATAGCCCTCATCGGATTTGAAAAGCGGGAAGCGGCGCCAGTGCGCCCGGGTGCGGAAGATCCAGATCTGATCGGGGGACTCGCCAGCGGCAGCCCACCCGGTCCACATATGATCCGGCGGCAGGCTGCGCCACAGGGCGTCGATCTCGTCGACTTCGGAAGGCGAAAAGGCGGTCATGGCAGTCAGTCCAGATCAATCGGGTATCGCTGACGTTACTGCAGCTGAGGCCCCCCGCAACCTCGAAGGTGCACTCTGGATGACGGCGTCAGGCCTCGTCTTCACCGTGTTCCTCACCCTGTCCAAGGTTCAATCGGCCGAATACGATCCCGGCTTCCTCGCTTTCTTCCGGTCATTCATCGCCCTGATCCTGACGCTGCCGGTCATCGTGCAACAGGGCTGGGGCATCATGCGCATCCACCAGCCGGGCATGGTTCTGCTGCGCAGCCTGTTCGGAACGATGGGTTTCATTTTCGGCTTCTATGCCGTCTCCGCCCAGTTCGGACTGCCGCTGTCGGAGTTCAATGCGATCAGCTTTTCCCGCGCCATGTTCATCACGGTGCTGGCGGCGGTGCTGCTGAAGGAGACGGTCGGCTGGCACCGCTGGGGCGCGACACTGGCCGGGTTTATCGGCGTGCTCATCATGACCCAGCCGCAGGCAGGCGTCAGCCTCGGCACATTGCTGGCGCTGGCGGCCGCCTTCTGCATGGCCGGTGCGATCACGCTGGTGAAGCTGCTGTCGCGCCGGCACCGGCCGGTGACCCTGCTGATCTGGGCCAATCTGCTGTCTTCGGCGATGCTGTTGCCGCTCGCGATCTGGAAGATGCCGGAAATGATGCCCTCCTGGCAGGACTGGGCGCTGATCACGCTGATGGGTGGCTGCGGTGTGGCCGGGCAGTATTTCTACATAAGGGGCATGGCCATCGGGGACGCTTCGTTCCTGTCTCCGATCGATTATCTGCGCCTGCCCATGGCGGCGACGGTGGACTGGTTCCTGTTCAAGGCCCTGCCGGGGCCGTGGACCTGGGCCGGCACGGCCATCATCATCGGCGCGACGGCCTATATCACCCTGCGCGAACGCCATGTGCGCCGCCGCGCCAGAGGCGCCTGAAGCGCCTCTTCGAACTCTTCCCTTGTGAATAATGGCGAAATCGTTCATTGATCACGCCTGAAAAGGGAGACTCGTATGGCCAAAGTTCTCGTCACCGGTGCTACCGGCTTCATTGCCGGTCATGTCATCCACCAGCTGCTGGAAGCCGGACATGAAGTGAGGGGTACGGCCCGTTCCGTTTCAAGGGAAACACCCCTGAACACGATTTTGAGCGACTATGCCGGCCAGCCCGTGCACATCGACATCGTCGAAGCGGACCTGAACAGCGATACCGGCTGGGCAGAGGCTGTCGAGGGCATGGATTATGTTCAGCACCTTGCCTCGCCTTTCCTGGCCGTGATGCCGAAAAACCATGATGAGCTGATCCGACCCGCCCGCGACGGGGCCCTGCGCGTGTTGAAAGCCTCGAAGGCCGCGGGCGTTAAGCGTGTCGTGATGACCTCGTCCATGGCGGCCATCGCCTATGGCTGGGGCGATGCCCGGCCAAATCCGCTGACCGAGGAGCACTGGTCCAATCCGGACAATATGAAGGATAACACGGCCTATACCCGCTCGAAGACGATCGCGGAGAAGGCCGCCTGGGACTATATGGCCGGGGAGGGCGCCGGGATGGAGCTCTCCGTCATCAATCCGTCTGCCGTGCTCGGCCCGGCAATGAGCGCGGATGTCTCCACCTCGCTGCAGATCATTACCCAGCTGATGACGGGCAAGGCGCCTGCGTCCCCGCGCGTCGGCTTCTGCGTCGTCGATGTGCGCGATGTCGCGGACGCCCATGTGAAGGCGATGACCGTGCCGGACGCGGCAGGCGAGCGCTTCCTCGCCGCCGGCCGGTTCATGTGGATGAGCGAAGTTGCCGATGTGCTGCGCGAGCAATTCCCGGACTACCGGAAGAAATTGCCGAAGGGCGAGCTGCCGGACTGGCTGCTGAAAGCGCTGACACTGGTGAACCCGCCGCTGAAGGCGGTCGTGCCCGAGCTTGGCCGCGAACGGCATTGCTCGAACGAGAAGGCGCGGCGTGTTCTCGGCTGGACGCCGCGCAGCGAGGAAGAGGCCATCATCGAGAGCGCGCAGACCCTGATTGATCTGAACGTGATCTAGGCCTCGTTCCGGCCCCTGAACGTCGCACCAGCAGACATGAAGCTGGCGACAGCGAGAATGGCGGAGACGACGCCGTTCCATCCCGCCATGGACAGGCCCAGAATATAGAAAGGCGCGTCGGTACAGGATGGCACGGTCATCGGGCGGTCCAGCGAGTCCATGTTCATGAGATCAATCTCGCCGCCGCCTGTGCAGCCGGTCGGCGGCGGGAAAATCTTCCACTCGACGCCGGAATGATAGAAGGCAACGACCACGCCGACCCCGAAGACGAGGCCGATCAGGACGTTCAGCGCCACGAGGAAACGCCGGGTTGGCCGCAGCTTCCACAGCGCAAGGCCCGTCAGCGTCATGGCGATCAGGGCCCAGTAAACCTCCCGCTGGCGCAGGCAAAGCGGGCAGGGATAGAGCTTGCCAAAGGTCTCGAAGGCATGCGCGGCGGCAAGCATCAGGGCGGACACCACGATTGCGGTGACCGGCCATTTCCAGTCTTTGAGAAGGCTCTTCAGGGCGCTCATTTCGGGCACGCTAGCATGCTGCCGCACCAGCAAAAGTGCGGCGCAGCGTCACGAGCCTAACAATCCCGTGAGCCACATCAGGGCGAAGTGAATCGCCGCCAGCGCGACCGGCAGGGCCAGCACCAACAGCATGGAAACCCAGAGGATCCCGAGGACGCAGCCGATCACGACAAGAATGCCATCCCGGTTAATCAGACCGAAGGCTGCCAGCGCCACGGCAAAGCCGGGCACCGTATTGGTCATTGGCAGCGGCACCAGGATCGATGCGCAGAAAATGCAAAGGACAAAGCCCAGTAGGCGTTCGGACCGCGGACCGGTAATCGCCCCGAAACGGGGCTTGGAGAAGTTTTCGATCCAGCCCAGCCATTTACGGCCGCCTTCCGCCATCGCGGTCAGGCCCTTGCGGTCAATCTTGCGGGTGCCGAGCGCATCCGGCAGCCAGGGCTGTTCATGGCCAAGGGCCATCTGCAGGGCGAGCGCCATCATTGGCAGCGCGACGATCTGGGGAACGCCATAGAGGAAGGGAATGCAGCAGGGCAGGGCCAGCAGGAACAGGCCGGCGCCGAAAGCGCTTTCGTCCAGCCGGTCAAAGATCTCGCGTAACGTATAGCCTTCCTCCGGCGCACCGGCGGCCATCGCCTCAATGATCTGGAGCAGGGTTTTTTCGGTTCCGGTGTCGGTGACACTCATGTGCGCTCAGTACGTCCTGTTAATATGCCGCCCAGGGTAGATTGACGGGCAGGCCCGGCTCAGGCAGGAGAGCCTTCCCGATAGGGCCTCTGTGGCGGAATTGGTAGACGCGGCGGATTCAAAATCCGCTTCTGGCAACAGAGTGCCGGTTCGAGTCCGGCCAGAGGTACCAGCGCATTTTCCCGCCATCAGTATTCGTATTTCTCCACCCGGGTCAGATCGATGATGTAGGCAGCGTCCGCGAGGTCGCTTGTCTGTTTCTCTGCATGAAGCGTGCCTTCGATCCAGACGGCCTGCGGCAGGTCCTTCAGCAGGATCGGGTCTTCGGTGCGCACGAAAATGGTCTGGTTCGGCGGCGGCGGCGGGGCATGGATGCAGGCGCCGAAGTAAGGCACCAGCAGGAACTCGCTGATTTCGGCCTTGGCGTCGTAAGAAAACGGCACAGTGTAGCCCGGCATCCGGATCTTCTTGCCGTCATAGGTGTCGACCGTATTGAACGAGCCGATCTGCGTGGCCGTATCGGCGGCTGAGCCTTCCTGGATGGAATAGAGTGTCGCCATCTGGGCCGCATACATTTTCTGCAGGCGCTCTTCCTCGCCCTCCGGCATCAGGTCTTCCCAGCCGATCTCGGTCACGCCGCGGGCATTGATCTCTTCCTGTTCGCGCATCGCTTCGGCTGCAGCGGCGGCGACGGAAGAATCCTTTGCGGCTTGTTCCGCTTCGCTTTCGCCGATCTTGTCTCCAACCTGCGGGCCGGCGGGGGCAGCGGTCGCGTCTGCGTTTGTTTCAGCCGGTATTTCGGCATCGGCGGGCGGCGCAGTCGCTTGTCCGCAAGCGGGCGACAGGCTGATCAGGATCAGGGCGGGGAGGAGGAGAGAACGCTTCATGACTGTTTTCTTAGGCTTTCAGGGAGGGATGTGCCAGACGGGTTTCGCAACCTTGCTACAACTTCACGGACAGGCCGTCTGCGAGGGATCTGCGGAAAGCGGCCCAGGCGGGGATGGCCCCGGCCAGCAGGGAAGCGCCGGTGACGGCCAGCAGTGTCAGCAGGTCTGTCATGCCGGGCCCTGTGCCGCCAAGGGAAATGCCATAGCGCTGCATCACCATCGGCCCGGCGATCAGAATCAGGACATGCACGATCAGGATTCCGAGCAGGGCCCCGAGGAAGCCGATCAGCCCGGCCTCCAGTGTCAACAGGCCGAAAATGTGCCCCGGCCGCGCGCCAACCGCCCGCAGGATCGACATTTCCCGTCGCCGCTCGTTCAGGCTGGTCAGGATGGAGGTGAGGATCGAGACGACGCCGACCGCGATCACGAAGATGGAGACAGCCAGCAGGGCCCGCTCGGCCATCGCCGTGACACTCCACAGCTCGGCCAGCGCCTCACCGGGAATGATCGCCATCAGGGGCTCGCCCTTATTGGTGTTGATCTCGCGCCGTGTGCGCAGGATCGTGCCCTTGCGCTTCAGCCCGGCATAGACGGCCGTGATCGTCTTGGGCGTCAGGTTGAAACTACGGATCATGTCTTCTGTGATCGAGTCGGAGAGCGGGTTCTTTGCCCCGGTCTCCCAGCCGACATGGATCGCCGTGATCGCTTCGAGGGAGACGATCACGGTCCGGTCGACTGGTGTGCCGGTCGGCGCGAGGATACCGACCACGCGGAAGGGCCGGTTCTCGTGGCCCGAGCCAAAATCTGCCTTGCCAAGGCCGTGCGAGAGAACCAGCGGCGTCCCGATGTCATAACCAAGCTCGCGGGCCACGTCGGCGCCGATCACGGCATCGAACAGATCGTCCATCTCAACGCCTTTGGCAAAGCGCAGGCTCTGGCCGCGGCCATACTGATAGTGCTCGAAATAGGCATGGTTCGTGCCCATCACGCGGAAACCGCGATGGCTGTCACCGAGCGAGATCGGCACCGTCCAGGCGATGTCGTCGCGTGTGGCCAGTTCCTGATAGGTCGGCCAGGAAATCTCCGCCGTCGCATTGCCCATCCGGAAGACCGAATAGAGCAGCAGGTTCACGCTACCAGTGGGCGCGCCAATAATCAGATCTGTGCCGGAGATCGTGTGGCCGAACCCTTCGCGCGCGCCAGTGCGGGCCTTGTCGACGCCCAGGAAAAGGGCGACCGACAGGGCGACAGCCAGCAGGGTCAGCAGCACCGAAGCACGCCGGTTCAGCAGGCTTTTCCAGGCGAGGGCAAACAGGGCCTTCATGCGCTTACTCCCGCCTTGTTGATTTCGGAGAGGTCGACTGCCCGGTCGAACAGGCGGGCGAGGCTCGCGTCATGGCTGACGAACAGGAGCGCTGCGCCGGTACGTCCGGCCTCCTCGCTGAGGAGTTCGATGAATCTGTCGCGCGCATCGGCGTCGAGCGCAGAAGTTGGCTCGTCGGCGATGACGATGTCCGGCCCGCCCATCAGGGCGCGGGCGGCGGCGACCCGTTGCTGCTGGCCGACAGACAAGTCAGAGACGCGGCGACCAAGCAGGGTCTCATTCGTCAGGCCCAGCCGGCCAAGCAGGCGGCGCGCTTCGCCTTCGGCATCCTTGCCGACTTTTGCGCGTCGGGCAGGGGAGAAGTGAAGCGGCAGCGTCACGTTCCCGGTGACCGAGAGATAAGGCACCAGATTGAACATCTGGAAGATGACGCCGAGATGATCGGCCCGCACGCGGTCGCGTTTTGCGGCGCTGAGTGTCGCCATGTCATTGCCCAGAACGTCGACCGTGCCGGTCTCGGGGCTGAGCACACCGGCAATCAGGCCGAGCAGAGTGGATTTTCCGGAGCCGGATGGTCCGCGCAGGAACAGTTTTTCGCCCCGGTGGAGCGTAAAGCGTTCGATGTCCAGAACGGGCGGATGCCCCGGCCAGGCAAAACGAAGATTGTCTACCCGGATGGCATCCGTGCCGGCGGTCTCAGGCTGCATCAGTCGAAATCGATCTCTGTGTCGCTGGGAGTGAGTTCCTTGGCGACCTGCTGGCCCTCGGGGCCGAGATAGATCGCATCGATATGTTCGAAGGCGGGGTAGCGTTCGAAGACGTGCACCAGCATGCCCTCCACCCGGTCAATCTTCTTGCACCGCCAGACAACAGACACGGTCATTGCGCCATGGGTGCCGTCGGTGCGGCCGGTGATGGAGCGTTCGGTCTCTTCGCAGACCGTTGGCCCGATCGGCTCGACGATGCCTTCGGCATATTTCTCGGCCTTGGGGCCTTCCGGCACCTTGGTTTCCGACAGGCCGAAATTGGCGAGCGGCGCATCGAGGCTGACGGTCAGGAAGTCGTCCTCCCGTGTAATCGCCAGTTCGCCGCCGCCATGTTCATGCGCTTCGCCGGCATGGCCTTCGTCATGATCATTGGCCGCTTCGAGTTCGGCAACCGCCTCCGGCGCCGCGGGCCTGTCGGCGTCGACTGCAATGGCGGCTTCGGTCAGCTCGGATTCTTGCACAGGTGATGGAGGTTCATAGGGGTCGCTGGCAGGGCCGCAGGCGGCAAGTCCTATCAGGCTGGCGGCGGAAATGGCCGCAACCGGCCAGAAACGAAATGAAATCATCGTGGGCCTCCGAAGTGCCACACAGTGGGTTAGTGCAGAAAGGTCAATATTTTTTGTCGCGAAGCTGATAGTGATACTATATCACATTTAATCAAGGCGGGGCTTGCAGAAGTCCTTCTGCCAATCTCACATCGCCGCCGGTTTACGCACATATGCTCAATTCGCTCCAGGCCCCTCTTCTGTTCGGCTTGACCGCTGCCTTCATCACCACGCTCGGCCTGATCACCGTGTCCGTGCGCGGGGACTGGAGTGCGCGTTATTCCGGCCTGTTTGCGCTGGCGGCTGGCGGCATGCTGGTCAGCCTGACCCTGCTGCACATTGCGCCGGAAGCCTTTGAGCTCACGACCCATACGCCCGTTTTCCTCATGGTCGGCTTCTTCGGCGGTCTGATCCTGCATTTCGGGATCGGGGCGGCCTTTCCGGAGAGCGCGGACCGCGGGCGAACCGCCGCGATCACGCCGCTCGCCGCCGTTGCGATCCATTCGTTGCTGGACGGGATGATCTATTCGGTGACCTTCGCGGCGAGCTTCTCATCCGGCGTTTATGCCGCAGCCTCGTTGATGCTGCACGAGTTTCCCGAAGGCGTGATCGCCTTTGCCATCCTGCGCCGGCACAGCTTTTCAAACCGCGAATCCTTTATCTGGGCGTTCCTTGCGTCTGCGGTGACGACGCCGCTTGGCGTTATCGTCGCGACGCCTTTCATGTACGGCCTGACGCCGGACATTATCGGCAGCCTGTTCGCGGTCTCTGCCGGTCTCCTCCTTTATGTTGCGACCGGCCCGCTGATGGAGCCGCTGGGGGAGGAACCGCCCATGCGCAGCTTGCTGGCACTCAGTGCGGGCGTGGGGCTCGCCATTCTGATGGCGCTCATGCCGCTACATCCTCATCACGATGAGGGCGGCCAGCCAGCGCCGATACCTCACGAAATCACGCACTGACCGGCACATCGCTTGCAGCTTCAGCCGCAACAGGCGGGAGAGGTTGAAGGCGGATGCAATCCAGGCGGAAGGGCTCTGTTTACAAAATCCATGGACAAGCGGGAGGTCGGGACACCGGAGACCGCCGCCCCATGCTCACCCTGCCGCTTCTCGCCCATATGTCCTCGGCTGCCATTGCGGCCGGGATCACGGCCTGCCTCACTTATGGCCAGTACAATGTTGCAAGCGGTCCGAACGGGTCCGGCCTGATGCCGCCGGCAAGCGTGCTGAATCCCAATGCCCGGACCGGCGCCATGCTCGACCCTCTGGCGGAGATGGCCAGCGCCATGACCTCCTTGAAACAGGAACGGGCCAAGGCAGAGCGTAACCGTGCCATGATCGACTGGCTGGCGGGCCTGCAGACCCGCTTCACCGTCCAGCGGCTGGAAACCGGTCTCGTCTACAAGGTCCGCTACGCTCCTGCGGGGGAGACCGGCACGGTGCTGCAGGATTTTGTGGCCGTGCCTTATGGGCCGGAACTTCCCTTTGCCATCAGCCTGCAGGCCGGGGAGGCCGGGATGGTGCGTGTCGAAGGCTTGTCCTGCGCCGGTCAGGTAACGCTCGCTCAGCTGGACCCTGCTGCCGGTGAGCAGGCGGCGGAAACCGCTGCCATGTCACGCGCCGAGGCCTATCTGCAAAAGCCGGAGGCGGCCGATCCGGCCCTGCCGGCCGATTGCCTGATGGTGCGCCTGAAACGCGGTTAGGCTTTCTCGACGGCGGCTTCGTCCAGCTCGCGCTGGGTGAAACGGCGGGTGAACTCTGTCACACGCGGGGCAATCTCGGTCCGGAAGCGGTTGCCGTTGAACACGCCATAATGGCCGACGCCCGGCTGGATATAGTCGGCTTTCAGCTTGTCCGGCAGACTGGTGCACAGGTCGTGCGCGGCCTGAGTTTGCCCGATGCCGGAAATGTCGTCCTTTTCCCCTTCGACGGTCATCAGCGCCACATCGCGGATCGTCTCCGGACGGATCTGGCGCGCATAGCGGTACTTCATGATCCCGCGCGGCAGGTGGTGTTCCTGGAACACGCGCAGGATGGTCTGCAGGTAGAACTCCTCGGTCAGGTCGAGCACGGAGAGATATTCGTCATAGAATTCGCGGTGCTTGCCGGCATTGTCGCCGTCGCCTTCGACCAGATGGTTGAAGAAGCGCCACTGCGCATCGACATGGCGTGACCAGTTCATGTTCATGAAGGACGCGAGCTGGACAAAGCCCGGATAGACACGCCGGAACGCGCCGGGATAGGGCGCCGGAACGGTGTGGATCATATTGTCCTGGAACCAGTCGAAGCTGCGTTCCTCGGCCAGTTCGTTTGGCACGGTGGGGCTGCGGCGCGCGTCTATGGGCGAGCCCATGAAAGTCATGGAGGCCGGGCGGTTCGGATCGTCGTCCTCGGCCATCATCGAGATTGCGGCCAGCACCGGCGGACCCGGCTGGCAGACGGCCAGCACATGCGCGCCCGGGCCGACATGGCTGATCATGTTGCGGACATGGTCCATATAGTCGTCGAGGTCGAACCGGCCGAGCCAGACCGGCGCCATGCGCGCATCGGCCCAGTCGGTGATGTAGACATCATGGGTCGGCAGGAAGCCTTCGACCGTCCCGCGCAGCAGCGTCGCATAATGGCCGGACAGCGGCGCGACAATCAGGAGGCGGGGCAGGGGTGCGGCACCGGGCTTGCGTGCGGCGGCCAGCGCGTCGGGATCCTTGCGGAAATGGACGAGATTGCACCAGGGCGACCGCCAGGCGACCGATGCGGTCACGGGGACCGGTGCGCTGTTGATCCTGACGCTCTCGATGCCCCAGTCGGGCTTGCCATAATACCGGGTCGTGCTTTCGAACACGTCGGCAAAGGCGATGAGCGCCTTGCCATAATCGGTCTGCGCAATCGGGTTCATCGGGGAATGAAGCGCCATTCGGCCTGCACGCGCAGCCAGGCGCATCGGCGCCATTGCAGCCCGGTTCAGTTCGACAAGGGAGTACAGCATCGCCTTACAAACCTTTCATGTTGCGGCGCAGCATATGGCTGCAATCCGGATGTGGCAAATGGATTCGCCAGCCGGGCGGCTTACCGGAAGGTTAACGCAGTCGTTTGAATTTGCCTGAAACTTTCAATCCCCCGCCTGTTTCGGGTTAAGCCCCGGCTGCTAGTTTTTAGGCCTCAACCGCCGGAGAGGCCGACCGATGTTCCTTAAATGCGAACCCAATCCGCATCAGGGCGGGCGTATGACCCGGGCCGTGCTGTTCAATCATGCCGGCGGGCAGCGCTTCGCGATCGATGCCGAAGCGCTGCACAAGAAGCCGGACCTGCTGAATGAATTCGGCGCCCATAACAGCCTGCGCTTCCGGACACTGGACGCGATTGCCTATGGCCTCTGCTTTGTCGGCGGTGTGGGCACGGTCATGGTGGCCTGGTGGATGTTCTTCGTCGGGCTTGCTGCCTGCGTGCTGATGCTGGCGGCGAACCGGAAATCGGCCGGTGAAGCGGCCCGCAATGCCGCCCGCCGGTCAACGGACAATTTCCGCCGCCTGCATGAGCTTGGCTGTCTCTGGCTGGTCTACGAATAGGGCCGGATCAGATCCCGACCATGCCGAGAATGGCGGCGATGATCGCCACCAGCATGAAAATCAGTGACAGGCTGACCGAAACGGCGCGCTGGCCCTTGCGGCTGGTGCGGGCGCCTTTGGGGGCCTTTCCGGTTTTTGGGGCCAGCATCCAGTGGTTCGAATAGAAGCCGAATGCGGCCAGCAGGGCAGTGACGCCGGCCGCCCAGTGCGTGGCGAGCAGGAAGCAGGCCCCCGCAGCCAGCATCATGCCGGCAATCGGCACTGAGGTTGCGTGCAGAAGCTCACGTACGTGCCGGTCGGCCCGGCTGCCATCCAGTTCCTCGAAGCTGCAGTTCGGCGCGGCAATCGCGGCCACCCAGGACGAGCCGATCGCCAGGGCGCTGAAGATGAGGCCGAAATTGGCCGCGAGGGCAGCAAGGTTCTGGAACATGCGCGGAATATGCGCCGGATTCGCCGTTCGGCCTAGAGCCGGATTCGATTAGAGAAAGCTTGCGACGATGACCTGGTCGACCAGGGCTTCGTCCGGGGGGACCTGTCCGTCCAGCATCAGCATGGCGAGGCCGTGTACCATCGACCAGGCCTGCAGGCGTTTGATTTTCCGGGCGGTCTTCGAGGCGTCTGGGGGCATGAGCGCATTCAGCGTATCCGACAGCATGCCGAACGGTTCGTCCGTCGCGCAGGGGTCTTTCTCCCGGTCGCCCTTTGGCCGGCTCTGGGTCATCATCAGCCGGAAGACCGACGGATTACGAAGCGCAAACTTCACATAAGCCCGGCCCATCGCCTTGAAGGCTCCCCGCTGGTCGTCTGCGCCGGACATGGCTTCCCGGAACGCTTCGGCCAGACGTTCGCCGCCGACACCGCAAAGTGCGTTCAACAGCGCGGCCTTGTCCGGAAAGTGCCGGTACACCGCCGTCGCCGACACGCCGACATTCCGGGCGATCTCGCGCAGGCTGACCGCGTCCGGCGGTTTCACGTCCAGCTGGGCCAGGCCTTCCTCGATCAAGGCTGAGCGCAGGTCGCCATGATGGTAGCGCCCGTCGCGCGGCTTGATGTTGACAGTGTTATCATCTGATGTCATGTTATCAGTGTAAACATGGTTTGTCGTTTCCCGCAACGTGACATGGAGTCACTGACTATGCCCAGCCCTGTAGAATCTGCCATTCGCGGCGTCGTCACCAAAGGTGTCGTCGCCATCGCCGGCTTCAATCGCGAACGCAAGAAGGCGAAAGGTCCCAACCCCTTCCTTGAAGGGTTGCACACGCCGGTCACGGAGGAAGTGACGGATACGGCGCTGAAAGTCACCGGTGAAATCCCGGCGGCCCTGAATGGGCTTTATTTGCGCAACGGTCCGAACCCGCTGGCCAAGGTGAATGCCGCGACGCATCACTGGTTCATCGGCGATGCGATGATCCATGGTATCCGCCTGCAGGACGGCAAGGCAGTCTGGTACCGCAATCGCTGGGTCCGCTCCAATGCTGTCAGCGATGCACTGGGCGAACCGCGTGCGCCGGGCCCGCGCCATCCGCGTACGGATGTCGCCAATACGAACATTGTCGGCCATGCCGGAAAGCTGTGGGCGATTGTGGAAGCGGGCGGCTACCCGGTCGAAATGGCGGACGATCTTGCCACGGTCGCACATTCCGATTTCGACGGAACGCTAGGCGAATCCTATTCCGCCCACCCGCACCTCGACCCTGAAACCGGCGAAATGCACGCCATCTGCTATGAGGTCCAGCATCCGGACACGATCTGGCACACAGTGGTGGACACGAGCGGCCATGTCCGCCGCAACGAACCCATTGCGGTGAAGAACGGTCCGATGATCCATGACTGCCAGATCACGCCCTCCTATGTGATCGTGATGGATCTGCCGGTAACCTTCTCCATGTCGGCCCTGATCGGCGGGGCCAGCTTCCCTTTCCGCTGGAACCCGAAACACAAGGCCCGCATCGGCCTGTTGCCGCGCGAGGGCAGGGGAGAGGACATCATTTGGTGCGACATCGACCCCTGTTACATTTTCCACCCGGCCAATGCCTATGAAACGGAAGACGGCACAGTGGTCATGGACGCATGCGTCTACGAAACCATGTTCGACTCGGACTTGAACGGCCCCGACTCGCAGACTGCGAAATTCGAATCCCTGACCATCGACCCGGCTGCCCGGAAGGTGACCCGCCGCGTGGTCGACCCGTCGCCGCAGGAATTCCCGCGCTATGACGAACGCCTGACGGGCAAGCCTTATCGCTATGCCTATACAATCGCTCTGCCGGCGCATCTGGAGGATGGCTTTGTCGGTGCGACGCGACTTTACAAGCATGATCTGGGTACAGGCGAACGGGCTGTGCACGATTTCGGCCCCGGCCGGGTGCCAGCGGAGTTCATCTTCGTTCCGGCGCATGATGGCGCGGCTGAGGATGAAGGCTGGCTGATCGGCTATGTCAGCAATGTAGAGTCAGACACATCTGATTTCGTGGTGCTCGACGCGGCAAATTTCACGGGTCCGCCGGTGGCCGAAGTCCACATTCCCTATCGTATCCCGCCAGGATTCCACGGCAATTTCGTTCCGCGTGGGTGAGGGGCGCCGGCCCGGATCAGCCAATGCTCATGGCGAGCAGGCGGCTGATCTGGGCGCGGGGCAAACCACTGTCGTCGTGATACGCGTTGATTGCGGTTTGAAGCGCGGTCAGGTCACGCTTTGACGTGGCCTGCGGCTTGTCGAGTACGCCTTCGCGCACAAGCGCCGCGCAGACATGGGGCGAGGCGATCCAGGCGTCCCAGCCCACAAAACGCAGGAAATAGGCGCCGGTTGCTCCGCCGAGGCGTGAGCCGCGCTTGTTCAGCGCGGCCATCAGGCCGAGTTGGTCATCGGCTGGCCAGTTGGCGAGGAAGTTTCCGAAGCCGCCTTCCTTTGTCTCCACGTCAGCGACGAATTTAGCGTTTTCCAATGTGGCCCGGATCTTCTGGCCATTGCGCACAATGCGTTCGTCCGACACCAGACGGTCCAGCATCTCCTCCCCGAAGAAGGCGAGCTTGCCGGGATCGAAGCCCTCGAAGGCGGCCTCGAACCCATCCCATTTCGCGTCTATGACTTTCCAGTTGAACCCGGCATTGAACACGCAGCGGGTCATGACCGAGAGCAAACGGTCGGCGGACACATTCGACAGGTCCGCCACCGCATGCGAATTCTCTGACATCTCCAGCGCGTTCGCCCGTCCACCATGATGGCCGGCGGCCATCTTCAGGATCGGAGCGAACTTTCGCGCCATGAGACGGGCTCCTTATCCAAGTGCGGTCTCGTAGACCTTCGCATAATCGTCTGCACTCATAGGCTTCGGATTTCCGAAGTGCGCAAGGTCTTTCAGCGCGTATTCCACAATGCCCTCGGCGTCTTCCATGCCAAGGCCCAGCTCTTTCAGCGTCGCCGGAATGCCAATGTCTTCATTCAGTTTCGCAATCGCATCGGCGAGGTCGGCGCCTTCCTTCAGCCCCATGACCTGGCGCAGCCGCGCATATTTTGCGTCCGCAGCCCCTTCATGGAAACGCAGGATGTGCGGCAGGAAGATCGCGTTCAGCGTGCCGTGGTGCAGCTTCTTGTCCTTCAGGCGCCCGGCCGCATGAGACAGCGCGTGCACGCCGCCAAGCCCCTTCACGAAGGCAAGCGCACCTTCATAGCTGGCCATCATCATGTGCCAGCGGGCATCCGGATCGGAGCCGTCCTGAACGGCTTTTTTCAGCCAGCCTTCGCCAAATGCGCGATAGGCGCCATCATAACCGATGCCCTCCGCAGGCGGATTGATGGCCGGTGCCAGAACGGCCTCGATACAATGGGTGAGGGCGTCCATGCCGGTTGCGGCGGTCAGGCCGGCGGGCAGGCCGAGCGTCAGGTCAGGGTCGCAGATGGCCGTGGCCGGAATCAGGTTCGGGGAGACGATGGTTTCCTTGCGCCCGTTTTCCAGGATCACCACGGTGCCCACGGAGACTTCAGAGCCCGTGCCGGCCGTCGTCGGAATGGCGATCAGCGGCGGGATTTTCTTGATCTTCTTCGCGCCGCCGGTGATGGCGGCATAGGTTTCCAGCGGATCGGGATGGCTGACCAGCAGGCCGATGGCTTTGGCATGGTCCATGGACGATCCGCCGCCGACCGCGATCAGGCCGTCCGCGCCGCTGGCCTTGTAGGCTTCGGCCGCCTGCTTGGCCTGGGATTCCAGCGGGTTCGGTACGGTGTCGGAGAACACGCCCGCCGGGGCCATGCCCAGCGCATCCTCCACCTTCGCCAGGATGCCGGCGGCCTTGATGCCCGGGTCGGTGACGATGAAGGGGCGGGTGATGCCCAGATTCTTCGCGACATTCGGCAGCTGCTTCAGCGCGCCGGAATCAAAAATACAAGTCGTCAGGAAGTTCATAACGGGCATGGGTGCAGCTCCTCAAATACAGCGCTGGCACTTTTGCGGGGGCAGGGGAGCAGAAGCAAGCCCTCCGCCACGTTATGCGGCGTTCCGCCCTCTGGCCGCCCTCAGGCGGCAGGTTGGCGGCCAACAGGATTTGCCTGTGTTAACGCATCCCATCTCAGGTTGCATTCTGTGAAATTGCGCCTTGTCCGGACAGCTCACAATTCGGGGAAATACCTAATTGCGCGGCCGTGTCGCGCGGCACCTCGGCGCGCGTCAAACTGGCCAATTATATCCGGAAAAACAGGGGTCTATCTCCCGCTCATTGGTATTCTTTTCATGGAGGGAAAGACATGAAACGCCTCTTCTGTGCCGCGCTCCTGGCGAGCGCAACCTGGACAACCGTTGCGGGGGTTGCCGCTGCTGATGACAATCCGTGGATGGTCCGCGGCCGGGTCATTGGTGTGCTTCCGAGCGAGTCGGCTGACCTGTCGGTTGCCGGTGCCCGTCTCGGCGGCGACGTCGACATCAGTGACGAATATGTCCCTGAACTCGACATCACCTACTTCTTCAACAAGAACATCGCTGCCGAGCTGATCCTGGCCACCGCGCAGCATGATGTGACTGCCACGAACGTGGCGGCTGTTGGCGGCGCTGACGTGAAAATCGGCGATGTGTGGGTTCTGCCCCCGACGGTGACGCTGCAGTACCACTTTACCGACATGGGCAAGTTCAAGCCGTATGTTGGTGCTGGTATCAACGCCACGCTCTTCTACAATGAAGACGAAGGCTCGACCGCCGACAACATTGATTATGATCCGAGCTTCGGCCCGGCCCTTCAGGTCGGCTTCGACTATGACCTTGATGGCGAGCCTGGCGGCTGGGCCTTCAACGCCGACGTCAAGAAGATCTGGATCAACAGCGACGTGACCGTCGACTTCACCACCGCCCTCGGCGCCAAGGTGAAGGCTGACGTGGACATCAACCCGACTGTTGTCGGTCTGGGCTTCGGCTACAAGTTCTAGTCTCTCCCTGAGCTTCCGTTTATATCCCTTTTCTTGCGGAAGACTTGGTAACTGGCCGCGTCCCTCCCCGGACGCGGCCATTTTTATGCGCCTGATTGTTGCGCGCGCGCGCCCGGCCGCTACAGATGAGGGCCATGAGCATTCTCTCCGTGAAAGACCTGCGGGTCACGTTCGACACACCCGATGGCGCCGTAAACGCCGTCAAGGGCATCAATTTCGATCTGGCCGCCGGCGAATGCCTTGGCATTGTCGGGGAAAGCGGCTCCGGCAAGAGCCAGTCCGCCCTGGCCACAATGGGCCTGCTGGCCGGGAATGGCAAAGCCACCGGCGAGATCCTGTTCGACGGCACCGACATGCTGACCGCGCCGGTCCAGACACTGCGCCAGATCCGCGGCGCGCGCGTCTCCATGATCTTCCAGGACCCGTTGACCAGCCTGACGCCGCACATGACCGTCGGCGCCCAGATGCGCGAAGTTCTGGCCCTTCATACGGGCGAGAAGGGCGAGGCCGCCGACAAGCACTGTGTTGAATGGCTGGAGAATGTGCGCATCCCCGAGGCTGTGCGTCGCATGAACCAGTTTCCGCACGAACTCTCCGGCGGCATGCGCCAGCGCGTCATGATCGCCATCGCCATGCTGTGCAATCCGGAAATCCTGATCGCAGACGAGCCGACCACGGCGCTGGACGTGACGGTGCAGGCGCAGGTGCTGGAGCTGATGGATGAGCTGAAGCGCGAGACCGGCACCGGCATCGCCCTGATCACGCACAATATGGGCGTCGTCGCCCGCATGTGCGACCGCGTCATCGTCATGCGCCATGGCGAGATCGTGGAAGAGGGCAACACGGACGAGATCTTCTACGCCCCGAAAGCGGACTATACGAAGATGCTGCTGAATGCCGTGCCGCGCATCGACGAGGCAGACCGCCCCGGCCGTCCGGCCCTGATACCGCCGCCAGAAGAGAGCGTCGAGCCGCTGCTCCGGGTCGAGGACATGAAGGTCCATTTCCCGATCCAGGTGAAGGGCGGCCTGTTCGGCAAGCGCAAGCCCCTGAAGGCGGTTGATGGCGTGTCCTTTGACCTGAAGCCCGGCGAGACGCTGGGCGTCGTGGGCGAGTCCGGCTGCGGCAAGTCCACCCTCGCGCGCGGCGTTCTCAAACTCATTCCGCCGACGGATGGAACCGTCGCCTGGCTTGGCCGCGACATCACGAAGGCAGGGCAGGGGGAGATGAACAGCCTGCGCGACGACCTGCAGATCGTCTTCCAGGATCCGCTCGCCAGCCTCGATCCGCGCATGACCATCGGCGCCTCCATCGCCGAGCCCCTGCAGGTGCACCAGCCGCAGCTCTCAAAAGCGGAGCGCGAGGCGCAGGTGCGTGAGATCCTGCCGCGGGTCGGTCTTGATCCGAACCTGATCAACCGCTACCCGCACGAGCTTTCCGGCGGCCAGAACCAGCGCGTCGGCATTGCCCGCGCGATGATCCTGAAGCCGAAACTGGTCATCTGTGATGAGGCGGTCTCCGCGCTTGATGTCTCGGTGCAGGCACAGGTCGTAGACCTTCTGATCGAGCTCCAGAAAGAGTTCGGCCTCGCCATGATCTTCATCAGCCACGACCTTGCCGTCGTGCGCCAGATCAGCCACCGCGTCATGGTGCTCTATCTCGGCCGTGTGGTGGAGCTGGCCGGGCGCAATGCGATCTACACCGATGCGCGCCACCCCTACACCAAGGCCCTCATTGCCGCCGTGCCGAATGCAGACCCGAAAAGCGAGAAGTCACGTGAGCGGCTCAAACTTTCCGGCGACCTGCCAAGCCCGCTCGACAGCCGCGCAGCGCTCCGCTTCATGAAATCCAAACTGGTCGATGATGCGGATGCGGAGCAATACCGCCCGCAACTCGTCGAAGTGTCTCCCGGCCACCTCGTGGCAGAACATGATGCGATGCTCGGCACCGAAGGCCTGGTCGCGGGCTGAGTTGTCCGGTCAATCCGTCCGGCGCATCGTGGCATAGCCGGTGACGGCGGCCACGAAATAGCTGGCCAGCAGCAGGGACAGGATCTTCTGGACGTCAAACAGGAGGTGATCGAGACTCGTCACCTCGTGGCAGGAAAGCCCGCTCGCCTGTCCGCAAAGGTCGCGATCCGGCAGGTCGGCGAACTCGACCAATGGAATGGAATTTTCCAGCGAGATCCGGGCCGAGTCGATGGCAATTGTGGAGGTCAGAGGTCTGAAATCGTATCCGAACGAAGCGACATAGGCATGGAACATGCCCGCCAGGAAGACGATCAGGAACAGGGACAGGGCCTTCCACGGGGCGTGCCCGAAACCGATGAAGACACCCGAAATGAACTGGCCCAGCCGGGCGAGCGGTGAGATGTGTGCCTTGGCGGTCTGGCGCCAGCCGAGGCCGATGCGGATTTTCCGCGCCGTCTCGGTCTGGCCGGCCTTCTCAAGCGCGTGGGCCAATTCGACATAGGGTTTGGGATCGAAGACAGACGATGCCGCTTCCGACCGGCGGATCCATTTCAATAGCTCTTTCGGCGACTCATGCGCCAGTGAGACATTGTCCTTCAGGCTGGCAGCCGCGAAATCCTCGAAACTGAACCCGGCAAGGTCGACCGGCACATAATCGGCCCCGCGCCGGAAATCGCTCAATCGGGCGCCGAAGGACCGTGCCCTGACATTGCGGAGCGACAGGCTGGCATCGGCGGCCCACTGGATCGGGTCTTTCCCGGCCTGACCGAATTGCAGTTCGCCATCTATGACCGCGCCGGTCAGATCAAGCTCGCCGGAAATGCGGGCGCCCCGGAACTGACAGTGGGAGCCGATCTGCGCATTGACGAGGTTCGCGCCCGGCAGGACCGTTCCTTCACGGATGAAGACACTCTTGGCGACGCGAAGTTGATAGGCCCTGAGCGGCTTGTCCAGCCGGGCATCGGTGAGTTCCAGGTTGCCGCCGAGGTCTGCTGCCTGCAGGACGAGTTCGTGAAAGTGGGCGCCATTTGCGAGGATGCCCTGTTCGATCTTCGCGCCATTCATCTTCACGGTTCCGGCGAAATCGCTGCCGTCGAGGATCAGCTGGCGTACACGCAGGTGCCGGAGGTCCAGCTCCCCCAGGAAGTGGCAGTCGCAGAATTCGAAATGCCGGTCGGCCGTATGGGCCCTCAGGTCACAGGCATCCGGGAAGGTGACATTCGCAATGTGAAGGATGGGATGGGCAATATCCTGTGTTGTGAACAGCCAGAGCAGGAAGGCGCCGCTGAGATTCGCCTGTTCCTCATCGCCGGCCGTGCCCGGTGTATGGACGTACCGCCCCGTCTGTTTCAGCGCGGACGCGACCTTTTCTTCAAAGGCGCTCCAGGGCTTTCCCGGTTGTTCCTGCATGCCTGTCCACCCTCCCTTGTCTCCGGCCCGGCCGGGGGAAGGGGAGTTTAGGCGGGATTCGCGGTAACTCCACCCGGACGGCAGGTTCAGTCCGCCGTATCATCCGACACCGGATAGCATGGCCCCTCATAGACGGGCAGGCGCATGTCCATGACGGAGCGGTTGGCGTAGGCGATACAGGCCTGGCCGAAACTGCGGGTCACGTCCGTCGCCTTGTCTTCGGCCCAGGAATGGGCGCAGGCGGCCTGGTCGGCGGCGGCGCTGTCGGCAGAAACGCCCGGCTGCTGCTGCGCCGTGATGAAGTCCGACACGCAGCGGCCATAGACCTTCACGCCCAGAAGGAACCCGTCGCGCAGGGACCGGGCATCTTCCATCTCACCGGCAGACTGGAATTCCACACCTGAAAAGTCCGGCACGGCCAGCGTGCCGCAGGTTTTCGCGACCAGGCCGCGGCCCGCTTCGCTGATCTCCGGCGCGCAGGTGCGATAGTCGCCTGCGGCCTGCACCGGCTCTGCCATGGCGGGCAGGGCAGTCAGCAAGCTGGCAATCAGGATCGCTCGGCGCATCGGGTCACTCCACTCAATCCCTGTTTTATAAACATATTCGTGCACCGGGGCACGACCTCTTGCTCATTCGGATGCAACCTTGGCTTAAGACCCCCGTGCGAAAGTGGCGTATTCTTCGTGAAGGAATGCGTCCTTGCCACAGCTGATTGGCCTCATCCTTGTTGTTGCGCTCGTCTTTGGCGGCCTGGTTTTCACAGGCGGCCATATGGCGATGGAAGCGCTGCCGTTTGAGCTGGCCCTGATCGGCGGGGCCGCCATCGGCACGCTGGTCATCGGTAATTCGCCCGCCGTCGCGAAAGAGGCTGGGGCAGGGGTGCTGAAAGCCTTCTCTGGCGCGAAGTGGCGGCAGGAGGACTATCAGTCACTTCTGGTCCTGCTCGGCACGCTGATGCGCAAGGCCCGCCGGGGCGGCTTTGTTTCCATCGAGGCAGACATCGAAAGCCCCATGGAATCCGAAACCTTCGCCGCCGCGCCCACCATCCGTGATGACGAGGCGGCCCGCTCCCTGATCTGTGACGCCTTCCGCCTGATGGCGCTGGACCTGTCGGACCCGGCCCGCGCCGAGGCGCACATGGACCAGTCGATCCACCAGAACCTTGGCCGCCGCATGAAAGCCGTCGCCGCGCTGCACACCGTGGCGGATGCGTTGCCCGCGCTCGGCATCGTCGCGGCCGTGCTGGGCATCATCCGCACCATGGGCTCGATCGACCAGTCGCCCGCCGTGCTGGGCGCGATGATCGGCTCGGCGCTGCTCGGCACGTTCCTGGGTGTTTTCCTCGCCTATGGCGTCGTCGGGCCGCTGGCAGCGCGTTTCGGACAGGTCGTGGAAGACGAAGCCATCATGCTGGAAACCGCCCGCACCACGCTAGCCGCCTTCGGCAGCGGCATCCAGCCCGGCATCTGCGTCGAACTCGGCCGCGCCGCCATCCCGGCAGACCTGCGCCCGGAGGCTGGGGCCGTGGAGCGTGCGTCTACGGCTGTGCGCTTTGCAGGCCGCCGTGCGGCATAGATTGACCCACCCGGCGACGCACCTGAACACTCCCCGCAATGCCTGAACTTCGCCTCGCCACGTTCAATTGCGAAAACCTGATGATGCGCTGCGACTTTGCCCATGCGGGCATCAAGCGGGCGCGTGAGCGGCTGACGGAAGTCGACGATGCCACGGTCGCCGCGCAGGTGGATTCCGTTTTCAACGTGCTCTCCGAGGATGACCGGACGCTGACCGCCGAGGCGCTTGGTGCCACGCAGGCCGAAGTCTGCGCCCTGCAGGAGGTGGAGAACCTCGTCACCCTGACGGCCTTCGACACGCGCTACCTGTCGCGCTGGTCCGCCGGCGTGTTCGACGAGCGCGTCCTGCTGGAGGGAAATGACACCCGCGGCATCGATGTCGGCCTCCTGTCGCGCCTGCCGGTGATCCATTATCGCAGTCATGCGCGGGAGACCTATGGCCGCCTGGGGCTGAAGCCGCCAAATGGACTGAGCGTCAACGACTATGCCTTCCGGCGGGACTGCCTTGAGGCGGACATCCTGAAGGACGGGCGCGTGCTGACGCTTTTCATCTGTCATTTCAAGTCGATGTTCGGCGGGCGCCGCAAGACCCGTGCGATCCGCCAGGCCGAGGCGCAGGCCGTGCGGCTGTTGATCCAGCGTCGCTTCCCAGACCCGGCCGCTGCCGAATGGGT
Organism: Hyphomonas jannaschiana VP2; assembly: GCF_000685215.1. Taxonomy (GTDB): domain Bacteria; phylum Pseudomonadota; class Alphaproteobacteria; order Caulobacterales; family Hyphomonadaceae; genus Hyphomonas; species Hyphomonas jannaschiana. The sequence goes on from NZ_ARYJ01000012.1 coordinate 73,496, forward strand.
GATCCTCGGCGATTTCAACGACTATTTCGAACGGGACGGGCAGGCCCTGCACGATCATGGCCTGGGACCGCTGATCGATGACGGATTCGCCGTCGATCTCGCCACGCACGCCATCGCTGACCCCTATGACCGGTGGACCCATCACTACAGCGGCGACGACACCTATGGCGCACTGGACCATATCTTCCTCTCTCCGGCTCTTGCGCTGCGCAATCCGAGACCACACGTACGCATCGTTCGCGGTGGAACCCCGTTCCGCGCGCGGCGTTATGAGGGGGCGCGTTTTCCTGGCGTAGGCTGGAGCGAGCCGAAGGCTTCGGACCATTGTCCGCTGGCCGCGACACTGCAATTTGAAGGAAAACCGCTGGCGCCCTAATATCCGTTCCAGCACCCCATTCTTCCGCATATCTGGAGACCCGCAGCCATGTCCCGTTTAGACAAGCTGGTCGAGACAGTTGAGACCTATCAGGCGCTGGCCGCCGAGAATTACGACCGGATCCGCGGGCTCGCCGAACAGATCCGTGGTGGCCTGTGCGATTATATCGGCATGGGCGAGATGACCTGCGTCTACCTGGTGCCGCCGAAGGGCCAGTTCGAGCCGAAAGCCTATGGCGATGCCGCCTTTTCCATGGCGCCGCGCGGCTTCCGTCCGCTCTCGCCGGTCGCTTTCGGCCTGGCTGTGCGCCTCTCGCGCGGCAATGACTGGCTGCGCGTCACCATGCAGTGCCGGAAAGTGGGGGAGACCTTCTTCGTCAGCATCGAGGACGGTGCGGAATACGAATTCAAGCTGCCGCTCAGCTTCGAGACCCAGCTGCCCTTCTATGATCACATCTATTCCCACATTCTGAACTGGTTTACCGACCAGATCGAACGCTACAAGAATGGCGAATACGGTAGCCGTGTGATCGGCTTTGACTTCGCAGATGACACGAGCCAGCAGGACGTTTAGGTTTCCGCTGGGGCATCACCTGAAATGGGGCATACATGAACGGCTTTGAATTTGCCCTGGCGAGTGCGGGGTCAAGCGAGCTTATCTTTGCCTGCGCCCTGATCGGGGCGCTTGGCATCGGCGCGCAATGGCTCGCCTGGCGTCTGCAGGCGCCGGCCATCGTGCTGATGGCGCTGGCAGGCCTTGCCGTCGGTCCGCTCTGGGCCGTCATTTTTGGTCATCCGCTGCTGGACCCGCAGCGCGTGTTCAATGGCGGCGGCAAGGAATTGCTGCGCCCGATCGTTTCTCTGGCGGTGGCCGTGATCCTGTTCGAGGGCGGGCTTGTCCTGAAATTTGAATCCCTGCGCGAAGCCGGCGCTGCCGTGCGCCGGATGGTTTTCCTCGGCGGGCCGCTGGCCTGGCTGCTGGGCACGTTCGCGGCGCGCTACGCCGCCGGGCTCGACTGGGGCAGCGCCGTTGTATTTGCAGGCGTGATGGTGGTTACCGGGCCGACCGTGATCATGCCCCTGCTGCGCCAGTCAAAGCTGGGCGGCCGGGCAGGGGCCTTCCTCAAATGGGAGGGGATCGTCAACGATCCGATCGGCGCCCTGTTTGCGGTTGCCGGGTTTGAAATCATCCGCGTGGCCGCCACAGGCGAGTCCATTCTCGGCAAGGGCACGATGATCGTTTTTGCCGCAGCGCTGGGCGTCGCCCTCGGCATCGCCTTCGGCCTCGGCATGGTGCGCGCCTTCCGCCAGGGCTGGACGCCGGAATATCTGAAAGCGCCGATCATCTTCGCCTCCATCATCCTCTGCTACGCCATGGCCGAGATGATCGAGAAGGAAATCGGCCTCGTCGCCGTCACCGCTTACGGCATGACGCTGGCCAATTCCCGCCTTGCGGGCCTGAACGAGCTGCGCAAGTTCAAGGAAGACATCGCCGTGCTGCTCGTGTCCGGCGTGTTTGTGATCCTCACCGCAAACCTGACGCCGGATGTGATCGGCCGGGCGCTCACATGGAACACGCTGCTGTTCCTGGTGGTGATGCTGTTCGTGGTGCGGCCGCTCTCGGTCTGGATCTCCACCTTTGGCACGCTGAAGCGGAACGAGGCCCTGCTGCTTGGCTGGATCGCGCCGCGCGGTGTGGTCGCCGTGGCCGTCTCCAGCCTGTTCGCGACCCTGCTCTACGATCTGGGGCGCCAGGGCGACTCGAAATTCTACTTCTCCGGCGCCGAGCAGATCACGCCGCTGGCCTTTGCCATGGTTTTCACCACGGTCGTGCTGCACGGCTTTACCATCGGCCCGCTGGCCCGGCGGCTGGGCCTCGCCCGCAAGGAGCGGCCCGGCGTGCTGCTGGTCGGCGTCAATCCGTGGAGTATCGACTTTGCCCGCACGCTGAAGGACATCGGCATCGAGCCGATCCTGGCTGACAATACCTGGCGACGCCTGCGCCCCGCGCGCGAAGCCGGTCTCAGCACTTTCTTCGGCGAGGTCCTCTCGGAAGACGCTGAAGTGCGCCTCGACCATTCAGCCTTCGACCAGGTGCTCGGCCTCTCGGCCAACGAGCCTTACAATGCGCTGGTCTCCAGCCATTTCGCGCCGGAACTTGGCCGCCACAAAGTCTTCCAGCTCTCCGCGCAGGAAACGGAAGAGGACGATCACCGCACGCTTGGCCTGTCGACCCGCGGGCGCACGCTGATCCGCCGCGGCCGCTCCTATGACAGCCTGATCCGCGACCATTATCGCGGCTGGGAATTCTCCAAGACGCGCCTGACCGATACGTATGACATCGAGCATTTCAAACGCGACCGGCCGAAAGCCGACATCGTTGCCGAACTCCGCCCGGACGGCGCGCTGAACTTCCTTGGGCCCCACCGTGAGGTGAAGGGCGGCGAGGGTGTGGTCCTGATCAGCTTCGGCCCGCGGCGCGAGGCGGAGACGCCGGCCGTGGAGGCCGCTGAAGCTGCGGCTGAGCCCGCCAGCGGCGTCTGATAGCTGAGTTCACATTCAATCTGAGTGCTGAATCCGGATTCAGGTCTCTGACTTTGTGCCTGGCGGCGTGACGGCCATCCCGAACGGGGTGGTCCGGCGCATGGGATTGTTTTTGTGCGGATTATTCCCCGGCGGCCTGCAGGCCTGCCCCATGAGTGCGCAGCCAGGAACGGTGATGCTTCCAGTCAGGGCAGCATTTTGACACCTGCGCCCAGAATTTTGGCGAGTGATTCATTTCCAGGATGTGGGCGCACTCATGCGCCGCGACATAGTCCAGCACTTCGGGCGGCGCCATGATGAGGCGCCAGGAAAAGGACAATTGCGCATCATGGGTGCACGAGCCCCAGCGTGAGCGCGTATCCTTGACCGACAAGCTCTTGTGGGTGACGCCGAGTGTCGTGCAGTGGCGCTTCACCGCGCGGGTCAGATCGGCCCTCGCCTGCTTCTTCAGGAAGCGCATCACGCGCAGGTCCATGGTTTCCGGATCTCCCGGAACGCTCAGTAATCTCGGGGAATTTTCGTCTTCCGGCCAGATTTTCGGGATCCGTCCCTCGCCTTCGGAGGTGAGTTGCAGCGGGGCGCCGCGATACTGGATCATGGCGCCTTCCTCGAAGCGGACAGGCTCCGGCAGGTGCTGCAGGCGCATCGAAATCCAGTCGGCGCGTTCTGCTGCAAAATCGACAGCATCCTTGATCTGGCGGCGTGACGGAGCCACCGCGACGGCTTCCCGGCGGCGTTCATCCAGGCGCAGAATCAGGCGCCGGGCCTTGGCATTCACCTCAAACCGGACACGAACGCGCTGCCCGTTTGGGGCGCGGAATGTCATTGTCTGGCCATTGTTGTAGGTCATTGCTAAGACTTCCGCTCTAACGCCGGTTGTGCGTGCATTCACATACCCATTTATTCAGAGGGCCAACATATGAAATATTTGCTGACGGGCGTTGCTGCCATCACCATGCTTACGGCTTGCGGGCAGAAAGACAAGCCGGAAGACGTTGCCGATTCCTCCGGCATTGTCTTCTCGGAATCCAAGATCCCGTCCATCTCGGTCCAAAAAGGGGATGCAGGCACGGCTGCGGCCGCGCTGGCCGCCATGTCCCTGGAAACTTCCGGCTCGGGCAATGTCAGCTGGGACGGGCGTGACCTGAAGGGCGCCACGGCTGTCTTCACCGATGTGACCCTGGTCTCCGCCGGTGACGATGAGGACGACGGCGAAGGCATGAGCTTCGACGCCGATGAAGACTCCTTCGACCTCGACGGCGCCGATCTCAAGGCCGCGAAAATGGAATTCGAAGGCCTCGCCATGAAGGATGGCCAGGCCACCTTCTCGCGCCTCCTGATGAGCGATGTGAGCTTTGTGCCGACGGATCCGGAAGAGGCCGAGACCGGCTCCGGCAAGATCGGCTCGATCGAACTGGTCAACCCGTCGCCGGAAACGGCGGCCTGGGTGGCCAGCCTGTTCTCCGAGGATGAAGTGGCCGACCTGCCGGAAGGCGACGCCCTGGCATTCGACAAATGGGCCATCAATGATGTCGACTTCCGCATCGACAATCCGAACGGCGAGCAGGGCACGTTCACGGTCGGCCATATCGAGGTCACCGGCCTGAAGGAACAGACCGCTGCGCTGATGAAGCTCGACGGCATGACCTTCGACATGTTCGACCCGTCGGAAGACGCCAAAATGAAGTTCAATCTCGCCTCGATCGAACTGCGCGGGGCGGATCTCGGCCTGCTGACCGATGCGTCGGAAGACGCGGCGGATCCGGAAGAGGTCTCCCAGATGATGAACCTCGCGTCTCAGGACCCGGCCAATCCGGGGTATGAGTCGCTGGCCATCAACGGCTTCAACATGGACCTGGCCGGTGTGAAGATCGACATGCCGAAACTGGTTTCTGCTGTGGGCCACGACAAGAAAGACTCGGTCGTCGCCGTGAAGACGGAGCCGTTCAAGGTTTCTCTCACCACGGATGAAGGCAAATATGGCGAACAGCTCGCCGGACAGCTCGCCATGCTCGGCTATGAGTCGCTGGAACTGACCGGGGCTGGCTACCAGACCTATGAGCCGGAAACCGACATCACCACCTATGCCAAGGGCCAGAACTACTGGGCGCTGAAAGATGGCTTCCGCATCGATTTCGGCGCCAAGTTTGCCGGTGCGAAGGCGATTGCCCAGGCCGAGCAGTCGGACGATCCGGCCGCCGTGCTGGGCGATACGCTCGAAAACATGGTGCTGCACAATATGGAACTGTCGCTGGACGATGACGGTTTCCTCAACCGCGCCTTCAACGCCTATGCGGCCCAGTCCGGCCAGGACCCGCAGGAACTGCGCAATCAGGTGACCGGCATGCTGGCCATGGCGCCGATGATGGCGGCCGGCAGCGGCATCGATCCGGAACTGCTGACCGAGGCGTCCACCGCGCTCTCCAGCTTCGTGTCCGATCCGAAGACGCTGACCATCAAGCTCGCCCCGGCTGAGCCGCTGGTCATGCAGACGGTTGCGGAAATGGAAGACCCGTCGGCCCTGACCAAGGAAGCGCTCGGCTTCTCTGCTTCGAACGAATAGGCAGGCATTCCCCATCAAAGGCGCGCGCATCCATCTGGGTGCGCG
>NZ_ARYJ01000013.1 GCF_000685215.1 Hyphomonas jannaschiana VP2
ATAAGCCCTGCGGGCTTTCCGGGATGACATGCTGAGGGTGGGGAATGGCCGCGCTCTTTCCCCGGCCCTGCTTCCCGCGTAAGGTTTGCGCCTCGGGAGGATGATCATGACACACGCATCAGTTTTCGCCGCGCTGACCGGCGCCGCCCTGCTGGCCGCCTGCGCGACGGCGCCGGATGAAACGCCGCTTGCCGCGCCGATGGCCCCGGAAGCAGAAGCAGAAGTCGCCGCGCCTGCCTATGACGAGGCCTTCCCGCCCGCCATCGAGGAGATTTCTTTCGACAGCCATGGCGACCGGCTGAACGGGCTGGTCTATGTTGCGGACGGGCCGGGGCCGCATCCTGCTGTCGTCCTGCTGCACGGCTTTCCGGGCAATGAGAAGAATCTGGACCTGGCGCAGGACATGCGCGCGGCGGGGTGGAATGTGCTGTTCTTCCACTATCGCGGCGCCTGGGGCAGCGAGGGCGACTATACCCTCACCCATGTGATTGAGGATGTGGCCAGCGCGGCGGACTTCCTGCGCACCCATGCGGACCAGTACCGGACCAATCCGGATCATATCGTGCTTGTGGGGCACTCCATGGGGGGCTTTGCCTCACTTCAGGCCGCCGCGCGCGATGAGGCAATCAGCTGCGCCGCGGGCATCGCCCCGGCAGACATCGGCATCATGGCCGGGGCCTTTGAAGCGAGCCCGGAGGCCAAGGCCGGCTTCATGGCCTATAGCGACAGCCTTCAGATGCTGCACGGCCTGACCGGCGAGAAGATCATGGCCGAGATCGAGACCAACGAGGACGCCTTCAGCCTGCAGGGCCTCGCGCCGCAGCTGGAAGGCAAGCGCATTCTCGTCGTCGGCGGAGACAAGGACACGTCCGTTCCGGCAGACGCGATTATCCAACCGCTGATCGCCGCCTATGAAGCCGACCCGGCCATCGACACGACGGGGGTCGTTCTCTCCGGCGACCATTCCTTCTCATGGTCGCGCGACGAGCTGATCAGCACCGTGATCGACTGGGCAGAGGCGTGCCGCTAAGCGCCTAGCCCCGGGTGCAGGCCTTCGCGGCGGAGAGACCCGGCAGGACTTTTGCGACCTCCCGGCCCCGGTCCGTCGCAAGCAGGCGGGCGCCCCGCGTGATGCGGCGATAGAGCGTGTCATCGTTCAGCATGTCGATGCGGCTGTCCCAGGACCCGGTCCACCAGCCGAGCGTGGCGAAGGCGCTTTCCACGCCCTTTGCTTCAAGCTCGGCATAGAAATCGGGCCGGGGCACTTCCGTGCCGCCCCAGGAGAGGACGTTGGCAAGGTTCACGCCGGACACGCGGAGCGTTTGCAGGTCTTCCAGCTTCTCGACGGGCGTCACGATCATCGCCTTCTGTGACAGGCCGGCAACCAGCGCGGCATCATCCAGCGAATAGGTCGCGAACATGACCCGGCCGAACGCGTCATGTTCCGCCACCGCATTGACCAGATCCTCATAGGTGGTCGTGCCCTTGCGGTCGAGTGCGAACATGGCGCGGCCTTCGCTCCAGTCCAGAACGGCATCCAGAGTCGGGATACGGAAAGACGTGGCGTTGCCTTCATTGTCCTTCAGCGTGAGGGCCTGAAGCTCCGCCAGTGTGAGATGGCTGGCCTCGCCCTCACCCGTCGAGGTCCGCTCCAGCGTATCGTCATGCATGAGGACCATGACGCCGTCGGCACTTTTCTGGACGTCGATTTCCAGCAGGGCCGGGATTTCACTGACCGTATGCTGAAAGGTTTCCAGCGCATTCTCGGGATAGCCCGGCACAGGCCCGCCCCGGTGCGCGCTGATCAGGATGGCATCCTGCTGCCGCAGGCAGTTGAAGAAGACCGGCATGCCGCCTGCGTCCGCGACGAGGAGGAAGGTTTCAGAGATGGCCTCTGCAGCCGCAGGCGCGTCTGCTGTTGCCGGGGGCGCCGTGGCACATCCGGCCAGCAAAGCCGCTGCGGAAACGGCGCGGAGTGTCAGACCTGTCTTGCGCATCGCATTCTCCCTAGTAACGGACCGTGAGACGAACCTGGCCGGTGCGGCCATAGGTGGCGTCGCCCAGTTTCTCTTCATAGAATTTGTCACCGGCATTCTGCAGGCGCGCCGACAGAATCACCGTGTCATTGATGTTCCAGACGGCCGACAGGTTGAACAGTGAATAGCCCGGCATGACATAGGTGGACGGATAATCGCTGAAGAATTCGTCGCGCCAGTAGGTATCGACCGTCAGCGACAAATCCTCTATCGGGCGGACGGTCACAGCGGCGCTGGCTTCATGCTTCGGACGGCCGAACAACTGCGTACGCGCGGCCTTCTCCTCAGCTTCCAGATAGGTATAGGCGCCGCTGAGATCGAGCCAGGCGAGCGGGGAATAGACCGCATCCACCTCGACGCCCTTCATTTCGACCGGGCTGTCGATATTCTGCGGGGTGCTGACAAACGTCACCGGATCGTAGATGGAGAAGATGCCGTCATCGGCCTCGCCGGTGAATAGGGTCAAGCTCCAGGACGCCTTGCCACTCTTCAGCCGCTGGTCGATGCCGGCATCGGCCATCCAGCTCGATTCCGGCTTGAGGTTCGGGTTGCCCTGGAAGGTCGCCGACGAACCGAGCATCTGGCGCAGGCCGGGCGCTTCGGCGCCTTCGCCATAGGAAATGCGCAGCTTGGTCTCGACGCCCGGAATGCTGACCGTATCGGGCAGGTTATAGGCCGCCGTCAGGCGATGGGTGAACTCGCCGCCGAACTTCTCATTGTCGTCATAGCGCGCGGCGGCGGACAGGAAGAAGCCTTCGGCCATTTCCAGATTGGCTTCGGCGAATACGGCAGAGTTGGAGATACTGTCATTGATCAGCGCATAGGCGTAGCCGACAGGCTGTTCGAACACGGCCTTTTCGTCGCGGTATTCCGCCCCGCCGGTCAGCGTCACCGCACCGTTCGGGCGCCAGGTGGCGTAATAGGTGGCTTCCAGCGTCTCGCCTTCTGAGTCCTGCTCCGCGGTGGGTGTCTTGTAGAGGCCCTGCAGGTCGACATAGGAGAGCTGCGCGGTATGCGTCAGCTTCCCGCCAAGCGTTGTCCACTCGCCCTTGAGGGCGCCGAACAGCTGCTCGCTCTGCACTTCACCTTCGGAGTCCTGGAAGATATAGCCCGGCAGGCCGAGCGGGTTGTCCGCCGGCAGCGAGCCTTCGTCGATCTCGTTCATGGCGTCGGTGTAGCGCAGCCAGCCGCTGAGTTCGGTATCCGCCGTCGGACGGTATTCGCCCCGCAGCTGGGCGGTGAAGTTCTCGTAGCCGTCCCGCTCCGTGTTGCCCGGCGGGCGGCTGGCAAGCGAAATGCCTGCCGTATCGAAATAGGAGACCGTGCCGGAGAAGCCGTAGCGTTCTTCGCCCTTCTGAACCCCGGCGCTGACTTCATAGGTGTCGTTCTCGCCGACCATGGCAGAGCCGCGCACCTGCAGCGGACCTTCCGGGCGCTTGGTCACAACGTTGATGACACCGGCCACGGCATCGGCGCCGTAGACGCCGGACTGCGGCCCGCGCAGCACTTCCACCTTCTCGATATTGTCGAGGAATAGGTGGTCGATCCCAAACTGGTTGTCGCCTTCGGACGGGTTGTTGACCTTCACCCCATCGATCAGCACCAGAACGTGCTTGCTGGTGAACCCGCGCATGCGGACCTGTGTGTTCTGGCCGACCCCGCCCGACCGCGTGATCGAGACACCGGGCGTGCGCTCCAGCGCATCGTCCAGCGTGGTCAGCTGCTGCAGCTCGATCGTCTCGGCATCGAGAACGCTGATCGCATCGCCCAGCTGGTTCACCGGCACAGCGGCGCGCGAGGCGGAAACGACCACCTGGTCCATCTTGAGGGCCTCATCCTCCTCCGCATGGGCAAGCCCCTGCGAGAGGGCAGCCGCCGAGATGGCGCAGAAAAGAGAGGTGCGAAAGGGAAATTTGGACATGACAGAACCCCGCGTCAGATAATCTGAAGGCGGCACTATCCCGGCGGTGTGACATGGTTTTCGCGTTTATTTGAAGAATCTGTCACCGCAGCGCCTCAAAACACCTGACGTCACAAAAACGCACATGTCCCGCGCTATAGGAAAACCGTCACACTTCACCCCAATCCAGCGAGACCGGAAATGGACACGCTCCCTTCCACAAACTGGGCCAGAATGGTGACCGGCCTGCGCCAGGACCTTGGCCTGTCCCAGCGCGTTCTGGCCGAGCGCCTTTCGGTGGACCAGACAACCATTTCCCGCTGGGAACGCGGAAAAGACCTGCCCGGCGTCCGCCACCGGCGCCAGATGCGGGACATGATGCGCCAGACCACAACCAGCCGGCTGGACGCGCTGACGAAACTCCGTGTTCAGATGTCTTCCTGGCCTGCCACACTGCTGCGTCAGGGCGCCGTATTCGTGGAGGTCAGCCGGGCCGCCGCCGCAGAAGTCTCAGCCGACGGCCTCGGCCCGGGCACCAGCCTCTATGGCCGGTTCGGCGATGAGGCGGACGAGCAGATGCACGCCTGGGAACGCTCCGGCATCTTTTCCGGCGATCTTGCAATGACTGTGTCGCTGAACCGTATCCAGTCGCCCGGCGGCCCGGTCTATTTCCGCGGCATGGACACGCCGCATATTTCCGCATCCGGCGAAATCTGGTGCCTGTGCGAATTGCGGCGCCTGAGCGAGGCGGAATATCTGACCGAGCTGCGCCAGATGGGCGGCCCGCTCCTCTCCATTCCCTATGACGCGCTGGGCTGAGCTTACGCGCTCACCCAGTCAAGGGCGGCCTCTGTGTCTCCGGCCGGAAAGATACGGGTCTTCGCCGGGATAAGCGGGCCGAAGAGGCGGACGCCATGGGCGATCCAGTCGACATCGGTGACGACGGCGAGGCGTTCGAAATCATTCCAGTGGGAGAGGCCCAGCATCGTGTCGTCCAGCATGGCGTGGGCGCTGTAGCCTTTGAAGGCCGGGCCGAAGCGGAGCAGGACGCGCACCTTGCCGAGCGCCTCCTTCGCGGTCTCCACCGCGGGGATCAGGATCGTCTTGTAATCGGAATCGGTGATCTCACCCTCGGCTTCGAAGGCGACGATCCCGGGCGGGGCGGAAGGGATGCGCTTGAACATGGCCTTCAGATGGGCACGCCCTGCCCGTCAGGCAAATGAACTCGCGGCCATGTTCATTCGACGGCGAGACGCGTTTCCAGACGGGTCCGGGCATCGTCACCTAGCTTCGTGTTGCGGGCGAGATACCAGCTGGCCGTGTTGCCTTCGGTATCTTGTGCGGCCGGATCGGCCCCGGCATCGAGCAGCAGTAAGATCAGTTCCTCCGAAGCATTCTCGGCGGCGTACATGAGTGCCGTTCGGTGGTCACGCTGCAATTTTCCGCAGGTGCGATAACGCTCTCCTTCCGGAACACTTTGCGTGCGCTGGTTCATATCAACGCCCGCATCCAGCAACACCCGTACGGAGTCTGGCATGTCCAGCTGCGCTGCATACATCAGCGCCGTCTTGCCGAAACGGTTCGTGGACCGGTCCAGCGGGACACCAAGCTCCGGCAGGATCCCGAGCACGTCCGGCCGGACAGATGCGGCGGCCAGAACATTGGCGTGCAGGCGGGCAATGTCCCGTTCATACCGTTTGGGTTTGGACGGATCAGCAGGCGGCAGATACGTGCCGACATAGGCCCTGTACAGATCCCGGATGTCTTCCACCGGCTCGCCCGCAAGGATGGCCGCAGAGATTTGACGGGCCCAGATTGCTCCGTGCCACCATGGCGTAATGTTATTCAGCGCCTCTGGTTGCTTGAGAGCAGCTTCGACCGCGTCCAGCATCTCATTCGGCGAGGCCCCAAAGGGGAAGTCGACAGGATTGTCCCAGTTCATCGGCTGGGTCGCAAGGAAGGCCAGCAACATGTCGTTGTTGCGTGCATAGAAGATACGGTCCACCAGCGCCCGCCAGGCCTGAAGCGCTGCGGTCTTCGCCTCCTCAGGCGGCATGGCAAACCGCTCGGTATAGTATTCTTCCATACGACGGAGGAAGTCCGGCTGATCCTGCCGGAGGGACAGGTAGACCTGCCAGCTAAACGGGTCAGTGGCGCCCCAGCTCAGCGGGCGGAGCTGGCGGGCGACATCATCCTGCGGCTCGTCCTCGGGTCCGAACCGGCCATTCGGTTCCGGCCAGGCCTGCGGACGGTAGAACAGGTCGGGCAGGATGGCCTCGGGCGGAACACCGGTCCAGCCCAGCGTACCGTAGCACATGCCGCCTTGCTCTGGCCCCGCATACATGGCCTTGAGCGCCTGATAGAAGGGTGACGCGGAAATGAAGGGTTCGAACTGCTCCGGCTCCGGACGAATTTGTATTTCGCAGACGGTTTCAGCCTCTTCAGCGGGCCAGACGCGACGTAAGGTTTCGCGTTTGCTGTCCTGCCCCCTCGAAACGCCCCGCCCGTCCGAGACGGTATAGAGCGCGCCTTCCTGCAGAAACAGCTGGACCCGGTGGACCCGGCCGAATGTCGCGACCGGCTCGCCCGTCACCTCAGCCGCGAGTTCGTTCCAGTGGTAGGTGGAGCTGATCTCCCCATAGCGCTCCGGGTATTGAACGCGCATGGCGTCAAACTCGGCGACCGTGTCGAACAGATAGAGGCTCCCGCCGAGATACCGCCAGCCAGCATCGTTGGACACGAGGAAAAGCACTTCCTCGTCGCCGTCGCCGTCTATGTCATGACGAGCCTCGAAGGTCTTGTAATAAAGCGACTGACTCCGCGCCGCCCGCCCGCTTCTCACCGTTTCCGGGAACGCGAAAGTGGCCTCATGCGGAACACCGGACAGGTCGAGATCGGCGGAGTCCAGCCGCCCCGCGGCGTCGAACAGATTGGTCCAGGCGGCGGTCACGGGTTCGCAGAGGTCTGGCGTCTCATTGCGGATGAGGTGCGGGCGGAAAGGCGCGACGTTCCAACCGGTTTCGCGCGGGGGCGGTTCCGGTTCGGCGGCGCCATGCGCGCATGCGGTGAGTGCCAGAAGCCCGGCGATCAGCGCGCCTTTTTGCGTCTTCATCTCAAGTCCATCCTGCCTGCTCTCACACTCCCTTAAACGGAGAATGTGTCAGCAATCCAAAATGGACAGTTCATTTTGAAGGCAAATGAACTCGCGGCCATGTGAGAAACTCAGAACCGCAATGCCTTTTCAGGTGTACACTCCTCCCATGGCTGATCGCTGAAGGAGCCGCTTTGGAACCTACCGAGGCGCGGAATGAACCGATCATTGCCGAAGCTCCACCGCGCCAGAGCCATGCTCTGGGTGGCAGGTTCAGCCCCCTCCATTGGAACAAGCTGCAATCCGAAATTGGTGGTGCGTCCCGGACAGAAATCATCGAACCGACGACGCCAGACACTTCGTTTGGCTTCGTCGAAATTCCATGCGTCCGGATCGTCTATCAGTACAAGGCGGGCCTTTTCACCATCACATGCGACAGCATACAAACACGCGAGCTGACGCCCGTTCGTACGATTCTGAATATATATCCCGGCGCCAGACACCAGCTCCTGTTTGGTCAAAGTCTTGTAGTGAGCGTAGCGCAGGCCGTAATCGACCGGGCCCAAAAACATGATCGCAAGGATGACAGCCGCCACGCCCAAAAACAAAGCGCCGCGTCTCATCTAGTTCGGGCGGTCTTCTTCGTGGTCGCCGTTCCAGAAGCGTTTGATGCGGCCGAGGAAGCCTTCGCTTTCCGGGTGGCAGTCGGCGCCGGAGCAGTCGCAGAATTCGCGCAGGATGTCCTTCTGGCGGGGGGTCAGGTTGCGCGGAGTTTCCACGAACATCTCGACGAACAGGTCGCCCGTATGACCGGACTGGCGGACCGACGGCATGCCCTTGCCGCGGAGGCGCAGCTTGCGGCCGGTCTGGGCACCTTCCGGCACCACGACGCGGGCGCGGCCGCCATCGATGGTCGGGATCTCGATCTCGCCGCCAAGCGCTGCCGTCACCATCGGCACCGGCGCGCGGCAGTAGAGGTTCGGCCCGTCGCGTTCGAAAATGTCATGCTCGACGACATCGACGAAGATGTAGAGGTCGCCCTTGCCGCCGCCATTGGCGCCGGCTTCGCCTTCGCCCGCCAGGCGGATGCGCATGCCGCTTTCGACACCGGCCGGGATCTTCACGTTCAGCTTGCGCTCTTCGCGCACCTGGCCAGCCCCGCCGCAATCCTTGCACGGCTTCTTGATGGTCTTGCCCTTGCCGTTGCAGCGCGGGCAGGTGCGTTCCATCGTGAAGAAGCCCTGCTGGGCGCGCACACGGCCTGCGCCGCCGCAGGTGTCGCAGGTTTCAGGCTCGGTGCCCGGCGCGGCGCCAGACCCTTCGCAGGTCTTGCAGTCGACGGCCTGGGGCACGTGAATGGTTTCGTCCTTGCCGGAGAAAGCTTCGGCCAGCGTGATTTCGAGATCGTAGCGCAGGTCTGCGCCGCGTTGCGGGCCGCCACGGCGACGGCCGCCGCCGAACCCGCCTGCGCCGAACACCTGGCTGAACAGGTCCTGGAAAATGTCTTCGGGGTGAACGCCGGCGCCGAACGGATTGCCGCCGCCTCCGCCCATGCCGTTTTCGAAGGCGCTGTGGCCGAACTGGTCATAGGCCGCGCGCTTCTGCGCATCGGAGAGGATCGCATAGGCCTCGCCGACTTCCTTGAACTTGTCTTCGGCTTCCTTGTCGCCCGGATTCTGGTCCGGGTGATATTTCATGGCCAGCTTGCGGTAGGCGGATTTCAGCGCCTTCTCATCGACATCGCGTGAGACGCCAAGAACCTCGTAATAATCGCGCTTGCTCATGGATAGATGGCTCGCCGTTTCTCTCTAGTCCTGTGCCCTGACGCGTCATGTGGGGCGCGAATTACACACGTGCAAGGGAGGGATGCAGGCAGTTGACGTGGGGTTCCCCGTCAAACTGCCTGACGGATTGTCTGGATCAGCTGGGCCCCGGGCCAAACTGGCTGGCGCCCTTCTCGATCATCTCCGCGCCGGTGGGGCGGATCTGCATCACGGCGAGGCCGCGCTGGCTGGTGCCATCCAGGCGGAAGCGGAACAGGCCGTTGACGCCGAAGAAGCCGTCGGGGTCTGTCACGCCATTGTATTTGAGGTTGTCTTCGGCGGCGAGGCGCACGGCGACGGCGGCCGCGTCATAGGCGACGGCGGCGAGGTCTGTCGGCGTCTTGCCATAGATGCGGCGATAGGCTTCGCGGAAGGTGGTGAGATTGTCCGGATCGGGTGCGGGGTAGACGGCGCCGTCCAGCGTTGGCTCGCGCCAGATGGATTGATCGCCCCAGAGGCTCGTGCCCATCAGGGTGATGTGAGTCATGTCCACACCATTATAAGGCAGCAGCGGCGCGATGGAGAGCAGGTTCACGCCGCGCTCCGGGATCATCACGGCCACCTTGTTGCGGGGCCGCGTGGCGATTTCGGATTTCAGGATACCGGAGACCGACCGGGCCGCTTCCGTCGCGCCGGTTTCCGGCATGTAGAAGGCCGAGGTCAGCACCGTGCCGCCGACATTGAAGGCTTCGGTGCGCAGGGCCGTCTCGATCTGGCGGCCATAGGCCGATTGCGGACCGAGGAAGACGAAGCTGTAGATGCCGTTCGCAGCGGCATATTCGACCATGCGGCGGACTTCTTCCTCCGGCGAGATCGAGGCGAGATAGGCCCCGCCGCCCGCCGCCGTGCGGTCGTTCGAAAAGGCAATGACGGGGATCTTCTTGTCCTGCGCACGCTCTGTGATGGCTTTCACATTGGCGCCGAACAGCGGACCGAGCACGACATTCGCCTTCTCCTGCACCGCCTCGTCGAGGCGGGCTTCGGTGACGGATGTCTTGCCGGCGGTGTCTTTCGGGATGATCAGGAAGTCATCCCCGGCATACTGGAACAGGGCCAGCTCGATCCCGGCCAGCATGCTCTCGGCTTCGGCGCGGACCTGGGCGTTCGGGTGCGAGAACGGCAGCAGCACGGCGGCGCGCTTGATCTTGCGCCCCTCCATGAAGGCTGGCGTCAGGCCGCCATCGCCGCGCACCTGGGTCAGGTCTTCCGGCTCGCCCAGCTCGGTGACGTCAACGCCCTCTTCCGGCTGCTCGACCGGGCCGGTGATGGGTTCAACCCGCGGAGTGCCGGTGCCGATCTGGACTGGCGGACGGGCCGGTGCGCTGGCACAGGCGGTGGCGAACAGGAAACCTATGAGAAGAAAGCTTGGCGCTTTAATCGTCCTGAGCAATGGTTGCATCAATGTCATCTCCTGAAACATCTCCTGAAGCATCCGGCGCGCAGACGATTCCCGGCTGGCGCGACTCTAGGGGGGCCGGGCCGGACGGGCAACCGCCCCAAGTGCTTCAGCCTGGCCTCTATGTCGTCTCCACGCCGATCGGCAACCTGCGGGACATTACGCTCCGCGCGCTGGACGTGCTGGCAGCAGCCGATGAAGTGCTGGCCGAAGACACGCGCGTGGCGGGGAAACTCCTGTCCGCCTATGGAGTTAAGGCCCGCCTCAGCCCTTACCATGACCACAATGGGGCGGAACGGAGACCGGAACTCCTGCGCAAGCTGAGTGAAGGCGCGCGGATCGCGCTGGTCTCCGATGCGGGCACGCCGCTGGTGTCCGATCCCGGCTGGAAGCTGGCGCATGAAGCGCTGGAGGCCGGCCACCGCGTCTTCCCGATCCCGGGCGCCTCGGCCATGCTGGCCGGGCTGGTGGCGAGCGGCCTGCCGAGCGACCGGTTCTGCTTCGCCGGATTTCTGCCGCCAAAACAAGGTGCCCGGACGCAAAGCCTCGAAAGCCTGAAGAGTGTTCCGGCGACGCTCATCTTCTATGAGAGCGGTCCGCGCCTCGCCGATACGCTGGCGGACATGGCCAGTGTGCTGGGGGCCGGGCGGCAGGGCGCCGTGGCGCGGGAGCTGACCAAGCTGTTCGAGGAAACCCGGCGCGGCACGCTGGCGGACCTCGCCGCGCACTATGCCGAAGCAGGCGGGCCAAAGGGCGAGATTGTCGTGCTGGCCGGTCCGCCGCTGGAGGAGGCCGTCACGCCCGCCCGCCTCGATGCGGCCCTGCGCGAAGCCCTCGCCGACCAGCCCACCAAGGCCGCCGCCAATGCGGTGGCCGACGCGCTCGGCCTGCCAAAGCGGGAAGTCTATCAGCGCGCCCTGCAGATCAAGGCCGATGGCTGAGGGCAAACGGCAAGCTGCGGAGAAGCGTGGCCGCAAGGGCGAATGGCTCGCCGCACTTTACCTTCAGGCCAAGGGCTATCGCATTCTGGGCCAGCGGGTGCGCACGCCCATGGGCGAAGTGGACCTGATCGCAAAGCGCGGCAGGCTCGTCGCCTTCGTGGAGGTGAAATACCGGGCCGAAGTTCAAATTGCCGCAGGCGCCGTCACACCTGCCAGCTGGCAACGCATCGCGCGGGCGGCAGAGTTCTGGATGGCCCGCCACCCTGCACTTTCAGATTATGGCTGGCGGTATGACCTGATCGCGCTCGCGCCCCGCAAACTGCCGCAACATATACAGGATGCATGGCGGCCCGGCCTGGCGTGACACGAAGCAAAGTTTAATCAGGACGATTGCCGCTTCAACCAATCGGAAAAAATCATGTGCGAACTGACCGGCGCGCGGCGCAGTGGTTCAGACCACTGACAATAGAATTCTTCCAGAAAATAAGGCTTTGCAGCCACTTCCCGTTAACCGTCAATCAAACCAATTCCTCTAATGACGAGGCCGGTTGGAGAGTTGAGTTGTGAGGGAGGCCTTTGGCCATGGACGCTGCTGTTGCGATGCGAAAAGAGGCTGCACCAGCCTCGGGTCTGAAGCAGGTATTCCAGAATGCGCAGCGCGCGTTCGACCTGATCAAGAAGCACCGTACCCCGCCGGATCCCAAGACCTATGCTATCTGGTATGCCTATGTAGAGGCCGCTGACCCGCGCGTGATCGAACGGGTGGACAGCGCAATTGCCGAACATGGCACCCTGACGCCTTTCGACATCAGCTCAATTTTCCGGGAACTGCTGACCGAGGAACCTGCCGTTGTTTCCGCGCGTCACTCCATCGGCATGGCCATCGAGAAGGAAATCGATGAGGTCATGAAGATCATCCAGCAGGGTGTTCAGAACAGCGACGAATTCGGCGCCTCGCTGGACAAGGCCAACAGCGCCCTGCCCGGAGCCGCATCTGCAGAGCATCTGGCCTCGCTGGTGTCCACCCTGATGGAAGACAATCATCGCATGGCCCGGACCGCGCGCGAGCTGAACCAGGGCCTGACGGATTCCCAGAACCAGATTGCCAAGCTCAATCAGGAACTGGAGGAAGTGCAGACCCAGTGCCGGCGCGACCCGCTGACCTCCGTCGCGAACCGCCGCGCCTTCGACGAACGGCTGGAACGCGAAATCCGCGCGGCCGCGGAGACAGGCGAGAATCTCTGCCTTGCCATGGCCGACATCGACCATTTCAAAAGCGTCAACGACACCTATGGCCACCAGGTCGGTGATGCGGTGCTTCAACAATTCGCATCCGTCGTGACGCAGAACATCAAGGGCCAGGACATGGTCGCCCGTTATGGCGGGGAAGAGTTCGCGATCATCCTTCCGGAGACGGACCTGTTCTCGGCCTATAACCTGCTCGTGAAGATCAAGTACACGTTCAAGAATACAGAAACGCCGGTGGAAGGCACGCTGAAGTCCATCAAGGATGTGACAGCATCGTTCGGCCTCGTCCGCTTCGAACCGGGCATGACGCCACGCGACATGATCGAGAGAGCCGACCATTATCTCTACGAAGCCAAGAATTCAGGCCGCGACCGGGTGAAAGCCAAGGGCTTCTGAGGCCGATCGTCCCGCTTCCCCCTCCGTCACCCACGTAGTTTCCCTGATTGCTGATCCGGCCGCCATGAGCGGTAATGATGTGTCCGCTCCGGTGGAGGGAGTGCATCATGGATGGCAGCTTTTACCTCGAAGAATTGTCGGCTCATACTCGTGAGGATGGGCGTGAGTGGGATAAATTCTGCGCCGGAGTGGACGAATTTCTCGACAAGGAGCTGACCGAAGACCTGCGTGCCGCTGGCCGCCGGACGACGGGGCTGAAATCGGATGCCGAAGCCTGCCGAGCCTGGCGGGAAAAGCTGAACGCACGCGGCTGGTACGCTCCGACCTGGCCGGTGGAATATGGCGGCGCGGGCTGGAACACCGAACAGCGCATCTATTTCGAGAATGCCTCGGCGGCGCGCGATGCGCCGATCCTGATGAATTCAGGCGTCCGGACAATCGGCCCCCTGATCATGGAGGCCGGCACGCCCGCACAGAAGGCGCATTACCTGCCCGCCATCCTGAATGGCGAACATGAATGGTGCCAGGGCTTCTCCGAACCGCAGGCGGGGTCTGACCTGTCCGCGCTCTCCCTGAAAGCAGAACGTGACGGGGACGATTTCATCCTGACGGGCAGCAAGGTCTGGACCAGCTTTGCGCAGTACGCGACGCATATGTTCCTGCTGGCGCGCTGTGATCCGGGCACGCATGGCGGCAAGGGCCTCGTCTTCCTGCTGGTCGAGATGGACCGGCCCGGTATCGACGTACGCCCGATCCGGTTTATCGATGGCGAGTACGAAACCAATGAAGTCTTCTTCAATGGTGTGCGTACCCCGGCAGCAGACCGGATCGGCGAGATCGGCGAAGGCTGGAAGGCCGCCAAACAACTGATGGCGATTGCCCGCGGCAACAATACGACCACGGGCCTCCTGCGCCGGGCCATGCGGGCGGCGCGTCGGTGTGCGGCGGAAGCCGGTCCGCTGACACCTTCCCTGCAGATGCGCTTTGCGGACCTCGACCTGCGGATCGACACGCTGGAAGCGCTGGACATGCGCACCAAGAATGGCCTCGTCACGCTGGACGGCGGGCCTGCCTCATCCCAGACGAAACTGCTGGCGACGGAACTGCACCAGGCCATCACAGAGGCGGCGCTTGAGGCCGCCCCCTTCAGTGATTTCGCCCAGGCGAAATACCTCGCGACACGGGCCGCGACGATCTATTCCGGCACCAGCGAAGTACACCGGAACATTCTGGCCAGGGCGATTGGCTGTCCCTGAGCCGATGCGCGTGCGGCGTCAGTCGAACGGCCGGCCTGTTGCGCCGCGGAAGATGAGTTCGGCCCCGCTGAGCACGATGTTGCGGAACGATGCGGTGTGCATGAAGTCGGCCAGTTCCTCGGGCAGCATATCGGCATCGATATAGGGCAGCGAGTCCGCCTGCACCGCGCCGGAGGTCAGGTTTACCAACGCCATCAGCATACGCACGCCCCAGCCCGGTTCCAGCTCCATCACCCGTTCGAGCTTTTCAGATATGGCAGACCCATGCTCGAACAGACGTGTCTTTGTGGAGACCAGCGACTCCAGCGCAACGTTGCGTTCAATCGTCTGCGCCAGATAGGCCCGCAAGATCAGCATGGCGGGATGATCGACCAGGCTGTCGATGAAGGCCTCACAGAAAGCCCTGCCCGACATGCCCGGCTCAAGCCGTTCGCCAAGCTGCGTAAAAGTGCGGATGAAGGCCCGCTCATAGAGCGCCAGAAGCAGTTCTTCCTTGTTGGCGAAATACAGGAAGATCGTGCTCTTGGAGACGCCAACATTGTCGGCAAGCGCCGCAATGGCGAAACGCTCATTGCCGGATTCCAGCAGGAGCGCCTCTGCTGCATCGAGAATTTCGTTACGGCGCGCTTCTTTCTCAGATTCCGACCGCGCACGCCGGAAGTCTTCGCGAATAGCCATATGGGCCTCTTTCAGGTCCGCAGGCAGGAGAAGGCTGCTTGCCTGCACAGCGCAGCGGCCCGGACCCCACCCGTCCAGATAAAAATGATTCTTCAATATTGGACGAGTGTATACACAGAGCGCGTGACAGCAATGTCACATTTTCGTTTGTGTACTAAATATTGCGAATTCCGGTCATTAGAAGATGGGCCCCATCCAGGAATGATGCCCGGAAATCGAAGCTTCTGATGGCGCTGGTCACTTCCTCAGACTGGCCGTCATCCATCGCAAGAAGCCTCTTTATATCCGCCTGGATCGAGCCGCACATCAGGTTGACGAGCGCCTTCATCAACCGGCGCCCCTGCCCGGGTTTCAGATGCAGGAGTTCCTCAACCTGGTCGGCAGTGGAAGTCCGGTACCGAAAGATCTCTTTGATCGCCTCGTTGATATAGTCCTGATTGAGGCTTTCCTCCACAACGCGCATGATCATCGGGCGCATGATGCGGAAGCCTGGGAATTCCAGCGCGGTGTCGATAAAGGCCTCACAAAAGGCCTCGTCGGAGATGCCCTCATGGAGACGGCTGAGGAAGGTTGTGAAGAAATTTTGCCCGACCCGCGTATAAAGCGAGGTCAACAATTCTTCCCGGTTGCGGAAATGCAGGAAGATCGTGCTCTGCGACACGCCGACCCGTTTGGCCACATTGGAAATGGAAAACCTTTGATTGTGCGATTCAAGCAGCAAGGCTTCCGCCGCTTCGAGGATCGTTGTCCGGCGGACAGCATTCTCCCGTTCGGTCCGGGGGCGCAGAAAATCTTCTCTGATATTCATCCAACCCCCTTAGATTGAATCCGACTGATTGAAAAGCACCTAAGTAACCGTTAGTCATTTATGGCTCGAACACAAGCCCCGACCGCAGTTGAACCGTAACAGCCTAATCAGCAGGCAGGGTAACAGGCTTGGAAATGCCAATAAAAAAGCCCTCCCGTGGGTTGCAGGAGGGCTTTTGTCCGATTTGCGAAGCGATCAGGCGTCGGCGGTTTCCGGCGTCTTCGCCTTTTGTCCGGAATAGTCGAACTCCTCTGAATCGAGGTCGATATTCGGGATTTCCTCTTTCTCGTTCCAGTAGTCCTGCGTGTGCTGCCAGATATATTTGGAGCCGCGCTTCGGCAGGAGGTGCATGGAGCGCATGAGGTAGCCGGGATTGAAGTCTTCCGGATCGATCCAGGGAAGGATCTCCATATCCTTGTCTTCCTCGCGCAGCTTCACGCGAACCTGCGTGACGCCCTTCTCGTCCATATGCTTCAGCAGGCGGGTGATGAAGTCGCCCATCAGGTCGACCCGCAGGGTCCACGAGGCACGGAAGTATCCGAACACCCAGGCCATGTTGGGCACGCCGGTGAACATCATGCCGCGATAGGTCACCGTGTCGGAGAAGTCGACTGGCTTGTTATCAACCGTGAACGGAATATCGCCAAGTACAGAGAGGTTGAAGCCCGTCGCTGTGATGACGATGTCCGCTTCCAGTTCCTGGCCGCCCTTGGTGAGGATACCGTTCTCGGTGAAGCGCTCGATCTCGTCGGTCACGACGCTGGCTTTGCCCGACGCGATGCCCTGGAACAGGTCTCCATCCGGCACGAAGGCAATGCGCTGGCGCCACGGGCGGTAGCGCGGCGTGAAGTGCTTGTCGATCGGATAGTCCTCGCCGAGGAAAGCTTTCACGCCTTCGAGCAGTTCCTGGGTAACCTCGTCGGTCTCCTCCAGACAGCGGCGTGTAAAGTCATGCTGGTCAAACAGGACTTTCTGGCGCGCAATCCGGTGAATTGTATCCCAGTCGATGCCGATCTTCTCAAGTTCGGTGACCATTTCATTTTCATTCCGGCCCGGAATGAAATAGGTCGGCGAACGTTGCAGCACCGTGATGTGCTCAACCTCACCGGCAATGGCCGGAACCACTGTGGCCGTCGTTGCGCCCGAACCGATGCAGACGACCTTCTTGCCCTTCAGGTCAATATCATCCGGCCAGAGTTGCGGGTGGATGATCTGGCCCTTGAACTTGTCCATGTCCGGCCAGTCCGGCGTGTAGGGCTTGGTGTAATTATAGTAGCCTTGGCACATCCAGAGGAAGTTGCAGGTGAAGGTCAGCACCTCGTCCGTTTCGGCGCGGCGGACTTTCAGGGTCCACAGGCTGTCCTTCGAAGACCATTCTGCCGACAGGATCTGGTGGCCGTAGCGAATGTGCTGGCCGAGGTCATTCTCCTCGATCACTTCGCCCATATAGTTGCGGATCTCTTCGGCCGTCGCGATCGGTGTGCCGGTCCACGGCTTGAAGCGGTAGCCGAAGGTGTAAAGGTCGGAGTCGGAACGGATGCCCGGATATTTGTGCCACAGCCAGGTGCCGCCAAAGCTCTCCAGCTTTTCGAGCACCACATAGCTCTTGCCGGGGCATTGCGTTTTCATGTGATACGCCGCGCCGACACCGGAAATCCCGGCCCCCGCGATCAGCACGTCAAAATGTTCTACCTTGGCCTCCGCCGGCCGCGCTTTCGTTTCCGTCCCTGTCATGGCTCTCCGTCCATCTGATGGCGCGCAATCAGACCACCCGAAAGCGCAATTCCTCTCTTTCCATTGAAACCAGAAAAATCCATCCGGCACTACGCAACACCCCCTATGACGTCGCGGCAGTCAGCGGGGTTTCATGCCGGATTCCGGCGCAGAATGAGGGGTTGCGGGCGAAATCCCCTCTTCTGGCCTGCGCCCGGCAGCGCGCGTGCCTTCACACTGCCGTAATCCTCTCGCATTTACCCTCGGCAATTATCGATTCTATTGGCAGGCAGAGATGGCGCAGAAGGGTAATCCGGCCCCGGCCCAGCGGACGATCAAAGTGCCCGGCGGCGGCTTCGCTTCCCGGCATCCCCGTCTGGTGCGCTACACGCTGATTGTCTTCCTCGTGGTCATGCTGGTCGCAGGCGGCTGGGGCTTCTGGAAATGGCGCTCGCTTTATGCCGGTATGCCAAAACTGCCGGAAGTGGCGGACCTCTGGTCGGTCAAACGCGAAGCCGCCATCGAATTCATCGACCGCGATGGCAATACGCTGGACGTGCGCGGCCCCCGCTATGGCCGGGCGACATCGGTGGACCAGCTGCCGGAATACGTGCCGCAGGCCTTTATCGCCGCCGAAGACAAGCGCTTCTACGAGCATGACGGCGCGGATGATGCCGCCATCGCCCGGGCCGCCTGGTCGAATTTGCGGGCCGGGGAAACCGTTTCCGGCGCCTCCACGATCACACAGCAGCTGATCAAGAACCTTGTGCTCACCAATCGCCAGACGGTGAAGCGCAAGGCGCAGGAAGTGAAACTCGCCCGCGAGCTGGAAACCAAGATGAGCAAGGACGAGATCCTGTCGCTCTATCTGAACCGGGTTTATTTCGGCGCAGGGCTCTACGGCATCGACGCGGCGGCGCGCTATTATTTCGGCAAGCCTCCACAGGAGCTGACCGTGGCGGAAGCCGCGATCCTGGCCGCCCTGCCCAAGGCGCCGTCCAAGCTGAACCTGCGCGAGAACCTTGAAGGCGCCAAGGAACGCCAGGCCTATGTCCTGGCCCAGATGGTGGATCTCGGCTTCATCCGCCCGGCCGATGCAGAAAAGGCCGGGGCCCAGGACATCACGATCATCGACCCGCCTACCTATGATCCACAGCTGGGCTACGCGCTGGACGCGGTCTCGGAGCGCGTGAAGGCGATGCTGCCGCGCATCCCGGGCGATCTGGTCGTCACGGTCTCGCTGGACATCGACCTGCAGGAAAAGGTCCGCGCGCAGCTGGCTGAGCGCATGGCCGGGGACGGCGCGAAAGAAGGCGCAAGCCAGGTTGCCGCCATCCTCATCGAGAAGAATGGCCGCGTGGCCGCGCTGGTCGGCGGCACGGACTATACGGAGACGGAGTTCAACCGCGTCACCCAGGCCCTGCGCCAGCCGGGGTCCAGCTTCAAGCCATTCGTCTACGCTACGGCGCTCGAAGACGGCTACTCCCCCTATGACGTGTTCGACGATGCGCCGATCACGATCGATAAGTGGAACCCCTCCAACTATACCGGCAAATACCTCGGCCCGATGACGATGAGCGAGGCGATTGCCCGTTCCATCAATACGGTCGCGGTGGAACTGACCCAGCTGTCCGGCCCGGCCCGCGTAGCGGAGACAGCCCGCCGCTTCGGCATCACCACACGGCTGGAGGCCTATCCTTCCATTGCCCTCGGCAGCCAGGAAGTGACCCTCTGGGAACTGACACGCGCCTATGGCGTGTTCCAGTCCGGCGGACTGCGGCTGGACCCGTGGCTGATAGAGAAGATCGAGGATTCGCGCGGCACGGTGCTGTACGAACGCCCGGATTATGACCGCGACCGTGTGTACTCTGAAGAACTCTCCCGCGACATGAATGCCATGCTCTACCGGGTCGTCAATTCCGACATCGGCACAGGCGGGCGCGCCCGCATCCCCGGCTGGACGGTCGCTGGCAAGACGGGCACCAGCCAGGACTGGCGCGACGCCTGGTTCATCGGATACTCAGCCGCCTATGTCGGCGGCATCTGGGTCGGCAATGACGATGACAAGCCGATGAAGAAAGTCACAGGCGGCGGCCTGCCGGCAGACCTCTGGTCGGACATGATGGTGCTGGCCCATCACGGGAAAACACCGGAACGCCTGCTCGGCGCCGAGAGCGGCGTGATGGTCAGCGAGGAGGCCGAAGCCCGGATCGCCTTCTATCGCGGCCTCAGCCAGGCCTTCTCCATCGCGGCAGGCCAGCCGCTGGCCGGGCGCAGCGGCTACCGCGTCGAACGCTAAGCCACCGCATCGCCTGATTGCGCCAACCGCGTCATGCGCGTAGAGAGCGCCCCATGTTTGACACCGTTGTTTTCGATACGCTTTCCCTCGCCCTGGAAGAGGCCGACCTGTTGCCGGAAACGGGCAACCTCCTCTGCCTGCGGGCTGAGGCCGTCCCCTTCCTGATGCGCCTGCCAAAAGAGCGCCTGACCTGCCAGAACAGTTTCAAGCCGGATCATGACGCGCTGAAAGCCGCTGGCTTCACCGTCCTGCCGCCGGAGGCCGAGTCATTTCCATCCGCTGCGCTGACCATTATCCTGCCGCCCCGCCAGCGGGACGAGACGCGTGCCCTGTTCGCCCGCGCCATGCGCGATGCGCCGGTCGGCGGCGTGATCGTGGCGAGCCTGCCCAACACGCTGGGCGCCAAGACGGGTGAGAAGATCCTCGCGGAACTGGCGGGCGAAACGCAAAGCCTGTCGAAACACAAATGCCGTGCCTTCTGGGCAACCAAGACTGAGGACTGGAACGCTCAGCTGGCGGAAGAATGGATCGCCTTCGATGCGCCGCAGGAAGTCGACGATGGCGCGCTCTGGAGCCGGCCGGGCCTCTTCAGCTGGGACCGTGTCGATGCGGGCAGCGAGTTGCTGGCTGACAGCATCCCGGAATGGATCCGCGGACGCGGCGCAGACCTCGGCGCGGGCCAAGGCTATCTCGCACGCGAAGTGCTGGCCAATTGCCCGCATGTTGAAAGCATGGACCTGTTCGAGGCCGAGCACCGCGCGCTGGCCTGCCAGGCAAAGAACCTCGAAGGCTACAGCAACTGGGCCAGCCATTGGGCCGACGTCACGAAGAACGCACCCAAGGCCGAGTTCGACTTTGCCGTCATGAACCCGCCTTTCCATACCGGCCGGGCTGACAGCACATCGCTCGGGCAGGACTTTATCCGTGCAGCCGCCGACACGCTGAAGACCGGCGGCACCCTCTGGCTCGTCGCCAACCGCCACCTGCCCTATGAGAGCGTGCTCAGCGAGTGCTTCAAGAGCCACGAGATGCTCGAAGACGAAGGCGGCTACAAGATCATCAAGGCCGAAAAGCCGAAGCGGAAGCGATGAAGCCCACGCCATGAAGGAAGCGCGCCAGCTCGCGAAATACCTTGCCCATCTCGGCTATGGCAGCCGAAAGGAGATGGAGGCCGCCATCCGCCGCGGCCGCGTGACCGGCGAAGGCGATGACCTGTGCTTCGACGGCGAACCGCTGGACCCGCCGCCCGGCATGGTCATCCTGATGAACAAGCCGGCGGGCTTTACCTGCTCGCGCAACGACCAGGGCCGGCTCGTCTATGAATTGCTGCCGCCACGCTTCATGTTGCGGACACCGCCGCTCTCAAGCGTCGGGCGCCTCGATGCAGACACGACAGGACTCCTTCTGTTTGCGGATGATGGCAAGCTGCTGCACCGGCTGATCTCTCCGAAGTCAGAACTGCCGAAGACCTATGAAGCGACCGTTGCCCGCCCACTGGAAGGCCATGAGGCGGACCTCTTCGCCAGCGGCACGCTGATGCTACGCGGCGAGGAGAAGCCGCTTCTCCCCGCCCAGCTGGAAGTGACCGGTGAACGCACCGCCCGGCTCACCATCACAGAAGGCCGCTACCATCAGGTCCGCCGCATGTTCGCCGCCGCCGGCAATCATGTCGAAACCCTCCACCGCGCCGCCTTCGGCCCCTTTACCCTCGGCGGTTTGCCAGAGGGCGAGTGGCGGTTGCTGACGGATGAGGAAGTCGCCTCGCTCGCTTAGGCCGCCGCCTTGAAGAACGGCCGGTCGCCTGCGATGGTGACGCGCTCCATGATCCGGACCGCCGGGAAATAGTCGCTGGCAGCATAGTGCTGGCAGGCGCGATTGTCCCAGAAGGCAAGCGAGCCCGGCGCCCAGCGGAAGCGGCACTGGTATTCCGGAATGGCCGCGCGGGAATAGAGATACTTCAGCAGCTCGTCGCTCTCCTTACGGTCCATGCCCTTGATATGGTCCGTGAACGCCGTGTTGACGTAGAGCAGCCGCTGCCCCGTCTCGGGATGGGTCCGGATAACGGGATGCTCCATCGGCGGGTATTTGTCGTGAAGTTCCGTCGGGTCTTTCTTCAGACGCTTGGCAAAAACGCGGGCAATATCATGCACCGCGGTCATCTGGCAGAGGCGTTGCTTCAGATCGTCATCCAACTCTTCATACGCCATGACCATATTGGAGAAGAGCGTGTCGCCACCCACCTCGGGCAGTTCGATCGCGCGCAGGATGGAGCCGAGCGACGGCGCCTCCCGCCAGGTGACGTCCGAGTGCCAGGAGTTCTCGATCCCGCGTGAATTGGGTCCGTGCGCGATGCGGAGGACTTCCCGGTCCGGCTGTTCCAGCGGCGTGGCCGGGTGGATTTCCAACTCCCCGAACTTGCGGGCGAAGGCGATATGCTGCTGGCGGGTGATGTCCTGATCGCGGAAGAACACGACCTGATAGCGCAACAGCGCCGCGCGCACTTCCGACACCAGCACGTCGGTCGGGTTGCGCAAATCCGCCCCGATCAGCTCCGCCCCGATGTTGGGCGACAGGCGCCGGGCCTCGAATTGTGTGAACGCGGCCTCATTCTCCGAATACGCCATGCTGTCTCCTCCGGTTTTATTTTCAGGGAGTGTAGCAGGCTCCCCGCTGGTGGGAAGGCTGGTGACGCCCTCTAGCGCCGCCCCTTCCCGCACGCTACATCGCGCGCATGGCCGCGCCTCCTTTGATCACGCTTACCGATGTCCGCCTCTCGTTCGGGGGTAAGCCCCTGTTCACAGGGGTCAGCTTCTCCCTGTCCAAGGGCGAGCGCGTCGCGCTGGTGGGCCGCAATGGCGCCGGTAAATCCACGCTGATGAAGATCATCTCCGAACGGGTGGAAGCCGACAGCGGCGAAGTCTGGCGCCAGCCAGGCATTACGTTCGCCAGTGTCGCGCAGGAGCCGGACCTTGCGGGCTTCGAGACGGTACTCGCCTATGCCAGCGAAGGGCTCGACGGCGAATACATGGCCGAAGCCGAGCTGATGGAGTTCGGCGTCGAGGCAGATGCAGACCCGGCCACCCTTTCCGGCGGCCAGCTGCGCCGCGCGGCGCTTGCCAAGGCCTTTGCTGCCGATCCGGATGTTCTGCTGCTGGACGAGCCGACCAACCATCTCGACGTGCCGATGATCGAGCAGCTGGAAACGCGCCTCAAAAGCTTCAACGGCGTCGTGCTGGTCGTCAGCCACGACCGCCGCTTCCTGGAGAATATCTCGACCAATACGCTCTGGCTGCGTCAGGGCAAGGTGCTGAAGAGCCCGGAAGGCTATGTGAAGTTCGACGAATGGGCCGAACAGATCGAGGTCGAGGAAGAACGCCAGCTGCGCCGGATGACGACGCACCTGAAAGACGAGCAGCACTGGCTGGCCCGCGGCGTCACCGGCCGGCGCAAGCGCAACCAGGGCCGCCTCGCCAAGCTGAAAGACCTGCGCGCCGAACACGCCCAGATGCGCTCCGCCCTGCAGGACCGCAAAGCCACGGCAGACCTCAGCGTCGATGCCGGGGACTCGATGAGCAAGAAGGTGATCGAGGCGCGGCACCTGACCAAGACCTATGACGGCCCGGATGGCCCGTTCACGCTGGTCAACGACCTCTCACTCAAGATCCTGCGCGGCGACCGGATCGGCATTATCGGCCCGAACGGCGTCGGCAAGACGACGTTGGTGAAACTCCTCCTCGGCCGGATTGAGCCAGACAGCGGCAGCGTGAAACATTCGAAGACGCTGCAGGTGACTTATCAGGACCAGACGCGTGAAACGCTGAACCCGAAGGACACGATCTGGGAAGCCCTCGCCCCGAATGGCGGCGACTCCATCATGGTGCAGGGCCGCCAGCGCCATGTCGCGGCCTATGCGAAGGACTTCCTGTTCGCGCCGGACCAGCTGCGCCAGCCGGTGGGTGCGCTTTCTGGCGGCGAGCGTAATCGCCTAGCCCTCGCCATCGGGCTTGCCCAGCCGTCCAACCTGCTCGTCATGGACGAACCGACCAACGATCTCGACATGCAGACGCTGGACCTGCTGGAAGACATGCTGCTCGGCTATGAAGGCACGCTGATCCTCGTCAGCCACGACCGGGCTTTTCTCGATGCCACTGTCACCAGTTGCCTCTGTCCCGTGGGCGATGGCGAGTGGATCGTCACCGCCGGCGGCTGGAGCGATGCGCAGGAACAGCTGAAGGGCTTCCGGAGCAAGAGTTCCGGAAATGCTCCGAAGGCAGAAAAACCGAAGACAGACAATGCACAGCGCCCGAAACCTCAGACGAAACTCTCCTTCAAGGATGAGCATCGCCAGAAGGAACTGGACACGCTGATCCCGAAGCTGCAGGCGGAAATCGCAAAGCTGGAGCAGGACATGTCCGATCCGGACCTCTACGCCCGCGATGCAGAGGCTTTCAACAAGAAGTCCGCCCGTGTCGGCGCGGCGCGCGAAGAGCTCGACATGGCCGAGATGGAATGGCTGGAGATTGAAGAAAAGCGCGAGGCGCTGGCAAAGTAAGCCGCTCTGGTCGTTACTCCGCAGCGAACACTTCGTTAAGCAGGCCTTACTAGACTGGGCCTGACAGATGGAGACGACGCCCATGCGCCTGGTACCCCTTCTTGCCGCCTCGAGCGCCCTTGTCCTGCTGGCTGCCCCGGCCCTTGCCGACACGCCCAGCATGAAACCCGACAAGCCTGAACCGGCGAAGGGACAGGAAACGGGCGTTTATCGCTTCGGCGCGACCTATTCCGTGCAGCCTGTCGAGACAGCCTCCGCCTGCCAGACCAGCTGCGCAGACGACGCCAAGTGTGTCGCATGGAGCTATGTCGCCACGTTTGAAGGCGCTGATGCCCGCTGTGAACTGAAGCGCGGCGGCGGCAAGGCCCGGCCGAACCCGCTGGCCACCTCCGGCGTCTCGCCAACGCTGGCCGCGAAGTTCATCCCGGAACCGAAGCCCGAACTCGAAGGCGGGCCGGACGAGGAATAAGCGCCCTAAAGCGCCCGTTCTTTCGTGGCCGTGAAGCGGATGTCCGGGTTCTTTTCCTGGGCGTAGCCGACATCCCACGCATTCTTGGCGAGATAGACCGGCGCATCGTCGAGGTCCGTGCCTGACGAGGACTTGTTCTTGTCCAGGAAGGCTTCCAGCACTTTCGGATCATCGCACGACAGCCAGCGCGCCACGTTATACGGGGCCGGCTCGAACACGACTTCCAGATTGTATTCTGCCGCCACGCGCTCGATCATCACTTCGAACTGCAGCTGGCCGACGGCGCCGACGATCATGTCCGAGCCGATGGACGGCTTGAACAGCTGGGTGACGCCCTCTTCCGCGAGGCTTTCGAGGGCCTTGCGCAAGTGTTTTGCTTTCATTGGATCTTTCACGCGGGCACGGCGGAGGAGTTCCGGTGCGAAGTTCGGGATGCCAGCGAACTTGATGTCGCCATTCTCCGACAGGCTGTCGCCGACGCGCAGCTGGCCGTGGTTCGGCACACCGATCACGTCGCCCGCATAGGCGGTCTCGGCGATCTCGCGGTCCTGCGCGAGGAACATCATCGGATTGTGGATGTTCAGCTGCTTTCCACCCGCCGTCTTCAGGCGCATGCCGCGCTTGAACTCGCCCGAGCAAAGACGAAGGAAGGCCACTCGGTCGCGGTGGTTCGGGTCCATGTTCGCCTGGATCTTGAAGACAAAGCCTGAGACCGTGTTGTCGGCGGCGTGAATGGTGACAGGCTCGCCCTTTTTCTCGGCTTTCTGGTCACGCGGCGGCGGCGCATAGGCGTGCAGCGTACGGAGCAGCTCCAGAACGCCAAAGTGGCGGAGCGCCGAACCGAACACAACCGGCGTCATGTGCCCGCCAAGGAAGGCTTCCTTGTCGAACTCCGGCAGCAGGCCAGTCGCCATCTCCATGCCCTCAGCGAGTTCGCCATAAACGCTTTCATCAAGGTTCGCCTGAAGCGTCGCCTCGTCACCGGCGATGCGAGGGGCAGCCCCAATCTTCGGCGCTTCGCCCGGGCGGCGTTCGAACTGGATCAGTTCCTTCGTGGCCAGGTCGATCATGCCGGAGAAGCGCTGGCCGCTGGCGGCGGGCCAGTAGAGCGGCGCGGTATCCAGCTGCAGCTTTTCCTGCACTTCGTCCAGCAGCGCGATCGGGTCCTGCGCTTCACGGTCCATCTTGTTGATGAAGGTCACGATCGGGATGTCACGCAGGCGACAAACTTCAAACAGTTTCAGCGTCTGCGGCTCGATGCCCTTTGCCGCGTCCAGAACCATGACGGCGCAGTCGGCCGCGGTCAGCGTGCGGTACGTGTCCTCGGAAAAGTCTTCGTGGCCCGGCGTGTCGAGCAGGTTGAAGATCAGGTCCTCGAATTCGAACGTCATCACAGAGGCCGACACGGAGATGCCGCGGTCGCGTTCGATCTTCATCCAGTCGGAGGTCGTGCGCCGCGCTTCACCGCGTGCAGCCACTTCCCCGGCCGCGCGGATGGCTCCGCCGGCCAGCAGCAGGTTCTCCGTCAGCGTAGTCTTACCGGCGTCAGGGTGAGAGATGATAGCGAAGGTCCGCCGGCGGGCGGCTTCTGCAGCATGGGACATGTTGAAACGGCTCGTCTTTTCCAGGCCGAGCCCCTAGCCGATTTGCGCCGCAGATAGAAGGGCCGGTGTCAGGCTGAGTATCAGGCCGCTTTCGGCCAGATCTGTTCGAGGTCGGGCGCCTGGCCTTCATGCACGTGGCGTTCGCGCAGGCTGGACAGGATGGTTTCCGGCAGGATGGTGAGACGGGCCTCGCCGACGCGCTTGTCCGTCACAGGGAACAGGGCCGCATTCGCGCCGGTCTTGGCGATAATCAGGGCGGCGAGGTCTTCGACCAGATTTACTTCCATTGCCACGCCTTCGCGAACATGTGCCGAGACGACCCGGGCAACGAATTCCAGCGCCTCACGCGCCCGCATGCTGGCAGGATCTCCGCAGCCAAGCACTTTCCAGCGCTTTGAGAGATGGATTTCCGGGATCGCCACGTCGACGATCTGTTCGTTCAAGAGAAACAGCATGACCCCGCCTTGCCCCATGTCCTGATTCAATTTTCAAGCTGCCCGCACGGGGTTAGCGGGGGGTTAACGCAGGCTTACGGCGGGCAAAGGAATTTGCCGGATCCTGCGACAGGATTCAGGCTCCATTTCAGGCGCCTTCCTCGACGTGTTCGGTGAGGAAATGCCGGCCTTCCTTGTCCTCGATCTCGACGACCCAGAGATCGCTGTCGCGCTTGCGGGCGCGGGCAACATAATCATCCACCTCGCGCTCATCCGGTCCGATGCCCTGAGCGGCGAGGTTCAGGAAGATGCGGTCGCCGTCCATGTCCATGGATGGGGTGTAGGCCGCGGCCGTCCCGTCCAGCCGCGCAACCTTGATCAGAACATCCCCGCGCGAGTCATCGCCATGCTGCACGATGAAACCGGACGCCCCTGCCACTTCGGCACGGCGGATCAGGGCCTCGACCCAGAGGCGTGTCGGCAGACGTTCCATCATCACGCAGCTCCTTCCATTCGGCACAGCAATTGCAGTTTGCACATGGGTGTTAACGCACTGGCAACCGACTGAGAAAGGGGCCATGGCATGAAAAGCAGCGACCTCATTCTGCTCGCACCGGCAATTGCCTTTGCTGGCGGCCTGACAGGCCTCATGCAGCATACCACCTATCCGGACGATGTGCTGTATCTCGCCACGTCCATTTTCCTGTTCATTGTCGGTGTCGCGGCCTTCGGCGGCCTGCTCCTGCTGGTCCGCGCCAGCCTGAACGAGAATGAGGACAGCTGATCTCGGCTGGCCCTGCTTCCCGTAAGAAACCGATCCCTATTCCAGGTCTTCGTCGTTAGCTCGTGGCAGGGTGACGGACACGCGCGTGCCTTTGCCCGGCGCAGAGCGGATGTCGATCTGACCGCCATGAAGCTCTGCAAAGCGTTTGACCACGGCAAGGCCCAGCCCCGTCCCCTTCACGCCGCGGGCATTCCCGCCCTGCGCAAACGGCTCCAGCGCGAGGCGAACATCTTCTTCGCTCATGCCGGCGCCTTTGTCAGTCACGGACAGGATGGCGGCATTGCCCTCGATCGCCGCTTCCAGCACCACGGCACTGCCATTCTCTGAATACTTGATCGCATTCGAGATGAGGTTCTGCCAGATCTGGCGGACGGCGCGCGCATCGGCCTGCGCCCAGACATCGTCCTCGGCTTTCAGGCGCAGCTTCACGCCAGCCCGCTCGGCCTGATTGTCGAGCTGGCGGATCACCGATTTGGCGGAGGCCGCAAGATCGACCGGCTCTGGCTCAAGACGCTGACGGTCGGCATCTGCGCGCGCGAGATCCAGCATGTCTTCGACCATAAGCAGCAATTCCTGCCCGCTGTCATGAATAATGGCCGGATAGTCCTGATAGGCTTCCGGCAGAGGGCCGCGCACGCCATGCCGCATCATGTCAGCATACCCGATAATCGCATTGAGCGGGGTTTTGAGGTCATGGCCGAGCGACGCGAAAAAGGCCGTACGCTGGCGGACCGCTTCCCTCGCCTTCGCCTCGGCATCGACGGGGTCAGCCTTGGCCGCCTGCTGAGGACGATCGATCAGCGCGATATGCGTGCCACCATCATAAGGCGTTGCGCAGAAGGCCACGGTGCGGCCGTTCACAAGATGAGTTTCGCCCGCCTGCGCTGTGGCCGCCATCAGGCTGGCCGGCATGGCTGATGGGTCCAGCACATCGCGCAGGAGCGTTCCGGCACCGATCCCCGGCAGGCCGAGCCGGTCACCATCGGCGCCGCGGATCATCCCGTCGGGAGTGACGTCCAGGAGAAGCACGCCGGATTTTGCCGGCACAGGGATGGTCGCCTTCGCCGGATGGGACACCTCGACCGGTGCAATCTCTGCGGTCGCTGCGGCCAGTTCCTCCTGCCCGCGCGCAAGATACCAGACCAGCAAGGCAAATGTCACAAGCGCTGCAAAAGCCAGCAGCCGGGCAACGCCGGAAAAGCCCGTCACGGCCTCTCCGGAAGGCAGAATCCCGATTTCGGACAACAGGATCGCAGCAAAATACGCCCCGGCTCCGAAAATCGAGGCTTCGGCCGCCATGGCAGAGTTTCCGAGGTTGAGCGCCACGAGAGGGGCAATCACGAACAGAACCGCCAGCGGAGACATGGCCGCCCCGCTCAAAGCGAGGGTGAACGCTGCAAACACGGTCCACGTAATCACCAGGAATGACGGGGCAAACTGGTTCAGAAGCCGGTCACGGCCGAGGAGAAAAAAGCCCGCCAGCCCCGGCAGGGCCGCCAACCCCAGCCAGGCGAATGACAATGCCTCTCTTTCGCGTGACACGAGAACAGAACCGGCAACCGCCGCCACCATGGCCAGCCAGCCAAGGTGTATAATCTGTAATCTCTGACGCTGCTTTTGGGGCAACATATTAATACCCCGGTGAGATTCATTAGGCATTGTGAAGGTGTCGGCGGTTTCTTGCTGTATTTGTAATGCAAGAAGCGGGCAAGCTGCTGTTCCCCCCTTGGGGAACTTCAGGCACAAAGTATCGTGTGTCGCGTGAGGGAGTGAGCGAACATGTATTCCATCAGAACGATCGGGGCCATTGTTGTCGCTATGGGAATGGCTCTCGGAGCCTCTGCCCAGGAAACAAAGGCTGAAGAGCAGAAATCCGGCGACGCGATTTCAAAATCCGCTGCCGTATACGCCACCTACCAGTCTGAAGTAACGGACGTGAAAACGAAGCCTCTCGGCTCGGCCAGCGACATCGACCACGCCCTGAACTCGCTCGGTGGACACAATCCGGACCAGCTGTCGCAAGGCTGGATCTCCTATTCCGCGCTTATCGCCTCGCAGGACCCCGAATATCGCGCCGCCGTGCGTGACATCGCAGATTTCTACGGCCGCGACGCCATGATGAACGGCCTCGCCAATGATGTGCGCTACGCCCGCACACTCAATGGCGGCGACACGGCCGTCAGCGCGGCCCTCGCCGCAACCGAAGCCGACAGCCGCCGCCTGACCAGCGCCGCCGCCTTCGTGAAGGAGCAGGCCTATTCGCTGCAGGCATCCGGCTGGGCCAAAGCCAAGATCGGCAATTCAGGCGCCAAGGCCACGGCGCTCGACCGGATCCAGAAGGCCGGTATCCCGGCCAGCCAGCCGCTGGTCAATGCCTTCAGCGCGGCAGACATCGATGGCGTGCTGGTGCAGGCTGGTGCCCCCGGCGCCCCGTCGCTTTGGGACAATGTCTCCGGGGCCGCCAGCGCGATCCGTTTCCCGGCCGCGATGACCTCCGGCCTCAAACTCAACCGCAAGCGCGTAAAATATGGCAAGGAACCGATCGCCGACCAGATCGCCACGCTCGCCGCTTTCCGCGTGATGGGCGCTGAGGCCGCCACGCCGGCCCAGATGTCCAGCGCCATGTCCGAACGCGAAACCCGCGGCTGCATGAACATGGCCAACCTGAACCTGCAACAGTGCGTTGCCGCTGCGAACCAGCAGTACGAAGTACCTTTCTGTATCGGAGAGCACGCGCTTGCCGATGTGGGTAAGTGCATCGGTGGGGTCTACCAGTAAGCCCCCTCCATCTCTCAACCTTTACCCCCGGGGCCCATGGCCGCCGGGGGTTTTCTTTTGTAGCCGGATGCCCCATGTCAGCGCCCATGAGCATTGCCGAAACCGCCGCCGACATCCGTGAAGACTTCTCCTGGCTTGAAGACTGGGAGGCGCGCTACGCCCACATCATCGACCTGGGCAAGGCAAACCCGCCTTTGGAACCGCACGAGCGGACTGAGGAAACACGGGTGCGCGGCTGCGCCAGCCAGGTCTGGCTTGTCACGGACTGGGACAACGGCAAGCTGGTCCTGCGGGCAGAGTCGGACGCGATGATCGTGTCCGGCCTGATCGCCCTGCTCATCCAGCTCTATAATGGCGCAACGAAGGAAGAGATCCTGTCCTTCGATGCCAGGGCCTTCCTCGACGAGATTGGCGTCAGCGGTGCCCTGACGGCGCAGCGTTCCAACGGCCTCGCCTCCATGCTGGCCCGCATTCAGGACGATGCCAAAGCCCTGCCCACCAGCTGACCGGGCGCGAGCAAGCCGTAGACTTCCGCCAGCTTCGTCAGTGCACTCTGCGCTTCTTGCAGGCCGTGCCCCGTCACATGCCGGAATGCCGACAGGGTAAGCCGGTCCAACACCAGCATTTCAACGGCCTCTGCCCGGTCTGCCCCCATCTTCTCTTCAAGCGCTTCAAGCCGCAAACGTGCCGCCGCCTGCAGGCGCGGATCGTCTGTGCGCCGCCCGCCCGGAGACGCCGCCAGATGATAATCCGCGCCGAACCGGCTGGCCGCCGCGCGAAGCCGGGTCTCTTCCGCGCAACGTCTTGCGGCCAGGTCCAGCAGGCTTTCCGGTGTTTTGCTTTCTGCCGGGTCCGAGACAGCGAGCGGTTTTAGCCGCACAGCCTGTGCTTCGCCCGCCTGCACCAGCCGGTCGGGATCACCGCGAAACGCCGCCAGCAGCCGCGCCCCTTTCAGCCGCGCCACGATATGCGGCGGTAACCGCCCGCAGCGGCGGCTGCGTTCATCCGCTCTCTGATGAACCCGGAAGGCTGTCCCGTCCCTTACAATCAGGCCGCCCGCTCGCAGGAGACGCCGGGCGCGCCAGCCGGACAGGGGACGCTCTGACTTAGCCGGCATGGGCGATCCGCATCTCTTCGGCTGGCGCCTCACCCAGCACCGCAACGCTGGAAAGCCCGACAGACAACTGCTCCACCCAGATGTCGAAATCCGGATCGTCGCGCAGGTCCTCGATCACCTGGCAGGCATAGGACACGGTCGACCGGTCCCGCGTGAAGGCCCGGGCGACCCGGCTGAGACTCATGCCGAGACTCGCCCGCAGAAGGTACATCGCGACCTGCCGGGCGCGCGCTTCTGCCGGAGAGCCCCGACCGCCGCTCAGCACATCCTCCGCTTTCAGCCCGAGCGCATAGGCCGTCAGGGCGCCGGCGAGATAGGCGCGGTCTTCATCTTTCTGGGGATCGAAATCCGGCAAGTCATCCTCCTGTTGTCTGGAACAGGCAGAAGACTACCCGAGATCAGGCAGTGTAGGATAACTTTCCTATTCACGCAATGCAGCGCCCGGCGCCACAAGGGATTCAGGCGGCGTGGAGGTTCGATTTCTGGTGGATAGCGGCCCCAACCGGCGGCGTCAGCAGCAGGCGGCGGCTGGCCAGTTCCTCATCATGGCACAGGACCTGGCTGATCCGGCCATCGGCCCCGGCCAGCGGCAGGCGCAGCCAGGCATGCAGCCGGTTGCCGGTCTCGATCACGCCGCCAACAGGCGTTCCGCGATCAATGGCGGCGGACAGGCCGAGCGAGAAGGTCTCCGCGGCCGTGCCAGCCACATCCTCGACGCGGCGGCCCCGGGCCTCGAATCCCAGCAGGTCGCGCAACCGGGACCCGGCGATCCGGAAACGCCCTGCCCCCGACTCGTCGAACTCGACGATGGAAATGCTGGCCAGCATGGACCGCAGGTGTCCCGGATCAATCGATTCGCGGCGCGGCACGCCGTCCGATTCGCCAAGCCGACACCAATAGTCGACGAGGCTGCGCTGGACAGCCGTTACGCCTCTGAAAACATTCTGTTTGGTCATCTTCAGCCACCCCCGTGGTGATTCGATAGAATCACCTATCGCGCGAGTTGCGGGTCCGAATCAAGAGTCTTTGTGATGTTTTGTTAACCAAGATTACCGGAATATTTTATTTCGCTTCCGGAACAACAAGTATTCGTGGCTGTATTCTTCTACTTGTCTGCCTTGCCGAGACCCATCTTCTTGGCAAGTTTTGAGCGCTGGCGGGAATAGCCCGGCGCGACCATCGGATAGTCTGCCGGCAGGTCCCATTTCGCGCGGTAATCCTCCGGCGACATGTCGTAAGACGTGCGCAGGTGCCGCTTCAGCGATTTGAACTTCTTGCCGTCTTCCAGACAGATCAGGAAATTGTCGGAGACCGATTTCCCAACCGGCACGGCAGGTTTGGGCTGGGGCGCCGCCGGCTCCCCGTCGGCAACAGACGTCAGGGACTGGTGGACCAGGCGGATCAGGTCCGGCAGCTCATCCGGCGCGACCGTATTGTTGCCGACATAGGCCGCAACAATCTTGCTGGCATGCTCGACCAGTTCCGGCCGGCCTTGCGCATCTGACTTTGCTTCTGACACCTGAGCGGTTCCCGATGAATGTAATGACCGGGCCGCACTTAATGCGGGGCCGGTAATCGTAAAATCCCAAAAAGGCAGATACGGTCCCGCTGCACCGGCAGGGCCCGCATCCTGTACCTGCTATTCAGGCAGGCCGTCAGCCAACAGCCATGAAGGACAGGAGCAACACGACACCCAGCAGAGCCGCTGTCCAGATCGCCATCGCTCCGTTGAGCGCCCCGCCCCGGGCCAGTTCGCCCCGCGGGCTGAACGCTGCCTCGATCCAGTTGTAGGCACGCCCGGTAACACGGAAGAAGGCCGCGGTCATGGCCGGGCCCGCCTTGCCCCAGACCGTGCCGGCCCAGGTGACGAGGTTGTAGCCAACCTTGCGGTAGATCCAGTCGGTATCGAGGATCACGCCCCGCTTCTCCGGCGGGTAAGCGTGGATACGCTTCAGCAGGACAAAGGCGAAGATGGCGAGCACCAGCAGCTGGAACTGGGTCAGGATATGCTCGAACGAGAACAGGTGGTGATGGGAATAGCCCATCGCCTCCTCTCTGTAAGGCAGGAGTCCGTAGAGCCATTCATGGCCGAAGCCCGGGAACAGTGCCGGCAGGCCGAGGAAGATGCAGAGACCTGCCGCGATGCCCATGGCGAGCAGCATATTGAACGGCGCTTCCTTCACGCGCAGGCCGCTGTCATGGCCGAAGAAGGCATAATACGGGATCTTGATGCCCGAGTGTTCCAGCACACCAGCCGAGGCGAACATGAGCATCAGGAAGATGACCGCATAGCCCGCCGTCGCCACTTCCGAGATGATCATCGATTTGGTGACAAAGGCCGAGAACAGCGGGAAGGCAGAGATCGACATCGCGCCGATGATGCAGAACACGGTCGTCCAGGGCATCGAGCGGTGCAGGCCGCCGAGCTGGCTGGCTTTGACGGTGCCGGTCCGGTAGAGCACGGCGCCCATCGACATCATCAAGAGGCCTTTAAAGAAAATATCCGCAAAGGCGTGGGCCGCGACGCCATTGATGGCCAGCGGCGTGCCGACACCGACGCCGCACACCATGAAGCCGACCTGGTTGTTGATCGAATAGGACAGAACGCGGCGCAGATCGTTTTCGATCACGGCGAAGAAGACCGGGAAGACGGTCATCGTGGCGCCGATCCAGATCAGATGGTCCTGCCCCGGGAACATGCGGGCCAGCGCATAGACGGCCAGCTTCGTCGTGTAGACCGACAGGACGACAGAGCCGACAACCGTCGCTTTCGGATAGGCGTCCTGCAGCCAGTTGTGCAGCAGAGGGAACGCCGCCTTGATCCCGAAGGCGATGAAGATGAACAGCACGCCCGGATCGGAGAGATCCGTGAAGGCCTCCAGCGACAGGTTCCCGCGCGACTTCAGCACATAGGCGAGACCGTTCAGCAGCAGCACACCGGAGAGCACCTGCACGCCGAGATACCGCATCGCCGCAAAGTAAGCCTCCCGCGTCTGTGCGCGCAGGATCAGGAAGACGGAGCTGATCGCCGTCAGTTCCCAGAACACGAACAGGGTCATCAGGTCGCCCGCCAGCGTCGCGGCGACCGCCGCCCCGGCATAGAACAGGGCTGCCCCATCCTGGATCCGGTCATTCGAATGCAGGGCGTAGATGCCGTTCAGCACGGCCGCAATCAGGAAGGCCAGGCTGAAGATGAAGTTCAGGGCGTCTACTCTGTAGAGCACCATTTTCAGGCCCAGCACCTGCGTCGTCACAAGGTCTGTGTTCTGGGGCGCGAAGATCAGCAGCAGCAGCGCAAGCAGCGGCGCAGCGATGGTCACCACCTGACGCGCGCTGCGCAGGGTGATGAACAGGCTCGCAATGCCTGCGAGGATCAGCACCCAACCGGGATTGAGACCTGCCAGCATGGTCGGCATTACGCGTCTCCCTCGGAAGAATGGTGCGGCGCCGGCAGGTCGTCTGCCATCGGCGCATCAGGATCGACGCCTTCGGGCGGTCCGCCCGCGTCGTCATAATAGTTTTCATCCCGGCGCAGCAGGTGGCCGAGCGGCCAGCCCATGATCACGGCGAAGGAGAAACAGACAAAGCCCCAGATGCCGTAGAAGCCGGAATAGTTTGCGAATTTCAAATAATCGTGCCGCACGACAAAGAAGTCGACCGACAGCATGATCAGCGACAGCGCCAGCAGTGCGTAGAAGATGATGTTGCCGATGCCCTTGCGGTGCGTCCAGCCGAACAGGATCTGCGAGAGCGGATGAATGCCGTCTTCCGAAGGCGTGTTCAGATTGTGCACCGACTCGGCAGCACGTTTCACGAAGCGGCCGGAATCATCACGGCCATTTTCGGTCGGGTCGCTCATGGCTGGCCTCCATCCGCGATGTAATCGACGCGGTCACCCACAGTCGGGGCAAGGAAATCGGAAAGTGGGCCGACGGCGAAGAACAGGATGATACACAGGGTGGCTGTGATCAATGGCGCCACAACGGTGGGCATCGGTGCCCCATCCGGCCGTTTGAACGGCTTCGGCTCCTTGGTACCGGGCGGCGGCAACAGGGCCAGCAGCGGGATCGGCAACAGATAGGCGATGTTCAAAAGCGAGGACACGATCAGCACCAGCGACAGGTAGACATTGCCGTGGTCGATGGCGCCCTGCATCAGCTCATATTTCGGCCAGGCCCCCGCGAAGGGCGGCAGGCCGATGATCGACATCGACCCGATCATGAAGGCGATGAAGACCAGCGGCATCTTGCGGCCGAGACCGCGCATGTCCGAGATATTGGTCAGGCCCGTGGCGACGTAGATGGCGCCTGCGCACATGAACAGCGTCATCTTGCCGGCGGCGTGCGCGGCGATCTGCAGGCTGCCGCCCAGCCAGCCGGCCGGATCTGCCAGCATCGCACCGGCGACAACGTAGGACAGCTGCGCAATGGTCGAATAGGCCAGACGGGCCTTGAGATTGTCCTTGGTCATGGCGATCAGTGACCCGACCACCATAGTGAAACAGGCCACCCACAAGACGAACTCACGCGCGGGCGTCGCCTCCAGCAGGTCTGTCCCGAAGATGAAGATGGCGATCTTCATGATTGTGAACACACCGGCCTTCACCACGGCCACAGCGTGCAGGAGCGCGGAGACGGGCGTCGGCGCGACCATGGCGTTCGGCAGCCAGAAGTGAACCGGCATCAGCGCCGCCTTGCCGACCCCGAAGGCGAACAGGATCAGTAGCGCGCTGGCGACCGCCGGGCTGATGTCGACGCCGGCCAGAAGACCGCCGGGAACGAAATCGAGATTCTGCCCGGCCAGCACCCAGGTCCACATCACGGCCGGCAGCAGCAGGCCGATGGACGTGCCCATAAGGGTCAGCAGGTAGATGCGTCCGCCGCGCTTGGCCGCCGCATCGCCCTTGTGGGTCACCAGTGGGAAGGTCGAGAGCGTCAGCACTTCATAGAAGACGAACAGCGTGAACAGGTTCGCCGACATGGCGACGCCGAGGGCGCCAAAAATGGCGATGGCGAAACAGATGTAGAAACGCGTCTGGTTCCGCTCGCGGTTCCCGCGCATGTAGCCGACGGAATAGAACGAGTTCACAATCCACAGGCCGCTGGCCACG
This sequence comes from Hyphomonas jannaschiana VP2, assembly GCF_000685215.1. Taxonomy (GTDB): domain Bacteria; phylum Pseudomonadota; class Alphaproteobacteria; order Caulobacterales; family Hyphomonadaceae; genus Hyphomonas; species Hyphomonas jannaschiana. Next base: position 36,434 of record NZ_ARYJ01000013.1, read on the forward strand.
AGGGCGAACAGCATGCCCAGCGGTTCCAGCTTGAACGCCAGGCTGAGGCCCGGCGCGGCCTGGCCAAGGTTCAGTTCCGGACGCTCCCCACCGGCCACATGCATGGCCAGCAGGATGATCACGACGAACAGCACGCCAGCGCCGGTGAAGGTCACCCCTTCCCGCAGGTTCGGCGACCAGCCCATCACGGCAATACCGGCCGCAATCAGCAGCGGCAGGACGAGCGCGGCGAGGATCAGGGTCTCAGGGCTCATCGGAATGCCTCCACACCGAAGGCTGCGGCGGCCGCGTCACGCGCGAGGCCGAGCGGGAAGTCCGCCGCAATGCCGAAATACAAATTGGCCAGCGCCAGGACCCAGAGCGGGATGAGCAGCAGGATCGGCGCCTCCTTGCGGGCCTTGCGCGGGTTGACCGGCGGCTGGAAGAACACCGCTTCCAGAACGCGGCCCATATAGATCACCGCCAGGAAGGACGAGAAGACGACCAGGCCGACTGCCCACCACAGGCCCTGGTCGAACAGCGCGAAGCCGAGCTGGAGCTTGGACTGGAAGCCCGCGGTCAGCGGAACGCCGATCAGCGACAGCGCAGCAATGGCAAATGCCGTCATGGTCCACGGTGCAGACCGTCCTAGTCCGGCAAAGTCGCGTATAGTCGTGCCCTGGTAGGTCAGAACCACACCGGCGACCGCCATGAACAGTGCGCCTTTCATCATGGCGTGATTGACCAGGTGGAACAGACCAGCCGACAGGCCCGCCGTCGTCCCGATGGACACGCCGAGGATCATGTAGCCCACCTGCGCGACCGAGGAATAAGCGAGGATCCGCCGCACGTCCGTCTGGAACACCGCCTGGAAGCTGCACACCACCATGGCGGCAATGCCAAGCGGCATGAGGATCGCGCTGAAGGCGGAGATCTCGAAGCCATAGTCAGGACGGAACACAGTGAACAGGAACCGGATCAGCGCATACAGCGCCACCTTCGTCGCCGTCGCCGACAGGAACATCGTCACGAAGCTGGGGCTGTAGGAATAAGCGTTCGGCAGCCACTGGTGCAGCGGCCACATGGCGGCCTTGAGGCCAAGGCCGACAAGGATGAAGGCAAAGCCCGCCTGCACGCTGCGATGCCCGGCCAGTTCCGGCAGGTGCGTGGAGATGTCGTGCATGTTGAGCGTACCGGTCGCGGCATACAGGAAGCCGATCCCGATAATGTAGAAGCTGGCGCCGATCGTCCCCATGATCAGGTAATTGAACGCGGCTGGCAGGGCCCGGCGGTCCCGCCCGGAGCCAAGCGCGACCAGCACATAGGTCGAGATCGAGGAAATCTCGAGGAAGACGAACAGGTTGAACGCGTCGCCCGTAATTGCCACGCCGTTGAGACCAGCGAAGCAGACGAGGAAGGCGGAGTAGAACAAGGCCCGCTTCTGCTTGGGAATTTCCGCAACCACCGTCGGCCAGGAGAATATCGAAGAGAGCAGGCCGATCGTCGTGACGATCAGCAGGATCATCGCATTCAGCGCATCGACGCGCAGCTCAATGCCAAGCGGCACCGGCCACCGGCCCACCTCGTAGGAAACGACGCCGATCGGCGACGTCTGAACCAGGCCAAGCAGGATGAGCGCGAACAGGAAGCTGATACCCGTCGCCGCAATGGAGATGATCCAGGCGATGCGGCCGGTCGGCACAAGCGCCAGCAAAGGCGCCAGAAACAGCGGCACCATGATGAGCAGTGGCGCGGCATGTGACAGCGCCCAGGCTGGCGCAGCATTCAGGATAGCGTCGATCATGCGGGCGCCTCGCTCACGGCTTTCTCCGCCTCGGCATGCTGGGCCAGCGCGGTTTCAAGATCGATTTCGTTCACTTCGTCATTCTCGATCGAGCCATAGGCTTCGCGGATCCGCACGACGAGGGCGAGGCCGACCGACAGGGTCGCCACACCGACGACGATGGCCGTCAGCATCAGGACGTGCGGCAGCGGGTTGGAATAGGTATTGGTGAGGTGCGCCACGCGTTCGGCATGCTCCCCGCCTGCGGCCAGAACGGCATCGAGCGCCGCGTGGCTGCCTTCGGCTTCCGCGCCGTGTGCGGCGCCATGATGCTCAATGGCATCCTCGCCAAAGAGGATTGGCGCAGTGCCGCCGGAGACTTTGCCGAGGGTCACATAGAACAGGCAGATCGTCGTCTGGAACAGGCCGAGGCCGACCATCCGCTTGATCAGGTTCTGGGACGCAAAAGTGATGTAGAGTCCGATCATCATCAGGACGATGACGACCCAGTAGTTCGCGCGTTCGAGCAGGAATTCCAGCATGGCTTACCAGTCCTCGTCGCGGATTTCGGCCACGCGGCCGGCAAAGGCATAGAAGATCGTCAGCATCGCGCCGGAGACGCCGCACAGCACGCCAAGCTCGATTCCGAGGATACCGATGTGCTGGCCATGATGTTCGCCCGGCGGTTCATGGAACAGGGCCTGGTATTCAAGGTAATGCCCGCCCTGCAGCATCGCCCAGAAACCGACGCCGGCATAAATCATCACACCGACCGCAGCGAGCGAACGTGTGAAGACCGGCGGTACAGCCCGCATTGCCGCCGGCACACCGAAGACAAGCGCATAGAGGATCACGGCAACGGCGATGATCACGCCAGCCTGGAAGCCCCCGCCGGGACCGAAGTCACCGTGGAACTGAACATAAAACGCAAACATCGTGATCACGGGGATCAGCATCTTTGCAATGACGCGCAGGATGACGTGATGATCGGTATTCATGAGGGATCCTCGTCACTGGAAGCCGAGGCCTTGTTCGCTTTGCGCTCGCCGGGGCGGCTCTCATTGCGGATACGCTCGGCCAGAGACCGTTCGCCGAAACCGAGCAGCAAGGCGACGGCCAGACCAGCCGTGAACACAACCGTCGTCTCGCCCAGCGTATCGAAACCACGATAGCTGCCGAGGACGGGGGTCACGACGTTCGGGATACCCGTTTCGAACCAGGCGACCTGCAGATAGGTGAGACCGACACCCGCATTGGCCGGAGAGGACGCATCGCCGAGTGCCGGCAGGTCAACGGTCGCGTAGATAAGTGCCGCGCCGGTCGCCAGACAGACCAGCATCGGACCCAGGCGGAAGAAGAGCTTCTCCGGCTTGGCCGTGCGCGAGGTCAGCAGCATGGCGCCCAGCAGAACGACGGTCGACATGCCAGCGCCGACGGCCGCTTCGGTGAAGGCCACGTCGACCGCATCGACCGCGACATACCAGGCCGCCGAAACGAGCGAATAGATGCCCGACAACATAACAATGGCGAACAGGCTGCGCATCCGGGCGATGGCAACGCCGGTCGCAAACAGGATGGCAAGCAGGAAAATATTGACGAGGACGATGCCGAAATCGCCGTTGAACATCGAATGCATCAGGCGTCTCCCCCGTCCGCTTCAGACGTGCCGACCCGGCCGATGATCGGCTGCACACCCGCGGTATGCGCCGCATTGGCCAGCGCGTGGGATGCGGTCGGGCTTGTCAGGAAGATGAAGACGCAGATGGCGAACAGTTTGGAGATGACCAGCCAGCCTGGCGAAATCAGCATCATGCCGATCAGCACCAGCGCCGCGCCGGACGTATCCGTGATCGAAGCCGCATGGAGCCGTGTGTAGATGTCCGGGAAGCGCAGCACGCCCACGGTGCCGATCAGGCACAGGATGGCACCTCCGAAGCACATCAGGGCGCCCAGCGGGAAACGGACAATCTCCCAGTATCCGAGAATGTCAGAGAAGACCTCAGCCATCGGCATTGCCTCCCTGCCCGCGGCGCACCAGCGGCACCTGGAAAGACCGGTAACGGAAGAATTTCAGGATCGCGATCGTCGAAACGAAGTTGATCAGCGCATAGGTAATGGCGATATCGAGAAACTCGGGCCGGTCCATCACAAAGCCCAGAAGGCCAAGCGCCAGCACGGTCTTCGTGCCGAATGAGTTTACCGCAAGGATGCGGTCGTAAAGCGTGGGTCCGATGAAGGCGCGCAGCAGAAGCAGCGCCATACCGAACAGAATTGCAATCAGCGCGGCGGCAATCATGCAGCAGCCCCCTTTCCATCGATGGCGCGGGCGGAGCGCTGGTCCATTTCAACAAAGGCTTCCGGCTGGGAATCCTGTTCGTAGAGACCGTGGACGAGCAGCTTGTCGCCTTCGATTTCCACCGTAACGGTGCCAGGTGTCAGCGTAATCGAATTGGCGAAGGTCACTTTGGCGAGGTCTGATTTGCAGACCGTTTTGACCTTCACGAGTGCTGGCGCGATGTCGAGATCGGCTTTCACACAGGCGCGGATGACGCTGATGTTCGCTTTGACAATTTCCTTGGCGAGCCAGGGAAAATACAGAAGGAAACCGACCAGCCGCACATAGGGCGAGCCTTCGCGATCGATAATGTCCAGCCGGTAGGCCAGGATACATGTGATGATGAGCGAGATGCCGCCCAATGAGAGTATCAATGGTGTATTATGGCCGGACATTCCGAGCCAGAACGCCGCCAAAGCCACTACCAGCCCCAGAAAATACGCCACGCGCAACCCTCTTCCGATCGCCCTTAACCGGGATTGGGACTAAAGGGCTTAAAGGGTTTTGAAAAGCCCGTTCCCCACCGTTTTACAGTTTTGATCGCTTATCTGCCAAAAACCAGACGCGCTGTGCGTTGTGCCGTTGAGAACTCTGCTTCCTCATTCGCAGGCATCGGCAGAGCTGCACCGCTTTGTACAGCGCCGGGCGAATAGGCTGACGAGAGGGCCCAGTTCCAGTAGCGCAGGATCGTCTGCGCCTTGGCAACACTCAGAATCTCATAAACATCAGAGACATGCTGGAACTGAGGGTGGATAACCCCCTCTTCCAGTTCGAGCGGTTTTTTTAGTGCCACCCAGAGGACGGGCAGGAAATCGCGCTTCACGCCGGTCGCCTTGCACAGCACCGCCAGCGCCTCACCGCCCTCATCGCCCAAAATCTTGGCAGCCGTGACAGGTTTGATACCGGACAGGTAGCCGATCTCCTGTTCGGTCTGGGCATCCATACCATTTACGGCCGCCGCGTTGATGGCGCTTTCCAGGCTATCGAAGGGGCTACGCTCCAGCGCCGCGCGGTTACGCTGACGGCGTTCGATCAGCTGAATGGCCTTCCGGGCAACCGGGTCGGCCCACTGCTCATCCGCCATCATTTCAAAGACATCCTTGCAGGAGTCGATGATTTCGAGCCGGTCAGACGCATAGCGTTGCAGGATACGTTTCCGGGTCGGACCGTCGGCCCACCAGAACAGTGTCAGCGCATGGGACGGGATCGTCTCAAGCCGGTCTGCGATCAGCGGGCACAGGGCCGGAAGGTCACGCGAACGGCGCACCAGCCGGTCCACCGCCTGCTCCGGCAGTTCGGCGCCATTATTCAGCACGAGCTCCTTCAGCACATGGTCTTCGCCAGCTTCGGCGAGATGATGGCTCACCGGCCCCGGGACAATCTTGCGCTTGGCGATCGCCAGCCGGTGCTCCGCTGTTCCGGTCATCGCAATGTCCAGCAGGTCACACGCATCAAAGGCTTCGTTATGTTCCAGCAGAGGCGCGGCAATCGCGTAGGGACATTGCGCCAGATACCGCAGCAGGCGGCGCGGCGCTTCCTTGCTCTGGGCCAGGCGACGGGCACACATCGCACGGTCGTCCGGGTCGGCGTGAAACAGCATGTCGAGCAGGATGTCGGCCGCCATATGGCGATCCTGCTGGGTCAGGCGACCGCCGGAAGGCATCGACACAATGTCCACCAGCCGTCGGAACAACGTGTTCCGGGCGCGCCCGATGCGTGGCTTTTCGGCCTGTTCCATCGATTCCATGTCGAAGTCGTATCCGTTGAACCGTCAAAGGGTCGCAGGAAACAGTTAACGAGGGGTGGAATATCAGCCGCTCCGCTAACCGCGGATACGGCCCGGATGTACCACCATCACAAGCAGGCTGGCGACCAGCATAAGGATCGAGAGCATGAACAGCTGCCCGCCATCTGTGGCTGTATTGGCAGGATCCAGCGAAACCGGGATATTCCGGCCGAGCCAGGGAGACAGGTGAAACCCGATAGCCGCCCCGCAGACCAGCGCCGACAGCGCCGCCCCGAACCGCCGTGAAAACGGCAGAAGCAGGAAGAAAGCCGCCACCAGTTCAATGATCGCAATCACGAACCGGCCGGCCGGCTCGAACAGTGACACGCCTGACCGTTCGGCAATGGTCTGGAACACGATGTTCTGACCCGGCGCATCGAACAGTTTCACAGACCCTTCCGGCGGATCCGGCAAGGGCGCAATTGTGGATTGGATGAACATGGCGATCAGGAACAGCGCGAGCGCCCAGCTGATAAGATGTCTGAATATACGCATGGTCCACCCTGCAAACCGGCAGCTTCCTTAACGCTACCGGTCGGGGCGCCACAGCGCAACTGGGTGAAACCCGGCCTTTCTGTGGCGAAGCGGGCTTTCCTTGTCCGTCCGGCCTACCTAATGTCCCGCTTCACGCGGGAGGCGGAATGGAAGAACCGGTCGAATCCATTGCCGATGAGATCACCGAAGAGGCGGCAGGCGATGTCACCTCTCCGGTCAGCGGTGTCAGTGAAGCGCTGACAGCGGGGGCCTCGCTATTGTCCACGGCCACGCACTGGCGGGCCCGCCGGGTCCGCCGTGTGGTCAAGATCGAACTGCCCGCCTACCTTCTGGTCCAGTGCAGCTGGTTCATGGCCTTTGGCCTGCAGATGGTGCTGTTCCCCTATCTGATCACGGACTCCAACCACCTCCACCGGGATGGCCTGGCGCTCGGCCTCGCCAATATGGCGTTGTCCGGACCATCGGTGATTTTCCTGCTTCTGGGGGGCGTCGTCGCCGAACGGGCAGACGGCAAGCGGCTGCTGATCCTGCTGCACCTGCTGGCGGCGGCCCCGGCGCTCGCGCTGGCCGCCTTTGTCTGGAAGGGCACGCTCACCTACCCCGCCATGATCGCCTATGGCCTGACCATCGGCACGGTTGGGGCCTTCATGATGCCGGCCCGGGACTCCATCGTGAATGAAGTGGTCGAGCGCCGCGCCCGGGTGGGGTCGGGCGTAACCCTGCAGCTGGGTGTGACACTCGCCACAATGGCGCAATTCGTTGCCCAGATCGGCGGCCTGATCATTGGGGGCTACGCCGACAAGCTGACCAAGATGCCCGACTGGATGGGGGGCTTCGGCATAGGACCGATCCCGGCGGAACAACTTCTCTTCATACAGGGCAGCGTTCTGGCTTGCGGCGCCATCTTTGCGCTCTGGCTCGGCAAGGGCCGCCAGCTGCTCTCCAGCGGCCGGGGCGTGAAAAGCGCGCTGGCCGATATTGCCGATGGTTTCCATGCCGTGCGCTCCGACGGAAAGCTCTGGGCGATGACGGCCCTGATGTTTGGCGTCGGCATCTTCGTGATCGGGGCCTTCCTCGTCGTTCTGCCGATCGTGAACCGGGATGTGTACGGCTTCGGACCGGACGGCATCCGGGACATGTTCGTCACCTTCTGGATGGGCGCATTCGTCTCCTCCGTCGTTCTGTCCATTTTCAAGCGCATCAAGCGCCAGGGCCGCTTGCTGCTGATCGCGCAATTCCTTGCCTCGGTCAGCATACTCCTGATGATGTGGCCGATCCCGCACTGGGGCTTCCTGACGATTGTGTTCGTCTGGGGTCTCGCCGCCGGTATTTCCATCGCGATGAGCCGCTCCATCGTGCAGGACGCCGCCCCGAAGGAAAAGCTCGCCCGCGTGCTGTCCATCTACCAGCTGGGCTTCATGGCGGGTGCGCCCTTCGGTGCCTTCCTGATGGGAGCGCTGGTGGACTGGTTCGGCCCGGAAAAGATTGCCATCGTCCCGGCCGGCGGCATGATTACTCTGATCATCTGGATGATCTTCTTCACGCCGGTCTGGAACATGAAAGGGTCCGCCTGGCTGGCCCATCGCGAAAAGGCCTGAAAAGCGCCGTCATTGGCGGGCTGACAATTGGCCTGAAGCCAATTAACCCGTGCAGTCATGTCGTCCCTGCCTCGCGCCACTGTTCACCTGGACAATATCGTCGCCAACTGGCGCACGCTGGCGGCGCTTCACCCGAAAGCGAACACGTCCGCCGTCTTGAAGGCAAATGCCTACGGCCTCGGGACAGAACGCGTTGCGGCCGCACTCGCCTCGGCCGGGTGTGATACTTTCTTCGTGGCCTATCCGGAAGAAGGCGCTGTCGTACGCAAAGCGGTCGGTCCGGATCCCTCGATTTTCATCCTGAATGGGCCTGCCCCGGCGTCGATGCACCTGTTTCACGCGCACAGCCTGATTGCTGTCCTGAACAGCCCGGCACAGATTCGACTCTGGAGCGATGCGGGCAGCTTGCCCTGCGCGTTGCACTTCAATACCGGCATAAATCGTCTCGGCCTGCCCACCAGCATGCCGGAGACCGATGGCGATGCGCTGCGTGCCATGAACCCGGTACTGGTGATGAGCCATCTGGCCTGCGCCGACGAGCCGGACCATGAGCTGAACGCCGCCCAATTGGCAGCATTCCGCAAGATTACCGACGCGTTCCCCGGCGTCCCGGCCAGCCTTGCCAATTCGGCGGGCTGTTATCTCGGCCGCGACTACGGTTTTCAGTTTACCCGCCCCGGCATCGCCCTTTATGGCGGCTCTGTGCCGCCTGCACGCATACAGCTCCGGCATGCGGTGACGCTGGACGCGGAAATTCTCAGCGTCTTTCCAGTAAAAGCCGGAGACCGCGTGGGATATGGCGCCACATTCACTGCGCCGCAGGACATGCTGCTGGCAACCGTCGGCCTCGGTTATGCGGATGGTGTGCTGCGTTCAGCCTCCAATTGCTTTATCGGCTGGCTGGATGGCGTGCCCTGTCCGGTCACCGGGCGGGTTTCGATGGATCTGATCACGATTGATGTGTCAAAGGCACAGCCATCAGCAAAAGCAGGCGTGCGCGTTGAATTCCTCGGCGCGAATGCCAAACTCGAAGACCAGGCCGCGCGGGCGAATACCCTCGGCTATGAATTGCTCACAGGACTCGGGACCCGTGTCGAACGCCTCTACCCGTAAACGCGGGATACCCAATCCGCTGGCCTGGATCGGCGCAGCCGCCCTCGGTCTCTTCGCAGAGATCGGCCGGCTCGCCGTGTTTTCGGCCCGTGTGAAAGCCGCTGCTTTCACACCGCGCTGGTATTTCGGCCAGATCTGGAAGCAGATCATTCAGATCGGGTTTTACTCCCTGCCGGTCGTTGGCCTGTCCGCCATCTTTATCGGCGCGGCCCTCGCCCTGAACATCTATCAGGGTGGCAGCCGGTTCGGCGCCGAGCAATTCGTGCCGAACATCGTCGTCCTCGGCATTACGCGGGAGCTTGGCGCGACGATCACCGCCCTCATGCTGGCCGGACGCGTCTCTGCCGGGATTTCCGCCGAGATCGGCGCCATGCGCGTGACCGAACAGATCGACGCGCTGGAATCCCTGTCCGCCTCGCCTTACCGTTATCTCTATGCCCCGCGCTTCATCGCTGCGCTGATCGCCCTGCCGATGCTTGTGCTTGTGGCCGACATCATCGGCGTCATGGGCGGCTGGGCTGTCTCGGTCTTCGGGCTCGGCTTCGACTCGACAGTCTATCTGCGCAACACGCTGGATTTCGTCACACGCAACGACGTGCTGACCGGCCTCATCAAAGCCGTCGTGTTCGGCGCGGTGATCGCCCTGATGGGCTGCTATCAGGGCGACAAGTCCAAAGCGGGTGCCACCGGCGTCGGCCGCGCGGCCACGCTGTCCATGGTTGGCGCCGCGGTTCTGGTGCTCGCCAGCAACTACATCATGTCGACCCTCTTCGTGGAGTTTGGCCTGTGACGACGCCCATTCTCAGCCTGCAGAATGTCGAAAAGCGTTTCGGCAAGAACCACGTTCTCCGCGGCGTGACGCTGGATGTTGCGCCCGGCGAAAGCCTGGTCGTGATCGGCGGGTCCGGCTCCGGCAAATCGGTGATGCTGAAAAATGCTCTCGGCCTGATGACGCCGGACTCCGGCCAGATCCTGTTCAATGGCGAAGACGTCACACAGTCCCGTGGCAAGACCCGCGCCCGCATGCGCGAACGCGTCGGCATGCTGTTCCAATCAGGCGCGCTCTTCGACTCCCTCACAGTCTGGGAGAATGTCGCTTTCCGTCTTGTGAACTCAGGCATCGTCAACCGGTCCAAGGCAAAGGACCGCGCCATCGAGACCCTCAGCAAGGTCCGCCTCGGCTCGGACGTCGCCGACCTTTACCCGGCAGAAATCTCCGGCGGAATGCAGAAGCGCGTCTCCCTCGCCCGCTCCATCATTTCAAAGCCTGACCTGATCTTTTTCGATGAGCCGACAACGGGCCTCGACCCGATCACGGCGGACGCGATCAATGATCTCATCATCGAACAGGTCCGCGGCCTTGGCGCTGCGACCGTGACCATTACCCACGACATGTCGTCTGCCCGCAAGATTGCCGACGAAGTGGCCATGCTGTTCGAGGGCAAGATCATCTGGCGCGGCAAGGCGTCCGAGGTGGACAGTAGCGGCAATCCCTATGTCGACCAGTTCGTCCACGGACGGGCCGACGGGCCGATCCAGCCCGCACTGTAAGTCTGTCTAATCCGCCTTCACCAGAGGGCACGCGATCCAGTGCGCCTGCTCATTGTCGACGCTGGTGACAAAGTCGCCGCAGGCCTTGCGATCTGCCACCAGCCCCAGCTCACCCCGCAAACGCGAGAAGATGACGGGCAAGGCATCGCTGCCCTCATCCGATCCGACATCCACCATGACAGCAACGAACGGGCCGTTGGAGGTATCGATCCGCTGCCGGACCATCTGCTTCAGCGCCCGTTCGGCCCCATCTGCCCAGCCCTGCGTCTGAGTGAACATGAACGTTGCGGACTCTGGCAGGTAGGCCGCGAGGAAGGAAGATGGATAGGGACCGGTGAAAATCACCTCGGCATTTTGAAAGTCCACAGATGACGGGACCTCGACCTGTATGTATGGCCCCCACATATCCGGCACGGGCAACCGGCGCAGCTGCACCACATTCGCAGAGATCACGCAGACGGCGAGCATCCCGCCGAACCAGCCGAGCGCGCGCCGCGGCTCTCTCAGGGCGGGCCAGATGAGCAGGAGCGTTGCCGCAAATACCAGCGGGCTCACCATCCAGACCGACATGGCATAACGGCCAACCATGAACAGGGGGAACCAGACCGTCAGCGTGGCGAATGCCCCCGCGAAGACGGTCAACAGAGCGCGCGGTGGCACCTCAGCGCCCTGCTCATTGTCCCGATAAGTCCGATAGCCGACCCAACCGAGGATCAGGATCGCGATATAGAAAAAGGCAATCGGCAGGTCCTGCATCCAGGTTGTTCCGAACTCATTGTACGGACGTGAGGCTGCGTTGACAGGATAGAACAGGACATCCCAGATGCTTTGTGCAGGAGTGCGTTCGTCGCGGAAATTTTCCAGCGGGCCGAAGGGGGATCTGAACACGCCATTCGCCATCGGAAAGACTGGATTGCCGACCACGGTCCAGAGTTTCCACATCCACCACCCGCCCGTCAGCAGAATGCCCGAGAGACCCGCCACACCTGCTGCGGCGGCGGCCTGCAGTCTTCCACGCAATCCGGGCACGGCGACAAGAATGGCGGCAGCGATGCCAGCGACATGGATCACCGAGGTCAGTTTCAGCCCGGCCGACAGCCCCACAAGAAAGGCTGCCACGCCTGCCCTTTTCCAGTCTGCCGGCGCGCCATCTTTCGGCACCAGCACGAGCAGAGCCAGAATGAAAAGCCCGGCGCTCCAATGGTCCACCCGGATGCTCGCCGTCACGGTCAGCATGGCGTAGTTGAAAAAGCCCGCCAGGGCGAGCAGCAGCGCGCTGATCCGGTGTTCATGCCCAACCGAGACCAGAACCCGGCGGCAAAGCAGGTAGAGCGGGATCAGGATCGCGGCCTGCAAGGCCCCAAGCAGAAAACTCACAATCGCCGCCGGAAATGTCTCGATCAGCGCCTGCGTGATCATGTGGCTGACGGGATTGAAATAGGAATGCATGCCCGACGGGGCGAGATCGCGTTCCAGCCGTCCGTTCAACGCGGACCAGCCATCCTGGATGTGATAGTGCAGCACATCGAAGCCGACCTCGATCGGCGTCACCACGCAGAACAGCGCCCATCCAAAAACCCACGCCAGCGCCCAGCGCAGCGCCCACCGGTCCAGCGATGTCTCAAGCATTGCCATTCAAAGGCCCCCGGTCGCCGGACCACCCATAAGACGCAAGCGCCAAGGAACCGTAAACCATGCGGCTTGCCCGGCTTGTATATTGTCTTCAAAAGGCCCGCATGGACGATAAGAAGCTCTCAAAACGCCTGAGCCTGATCCTCCGGCACCAGCCGGAAAAGGCCGGTCTTGTGCTCGGCGATGGTGGTTGGGTCGGCGTTGAAGCCCTTCTGGCTGGACTGGAGTCGATTGGCTGGGGCATGTCGGTGGAAGATCTGCACCGCATTGTCGAAACCAATGACAAGAAGCGGTTCTCCCTCTCGGAAGATCAACAGATGATCCGCGCCGCGCAAGGACATTCGGTGGAGATTGTGAGCGACCTTGAGCCGGTCACACCACCGGAATTCCTGTTTCACGGCACGGCGACGCGTTTCCTTGATGCAATCCTTGTGGATGGGCTGAAGGCCATGTCGCGCCAACACGTCCACCTCTCCGCCGATCGGGAGACCGCCACCAAGGTCGGGCAACGCCATGGCCGGCCGGTTGTTCTCACCGTTGCGGCAGGTCGCATGCATGCGGATGGCCAGGCCTTCTTCCAGGCGGATAATGGCGTCTGGCTGACAGCGCACGTTCCGGCCGCCTACCTGTCGCAACCATCTGATCCCTGAACTGGCTGAGGCCAAAATCCGTCGCATTCCCTGCCGAAACTGCCTCTTTCTCATGTTCGCGAAGCCCGTTAGGTCAATGGAATGGCCAAAACTGCGACCACCGCCTTTGTCTGCCAGTCTTGTGGCGAAGTGCACTCCAAATGGAGCGGCAAGTGTAATGGCTGCGGGGAATGGAACACGCTGGTCGAGGAAGTCACCGGCGGTGTTCCCGGCGGTCTCGCGGCGCCGAAGACGGGCTCCAAACGGTCCGGCAAGGCGGAGTTTGTGGCGCTGAATGACACGGCCGAGGCGCCGGCGCGGATCGTGATGGGGGTCAATGAGCTGGACCGTGTGTTCGGCGGCGGCATTGTCCCCTCTTCCGCAACGCTGATCGGGGGTGATCCCGGAATCGGCAAATCGACGCTGTTGCTGCAGGTTGCGGCGCGCCTTGCCCGTAACGGGCTGAAGACGGTGTACGTCTCCGGCGAGGAAGCGGCCCCTCAGATTCAGGACCGCGCCAAGCGTCTCAAAGTGGCCGAAAGCCCTGTCCAGCTCGCAACCGAAACGGACTTACGCAAGATTATAAGCGCACTAAAGGCGGCTGAACCGGACTTTGTCGTGATTGACTCGATCCAGACGCTCTGGTCCGACAGCCTGGAAGCGGCCCCCGGCTCTGTCGCCCAGGTCCGGGCCTGTGCACAGGAGCTGACCCGCTGGGCGAAGAAGTCCGGCGCGGCGCTCGTCCTGGTCGGCCATGTCACCAAGGAAGGCACGATCGCCGGCCCGCGCGTGGTGGAGCATATGGTGGACGCCGTCTTCTATTTCGAAGGCGAGCGCGGCCATCAGTTCCGCATCCTGCGTGCGGTGAAGAACCGGTTCGGGCCGACCGACGAGATCGGCATCTTCGAGATGCACCAGTACGGCCTCGCCCCGGCGAAGGAGCCGTCGGCCCTGTTCCTCAGCGCGGATGGCGAAAGCGAAGGCGGCGCAGCGGTGTTTGCGGCCATGGAAGGCTCCCGCCCCGTACTGGCAGAAGTTCAGGCCCTCGTTGCCAAGAGTGCCTATGGTACGCCCCGGCGCAGTGTCGTCGGCTGGGATTCCGGCCGCCTCGCCATGCTGCTCGCCGTGCTGGAAGCGCGATGCGGCATCACGCTGGCGGGGATGGACGTCTATCTCTCCGTCGCCGGAGGTTACAAGATTATGGAACCCGCCGGCGACCTCTCCGCGGCGGCCGCCCTGCTCACTTCGCTCTCGGCCAACCCAGCTCCGGAACGCAGCGTGTTCTTCGGCGAAGTGGCCCTGTCCGGCGCGGTGCGTCCGGTCAGCCGTATGGAGCAGCGCCTGAAAGAAGCGGAACGATTGGGCTTCGAGCGCGCTTTTGTCCCTGAAGGCGCACCGACCGCAGTGGATGGCTTGACCGTGACGCCGATTAAACGGCTTATCGACCTTGTGGAGTTGCTTGCCCCGGACGCACTGAATGCTTGAGTCCATTACAGCTTTCGACGGAATCGCGCTGGCGGTTGTCGTGATCTCAGGGATCATGGGATTTGCCCGTGGGTTTCTCAGGGAACTGGCCACGCTCGGCGCCTTCATCGGCGCGCTGGCCGCCGCCTACTATGCCCGCGTCTTCTTCCACGATGATCTCTCTGCCCTGCTGCCGCCGAATCTGGCGCCCTGGACGGCAGACGTGATTCTGCTGATCGTCGCCTTCATCATCGTTTATGTGCTGATCGCCTGGCTCGGACAGCGGCTTTCGAAAAATATCCATGGTGCCGAAGGCATCGGCATGTTCGATCATGTGGCCGGCGCCGTGTTCGGCGTGCTGCGCGGCTTCGTAGCCCTTGTTTTCTTTGTAGTCCTTCTGGGGCTCGTCCTCGAACAGAACCGGATTCCGAGCTTCATTCAGAACGGAATCACCTATCCTCCGCTGCGCGATCTGGCTGATTTCGTGAACGTCGAAGCGGCCAAGGTGGGAAAAGAGGTGCAAGCCCCCCTTTCCTCGGCGGAGGAAAACGGGCAATAGGCCCCTGTCGCAAGTCTGTCATCCAGGAGGCGCTGTCGTATGGTCCATTTTGATCACGATGACGACAAGCCCCGCGAAGAGTGTGGCGTCTTTGGTATCTTCGGAAACCACGAGGCGAGCCTGCTCACCGCTCTGGGCCTTCACGCCCTTCAGCACCGGGGACAGGAAGCCTGCGGCATCACCTCCTTCGACGGCAAGCGTTTCCCCTCCGAGCGCCATATGGGCATGGTTGGCGAGCATTTCGGCGGTGACCTGCGCACCCGCCTGCCCGGACATGCCGCGATCGGCCACAACCGCTACTCCACGCAGGGCCGGCCGATGCTTCGCAACATCCAGCCGATCTTTGCGGACCTTGCCGGCGGCGGCTTTGCCGTTGCCCACAATGGCAACCTGACCAATGCCCGAAAGCTGCGCCACGACCTGGTGCGCGACGGCGCGATCTTCCAGTCGACCATGGACACCGAGGTGATCCTTCACCTCGTCGCCCGGTCCAGCCGTCCGCGTTTCCTGGAGCGCCTGATCGATGCGCTGCAGAAGATTGAAGGCGGTTACGCCCTGGTCGGCCTGACCGGCAAGAAACTGATCGGCGCGCGTGACCCGGTAGGCCTGCGTCCGCTGGTGCTCGGCCGTCTGGGCGATGCATTTGTGCTGGCGTCAGAAACCTGCGCGCTCGACATTATCGGCGCCGAGTTCGTGCGCGAAGTCGAGAATGGCGAGATTGTCGTCATTTCCGACAAGGGCATTGAGTCCCATCGCTTTACACAGGCCCGCCCGGCGAGCCCCTGCATCTTCGAATATGTCTACTTTGCGCGCCCTGACAGTATTGTTCAGGGCCGCTCTGTTTATGAGGTCCGCCGCCGCATGGGCCACCAGCTGGCCGCGGAAACCATGGCGGACGCAGACGTCGTCGTACCAGTGCCGGATTCCGGCGTGCCAGCCGCGCTCGGCTTCTCCGAGCAGTCGGGCATCCCCTTCCAGATGGGCATCATCCGGAACCACTATGTGGGCCGGACCTTTATCCAGCCGACGCAGGTCGGCCGGCAGAGCGCCATTTCCAAGAAGCACAGCCCGAACAAGGCGGTGCTGGAAGGCAAGCGCGTCGTGCTGGTGGACGACTCCATCGTGCGCGGCAACACGTCGAAGAAGATCGTCCAGATGGTGAAGGATGCCGGCGCGAAGGAAGTGCACTTCCGCTCCGCCAGCCCGCCCATCGTGAACCCGGATTTCTATGGCATCGACATGGCCGCAAAATCCGAACTGTTCGCCGCCATTCACACGCATGAAGAAATGGTGCGTGAGCTGAAGGTGGACTCGCTCGGCTTCCTTTCGGTTCCGGGCCTCTACAAGGCCATCGGCGAACCTGTGCGCAACAATATGATGCCGCAATTCTCCGACCATTGCTTCACCGGCGAATACCCGACCCCGCTGGTCGACTATGAGAGCGACGAGAGCGACAAGGAGCGTCAGCTCTCCCTGCTGGACGACGCGTAAGGCCTGCGCTAGACGCGCGGCATGACCCAGCCTCGTCTCATCCTCGTCACCGGCGCCTCCCGCGGCATCGGCCGGTCCGCCGCCCTTCACCTTGCGAAACAGGGTGATGTGGTCATTGCCATCGCCCGGTCGAAACTGGCCCTTGAAAAGCTGGACGACGAAATCCGCGCCGCCGGCAGCGAGGCCGTTCTGGTTCCGATGGACCTGAAGGACACCAAAGGCATCGAGACACTTGGCAAGGTGATTGGCGAACAGTTCGGCCGCCTCGATGGTCTGGTCGCGAATGCCGGCATTCTCGGCACGCTGGGGCCGCTGGAAACCTGCGGTCCGCGCAGCTTCGAGGAAACCATCGCGGTAAACCTGACCGCCAATTTCCATCTGATCCGCAGCCTTGGCCCTTGGCTGCACCAATCGGATGCCCCGCGCACCGTATTCGTCACCTCCGGCGTGGCCCGCCACCCGCGTGCCTTCTGGGGGCCTTACCAGGCCGCGAAGGCCGGGCTGGAAGCCATGGTGCTCGGCTGGGCAGACGAGCAGGAGAACCTGTCCCTGCGGGCAAACCTGTTCAATCCGGGCGGCACCCGCACCGGCATGCGCGCCGAAGCCATGCCGGGTGAAGATCCGATGACCATTCCGTCACCGGACGAAGTTGCCGCGGAACTGGTGAAACTGGTCAGCAAGGACGAGACGCGCACAGGGCAGCTGATCAATTATCGCGACATCGCCGCTGTCCATTAATGGCTGGTGCGCCGATCGTCCGGTCCGCCACGCGCGAAGACCTGCCGCTCCTGAAAGAATTCGAACAGGGCATCATCACGGCGGAGCGGCCCTATGACCATACGCTGAAGCCGGATCCGATCAGCTATTACGACATCGGTGAACTGATCGATTCCGACGAAGCGGAAGTTGCCGTCGTGGAGCTGGACGGCGAAGTCGTTGCCTCAGGCTACGCCCACAAGCAGCGCTCGAAACACTATATCCGGCATGAGTGGCACGCCTTCCTGGGCTTCATGTTCGTGCGCCCGGACTATCGCGGGCGGGGCCTCAACAAGGTGCTGATCGACTATCTGACCGGTTGGGCGAAGGCGAATGGCCTGAGCGAGCTCCGGCTGACCGTTTACTCCACGAATGAGCCCGCGATCCGCGCCTATGAGAAAGCGGGCTTTGCGCCCTACATCACAGAGATGCGTCTGAACCTGGACGAGTAGTCTCGCATTTGCGTTCTTCCTCGCGCACCGCTTCCCACCGCTTGCGCAGGCGTGCGACCCGTTCCGGGAAACGCGCGTCCAGCATCTCGACCTGTTTCACCCGGTCGGTGCGGAAGTGGCGGAAGCCCTCCCGTAACTCACACCAGGCGCACATCATGCGGATATGATCGGCATAGACGATCAGGAAGGGCCAGACCGTGCGGCGCGTGACATTGCCCGCCTCATCGGCATAGCCGAGATCCAGCTTCTTCTGTGTCCGGATGGCCTCTCGCACGAGCGCGACATCGAAGGAGTCCTCCGGCCGCTTGCGGAAACTGACCGGTACCAGCCCCGCATCCATGATCACGGGCTGAAGCTCCAGCGGCACGGCCGTCGATAGCTTCGCGATCAGGTCCTCCGCCCCGCGCACCAGCCGGGCGTCACCACGCGCTGCCACCCAGCGTGCGCCCAACACGGCGGCTTCGAGCTCATCCGTCGTCAGCATCAGTGGCGGCATGTCGTAGCGCGCGTCGAGCACATAGCCCGTGCCCGCCTCCCCCCGTATCGGCACGCGCTGGGCGATCAGCTCCGCCATGTCGCGGTAGAGCGTGCGCAGGCTCGTTTCCAGTTCCTCCGCCAGCTCGCGCCCGGTCACCGGACGGTTCTTGCGGCGCAGGATCTGGATGATCTGGAACAGTCTTTCGGTACGTCTCATGAAATGGACCCTACTGCCACGCTGCTGACACCATGCTGTCAGCAGGCCGTCGCTATCAAGTCTTCATCGCAACCCGAACCAGGAGAAAGACGATGATCACGTTCTACGGATGGGGCCCCATGTTCGGCTGCCCTTCGCCCAGTCCCTTTGTCATGAAAGCCGACATCCAGCTGCAGATGCTGGGCGTCGACTTCACCCGCGCCATCGCGGATCTCGACGCCGTGCCGAAGCACAAGGCACCTTATGTCATCGATGACGGCCAGCTGATCGAAGACAGCAATTTCATCCGGCACCATTACGAAGCCAAGCTCGGCAAAGACCTCTATGACGGGATGACCAGCAAGGACATCGCCCTCAGCTGGGCGCTGGAGCGGATGGCCGAGGGCCAACTGGCGAAGATCATGGCCTATGAGCGGTGGATGAAGGACGAAAATTTCAACAAGGGTCCGGCGCAGTTCTTTTCCGATGTTCCGGAGCCTGCCCGCCCCACCGTGCTGAAGGAGGTGCGCGAAGGCGTCGCCGCAACACATATGGGCGAAGGCACAGGCCGCTTTACCGAAGCCGAACGCATGCAGCTGGCCGACTGGGACATCAGCACAATCTCCATGCAGCTCGGCGATCAGGACTACCTGCTGGGCGATAAGCCCACCTGCGCCGATGCGGCCGTGGCTGCTGTGCTGATCTCCTGCGCCACGGAATTCTTCGACACGCCTCTGACGGGTCTGATCCGGAAGCACGCCAACCTGCCCGCCTATATCGACCGGATGAAAGCGCACTACTTCGCCCATGTGACCTGGCCGGAATGGCCCGAGCTGAAACAGCAACCAGTCTGATCCAAGCCCTGACTTCACTCACCTAAGCAGACGAGGATACGGCAGTGGACTCCTAATCCTTAACCGCTTCCGCGACAGATCTACACTTGCCTGTTCGTGGACGGCAAACTCACCTGTTCCCGCAATACGCACTGGTACTCACTGGACCATCGTTTCCTAGGCTTGTTCGGCCTTGAGGGTAAGGACCCGCCTAAACCTACGGGTCGTGGACAGTGGAAGCATCGTCGCCATTTCGGAAAGCTTCGGCGACGAAGCCTTCAGGGCAAAGCTGGAAAACCAAACAAAAAGATCATGTCCGCCCGCTGTGTTTTTCTGGGCGCTGGCGCGTTATTCCGTCTGGGTCCCAGGACATCCATGAAACAACTCTCTCCGAAAAGTAGCGGCCATATATTGTTAAGACCCCGAAACCATGATAATTCGACCTTGGGTTGTTGTTCTGGGATGGGATGTTATGAGAGCTTTGTTCCTTCCATTTTTGTTACTCTCGATCGCGTCCTGCACGTCGTTATTCAACATTGATAGCACAGTCGTGAATACACCGCTTCATGATGACACCCGGGTATTCTACATTCAGGCGGGGGAATTTAAGAGCGAGCACGGTAACGTCTTCGACCTCGTCCGACCATTCCAGCAGGTACCTAAAGGTGATCAGACACTGGTACAGAATGGAGACCCTGTATCGATTGTAGTCAATCGCGTGGTTCTGCCCAGACACCTCTTTAATACCGGACTGGAGGATGACCGCGATTCTAAAACATATGATATCGCCGTGGTGCTCGATGTAGCGGCAACGGCGGGCGAAGACGAAAAATCGATTGCGGTGTTCTACCAGCGTGGCGTGAAAGCCAATACAGCCCTGTCGTTTGCCGACTTGCTTGTGTACAGTCAAGACAATTGGGACAACCGGGTCCCCCCTTACTTCCGCATCCGGATATTCAGCGTCGCATCGGAACGAAATGAACGGACACGCGAGCTACTTGATCAGATTTCGGGTCAATTTGGAACACTTTCCAACATCGTCAGCGCCCCCTATGCGGAGCCGTTTCTACAAGTCGCCTCGCGAGCCGCAGAATTGGTCACGCAAGGTGACAATGAAATGTTGGTCGACTTCCAGTTCCAGCTCTATTCGAGCGCTCAGACGTCCGAGAGCGGAGGAATGCCTCTGGGGCGCTTTAGAAAGGGGGGCATGATTATTGCTGGCGTCCCCAGATCCGAGCAAAGACAGTATTGGACCGGAAAGTCATTTCAATACGATCTAGAGGGGGAGCAGGTACTGCTCGCCGGTGATAGCAGGCCAACGCCAGTGGACCTGCCATTTTTGGTTGCGACAGTCATCACCACAGATACAATCGTACCAAACATTGTTAAGCGTAGATCGGCTGAAATCTTTGAGATCCTGCGGGATGACGAAGCACTGCGATACGACTTTGAGAAGGTTAGCACGTCTTTACAAAGGCTGGGGGTCGCGGTGGATGCGCTTAAAGCGCGAGAAGAATTCGCCACCAACCCAACGACCGGCAATCTTTCAGATTACATCGAAAAAGTTGCTTCTTCGGAAGCAGGCGACGAGCCTGGACAAATATCGCTGTCTCTGCAGAACTGGCTACTTGCGACTATTCGTGCATCCACCGGCGTACGTTTGTCGGATGCTGAGGACTATCAGGTCTGGATGGACAAGTGTGCCTCGCAATATGACTTCAACCCGGAACTAAGGCGCTTTGTCCCCCGCGATGACACGCCCGAGGCCTGCAAAACGGGAGCCATAGTCAACGACGATGGCACATCGGGTAACTCGGACACTCCGGCAGACACGCCTGTCGATTTCGATGGCAACCAACAAGATGACGCCGACGGCTCAGATGGCCAATAGCGCCTTTTGGCAAAGCAGTTGGGAGAGAATTCGATGGACAACGTAAAGACGATTGCGCAGATTTTGATATCTATCACGGCATTGCATGGTTGTGAAGCTATCACGGGCTTTCATGGTGAAGAGGGCAATATGACTCCTCGAAAAGTCTGGGCCGACAAAGGTTATTCCAGCACCATTCATTACGCTCTCGCTGATGAGGTAGTGTACGACCCTGACGATTTTGCCGCAACACTCGCAATGATGGACCTTGGGGACGGCGCCTATGTGTACGTTCTTCGGTCCGCGACACTGACTGTTTCATTCCCGGAAGATGAGGAAGAAATCGATGGATGGCTGGAGTTTCGTTCCGGTACAGATGGTCAGATATATGTGCGCTGGACGGGAATAGAGGCGCGAAAGCCAGCAATATCTAATACTCTGTCAGCAACCCAAGCCCGCAGGATATTCAAAAGGGCGAGTCGAGTTCTGCAAGAGGATTCGGCGAAGGCGCACCAAGAGTTGACCAGTCCAGAATAAGCTGACCGCCGTTCATTGCTTTGAACCCGCTCACGCTCGGAAATGCTTCGACAGCTTCAGGCCCTGGCCCTGATAGTTGGAGCCCTTGCCGCCATAGAGCGCGGCCGGCTTGCCCAGCATCGGCTCGTAGATCAGTTTCGCAACCGGCTGGCCATGCTCCAGAATGAACGGCACATCGCGCGATCGCACTTCCAGCACGGCGCGGCTGCCACCCGTATTGGTCCCGAAGCCCGGATCGAAAAAGCCGGCATAATGCGCGCGGAACTCGCCCAGCTCCGGCGCGATGGGTGCCATCTCTGCCGCCTCGTTCGGACCGACTTTCACCGTCTCGCGTGAGACGAGAATGTAGAACTCTTCCGGGTTCAGCACGATCCGCCCGTCACGCGGATAGACCGGTTCCCAGAACTGGGCCGCGTCATGCGCGCCGAGCCCGCGCAGGTCGACCACACCGGAATGGTGCTTTGCCCGGTATCCCGCAGGCTGGCCTGCTGGCGGCTCCAGGTCGATCGAAACGACTTTCTCCTTCAGAGCGTCCGGCCGCTTCTTCTTGAACCGGATCTGCGCAAGGCGGTCGCCGGGGCGCACCATGATCGGGAAGGTCCGGGGCGACACTTCAAGATAAAGCGGGCCGGAATAACCGGTCGGCACTTCGTCAAAGGCGCGCGACCGATTCGTTACCAGACGCGTGAACACATCGATCCGGCCGGTTGAGCTTTTCGGGTTCGCCCGCGCGGCAATGCCGGCCGGCAAGCGGAGATGTTCCTGCAGAGGCACGAGGTAGACACAGCCGGTCTCCAGCACCGCGCCTTCCTGCGTCAGGTCGATCCGGTGCAGGTGAATGCCCGGCTCCTGCAGCATCTCGGCGACCGTACGTTCCTTGCCGGGCAGGAAGCTCGCGCGCAGGCGATACGCGTCTTCCGCCAAGCGCAGGTCGAGGCTGGCCGGCTGCACCTGTCCCTCGTCCAGCGGCGTGTCTGTGCGGATGGCGCCGGAAGCCACCAGCGCCTCGATTTCCCGGTCGGGAAGAACACCTGTATCCTGTGCCATCTCTTGCACCCCTCGCCCTCTCAGGCATAAGGGCGAAACACGGAAACACAAGGAATAAGCTGCCATGGCAGACGCATCGGGCGGAGACGCCAAAAAAGGCTGGAAACCTGCCACCAAAGCGGTGCGCGGTGGCCTCATGCGCTCCGAGCATGGGGAGATCGCCGAAGCGCTCTACCTCACCTCCGGTTATGCCTATGACAGCGCCGAACAGGCGATGCGCCGCATGGCCGGTGAAGAGCCGGGCTTTGTCTATTCCCGTTATGGCAGCCCGACCTGCGAGATGCTGCAACAGCGCCTCGCCCTGATCGAAGGGGCCGAGACCTGCCGCGTCACCGGATCCGGCATGGGCGCGATTTCCTCAGCCATCCTGGCGCCGCTGAAAACCGGCGACCGCGTCGTGGCCGCCAAGGCCCTGTTCGGCTCCTGCCGCTGGATCATCGCCAACCAGATGCCGAAATACGGCATCGAGACCGTCTTTGTGGACGGCGCTGACATGGACGCCTGGGAACGCGAGATTGCCAAGGGCTGCCAGCTGGTGCTGATCGAAAGCCCGGCCAACCCGCTGCTGGACGGCGTGGACATTGCCGCCGTTTCGGAACTCTGCCGCAAGGCCGGCGCCCTGCTGGTGGTCGACAATGTGTTCGCCACACCGATCCTGCAGAAGCCGCTGGAGCTTGGCGCCGATGTCGTCGTCTATTCCGCCACGAAGCACATGGATGGCCAGGGCCGCGTCATGGCCGGGGCGATCCTCTGCGATGAAGCGCGGATGACCGAGATCTACGACCCGTGGCTGCGCCATATGGGCCCGGCGGCGTCGCCGTTTAATGCCTGGGTCGTACTGAAAGGCCTTGAAACGATGCAGCTGCGTGTCGAAGCGCAGAGCCGCAGCGCGGCGCGCCTTGCGGATGCCATCGCAGACCATCCTGCCATTGCGGCCGTACGCTATCCGCACCGCAAGGATCACCCGCACTATGAGGTCCACAAGAAGCAGATGCGCATGGGCGGCACGATGATGGCGCTGTCGGTCAAAGGCGGACAGGAAGCGGCGTTCCGTTTCCTCAACGCGCTGGAGCTGGTCGACATCTGCAACAATCTTGGCGACACCAAATCCCTGGCCTGCCACCCGTCGACCACGACGCACCGTGCCCTCAGCGATGAAGAGCAGGCAACGATGGGGCTCGACCGTTCCTGGATCCGTTTCTCGGTCGGTCTGGAAGACAGCGACGACCTTGAAGCAGACCTGATTCAGGCTCTTAACAAGGTGTAAACAAACAGCGGGCAATTTCATCGAATGGCTCGAAGGTCGCCCCCACCCCAGTATGAACACGTCACCGACGGGGTGCGCATCCGCGTGCGTCCGAAATTCATGTATGACGAGTCAGAACCGGCCGCCGGACGGTTCATGTGGTCCTACACAGTCGACGTGGAGAATGAGAGCGAGCGCACCTGGACGATTATCCGGCGGCACTGGGAAATCATCGATGCGATGGGCCGCCTGCAGGAAGTCGACGGCGAAGGCGTGATCGGTCAGACGCCGACCCTCGGCCCCGGCGAACGCTTCAGCTACACATCCGGCGCACCGCTCGCCGCCCCATCGGGCATGATGCGCGGCACTTATGATCTGGTGGATGATGAAGGCGGCGAACTGGTCGCCCTGATCCCCGCCTTCTCTCTCGACAGCCCCTACGATACGTCGCGGCCGATCTGAGGCTTAGCCTTCCAGCTCTTTCTTGATGGCGTTCCGGACGCCCTGCTCGTCTGCGCCTTCGATGGCCGTGTCACCGATATAGAAGCCCGGCGTGCCGCTGAGGTTCAGGGCGTGGCCAAGACGCTGCATGTCGTCCAGCTGCTTTTTGAGTGCGACCGACTTCATGTCCGCCCGCATCTTGCGGACGTCGACACCGACCTCTTCGGCCAGTTCGTCGATCTTCTTTTCGGTCAGTTCGTCGTTTGACTTCAGGTTCATCAGCGCGACGTGCATGTCGTAATACTTGTCCTGCTTGCCGGCTGCGAGGGCCGCCAGCGCCGCTGTTTCGCTGATGCCACCAAAGATCGGGTATTCCTTGAAGACGACGCGGACCTTGTTGTCATACTTCTCCGGCAGTTCCTGCACGAAAGGCATGGACCGCTTGCAGTAGCCGCAGCGGTAATCGAAGAATTCAACCACAGTCACCGGCGCATCTGCCGGACCGATAAAGTGGTCCGTATCGAGACTGTAAAGCTGATCCTTGTTCTGGCTGATCGCCTCCTGCGCCGCTTTTGCGGCATTGGCGCGATCGCGGGCATTGAGGGCGATGATCGCTTCCTCGATCACTTCGGGATGCGTCACGATGTATTCGTGAATAATCGTCTCAAGCTCGGCGCGTTCCATGGTGACCGGGGCCTTGTTGCCTTCGGCGCAGGCTGGGGTCATGGCAACCATGGCGACAGTGGCGGTCGCAAGCAGGGGGCGGATCATCATCTATACCTTTCCAGGCCCGTTCCGGGCTGTTTCGTTTCGGCGTGACTATACTGGCGCGGGCATGCCCGTCCATTGGACCTAACAGAAAGTTGAAGGGATTCAGTGCTCACCGACTGTAATTGAGAACTGATTGACGCCGCGCCGGGAAACGCGCTCGTAAAAGTCGCGATTGTCCGGATTGCTGGGGTCCGTGATCAGCAGGATGTCGTCGGCCCGGCGATAGTCGACCGTATTGCGCTCCAGCTGCTCGCGGGCACGGTGGGCGAATATGTTGGCGCGCTGCAGGTCGCCCACAGCATAGGCCGACTCCGCTGTGGCCAGCTGGGCCTCTGCCCGGCGGCCCTGTTTCTCCAGCGTAATGGCCAGCTGCTGCCAGGCGAACGCATTGTTCGGTTCGGCAATCAAGGCATCGCGCAAGGCCGTCTCTGCCTGCTCGA
This sequence comes from Hyphomonas jannaschiana VP2, assembly GCF_000685215.1. Classification (GTDB taxonomy): domain Bacteria; phylum Pseudomonadota; class Alphaproteobacteria; order Caulobacterales; family Hyphomonadaceae; genus Hyphomonas; species Hyphomonas jannaschiana. The sequence continues at coordinate 61,915 of NZ_ARYJ01000013.1, forward strand.
TGTCGCCCGGCTCGGCCCGCGCATTCAGGGAGCGTGCATAGTTGATCAGCAGGAGCGGCTGCCCCGGCTTCAGCTCAAGTGACTTGCGGTGCGGCTCCACCGACTCCGCGGCCCGGCCGCCTTCGAACAGGATCTGTCCTTTCAGCTCCCAGAAATACGGATTGTCCGGCTCATCCACCAGCAGCGAATTGATGTCGTCGAGCGCGACCTGCATGTCGGAGGCCTGCATGGCTGCGATGGACCGGGCGTAACGGGCCGGCTCGCTCTGGTCGGTATCGGGATACTCCCGGCGCACCTTGCCGGGCGTGTCCAGGAAGCCGATCAGCTTGGCGCGCATCATTTCGTACTGGTGTTGCTCCCGGTCCGTAGGCGGAACGTCCCGCGTGGGAGACTCGTCCGCCAGCATCCGCACATTCCGGATCCGGTCAGAGGCCAGCGGGTGGGAGCGGAAATACGGGTAGCGCCGCGCCTGCGAAATCACTTCCTGCGCGCGGAACTTCTCGAAGAACTCCACGATGCCTTCCGGCGATTCGCCAAGCTCGGTGAGGTACGACACCGCCGCCGTATCGGCCATCGCCTCTTCGGAGCGGGTGTGAACATAGAAATTGAGCGCGGCGAATTGCTGAGAAGACCCGATCAGCGCCGCACCGGCCCCGCCTTCCCCGGCCGCGATCGCCAGGATGCCGAGGCCGATGGAGATCAGCGCCGGGCGGGACGCAACGCCGGCCGCCCGGCTGCGTGTGACCGTGTGGCCGCAGGCGATGTGGCAGGTCTCGTGCGCCAGCACGCCCTTGATCTGTCCCGGCGAGTCCGCCGCGATGATCAGGCCGGTGTGGATGTGGATGTTCTGGCCGTTGGCGACAAAGGCGTTCAGCGACGGATCATTGATGATGTAGAGCCCCACATCACTCGGTTTCAGCCCCGCCACATCAAGGATCGGATCGGTCCACTCGCGGAGCGTTTCCTCGATCTCTGCATCCCGGATCAGGCCCTGTGCAGACGCTGAAGCCGCGACAACCACGGAGGCTGCTGCCATTGCGATATATCGCAGAAAGTTACGGGCCATGCGGGTCCTGTCTCCGTTTTCCGCCTGTTCCCCTGAATCTACGGGCCTCAGCCCGCAATTGCGAGGGGGAAGCTACAGAATAACAAAAATGTCAGGCTCAAGCTGAGGGGAAGATGAACGAAAGCGCCGGATCGAGGCGGATTCCCGTCTCTTCGCCGGCTTTCGGGGCCTGGTGACGCGGCACCAGCGCCACAAGACGTTGCCCGCCCGCCTCCAGAACCAGGCGCGTCATCGCCCCGGTGACCTGGCTCGCCAGAACCTTTGCACGCACTTTGGACTCCGGATCGAGGCAGATTCCTTCCGGGCGTACGACCAGTTCCATTCCCTCTGCCATCTCCGCCAGACCTGCTGGCACGCCAGCCGCGGCCATCCGGTTCACAGGGCCGAGTGACGCCGCCACATCGGCGCTGACCGGGTTCATGTACACTTCGGCCGCCGGGCCTTCCTGCCGGATCCTGCCGCCACGCATGATCGCGACATGATCTGCCGCTTCCAGCGCTTCCATCGGATCGTGCGTCACCAGCAGTGCGGGAATATCAGCCGCGCGCACAGCCTCCAGCGCCTCATCGCGCACACTGGCGCGCAAGGCCGGGTCGAGGCCGGAGAACGGTTCGTCCATGAGGATCGCCGCGGGCTTCGGCGCCAGCGCACGCGCGATGGCGACGCGCTGCTGCTCCCCGCCCGACAATTCATGCGGATAGGCATCGGCCCTTTGTGTCAGGCCAAGGCGGCCAAGCCAGGCGAGCGCTTCGGCCTGCGCCGCTTCCTTGCCGAGCGGTTTCAGGCCGAACTGAACGTTCTGCAGCGCGGTCAGATGTGGAAACAGCGCAAAGTCCTGAAAGATCAGGCCGATCCGGCGCTTGTCCGGGGCAAGTGTGGTTTTCGTCGACGACAGCACCCGGCCGCCCAGACGGATCTCGCCATCATCCACCGGCTCCAGCCCCGCGAAGAGGCGCAGCAGTGTCGACTTGCCCGCGCCCGATCCGCCAAGCAGCGCGGTAATCGCGCCGGGCTTCAGGTCGAGCGAGACGGAATCGACGACGCGCACGCCGTGATAGGCACGGCTGACCCCGATGGCGGACAGGCTCTCACTCATGCGTGTGCTCACCCGGCCGCGAGTGGGACAGACGCCACGACAGCAGGATCACAGGGATCAGGCCGGCCACTGTGATCAGCAACGCAGGCAGGGCCGCCGCAGCCAGCCGTTCATCCGTCGCATAGGCATTGGCGCGCACAGCCAGCGTGTCCCAGCTGAACGGGCGCAGCATCAGCGTCGCCGGAAGTTCCTTCAGGCATTCGACAAACAGAATGAGTGCCCCGGCACTCGCCCCGGAGAGGGCAATCGGCAGGTCCACCTCCCGCGCCCGGCGCAGCGGCGAGGCACCCAGGCTTTCCGCGGCATGGCCCAGCGAGGCGGGGGCACGGGCAAGCGCCGCGACCATCGGTTCGGCACCTGTGGTGGTGAAACGGCTGGCATAGACCCACGCCAGGGCAATCACCGGCACAATCCCCGTCAGCGTCAAACCCAGCCCTCCCAGAACGACCAGCGCACCCAGCGCCAGAACAGCGCCCGGAATGGCATAGGCGGACGAGGCCGTCAGCCGCGCAAAGGCAGCGCCCGGCCCCTTCCCGCGTCCCGCCAGTGCAATCACCAGCGCCAGCACAAACCCGAAAGCGGCGCCTGCGCCCGCCAGAATGAGCGTGTTCTTCAGTGCCTCGCCGATCGGGGCGACATATTCCCGGGCCTCCAGCGCGCGCCAGACAAGTCGCGACACGGGCACGAGGAAACCGATGGAGAAGCCGACCAGACAGAAAAGCGCCGCGCCCCAGCCCCAGAAACCACCGAGCTTCGTGCGGGAAACCGCCCGCCAGCGGGTGGAACTTTGCTGGCTGCCTGCGCGGCCCCGGCTCCAGCGTTCGGCCAGCAACAGGCCGACGACCAGGACCAGAAGAATCACCGCGAGACGTGCCGCAGCCGCCGGTTCCCCGAAACTCTTCCAGGCGCGCACGATGCCGAAGGTCAGGGTCGGCACACCAAGATACTCGGCCGCGCCATAATCCGCTGCCGTCTCCATCAGGGCGAGCGCCAGGCCTGCAGCGATTGCAGGCCGCGCCGCCGGCAGGACAACGCTCCAGAAACTGCGCAGCGGCGAAGCCCCAAGGCTGCGCGCCGCTTCCAGCGCACAGATGGACTGGGAGACGAACGCCGTACGCGCTGTCAGATACACATAAGGATAGAGACCGCTGGCCAGCACGAAGGCGAGGCCTGGCATCGACCGCATGGACGGGAACCAGTAATCCCGCGCCGACCAGCCCGTCAGATCCCTCAGGGCAGACTGCAGCGGCCCGCCCACCCCCATCAGGTCACCCCAGGCATAGGCCAGCACATAGCCGGGCGCGGCCAGTGGCAGGATCAGCAGCCATTCGAAGACCGGCCGTCCCGGAAAGTCATGCATGGTCACGAGCCAGGCAGCCGGAACGGCGAAAGCAAGCATGAAGAAGGCAGCCATCGCCAGCGTGCCCAGCGTTCCGCCAAGATACGGCACCATCAGCGTGTCGCGGATATGCTGCCACGCCTCCCCGCCGCCCACGAACACGGCAGCCAGCAGAACCGAGACAACCGGCACAGCAATGATGGCACCGGCCAGCACGGCCGGCCCATCAGCGGGCCGAAGGCTCAGGCGCCGGGTGGAAAACACCCGCACTGGAAGGGGAAGACCGGCCAAGCGTGTCTGCCTCAGTTCCAGCCGGCCTTGTCAAAGATCTCCTGCGCTTCGGACTGGTGCATGCCCAGTTCGTCCAGCGGGAAGTCGCTGCGCTTGAAATCAGGCAGGGCATCCAGCCCTTCAGGCAGCGGCGCGCCTTCGATCATCGGGTATTCCTTGGTTTCAAGGGTCAGCCAGCTCTGGCCATCGACGCTGGCAAGCCATTCGATGAACCGGATCGCATTCTCGCGGTGCGGCGCGTTGGCCGCGATACCGGCGCCGGTAACATTCTCATGCGTGCCGGTCGTGTCCTGCTCGGGAAAGCTGAGCTTCACCTTGGCAGCAGCGGCCTGCTGACTCGGCGCGCCTGTGGTCATGCGGACATAATAATAGTGATTGGTCAGCGCGACCGAGCATTCACCCGCGGCGATCGATTCGATCTGGGTAATGTCCCCGCCCTGCGGCGGACGGGCGAAATTCGCGACAACGCCATCGGCCCAGGCCTGCGCAGCGTCATGGCCCATCCGGCCGATCAGCTCCCCCATCAGGGAGAGATTGTAGATATTGGTCGAAGACCGCATGCAGACTTCGCCTTTGAAGCGCGGATCGGCCAGGTCGCTGTAATGGGCTACGTCCTCAGGCGCGACACGGTCCGGGTCATAAGCGATGACACGCACCCGGCGGGCGAGGCCGAACCAGTAGCCATCCTTCTGGCGGAAGTGCTCGGGAATCGCTTCATCCAGTGCCGGATCCTGCACAGGCTGCAGCAAACCGGCTGCTTCGAAACGGTACAGCGTGCCAGCATCGGACGAAATCACGACGTCTGCCGGGCTCGCATCGCCCTCGGCTTTCATGGTTTCCAGAAGTTCCGGCGCGCCCGATTCGCGGAAGCGGACCTTGATGCCCGTCTCTTCTTCGAAGGCTTTGTACATGGCCTTGTCGGAATCATAGTGGCGCGCGGAGTAAACATTCAGGACTCCGGCGTTCTGCGGCTTGTCCCCTGATTCAGCTACAGATTTGCCTGAATCGGAGGCAGGCGTGCCTGCATTCCCGCATGAGGCGAGGAGGACGGTGGCGGCGGTGAGCCATAGGCGAATTCCGGTCATATCTGAGCCTGTGTTTAGTGTTTCAGGCCATCAAACATAGTTGAGAATAATTCGCAACAAACCTCTGTCGCGACCTTTTGCCCGTTTTTTGCACATGTCTGGGCAAATCTCCCGTTTCGGGGGAAAATGCTTCAAAATTCCTATGGTTTCCGATTTACTAAATCGAAACCCGGGGAACATGGGGGTTGGTGGTTATGACGACCGACATTGTGGTGGATCTAGGCTTGAAGTCGGCGGAAGAAGTCGCCCTTCTTGCAACTGTGGTGGACGCATTCGTGCAGCAGTTCCTGGGACGGAACCGCCAGACGAGCGATGCGCCGGAAGTGATGGTGCGGACGGCCTTCTCGCCAGATGGCGAAGTCTCCAAGGCCGTTATCTTCCAGGACCGGAAATGGGCCGACGCCTTCGTGAATTTCTGGGAAAACCAGAAAGCCCAGGATCACGCTGCCTGATCCGGGCCTGATCTGCGCCTGCTGAGAGGCCAGGCCCAGTCCTGACAACGAGACCATCTGCCGCCGCGTCAAAGCGGATAGTTCACCTTCGCGCGCAAACGCCCTAAATGAGGGCCCATGAACGCGCCGCCGCCTCCCCCGCCGATTTCGAGCTTCACCCCGAAAGTCGCCATTCTCGGTGCAGGCATTATCGGCCTGGCGACCGCTTTCGAACTGGCGGTGAAGCGCGGCGTGCCGGTGACCCTCTACGATCCTGCCCCGATGGGACGCGGGGCCAGCTGGGCCGCCGCCGGCATGCTCGCCCCGGCTTATGAGGCCGCCGCCGAAGAGGGCGTCCATCCGCATCTGTTCGAGCTCTGCATGGAAGGCGCTGAGCTGTGGCCGGATTTCTCCATAGACCTCGCCCACGCCGCCGACACCGATTCCGGCTATAGCGGCCGGCCGTCCCTGGCGCTTGCCTTCGACAAGGCAGAGACCGCTGCCATGCACAAGCTGGCCCGGGCGCTCGATGCCCGCGGCATTTCTCATGAGGAACTGCCGCCCGCCACGGCGCACCTGCTGGAGCCCTCCATTGCGCCGGACCTGATCGCCGCCCTGCAGATGCCGACAGACGGCCAGGTGGACAACCGCGCCGTTGTCCGTGCCCTGATCATGGCCCTGCAGCGCAGCCCGCTGGCGACGCTCCGCAGCGAAGCGGCGCCGCTGCGCAGTGAAGGCGGACGCCTGACGCTGGAAGGCCATGACCTGATCCTCGCCGCCGGTGGCTGGAACACCGCGGCCATAAAGGTGGAAGAAAACGGCCAGCCGCTCAGCCTCGTGAACTGGGACCCGGCCCTCGACCAGATCGATTGTTATGGCGGACAGATGCTGTCCGTCGCGCATGGCTATGGTTCGCCGGAAACGACATTGCGTTGCGGTGCGATCTATATCGCCCCGAAGGCAGACCGCGTGATCATCGGCGCCACGGTGGAACCGGGCGTCGCCACTGAAGCGCCAGAGCCTGAGGCCATCGCCGCCCTGCACGCCCGCGCTGCGCGCCTCTGCCCCGTTCTGGAAAACCTGCCCGTGATCGAGACCTGGGCCGGCATCCGCCCCGGCACGCCGGATCGCGCCCCGATGATCGGCGCCACCGCTGCGCCGAACCTCTTCGTCGCGGCGGGTCACTATCGGAACGGCATCCTGCTCGCCCCCATCACGGCACGGATCATTGCCGACCTCATGCTCTGCAAGCCGCTCAGCCCGCTGCATGAGAGCTTTTCGCCCGGCCGTCTCTGCGCCGCTGCATAGACTTTCCGGCCTGAAAATTTGCCCCACACCCTTGCATTCCGGGCGCGCGCCCTCTAAGTCGGCCGCTCGGCGAGCCCCGCCTGAAAGCTGAAGGATGCCCGAAATGAAAAACGCACAGCACCTCGCCCTGCGTTCTCACTTCATTTCACGGCCCTTCCATGACCAGCTTTCTGACGCTCGACTCCCTCTCCCTTTCCACGCCTGACGGCACCCCGCTCTTCCGTGACCTGACGCTCTCGCTCGGCCGCGAGCGTGTGGGTCTTGTCGGCCGCAACGGCTCCGGCAAGTCGACCCTGCTGCGCGCGATTACTGGCGATGTCGCGCCCGCGAGTGGCAGTCTTCACCGGAACGGCACGGTCGGCATGCTCCAGCAGTCGCTGGACGAAACGCTCGATCTGGCCGGCGCCCTCGGCATCACCGCAGCGCTTGTCTGCCTTGCCCGTCTCGAAGCCGGCGACGGGAGTGTCGAGGATGCCGCCGAAGCCGACTGGACGCTGCCCTCGCGCGTCGAACAGGCCCTCGCTGACACCGGACTGCGGGACATGCCGCTGGACACACCGGTCGCCACGCTCAGTGGCGGCGAACGGATGCGCGTCGCGCTCGCCCGGCAGCTGCTGGAGGCCCCCGACCTGCTGCTGCTGGATGAACCGACAAACAATCTCGATACGGAAGGGCGGGACGCCATCGCCGCGCTCCTGCGCACCTGGCCGGGCGGACTGCTCATCGCCAGCCATGACCGGTCGCTTCTGGAGCAGGTTGACCGGATCGTGGAACTCTCCCCTGTCGGCAACACCATCTTCACCGGCGGATGGAGCGACTATGCCACCGCGCGCGAAGCTGCCCGCGAAGCCGCCGAAGCGGACCTCGCACGTGCCAGTGACGCACTGAAACGCACACGGAAGAGCGCCCAGCAGGCGAAGGAAAAACAGGACCGGCGCGACAAGGCGGGCCGCGCCGCCCGCGCGAAAGGCGATGCGCCGAAAATGCTGCTCGACAAGCGGCAGGAACGCGCCGAAGCCACACGCGGCAAAGGCAACGCCCTCGCCGCCCGTCAAATGGCAGAGAGCGAAGGCGACCTGGCCGCTGCGCGCGAGCGGATCGAAATCCTCGCCCCCATCACGATGGACCTGCCACCTTGCGGCCTGCCGTCCGGGCGGCGTCTTCTGGATTTCAAGGCGGTCAGCATGGCGTTCGACGACCGCCATTTGTTCGGTCCTCTGGACTTCCAGCTGACCGGCCCGGAACGGGTCGCCATTGCCGGGCCGAACGGTTCCGGCAAATCCACCCTGCTCCGCCTCGTAACCGGCACTCTGCAGCCCGCATCCGGCACAGCCATCCGCCTCACCGAAAACTTCGCCCTGCTGGACCAGCATGTCAGCCTGCTGGCGCCCGGCGAGACGATCCTTGAGAACATGCACCGGCTGAACCCCGGTCTCAGCGCCAATGCCGCCCACGCCGCCCTCGCCCGGTTCGGCTTTCGCAATGATGATGCCCTTCAGGTGACCGGCACGCTCAGCGGCGGCGAAAAGCTCCGCGCGGGTCTCGCCTGCGTCTTCGCCCGGCCGGAGCCGCCGGACCTGCTGATCCTCGACGAGCCGACCAACCACCTCGACCTGCGCGCCATCGAAGCGCTGGAGACCGGCCTCAACGCCTGGGACGGCGCCATCCTGCTCGTCAGCCACGACCCGGCCTTCCTCGAGTCCATTGGTGCAAGCCGGACGCTTTGCCTGTGATCGCGGGCCTATGACGCAGCGTCGCGCGTCCTGAGTCTGGACGCGGTCAGGTCGGCGTCTTAAGTCTTCCTCCGACAAGAGGAGACACCGGATGTACCAGATTGCGCCGATGAGCGAGGACCAGGAAGCCATCAAGGCCGCCGTCGAGAAGACGCTGGAGCCGTTCGACGACGAGTATTGGGGCAAGGTGGACGAAACCGGCAACTGGCCGGAAGAGTTCTGCGATGCCATGGCCGCCGGCGGCTGGCTGGGCATTGCCTTCCCGGAAGAATATGGCGGCGCAGGCCTCGGCCTCACCGAAGCCGCGCTGATGATGCAGACCGTCACGCGCACCGGCGCGGGCTTCTCGGGCGCTTCCGCCATCCACCTCAACATCTTCGGGCCAAAGCCGCTGGAGAAGTTCGGCAATCCGGAACTGAAGCAGGAAAACCTGCCGAAGATCATTTCCGGCGAGGAGAAGATGTGCTTCGCCGTGACCGAGCCGAATTCCGGTCTCGACACGTCCAGCCTGGAGACCAAGGCCGAGCGCACCAACAATGGCTATGTCATCAATGGCCGCAAGATCTGGACGACCGGCGCCCAGCGTGCCGACAAGATCCTGATCATCGCGCGCACCACGCCGAAGGATCAGTGTTCCAAGCCGCACCTTGGCCTCTCCCTCTTCTACACCGATCTCAACCGCGACCGGATCGAGGCGAACCCGATCCCGAAAATGGGCCGCAAGGCGGTGGAGTGTAACACGCTCTTCATCGACAATCTGGAAGTGCCGAAAGAGCACCTGATCGGCGAGGAAGGCCAGGGCTTCAAATACCTGCTGCAGGGCCTGAACCCGGAGCGCGTGCTGTTTGCCGTCGAAAGCATCGGCCTTGGCTTTGCCGCGCTGGAGCGTGCCGCACGCTACGCCAATGAACGCGTCGTGTTCGGCCGCCCGATCGGCCAGAACCAGGGCATCCAGCATCCGCTGGCGAAATCATGGGCGGAACTCTCCGCCGCTGAACTGCTCGCCTACAAGGCCGCCGGCCTTTACGACAAAGGCGAGGAGTGCGGCGCCGAGGCAAACGCCTCGAAATATCTCGGCACCGAAGCCGGCTTCACGGCCTGCGAAACCGCTGTGCTGACCCATGGCGGCATGGGCTATGCCAAGGAGTACCATGTCGAGCGCATGATGCGCGAAGCCATGCTCGCCCGCATCGCCCCCGTCAGCCGCGAGATGATCCTCAACTTCATCGCCGAACGCGTCCTGGGCCTGCCGAAGAGCTACTAATTGATCTGGAACCGCCGCCGGACCGCAAGGCCCGACAGGAAGACGAGAATGATCGCAGTCAGCGACTGAAAGCTCGCGAGCAGGCGCAGACCGAACGGCACCCATGTGCCGTAGTCAATTGCACCGCTGGCACAATTCTCACGGCCAGCGGTTTCCAGCATCTGCCCGATACGGGAACAGGCGGCCGGGTCTGCCCATGGCCCGAATGGCAGGACACGGCCAGTCGAAAAGGACAGCGCGTTTTCGATCTCGCCGACTGTTGGCAGATGTTGGGGCAGCGATCCCATGGCGGCGTAGATTGAGGCAAACAGAAGAACTCCGCCAAACAGCCAGACAATCGGCAGCACGACTGAGTTTCCATAATTGGACGCCCCGCCATAAATGCGAGACAGTCCCCGTTCCCAGATCGGAATGCCCTCTTTCTCCTGCCAGAAGGCCAGCATTTGAAGCTTCGTATATTTCGGACGCTTGCGCCTGCGCCGGGCGATGAGTTCCAGCCGGTGGAAGCGCCCCTCTTCCGGCCTGTCCCGCCTATCTTCATTGAACAGTTTCAGGGTGCGATAGCAGTCTTCCAGAGCACGAAAATACTCGATGCGGTCCTCAACCGGACCTTTCTCAAACGCCTGCGCCTCACTCCGCCGCCATTCCTGAAATGCCTCAAGGCCCCCTTCATAAAGCGCCGCCCATTTTGGGGCGTCACGCGCATACTGTTCTTTTTCCCAGTCAGGCGCACCTTCCCCAGGCGGTTTCGGCTTTTCCGGAACAGCGCGTTTCAAATTTTCCAGTCCCGCTTTCAGCGCGTCAGGCACTGGCAGGCAGGATGGTTTTGTCTTTCCCCGTTCAACGGCGAGTTCAACACGGGTTTTCCCAAAATTGATGCCGCGATGCAGCACACTGCCATGGAGTTTGAACAGGTGAAAAAAGTACGCGCCATGGAAATCGGATTCATCCGTATAAGACCCACTCAAAATATCCCGATTGGAAAAGTCGGCAGGCCCCAGAAACACGGCCCTTTTTGCGCTGAAACGCTGGACAGAACGCCGCGCGATAGAAATCGGGGCGGGCACCCCTGTCAAACGGCCCTCCAAAGCCACCCCTTTATCCCCGGCTTGCGACGACAGTGCGATGGACTGCTCCACACGCTCGCTGGTCAGGCTACGTCCTTCCCCGCTGAAATCGGCCTTACCTAGAAAGGCGGCGCTGTTGAACCAAGCGTCTCCCAAGAAGGCGGCGCTGTTGAAGCTGGCGTCTCCCGAGAAGGCGGCGCTGTTGAACCAAGCGTCTCCCGAGAAGGCGGTGCTGTTGAACCAAGCGTCTCCCGAGAAGGCGGCGCTGTCGAACCAAGCCTCTCCCGAGAAGGCAGCGCTATCGAACCAGGCGTCTCCCGAGAAGGCGGTGCTCTCGAAGCGGGCGCCTCCCGAGAAGGCGGCGCTGTCGAACCAAGCGTCTTCCGAGAAGGCGGCACGGTCGAACCCGGCGTCTCCCGAGAAGGCGGCGCTGTCGAACCAGGCGTCTCCCGAGAAGGCGGCGCTGTCGAACCAAGCGTCTTCCGAGAAGGCGGCACGGTCGAAGATAGCATCTCCCGAGAAGGCGGCGCTGGCGAAGCGGGCATCTCCCAAGAAGACGGCATGCTTCGCCTGCAGCGATACGGGAGTTCGGCTGTCCTCGGATCGGGATTGGGCGGACAGGACGTCCAGGTCGAAATCAAGCAGAACGGCGCCCTGCCATTGGAGCCGATTGTCGGGGCCATCTGTACGCCAAAGAAAAACGGACCGAGTCTCCAGAATCGGCCTAGCCAGTTCGGCCTTGAGGATGTCATTCAGTTCGGCGCTGAACGCTGCGTCTTTCGTGCCTTTCAGCGTCTGGCTACCGTCCCGGAATGCCAACGGCAAGTGAACGCGCGTGAAGCGCCGCCCCGTTTGCGGGCACTGAAATTCCGGCCGCTCGATATCCTCTGCCAGCCCTGCGCGGCGCCAGTAATCCTGCAGCGTTGCCTGACGGCCGTCTACGCCATCTACTGCGGGAACAGGCACGCCATCCTTCGGCACGACCCAGCCTTCCCAGTCCTTTTCCGCCAGACCGTCCCAGGAATAATCCTCTTCCCACCAGCGGTCCCACCATTTCTGGGATATTGCCATCTGTGCGCCCCGTGCTGCCCCGTCAACTTCAGGTTAGCGCGCGGCGATGGCGTGTAAACCTGCCGGTCTACATATCGTCGGCCTTGGTCATGTGCTGGAAGAATTCTTCCTTGCTGTTGGTGCGGGGATAATCCCCTTCCGGCACGGGGACGCCCAGGAAAGCGCAGAGCGGTTCCCAGCCATCCTTCGCGGAATGCACCAGCAGGCGGTCAGCGGGGATCGCGGCTTTCACCTCGGCTTCATGCGCGAGGAAGTTGGCGATCAGTTCGTCCTTCGTCTTCGCGCCGCCGAAGCTGCGCTCCAGAACTTTGGAGACCATCTTGAACCATTCCACGGCTTGAGGCGGCCATTTGTCGGGCGCCCAGACGGTGGCGAGGATCGTCTCGGAGATGCTGCCATACCAGCTCTCTGCCGAGCGGGATGACAGGATGATCTTCGCGTCCGGATAGTGATCTGCCAGTTCCTTCCAGAACGCCGCCGACGGCCAGTCCACCGCCGAGCTATAGCCCTTGTAGATCGCGTCAAAGTCCGGCTTGCCTGCCAGCGCCTCATTCCAGAGCGGCACTTGCGCTTCACCATTCTCGATCACTTCGATCATGTGGTGGCACGGACCGAAGCCCAGCTGTTCCAGCGCGAGTTTGAGGGACATCGTCCCCGTGCGGCCATAGCCGGCGCTGATTGCCTTCAGTGTCATTATCGTCTCCCTACCCGCCCGGTCTTCCGGGTCTCTCTTCTTGAGCTACCACAAACGCCCGCGGGGAAACAGCACAAGCTTAGTGGCGCGGAACGCGGCCGCGGATGCGGTCGAAGCCGGCTTTCACATTGGCGAAGCGTTCCATGATGGCGGGCTCGAACTCATTGTCGGTGAAGATGTAAGGCCAGTTGCCTTCAATCCCCTCACGCACAAGTTCCCCGACATAGAGCGGATCGATGCCATGCGCGATGGCCTCTCGCGCCATTTCGGCGAATTCGGAATGGTCGAGATTGGCGCCCTCGCCAGTCGTATCGCGCGCACCGGCAAAACGGTCCGGCACATTGCGGGCGGAGTCCATGATCTTTGTCCGGATGAAACCGGGACACAGGACCGAAACGCCGATGCCGCGCGGCTCCAGCTCTGTCCGCAGGCCTTCGCTCAGCGCCACGACACCGAATTTGGTGACATTGTAGGGCGGGTTGGTGACCGGCAGGAAACCGGCGATCGACGCGGTCGAGACGATCTGCCCGCCCTCGCCATGGGCTTCGATCAGCGGGCCAAAGATCTCGATGCCCCAGACCACGGACATGAGGTTCACCCCGATGGTCCACTCCCAGCCGGCATCCGTCCATTCGCCATAACGGCCACCGCCGCCAACGCCGGCATTGTTCACGAGAATATCGACGCGGCCGAACCGCTCCATCGTCGCATCGGCCGCCGCCTGCAGCTGGGCCTTCAGGGACACATCCGCGATGACGCCATCCACATCGGCATTTGTCTGCTTCAGACCACTGATCGCATCGTCCAGCGCGTCTTTCTCGATGTCGCACATCATCACCTTGACGCCAGCCTGCGCGAGTGCGGTGGAAATACCGAGTCCGATGCCTGAAGCGGCACCTGTCACGAAGGCAACCTTGCCTGCCAGTTCTTTCATGAAATCCTCCCGTATTCTTTTCGGGAAGCATGCGCCTGCTGGCGGCGACCGGCAAGAGATGACGCGAGGAAACGCTCTTTTCCGGGCCCGCCTGACACTCCGGTCAGGCGTTCGGTCGAAGCCTAATATCAGGCAACGTCGCGGGTGCCGTCTTCCAGCAGCTGGCGATAGGTCGGGAAGCGTTTCTCACCGATCAGGTAGGCGTGCAGATCGCCGGCGCTCAAGGGCGCGGAATAGAGATAGCCCTGCACCAGCCGGCAACCGGCGCTGCGCGCGGTTTCCAGCTGCTCGCGCGTTTCGATCCCTTCGATGATGCACTCGATGGACAGCGAGCGGCAGAGATGCTGGATCGTCGCCACCAGGCCGAGCCCGCGGGCGGCCGTGTTGATGGCCGCGCCAAAGCTGCGGTCGATCTTCACGATGTCGAATTCCAGATCCTGCAGATAGCGCAGCGAGGAATAGCCCGTACCGAAATCGTCGAGCGCAATCTTCAGCCCCATGAAGCGGAACTTCATCAGGTTGTAGCGCGCTTCTTCCATGTCGTTCAGCAGGGAGGACTCTGTCACTTCCAGGACGAGGCGATGGCGCACATGTTCCGGCTCGGCCAAGATCATCGCCACCAGCGCATCGCTCGTTTCCCGGCTGATGATATCCTGCGCCGACAGGTTCACCGACAGCGACGGCAGTTCCGGACAGTCGCGCAGATACTCCAGTGCCTGGCGCACCACCACACGGGTCAGCTGCTGGGTCATGCCCATCTTCTCGGCAATGCCCACGAACTCCATCGGCGGGACAGAGCCCAGTTCCGGACTGTCCCAGCGGGCCAGCGCTTCACACCGGGTGATCTGGCCATCCGTCGAATTGACGATCGGCTGGAACACCAGGCGCAGCTCCTTGTCGAGATCAGCCTTCTTGAGCGCCTGGTGGACGACGGCTTCGCGCATCAGGGATTCAGCATGATGGGCCGAAAACTCGATCGCCTGCCCCACCTTGTGTTCCTTGGCCCGGAACAGTGCAAAGTCAGCCTGCTCCATCAGATCCCGTGCGGACTTCACAGGGAATTCACGCGAGGAATAGCCAACCGATGCGGACACCCGGCTTGTATCCTTGCTCGGCAGCCGGACAGGCTCGTTCATCGCATTGACGATCTGCTGCGCGATCCGCTTGGCCTCTTTCTGGGTCACCGTCCTGGGCAGGATATAGGCGAACTCATCCCCGCCCAGCCGGGCCACGCTGGCCTTGTCGCCCAGAACCCGTTTCAGGCGTCTGGCTGTTTCGACCAGCACCGCGTCCCCGGCCGTGTGACCGAACACATCATTGATTGGCTTGAAGCCGTCGAGGTCAATCAGGCCGACGACCGGCAGCGCTTTATCTCTGGACGGATCATAAGCCGCATCGACATCCTGGAAGAATTGCCGCCGGTTCGGCAGGCCTGTCAGCATGTCCGTCAGGGCCATGGACTGGTTCGTATCGGCCAGTTCGGTCGAGCGCCGGTTTTCGGCGTTCAGCCGGTTCAGCAGAACGACAGACTGCGCCAGCCGCAACTTGTAGGTCCGCGATGCCATGAAGAAAACCAGATAGGTCACCGACAACTGCATGGTCGCATAGAAATAGAAGCGCTCATTCCAGTCATAGAAGAGCAGGCAGAAGACACTGAGTGTCATGAACAGGCAGACACCCACCAGCCGCGGCCGCGAAATCGCGCAGATCGTTGAAGATGCCCCGGTAAAGGCCGTGAAAAAGGACAGGTAGAGCCTTTCCTGACTGGTCGCGTAAGGCAACAGCGACCAGACCCAGATGCCAAGGATCAGGAAAAGGCCGGCGGTGAGCACCTCGACCTGCATCAGCTTGGTGCGCGCTTCATCCGGATACATCAGCCGGGAATTGCCAAACTTCCAGAAGGCGAGCCGGATGACGGTCAGGATGACAAACATCACAGGCACGCCGTATGTCAGGAAGGGCGGCGCCGTTTCAACAAAGGTCGAGCCCAGAGCGATCGCCGCAACGGTCAGCATCATGTAAAGCGCCGGGATATTCTGCGAGATGGCCCGCAGCTGCTCCATCATGACGGCCTCTTCCGGTGTGCGTGCGTTTTGCAGCATTTTCCGGTAGGTATTGATGTTGGTTCGCTTGAGCATGCTTTCCGCCGGTCTGGTCTGTCCTGACTAGACCGGAAACCCTAATCTTCAGTGGATTCCGGGCGTGAATTTGCCTGCTTGGTTAAGCATCTGTTTAACATGTCAGACAGGCACGCCCCTCGCCCGCCTGAAAAGACACGCCTTCTGTTGAAGGCACTGCAGCGCGGCGCCCAGGCGCGGGAAACGCTGACTGTCACCAGAGCGGCCCCCCGCCGCCCCCGCTTCCGGGGCAGGTCCGGTATAGTCGGCCATAGTCCGGTATGGTCATGGTTAGTCATGATTGGTCATGGCGTAGACGGATTTAGTCTGA
>NZ_ARYJ01000014.1 GCF_000685215.1 Hyphomonas jannaschiana VP2
ATGTGCTGGGTCCCGGAGATCTGCGGCGCAAATTCCGGGATGGCACCGGAAGGGCTATCGCCGTACGTCGAACTTGTCGGTTTTCCGGTCGCCCATCAGCATACGTTGTTCCAGCCGGCGGCGCAGCGCCGCGTAATAGGCTTCGAGAAAGGCGGTGTCGGTTTCGCCAGGCTGGGCCGTCCAGCCGATCTTGGTGCGGATCCGTTCGGCGACCTGGGATTTGATGTCGCCGGTGGAATTGCGCAGCACATCTTCCAGGACGTGGAGTTCGTGAATGCCATAGGCGTCGGCCTGCTGCGGGGTAAAGGCGAACATATTGGTGCCGGGCGCGGTGGCGGCCACTTCGGCAATGTCGCCCATCAGCTTGACCTTCGGTGTCTTGATCACCCAGGTGCCGGCGATCAGGTCGCCGACGCGCATCTTGTCCTTGTTGAAGACCGGGAAGAACAGGAAAATGCCGGACCAGAGCAGGCCGAACAGGGCCATCCAGGCGCCCAGCTGGTCGCCGCCCATCAGCAGGAACTGGATCGGCAGGCCGACTTCCACTTCGCGCGTGAAGTTCCGGGCAAGGACGGCATTGGCCGTCAGCCGTCCGCCATCGCGGGACGCGACCCGGAGGCCCAGCGCCCGCTTGCCCGGTGTTGCGGCCTTCCGGCCAATCTCGAAGAAGATGTAGTAGAAATTGCGGACGAAGAAATAGAAGACCAGCCAGAAGGCAAACGCGATGTTGGCATTCTCAAAGCCCATGGACGAGGCGGCAAAGCCGAGGCCGAGCAGGGTGGTGATGACGATCGCCCACTGTATGGCGACATCCATGGCAAAGGCACCGGCCCGCTCGGCGGCCGTGGCGAGCTTCAGGTGAAGCTGGGCCCCCTCCGGCGTGACGAGGACGCGCATCATCTTGTTGAGGCGCTGCTCCTCCGCCATGCGGGCGCGGCGGCGGCGGGCGGCCTCGATGTCCATCTGCCGGACGGAGGTCGCGGTCTGAGCGGTCATGCGCCGGACCTCCGGCGGGGGAGGTAGAAATAGAGAAGCCAGAAGACCAGCGTCGTGCCGGCAATACTATAGCGGGCCGTGTCGGAATTGATCAGCTGCCGGCCGAAGCCTTCCAGCACGGCGGCGATGATCAGCATGATCACGCAGCCCATCGCGATGGTCGCCGCTTTCTGTCCGGAGTCCCTGGCGGAGGCGAGACGCGACTTGCGGCCCGGAAAGGCGACCGCGCCGCCGATGACAAAGCCGCCCGCCCCGGCCAGGACAATGGCGAAGAGTTCGGTCACCCCATGGATCATCAGCCAGCCGGTAAACTCATAGCCGAGCCCCTTGGCCCAGAAGACGGCGTACATGGAGCCGAGGTTGATGCCGTTCCACGCCAGCAGCCAGGCCGTCGGAATGCCGAAGGCAAACCCAAGCGCAAAGGCGAACAAGGCGATCTGCGCATTGTTGTTGAAGAGGAAGCTCGCAAAGGCGGTCAGCCTGTCCTGCCCGATGTCTCCGGGCTCTGTATAGATGGTGGAGCGCAGTTGCTCGACCGTTGCATCCGGCGTGCGGATCTCGCCGAAGTTCTGGCCATGGATGGTCCAGTACCAGTCCATGTCCTGAAGGCAGAGGAAGAAGGCGAGCGCGGCGCCGCCAAACAGGAAGAGGGCCGCGAGGATTGTGGACAGGACCGCGCCGCGGACGGCCTCCGGCCAGTCGGTCCGGATGAACTGCGCAATCCGCTCGCCCATCGAAGTGCGGGCGCCATAGACATAGAAGTAAGCCCGCGTGCAGAGGCCTTCCAGATAGGTAATGACGTTCTGGTCGAGAGAGATGGAGCGCGCGACGGAAAGCGAGGAGACGGCCTGACGATAGAGATGCGGCAGCGCCATCATGTCTTCATCCGACAGCGCCTTCACGCCGGAATTCTCGGCGCGGGTGAGGATGAGGTCCAGCTTGCGCCAGTCGGACTCGCGTTCCTCACGGAACCGGTAGGACTTCAGCATGTCGCTCACAGCATGTCCCTCCTCTTGATCTCAAGGTAGCGGGAGATGAGCGCGCCACCGAAATGCTCCGGCCGGGTCTCGATGATCTGCACGCCCATCCGCTGCAGCCGGCGCAGGACGACATCGCGTTCCGACAGGAGATTGCCCGCGATCACCGCGCGGGAGACATCCTCTGTCGTCTCCGGCGGGGCGTCCGCCATGGAGGAGAGGGCTTCATCCTCGAAGGTCGCGAAGAGGACAAGGTGACGATCGGTCAGGCGGCGGACATTCTCCAGCATCAGCTCGGCCGAGATCGTGTCGACAAAGTCCGAGAAGATGATGATCAGGCTGCGCCGCTCCAGCTGGCCTGCCAGCGTGGAGAGGGCGAGTGTGTAGTTGGATTCCTCCGCCGAATAGTCCAGCCGGGATGCGAGGCTCTGCATCCGGGGGAAACTGCGCGAGCCGGAGAGGAGGCCGCTGGAGAGGCCGGGCCGGGCGTCGAAACCGAAATACATGGTCCGGTCGCCATTGCGGAGGGAGACGTAAGAGAGAAGGAGGCCCGCATTGATCGCCCTGTCTATCTTCGGCACGCCGCCCAGCGGCTCGCTCATCAGGCGGCCGGTATCGAAGGCGAAGACGATGTTGTGGTTGCGCTCCGTGCGGAATTCCTTGGCCAGCAGGTGGCGGTGCCGGGCCGAGTGTTTCCAGTCGATGGCGCGGCGGTCCATGCCGGCGGCAAACTCCCGGAGGGCGTCGAACTCGCTGCCGTCGCCGCGCTCAATCTGTGTCTTGATACCGAACTCGGCATCGCGGGAGAAAAGGCGGACGGCCTCATCCTTTACCCAGCGGATATTGGGCGTGACCACGATTTCCGTATCGAGCTCCTTGAGATGGCGCTTTTGTACCAGCCCAAGCGGCCCCTGCCAGCGGCACCAGAGACGCACCAGTTTTGCCGTGCCCCGGCGCAGCGGGGTCAGCGTGAAGTCATAGCGGCGCTCGCGTCCTTCCCAGCCGCGCAGGCCGCGCGTGGGCTGGTCTTCCAGCAGCTCACTTGTTTCCAGCTGAACTTCCAGGCGGGCCGGCAGGCTGCCGCGCGTGAAGCGGAAGGTCACTGGCAGCGGGTCGCTGTCGCCGGCGTAAAGGATCAGCGGCGCGTGGACGTCGGTTTCGAAGGCTCGCAAAGCCGGGCCGACCATCGCATCCAGGAACATCAGCCCGCCAACCAGCGCGATCCACCCGGCCGAGAGCGTCCAGAGGTCCGGACGCAGCAGGGCAATGCCGACCATGAGGGGCAGGCCGAGCAGCATCAGGAAGATGGCGCGGGCGGTCGGCGAGATCACCGGGGCGCCGCCGTCTGTTCGATGATCGCCATCAGGGTTTCTTCGGTCGTGCGGCCTTCAATCTCGGCCGCCGGGGAAAGCAGTATGCGGTGGCGAAGGGTTGGCAGTGCCAGGGTTTTCACATCATCGGGGATGACGAAGTCACGTCCGTCGAGCGCGGCGCGGGCACGGGCTGCTGTTGCAAGTGCTGCAGCAGCGCGCGGGCTGGCGCCGGTTTCAAGTGCCGGAGAAGTCCGTGTGGCGCGGACAATATCCACCACATACCCGATGACGTCATCCTGTATCTTGATGGCGGCGACGGACTCGACAGCGGCATCGAGTTCATCATGCGAGATGACGGACTCCACGCCGAAGGCCTGCGGTGTCTTCATGCCTGTGCGGGTGCCATGCTGGGCAACGATGGCGAATTCTTCTTCGCGCGAAGGGTAATCGAGGGTGTGCTTGAACAGGAAACGGTCCAGCTGTGCTTCAGGAAGCGGATAGGTGCCCTGTTGCTCGATCGGGTTCTGGGTGGCGATCACCATGAAGCGGGCGTTCAGCTGGTACGCGTCGCCATCAATGGTGACTTTACGTTCCTGCATCGCTTCCAGAAGGGCAGCCTGTGTTTTTGGCGGAGTCCGGTTGATCTCGTCGGCGAGGAGGAGGTCGGTGAAGATGGGGCCTTTGGTGAGTGTGAACTCATTGGTCTGGAAGTTGAACAAATTCGTACCAAGAACATCCCCGGGCATCAGGTCGGGTGTGAACTGGATGCGTCCGAAGTCGAGGGAGATCGAGCGGGCAAAGCATTGTGCCAGCAGGGTCTTGGCCGTGCCGGGCGGGCCTTCCAGCAGGACGTGCCCGGTGGAGAACAGGGCGGTCAGCAACAGGTCAACGGTCGTGTCCTGGCCAATCACGGCCTTGCGGACTTCGCCGCGGATGCGCCCGGCGAGTTCGCGGATGTCAGCTGGGGTCATTCATGGATCTCCTGAGAATATCGCGGCGCCAGCGCCAGAGGTCGCGGGCCTTGTGCATCAAGTCTTCCCGGCTGGCGGCGGGACCGCGCAGTCCGGCTTCGATCTGTGAGAAAGTCTTTCCGGAGGCTTCCTCCGGACCAAGACGGTCGAACAATTCCGAGAGTTGCGCCTCGGTCAGGTTTCGCGGGGCGCCGATCTGCCGGGCAAGGCGCCGCCGGATCAGGGAAAGGTATCCCGGCGCCATTCGTGTTTCCCGGCGCGCCATGGAAACAAGTCCGGCGGAATTGTCGGCAAGGGCCTGCTTGCCCAGCGCAATGGCGCGGGTTTCCCGGGCCGGTGGCCCAAACCGGATCGACGCGGCCCAGCCAAGCAGCAGGGCGGCGGCCAGGGCCACCAGCGTCACCGCAAGGAAAGGGATGTCGAACATCATCTGCAGCAGATTTTCAGACTGGTTGAACCCATGCAGCGTGGCATCGAAGAGGATGGGCTCGTCATCGCTGTAGCGCATCATGTTGATCATCTGCATCGCGAAGCGGGCATTCTCGCGCTCCGCCAGGCCGAATGTGTTGATCATGTCCGGATCCGCGAGGATGTAGATGTCGCGGCCAGGGATCTGGGCGAGCAGAGCGCCGTTGCGTGTTGCCACGATCGGGGTCAGGTCATCAGACCGGACAAGCTGCATCTCCAGGTCAGGTTTCAGGGCCATCCGCCCGAATGGCGTCGAGACGCGTGGCGGGACATCTGTTCGCACAATCTCAGCGTCAATATCGAGCGCATCCAGGAGGGCATCGATGGAGCTTTCGTTTGCGAGGTCTGTGTCTTTCAGGCGGGATGGATTGGTCCAGTCGACCATGCCCGACCATTTCGGGAGGACGATCAGTGTACCGTCCTGCGGCTCATAGTCTTCCAGCGCCTTGCTCATGCCTCTGGGAGAGAGCGTCAGAACCATCAGGCCGTAATGGCCGTCCAGATTGCTTTTAAAGCGGGACGTTTCGACCGGATAGCCCTGCGCTTCGAGCAACCGGATGAAGCCGTTATAACCGATCGCAGAGGTGGAGAAGGGGTGATCCCCTGCGCGGTCGCGGTCGCGCAGTTCCGGCGACCAGCCGGCGAGGACCATGATCGCGCCAAAGGAAAAGACCGCAACGGCGATCAGGATGGCGACGGTGCGGACTGCGAAAGGGGCTGCGCCGCTCTGCGTATTGTCACTCATGCCCAGCCCTCCCCGAAGGCGAAGTCTTCATAGGAGGCGCGGGCTTCCTGCCAGCCATCCGAGTCGACAGGACGGCCGCCGAAAAAGCTGCGCTCGACAATCCGGATGATCGGGCCGAGCCCCGTCTTCGCCCTGTCCGGCAAGTGCTGCAGGCCGCCAATCTCCCGTGCGGTCAGGGACTTGGGAACGCCGCCTTCAAGGCGGGTCTGTATGTCTTCAATGGACCTGAACAGTAACAGATGCACGGCTTCGGCGAACTTGCCCGCCCGGGCCAAGGCATCCGCTTCTTCCAGAAGGCCGCGCGCCATGGCTTCGTTCGGGCGGATATCGACCAGCACGTCGTCGGCAAGGTCGATCTTGCCTTTGCCTGACCGGCCGAAGCGAACGCGGATGGCTTCCCCGAACACGAAATAAAGGAAACCAGCGATCACCACCGCGATCATTGCGTAGAACAGGAACTGGAACAGCGGGCCGAGATTGCTCAGCAGATTCCCCAGCCATTGCAGCCAGCGCGGCGGCGGATCGGGAGGCGGAAGGGGATCGGCCTCCCATTCGGGGCGCTCCAGCTGCAGGTCACCACGCTTCAGGTAATCGGCATGGGCGCGGTCGAGGGCGTCCAGATCGGTCTGAGGGCGCCAGTCGTCTGCAACGTATCCGGGATCGAATTCGTCATTGATGACGGTGCCGGCATGCGAGGCCGTCCGGTCGTTCGCGCCCTGTGCCAGCGCGGCCCCCGAAATGGCGGATCCGGCAAGCAGGCTGGCGAGCGCAAGGGCAGTTCCTGTCCTCAACCTCAACCGCACCGGATACTCCTCTTGTGGCAGCCGGACAGGCTGCCTTCTGTAACCGACTATTTCAGAGGTCGCGGCAGGCTTCAACGCCCTATTGCGAACCCCGGCCACCCAACCGATATAGCCCGGCCAAGGCAGAGATGAGGCAAAGCATGGACAAGGCGGCGGTATATCGCGACCTGAAAGCGGAAATTGAAAGCGTTGTGGCTGGTGAAACCTCGGTGACGGCGCGCTATGCCACAGCCAGCTGTATTCTGGCGCAGGCCTTCCGTCCGCGTTTTTTCTGGACCGGCTTTTACGTGGTCGACCCTCTCAAAGATCGTGAACTTGTTGTCGGGCCTTACCAGGGGACACTCGGTTGCCTGCGCATTCCGTTCGGCAAAGGTGTCTGTGGTCACGTCGCGGCAACGGAAGAGGCGATCATCGTACCGGATGTGCATACTTTCCCGGGGCATATCGCGTGTGATTCCGCGACAAATTCGGAGATCGTCCTGCCGGTGTTCGGCGCTGACGGGAAACTGGCAGCCGTGCTCGACATCGACTCGACAGAGCCCGACGCATTCGACGATGCCGACCGCGAGGGCCTCAGCGCAATTTGCGAAATCCTACTCGTCGCCTGATTTCGGCACGGTCGACATAAGGGTTGCCTCATAGGGCAGTTGGCTGGACGTCGCGCGGCTCACGGCGTCGATCCGGTCGATCAGGTTTTCTTCCAGAATGTCCAGCTTGCGGGCGCGGACACCGGCGACGGTGAGGATCTCATGGTCCAGCACCTGCCACTCATCCCGGTTCGGGTCATAGGCGGGCCATTCCGGAAGGCCGGGGCCATTGGGATCCCCCGTCCGGGCGAAGTTGGTCCAGTAGGCCTGCATGGTTTCCGCCAGCTTCTCGTCCTTGTCGGACATCGGCAGGAGTGGCGAGGCGGATCCGAAGACGAACGGGATTTCCGAACCGTGATAGGCGCCGATCGACTGGGCCCGGGTTGGCGTCGCGCGCGTGAAGAAATACATCCACGTCGGATTGCCGGCCGTGGCGTTGGCTTTGGCGAGGAAACGCATGTGAACGCCGAACATGTCATCACCCAGCATGTCGGCTGCGCCTTCATCCCAGGTGTCCAGTGTGTCCATGCCATAAAGGGCCTCGAGCGCTTTCGCAGGATTCTCACCAAACACTTCGGCGAGGCGTTGCTCGCGCTCTTCCATGGATCCGGTGATGCCGCGTGCCAGGACGGTCGGAGACTGGAAGGCGGAATAGAAGAGGCTGCCCTCGTCGGCATTGTAACCGGCCAGGACAGGAACGTTCGCTGCTTTGCCAGCCCGGATTGTCGCGCCAACCGTATCGGGCAGGATCTGGCCATCGACATTCGGCAGGAAATAGCGCGCAAGGTCGGCGCGCTGTTCCGCGCGGGTGATGATCGAGGCTGCGGGAATGGCGCGGAGTTCTGCGGCGGTTGCCGTCCGGCCGACGAATGTGCTGAGGAACTCCTCGCCAGCAGACTCCATGCTGCGGGAGCCGGGAAGAGGGGCTTCGGACAGATAGTTGGCGTTATAGCTGCTGGTGCCGCTTTCAAGGATTGCCTTGTGATAGAGCCCGTCCGCGATGGTAGAAGCCATCAGCTCACTGACTGATTGGGCGCCGGCGCTTTCGCCGAAGATCGTCACATTGTCCGGATCACCGCCGAAGGAGCGGATATTGTCGCGCACCCAGCGCAACGCAGCTGCCTGGTCCATCAGGCCATAATTGCCGGAGGTGCCGGCCTCTTCCGTCAGGGCCGGATGGGCCAAGTACCCGAAGGGGCCAAGACGGTAATTGAAAGTGACCAGCACGACGCCGTTCTCGACCAGGGCATTCGCCTGATAGAATTCGGAGGAGCCTGCGCCCGCCTGGTGGCTGCCGCCATGGATCCAGACCATGACCGGCAGCAGCGTGTCGTTGCCGATATTTGAGGTGCGGACGTTGACGAACAAGCAGTCTTCAGCCTCGGCCGGTGCTGGCATGGCGGCCATGTATTTCTTCGCGGCGAAACGTTTCCAGCCGGGAAGTCCTGCACCGTCGATGATCCCGTTGACGAAGCCATTCATCCCCTTGCGGACCTGAATGCATTCAGCGCCAAATTCGCGGACATCGCGGGGCATCGCGCCCCATTGCGGCGGTGCACCCGGTGCGCCCCAGCGGCGCGCCGTGGCGTAGGGGATCCCGTTGAAAACCTGAATGTCGGAATTATCCGGGGCGATGCCGCCCAGGACGAGGCCCTGGTTAATGCGCAAAGGTTCCGCCAAAGCGAGAGGCTTTGCCGGAGCGGTCAGTTTGAACCACCCCCACACACCTGCCGCAATCAGCAGAAAAAACAGAATGATACTAAGGCGTTTCATGTAATCTACCCGACCCCCCGCGCCGTGCAACTACTATACCAGACGACAATGGGGTGTCACCGAGTTGTCGCCTTGTTTAACCATGAGAATCCAACCGGCGTGTTAACATGGTCACAAGTTTAACGGGCTGGCTGCGAGGGGCTGGGTATCTAACGTGTTTTTCCCTCGACCGGCAGAACGGGCGCCGAAGGTTTTGCTATGCCTTTCTGCAAGCCGAGGATCATTTTTAGGCAATTGAAATAAAAGGATATTTCTGGTCATTAGTCGCTCCAGTCGTGGATGCGCGGGCAAGCAAGATGTCTGCTCCTGACCGGGGAACAGGACGTTTTCGGCCCGAAGGAGCAATTTGTGCTCGGTGCCCAGGCCTTGGGCAATTCGGCTGCGGCTGACGAGTCGCTACGTATGGATACAAGCTGTGGGTGAGCTAGTCGGCGTGACCTCGCCTGTCGGGAGAATGCTGGCGCAGACTAAAGAACACCTTCGGCCCGTGCCGGCCGTGTTGTCAGCAGTTCCTGACAGAGGAGACCGGCGTCACGATGACGGGCCATGGACTTGTAGTCAGGATGGTTCAGGGTTGCGATGAAGGCTTTGCGGTCCGGGAAGAACATCACCATGACGGCGTCCCAGTCTCCGTTGCCGATAAAATAGCGCTCCACTTCTCCCATCAGCAGGCACCGCCCGCCCACTTCAGCGGCGGCCACACCGAAAGCGTCCGCATAGCGCTGGTAAGCGATCGCGCCCGGCTCGTTGTTTCCGAATTCCGGATCGTCGGGTTGGTATTCGGCTTTGACACGGAATTTGAGGATATTCACCTGGGCGATCGGTCCGTCATAGGGATCATCCCGGAAAGCGCGGAACTGGTCGGCAGTGGGCTGGAAAGCGGGCATGGCAAACTCTCTTTATATTTCTTCAGGCGGGCGCAGCTCCGGATGGTGCATCAGGAAGCGCTCGGCGTAAAACAGCGCAGCGGCATGTAGCGCATGTTGCACTTCCAGCGAGCCATAGTCCAGGAATTCTGTATACGGCATTTCGAGCACCTCGATTTCCTCATTCGGATCCAGGGATTGCGTACTGGTCGGTTTGCAGCCGAGCGCCAGGTAATAGTGCAGCCGATTGTTCTGTGTGGCAGGGTTGGGGTAGCAGGTGCCGACATGGTGCATCACCTGCGCCGTGTAGCCTGTTTCCTCCTGCAATTCCCGGGCGCCGACAGATGGCCAGTCCGTTTCACCCGGGTCGGATACGCCACCCGGCAGGCCGAGCGTGAACACGCCGCCTGCATGCCGGTACTCCCGGACGAGCACGACGTTTCCTGTATCGGTCAGAGGAATGACCGTGACCCAGTCTGTCAGTTCCGTGACATGGTAGGCTTCGACGATATGTCCGTCATCACGAATGCAGCGGTCAGTGCGCAGACCCATGAAACGGTCTCGCATGACCTGTTTCGAGGAGAGGATTGTCCAGGGCTTCATGTCACTTCACCAATGCCATCCGGGCGAGCTTGGCAAGCAGAACAGCCCAGGGCAGGCCGTGGAAGCAGAGGTCGAAAATGTCGACCGGCTTCTGCAGCGTTCCGTTTGCCAGCATTTTTAGCTTCTCCCAGATGTGCGGCTCTGGAACGAAAGGGGCGAGTCCAAGCGTCAGGCAGCCGAAGATGATCACCAGCAGGGGAAGTTTGTCGAGATAGTCGAGCATGGTTTTCCTGCCTTATGGCTGGTCTGAGCCTGAAGGTTTCAGGTGCCGGTCAAGAAAATCCAGCCGTGTTTTCATCAGATGAGTTTGCAGTGCTTGCCCGCGGATACCATGGCGTTGGCCCGGATAGGTCATCAGTTCAAATTGCTTGCCATTCTCCTGCAGGATCGTCATCAGGCGGGTCGTGTTGTCAAACGTGACATTGTCGTCCGCCATGCCGTGCATCAGGAGGAGGGGAGTGGTCAGGTTTGCGGCATAAGGGAGTACGCCGGAGGCGGCATAGCCTTCAGCATTATTCTCCGGTGTGCCCATGTAGCGCTCCGTGTAGAATGTATCGTAGAGGCTCCAGTCTGTGACCGGCGCGCCAGCGGCGGCAGCTGCGAATGTGCCTTCCGGTGCCTGCAGGATGGTCATCAGCGTCATATATCCTCCGTAAGACCAGCCCTGAATGCCAATCCTGTCGGCATCCACGAAGGGCTGGGATTTCAGCCAGTCGACACCAGCCAGTTGGTCCCGGACTTCAGGTCCACCGGTGCGGCGGTGAATGACATTTTCAAACTCACGGCCGCGATTGTCGCTGCCCCGGTTGTCCAGCCGGAAAATGATATACCCCTGGCGTGCCAGGAACTGGTCCGAAAGACTGCCCCAGGATCGTGTGACCGTCTGTACGTGAGGGCCGCCATAGACTTCGACGATCACCGGATATTTTCTGGTTGAATCAAACGCTGGCGGTTTCAGGATCGAATAATGGAGATCCTGCCCGTCTTCGGCTTTCAGGGTGCCATATTCAGGCGTCAGATGATCCACCTTGTACGGTGCATAGGGGTGGTGCGCGTCCAGCGCATTCTCCTCAATCCAGCCAAGTAATGTTCCGTCGATCCGGTATAGCCCTGTCTGTGGCGGATGGTCCGGAGAGGATGACGTGCCGACAAAGGTCTGCCGGTCAGGGCTGATCCGGACGTCCCACGTCTTTCCGGCCTCGGTTATGCGCTTTGGCGAGGCGGGGGCGCCCTTCGGGTCCAGCGGTATACTGTACAGGTGCCGTTCAAGGACTGTGTCGGCATAGCCCGAATAATAGAGCTTTGTTCCGTCCTCGGAGACCGTTTCGACAGAGTGTACTACCTGGTCTGCGGGTGTGACGGGAAGAGCGTCTCTCTGTCCCGCTGGCGGGAGGATCGCCGCCTGGCGCATTCCGCCGTCTTCCGTGGTTACGAGAATGCGGCCATCCGGCAGTTCCCGGAAGTCATTGGACAGATTTACCCATACCGGGTTCCGTTCCGTATAAGGAGACCAGACACGCCAGGGCAGAGAGTCGGTCCTGTTATATCTTATTTCTGTCTGGTCCCGGTTGACGGTCTGGAACCATAAGCTGCCGCTCGTCCAGTTGACACGTGCGAGATAAGTGTTTGGCCCGGTTTCGAATATCCGGTCTGTCCGATCCTTCACCAGATCGTTCACGAACAGAGCGACCCGCGCATTCGGGCGGCCAGCCCTAGGATAGCGTTGTTGGACAACAGTGACTTTGTCGGCCTCAATGTCAAAGCGGGGAATGATGTCCACGCCCTTTTCGTTCACCTCTGTAAAGGCGACATAGCGTTCGTCCGGGCTCCACCAATAACCGGTAAAGCGTTTCATTTCTTCCTGCGCCACGTACTCTGCTACGCCGTAGCTGATCGCCTCGTCAGGATCTGCAACGGGCGTCAACCGGGTCTCCGTGCCGGTGGTGAGGTGGATCGCAAAGACTGCGCCTTCCCGTACAAAGCTGACATAATTGCCAAGTGGGGAGATCCGGGCGTCATATTCAAAGGCATCGGTATCTGTCAGCTGTTTGACGACCGGACCGTTCGCCGTCAGCGTGACAAGGTGCAGGTCACCGGCGATTGGCACGAGAAGCGTATCGGCAGTGCCCCAGCTATAGTCCGCGATCCCCACCGTGCCGGCAATCCGCTTGCGTTCGCGGAGGGCTTTTTCCTCCTCGGACAGATCGACCGTTTCGGGTTCCAGGAGCATGGAGTCGACCAGCATGCTCTGCCCGCCTGTCGCGATGTCGAATTGCCAGAGGTCAAACCGGTTTTGTTCCCCGGCCCGGGACTTGAGAAACGTGACGCGCGTTCCGTCCGGAGAGTACTTTACCGACCGGGCCACTGGTCCGGAGAGGGAGGGCGAAGCGTACAGTCGTTCCAGCGGCAGCGTGTGGGTCGCGTCGGTCAATATGTCAGTCTCCAATGTGTTCGCTGGCGCTTGAGCTTGCGATTGTAATGGGGGGAGGAAAACGGCGGTGAGGACGGTAAACAGTGTATAAAGCGTGCGTTTCATGCCTGCGAACCTAGCCGGACGGTCGATTGATTGTCATCAGATGTTGCTCACTGGGTTGGCAGGTTTCGATTTTTTCTACACAGACTGCTTTCGCCCTCTAGCCAAGCTTGGACCTCTCAATAAAGTAAGCTCCATGATGAATGGGGTGGGATTGTTTCAGGAAGCAATTACCCTGGTCGCCTCGGGTAGAGGCGGCAACGCCCTCCTTCGTGGTGCCGATA
This sequence comes from Hyphomonas jannaschiana VP2, assembly GCF_000685215.1. Lineage (GTDB taxonomy): Bacteria > Pseudomonadota > Alphaproteobacteria > Caulobacterales > Hyphomonadaceae > Hyphomonas > Hyphomonas jannaschiana. Next base: position 12,860 of record NZ_ARYJ01000014.1, read on the forward strand.
TGATGCGCCGCGCCGCCGATTTCGGACATGTTGCAGCAGCGAACAATTACGGGGCCATGCTTCATGCTGGGCGAGGTGTGCGTCAGGACATGGTCGGTGCGCGGGCCTACTACCATCAGGCTGCCAGCGCAGGGCTTCCTATTGGTCTGTTTAATATGGGTTTTATGTGTTTCCACGGGCTCGGAGGCCCGAAAGACCACAAGCGGGCTCGTTTCCTGTTTCTGCGGGCGGCACAACAGGATGAGACGGATGCCATCACCTATCTTGGCCTGATGCTGATGTCCGGGCAGGGCGGTCAGGCTGATCCACGTGCCGCGCGAGCCTGGTGGAGCCGTGGTGCCTCGCTGGGAAACAGCCGGTGTGCGTTCAATCTGGGGATCACCCATGCGGGCGGGCATGGGTGTCCGCAGGACCTGGTCAAGGCCTGGCGCTGGTTCCGGCAGGCTGAGCGTCTGGGCAATCCCGAGGCGGGGAATGAGCTTCGACGGCTCGAATGCGCCATGAACGATGAAGAGCAGAGCCGGGCATTCCGCCGGGCAAGCTGACCGCAGACATCTGCGCGCTTGATTTTATGGGTCGAGTGCGTAACTCAGCGGCGACAAATCTTTCCCTTCGAACAGGATCTTCCGCCATGGCCGGACCTCAATACGTTTACCACATGCAGGGGCTCACCAAGGTCTATCCGGGTGGCAAGAAGGTGTTCGAAAACATTCACCTCTCCTTCCTGCCGGATGCCAAAATCGGTGTCGTCGGCGTCAACGGTTCGGGTAAGTCGACCCTGCTGCGGATCATGGCAGGGCAGGACAAGGAATTCATTGGCGAAGCCTGGTCGGCTGACGGCGTGAAAGTCGGCTACCTGCCGCAGGAGCCGAAGCTCGACGAGAGCAAGACCGTTTTCGAAAACATTGCCGCGGCTTGCCCTGAGAAGCAGATGCTGGACCAGTTCAACGAAATCTCCGGCAAGCTGGGCGAAGACTATTCCGACGAGCTCATGGAGCAGATGACGGAGCTGCAGGAGAAGATCGACGCGGCGGATGCCTGGGACATCGACTCCAAGATCCAGATGGCCATGGAAGCGCTGCGTTGCCCGGATGACGATGCCGATGTGACCAAGCTCTCCGGCGGTGAGATCCGGCGTGTTGCGATCTGCGCGCTGCTTCTCTCGAAGCCCGACATGATCCTGATGGACGAACCGACCAACCACCTCGACGCCGAAACGGTGGCCTGGCTGCAGAACTACCTGATCAACTTCCCCGGCTGCGTTATCCTCGTCACCCACGACCGTTACTTCCTGGACGACATCACCACCTGGATCCTCGAACTCGACCGTGGCCGCGGCATTCCCTATCAGGGGAACTATTCCGACTGGCTGGAACAGAAAGCCAAGCGGATGGAGCAGGAAGCCCGCGAGGAACGCGGCAAGCAGCGCTCGCTGGCCAAGGAACTCGAATGGGTCCGCTCCAGCCCGAAGGCCCGTCAGGCGAAATCCAAGGCGCGTATCCAGTCCTACGAGCAGAAGGCCGCCGAGGCCGAACGCGAGAAGGTCTCGACCGCCCAGATCCGCATCCCGCCCGGCCCGCGCCTCGGCAATGTCGTTCTGGAGGCCGAAGGCCTGCGCAAGGGCTTTGGCAACAACCTCCTGATCGAAGACCTCGACTTCAAGCTGCCCCCCGGTGGCATCGTCGGCGTGATCGGCCCGAACGGTGCCGGTAAGTCGACCCTGTTCAAGATGATCCTCGGCCAGGAAGAGCCGGACGCTGGCACGCTTCGCGTCGGCGACACGGTGAAGTTCGGCTATGTCGACCAGAGCCGTAACAAGCTCGACGACAAGAAGAATGTCTGGGAGGAGATCTCCGGCGGCACGGATGTGATTGACCTTGGCGGTGTGGAAGTGAACTCGCGCGCCTATGTCGGCGCCTTCAATTTCAAGGGTTCGGACCAGCAGAAGAAGGTCGGCCTTCTGTCAGGCGGTGAGCGTAACCGTGTCCATCTTGCCAAGATGCTGAAGGAAAGCTCCAACGTCCTGCTGCTTGACGAACCGACCAACGACCTCGACGTGGAAACGCTTCAGGCGCTGGAAGAAGGCCTCGATGCTTTCCCGGGCTGCGCCGTGATCATCAGCCACGACCGCTGGTTCCTGGATCGTATGGCGACCCATATTCTCGCCTTCGAGGGCGATTCCCATGTCGAATGGTTTGAGGGTGATTTCTCCTCCTATCTGGAAGACAAGAAGCGCCGTCTCGGCGAAGATGCGGTGAATCCAAAGCGCCTGAAGTTCAAGAAATTCGCGCGCTAGGAGAGTTTAGTCGGCCTCTGACGTCTGCCTTCACGCAATTCGGTGCGAATCTTGCGTAAGGGTAGGGCGTCAGGGAGCCCGATATGACGACAAGTGCCTCGCCGAAACTTTCGGTCGTGATCACGAACTATAATTATGCCGCCTTTGTTGCCACGGCGATCGACAGCGTTTTGTCCCAGGACGTTGAGATCGAACTTGTGGTCGTTGATGATTGTTCGAAGGACAATTCGCGGGACATCATCCGTTCTTATGGAGACCGGATCGTCCCGGTTCTTCAGGATGTGAATCAGGGGCATGGCGGGGGCTTCAATGCCGGATATGCCCGTACGACGGGCGATCTGGTCATGTTCCTTGATGCCGACGACTTCCTGCTGCCTGGCGCCGGCAAGACCATAGTTTCCAATTATGACCCGGACATCGGCATGTATCTGTACCGGATGAACTATGCCGATGAGCAGGGTACGCTCGGCGGGTTGTTTCCGCCGCCGCAAGTGCCATTGGCTGACGGCGATGTTGCCGCTCAGCTGCGGGAAATGGGGCACTACTCCGGGACAATCACATCTGGCCTGGTCTACACCCGCACCGCTTTGGAACAGGTCATGCCAATGGATTCGGAGACGTTCCGGCAGGGCGGTGATGGGTATCTGTCGGCGACCGTGCCTTTGCATGTAACAGCGAAAGGCTTTGACCAGCCGATTTCCGCTTATCGTCTCCACGGCTCCCAGCATTCTCAATTTGCCAAAGCGTACGCCAAACGAGCGCGCTGGCGCATCGGTCACCAACAAGCCTGTTTCGACTGCATCCGGGACCATGCGGCGCGTCAGGGACTGCCAACCGCAGAAGACCTCGGAGAACGCGATCCGGGACATCTGCAGGAACGATTGGTCTCGCTTCTGTTCGAGCCGGAACAGCATCCGGTAAGCACAGACACACGTGCCGGACTCCTTAAGAAACTCCGCGCCGCTAATCGTGAGCGGTTTGGCAGCAAGACTCTCGCCCGGAATGCGTGGTGGATCTTGATCGGCCTTCTGCCGAACGGGACGGCGCGTACCGTCCTGTCCTGGAAGATAGATGTAGCAGCCCGTCCAGCCTGGATGAACAAGCTGGGCCGCATGCTTCGCAAGCGCCTGGGCATTGTAACCTGATCCCAAACGATTGCTCTTGCCCTCAGATACCTGTCCGCTAGGCTCCGGCTTAGTATGTAAAGGGGTATCGGATATGAGAGTTCTGGCGACAGCTTCTCTGGCAGCACTTTTGCTGGTGGGATGCGGAGGACCTCCGGCACCTGCCCCGCAAGAAGAGATTGCCGTCATGCCGACCTATGAAGCCAGCGGAATTACAGCAAAAACGCTTCCGGAACTGGTCGATGATCTGTCGGAGGGGGGCGTAACTTCTGAAGAACTGGTGCAGGCCTATCTGGACCGGATCGCACGTCTCGACCGCGAGGGCCCCAGGCTTCAGAGTATCATCTCGCTCAACCCGAATGCCCTTCCGTTGGCACGTGCAAGCGATCAGCGCCGGGCAAGCGGAAATGCGCTTGGGCCGCTGGATGGCGTGCCCGTGTTGCTGAAGGACAATATCGAGAGCCTGGATCCGATGCCGACGACCGCAGGATCTCTGGCATTGAAAGACAACATTACCGGGCGGGATAGTCCTCTGGTGGCAGGCTTGCGCGCCCAAGGCGCCATCATTCTTGGAAAAACAAACCTTAGCCAATGGGCGAATTTCCGTGACGACGATTCCGTGAGCGGATGGTCTTCCGTTGGCGGACAAGTTCATAACCCTCATATGCTGGACCGGAACCCTTGTGGCTCCAGCTCCGGCTCTGGGGTGGCTGTCGCCGCGTCCCTCGCTGCGGGTGCGGTCGGTACGGAGACCAATGGCTCGATCATCTGCCCTTCCAACGTCAATGGCATCGTCGGTTTCAAGCCGACGGTTGGCCTGATTTCACAGGAGTGGATCGTCCCGATCTCACCGTCGCAGGATACGGCCGGCCCGATGACGCGCACGGTACGCGGGGCGGCCCTGATGCTGAACGCGATGGACCCGGGTAATGAAGATTATACGCTGAGCCTTTCGCCGGATGCGCTGAATGGCATGCGGATCGGTGTGATGCGGTTCGCCGAAGGAGCGAACAAGGACATCAAAGACCGCTTTGCCGCCGCGCTGGCCGAAATGGAGGCACAGGGAGCAACACTCGTCGACATCGATGAGTTTGAACCAGCTGCGGAAAATTTTTGGGATAGTACGCAGCCGCTTCTCGAATTTGAGTTCAAAGACAGTCTTAATGCCTATCTGGCGACAACGCCGGATACGGTGACGACCAGAAACCTGCGGGAGCTGATCGCATTCAATGAAACCAATGCTGACCAGGAAATGCCCCTGTTTGGGCAGAGCCTGTTCAAGGCGTCGGAGGCACGTGGACCGCTCACAGATCCGGCCTATATCGCAGCGAAGGCGGCAGTGCGGTTTTCAACGCGCGAGCAGGGGATTGACCGTCTTCTGGCTGAATATGACGTGAACGTTCTGGTCTCGCCGTCCGGGCCGGTCGCGCCACGGATCGATCCGGTGAATGGCGATGTCTGGCCGCAATGGGCTGGGGCTGGCTGGATGGCGGCGCAGGCAGGCTACCCGCACCTCACGGTGCCCATGGGTGACGTGCACGGTATACCGGTCGGTGTGTCCTTCATCGGTTCGGCCGGCGATGATGCGGCGATCCTGGCCTATGGTTATGCCTATGAGCAGGCGAGCAAACTCCGGCCTGACCCGCACTATCTGAAAAGCGCAGAAGACCGGCCGGAAATCTCCGAAGCGATGCTGAAATAAGAAGCGTATTTGCTGGTGGGCTGCGGGGTCAGAAGCGGTTCTTGAGTGAGATCACTTTGGTGATGAGCTTCGCTTCTTCCTCGGTGATAGTGAGCAGGCCGATCAGTTTCTCCAGAAACTCGGCTTCGGCGGGGACGAGGACGCCATCTGCAAGCGTGATGTCCAGGCAGTGCGCAAAGACGGCAAGATGCATGTCCTTAGGTAGCGCCTCGCAGGCTTCTGCCAGCCAGTCCGGCCGATCTGCGCGGCGCTTCAGCACGACCCGGTTCACCTGAGCCAGTTCATTCTGGTCAAGGTTTTTCAGTGTCCGAGACCGGCGGGACAGCGCCCGAATTTCTTCCTGTTCCTGTTCCGCTATGCGTCCGTCTGCAAAAGCGGATGAGAGGATCAGGCAGAGAAAGGCCTCCGGGATACTCCAGTCATTGGGGTGGTCAGGGAATTCAGTCACCAGTTCCTGCATGCTGAAGCCCGATTTCTTCTCGGCGGTAATCGGGCCGAACAATGCCTGAGAGTTGTCTTGTTGGTCGCCCATCTGCGTGTGCTCCTGCGTGGGTGTATAAGGCGGCAAGCGGTTGGATCAATCTGGCCGGACGGGCGCCGGAACCGGCGGCCAGGCTTCGACATCGGATTTAAGTTCCGCCAGGGCGTCTCTGCGCTCTGTCAGGCTGGTGATGACGTCATCCAGCCACTCGACATTCTCCGGAAGTTCTCTCAGGCGGCGTGGCGCATTGGCGCGGCTGGGCTGTGCCAGAAGGTCAGCGATGTCCTTCTCCAATGCCTTCGATTGTTGCTGTAGCTGAACGATGCTTTGGAAGCCGGCATAGCTGGCGATGGTTGCCTGCTGTTGCGCAATGACCTGATCGCGATTGCTGACCTGGGTTTCCATCTTTTCCAGTTCGGCCGTCTGCGTTGCCAGTTTCTGATCGGCCTCTGCGAGCTTCGCGTCCGTGTTCGAAAAGACCATAAACAAGGCCACCACGGCGGCGACCAAAACGCCCGCAAGGAAGATGACCATGATAAGCAGCCGGGCCTGCCCGCGTTTGGCTTCCTTCAGTTGATGCGACAAGGCCATCATGTCGTCATGCGTAGGCACCGACTGGAACACTTGCATGTCCGAGTTGTCGGAAGATTGGACTGTTGGCACCGTCATACCGAGGTTTCCTCATTCTCTGTGTTCGTCGCCGTCAGGAGCATTTCAGGACTCCGTAATGACCATAGAAAGCATTCAGATCGTTCCAGACCGGATCCTGCGGACCAAGCGTGATTTCGCGATTGCACCTCTGGATCACGGTCAGCCCCTGTGTCAGCCGCGCGGAGATGTCGACATCCGTCTGCAGATCATCGAAGTACACAAACTTCTCACGCTCCGGTGCATCAGCGAGCGTTTCCTGGCCTCTCGTGAATGCAGTTTCGGCCGCGCGCAACACGCTGCGCCATTGCGTCTGGGAGGCGAGATTGTAGGCGCTGACATCCATCGACTGAGCCTGCTTCAGGAAATACATGCCGCGCAACAGGTCTGCTTCCGGTGTGCCCGTATCGGGGCACCGGGCCAGGCTGCTGCCATCTTTGACACTTCTGCCTGCTCTCAGGATCGTCGCGAGACAGGCCTGCCGGTTGTACTTCCACGTCCGCGCGTTCAGTGACACGGCCCGCTCTGCATGAGTGAGTGCGCTTTGCTGCCATCCGGACGGCCGGGTGATCGTTTCTGCGACGCTCATCATATAGTTCGCGTCTGCGGCTTGCGCGCCATTCAGACCGGTTTCCGCAACTTGCAGGGCCCTCAGCGCAGCGCCAAAATTCCCATTGTCGAACTCCTTCCGTCCGATCTCGTATCGAACTTCTGCAGAGACCGTACCTGCGGCATTTGCCTGGTTGAGGGCTTGCAACGAGAGGTCCGGCTGGCCGCAAGCGTCATAGGCAGCTGACAGCGCCAGGACCGCCGAGATTTTCGCCGTTCCTGCGAGTCCGGGCAGGGCAGAATTGTATGCCGGGATTGCCAGTGTGCACTGGCCCGTTTTGTCGTACGCTTCTCCGAGCAGCACAAAGCGGGCGGAGGTTGGGGACAGGTCGACTGCATCCTGCAAAGTCGCCGCGGCGCGTTCAGCCATGGCTGTGCGTGCTTCTGACCCGGGTGTGCCGGTCACGCTGGCGAGCGCCAGAAGTGACGCGCCAAGATTTTCGAGATCTGCTGCACGTTCAGCGGCGGGCGCGGAAGCAGATAGCGTTGCCGCATCACCATAGGCCGCAACAGCATTTTCAAGATATGTCCGGGCGCCCGTCGGGTCGCGCCGGGCAAGGACCTGATAAATTGCGCCCATCCCCCTGTTGGCGGGCAATTTGAACCGGTCGACCCTCAGCGCGTCCCGATAGTCGGTGATCGCGCCAAGCGAAGCTTCGACCGACGGAGCCGGATCTGCACTGACCAGGGCTTCCTTCACGCGTTCGGCTCGATCGAATGCAATCGAGGCAAGCTGGTCGGTGGCCGATGCGGCGAATGAGGGGCATGAACTGACGAGGCGCCTCAGGTCTTCGACATAAAGATATTCTCGCTCCCGCCCGAGATCGCTGTTGATCCGCCAGCGTGTGTCCAGCACTTCGCAGCCGAGGCGGGCCGTCTCCGGCGCTTCGTCGGCGGGTGGAATATCCACCGTGACTGCGGAGAGCAACGCTGCAGCATCTGTCAGGCACGCCGATGGGGCACCGCAGCTCGCATCGATGACGCCGCTTCGGGCGATCCCTTGCAAGGCGCGGCTGCGGGCGAGTGTGCGCCGTAAGATGAAGTGCTTGTTGGCAGCAGCCTGCTGAGCATCTCCGGTCAGACTGATCTGGTTGTCCTGCTGCGATGTCAGCGACTGATCGAGCAGACTGAGGGCCTGCTGGCTACATGCGCCTTTTGTCCGGCACAGCGTGTTGGGAGCCTCGGACGCAGCGAGGCGATTATAGGCGATTGCGGCATTGAAGTAGGCATTGGCCCGGTCGATCCCGCTTCGTGAGGGATCTCCCGCGGCTGAAGGCCCCTCACAGGTCCGCGCCATGTTTTCTGCGCCCGTTTTGGGGACGTCGATGTTGCGTTCGAAACAGTCTCTGAGGGAGGACCATTGATTGGCAGCTGCCGGACCTGGTGTTGTTGGCGGAGCAGAGGCGCAACTTGCAATCGACAGGAGGCAAATTGCGCCGAGGGGCGTTTTCCAGAACCGTTTTACTGACTGTGCCGTCATTGCCTCACCCACCAATCTGCGCAGCTTCCTGCGTTTGAGCGGCACTATAATGGAAAGCCGCATCAATCGACAGACGCGAATTAACCATATCATCTCATGGGGAAGGAGGCATGCGGCGTTCCGCGCCGTCTGCTCGGTCGCTAAAAAAAGCCCGCTTCGGTGCAGAAGCGGGCTTTTTGCGTTGGGTGCCAGAAAGCAATCAGGTACGTTTTTCGTTTTCCAGCTTGTGTTTCATGCTCTCGATCTTGTCGATCAGCGCCTGAGCTGAGCCATTGGTCCTGTCGAGCAGCGCCAGGAATTGGGCACGTTGTTCAATGCCGAGCCAGATCAGGTTGCCGTCGAGATTCAGGGCGACATCCACCACCTGATACTGCCCATCGCGCAGGAGAACACGCCAGCGGACATCCATATCTTTTCCGTCGTCGCGGCGGATGACGGTATTTACGATCGAATCGGTGTCAGACCGGTCCACCGAATCCTTCACGACGACCGCTTCGCCGCGATAGGCATCAAGCTCGTTTTCGTAGACTGCCAGAGCGTATTCCCGGAAGACTTTCTGGTAGGCGGCGAGTTCGGACTCGGTGAAGCGGCGCGCATATTTGCCAATCGCGAAATTGGCGACGGCCTTCATGTCCGTGAACTCGTCCATATAGGCATTGAACTTCGCAGTGCGCTCGTCTGCATTCAGGGACGGATCATTCAGGGAAGCGAGGACTTCACTGGCGTTTTTCTGAACATAGGCTTCGGTCTTGGCATCCGCGAGCGCCGGCAGCGCCAGCGCGGATAGCGCAGCGAGGGCAATTGCGGGGGTCACAAGGCGTTTCACGGGTGGGCTCCTGATCTCAGTCGTGTCTTCGTCGCTATTGGTCAAATTCGTCAAAATCTGGGAGATCTTCGTACATCTCTGACTCATCTTCCGGGCGACCATTACGAATTTCAGCCTGACGCTGAGATGAATAAATACGGCGGAGGGCCACATAAGGTTCCGGCTGGGAGTTCAATTGTTCGATCTGATCGTCCAGCGCGACGCGGGCATTCAGCCCGGAAAGAACGCCCCGGCTGATGGCGATTTTGTCATCCAGGTCGGGATCGCCGTCGAATTCCGTCCAGGTCAGCGGGTCAAGAGCCCGGTCGACTCCTGAGCCGAAAAGGTCGCGCGGCGTTGTCGGACCCATGATTGGCATCACCAGGTAGGGGCCACTATCGACTCCCCAGACTGCCAGTGTTTGTCCGAAGTCTTCCGAGTGATGCTCTACGCCAAAATGGTCGGCTGCATCCCACAGGCCGGCAACGCCGACCGTTGTGTTGATGGTGAACCGCACAAAAGTATCGGCGGCGCGTGACGGTTCTGCCTGAAGGACGTCATTCACAAAAATAACGGGCGCCCGCAGGTTGCGCAGGAAATCACCAATCCGGTCGCGCGCGAAACGGGGGGTGACAGTTTCATATGCATCCGCAGCCGGACCGAGGGCATATTTGTCCACGCCATTGTTGAAAGCGAACATCTGTCGGTTGAATCCCTCATAGGGGTCGGCAATCGAACCGGGGTCCGAAGGATTCGGTGGAGTTGAAGCGCATGCGCCAAGCGTGAAGACCACCGCAGTGGCCGCAAACCGAACGTTCATAATTGCGATTTCCCGTTTCTTGGCCCGGTACATGGTTACTTCCCCCAACTGACGCAACTCACACTTATGTAATTTCAATTACATGCGACTATGGTGCAACAGCTGTGAGGTTGCTTGCAAAACGTATAAAAGAATGTTTATACGTTCCTCATGAGTGACCGATTTAACCTTACGCTGGAGCGCTTGCGGGCGGCTGGAGAACCAACACGCCTGCGTATTCTCGCACTACTGCGTGAACGCGACCTTTCTGTGGGCGAAATCGTACAGATTCTTTCCCTCAGCCAGCCGCGGCTGTCTCATCACCTGAAAGCATTGACGGGTGCAGGGCTGGTCGAGCGTCTGCCGGAAGGGTCGTTTGTGTTCTACCGGGCCGCGAGTGGTGGTGACGGACGGCGCTTCCTCGATACGCTTTTCGATCAGTTAGGCGCTGATGTGCCGGAACTGCAAAGAGATGCAGAAAGGCTGGATGAGATCAGTGCCTCGCGCGCTGCCTCGGCGCAGGCCTATTTCTCGTCGGTTGCAGACAATTGGGACGCAATCCGGACGCTTCACTACCCGAACGAGGCGATCGAGCAGGCTTTGCTGGAGATTGCCGGGCCGGGGCCGTTCCAGCGTGTTGTGGATTTCGGAACCGGAACCGGGCGCATGCTGACGCTTTTCGCGCCACTCGCAGCGGAAGCTGAAGGAATCGATCTCAGCCATCACATGCTGACTGTGGCGAGGGCGAATCTGGAACGGGACGGGAGCCCGGTTGCCCGCGTCAGGCAAGGTGATGTTACGGCAGCGCCTTTCAGGGATGCCTCGGCTGACCTCGTGATCATTCATCAGGTACTGCATTATGTGGATGCGCCGCATCGGGTGATCGCTGAAGCAGCGCGTGTCCTGCAGCCCGGCGGGCGCTTGCTCATCGTCGATTTCGCGCCGCACGATCTGGAGTTCCTCCGGACCGAACATGGCCATCACCGCCTGGGCATGTCGCCGGAAGCCATGGAAAGATGGGCTTCCGCGGCAGGGCTGAAACTGTCGGAGCCGCGCGCTTTCGCGCCGCCTCCCGGGAATGAACAAGGGCTGACAGTCCATATCTGGACCGCCGAAAAGCCCGCAGACGCGCAGGAATCCGCGGCATGAGCACCTCTACACCCCACGTTTCATTTGAATTTTTCCCGCCCAAGAGCGACGCGATGGCAAATCGCCTATGGGACACGGTGCAGCGCCTTGAACCCATGGCGCCGGACTTTGTGTCCGTGACCTACGGCGCCGGTGGCTCCACCCGCGAACGGACGCATGAAACTGTAAAGCGCATTGCACAAGAGACCAGCCTCAAGCCGGCTGGGCACCTGACTTGTGTGTCCGCGACGAAGGCGGAGGTGCTGGCGGTTGCGGAGGAGTACTGGCAGGCGGGTGTGAAGCATATTGTGGCGCTGCGGGGCGATCCGCCGGCGGGCATGGGAGCGGAATTCGAGGTTCATCCGGGCGGCTTCCGCGATGCTGTCGATCTGGTGAAAGGATTGCGCGAACACCGGCCCGAACTTGGGAAATGTTTCGAGATTTCAGTGTCTTGCTATCCCGAACTCCATCCGGAAAGTCAGGGCTGGGAGGCCGAGATCGCCTATCTCAAGGCCAAGCAGGACGCCGGCGCTGACCGGGCGATCACGCAATTCTTCTTCGAACCGGAGACCTATCTGAACTTCCTGGACAAGGCCCGGGCAGGCGGCGTGACCATGCCTATCGTGCCCGGAATCATGCTTCAGGCGAACTTCCGCGGACTACAACGGATCAGTGGACTCTGCGGGGCGACTATACCGGACTGGCTGGCAGACCTTTATGACGGCCTCGACGATGACGAGGAGACCCGCGAGCTGGTGACTGCAAATGTCGCTGCCGACCTCTGCCGCAAGCTGGCGGAGCAGGGCGTCGAAAACTTTCACTTCTATACGCTGAACCGGGCGGGCCTCGCCCTGTCCACCTGCCGCCTGCTCGGCCTGAAACCCCACCCGGCGGAGGCTGCCTGAGACCATGGCCGGCAATCCGATCCATATCACACTGGTCACGCTCGGGGTCGCCGACGTGCAGGCTTCTGCGGCGTTCTATGAGACGCTCGGCCTGAAGCGCGCACCTGCCTCGCAAGAGGCTGTTGCGTTCTTTGACATGGGCGGCGTCGCGCTTGGCCTGTTCGGGCGTGAGCCACTTGCGGAGGATGCGGGCGTGCCACCGCACGGCGAAGGCTTTCGGGCTGTCACGCTGGCCTGGAACCAGCCGGACGAGGACGCGGTCGATGATGCCCTGGCCCGTGCGGTCAAGGCGGGCGGTCAGCTGGTAAAGGCTGCGGAGAAAGTCTTCTGGGGCGGCTATTCGGGATATTTCTCTGATCCCGACGGCCACCTTTGGGAAGTCGCATACAACCCGTATTCGCCATTGCGCGAAGACGGAAGCATGGAGCTTTAGATGACACGTCAGGAACGGATTGCGGCGCTGAAGGCAGCCGCGAAAGAACGCATTCTCATTCTCGATGGGTCGTGGGGCGTCATGATCCAGCGGCGCGGCCTGGAGGAAGCCGACTATCGCGGCGACCGCTTCACCGAGGCGAAGTATCCGGGCCAGATGAAGGGGAACAATGACATCCTCTGCATCACCCGGCCGGACATCGTGACCGACCTGCACGATGCCTATTTCGCCGCAGGCGCTGACATTTCCGAGACGAATACATTCAGCGCAACCGTCATCGCGCAGGATGATTACAAGCTGGACGCGGACTCCGTGCGTGACATCAATCTCGAAGGCGCCCGCCTCGGCCGTGAGGCGGCGGATGCATGGACCGCGAAGGAACCGCACAAGCCGCGCTTCCTTGCCGGCTCTATCGGGCCGCTGAACAAGATGTTGTCCATGTCTTCCGACGTGAACGATCCGGGCGCGCGCTCTGTTACGTTCGACGAAGTGTATGAGGCTTACCGCCAGCAGATCCAGGCGCTGAACGAGGGCGGCGTGGACCTCTATCTGATCGAGACGATCACTGACACGCTGAACTGCAAGGCATGTATCAAGGCGATCATGGATCTTGAGGCCGAGGGCATGGAGAAGCTGCCGATCTGGATTTCCGGCACGATCACCGACCGTTCCGGCCGTACCTTGTCAGGTCAGACGGTGGAGGCGTTCTGGAACTCCGTGCGCCACGCCAAGCCATTTGCCATCGGCTTTAACTGCGCCCTCGGGGCAGACCTGATGCGGCCTCACATCGCGGCGCTGTCGCGCATCGCCGATACGCTGGTCGCGGCCTATCCGAATGCCGGCCTGCCGAACGAGATGGGCCAGTATGATGAGCAGCCTGAGCAAACATCGGGCGCGGTTGGCGGCTGGGCGCAGGATGGACTGGTGAACATTCTCGGCGGCTGCTGCGGCACCACGCCGGAGCATATCGCGGCGATTGCGAAAGCCGTCGAAGGCGTGAAGCCGCGCGACCCGGCGCCAGAGAAACATACGATGCGTCTTGCGGGGCTTGAGCCGTTCGAGGTGGCGTCGTGACAAAACCACCTGTTCAGGCCGGAGACCTGTTCGTCTTCTACGGCCTCCTGAAACTGGGCGCGGCAGGACAGCCGGCCGAACTGCCACTCGGGACCGCCGGGGCCTTCGGCGCGCCGTGCCGGTTCCGTGGGCGGATGGTCGATCTGGGCGGCTTTCCGGGCGTCGTGGCTGGTGATGAACTGTGCCACGGAATCCGCTGGAAGCTGGACGACGTCTCCATTGTCGACCCCATGGACGATTTTGAGGATGTGACTGACGATCCGGCCACCAGCCTCTATATCCGCACCCGCATCCCGCTTTGCGATGACACTGGAAATGAGACTGGCGAAACCGCCTGGATCTACTGGTATAACAAACCGGTCGATGGCTTTTCGCCCGTCGCCGATGGCAACTGGCCGCTCGACGCCGGAAAAACGAGAAAATGACTACTTCAGCATCCCAATCCTTCGTGAACGTTGGTGAACGCACCAACGTGACAGGCTCCGCCGTCTTCCGCCGCATGATCACGGAGGGCCGTTACGCTGACGCCGTGGAGGTCGCCCGCCAGCAGGTGGAGAACGGCGCGCAGGTGATCGACGTCAATATGGATGAAGGCATGCTGGACGGTGCCGAAGCCATGCGCACTTTCCTGAACCTGATCGCAGCCGAGCCGGACATCGCCCGCGTGCCGGTGATGATCGATAGCTCCAAATGGGACGTCATCGAAGCCGGCCTGAAATGCGTTCAGGGTAAGTGTATCGTCAACTCGATCTCCATGAAGGAGGGCGAAGATACGTTCCGCGAGCAGGCGGCAAAATGCCTGTCCTACGGGGCGGCTGTTGTCGTCATGGCTTTTGATGAAGTCGGGCAGGCGGACACCAAAGACCGGAAGGTCGAGATCTGCCAGAGGGCCTTCAGGATCTTGACCGAAGATGTCGGCTTCCCGGCTGAAGACATCATCTTCGACCCCAACATTTTCGCTGTGGCGACGGGGATTGAGGAACACAACAATTACGCGGTCGACTTCATCGAAGCCGCGCGCATTATCCGGGAAACCTGCCCAGGCTGCCACATCTCCGGTGGCCTCTCGAATGTGTCCTTCAGCTTCCGCGGAAACGAGCCCGTGCGCCGCGCGATGCACTCCGTGTTCCTCTACCACGCCATTCCGGCGGGCATGGACATGGGAATCGTCAATGCAGGCCAGCTGGACATTTATGATGATATTCCCGCCGAACTCAGGGAGCGCGTTGAGGACGTCATCCTCAATCGACGCCCGGATGCGACGGAGCGCCTGGTCGAGATTGCCGAAGGCCTGAAAGGGCAGAAGGGCAAGACCGCGGTGAAGGATCTTTCCTGGCGTGAGGCGCCGGTGGAAAAGCGGCTTGAGCACGCGCTTGTTCATGGCATCACCGAATTCATCGATCAGGATACGGAAGAGGCCCGCCTGAAGGCGGAGCGTCCGCTGCATGTGATCGAGGGCCCGCTGATGGACGGCATGAATGTCGTCGGTGACCTGTTCGGATCCGGCAAGATGTTCCTGCCGCAGGTGGTGAAATCCGCCCGTGTGATGAAACAGGCCGTCGCCTGGCTCGAGCCTTATATGGAGGAAGAGAAGCAGCGCCTTGGCACGGTGGATGTCTCCAATGGCAAAGTGCTGATGGCGACCGTGAAGGGCGACGTGCACGACATCGGCAAGAACATTGTCGGGGTCGTGCTGGCCTGTAACGGGTATGAAATTCTCGATCTTGGCGTCATGGTGCCAGCCGAAACAATTCTCGATACGGCCGAGAAAGAGAAGGTGGACGTGATTGGACTCTCCGGACTGATCACGCCGAGCCTCGACGAGATGGTCTATGTCGCTGCCGAAATGCAGCGCCGCGGCATGGTGCAGCCGCTGCTGATCGGCGGGGCGACCACAAGCCCGGCCCACACGGCCGTGAAGATCGACCCGGTCATCAAGTCGGCGCCGGTGCTGCATGTGACGGATGCCAGCCGTGCTGTCGGTGTGGTGAGTGCGCTGCTCAGCGCCGGTGAGAAGCAGGGGCTGGTCGAGCAGACGCGGGCCCGTTACCAGCGCATGCGCGAGTCCCGTCAGGGTGGCCCGCCGAAGCCGCGCCTGCCGATTGAAGTTGCGAGAGAGAAGGCGCTCAAGCCGGATTGGGAGGCTTATGACAGGCCCGTCCCGACGTTCAGCGGTGTACAGACATTCGAGGACATCGATCTGGCAACACTCGCGCGCTACATCGACTGGACACCGTACTTTTCCGCCTGGGACCTTGCCGGGAAGTATCCGGCGATCCTGGAGGACGAGATTGTCGGGGAGGCTGCGACAACGCTGTGGCGCGATACCGAAGCCATGATGCAGCAACTGGTTGGTGAGGCCTGGCTGAAGCCGAAGGCGGTCGTCGGCTTCTGGAAGGCCAATCGCGACGGGGACGATATTCGCCTTGAGACGGGCGATGTGTTCCACACGCTCCGCCAGCAGATGGAAAAGGACAATACCCGCGCGAATTTCGCCATGTCGGACTTTGTTGCCCCGGAAGGTGAAGACTGGATCGGCGGTTTCTGCGTGACCGCGGGCGGCGAAGCCGAGACGATCGCGGCAGAGTTTGCGAAGAAGGGGGACGACTACTCCTCCATCATGGTGAAGGCACTGGCTGACCGCTTTGCCGAGGCCATGGCCGAATACATGCACGAACGCGTGCGCCGCGAGCTGTGGGCCTATGCGCCGGATGAGACGCTGACGAACAGCGACCTCATCGCCGAGAAATACCAGGGCATCCGCCCGGCGCCCGGTTATCCCAGCCAGCCGGATCATACGGAAAAGGAAACCCTCTTCCGCCTGCTGGACGCTGAGAACCGCATCGGTGTGTCGCTGACGTCCAGCTTCGCCATGACGCCGGCGGCCAGTGTTTCAGGGATGTATTTCGCGCATCCCGAAGCGGTGTATTTCGCCGTCGGCCGGATCGAGAAGGACCAGGTAGAGGATTATGCCCGCCGGAAGGGCTGGGACCTGCGCACGGCCGAGCGGTGGCTGGCGCCGATCCTCAATTACGATCCCTTCGCGGCCTGAGTTTTCAGATTCTGTCGCCGCTGCGACTGGAAGGCAGGCTGCGAGTCGCCTAAACAGGAGCAGTGTCCACGGGAAGGGGCGGAACAATCATGGCAGAGAAACCGCTTCTGGGCGAAAACGCGAAGATTGTCGCGACGCTTGGCCCGGGCAGCCGTTCGCCGAAAGAGGTGGTGGCACTGGCCTATGCCGGGGTCGACGTCTTCCGCCTGAATTTCAGCCATGGTGAGCACGCCGCCCATCTTGAAGCGCTTCAGGCTGTGCGTGCAGCAGAGGCGAAAACGGACCGGCCGCTGGCCGTTCTGGCAGACCTTCAGGGGCCGAAAGTCCGCGTCGGAAAATTTCCTGACGGCAGCCTGCGTCTCGGGTTCCGGAAAGAGTACAACATCGTGGCGGCGGAAGAGGGCGCCGACGAAAACACGATCCCCGTACCGCATGCAGAAATCGTCGAAATTCTCGAAGAAGGTGACACGATCCTCGTCGATGACGGGAAGCTGATCCTGACGGTGACCGAGACAGGCAAAACGCCGAAGGTCCGGGCGGAAGTGCCGGGCAAGCTTTCCGACAAGAAGGGCTTTACAGTGCGCGGAAAACCGCTCCCGGTCCGTGCACTGACAGACAAGGACCGGGCGGACCTGGACTTCGCCCTTGAGATCGGTGTCGACATTGTTGCGCTCTCCTTTGTGCAGAGCGTTTCAGATGTTGAAGAGGTGAAGGCCATCATCGCAGGCCGGGCACCGCTGGTCTCCAAACTGGAAAAGCCCGCGGCGATTACAAATCTGGAAGCCATCGTCGAAGCGTCCGACGCTGTGATGGTCGCCCGCGGCGACCTCGGGGTCGAGTTTGCGCCGGAAGACGTGCCGGTCATCCAACGCCGGATCGTGCGTGTGGCGCGGTCACGCGGGCGTCCGGTCATCGTCGCGACGCAAATGCTGGAATCCATGATCGAGAACGCAGCGCCCACCCGGGCGGAAGCCTCTGATGTGGCAACCGCGATCTATCAGGGCGCCGACGCCGTGATGCTGTCGGCCGAGACAGCAGTCGGCCGGCATCCGGCGACGGCTGTCGCCATCATGGCCCGGATCATACGCGCGACGGAGTCCGCGGAGGACTATCGCCAGTCCATCGCCCAGTTCGCGGGAACTGAGGCCGAGGCTTCGGCTGTGGACGTCATCGCAACAACGGCTCAGGCGATGGCGTGTGCCGAGGGCGCTGGCGCGCTTGCGCTCAGAACCGGCGCGTTTGACCGGTTGGCCAGATTTTCCCGGGTCCGTGGGCCCGCACCGATCCTTTACGGTTCGCTGGACGACCGGCGTTTGCGGCAGGCCTGCCTTCTCTGGGGCGTGCATCCCCAGCGGCTCAATGCCGGCGCGACGAATTGGTATCGTGACCTGATGGAGGCCGCTGGTCTCAAAGGCCGTGTCGCCTATGCGCGCTGGGCCGGGGATGAGGCGCGCTTCGCCTGGGAAGTCGGCGTCGGCAAGGGCGAGGACGGAAAGCCGATTACTGGCGTATGATCAGCGTGTCGCCTTTGAACTCATAGGAATAGAGTTCGCCGAGGAAGCTCATGCCGAGCAGGGACTGTTCCAGCCCCTCTTTCAGCACCATCGCGCGGACGTCTTCCATCTCGACGCGGCCGATACGCACACGGTCCAGCACGATATAGGCCCCTTGGGTCAGGCCGCCGGCGGTGCGCACTTCATTGTCAAATTCGAGCTCTGCCGGGTTGAGACCAATCCGCTGGGCGTCATGCAGGGTCAGGGCAATGATACTTGCGCCTGTATCCACCATGAACCGGACATCGGTTCCCTGGACATCTGCCCTTGTCCAGTAATGGCCGTCGGCTTCCCGGCTGATGATCGCGGCCTTGTCGAAGTTTGCCCGGGGACGCGTGCTGACATCCGGGACTGCGGAATTGGTCAGTGATGCGGCGGCCGGCGTTGCGCTGCCCATGGCGTCTGTTTTCGGGACGATGAAAAACACAGCGGTCGCAGCGATGAGCAGCGCTGCGGCGAGCATGGGCAAGATATGTCTGGCGTACATGGCGTCAGCGCTTCCCCAGAGCCTCCAGCTTGCCAATCCGCTCAGGCAGTTCGCAGAGAACGCGCTCGCGGCCAGGCTCCCCCATGGCGACCCATTGGCCAATTTCTTTCAATGTGCGCCCACAGCCTAGGCACCAGCCAGTTGAGGCGTCAACTGCACATACCTTGATACATGGGGACTTTATCGGTTCGCGAGACATCAATATACCCTGTGTCCAGTGCGGGTTGCGGGGCGGAGTGTATGAGCGGCAAGGTAACAAATCCTTGTCGTGCAGCCACCTTGCAACCTGCTATTATGACGTGTGAAACGCGTCAGAGGAATGCGGGAGTAAAGTAACGTGCCAGAACCTGTTCGCGAAGGCTCACCATTGGCGGATGTGCGCGCGCTCATCATGAGCGCGCCACCCCCCGCGACAGAACCTGGCAAACAGGTCCGCGAAGCCCTGCTCGGAATGGGCCGGGAAGGGGATTTCGGTCGTCTGGGCGAGGCTGCAGAGTGGCTTGCGAACTGGCAGAACCGGTATCCGCCGCGCATTGAAAAACCGACCCTGGCTATTTTTGCCGGGTCCCACGGCATTGTTGAGGAAGGCGTTTCCATGTCTTCCAACAGCGATACTCAGGCGCATGTCGATGCGCTGCGGGAAGGGCGCGCGCCGCTGTCTGCCATTGCGACACAGGCCGGAGCCTCCATCCGGGTCTTCGAACTGGCCCTGGACAGGCCCACGCCGAGCATCGCTGAAACGGCCGCGATGTCCGAAAAAGAGTGCGCGGCAACCATCGCCTATGGATTCGAGGCGACGGAAGACCATCCGGACCTGCTGGCACTTGCGGTAGCTGGCGCAGGTGTGGGGACGGCTGCTGCGGCCGTTGCCTGCGCGCTGTATGGCGGATCACCGGATTACTGGGTCCGCCCAAGCAGCCAGACGACAGCAACCCTTGCCCGCAAGCGGATTGACCTCGTCAGCCGGGCGCTGACCCTGCACCGCGGTCACCTGTCGGACCCGCTGGAAGCGCTGCGCTGCCTCGGTGGCCGGGAGCTGGCAGCGTGTGTCGGTGCCATTATCGCCGCGCGGCATCAGGGAATCCCCGTCGTTCTGGACGGCTTCGCGACAACGATTGCAGCGGGTGTGGTTCATGCCATCGATCCGAAAGCGATCAGCCATTGCCTGGCCTCGCACATCACGCGCCGGCCGGCACATGAGGCCGCGCTGGAGCGGCTGGGCCTGAAGCCGCTCATGCAGATGGAGTTCCAGACGGGTGGCGGCTTGGGGTCAGCCTCTGCGATCGGCCTGCTGAAAACGGCCTGTGCGCCCTTCATCGCAGAGCCGGCATCGACCTGACGCAGGGTCATCTGCGACTTATATGCGACTTCCTTTACGTTGACGTTCGCGTCACCTTGCCAGCCAATACAAATGACTGACATAGAGAGCGTGTGCCTGGCAGCAGGATCAGACCGTTTCGGAGGAGCACGTAATGAATCTGGAGTTTACACCGGAAGAGATCGAATTCCGTAAGGAAGTTCGGGCCTTCATTGAAGAGAACTATCCCAAGGAGCTGGTTGGAACCGGCACACGCGAGGATCTGAGCCGCGAGCAATTCCTCGCCTGGCACAAAATCCTCGGCAAAAAAGGCTGGTCCGTCCCGGCATGGCCGGAGAAATATGGCGGCACAGGCTGGACCTCGACGCAGAAGTACATCTGGGGCGAAGAGAACGCCCGTATGGATGCAATCATGCCGCTGCCGTTCGGCGTCTCGATGGTCGGCCCGGTCATCTACACGTTCGGCAATGAAGAGCAAAAGGCAAAGCACCTGCCGGGCATCCGTTCCGGTGACGTCTGGTGGTGCCAGGGTTATTCCGAGCCGGGTGCAGGCTCCGACCTTGCAAGCGTGAAGACCACGGCCGTCCGCGATGGCGACCACTATGTCATCAATGGCCAGAAGACCTGGACTACGCTCGCCCAGCACGCCGACTGGGGCTTCTTCCTTTGCCGGACGGACCCGAACGCGAAAGCCCAGGAAGGTATTTCCTTCATCCTCGTCGACATGAAGACGCCGGGCATCGAAGTGCGCCCGATCAAGCTGATCGACGGCACGCATGAAGTGAACGAGACTTGGCTGACGGATGTCCGCGTTCCGGTCGAGAACCTCGTTGGCGAAGAGAACAAGGGCTGGACGTACGCCAAGTTCCTGCTCGCTCACGAACGTTCCGGCATTGCCGGCGTTGCTCGCTCCAAGCGTGGCATCGAACGCCTTCGTGACATCGCTACCCAGGAAACCGTCGACGGCACGCCGCTGATCGAAACGCCGGAATTCGCGCGCAAGATCAGCCAGCTTGAGATTGACCTGACCGCGCTTGAATTCACCGAGCTCCGCACGCTTGCGTCCGAAGCCGCCGGCAAGGGCCCGGGGCCGGAAAGCTCCATCCTGAAAGTGAAGGGCACCGAGGTGCAGCAGCGCCTGACGGAACTCACGCTGGAAGCGGTGAACCATTACGGTGCGCCTTACGCCTATGGCATGGAAGCCACCGGCAACGGTGCCGGCATCGGTCCGGACTATGCGGACTTTGCGGCCGAGACGTATTTCAACATGCGTAAGACGTCGATCTATGGCGGCTCCAACGAAATTCAGCGCAACATCATCACGAAAATGATCCTGGGCCTTTAAGCCCGAGGCCAGAGAGGAAACGACTCAAATGGACTTCAATTTCACTGAAGAACAGGGAATGCTTCGCGACAGCCTCGCGAAGATGATCCGCGATCAGTACGACTTCGAATCCCGCCGCAAGGTGGTGGCTTCGGCTGAAGGCTGGCGCAAGGACATGTGGATGCAGTTCGCCGAGCTGGGCCTGATGATGGCACCGTTCAGCGAGGAAGACGGCGGCCTCGGCGGTGGCCCGATCGACGCGATGGTCGTGATGGAAGAGTTCGGCAAAGGCCTTGTGGTCGAGCCGTACGTACCAAGCGTTGTTTGCGGCGGCGGCTTCATCAAGCGCGGAACGGATGCGCAGAAAGAAGAATACCTCACCGGCATCATGTCCGGCGAAACAATCTTCGCCTTCGCTTATGCAGAGCCGCGCGGTCGCTACAACCTGGCTGATCTCGAAACTACCGCCAAGAAAGACGGCGAAGGCTTCGTGATCAACGGCCACAAGGCTGTTGTCATCGGTGCGCCCTGGGCCACCCACCTGATCGTCACGGCACGGACCTCCGGTGACCGCCGCGACAAGAACGGTGTGACCGTCTTCGTCGTCGAGAAATCAGCACCGGGCATCTCCACCCGCGACTATCCGACGGTCGATGGCCGCCGGGCTTCGGAAGTGTATTTCGAAAACGTCGCTGTTGGCGCGGAAGCTGTCATCGGCGAAGTCGACAACGGCCTGCCGCTGATCGAACTCGTCTCCGACGAAGCGATCGCAGCGCTCTGCGCCGAGGCATGCGGTGCGATGAAAGTTGCCCACGAGATGACGGTCGAATACTCGCGCCAGCGTAAGCAGTTCGGCACGCCGATCGGCAAGTTCCAGGTACTGCAGCACCGCATGGTCGACATGTTCATGGAATATGAGCAGTCGGTCTCCATGACCTACATGGCCACGCTGAAGCTGGGCGATGACGAAGTCACCCGCAAGAAAGCGGCTTCTGCTGCCAAGGTGCGTATCGGCCAGGGCGGCCGTTTCGTCGGCCAGCAGTCGATCCAGATCCACGGCGGTATGGGCATGACGGACGAACTGGCTGTCGGCCACTACTTCAAGCGCCTGACCATGATCGACTCCGAATTCGGCAATGTCGACCATCACCTGAAGCGCTACACGGAACTCTCTGCTGCAGACGTTCCGGCAGCGGCTGAATAAGCTCGTTCTGCGAATTCAAAATGTAGGCGGGGGATCGTTCAGGCGGTCCCCCGTTTTCTTTGTCAGGCGGGTTTCAGGGAAGCTTCCCTGGTGAGGAAATCCGCGACTTCCTGGTTCGACAGAATTTCTCGTGTGCGGGCCGGTGCACCATCCGAGAGCTTTTCTCGTTCTGTCTTGTTGTTCAGCAGGCGGATAATGGTGTTTGCAAATGCATCGGGCGCATCGGCAATTTCGACCATGCCGTCGAGCCGGCCGCCAAAGCCCTCCATCGCCAACGGGTAGGCGACGACCGGCATGCCGAGCATGAGGTATTCGGCGACTTTGATGCTGACCCCGGTGGCGAGCCGTGTCGGGGCAATGCCGATGGCATGCGAGCCACCGATGTCTTCCAGTTTCTCGATCCGGCCAAGAAGCGTCATGTTCGGAGACTTTTTCAGAGATGGTTCGATCGCGTCACCCACACTGCCGGCCACTTTCAGCACGGCATCCGGCTGGCGTTTCAGAATGATTGGCCAGATGTCCTTCAGGAAGTGATTGAGCGCATCCACATTCCCCGCATGCGTGGTTCCGAGAAAGACCACTTCGGCTTTGCCTTCGGTGGGCAGGTCTCCGAATTCAGGCGGAACAGGACGTAGCCAGACCATATGGTGCGGCGAAAACTGAGGCGGGAAAAATTCCATTTCATTGGCCGAGGCATGGACGAAAAAGTCAGCCGATTTTACCCAATCGCACTCTTCGGCTTCGCTGGTTTCGTAGAAATCGAAAGCGAGCCCTTTTTCGCGGTAGCGGCGGGCACGCATCCAGAGCACATCATGCACGAACACGCCTTTGCGGGTAGGGTGCTGAAGCTGGTCCAGAACGGGGCCAACGGAGCTGTATTCGGCAATGGTCAGATCACTGGGCTGACGGTCGGCTGCCCGAGCCATGGCACGCACTTCGGCGGTCGGCATGGGACGGCCGAAATAGTTGCGCCATTGCACTTTCAGGCCAGCGCGCCGCATGATTTCATGCACAAGGCGGATGCCGAAGCGGACCCAGATGCGCGGTGACACGGACCAGTAGCGCCCGCCGGCCTCAATCGTGCCGTCCCAGACAATTTCATCGATCAGGGCGCGCAATCTCGGATGCACCGACGCAAATGGACGGTTTCCGAACGCGTGCCACGGTGCGAAGACGACCCGGACTCGGAAACCCGCCGCTTTCGCGGTGCGCAGAAAGGTTTCGAGGAACGCACCGTTACCGGTGGTGATCGCGTCGAGCTGGCGCTGGACCAGTAGGGTCAGTGTCTTGGTGGCGTCGGTCATGGGGATCGGTGTTAGGGTTGTTCTTCCCTGACGCCAATGCAAGTTCACCGCCAGTGCGATGTTTCAGGTATTAATGGTTTACAGGCCCGAGCAGTTTCAGGCCGACTTTGTCTTCCTTTTGCCAGACGACAACGCATGAGAGGTGGATGTCGTCAGTGCCGTCCACAGGTGAAACAGCCAGAATGGCGGGGCCAAGCGGAACGTCCTCAACCGGTCCTGTCAGGCTAACACCTGCAGCAGACCAATCGACCATCGAGGCGCGTATCCAGGTTCCGTGGCCGTTCGGTCTCAAACGGGATTTGCGAGTGGTGCGATGCCGCCGATAGCTCCGGCGGGGGACAATTGCGGTCATGGTGAATCCAGGGTCCTTTCGCGAGATGTATGCATGAGGACGCCAAATGGTTCGGAACTAAAATCAGACGTGGTCTGAGAGCAGGCCGACAACTTCGTCTGCAATGGCGAGGGAACTGGTCAGGCCAGGGGATTCTATGCCGAACAAGTGCACCAGTCCGGGGTGGCTGTGGATGCCTGGCCCATCGATCCGGAAGTCTGCCGCCGGCTCTCCCGGAGCGGAGAGTTTTGGCCGGCATCCGGAATAGTCTGTTGCGATCGCGTTATCTGGCAAACCCGGCCAATACTTGCGGACGGCTTCATAGAACTGATCCGCCCGGCTGAGATCGACCTTGTAATCTATCCTGTCCGGATCGTCGTGGCCCAGCCACTCCACGTCCGGTCCGAACCGCATGCGACCGGCAAGGTCGAGGGTGATATGCACACCGAGCCCGCCTTCGACTGGTGCCGGATAGATCAGGTGCTGGAATGCCGGTTTGGTGAGGCAGCTGAAATAATTCCCTTTTGCCAGCGTAAAAAATGGAATGAGGTCAGCGGCGTAGCCGGTCATGTTGCGGGCGATCCGGACGGCGTGAAGGCCTGCACTGTTTACGAGGATAGGCGTCGTGATGCTGGCGGGCTCCGCGCCGCCGACATCCAGCCTGAACCGTCCATCCGGCAGTATCTCAACCCGATTAACAGGCGCGCCGATGACGACGGAGCCGCCATGATCTTCCAGGTCTCCCTGTAGGGAAAGCATGTAGGCGTGGCTGTCGAGGATACCGGTTTCTTCAGACAGCACGGCGGCCGTGCAGGTGAGTTCCGGTTCGAGCGCAATCGCTTCTGCCCTGGTCAGGAAGTGCAGGCCCTCGACATCGTTGCGCCGGCCTTGTTCGAACAGGGTTTCCATGCGCGGGATCTGGGCGTCCGATGTTCCAACGATCAGCTTTCCGGTTTTCCGGTGAGGCACGCCGCGCTCCGACAGCCATTGGTAAAGTTGCCTGCGGCCGCTGACGCACATCCGGTGACGCAGAGAGCCGGTCGGGTAGTAGAGTCCGGCATGGATAACTTCGCTGTTGCGGGCCGAGGTGCCTGTGCCGATGCCTGCGGCGCTTTCAAGAACGAGTGTTTCACGTCCGGAACGGGCAAGGGCCGCCGCACAGGCCAGCCCGACCGCGCCGGCCCCGATGACGATGGCTTCGGTTTCCATCAAGTGTCGTTAACCCTGTGTGTGGCTTTTGCCGGCATTGGTCTTTAGTGTTGTGGGGCATGCATATTAAGGACCAGTCCTGCCTGCACGTATTTCCGGGGCCGCCCCGGACCGGAACGTGTGGTGAGCGATTGGCCTAAAATGCATGATATTTGCCCGGAAATTGCATATCCTGACACCAGAGAGAAGTATATTTCAGAACCGATGCCGGTAGAGCCCGCCCTCATGACGTATGACGAGACCAAGGTCGCGATCATAATTCCGCTCTATAATGACGAAGCGAACATTGCGCGCGCGCTCGAAAGTGCCGTCGCGCAGAAGGCGCCCGAGGGCATCCGTTTTGACGTGATTGTGGTCGATGACGGTTCTCGGGATTCCGGTCCGGAGATCGCAGAGGATTATGCCCGTAGGTTCGACAACGTGACCTTCCTGCGGATGGACCAGAATGGCGGTCCGGCGGCTGCCCGGAACCGCGCGCTGAAGGAGACCGATGCCGGCTGGTTCACGCCGTTCGATAGCGACGACATCATGCTGCCGGAACGCGTCGCCAATCTGCTCGATAAGGCACGGCAGGGTGACCTTGATATTGTCGCGGACAATCTGCTGATCAGCTCCACAAAGGCGCCGGAGACGGTCATCCGTCATCTGTGGCCGGGAAAACCCGAGGGCGATGTGTCTCTGACAACGGAACTGTTTGTCAGCCGCTCCTATGCGGCAGAGACCGAGCGGTCTGAACTGGGCTTTCTGAAGCCGCTGATCCGCCGCCGGGCGGTCAAATCCGGGGCTGAGCCCTATCAGCCCGATCTCCGGTTCGGTGAGGATTTTGAATTGTATGCCCGCCTGCTGGCGGATGGTGCCAAAGCGGTTCTGACAGACCCGGAAGGCTATCTGTTTGTTGTCCGTGACGGCTCGGCCTCTCACCGGCAAGGCGCCGACGATCACCGCAAGCTGGCCATGATGGGCCGGGCATTCCTGAAGCGGGACGGACTTGCGCCGGCTGAGCGCGAGGCATTTGCGGGGTTTACGCGCTATTGCGAGCAGGAATGGGCGGCCTGGACGGCCATTGAGGCCATTCGTGCCAAGCGGCCGGCAGGCCTGGTCCGCGCACTCACCATATCCGGTCCGGCAAGCTGGCATGTCGCGGGCAATCTCATGAAAGCATTTGGCGGCAAACTTTCCGGCAAGGGGCGCCAGGCGGGAAAATCGGCCTGATCTCGCCATGATCGTGTGACAATTTGGTCCAGTTCGCGGGTATGGGTTCAAGTCGCCGGAAGGCAACCCGCAACAAAGAACCGATCCTTTTTTCCAAGGTTAATTTAACGAGTTTGAAGCGCCGCCGCTTGAAAAGGTACGCGCAACAGGGGAGGTTGGCACGAAAATTCGCCGCAGTGGCTAGTTCTCGTGTATTTAAAGGTTAACAACCTCGGGGAAGCTTGCAGGTCGATGGTATGACACTTGCAAAACGATTGAGGTAAATGGCGACCTGTACGGTTACTCGGCGCGCATGTGAGGGAACACAGAAAAAATGAACCACCTGAAAAGTCTTTGTCTTCTTACGGTTGCCGGCAGCAGCCTCGTTGCCGGAACAGCTGCTGCGCAAGGGCAGGGCGCCGATAATTATTACAGCAGAAACAAGTATGAAGCGGTCAAAGACCGCCAGCAGCCGGCATTCGATCCGGAGCCTATTCGTCTCGGCACATTCCTGGTCGATGCGACCGGCCTGGTTGGCGTGACCTACAATTCGAACGTCTACGCTCAGAACAATAACGAGGAATCCGACGTGATCGTCCGGATCGGCGGCGAAGTTGTCGGGCGGACGAACTGGGCCGTTCACGAAGTCGGCTTCGATGTGTCTGCCTATCAGAACGAATATCTGGATCTGTCTGATGAGTCGGCGCCGACGCTTCATGCCGGGATACGCGGCCGTCTGGATGTGACCCGTGACTTCTCGCTTGGTGCCCGCGTGTTTGCCGACAAGGCCGTGGAACAGCGCTATGAGCCGGCCGGCCTTGGCGGTCTGGAAAAGCCGATCGAGTACACCGTGGCAGGCGGCGAAGTCAGCGCCGACTACACCAATGACCGGTTCCGCTGGAACAATGCGGTCGGTGTGACGTCCTACGATTATAAAGACGGCCGGATCATCGGCACGGGTGCGGAAGCCGACCAGGATTTCCGTGACCGCGACAACACCTACGCCCGGACCCGTCTGTCCTACGCCATCTCACCGGATCTGGCGGTCTACACACAGGGCACTGTTCACGACGAAGCCTACAACTCGACGCAGATCATCGGCGGTTTGCCGCGCAAGCGTGACTCTCAAGGCTACACGGTTGCAGCCGGTGTCGATTTCGAACTTCAGTCCCTGATCCGCGGTGATGTGGCCGTCGGCTATCTCAATGAGGACAAGAAGGATGACTATTTCGCGGACGTCGACGGCCTGTCGCTGGATGCGCGCATCCAGTGGTTCCCGTCGCGCCTGACCACGGTCACCTTCCTCGGCAGCCGCCGGGTCGCGGACACGGGCGTCTTCACGTCGCCGAGCGCCCTGGCCACGACGTATCGGGCGGAAATTGATCACGAGCTTCGCCGGAACCTTATCCTGTCCGCTCATGCCGGGTTCACCGACTATGACTATCAGGAAATCGACCGGACCGACGAAATGTCCAACATTGGTGTGGCGGCGAAGTACAAGATGAACAAACGCCTGCACATCGATGCCTTCGCGCGTCACCTGGCCTGGGACTCCAGCGGTTCGGATGTGGCGTTTGTCCCGTCTTACGGAATCAATCTGATCGGCGTGGAGCTTCGCTTCCATCCCTAAGCAAGGGCGAGCCTGTCCGCTTTTCCTGCTCACTCTAATTTTCGGTGTGGTGTTTTGACCAAGAGTTTCAGCTTCGAGCTACCTTCCCAGATGACCGGCCATGACGGGCCGTCGGGCGAGGAAACATCTTTTGACCTGAAATCTCTGATCGGCATGGTCTATCGCCGGTTCTGGCTGATCGTGACCGGTTTTCTGGTCGTGTTTCTGGCAGTGGCCTACATCACCTTCACCGCGACGCCGGTGTACAAGGCATCGACGACGATCCAGCTGGGCACGAACCAGGAGAACGTTATCGACCTTGGCAGCGTGCTGGGCGGCATCGTTGCCAACACGGCGGCGATTGACACGGAAGTGATGGTCATCAGCTCCAAATCCCTTCTGACGAAGGTGGCGGAGCGCCAGAAGCTGGTTGAAGATCCGGAATTCAACTGGACCCTTGTTGAGCAGAAACCTGGCCTGATCGACGGGTTGGTCAAGCCGATCAAGAAAAGCCTCGGTATGCGGACAGAGCGGGTCGACCCGTATGCCGGCCTCAGCGAAGAAGAGCGCGAAGCTGCGATCCTTGAAGCTGTGGTCGAGGCCCTGTCAAACCGCGTGACGGTTTCCCGGGTTGGCACAACCTATCTTCTGAAGGTGACGGTGATGTCGACCTCTCCGGAGACGTCAGCCCGCCTTGCGAACGCGGTTGCAGATCAGTACCGGGTCCAGCAGCTGGACACCAAGCTGGATGCGACCCGCCGCGCAACGGAATGGCTGGGTGAACGCGTCTCGGGGCTTCGCGATGAAGTGGCCGAGAAGGAAAAGCGTGTTGCCGTCTATCGTGCCGAGAACAATCTCGATACCGCCATGGGCACCACGCTGTCCGAGCAGAAGATCGCCGATCTGACCAAGCAGAAGACACAGCTTGATTTCGAACTCAGCCAGGCGCGGTCCCGCTATGAAAACATGCGCCGCCAGATCGACTCCGGCGAAGGGGTCGACGGGATCAGCGAAGTACTTGATTCTGCTCTGGTTTCCCGCCTCAAGGAACAGCTCTCCATCCTGCGCGGCCGTGTTGCTGAGCTGGAAACGAAGCTTGGCCCTCAGCACCCTGAACTGATTGGTGCCCGGAACGAAGTTCGTGACGTCGAGCGGCAGATGGCCGCCGAGGTCAATCGGATTGCCGACAACCTTGCGAGTGAAGTCGCAGCGAAACAAAGCCAGGTCAACGCAATCCAGGCCCGTATCAACCAGGCGAACGCCCAGCTGCGCGGCAACTCCATCGCCAGCGTGCGCCTGCGCGAGCTTGAGCGCGACGCTGAGACGAGCCGCGTGCTCTATGAAGAATTTATCGCCCGCTCAAAGGAAACGAGTGTCCAGGACGACCTCGTCCAGGCGGATGCTGTTATCCTGTCAGCGGCGTCGGTGCCGAGCCAGCCGGCTGCTCCGAAGAAGAAGCTGAACCTGCTGATCGGTGCGGTGCTGGGCGCGGCAATCGGCGCGGCCATGGCCATCCTGGCCGAAATGTTCGATGCCAAGATCAGCTCGACAGAAGATATTGAGCGCAAGCTCGGTGTGACCTCGATCGGCTCTGTGCCGCTGATCCGTGCCTCCAGCCTGTTTGGCCTCGGCCAGACCAATCCGGCCGATTACCTGGTCGAGAACCCTCTATCTGCGTACGCGGAAAGTGTCCGGTACTTGCGCGCGGCCATTGCCTTCTCTGACCTCGACAGCGAGACGAAGACGGTGGCGATCACCTCGTCCTTGCCGGACGAAGGCAAGACCAGCCTCACGCTCAGCCTCGGCCGCATGTCGGCCATGTCGGGCTCGCGCACCATCGTCATCGACGGGGACTTCCGCCGCCGCCAGCTGACGGAAGCGGCAGGCATGTCTCCGGAGATTGGCTTCATCGAACACCTGTTCGGCGCCGGTCAGCTGTCCGATGCGATCCAGAAAGACAGCAAGACCATGCTGGACATTCTGCCATTGTCCCAGTCTGGCCACACGCCGCACGACGTGTTCGGAACGCGCGCTTTCGATGACCTGCTGTCGCGCCTGCGCTCCATGTATGACCTGATCCTGATCGACACGGGGCCGCTTCTGCTGATGGCCGAAGCTCGCGTCGTGGCCGGCAAGGTCGACAAGACGATCCTTATGGTGCGTTGGCGCCATTCCACCCGCGCTGCCGTCAAGCAGTCGCTTAGCCTGCTGCGTTCGTTCAATGCGGATGTCCTCGGCGCGACCCTCAACATGGTCGACCTCAACCGCCGCCGGCATCACCGTGATCCGGGCGCCAGCTACAAGGCCTACCGCAAGTACTACCAGATGGAGAGCAAGAAGTCCGTGTTCGGCTTCGATCTCAACGGCGCTGGCAAGCGGAAGAAAGGCGGGAAGGGCCCCGTGGCCATTCAGACCCCGCCGGAGAAGGCCAAGGGGACGATGGAAGAAGAAGTCCCTGTGGGATTTGAATAGCCGGCACGAAGCGAGACGGTTCCATGTCAGGAGATGCGCGGATCGCGAAACCATCCATGGAGCGCGAGGCCGTGACGGGCTCGCGGCCACGGCGCGTCGCCTATTTCGGGCATGACGCCGGGGACGCTGCGATCCGCCGCCGTGTCCGGGCTTTTGCAGATGATGGCGTCTCGGTGACCGGCTTCATGATGCGCCGGGGTGAAGCGTCTTCTACAGAGTGGACCAATATCGATCTCGGCCGCACGGCAGACGGGGCCTTCCTTCAGCGTATCCGGCAGGTCTTTGCGGGGGCTGGAAAGGCAGCGGCAAAACGGGATGAACTGGCGGAAGCAGACGTGATCGTCGCGCGCAATCTCGACATGCTGGCCTGCGCCTTTCTGGCCAAACGCAAGGCCAAACTCGACACGCCGGTGATCTATGAGTCGCTGGACATCCACCGGCTCCTTTGCCGGCAGGATCCGATTGGCAAGACCCTGCGCTGGCTAGAAGGCCGTCTCCTGCGTAGGACGAGGGGGCTGATTGTCAGTTCGCCGGCATTCCTGAAAAATCATTTCGAGCGGTATTATCCCGGTCAGTTCCGGTCGTATCTTGTGGAGAACAGGCTTGCGGCCGGCGCCGAGTATGGGCCGCGGCCAGTTCCGGAAATGCCGGCGAAGGATCGTCCGTTGCGTCTTGGCTGGGTCGGCGTGCTCCGGTGCCAGCGTTCGCTCGATTTGCTTTGTGCGCTGGCCGACCGGTTTCCGGAGACTCTGGAAATCCACCTTCATGGCGTGCCGGCGCGGACGGAAATTCCCTTCTTCGAGCCGGAGATCGCGAAACATCCGAACATGATCTATCATGGTCGCTATAAGTCACCTGAAGATCTGTCAGAGCTCTATCATGGTCTCGATATGGTCTGGGCGGGTGACTTCATGGAAGCCGGGTTCAATTCCGTCTGGCTGTTGCCGAACCGGATTTACGAAGGCGGTTATTACTGCGTACCCGCCATCGCACCTGCCGGGACGCAGACGGCCGAATGGGTCAGCCAGCGGCAGGGCGGTTTCGTTATCGAAGAGCCGCTTGGTGACACATTGCCTGAGCTCATCGTGAGCCTGATCGACGACCGCGAGCCCATCCAGGCTTGCGCCCGCGCGCTTGCGGCCTGTCCAGAAGATGACTTCGTCCAGCCTGTCGGCATGCTTTCAGATCTGGTAGATTCCGCGCTTGCGGAAGGCGGTGCGGCATGAACGTCATGTCCCGGAAAATGAAAGTGACCGAAGACACGACGCTGGTCTGGGCCAAGGTCTTTTCGGAAGACAAGAGTGCGCCGATCTGGTTCCAGTTCATTGTCACCGCCTGGTTCTTCGCGACCTATATCGATTTTCCGGCCGTGACAGCAGTCCGCTACCTGCTGGTGTTGGCTCTGTTTGGAGTGATCGCGCTGAAGAGTTCGACGGTCCTGCCGAACATTGTGCGCGCCTGGCCACTCTTCGTGCTGCCGGCCTTTGCGACATCGTCCATTCTCTGGTCGCCCTATCCTTCAGAGGCGCTGAAGCAGGGCGTGTATTTCATACTCACGCCGCTGTTCATCATTACGATTATCTCTGTGCTGGATGCGCGCAGGGCCATGCGGTGTCTCATGTTCGCAGGCTGGATCACATCTTTCATGGTGCTGGCGAAGTTCTCCTCAATCGACTCCGGTGGACCATACCCATCCAAGAACTATGTCGCCCTGCAGATGAACTTCATGATGCTGCTGTCTCTGGCGGCGGCCCTGAACAAGAACGAACTGACATGGATCCGCCTGGCGGCGCTGCCGTTTATTCCGCTTGGGATCCTGTTTGTTATCGCGGCCAACTCGGCGACCAATCTGGTGTTGGGCGCGGCTGGCATCATGGGTCTCATCGCACTTCGTGTTCTGTGGGTCGACATTGGTGGCATCAAGAACGCCCGCAGCCTGTTGTTTCTGAGCGGTATCGTTTTCATCTTTGCGATTTTGACGGTTGCGCTGGCCATGCCGGGCGAAGATTTCGTCGACGATGTGCTGCAGGCCCTGGGCAAGGACGGCACGCTGAGCGGGCGAACGGAAATCTGGGCGGCCGGCCGCGTTGTGCAGGATCAGAACCCGATCTTCGGTACGGGGCTCTCGGGCTTCTGGCAGCCTGATAACGGCGCAGCGCAGTCCATCAACTATTATGACTTCAAGCCCTACGGCACTGTGCTGACCTTCCATAACTCCTATATGGAAGTGCGCGTCCATCTCGGTCTGATTGGCTGGGCGCTCTATATCGGCACATGGATCTGGCAGGGACAACGGGCAATCCGGAACTGGATGGTATCCCGGGATCTGGAAGCTTCCGCGCTCCTGATGCTGCTCCTGCTGGTCTTCATCACCACATTCACGGAATCCACGCCCTGGGGTGTCTTCAATACGCCGGTGAATATCATGCTATTGGCGTCGACGGCGGCCTTCAGCTCGCACCGCCGGAAGTTTGAGGGATACATCCCGGTGAAAGTCAGTGACACCAGCGTCCGGCCGGCCCGCTGACGTCACTTGCCTGATGACGCATCCGATCCCGTGAGCATGGAAGGCGCGCCATCGGAAATGCTCTCATATCGATATTGACCTCCTGGACTCTCTCCGGTTCGGTATGAGGGGTAAGTGGACGTCCTGGCGCTATAGGTGGGTGAAATATCCATTTAAAACAGAGTGATGCTCTCGCATTTTTCTAAATATGGACTGATCCTGCCGCTCCGGTGACAAATCCGTCAGCCGCATCTCCTGCCATCGCGGACCACATTGCTGACATGGACTGGAACCAAATTCAGATCCGAAACGTATAGACTTCAACGGGCATTTAACACGCCCTTAAGAGTTAGGGGCGTTGATGGGGGGTGATGAGTAACGCCACTTCATCCGTGTCAGGGAGCAGACCTGTGGTCGACATTGCCAATGCTTCAATTGCTCGCCGTAACTGGGAAACCGGCGCTCACGCCGAGCAGGAAGCCTATGACAAATGGCCGGTCTGGGCCCGTTTGGTGATCATCGTAGGCCTCAGCGCATTGCTGTGGGCAGGTATCATCAGCGCCGTCGTGGCCCTCTTCGGCTAGACTGGTTGCTGTATCCAGACAACAAAAAAGCCCCGGTATCAGCCGGGGCTTTTGTTTTGTTGAATACTTCAGGCGCTGGGGTCAGCGAGCACCTTTCGAAAGCAGGACAGCAGGAACCGTGCGGAGCATGATCATGATGTCGCCGGTGAAGGTGCGGCTGTTTGCGTATTTCACGTCCAGCTGAACGCGCTCTTCATAGGTCGTGTCGCTGCGGCCTTCGACCTGCCACAGGCCGGTCAGGCCCGGACGGACAGCGCAATAATCGCGATAGTATTCGCCATATTTGGCAATTTCGTTCTCGACGATCGGGCGCGGGCCCACGAGGGACATCTCACCGCGAATGATGTTGATCAGCTGCGGCAGTTCGTCGATCGAGGTCTTGCGGATGAAGTGGCCCAGCGGCGTGATGCGCGGGTCGTTCACGAGCTTCTGGGTCTCTTCCCATTCAGCGCGGGCTTCAGGGTTGGTGGCCAGGATTTCCTGCAGCCGTTCGTCAGCGTTGGCGACCATGGAGCGGAGCTTGTAGCACTTGAAGGTGCGCCCGTTGCGGCCGTAACGTTTCTGGGAATAAACCGCCTTGCCGCCGTCCTGCAGGCGGATGAGCGTGCCGACGACAAGCAGGAGAGGGAAGACAAACACCAGCGCGAGGCTCGCAATCGCGATGTCCATCAGGCGCTTGGCGCTCGTACCGGTCTCATACTCCGTGCGGTCGTGACGCGTGGAGGAGTATGCGGCGGTCTCCGCATGTCGTGATTGGTTACTTAATCTCAGACCCATAACTGTCCCCGGAACTCTACCAAGAGGTGCGCGAAATCTTCCCGGAATTTCCCGCACCCAGCCAACAAACGTTAACTTGGAGAACGGCAAAACCTTTATTTCATTTGGGGAGGTTTGCAATCTGTATACCGGGATTGGGCCGAATATTTGGGCCTTTTTCCTGAAATTCGCCTGACAGGAGAAGTAATTTTCAAGTAATCGGGGTCATGTGCGCATTTATTAACCAAAATACCTCGATTTGAGGTGCATCGGGTTGGGGATGTGTCCCAGGACAGGTCAGTCGCGTACCATTTCGACACGAAAAAGAAAGCGGCAGGAACCGGGGTTCCTGCCGCTCTGATTCGTGAGTCTGATTGGTGAAAATCAGAATCTGCGTTCACCAATCCGGATCGTGTCGCCTGGGCTGACGACCGTGGAAGTTGTGAGTTCGATTGCCTGCTCCTGGTTCGAATCCACGCTCTTGATGTAGACGACATTTTTCCTGGCGCGGTAGGTCCAGCCGCCGGCCGCAGCAACAGCATTCACGACAGTCAGGCCAGAATTATAGGGATATTCGCCAGGGCGGTTCACTTCGCCGAGGATGTAGTAGGGGCGGTAGTTGATCACCTCGGCGCTGACGCGCGGATTGAGGACATAATCGCCTTCAAGCTTTTCGACGATGCGGTCTTCCAGCTGAGGCGTCGTCAGACCCAGGGCTTCGACCTGGCCGATCAGCGGCATGGAGATGGAGCCGGTGCCGTCCACTTCGAATTGTCCGGAAAGGTCTGGCTGTCCGAAGACCGTAATGCGCAGCTGGTCGCCATTGCCCAGAGTGTAGGCGCTAACTGCTTGCTGCTGCACCACTTGCTCTCCGGAGGTGCTGGGGCCAGCGGGGATCGCTGTCTCACAGGCGGCAACCAACAGAAGCAGGCTGCCCAGAGTGGCCATGAGAAGGGGGCGCAGGAAATTCATCGTCTCTATTCTCCCAGGTTTGGCGGTCCTGCCGCGTAGCAAGACCTATTCCAGAGTTTCAGGTGGAGAGGAAGGAAACTTCATCCCCGAACAGGCGCACGGCTGAAAGTTTTCCGCTGATGAAGGCGCCGGTATCCAGTCCGATCCGGCGATTGTCCCGGAAGACGGCATCAGTGGGCGTGTGTCCATGCACCACGACTTGAGGAAACTGTTCCGGCGCGTCCAGGAATTCCTCCCGGATCCAAAGCATGTCACGCACGGTCTGTTTCTCGAGCTCTTCGCCTGGCCGAAGGCCAGCGTGCACGAAAAGATAGTCCCCGGCGACGTGGTAGTGCTGAAGCCCCTGGTAAAATTTCAGGTGGTTTTCCGGCAGGCGGTTCCGGAACTCGGTCCAGACCTTGTCCCAGGCGCGCTGATAGGCCTGCATTGCTTCGTGAGACTGCATGGCTGCCCGGGCATTCGGGGGCGGTTGAAGGCCATAGGAGTAGAGCGTCTCAGCGCCACCATAGCGAACCCACTGCTTGCCGAAATTCACATCATTGAGGAACCGCAGCAGGGCTTCCTCGTGATTGCCCATCAGGAAAACCCGCTCGAAAGCCTGAACCTGTTCGCTTTGCAGGAAGTCGATGACGTCCTTGGATTGGAGGCCCCGATCGATGTAATCTCCAAGAAATACAAGGACTCGCTTCGTGCCATTGGGGAGGGATTTTGAGTCCTCCTCGATCTGTTCGACCAGTTTTTTCAACAGGTCGCACCGGCCGTGAACGTCTCCGATAGCGTAAATGCACTGGCCGTCCGGCGTGCGGGTCTGGCGAGTTACCTCAACCGGCGCCGCTTCGCTTTCAGGCTCGGCGACTTCAGGTGAGGACCTGCCAATACCCCGGCGGATTCGCGCACGCAGAGAGGTCGCGGACCGCGTCAGGTTGCCGATCCGTTGCAGGAAGCTTTGCCGGGTTTGGTCGGACATTTTGCTCATCTGGGCGTCAGTATTAACAATTACTTATAGCGCTTTCTGGTCTTAAACCAATCGGGGCGGGAATTTCAGGGTTTCGAACCGGTCACCGCTTCCTTCAGAAAACCGGCTGCCCAGCTCATATGCATCGTGCCGGAAATCAGGCCAGCAAGAAGGCCGCACATGGACCGTTTCCAGACAGCAATTGCGAGTGATGCGGCGGCCAGTACGCCGATATAGCCGGCTGGCAGGAGGATGGCCGGCAGGAAGACGGGCGAAAGAACAAATCCGCCGCTGCTGGCCAACAGGGCGAATACCGGCAAGGCTTGGCGGATCTTCAGACGCTGGCCGTGTTTGCGCACATTCCGCGCGCGGCCCTTGCCATAGTTGAAATACTGTTTCGCCAGCCGCTGGACGGAGCCGCGGGGGATATAGCGGATGCGGATGCCTGCATCGAGAAAGATCTTGCCGCCGGACTGGGCCACCCGTTCATCATATTCGGCGTCTTCATTGTGCGAGAAGGTTTCGTCATAGCCGCCGACCTGACGGTACATGGCGATGTCGAAACCGGCATGATGTCCATGATCGACATAGCCGGATACCGTGCCGCCACGATGGGCAGACCCGCCCGAACCGAGCGGCGTATCCACAATCCACGCATTTGCGCGCTCGAAGCAGGTGTCACCAACGGCATCCATGGGAATGACGACAGACGACGCGCCCGTTGCCTGGAGTGTCCGGGCGACAGAAAGGATAAAGCCTGCCGGATAGATCGAATGGGCATCGCAGCGAACGATATAGCGTGTCTGAGGTGTGCTGAGGCTCTCAACGGCCAGGTTCATCGCGGCTGCCTGCAGCCGTTTCGGGTTATGAATCACCTGCAGGTTCGGGAATTCCGACTTCATGCGCTCGACAATGGCGACGGTTCCGTCGGTGCTGCCGCCATCCGCGACGACAAGCGGAACCTGGCGAAGCTCTGGGCTGCCCGCCATCAGCGAGCGTATGCATGTTTCAATGTGGCGCTCTTCATTCAGAGCCGGAATGACAGCCAGAATCGCGCCCGGCGCCGGTTCCGGCGCGTCGTTGTTATCGATTTGAGCCATTGCATGCGCACTCATGGCGACCTCTGGTAACAGTTTTCCCCTGATGGGGGAGCAAATTCCATTCCACTCCAGTGTGCTTTCCGGACAAAAGGCATACCCAACGTCAATCTTGCCGCGCTGGCCGAACCCCATATGGTGGGTTGAAACAGGAGGAGATGCTCAAAATGATTGGCGTTGTGGCGAAACTGACGATCCAGCCGGACAAAGAGTCTGAATTCGAGCAGGTCGGCAAGGACCTTATGGCCAAGGTTAAAGCCAACGAGCCGGGCTGCCTGACCTATCAGCTCTACAAATCCAAGAAGGATGCGCACGTCTACATCTTCATGGAGCAGTATGCTTCCGAAGAAGCCTTCAAGGCGCACGGCCAGAGCGACTATTTCAAGGCCGCTGGTCCGGCCATCGGCGCCTGCCTCGCCGGTGCGCCCGAAATCCAGTATTACGACATCGTCGAATAGGGGACGGGCGGCCATGGATCTCTCGCTCTCGCCCGTCGACATGAAATTCCAGAAAGAGGTGCGCGACTGGATTGACGTCAATTTTGACGCTGACCTGCGCGCCCGGATGGCACTGTCCAAGAATGGCTATGTCGACAAGGCAAGCCAGGTGGCCTGGCAGAAGAAGCTGGCGTCCAAGGGCTGGATCGCGCCGAACTGGCCGAAGCAATATGGCGGACCGGGCCTCTCGGCGACCGAGCGCTACATTCTGCATTCAGAACTGTCCGGCGCCGGCACGCCGAATGTCGCGCCGTTTGGCGTGTCCATGGTCGCGCCGGTCATCATGGCCTTTGGCAGCGAGGAGCAGAAGAAGAAGCACCTGCCGCCGATCCTCGCGTCTGACATCTGGTGGTGTCAGGGCTATTCGGAACCGGGCGCGGGATCTGACCTCGCTTCGCTTCAGATGAGCGCTGTGCGTGATGGTGACGATTATGTGCTGAATGGCTCCAAGATATGGACGACGCTGGCCCAGTGGGCCGACATGATCTTCTGCCTGGTACGGACCTCGAAATCGGGCAAGCCGCAGGAAGGGATCAGCTTTATCGTGTTCCCGATGACCTCGCCGGGTATTACCATCCGGCCATTGCCGACGCTGGACGGCCCGGCTGAGGGTCAGCACGAGATCAACCAGGTCTTCTTCGAGAACGTCCGTGTGCCTATCAAAGATGCCCTCATCGGCGAGGAGAACATGGGCTGGACCTATGCCAAGTACCTGCTGGAGTTCGAGCGCGGCAACGCCTATGCGCCGGGGCTGCGCCACATGCTGCGCAAGGCCCGCAAGGTCGCCTCGAAGGAAATCGCCGGAGGGGAGCCGGTGATCCGCGATCCGGATTTTGCCCGCAAGCTGGCCCAGCTGGAGATCCGGATCGATATGCTGGACGCGACCGAGCGGCGGGTGCTGTCGTCCCTGTCGGCTGGTCAGAATGTCGGGCCGGAAAGCTCAATGCTGAAATGTGCCGGGTCTGAAGCACAGCAGGCGATCACCGAACTGGCGCTTGAGGCAGCAGGGTTCTACGCCGCGCCGTTCGTGCAGGACACGATCGCCCTGCTGGAGGCCGGCGGCAATGAAACGTGTCCGACACCTCAGCACGACCTGGTCGCAGCGCCGAACTATTTCAATTATCGGAAAACTTCCATCTATGCCGGTTCCAATGAAATCCAGCGGAACATCATGGCCAAGATGGTTCTTGGGCTCTGACGGCCAGCAAGCGGATGTCCGATACGGCTCAGGCCGGTTTTGTCGCCGGTACAAATAAACCCGGGTTTCTGACGCGCCTTTCCTTCGGGATCGGCGGGGCAGCTGAGGGCATAAAGAATAACGGGTTCGATTATGTCCTGTTGTTCTTCTACAGCAACATCCTGGGCGTCGATGCCGGCCTGGTCGGCATGGCGCTTCTGGTCGCGCTGATTGTCGATGCGATTTCGGATCCGGTTGTCGGTTACTGGTCTGACAATCTCCGCACCCGGTTCGGGCGGCGCCATCCCTTCATGTATGCTGCGCTGGTGCCGGTGGCGCTGGCTTATTACCTGACATGGAACCCGCCAGACGGCATGGACGGAAACGCCCTGTTCCCCTGGCTGGTCGGCATGACCATTTTCGTGCGGCTGAGCTTTACCTTTTACGAAGTCTCCAGCCAGGCGCTGGCGGCGGAACTGACCCAGGACTATGACACGCGAACCGGACTGATGTCGCTTCGCTACTTCTTTGCCTGGTTTGGCGGGCTCACGATCCAGATCCTGTTGTTCAAATATCTGCTGGTTCCCACGCCGGAAATTCAGGTCGGTGTGTTCAATGTGGATGGCTGGAACACCTATGGTGCCATCGCGGCGGTCTGCATTCTCATCGCGGTCTTCCTGTGCGCCGTCGGAACCCACAGTCACATTCCGCATCTGAAGGCACCGCCAGCGGCGCGAAAGCTGACCCTCAGCCGGATCTTCGCCGAGATTTTCGAAACCGTTTCCAACCCGTCTTTCCGCGCGCTGTTCCTGGCGACCCTGTTCGGCCTGATGGCCACGGGCATTTCGGCGACGCTGAACCAGTACATCAATACGATTTTCTGGGAGTTCGATAACGAACAGATCGCCGGGCTGACCATGGGGGTCTATGTCTCGGCAGTGCTGGCGCTGATCATTGCGCCGATTGTCGGCAAGACGATTGGCAAGAAGAAAGGTGCGATCGGTATCGGGATCCTGGCATTCACCATCGCGCCCATGCCGGTCATCCTGAGGCAGTTCGGTTTGCTTCCGCCAAATGGAACGGAGAGCCTGTATAATATCGTGCTCGCCATCACGATCTTTGACCTGGCCCTGATCATCACGACCCAGATGCTGATGGGGGCGATGGTCGCCGACATCGTCGAAGACAGCGAGCTTCAGACCGGCCGCCGTAATGAAGGCATCTTCTTTGCTGGCATCAGCTTCATCAAAAAGCTGTCGCAGGGCGGGGGGGTCATGATTGCGTCTGTCGTGCTGAGCGTAGCGGGGCTGTCCCAGGGCGGCGGAGTTGCGGCAGCCGGGCCGGAGGCCATCCGGTCGCTTGGCTGGGGCTATGCGGTCTCATTGCTGGTTGCCTGGACGCTGATGATCGTCGCGGTTTCCTTCTACCGGATCAGCCGGGAGAGCCATGAGAGAAACCTTGCAGCGCTCGCGGCGAGGGTGGAAGAAGAGACAGCCTCCTGAATTCCTGACTGAATTGTCATGAACCGCCGAATTGCCACTCCCTTGGCGCCGCAATAGAGCCATAGACATGATGCACGCTCTTCGCATGACAAGACATGTTTCAAAGTTCCTGGCGTTGGCCGGGCTTTGCGTGGTGGCCCTTCTGGTGCTGGCGGTTTCCCCCCTTATGGCGCACGCCCAGCGATTGCCGGAAACACGGTCGGAGATCGACCTGACCTTTGCGCCACTGGTGAAGGAAGTCTCGCCTGCCGTGGTGAACGTCTACACCCAGAAAACGGTCAAGACTGGTGTCACGCCGATGGAGATGCTGCTCTATGGCCGCGCAGCCCCGCAGAGCCGTGTTCAGAACTCCCTCGGGTCCGGTGTGATCGTGCGGGAAGACGGTGTGATAGTCACGAACAATCATGTGGTTGAAGACGCTGACTCGTTCCGCGTCGTGCTCAGCGACCGTCGGGAATATCCGGCCGAGCTCGTTCTGAACGACGAGCGGACGGATTTGGCGGTTCTGAAGATCGATACAGGCGGCGATACGCTGCCCGTTCTCCATTTTGCCGACACGCGCGAAGCCCAGGTCGGAGATCTGGTCATGGCCATCGGCAACCCGTTCGGGGTCGGCCAGACGGTGACCAGCGGCATTATCTCCGCCACGGCGCGGACTGATGTCGGCATCTCCGACTACTCCTTCTTCATCCAGACCGACGCGGCCGTGAACCCGGGCAATTCGGGTGGCGCTCTCGTGAACATGAGAGGCCAGCTTGTCGGCGTGAACACGGCGATCTTCTCCCGTGGTGGCGGATCGAACGGGA
The DNA here is from genome assembly GCF_000685215.1 of Hyphomonas jannaschiana VP2. Classification (GTDB taxonomy): domain Bacteria; phylum Pseudomonadota; class Alphaproteobacteria; order Caulobacterales; family Hyphomonadaceae; genus Hyphomonas; species Hyphomonas jannaschiana. The sequence continues at coordinate 54,250 of NZ_ARYJ01000014.1, forward strand.
TCGGCTTTGCCATTCCGTCCGAGATGGTGAAGCGCGTCGTTGATGCTGCCATGAATGAAGGCACCTTTGTGCGTCCATGGCTTGGCCTTGCGGCCCAGTCAGTCAGTTTTGACATGGCGAAGGCTCAGGGCCTGTCCCGCCCGATCGGCGTGATGGTCACCGAAGTCTATGATGGGGGGCCGGCGGACAAGGCAGGCCTGCGGCGCGGCGATCTGGTCACCGCCATCGACGGCCGGGAAGTCTTTGACGAGAAGGGCCTGAAATTCCTCGCGGCCATCCGCAATCCCGGAGAAAAGGCGCAGCTGAACGTTCTGCGCGGCGGACGGAACCAGGTGATCGGCGTGAAGGTCGAGCCGCCTCCGGGGGCGACCGAAGCGGACATCGTGTTGCTGGAAGGCCAGGATGTATTCAACGGGGCCCGTGTTGTTGAACTGTCACCTCGCCTCGCGGAGGAGAATGGGCTCGATCCGTTCCAGAAGGGCTCCGGCATCTATGTTTACTCGGTCGCGCGCCGCTCCATCGCGCGCAACTACTTCCGGCCGGGAGATGTTATCCGCTCCGTCAACGGAAAGAAGACCACGACCGTGAAAGATCTCGAAGCCGTCTTGCGCGACTCCGACCGTAGCTGGGATATTGAGCTGGACCGCAACGGGCGGACCATCCGGGGGACAGTCCGCCTCTAGCGCGAGATCAGTTCGCTTTCGCGTGCAGGACCACCGGAAGGTGGGTGTATCCCAGGACGAAGTTCGACAGGACACGTTCCGGCTCACCGACGACTTCGACATGCTCGAAACGGTTCATGATTTCTTCCCACAGGATGCGAAGCTGCATCTCGGCGACGCGATTGCCCATGCAGCGGTGAATGCCGAAGCCGAAGGACACATGGCGCCGGGCATTCTGGCGGTCGATCAGGAACTCGTCCGGCCGTTCGATCGCTTCTTCATCGCGATTGCCTGAAACGTACCACATCACCACCTTGTCGCCTTTGCGGATCTTCTGTCCACCGAGTTCGGTGTCTTCCGTGGCGACGCGGCGCATATGCGCCAGTGGCGTCTGATAGCGAATGATCTCAGATACCATGTTCGGAATCAGCGACGGGTCGGCTTTCAGCTTCGCATACTGGTCCGGGAATTTGTTGAGGAAGTAGACTCCGCCCGAAATGGAGTTCCGCGTCGTGTCGTTGCCGCCGACGATCAGCAGCATCAGGTTGCCGAGCAGTTCTATCGGGTTGTTCACCATGTCCTTCGTCTGGGGATCATGGGCGAGCAGGGAGATGAAATCGAATTTCCGGGGCTCAGCCGCGCGCTGGTGCCAGAGCTCGGTGAAGCTTGCGAGGCACTCGTTGAGATGCTTCATCCGCCATTCCATGTCGGCCCCGGCCACGCCAACCGCGTCTGACGTCGTTGCAACGTCGGACCAGAAGGGCAGCTTGTGCCGGTCTTCGAATGGATAGTCGAACAGGGTGGCGAGCATTTGCGTCGTCAGTTCGATGGAAACCCGGTCCACCCAGTTGAATTCCTGGCCGACCGGCAGGCCGTCCAGAATATTGCAGACGCGCTGGCGGATCAGGTCTTCCAGCTCTGACAGCTGGCTGGGAGCGACAGCGGGCTGAGCGGCCTTGCGCTGGATGTCATGGATCGGTGGGTCCATGGCAATGAACATCGGCGGCTGGAAATCGTCTGACGGATCCCCGATCACGATGCTGGGGACGGACGAGAAAACCTTGTGGTTCGAATCGACGGCGATGATGTCGTTGTACTTGGTCACAGACCAATACGCGCCGACCGCGCTGTCCGGGCAATAATGGACAGGCGCTTCCTGGCGCAGCCGGCGGAAATACTCGCCCTGTTTGTTTTGCTGGAAGATTTCCGCTTTCGAAACGTCAAACCCTTCCAGCGGCAGGCTCCAGGGGTCTGGTACTTCCACGTCAATCGACTGTGCTGTGTCGGCCATATTTTCCTCCCAAACAGGCATTTTTTTGCCCTTATGGGGAGGAGAGTACGTGCGAAGCCTGTTTCTGGGAAGTTTTTATGCCGCCCCAATTGTTGTGCGGTGCAACAAGCGATCGTGCCCGGCATATCCGCCGGTGGCCATGTGCAGCAGGCAGCGATTGTCCCACATCAGCAACATGTCGGGCTTCCATTTGTGCCTGTACTGGAATTCCGGCCGGGTCTGCCAGCGATAGAGTTCGGTCACCAGCTCCCAGCCTTCATCATGCTCCATCCCGGCAATTCCCACGATATAGCCGGCACAGCCAAAAATGGCCTTGCGGCCGGTCTCGGGGTGCGTGCGGATGATGTCATGGCGCTCCGTCGCGTCCGCATCGGCAGACGGGCGGATGTCCATGCTGCGTCCTTTGGCTTTGTCATCATCGCCATACATGCCGACAGGAGAATAGGCGTTGCGGGCCGAGTGTATGGCGTGACGCCCTTCGAGCCGTTTCCGCAAATCATCCGGCATCTGGTCCAGCGCCATGTACTGGTTGGCGAAAAGCGTGTCGCCGCCGCTGGGCGGGATCGTGATGCCGAACAGGCAGGTACCGGCAGGCGGACGCTTCTGGAAGCTCCAGTCGGAGTGCCAGCTCTCGGCAAAGATGGGGGCCGTCTCGTCGGCGGCCCGCTTCACGGCGATAATATGCGGATGGCCCTCGATGGGGGCAATGAATGGGTCATCCCCGAACGGCCCGAAGTATTGCGTAAATCGCTCTAAGTCCGAATTAGTCATCTTCTGATCCGGGAAAGACAGGACCTGGTGGTCCAGCCAGGCCTTCCGGATCTGGGCGATCATGTCCGTATTCAGGGGCCGGGTCAGGTCCACGCCGCGCACAGTGGCGCCGCAGGCCTGCCCGGAGGGGGTAATCTCCAGGCTCATATGCGTTTCCTCCGACACCCACCTTATCACGGCGCGCCAGCTCGCCTAGAACACAGGTCATGAGCGATCTGTTCGAATCTGCCGGTCTGTCAGATGGGGCCCCGCGTCCCCTCGCAGACAGGCTGCGCCCTCAGAAGCTGTCCGAGGTTGTCGGGCAGGACCATCTGGTCGGTCCGGATGGTACCCTATCGCGGATGCTGCAGGCCAAACGCCTGTCGTCCATTATCTTCTGGGGCCCGCCCGGCGTCGGGAAAACAACGATTGCCCGGCTACTGGCGCAGGAAACCGATCTCGAATTTGAGGCAATCAGTGCAATCTTTTCAGGCGTGAAGGATTTGCGCGCGGCGTTCGACCGGGCTGAGGGCCGCCGGAAGGTTGGCAAGGGAACGCTCCTGTTCGTCGATGAAATCCACCGTTTCAACAAGGCGCAGCAGGACGGATTCTTGCCCTTCGTCGAAAGTGGCGTGGTCACGCTGGTCGGTGCCACAACGGAGAACCCGAGTTTCGAGATCAACGGCGCGCTGTTGTCGCGGTGCCAGGTGCTCGTGCTCAAAAGGCTGGAAGAGGCGGCTTTGCTGGAGCTTGTCCGGCGTGCCGAAGCGCTGGAAGGGCGCGCCTTGCCTGTTGTGGAAGAGGCCATCGCGCCGATCCTTGCCATGGCGGATGGGGATGGGCGCTACCTTCTGAATATTGTTGAGCAGATTTATGCGCTTGCCGGACCGAAGGCGGTGCTCAGCCTGCCGCAAGTGACGTCCGGATTGCAGAAGCGGGCCCCAGCTTATGACAAGACAGGGGACGGCCATTACAATCTGATCTCAGCCTTGCACAAAGCGGTCCGGGGATCTGACCCCGATGCGGCACTCTACTGGTTCGCGCGAATGATCGATGGCGGTGAAGATCCGCTCTATCTCGCCCGCAGGCTGGTTCGAATGGCAAGCGAAGATATTGGCCTGGCGGACCCGACCGCTCTGATGGTGGCCAGCGAGGCGGCCCGGGCCTATGAACGTATGGGGTCTCCGGAAGGAGAGCTGGCACTCGCGCATGCAGTCATTCATCTTGCCACAGCGCCGAAGTCCAATGCGGCTTATGTGGCGTGGAAAGCCGCACTCCGGTCGGCACGCGAAACCGGTAGCCTGATGCCTCCCAAGCATATTCTGAATGCGCCGACTGCCATGATGAAAGATCAAGGCTATGGCGAAGGCTATGCTTATGATCACGACACGGAGGAAGGTGTTTCAGGTCAGAATTACTTTCCGGATGGCATGCCCCGCCAGTCCTTCTACCAGCCCAAGGGTGAAGGTCGTGAAAAGCCGATTGCCGAGCGCCTGGCCTGGATTGCCGGTATCCGGGAACGAAAGGGCGGCAAGTGACGCGTAACCGCCCTGTCCCAAAAGTCAGCGCTGAGGATGCCGCTTTTGTGCGGGAGCTGGTGATCTACGAAGATGACAAGGTAATCGTTTTCGACAAGCCGTCTGGGCTGGCCGTACAGGGAGGTGGAGGCATTGAGCGGTCGCTGGATGAATTATTGGCGGCATTCGCAAGATCTAACGGGAAACGCCCGCGCCTCGTGCACCGACTCGACCGTGGAACCTCTGGCGTGGTCGTCACCGCAAGGACTCAGCCGGCGGCCGCATTCCTGTCTGAAGAATTTGCAGCCCGCCGGACAGAGAAAGTCTATCTCGCGCTGGTCCGGGGTGTTCTGCCTCCCGAGGATAGTGGAACCCTGAACACGCTTCTGGTCAAAGTCGAGGAAGGCGGGCGGCCGCGCATGATCGCCGTAAAGTCAGGCCGCAAAGGCGCGCAGGCTGCGACAACGCATTGGCGGATACTGGCCCGGAATGGAGATGCAGCGCTCGTTGAGGCGCGTCCTGAAACCGGCCGGATGCATCAGATCCGCGCGCACTTGTCCATCGCGGGTATGCCCATACTTGGAGATTGGCTGTATGGGATGGGAGCAGAGAGTGCACCGCGTCTGATGCTGCATGCCAGAAGGCTGGCGATCCGGCATCCGGACGGAGACGTCATGCATTTTGAAGCGCCCGTCCCGAAAGACTTTGCCGCACTGGTATCTGGTTTGGGGCTTCAGTCCGGCTTGTAGTAGCTGCGGTACCAGTCGACGAAGGACTCAATGCCGCGCTGAACATCCGTGGTGGGGACATATCCCGTCAGGGCCTGTAACAGGCTGACGTCCGCATAAGTCTGCTTCACATCCCCGGGCTGCATGTCGAGCATGTTCTTGACGGCCTTTTTGCCAATGGCGTGCTCAATCGCCTCAATATAATCCATCAGTCGGACCGGCGCAGCGTGGCCGATATTGACCAGGCGGTACGGGGCGACAGGGCTCAGGGAGTCATTTCGCATGACCGGCTGCCCGGCAACCGGCGGCGTGTCGATCAGACGGCGGATCGCTTCAACCAGATCATCGATATAGGTGAAGTCGCGCATAAGGTCGCCATGATTGTAGACGTCGATCGGTTCGCCTTTGAAAATGCGGTTGGTGAAAAGGAAAAAGGCCATGTCGGGCCGTCCCCATGGTCCATACACGCTGAAGAAGCGGAGCAGGGTCGTTGGTGTGCCATAGAGATGAGAGTGGCTGTGCGCGATCAGTTCGCTGGACAGTTTGGAGGCGGCATAGATCGTCAGCGGATGCGGTGCCGGGTCTGTTTCTTCAAATGGAAACTTTTGATTAGCGCCGTAGGCTGATGAAGTGGACGCCAGGACGAGGTGCTTGGTTTCATGCTGCCGGGCCAGTTCGATCACGTTGAACGACCCGACAATGTTCGAGGTGATATATTCGCGGGGGTGTTCGAGACTGTAACGGACACCAGCTTGTGCCGCGAGGTGGACCACGACATCCGGTGTGCTGTCGCGAAAGGCCATTGTCATGGCAGCTTCATCTTCCACCTTCACTTCATGCATGCGGAAGTTGTCGTGAGCGTCCAGCCGTTTAACGCGGTCGCGTTTCAGGGAGACATCGTAATAGTCGGAAAAGCAGTCGACCCCTGTTACCTCGTGCCCTTCCTTCACGAGGCGCAAAGACAATTCGTTGCCGATAAAGCCGGCGGCACCGGTGACGAGAACTTTCATACCTATGACCTGTTTTGCCTCCCGGGCTATATGATCGCTGCTGTCCGTACAAGCAGGAGAAACCGCAAACAAGAAAGGCCTTCCGATACGTCGAAAGGCCTTTCCAATTCAGTTATGGGCCGGCGCCCTTGCTTACCGCTCGCGGATACGCGGACCCATGGCCTGCGCTTCGCCGGAGCTGAGCGCGCGAGCCGTTGCGAGTTCTTCCAGGAGGGCCTGGACGTGCTTGTCATCCGTCAGGCTGGAAATGGCCGCCATAGACTCGGCCGTTTCTGCGGATGCGCCAAACAGGCTTTCCAGGGCTTCGAAGCCGGATTTGCGGTGCGGATAGTAGATCAGGCGCGGTGTCGTATCTGCATCGATGCCTGCCAGTTCTTTCGCCTTGGCAATCGCATCGGTGTAGGAGCCGATCTCATCAACCAGGCCGCGTTCGAGGGCGTCTTCACCGCTCCATACATGACCCCGGGCCACTTCATGTACCTGGTCATAGGTCATGCCGCGGCCGTCGGCGACGATGCCGACGAAGCGGTCGTATCCACGTTTGAGCGATGCTTTGACTTCCGCTTCCTGCTCGGGCGTGAACCGGTCCATGCCGTAGGCATCGGCAAATTCGCCGCCGACCGAGATCGTGTCGAACGTGATGCCCAGCTTGTTGAAGCCACCGGCGAGGGCGAACTTGCCGCCAAAGATGCCAATGGAGCCGGTGATCGTGGACCGGTTGGCGACGATGTAATCAGCGCCAGCCGAGACGTAATATCCACCCGAAGCAGCCAGCGAGCCCATGGAGACCACGACCGGCTTGCCATCGGCCTGCACCCGCTCAATCGCGTTCCAGATCTGGTCCGAAGCGGTTGGCGAGCCTCCGGGGCTGTCGACGCGGAACACAATGGCTTTCACCTTGTCGTTCTTGCCCGCATCGAGAATGGCCCGGGCAACCGTGTCCGAAGCGAATGCTGGTGCGGACTCAAAGGGAGAGCTGCCTTCGGAGCTTCCTGTGACAACAGCGCCTTCACCGCCGACAATGGCGATCGCCGGCGCCTTCAGGGGCAGGGAAGGCGGGGTGTAGCTGGCGAGGTCAATAAACTCGGCGCCTTTACCGGCTTTTTCCTTCGCAGCCTCTTCGGCCTGTTCGGGATAGCCTTCCTTGTCCATAAGCTTGTTGGCGATGACCTGTTCCGATGTCATCGGGCCGCTTTCCAGGATGGTTTTGACCTCGGCAACCGAAAGGCCACGATCTGATGCAATGTCATCCAGCGACTGCGTCCAGAGGGATTCCGCCAGCTGTGTCATCGCTTCGCGGTGCGGCTCGGTATAGCCGGTCTCGTTGTAGGAGTTTGGCGCATTCTTGTATTCATAGAAGGGATAGATTTCCGGGGTGACGTCGATCTTGTCGAACAGGCCCTTCAGGAATTCCGTCTCGAAGGTCACGCCCGCAGCGAAGACTTCGGAGCCAGGCTGGATCCACACTTCATCTGCCGGCGTAATCGAGCGGAGGGCGGACGGGCCGCCAACACCAAAGGCGCCTTGCGTGTGTGCAATCACGAATTTTCCTGAGTCGCGGAAACTGAGCAGCGCTTCACGCAATTCTTCCGCGCGGGAGCTTCCGATGCCGACGGTAGCGCCTCTCAGATAGAGGCCTTTCACCGAGTCGTCAGTTTCCGCTGCCTGAAGTTTGGTCAAAAGGTCTACAAAACCGGGCGTTTCTGAAAAAGCTGCAAATCCGCTGACAGGCGCCTGATCCGTGTATTCCGTGTTCAGGTCGAGCGAGAGAACGATGTTGTCCGGCGCATCCGGCGCGGAGGAGGCAGCGCTGAAAATGATTCCGACGAAGAAGATCGCCATCAGGATCAGGAAGACGAACATGGCGACGAGGGCACCTGCCATCGACAGGAAAAATGTTTTCATTGGGGTGTGGTCTCCGGTTCTGACCAAGGGGCGATGTTACGCTGATATTGTCGATTATCGATAAAATGTAAAGGTCAGCCTCTGCTGAGAGGCGAAATTTGCAGCAAATAACACATATAGCGAAAGAACTGCTGGGATGCGGTGCGAACGGGTGTTGCCAGCGAAACAAAGAGTGGCTATCTCGGCGCCTCCGTTGGGGTGTCGCCAAGTGGTAAGGCACCGGTTTTTGGTACCGGCATTCCCAGGTTCGAATCCTGGCACCCCAGCCACTCTTTCCTGTCCACTTATGTGCATGGCTGTTTCCGGACCGGTTTGCGTCCGGGACCTGACTGATCTAGCACGTCCGCACTGCAGCCGACGTGTTGCGTTCGAGCGGGCGCCGGATATTTTCTAAATGAATCGTAAAGCCTTGTTGATCGTGTCACAGAGGGTTGTTAGCGTCCTGTTTCACAGCTAAGGGCTTTGCCGCAGACCTGCCAGAAGGCGGGCCGATCAGGGATCAACGACAGAGGGCGGATAACGTCCCGAAAAACTCAGGGGAGGTGTTGGGCGGTCTCCGTCTCTCTGCTTCCAAGGGAACTTGCCTCGTTTGTGTGTGAGGCACTGTAAGGACCGGGACGCTCTCGCTAGCAGAGTGCCCGTATGTCGGATTTCCCGCGCGACACCAGCGCGACCGTTTGGAGAGTGAGAGGCAAACCTCATGAAGAAACTTCTGTCACCAGCTCGCGGCGTGATTGCCGCGGCGCTTATCGCAGGACTGGCCATCCCGGCCCAGGCCCAGTTGCGCCAGGCGCTCGATGTGGGCGAACAGGCGACCCGCAAAGCTGAGCAGGTCCAGAACCAGATCAACCAGCTGGACGACGAGCGTACCGACATGGTTCGCGAGTATCGTACACTCCTGCAGCGCCGTGACGCCGCAGACCTGTACGCGAAACAGCAGGAACTGGTTGTTGCCTCGCAGCGCGAAGAGATTGTCTCCCTGACCGAGCAGCTCGGCTCTATCGACGACATCACCGCACAGACCGTCCCGATGCTTCTCAGCATGGTCGAGGATCTGAAAACTTTCGTCGCTGCCGACCTGCCGTTCAAATCGGTTGAGCGTTCTGCACGCCTCGAAGCCCTGGACGGCGTCATGGCACAACCGGACGTGACCCCGGCCGAGCAGTACCGCCTCATCATGGAGGCCTATCAGGCCGAAATGGAATACGGCCGCACGATCAGCACGTGGCAGGAAGAAATCGACATCGACGGCAACCCGACCACCGTCGACATGTTCCTCTACGGCCGCGTCGCGCTCGTCTATGTGACGCCGAACGGCAAAGCCGCCGCCTACAACCGCTCCACTGGTTCCTGGGAAGCGCTTCCGGGCAAGTACGTCTCAGACATCCAGAAAGCCATCCGCGTGGCGCAAGCCAAGGCGCAGCAGACCGTGCTGTTCGCCCCGGTCCAGAAGTTCCAGGTCCAGTAAGGCCAGGCTCAGAGAACTAAGAGGAAAACCGTAATGTTGAATTTCAAATCCTCGCTGAAGGCTCTGGGTGCAGCATCGCTGCTCGGCCTTAGCGCAATGACGATCGCCGCACCCGCGTCCGCTCAGTCCCTCGCAGACGTGCTCAAGCGTGTTCAGGCTGACTCCAACGAGATGACCGCCGAAAATGCGCAGCGTCTGAAAGAGTTCCAGCAGGACAAAAACGCTCAGGAAGCCAAAATGGCGGAAGCCCGCGCCGCCCTGAACGCAGCTGAAGCTCGCGGCCGTGCACTGGGCACAGAGTTCGATGCGAACGAAGCTACGCTTGCTGATCTGGAATCCCAGGTCACCGCACAGGCTGGCGACTTCCAGGAACTGCTCGGCCAGTTCCGTTCGGCAGCTGGTGAAACCATGCCGGAAATCGCGAACTCCTTCGCAAACTTCGACTATCAGGGCCGCGTTGAAGGCATCGCCGAAATCGCAGAAGCCCGTACGCTTCCGAACCGCGCTCAGCTTGAGCGTCTTCCGAAAGCGATCCTTCAGGAAATGATTGCCCAGTCCGAAGTGAAGACCTTCACCGCCACGGTTGATGGTGTTGGTCCGGACGCGTCGAACGCCGATGTCGAACTGATGCGCGTGGGTGTGTTTACCGCCGCAACGACCGACGGCGCGAAATTCGTCGAGGTCAAAAAGAAGGACAACGGCGACACCTACCTCCAGGCCTTCAAGACCCAGCCGGCTGGTTCCTATGCTGGTGCAATGAAGTCGCTGATCAATGCCGGTCCTGACCAGCTCGTCCGCGCGCCGGTCGACCCGTCGAAAGGTAACCTGTTCGGCATCCTCGGCGACCTGCCGGTCCTCAGCGACCGTATCAAGCAGGGTGGCCCGGTTGGTGCTGTCATCATGTTCCTGCTGGCGATCGGCCTGCTGATCGGCTTCTACAAGATGTTCACCCTGTTCACGATGGGCGGCTCCATGCGCAAGACGGCGAAAACCCGTCAGGCCGGCGACGGCAACCCGCTGGCACGCCTGTTCGAAACCTACGAACAGAACCGTGGTTCGGACATCGAGACGCTGGAACTCAAGCTGGACGAACAGATCCTGCGTGAATCCCCGCGCATCGAACGCTTCAACGACATCGTGAAAGTCCTGTCGGCTGTTTCTCCGCTGCTCGGTCTTCTCGGTACCGTTATCGGTATGATCATCACCTTTACGTCGATCACCATCTACGGTGCCGGCGATCCGAAGCTGATGGCTGGCGGTATCTCGGTCGCTCTTATGACCACCGTGTTCGGTCTTGTTTCCGCCATCCCGCTTCTGCTGGTCCACGCGATCATCGCCTCGATGGCTCGTGGCAATCAGCAGATCCTCGACGAGCAGGCTGCTGGCCTGATCGCTGAGAAGGCGGAATCCCTGCGTGGTGCGGCGTAAGCCGCTCCCCGTAGCCTCAACTGAGGAGGAGCCCGTATGGGTTTGCTAGACTTACAAGCTTTCCTCGACCGAGGCGGTCCGGTGTTGCTGGTTATTATGTTTGCAACATTCGTGATGTGGGCACTGATCCTGGAACGTGTGTTCTATTTCAGATTTGCCCATAAGCAGGTGGCCGCTGAGGCGATTGCGGAGTGGCGTTCGCGCTCCGACAGGAAATCGACCTTCGCTCACTGGATCCGCGATAAGCTGGTTTCAGAAGTCCGCATGAAGGCGGAGCAGAATGTCAGCCTGACCAAGGCAATGGTGTCTCTGGCACCGCTGCTCGGTCTGCTGGGTACCGTGACCGGGATGGTCGCCGTGTTCGACGTTATGGCGATCACGAATGGTGCAGACGCAAAGGCCATGTCGGCCGGTGTGTCGCGTGCCACGATCCCGACCATGGCCGGCATGGTGGCGTCTCTGTCCGGCATTCTGTTCACCTCCGGTATGGACCGCCGGGTTGCCCGCTCGGTCCAGCAGGTTGAAGATGCGATGGAGATTAGCTGATGCGAGGACGTTCACACGAAGCGCCTGAAGAGGCCAATGTCGACCTCACACCGATGCTGGATGTTGTGTTCATCCTGCTCATCTTCTTCATCGTGACCTCGACCTTCGCGCAGGAAAAGGCGATGGGCCTCGAGCCGCCGCCGCCGCCTGCACCACCAGATCAGGAACAGCAACAATCTGTGCCTGCCATTCTGATCTATGTGGATGAGTCCAATATGATCACGGTCAACGGCCGGAACACTGACATCGGCTCTGTCCGGGCCAATATCGAGCGTGTCCGTGCCGAAACACCGGAAAGCCAGGTCATAATTCAGGCACATCCGCGTGCGAAGAGTGGTGTCATCGTCCTTATCCGGGACGCCGCCTATAACGCCGGCTATCAGACAGGGGTTAACCTTGTTCTGTCGCAGGACCAGTAAGAGGAGCACCCAATGGCACGCAGAAAACGCCAGTCCATGGCAGCTGGGGGTGCAGAGGATGATGTGAACCTCACGCCGATGCTCGACGTGGTTTTCATCCTTCTGATCTTCTTCATCGTTACAGCGCAGTTCATCAAGGAACCGGGTGTGGCAATCATCCGTCCGGACGTGGACAACAAGGCAGATGCCAAGCCGCTCGCCATCCTGATCGCGATCAATTCGGAAAGCGAAATCTACATCGACAAGAAGCTGATCTCTCCGGAGGAAGTTGGCTTCACCATCAAACAGATGCGTGAAGACAACCCGCGCGGTGAAATCGTCGTCCAGGCCGATGTGAACTCGACTGCCGAAACGCTCGTCGATGTGATGGAGACCATCAACCGCCTCGATGGTGCCACCGCCATCAATATCTCGGCCAAGATTGAGTAGGAGAACGCCATGTTCACTAATCCCCTGACGAGACTTCTGGTTGGTGTCGCTATCGCCATTCCGATCGTTTATCTTCTTTTCATCGTCATGAGCCAGCTCATCTCAGTGAAGGAAGTGAACCTGGAAAAGGGTGAGCAGCGGGTCCTGACTGCCATCACGCCTCAGCAGCAGGATTCCGAAGTTCGCACGCGTCAACGTTCGAAACCCAAGCGGATCGACTCGGCCAAGAAGCCGCCGCCGCCGCCGAAGGTTTCCGCAACGAAGTCCAACATCAATCTGCCAACGCCGCAGATTGAGGGCGCTGCGCCGACCGAGCTGAATCTTGGCCGCATGCAGTCGCTGGCAATCGACCCGGTGGCAATTTCCGACCGGGACGCTCAGCCGATCCGTCCGCCGGTGCCGACCTATCCGCAGCGCGCTGCGGAGCGGGGTATCGAGGGATCCTGCGAAGTTCGTTTTGACGTGGATACCCGCGGCAAGCCTTACAACATCCAGGCAACCTGCACGGACAGCGTCTTCACACGCGAAGCAGAGCGGGCCGTTGGCCGGGTTGAATTCGCACCGAAGATTGTCCGCGGTAAAGCGGCCGAACGCCGGAACGTGGTTTACCCGCTGGAGTTCAAGCTTCAGTAAGCCGCTGACTTTATTGTAATTATCCTGGAAAAGGGCGCTCTTCGGAGCGCCCTTTTTCGTCTCGCAAGCGGTGTCTGGTTCGCCTGAAGCGGTGCGTAAAGCTTCAGCGCCGCACATTGTGCATTGCAATCATCGATAGGAAGAGTTTGAGGGCAGGGCTCAAGTTTCCCTTGCGTCATGATGATGTTTATGTAATGTAATCACATAAAATAACTTGGAGGAAAACGATGATCCGTGTTCAGGGAAAAAGCTTTGGCGGAGGCGCGCTTGTCGCGCCGCTTGGAGTGGCAAGCGCGCGCAGAAATCTTGGGCAGGACAAGCGTTTCCTGACCTCTATCGTGCCGGCAGCAGCAGTGACGCTCGGCCTGTTCCTTACCATGACCCAGCTGATCCAGGTCGAGGAAGTCGAGTTGACGCCCGTAGCGCATCGGCCGTTGACCGCAATCACACCGCAAAGCGAACCTGTTGAAACAAGACGCATCGACCGGGTGCCTGCACCTGTCGTGGATATGGAGCTTCCGCCCATGCCGCCGGTCTCCAAAATTGCTTCGAAGGTTGGTGGTTTGCCGGTGCCGGTGATCGATCGCGGAGATTGGGGGCTTCCGAGGGAAGCCGTCCGCTTTGCGCCGCCCGCACCACAGGCCATCGGCGAACGTGTTGCCCAGGCGATCAGGCCGCCTGTCGCTTCATATCCAGGAGATATGGCCCGGCGTGGAATGGAAGGGAGCTGTGACGTCTATTTCAGCCTGAGTACACGTGGTTTGCCCTACGATGTCACCGCCACATGTTCGCATGCGGGATTCGAAAAAGAGGCAGTCAGGGCGGTCAGTAAAGCCGAGTTCCTGCCAGAAATCAGGCAGGGGCTGCCTGTGGAGTCGCACAATTATGTCTATCCAATGGAATTCAGGCTGCAGTGATGTGGAATCAACGCGTTCGCATGTGTATCAGCATTGACGAGAGGGTTGCGACCGAACCATACCAGGGGCAAGTCACGACCAAGCTGGAAACGGGTCATTTGGCGCAGATAAAAAGCCTCAGAAGCCGCGCTGAAGTCCTTGATCCTGCCGGGCAATTCCGGTTGATTGGGCACAACTCCGCTACACCAGCGGTCAGGAGAGGAATTATGGGTATCAGATCTGTTCTCAAAGGCGCCGTCATTGCCGGCTTCATGGTGTCGGTTGGCGCCGGTTCGGCACTTGCTCAGGCTTGCGAAGAAACAGAGTTTTCGTCGAAGACCGGCCAGATTTATCTGGAAGCCGAACAGGCGGCGATGACGAATAACGATTACACGACAGCTGCGAACAAGATGAACCAGCTGAAAGCGATGGGGCTGAACTGCTACGAAGAGGGCGCTGTCCTTAAGCTATCGGCCTATATCAACATCCAGAAAGGTGATCGTAAGGCTGCTGTGAACGATCTCCTGTCGGCCCTCAACAAAGGCTATATCGCAGACAAGGACCGGGCGCAGACCTACTACAACATCGCCCAGATCTACCTGCAGGAAGAGGACATCAACAAGTCCCTCGAATATATGACCAAGTGGCAGCAGGCTGGCGGCAAGCCAGACCGGACCCAGAAGTGGCAGCTGGCGGTCCTGTACCAGCGGGTCGACAACTTCAAGGAAGCCATCAAATGGGCTGAAGAGGTCAAGGCCGATGACGGCTCCAAATATGACCAGCAGCTCTATGATCTGCTGATCTTCCTCTACAACCAGGCTGACGACAAAGCGAAACTGGCCAGCATCCTTGAGGAAGTGGTCGCCCACAATCCGACGGAACGTAAGTACTGGGATGCGATTGCCGGCAACTATTTCGCCAGCAACGAAGAGCGCCGTGCGTTCGAAGTCCAGAAAGCAATGTATCTCGCCGGTATGCTGAAGACCGAAGACGAGATCATGCGGATCGTGAACTTCTACAACCGGTTCAACGTGCCTTATCAGGGCGCCAAGATCCTTGAGAAGGAAATGAATGCCGGGCGTGTTTCCCGCAGCCTTGACCACCTTGAGCTTCTGGCAAACCTCTACCAGGTGGCCCGCGAGCACGAGAAAGCCATTCCGGTGATCCAGGCGGCTGCTGAAGCCGGTGGCGGCGGTGCCATGTATGAGCGCCTCGGCCGGTCCTATGCCGACCTCCAGCAGTGGGAAAATGCTGAAAACGCCCTTCAGAAAGCCCTCAGCATGGGTGGCGTGAAAGATCCGGGAACCGCATGGGTCCAGATCGGCCAGTCCCGCTATGAGCGTGACGACCGTGCCGGCGCCCGCGAAGCTTTCCGCAAAGCCAACAACCGCGCGGGCAGCAGCTGGCTCGGCTTCATGGCTTCGGAAGAGGCGACGGCCGCAGCGCTCGATTGCTTCCAGTATCAGTCGGCCCTGCTGAACGTCACCAACGAAGCCAAGATCTGTAAGCGTCTGTCGGTGCTTGGCGAAGATCAGATGACGGAAAACTGCAAGACCGTGAACGAGCGTCTTGATGCCGCTGAGAAGGCCTTCAATGAAGCGCCGTCCTGCAAAGGCCAGCAGACCTGATCTATTACTGACCAGACTTCTTGAAAGCCCCGGCAGCTCGCCGGGGCTTTTTTATTTCCGGGCTTCTTTTATTTCAGGTGTTCAGTTGTAGGCGCTGAGGATCTCGTCGACCGCGCGTTCGAGATCTTTCAGGGTCGAGACATGCGTGACCTGAGCGCAGAAAGGCGCGTAGCGCGGGATGACGCTATCGCCCGTACCCCACAGACCCGGGGCTTCCGGATTTAGCCAGATCACGCGCTTGGCCCGGGCAGAGAATTCCCGGAACAGATCCATCCGCGGATCGCCATAGTTCGACCGGGCATCCCCCAGGATGAGGAGCGTGCTGCGGCGATCGATGATCTGTTCGTGATGGATCTTCAGGTCCGACCAGGCCTGGCCATAGCTGGTGGATCCCATTCCGTATTCGCGCAGGATCTTGGCCATCGCAGTTTCGAAATCATTCTGTTCCAGAACCTCATCCACCGAGCCGAGCCGGAAGGAAAAGGCGAACGCGTGAAGGTCCGGCACAACGTCCTTCATCGACCAGAGCAGTAGCAGCAGGAAACGCACATATTGGGCGACCGAGCCGGAGACGTCGCAGATGACGACAATCTTCGGCTTGTCCTTCCGCTTCTGGCGCCAGACGACATTGAAGGGCACGCCGTCGAAGCCGGCATTGGCGCGCATTGTCCGGCGCACATCCAGCTGGCCGCGATTGCGGCGGCGTTTGCGGCGGGAGTGTTTGACGGCGAGGCGTTTCGCGATCTTGGCGATCAGGCGCTTCATCCGCTCCATATCGCTACGGTCGATGGCGGAGAGTTTTTTCTCTGCCGCATAATCGTCGCGGAATTGTTGCGTCTCTCCGGCCCCGAAAACCTGGAAGGCTTTTTCGGCGCGCTCCCGTGCCTTCATCGTGACATCGCGGCGGACATCAATCAGTCGCTGGGCTTCGGCGTCGCCGTCCTGTCCGCCTTGTTGCAGGGCTTCCAGAAGGCGGGCCTGCAGAGCTTCGCCGCCCATCTGTTTCACCATTTGCTGGGCGTAGTAGGCTACCTGTGTCGAGAAGCGGATGTCATCCACGCCTGCGGCCTCAGCGGCCTTTTCAAGGGCGAGAGAGATGGCGCTTTCGTCGCCGGACTCCATCAGGTCGACCAGGTCGGACGCATCTTGCTGTGTGGCGGAAGAGTCGGAGGACTCTGTCTCTTCCTGTTCACTTCGGCGGGCAGTCTCCTGCCTTGAGAAATAGAGTTCGAACAATTCATCGAACGTGATTTTTTCTTCCGGCGATTTGGCCAGTACGCAGGCCAGGGAATCCTTCAGCATGCTGCGGTCTGCATAGCCGATGAGCTTCAGCGTATGGGCGGCGTCGAGCGCCTCGCCGGTGGAGACCCGCACATCTGATGAGCGCAGGGCACGGATGAAGTTGGTCAGCGGGCGTTCCATTGCCCCGTCAGCCTCCCGTCGTCATCCGAGATCCGGGTAGCCGGACGCCGTGCGGCTGCCGGGTTTCTGGGCGGCGGCTTCGCGCAGCATTTTCGGCACTTCCGGTCCGATCACCGCAATGTCGCTTTCATGCTTGAGCAGCACATTCAGCGTGTCGCGCACGAAGGTTTCGTCCAGCGCCGTGGAATGCAGGAGCAGCAATGTCTTCGCCCAGTCCACGGTTTCGGCAATCGAAGGACGCTTCTTGATATCGACTTCGCGAACGGACTGAACGAAGGAAATCATCTGGTCCAGCAGCGCTTCTTCCAAGCCTTCAACGCGGGCGCGGACGATGCGGCGTTCGCGGGCATGGTCGGGGAAGCCGATATGCAGGTGCAGGCAGCGGCGCTTCAAGGCGTCACCCAGTTCCCGCACATTGTTCGAGGTCAGAATAACCAGTGGCGGCACGTTCGCCGAGATCGTCCCGATCTCCGGCACGGTGACCTGATAATCGGAGAGAACTTCCAGCAGGAAGGCTTCGAATTCCTCATCCGATTTGTCGATTTCGTCGATCAGGAGGATGGAGCCGACTTCCTGTTTCATCGCCGTCAGCAGGGGGCGGCTTTCCAGGAATTGTTCGGAGAAGAACAGGTCTTCGAAGGAAGAGAGTTTGCCAAGCGAGCTTTCCAGCGAGCCGGCATCGCCGATCACTTCGTTCAGCTTCTCTTTCAGGATCTGCGTATAGAGAAGCTGCTTGCCATATTTCCACTCATAGAGCGCCTTGCCTTCGTCGAGACCTTCATAGCATTGCAGGCGCAGGAGCGGCAGGTCGAGCCAACGTGAGAGCGAAGCGGCAAGGTCCGTCTTGCCGACACCGGCCGGGCCCTCGATCAGAATTGGCTTGCGCAGGCCGTGGGCCAGGAAAACGGCGGTCGAAATCTGCTTTGTCGAGATATAGCCCACGCCTTCGAGGCCCGCAGTAATCGCGTCAACGGAAGTCATCGGCTCGTAGCCGGTGGTAAGGTCTTTTGACATGATTTCAGGGGTAGGGCCGGGGGGCGAAGCTGGCAAGCCATATCGCAGGGGCAGCGGCGCCAGCGCGTCCGCCCGGAAACGCGGCTCACGCTCCGGCAAAAGTCCTGATTTTGGCGAGGTTCAGCTCGTGT
>NZ_ARYJ01000015.1 GCF_000685215.1 Hyphomonas jannaschiana VP2
CGCTTGGTGTTTGGGGTGAGTTTTCGGGGGTCAGGGTCGGCTTCAGGTTTCCGGCAGCGGGAGGTGTGAGCCCTTTCTCCATGGGGCTTGTGAGGAAAAGCGAACGCACTGCGTTCGCCCGAACAAGGGTTTGGGGATGAGGGGCAGCGTGCGGAGATGTTCCGGCATGGCGGCACGACCATCGCACGCAGCGGCGAGGCGGTCGCTATAATGGGAAGCGGGCTGCAGGTGCGTCCGCGCTTTTTTCTGCCCCGGCATCCATTCAATGCTGACCAGATAGACGCGCAGATTGTCCGTCACGCTCCAGCGATACACCACCCCGCGGCCATAGGCAGCCCGGATCTGTGCGCGCAGCATCAGCACCTGGACCCAGATGATGGGCCAGAGAAAGGCGAGCTGCGGCGGGAACCAGGCGGGAGGGTGAAAGAGTGACATGGCCCGCACTATACGTCAGCTCACGGAGGTGTCGGATAAGTTTGTTTGGGCGGCAGTGATTGCGGCAGGATGGGGTGGTTTGGATGGTGGATAAGCCCCACCACACGCGTCATCCCCGACCGCGCAGCGGTCTGGGGATCCATCTCTGAAGGCTGCCTCGGATACGTCATGTCATGACGCGCCTGCCGCCTCGTTCAGAGATGGGCGCCCAGATGGCCGTTGGCCATCGGGCGTGACGCGTGCGGGAGGTGACGAGCGCTCACGAGAACGGGACTCATGCTGAGCGAAGTCGAAGCATGACTGCCACAGGATTACATCCGTCTACGCCATGACCATGCATGACTAACCATGACCATACCGGACTATAGGCGACTATACCGGACCAGGCCGGACCAGTTTCAATGTTTTGCCCGGATGGTCTGGCCAGTCGGCGGTTTTGCGCGGCGCATAGTCGATACCGGGCACGCTTTCGAAAAAGGGGGCGCCGGCTTCCGGCAGGATCAGCGCCGTCAGCCGGCCGCCATGCACGGCGGCGGTATCGATGCCCGTGGCATGGGGAAAACAGGCTGGCCCGTCCAGCCAGGGCTGGTGCCCGAAGATGACATGGCCGAACCGGCCGTCATAGATGTCTGCCCAGAACGGGTCCCCCGGCTGGTTGGCCCCCAGCGCGAGAAACTTTCCAGTCTCCGCTGAAACGTAACGCGTGCGCAGGATTTTCCGGAAGGCCTTGGCCCGGCGACCATGCCATCGGCTGGCTTCCTCCACCGTCTCCGGGAAACTGCGCTGCGTCCCCGGGATACCGCCATGCACGACCAGCGCGCCCCACGCCGACAGATGAAGGAACGGGATGGCAGTGGCGAGGTAGGCACGGTCATCTTCCGACAGCTCTGCATCCAGTGCGGGCAGCTCCGGCGCTTCGCGGGCCATGATACGCGCCACTTTCGGACGTTTCTGCGTGTTCACATAATAGCGCCGGTGGCGGTCTTCATGATTGCCTTCGACGAGCACAACCTCATAAGGCGCGGACTCGCTCAGTTGGCGGACGAATTTCACCACACCGGCCGGGTCCGGCCCCTTGTCGACCAGATCGCCGACAAAGACCAGCCGGTCACCGGCGCCAAGGTCCAGCTTCGCCAGCAGCGTCTCCAGCGGCCCGAGGGCGCCGTGCACGTCTCCGACGATGGCGGTCTTCATGCGCGCGTCTCCATCATTGACGGGGATAGCAGCACCGGCCCCGGCCGTGAAGCGCGCGGGCTTTCGCTGACGCATTGACGGATGCCCTTGCAGGTGGAACCTAGCGGGCATGCTGAATCTTCCTGCCAGACCCGCCACCGCCGCGATGCTGATTGCCTCGCTTCTCGCTTCTGCCCCGGCCGCCATGGCGGACGCGCCTGTCAGGACGGTCTATGCCGATGCGACGCTGATTGACGGCACGGGCGCCCCTGCCCTGACCCATCAGGACATCATTGTCGAGGGCGAGCGCATTGTTGCCATCGTGCCGCACGGCGATCCGGCCGCGCAGGAAGCGACGTCCGCCATGATCGTCGATCTCTCCGGCGCATATGTCATCCCCGGCCTGATCGACACCCATGTGCACATGGCCACGCCGCCCGCCCCTGCCATGGCGAAGGCCATGCTGCGCCGGAACGTCTATGGCGGCGTCACCGCCGTGCGCGACATGGCCGACGATGTACGCTCCGTCGCGGAACTGGCGCGCGAGGCCCGCTATGAAGAGATCCCCGGACCGGACATTTATTATGTCGCCCTCTTCGCCGGCCGGATGTTCTTTGCCGACCCGCGCGTCGCGGCGGCCAGCCAGGGCTACAAGCCCGGCACCGCGCCGTGGATGCAGGCGATTGACCGGGAGACCGACCTGAAAGACGCCGTCACCCTCGCCCGCGGCACCGGCGCGACGGCGATCAAGATCTATGCCGACCTGCCGGGAGACCTCGTTGCCGCCATCACGGAAGAAGCGCAGCGTCAGGGCCTGAAAGTCTGGGCACACAGCGCGGTTTTTCCCAGCAAGCCCTCCGAAGGGATCGATGCGGGCGTCGATACGGTGAGCCATGTCTGCTACCTCGCCTACGAAACCGGGACGCAGATGCTGGATGCCTATGAAGACCGCACGCCGGTGGACGAGACCTATCTGGAACAGCCGGAAGACCCGGTGATGGCCGGCCTGTTCGCCCGCATGGTGGACCACGGCACCATTCTCGATGCGACCGGCAGCCTGTTCGTGCTGCAGGAGGCCGAGCGCAAGGCGGACCCGAACGCGAAGCCGCTGCGCTGCACCGGCGCGGCGACCACCCGGCTGACCCGGCAGGCCTGGAAAGCGGGCGTGCCGATCTCGACCGGCACGGATACCGTCTCCGGCGCAGACCATGCCTGGCCGGATGTGTTCGACGAGCTCTTCTTCCTGGCGGAAGATGTCGGGATGCCGGCGGTTGAGGTGATCCATTCGGCCACGGAAGTCGGCGCTGAGGCGATCGGCGTGGCGGATGAGATGGGCACAGTTGCGCCCGGCAAGCTCGCCAATTTCGTCGTGCTGGCGGATGACCCGCTGGCCGACATCGAAAACATCCGCTCCATCCGGATGACGGTGAAGCGCGGCACGCAATACCGCCGGGCGGACTATCCGCCGGTGACCGAAGAGGAGTTGAGCGGTGAGCATTGACCGGAGAGGCTTCCTGGCTGGCATGGCCGCCGTATCGGGCTGTGCGGCAAGCGGTGCACAGCCGATGGCCGGTAGCGGCGCAGACCGTGACATGATCGTCGTCAACGCCCTCGGCGGGCTCGGCGATCCGAACCATCCAGGCGACAGCCTTGTGCCGGATGTGTCGCCGCGCGTGCTGGCCGAGGCGCACGCCTCCGGCCTGACGGCGGTGAACGTCACGCTCGGCTACGTCGCCGGGCCGCAGGATCCTTTCGAAGCGTCCGTGAACGACATTGCCGCGACCGATGCGCTGGTGCGCGCGCATCCGGCGAACCTGATGAAGGTCTACACCGCGGCAGACATCCGCCGGGCGAAGGATGAAGGCAGGATCGGGCTGATCTATGGCTTCCAGAACGGCGCCATGATGGGCGACAAGCCGGAACGGGTCGACACGTTCGCGAACCTCGGTGTACGTATCTTCCAGCTGACCTATAACCCCGCCAACCAGCTCGGCGACGGCTCCATGGCGCCGGAGAACCGGGGCATCACGGCGCTTGGCCGGGAGGTGATCGCGCGCTGCAATGCGAACCATGTGATGGTGGACCTGTCACACAGCGGCGAGCAGACCTGCCTTGAAGCGGCGCGAGCTTCGGCCCAGCCGGTCTCGATCAATCATACGGGCTGCCGCGCGCTGACCGATCTGCCGCGCAACAAGACTGATGAAGAGCTGCGCCTGGTGGCGGAGCGCGGCGGCTTTGTCGGCATCTATTTCATGCCCTTCCTGAACCCCACCGGCCACGCAACGGCGGCGGATGTGGTGGCGCATCTGGAGCATGCGGTGAACATCTGCGGCGAAGACCAGGTCGGCATCGGCACCGATGGCAGCGTCACGCAGATCGACGACCTCGCCGCTTATGAAGCCGTGCTGGTGAAAGAGATCGCCGAGCGCCGCGCCGCGGGCATCAGCGCCAAAGGCGAACGACCGGATACATATCCGTTCGTCGTCGACCTGCGCGGGCCGGACCAGTTCCGCAAACTGCAGAGGTTGCTGGCGGCGAAGGGCTGGAGCTCAGCCCGGATCGAAAAGATCATGGGACTGAACTTCCTGCGCTACGCGGAGACGATCTGGGGCGCTTGAAGCAACCCCAAAGAGCCCACGCTTATGCTTCGACTTCGCTCAGCATGAGCGCTACGGACTTGCGACAAGACCGGAACTCATCCTGAGCGAAGTCGAAGGATCAAAAGCCTGATGCACTCTCATTGTTTGAATGTCCTAAGGCCATTTAGAGACTAACTTACACGCTTCAAGCTAGTTGAGCGCTTGCTCGACCGGCAGATAGGATTTCCATCAATGGTGTGGTATGTTGTCAACCAAATGTGGTTTCTCATTTAAATTCAGGGGCAAACCTATGACGACAAAGCGCCCGCATAATACCGTTTCATCATTGGTCGATCCGGACCCGATCAGCATCGTGCTCGGTGTCATTGGCGCTATTGGCTCTATTGGCTGGATTTATGATAAGACCCGCGACGCCCATGACCGACGAGCGGCAAGACGAGATGCCCGTGACAGGGCTAGATCTACCGTACGCAGCATAAGGCACGAATGCCGCACACTATCGGAAGCATGTGAAGATCTAATCTTGATTCTTCGGGACGCTGAAATCGAAGGCACGTCAGCGATCAACAAAATTTTCCGACTCGGCAATACGAAAATCTACCTGAATCGGCAGCGAATGGGAGAAGTTGCAGTGATCGCCGCTCAAGTAGGCGGTGCATTTGGCAAACTTCACTCACAAATTAGGAGCCTATTGACACTAGAACCAGACGTGGCGGCAGAAGCACACACTCGACTTATTGAGTTGAACGTGGACGTTTCGACTACGCTCAATTCAATAATATATGGCGAAATGACCAACGATGAGGCACTTTCCAGTCTTCTCGACTTGATCAGAAAAATTGAACAGGCATTCGACTTTTCTGAGTTGGACGACGAAAATTTCTGACACACCTCACAGCGGAATATTGTCGTGCTTCTTCCACGGGTTTTCCAGCTGCTTGTTTTTCAGCGTGCGGAGAGATTTGGCGACGCGGCGGCGGGTTGAGTGGGGCATGATGATGTCGTCGATATAGCCCTTGCGCGCGGCGACGTACGGGTTTGCAAAATTGTCCTCGTACATCTTCGTGTGCGCAGCGATCTTCTCGGGATCGCCGATGTCCTTGCGGAAGATGATTTCCACTGCGCCCTTGGCGCCCATCACGGCGATCTCGGCCGTCGGCCAGGCATAGTTCACGTCGCCGCGCAGGTGCTTGGAGCTCATCACGTCATACGCGCCGCCATAGGCCTTCCGTGTAATGACGGTAACTTTCGGAACCGTGGCTTCGGCATAGGCGAAGAGCAGCTTCGCGCCGTGCTTGATGAGGCCGCCATATTCCTGCTTGGTGCCCGGCATGAAGCCCGGCACGTCCACGAAGGTGACGATCGGGATGTTGAAACAGTCGCAGAAGCGCACGAAACGCGCCGCCTTGCGGGAGGCGTCGATGTCCAGAACGCCGGCCAGCGTCATCGGCTGGTTGGCGACGAAGCCCACGGTCGAGCCCTCAATCCGGCCGAAGCCGCAAAGCACGTTGGCGCCGAATTTCGGGCTGATCTCGAAGAAGTCGCCTTCGTCGGCCACTTTCTCGATCAGCTCGCGCATGTCGTAGGGCGAGTTCGGGTTCGGCGGGATCAGCGTGTCGAGACTCTCATCGATGCGCTCAACGTCGTCGAACACGTCACGCACCGGCGGATCTTCGCGGTTGGATCCCGGCAGGAAGTCGATCAGGCGGCGCATCTGCACCAGCGCCTCGATGTCGTTCTCGAACGCGCCGTCCACCACGCCGGACTTGGCCGCGTGCACGGAAGCGCCGCCGAGCGTCTCGTGGGTAACTTCCTCATTCGTCACGGTTTTCACCACGTCCGGGCCGGTGACGTACATGTAGGAGGTGTCCTTCACCATGAAGATGAAGTCCGTCATGGCCGGGGAATAGACGTCCCCACCCGCGCACGGCCCCATGATGACGGAGATCTGCGGGATCACGCCGGAGGAGAGCACGTTCTCCATGAAGATGTCGGCATAGCCAGCCAGCGAGTCGACGCCCTCCTGGATACGCGCGCCGCCGGCATCAAAAATGCCGATGACCGGGGCGCCGACACGGGCCGCCGCCTGCTGGACCTTCACGATCTTCGCGGCGTGGGCCTTGGAGAGCGAACCGCCGAAGACGGTGAAGTCTTTCGAGAAGACATAAACGAGGCGGCCATTGACCGTGCCCTGGCCGGTGACGACGCCGTCACCCGGGATGCGCTGGCTTTCCATGCCGAAATCGGAGCACTGGTGCTCCACGAACATGTCATACTCTTCGAAGCTGCCTTCATCGAGCAGGACGGAGATCCGTTCGCGCGCCGTCAGCTTGCCTTTGGCGTGCTGGGATTCGATCCGCCGCTCACCGCCGCCGAGGCGGGCCTGTTCGCGTTTCTGCTCCAGTGCCTCGATCACATCCTGCATTCGCCCGGGCTCCTTGCCAAAAGAGTGTCATATGTTTTGTCCGAAGTGCTTGATAATCGCCCCAATTTCAATGGCAAGGGCAAGCGGGAGGCAATCTCGCCGCTCCCCCCGCGGATTGCCGCAGCGTCATCGCGCTTCCGGGGCGGATGGCTGACAGGGCGGCCCGTTCCTTGCTAGCGTCCGGAGAGCCCTTCCGGAACGGGATTCTCCAATGCGACCTGCCCTGCGCCCCCTGCTGCGAGCGACTGCCTTTGCAGGCCTTGTCATGATCTCTGCATGCCTTGATGCTGCATCAGAAACAGAGTGCGGGCCGGATGCGCTGGGGGTATCCCGCACGCTGTTGCTGACGCCTGAGTCGCCGCCGCCTTATGAACTTCTAAAGCGCGGCGAAGTGATCCTCACCTTTGATGACGGCCCGGCCTGGTACCGCACCAAGCGCGTCATGAATGAACTGTCGAAAGAGTGCACACAGGCCACCTTCTTCCTTCAGGGAAACAAGGCGGAAGCCTGGCCCGGCATCGCAAAATCGATCCGCGAGGCCGGCCATTCGGTCGGCAGCCATAGCTGGGATCATGCGAACCTGGCCGACCTGCCGCTGGATGAGGCCGTGGCGAACGCCCGGCATGGCCAGGCGGCCGTGTCCGCGGCAATCGGAGAGGACACACCGCTTTTCCGCTTTCCCTTCATCGCCACCACGCCGGAATTGTCTGAAGCGATCAGGAAGGCCGGCCTGATCGACGTCACCGTGAGCGTGGACGGCGCCGACTGGACCGGGATTTCCCCGGAAGACTCCGTCGCGCAGATCCTGGCCATGCTGGAACAGCACGACCGGCGCGGCATGGTGCTGCTGCACGATCCGTTTTCCAGATCCGCGCGGCGTACGCGCCTTCTGCTGCAGTCATTGAAGACTGAGGGTTACCGCGTCGTCGCGCTGGAACAGCCGGGAAATTGATTCCCCTGTCTGGCGAACTGGCATACATCCTGCACCGTCTGCCCGATACGAAACTCCTGTTCCGGCTGCCATGATTACCCAAATCCGAACTGCCCTGTTTTCCGCCATCCTGTTCGCCATCGGCTTTGTTGTCGTGGCGATCCCGCTGTCGCTCGGCCTGCGTGCAGCGACCCCGATGCCGGACCTGCTCGTCCTCAGCCCGAAACTGGAGGCCTACAAGGCCGCGCCGGAGAAATACGATACCGTCTTTATCGGCAGCTCGCGCACCTTCTACCATATCCTGCCGGACGCGGTGGAAGCCGGCGCGGCGGAAGCCGGCTGCCCCAACTGGAACGTCTACAATCTCGGCGTCTTCGGCCTGACCGGCGCCGAGCAGGACTGGATGATCGACCAGGTGACCGCAGCAGGCGGGGACTCGCTGAAGCGGATCGTGATCGAGGACGCGCTGCCGAACGAGCGCACGCTGGACGGCGTCACCACCAACCGCGCGCGCTATTTCAGCAGCCCGGACATGTGGCCGGCCCAGATCGCCAGCATCACCTCCTATCCGGAATCGCTGCCGAAGCGCGTATTCCGGGGCGGCATGTTCGCACTGGGAACGGGCTTCGACCTCTCCGGTGTCGGCCGGGGCGCGGAACTCCTGTTCCCGCCCGGCGATCCGGAAGAGCCGAAAAGCTTCGACCTGTCGAATGACGGCTTCGAGGCGCTGGGCTCGATCATGACCCCGGACATCGAAGCCCGCCGCCAGGATTTCGAGGACAAGCCGGATCAGTTCAAACAGGACCTCGCCCTTTATGGCGCACATAGCGACGAAGATGTCAGCGCCCGCGCGGCCTATCTGGCTCAGCGGCTGGACCGGCTGAATGCGCGCGGCCTGAACGCAGCGCTTTATATCTCGCCAGACCTGCCGGAACTCGACCGCACACCGCGCACAGGCGAAGCGGTCAAGGCGCTTGGCGACTACAAGGTGCTGAACTTCAACCGGCCGGATGTCTATCCGGAGCTGTTCGAGCGCGACCTCTGGTTCGACTTCAGCCATTTCGGCGAAACCGGCGCGCGCATGCTGAGCCGCAAAGTGGGCGCGGAATACTGCGCCATGTCATCCACCGGAAAGGACACGGTCGCCAATGCTGTTCGTTGAAGCCCGCTTTTTCCTCTTTTTCGGCATCGTCTTCGGTCTTGTCTGGGCGCTGCGCAGCAATCTGTGGCGCAAGCGCGTTCTGACGCTGGCCTCCTATGTGTTCTATGGCGCGTGGGACTGGCGGTTCCTCGGCCTGATCATGCTGGTGACGATTGTCAGCTATCTGGTCGGCAATGCGGCCACCCTGCCCGAGTCAGAAACGAAGAAGCGCAAATGGGCGCTCGGCGCCGGTATCGTGTTTTCCTTGTGCGTCCTCGGACTGTTCAAGTACTTCAACTTCTTCGCTGACAGTTTTGTCGACTTTGCGGGCCTCATGGGTTTCAGCGCCGGTCATGTGACGCTGAACCTTGTGCTGCCGGTGGGCATCAGCTTCTACACCTTCCAGGCCATCTCCTACATGGTGGATGTCCACCGCGGCGTGATCGGCGCGCGGCGCAGCTTCCTGGATGTGGCCTTCTATATCGCCTTCTTCCCGCAGCTCGTGGCCGGCCCGATCGTGCGCGCCTCGGACTTCATTCCTCAGATGGACACCGCGCGGAAGTGGAGCGACGTCGCCGTGCGGGCGAGCGTGGCCCTGTTCCTGGTAGGCTTCTTCAAGAAGGCCTGCGTGTCAGACAATATCGCGCCCTATGTTGACCTTATCTTCGCGGATCCGTCCGCCTACACCGCGCATAGCGTGATCGCAGGTGTGCTGCTCTACGGCATCCAGATCTATTGCGACTTCTCGGGTTATTCCGACATGGCCATCGCAACGGCCGGCCTGCTGGGATACAAATTCCCGCCGAACTTCAACTCGCCGTACCTGTCGCGCGACATCCAGATCTTCTGGCGCCGGTGGCATATCTCTCTTTCGAGCTGGCTGCGCGACTATCTCTACATTCCGCTCGGCGGGAACCGCAAAGGCGACATGCGCCGCGATGTGAACCTGATGACCACGATGGTGCTCGGCGGCCTGTGGCACGGCGCATCCTTCAACTTCATCATCTGGGGCTTCCTGCACGGCCTCGCCCTGATGGTGGAGCGGACCTGGAGCGATCACGTCGCCAAGCGCTTCAATCCGATGGGCCTGATCGGCATCATCATCGGCACAGCGATGACCTATTACTGGGTGAACCTCGCCTGGATCTTCTTCCGCGCCCCGACACTGGAGGAATCCCTTGCCATCGCGAAGACTTATGTCACGTTCAGCTCGGAGGGCTCGCAGAGCCTGCCGGCCGTGGTGTGGCCATTCATCCTGGCGATGGGCGTATTCCACATCATCAGCCACAGGATCAAGCTGGGCGAAATGCTGGCGCAGATCCCGCCCGCCCGCTTCGCGCTGGCCACGGGTGCCCTTGCTGCACTGGCGCTGTCCTTCGTAC
This sequence comes from Hyphomonas jannaschiana VP2, assembly GCF_000685215.1. Classification (GTDB taxonomy): domain Bacteria; phylum Pseudomonadota; class Alphaproteobacteria; order Caulobacterales; family Hyphomonadaceae; genus Hyphomonas; species Hyphomonas jannaschiana. The sequence goes on from NZ_ARYJ01000015.1 coordinate 10,088, forward strand.
CGCTCGGCTACCGGCCCTTCATCTACTTCCAGTTCTGATACGCAGCTGAACCCGAACAAGAGACGCCCCGGATGTTCGGTCCGGGGCGTTTTTCCTTTTCTGTCTTTTTGACTGAAAACCTGTGAGCGTTTACCACCGCCCCCGGCGATCGCCATACCGATGGTGTCCACTGCGATAAGGGATGCCCTGAATGTCGGTCACATGGCCATGACGGACCGTACAACTGACACTGCTATCGAAGTCATGGCGCCGGCCCTCGAACTCCACTTCACGGAATCGAATGGTGTAACCAGCCCAGCCAAAAGGTTGCGCCCATGCCCTGCTGTCGAAATCGACGTCACGATACCCAAGCCGGCGGGCTTCGTATTTGATACCGGCACGGCAGGCCCGTATGGCCTCGCGGCTCATCCGGTCACGGTCGTTCGGAGTATATCCGCGTGTGGCACCACGATAGCTGTATGCGGCCGGGCGATAATCATCGCCGCCATGTCCAACCTCGATAAAGAGTGTGGAAGTGTCACCAATATCCGTGACAACAGCCGCCCGGAGCTGCGGACTGTCCGCTGCGGCAGGGAGTGCGAAGAGCGCCGACGCAGCAAGGGCAACGGCAGCCGCTCCAGAAGTCATGACGTGTTTCATCATGGCTTTCAGAAAACACGACGTACCGGAACGGATGCTGAAATACGCGTTCACATCCCGTTGCCGGACAAATAGGGCATCGCCTATTCGTTTCGACACAAAAATGACCAATTGCGCCACAATTCGCCTGATCGGGGATTTTTGCAGCGGACCTTCTGGTCACAACTGCAGTTTTTCCAACCATTCCTATAATTAAGGTGACGAAACTCCGTGACACAGGCATGCGGGTGGATAAACCGACAATCCAGAACGGATGGTGGAGCCATGAAAAAATCATTGGCCTTTACGGCAACGGCTGTTTCGCTCGCGGTACTGATGACTGCATGCGGTGGCGGCGGCGGCACAAGCAGCGGCGGCGACCCCGGCGGCATACCCACGCCTGTGCCTCCGCCCCCTCCTCCACCGCCACCTCCGCCGCCTCCGCCACCACCTCCGCCGCCGCCGCCACCTCCGGCGTCAATCGGGGACTCCGCTTTCGAAACGCAGGCAAGCACGTCCCGCCTCCTGACCCAGGCGACGTTCGGCCCGACCACGGAAGATCTCGACCGGCTGACGGGAACCAGCGGCTCGGCCTGGCTCGCTCAGGAATTCGCCAAACCGGCGACTCTCAACCTCGACTGGGTCGTGAACTTCATGGACCAGCCGAATTCCCGCACGATCGAGGGCTATATCAATGACCGCGGCGGTGCGGCGCCGACCTATTCCTTCTGGATAAATGCGATCACGGCCGACGATCAGCTGCGCCAGCGCGTGGCCTTCGCCCTGTCGCAGATCATCGTCGTGTCTCACCATGAAACTGCCAGCGCCACCTATAACCGGCCGCGCGCGGTAGCCTACTACCAGGACATCCTGACCCGGAACGCATTCGGCAACTATCGAGACATTCTGGAAGAGATCACCTATTCGCCAGCGATGGGTCTCTATCTGACCTACTACCAGAACCAGAAGGAAGACCCGGCCACCCAGCGCATGCCCGACGAGAACTATGCGCGGGAAATCATGCAGCTGTTCACGATCGGCCTGAACGAGCTGAACCTCGACGGAACCGAGAAGACCGGCGCCGACGGACAGCCCATTCCGACCTATGATAATACCGATGTGACAGGGCTCGCCAAAGTGTTCACCGGGCTCAGCCTGAACAGCGGTGGCTTTTTCGACTCCATCTGGGACGTACCGGAAAGCCTCCAGTCGACCCCGATGAAGATGTTCCCTGAATATCATTCGACCTCGGCGAAGACGTTCCTCGGTGTGACAATTCCGGCCGGCACGAGCGGAACGGAAAGCATCGACATTGCACTCGACACGCTTTTCGAACACCCGAACCTCGCCCCTTTCATCAGCCGACAGATGATCCAGCGGCTGGTAACAAGTGACCCGTCACCTGATTATGTCAGGCGGGTGGCAACGGCATTCGAGAACGGAAACTACACCCTGCCGGACGGCACAATTGTCGGCGACGGCCGCCGCGGCTCGATGGAAGCCCTGGTCGCAGCGATCCTGATGGATTCCGAGGCGCGGTCTGATCAGATGCTGGCCTTCGACACGTTCGGCAAGATCCGGGAGCCCGCCATCCGCTTCGTGCAATGGGCCCGCGCGTTCGACGCCTCGACCGTCACACCACAGAATTCGTTCGACCCATACGACCCGACCACGCGGGCAGACCTCGGTCAGTCCCCCTATGAATCCCCGTCGGTCTTCAACTTCTACCGGCCGGGATATATTGCACCGGGCAGCGCCACCGGGGCCGCAGGCATGACCGTTCCGGAATTGCAGATCACGAACAGTTCAACTCTGGTCGGATATGCCAATTTCATGGGGCACTTTGCCTTTGCTGAAGCCCTGAACGGCAACGACCAGCACAATTCCAGTTTCATCCCGGACTATACCGATGAACGCGCGCTGGCGAGCAACCCGGCCGCCCTGGTCGATCATCTCGATACGCTGCTCGCTTCCGGACAGCTGACCGATGGAACCCGGAACAATATCGTACAGACGGTTCAGGCCATTCCCCTGACGAATGAGAACGTCGCCAACTATGACGGAGAACTGACACGGATCGGCACCGCCGTTCTGATGGTCATGACGTCCCCTGATTACCTCGTGCAGCGCTAGGAGACGGACATGACGATTTCCCGCAGACACCTCCTCAAAGGCATCGGTGCCGGGGCGCTGAGCGCCGCAACCCTGACAACACTCGGCAATGCCATGTACGGCTTCCAGGCGGCCAACGCCGCAGAAGTCACTGGCTACAAGGCCTTGGTCTGCATCTTCCTGCTCGGCGGATGTGACACGCACGATGTGCTGCTGCCCTACGACCAGTCGTCCTATGACAGTTTCCGGAATATCCGCAGTTCCATGTTCGGCGGATACAATGGCAGCCGGGACCGGAGCCAGTTGCTGCAGCTGTCGCCCACAAATGCCAGTGATTTCGGCGGCCGGCAGTTTGCCATGCCACCAGAAATGAGCGGCCTGCACGGCTTGTTCGAGTCTGGCGATGCAGCCTTCGTTGCCAATACCGGCCCGCTGATCCAGCCGCTAAACCGTTCGCAATGGCAAAGCGGAACCGTGCCGGTGCCAAAACAGCTGTTCTCGCACAACGACCAGCAGTCGACCTGGGCAGCGAGCGCCCCGGAAGGCGCACAATATGGATGGGGTGGCCGGTTTGCCGATGCGTCCGTCCTGTCTGGCGCGAACAACAACCGGGAATTCAGCACGATCACGACGGTCGGGAATGAATTGTTCCTGACGGGACAGGAAGTCCTGCCCTACCAGATCGGCACGAATGGCGCGGATGAGATCGACATCCTCGACGATTTCAGCAATTCCGACATCACGAACTTGCTACGCCGTCATTTCTCGGCAAGCGACTTCAATGACAGCAACCTGATTGAAAAGGATGTGGCCCGGATCGCGGACAAGTCCGTTGTCCTGAACGAGGCCTACAACCAGGCCGTGGCGAACCTCGTCCCGATCTCGACCCAGTTCCCGCAATCCTATCTTGGCTCCCAGATGAAGGCGATCGCAAACGCTATCGCCATCCGGGACAGCCTGTCAGTCCGCCGGCAGGTGTTTTTCGCCGCGATTGGCGGGTTCGACACGCACTCCACCCAGGCGGCGGACCTGCCGGGTCACCTATCGGAAGTGTCAGCAGCGATCACCGCCTTCCACGCCGCCATGAAGGAGCTGGGTGTGGGCAATGATGTGACCACGTTCACCGCGTCGGATTTCGGCCGCACACTCGCCGCCAATGGCGACGGCACCGATCATGGCTGGGGCTCTCACCACATTGTGGTCGGCGGAGCCGTACAGGGCCAGCGGATTTATGGCGATGTGCCCCCGGCAGAGTTCGGGCATTCACAGGACGCCGACAGCGGCCGCCTGATCCCGACAATCTCGGTTGAGCAATATGCTGAGCCGATGGGCCGCTGGTTCGGACTGAGCGATAGCGACCTCGCCGCCGCCCTGCCGAACCTCGGCAACTTTACGGCCCCCAACCCGGTGCAGAACATCCTGTAGCGCGGCCAGCGAACGGCTTAGCCGAGGCCCCGCATCCAGGTTTCCAGCGCGCGCGCTTCCTTGCGGCGGGCTTCGGTGGCCGCTTTGGCCTCGTCGTCCTCACCCCATTGCTCGATCTGCCAGGCCTCATCGACGCGGGAGACCTCGAAGGCATCGGCCGCAGAGAGCTGCCCTTCGGCCACAGCAAGGGCCAACAGCGCGGATCCAAACAGGCCGCAGGCATAGAGCGTGCCGGTGAGACGGAAATCGTCCATGTCCAAAGCGACCTGACGGGCGGCTTCCAGCGAGGCATCCGGCTGGGGCGACGCCAGAAGGCCCTCCACAGGCACCAGAAGAATATCCAGCTCCTGTCCGGCCCATTCGCGCACCGGGCGCCAATAGGCCTCTTCCCGCTCGACCAGTTCCATCGGGCCTTCCGCGAGGTGGCACAGGAGGTCTGTCTCGCAATAGCGGGCCAGTTCGTCCGCCATTTCGTCCCGCGCTTCCGGCGTGCGGTCGATGGCGACATTGGCGAGCCGCGTCAGGTGCATGCCGACGAGGTCGATGGCTTCGCCCTGATCGTTCCATTCGGCAGCGATGGCACGCGCGAGGCGCTGGCTTGGCAGGCAAAGCGCAGCGCGGGCGGGTGTCTTGATGGAGCGCCCGTCGAGGGTCACGGTCCAGCCGCCCGGCATCTGCTCTGCGGCGGCCTCTTTGTAGAAGCGCTTGGGCTTATCTGAAGGAGAAGTTGTCATGGCCGCGCATGTACGACACCTTACATTACCTTCCAAGAGATAGCAGCACCAACACCGTCCAGCTCGTCTCAGGCATCGAAATCCGCTCGATCAAGCAGCGTGTAAGTAAAACTGTTTCCGAACGCCTGTTCGCCATGCTCGCATTTGAGCAAGAATTCAGAAAAGTGCCGACGGTCAGCAAATACTTGGCAACCAGCAGAGTAGATTGAGTTGTCCGAGTCGTAGTTGCCGTTCATCGGTCCCTGATGAATATTTATTCCGAACCGGCCTTTATGCGGGTTGACCAGATTCAATTCGCCATCACGAGTGTTGTCACGATAAACCGTTACATCACCAAGACGCTGACATAGTGCTTTGTGTCCAGACTTTCTTCCACGATTGTGAATATCAAGCTTATATACACCCTCATATTGGCCAGGTGCCAAAATTGCCGTCCCTTCAGAGCGTATAGGCTTCAGAAGATACTTCCTGCTCGGATCAGTCGTTATCGGGTAGTAGGAAATATCCCACTCCCCCATAAACCGATGGAATACAACCAAAGTATCGTCAAAGGTTTTTGGTGAAACGGGTGTGTTGCGGATCCCAATAATGTTGAGATTCCAATCGATGTCTGAATTATCGTAGACTCGATAGTTCTTATTTTTCAAAACACTGACGATTTCATCAACTGTTGGCCGAAACGTCTGCCCCATAGCATGCCTCCCTGTTGGAGAAATGATAACACAGCCTCAAAATTCAACCTACACCCGAAACAGGAACAAACGCCCTTAAACTCGAATTCAGCGTACCGAAATCGTGGTGGACTTCATGTGCACCGGCGTCTTCCAGCTCATGCGCTTCGCCAAAGCCCCAGCTGACGCCGAGGGTTCGGACGCCGGCCGCGCGGCCCATGGCGATGTCGTGGATGGCGTCGCCGATCATCAGGCTCGCGCCGGGCGCCACGCCGAGGGCGCTCATGGCCTGCTGCACCATGTGCGGGTGCGGCTTGCCGGGGCCGTCATCGGCGCACCAGATCGTGTCGAAGAAATGCTCCAGCTGGTGCAGCTTGAACAGGCTGGCGATGCCCGCCCGTGTCTTGCCGGTCGCCATGCCGATCAGCCAGCCTTCGTCGCGCAGGGCTTCCAGCGTTTCCAGCGCGCCTTCATAGAGCGGCTGATGAAAATCCGGGCGGGCGCGGGCCCGCACCCAGGTATTCCGGTAGTCCGTGACGAGCCGCTCGATGTCTTCCGCCGAGGCGCCCGGTGCCAGCTGGGCGCAGGCTTCATGCAGACTAAGACCGACGATCCGGCGTGTATCATCATACTCCGGGGGCACTAAACCGGACTGCCGGAAGGCTTCCACCATGACATTGTGGATCGTCTCACGGCTGTCGACGATGGTTCCGTCCACATCCCAGATGGCGAGGCGCAGGTCAGTCATTGGCTTCCAGTATCAGACGAAAGGGGCAAGCGGATCCTTGCCGGCTTCCTGTTCGAGGAAGCCGAGCGTTTCGAAGGTCTGCGCCATGTGCGGCGGCAGCGGCGCGACGATCTTCAGCGGCTTGGCATTCTGGCGCGGGATCATCAGGGCGCGTGCGTGCAGGTGCAGTCCGGGGGCGAGCCCTTGCGGCACTTCCCGGCGGCACTGGTATTTGAAGTCGCCGAGGATCGACGTGTTCATTTCCAGCATGTGGAAGCGCAGCTGGTGCATGCGCCCGGTCAGCGGTTTCAGTGCCACCCAGGCTGCGCGCTGGCCCGCCGTCGAAATCACGGCATAGTCCGTGATCGAGTGCCTTGCGCCCTCAACGCCCTGTGCTGACCGGAACATCCGTTCACGGTCTGAGTCCCGGCGGCCGCGCGCCTTCGGATTGACAACACGATAGCCGTCTTCCTCATGCTCGTCTGGCACGCCTTTCACCATCCAGCAACGGATCTGCCCGAAAGGCGGATTGGGCACACCAACCGTGACGGCCCAATAGACCTTGTCCATGTCACGGCTGCGGAACAGTTCGGCGAGGCGCGCCGCGGCAGCCGGGTGCTTTGCCGTCAGCAGGACACCGGACGTGTCCTTGTCCAGGCGGTGTACCAGCACCGGCCTGTGTGTTCCGTCGCCGAGGGATGCCAGCATGCCGTCGATATGCTTGCCCTGCCCCGAGCCGCCCTGCACGGCGAGGCCGGCGGGCTTGTTCAGCGCGATCATGTCATCGTCTTCGTAGAGCGTGATCTCGCGCAGAAAGTCCCGGTCTTCCTTTGAGGCTTTGCTGGTCTTGTCCGGGGCCGGTTTGGCTGCATCTCCGCTGAGGATCGGCAGGCGCACCTGCATGCCGGCGGACAGGCGCGTGTTGGACTTCGCCCTTGAGCCATCCACCCGGATCTGCCCGGTGCGGATCATCTTCTCCACCTGGCCCTGGGTCAGCTGGACACGCCGCTTGATCCAGCGGTCGAGGCGCGTGCCTTCTTCCTTCGACGTGACGGTTTCGGTGACAATCTGGCCGCTCATGCAAACACCTTCCGGGCGATCCAGAGACCGATAAAGAGGGCCGCCAGCCCCAGGGCGACCGACAGGCCGGCATACGCCGCGGCGCGGGTCATATCGCCGGCGCGGACATAGTTCGCCACTTCCAGGGAAAACGCCGAAAACGTGGTGAAACCGCCGAGCAGCCCTGTCGCCAGGAACAGGCGCAGCTCCTGCGGCCCGCCCTGCCCGCGGAAGGCCAGCCAGCTGATCAGGAAGCCCATGAAGAAGCTGCCGAGAATGTTCACGGCAAATGTGCCATAGGGCCAGTGATCCGGCATGTGGCGCACCGCCAGCTGCCCGACCCCATGGCGCATGGCTGCGCCGAGCGCGCCGCCTGCTGCAACTGCAAGAAATCCGTTCATGGCCCGCCTTCTAACCGCATCCGGCGAGCGACACCAGCGGCTCATGCCAGCGCGCCCGTCTTGCGGAACAGCGGGTAACTGGAGCGGGTGAAGGGAATCGAACCCTCGTCGTCAGCTTGGGAAGCTGCTGCTCTACCATTGAGCTACACCCGCGCGCCGGGCGGTATTTGAGCCGGTTTTCCCCCATGCGCAAGAGGGCTTAGCCGGTGGCGCGCTCTGCGTTGGCGGCGAAGGCTTCCCGCATGATGGTTTCGCGGGTCAGGTCTGCATTGGCGAAGCCTGCGCTCAGACGGTCACGATCATGCGATTTCAGAAAATCCAGGAAACTTTCTGTCGCCTCTGTCGGGTCCCCCATACTGCGCGCCATGCGCAGCTGCGCCTCTGTCTGGGAAATGAGGTTGAGGCGCTGATTGGGATTATAGGTGCCACCCAGCAGGTCCTGAGCATGACTCATGAACTCCGCCCCACGCGATGACAGCATCATCAGAGTCTCATTCATGGGATGTCCCACAGCCCGGAGCTCCTCGACCAACTGGTCGATCTCAAGCGGGGAAATATCCTGCAGGTTGTAGCGGCTCATCACGTCAGCGACAGGATCACTGGTAGCACCAGCCTCCTGCGTGCTGGCTGTCTGGCCGGTGATACCCTCTGCCCCCTGACGGGCCTGAAGTGCGAAAATGCCAGCATTTGAACCGGCGCCTGAAACATACATCGTGCCACATCCTGCATCACGTTGAGCGTCTGAACGGGGCTAGGCTGCGCTGGTTTACAAAACGTGAAACATACCCCCTCCGGTAGAATATGGGATATGCGGGCAGAGCTGCATGGCCGCAAAAGGGACGCGTAGCGGTGTGGGGACAATACGCCACGCGCCCGGAAGAGACCGGATCAACCCACAACGGGGTGGCCACGGCCCTTCATGCAGTCGACCACAATCTCACGGCGCTCTCCGCGCGTTTCGATCATTGTCGCGCCTACCCCGGCAACGGCACCGACGATCGCCCCGGTGATCGCGCCTTCGGTATCGTTGACCTCATCGTCGGCGATACCGGCGAGCATGCCGAGTCCGGCGCCGATCATCGCATTGTTGCGGGTATCGCCATTGATATAGCCGCGCTCCGTGGCGATGGCCTGGCAGGCATCAAGGTCCTGTGCGTAGACGGCATCTGTAGGGCCATCGGCAATCGGCTCATAGCTCGCACCGGAATTTGCGCAGGCGGCGAGAGTGAAACCAGCGGCAAACACCGCTGCGAGGTGAATACGTGTCATCTTGTTTTTCCTTTTATCTGACAGGTTTTGGAAGAGAGGTTCAGAAGGCCATCCGTAGGGAGACCATGGTTTCATCGGCGCGTGACAGGTCACTGGCGAATGTCTGGGCGTAGCGGGCTGAAAGGGTCCAGCGGGCGCCGAGACCAAGCTGGAACCCTGCACCGACATCAAAACGGTCTTCCGCCGGAGCGTCGCTGCGGATATGAGCGGCCTGCGCCGTGTTGCCGATCAGCCGGGACGTGACGCCATAGTCGTCATCCCCGAACTGCCAGGCATAGGCCACATCGGCGACCGGCGTGATGCGGACCGTTTCCGACAAATTGTAGGAAGGCCCGCGCATAACGGCATCCAGGCCGAGACGTTGATAGCTGAAGGCCTGCTTCTCATAGGCCAACGCCAACCCGGCCGCGCCGGTCTCTTCATAGCCGTCGACAGACACGCGCCCCATCGACATGGACAAGCCGTGATCGATCTCCAACAGGCCGATCTGGTCCACACTGCGCGCTGCCAGTTCGACATCCCAGTAGGAAGAAGAGGTTTCTCCGCCAGCCGAGAGAAGGTCGACACCGGTCGCCCGGCTGATGCCCGTGATGTCGTGCCCACCTTTCGTGACATTCAGGCTGAGGCGGCCTTCGTCCTGATAGTCGAGCGCTGTGTAGATCGAGACTGCCCCGCCTTCCAGGCGGTAGCGCCCGCCATCTTTGAACAGGGTTTCCGTCTTGCCGACCGACAGCGCCCCGCCGACGAGGAAGTGTTCGGCGAACCGGCGTTCCATTCCGAAGACAGCCCCATCCAGCTTCAGCTGCGCAGCCGGATTTCTCCCGGCTGTCTCCAGTTTCAGGTCTGAGGAGACCGGCGAAAGCCAGGCCGCAAAGCTCTGGTCGGGCGCCGTATGCGTGCCGGGACGCACCAGGGCGCGATGGCTCTCCATCTGCTCGTAGGCGATGCGCGGCATCCGCCCGGTCTGGCGGGCGGCCTGGCCGCTGGCACCGTGCAGCGTCGCCATCCACCATTGTGCGGCAAGGCGGTGACCTGCCTCTGTCATATGCAGCTCATCGAGCCAGAGATATTTGTTCTGGCCAGCAAAATCGGCTGCGCACAGCGTGCCTTCGTCTTCGCGATAACAGGCATCTGTGGTGTTGGAAAAGCCGAGCGTCTCCCCATGCGCGGTCACATGGGTGATAAAGTCCTTATACTTCATCGTGACGAGATTGACGTCATCGGGAAGTCCGGCCGCCTCGATGGCGGCGAACATCTCTGCATTCGCCACTTCAACCAGTTCCGTCAGTGCGGCCTGTGCTTCAGGGTCATCTGTATAATCCGGCGCGAATTGCAGGGGCTGGATTTCAGACAGGATAATTGTCTTTACACCCACACTGGCAAGCTCTGTGACATTTGCCGCAGCTGCGGCAGCCACATCTGCGATGATCGCGTCTACGGGATCATCGATGGCAAGGCGGTCAAGAAAGTCATTCGCCCCGGCGATCATGAAGGCGACATCGTCCTTGCCGACGCCGATCGCCCCCTGTCCGACCAGGCCAGTAAAGCCCTCCGTCTGCACACGGACACCTGTTTCGATGCCGTAAGGCACGAGGTCTCCCCCCCGGTCCATGTGAGCTCCGGAAATCCCGAAATTGATGTTCGGAGAGTCGATGTCGGGATCGAGAATGATGTCGACATCGCGCCCCATCATTTCGGCCCAGATCAGGCCATTGGAATCCCGTTCAAACCCGTTGTTCGACGAGTTCGGGTAAAAGTCTTCTCCGCGCGAACCGACAATCGCGGAAAAATTCCCCTGGCCGACATTACTGTCGCCGAAGAAGTACCAATTGCCATCGCCCGTTTCGGCATGAGCCAGAGGCGCGAAAACCGTGAGGACAGCCGCGCCCGTCAACAGAGCGGAAGCGGAATTCAGCGCGAGCGAACCTGCACGCGCAGCGAGACTGCGAGTCATGAGTATCTCCTGTGGACCTCATCGGAGACCCACCAATGTGAATGATATTAAGGGAACAGGTGGTAGCGGCCGGAGGCCTGGCCCCACCTGTCGTTACGGATCAGAGCCGGACGATTATCCGTTCGTCTTCATGTCAGGACTTCCTTGTTCAATATAACGGACGGTGCTTGTGTTTCCCGTCCGCGCCGCAAGGATCGCTCTTCTGGCTTTTGTGATCCGGTCGGCACTGGACAATTTCCCCACTTGCTACATATTATGTAGCACGACTTAATGCTACTAATTCCGTAGCGCAAGAGAGAAAATGCCGGAAAACGACAAAAAGGCACAGCGTCCCATCATGGCCCTGCTCGACATTCTCGGTCAGCGATGGGTCCTGCGGATAATATGGGAGCTACGCGATGCGCCGCTGAATTTTCGGGCGCTGCGCGCCCGGTGCGACCAGATTTCTCCGACTGTCCTGAACCAGCGACTTACCCTGTTGCGCGACAATGGCCTGGTCGATCTGGGCGATGATGGCTATGTCCCGACGCCGCTCTGCGAAGAGCTTGGTGAAATTCTTTTGCAACTGACAGACTGGTCCAGACACTGGCAGCAACAGCAGACGCAAGCTGATTGAGCGCTTCCGGAGTGATCGCCGCCCTGTAACCAAAAATTGCCGGTCACCCACCTGAGATTGCGATCCTGGCAAACCCGACTCGGCGCTGTGCCAGCCTGAGCCATCCTGCACTGCACAAGAAACACTCAGGTCCGGGTATTTGCGCCCGAATGCAGGCAAGTTACCGATTTTAACATGCGCACTTTGTGGTGCGCAGTTCCCGCCTCTCCGCCCCGCCGACATCTTGCGCGCGTATTAAACAAGTCGCCGGGAGAATACTGCGATGCGCCTTCTGACCAATCGTCTGAAATTTGGAATCTGTCTTGCCTCACTGATGGCCGCGTCGATGGCGACGGTCGCGCATGCGCAGGAAGCGACGGGCACAGAAGAACAGGCGACGATGAAGGCGGTTGTCGTTCAGGGCCGCCGCGTTTCGACCGCTGACACGGCGATTGGTCAGGGTGAAGCGACCAATACCGTCGCCGTCACCCGGGATGAACTCCTGTCTGCACCGGGCGGCATCTCCGGCCTGAAGATGCTGGAGTCCCTGCCGGGCTTCAACGTACAGACAGACGGCGCACTTGGCCTCTACGAATTCGGCAACTCGGTCACCGTGCGTGCCTTTAACCTGCAGCAGATCGGCTTCGTGCTGGACGGTGTGCCGATGGGTCGTTCCGATGCTTTCGGCGGCAGCCCGATCTTCCGCTATGTGGACAATGAAAACCTTGGCTCCGTTGTCGCGTCTCCGGGCGCCGGCGATGTCTCGCTGCCGAGCTATGCCTCACTGGGCCCGATCGTCTCCTATAATACAGTCGACACATCCGACACGCCCGGCGGCATGATCTCCTACACGATAGGCGACGACGACCTGGAGCGCAGCTTCATCAAGCTGGAAACTGGCAACTGGAACGGCCTGTCGGCCTATGTCAGCCGCTCCAAAACGGACAGCAGCCTGTGGCGCGGCCCCGGCACGATCGACCGCGAACATATCGAGGGCAAGATCAAGTACGAGTTCGACGAAGATACGTTCGTGAAGTTTGGCTACGTCCACAACGACTTCCACGACTACGACTCACCGTCTGCCCCGGAGTCTGTGTTCGAGAACGACTATTACTACGCTTACCAGGACTCCATTCCGGAAACCGGCTGTATCGAACCGATTTCCAACGTGTATGATTATAATGGCGACAACGTCATCGACGAGAATGACTTCTCGCCGATCTTCACCGGCTCGACCTGCACCAGCTATTATGAGGACCGGATCAACGTCCGCGACGACAGCCTCTACTCGCTGAACTTCCAGACCGACATCACGCCAAACCTGATGTTCACAGCCACGGCTTATCAGGAAGACAAGGACGGCTTCGGTGTCTCGCCGGACAGCTATTCCAACTCGCTCGGCATCTATAACCGCCAGGTCGCCGCCGGCCTCGACGTCGTTCACCCGCGCGGCGTGCAGTATGGCCTCTCCGGCGTGGGCGGTACGCGCAAGGGCGCTGTCGCCGGTCTCGAATGGCAGGTCGCCAATCACAAGGTTGAGTTCGGCGCCTGGTATGAAGACGAAGATTACAACCGCACCCAGCAGCGCCTGAATAAAACCAACGGCTCGGCCGACGGCGACGTGATCTGGGACGAAGTCGCCTACTACCGCCGCAACTACACCTCCACCCGCAAGACGACCCAACTCTACCTGAAGGACACGATCAGCCTGATGGATGAGAAGCTGAACCTCGAAATCGGGGTGAAGAGCCTCAATGTCGATTACCAGCTGAGCGGCTATCGCGACTATAACGACTATGAATTGTTCGGCCCACAGACGGTTGGTGAGGATTACAGCGACAACTTCCTGCCCATGGTGGGCGCAGTCTACGACATGAACGACAGCGATCAGGTGTTCGCATCCTACTCGCAGAACTATGCGCTCCCACGCGGTGCGGACGACATCTTCTCCATCGCGTCCACTGATGCATCCACCGAGCCGCTGCCGGCGCCGAAAGGCGAGGAGTCACAGAACTTCGAAATCGGCTACCGTACTAACCGCGCGCAGTTCTATGGCTCTGCCGCGCTGTTCTTCACCAGCTTCGACAACCGTCTTGTGGCTGGCAGTGTGATCAACCCGGCGACCCAACAGCCGGAAGCCTTCTACATCAATGCCGGCAAAACCGAGGCTTACGGCTTCGAACTTTCGGGCGTCTACCAACCCGCGTTCCTGGACGACAAGGTCTACCTGGACGGCAACCTGACATACAACCACGCCGAAGACGAAGCTGGCTTCATCCTCGCCGACAGCCCGGAATGGCTATTCACTGGCGGCGTGACCTATGAGCCGACCGAATGGATGGTTGCCAACATCTCCGGAAAATACACCGGCAAGCGCTATGCCGACTATACCGAGGGCTACGAGATGGACAGCTTCGCCGTGCTGAGCGGCTATCTCGACCTTGGCGGCCCGAACGATTTCGGTGTGCCGGAAAATGTCAGCCTGCGCTTCAACGTCGACAACCTGCTGGATGAAGAAGTGCCGACGGCCTTTGTCTTTGCCGGTTCCGCCTATTTCCGCCCACTCAACCCGCGCACGTTCCAGGCGACCCTGACGGTCCGCTTCTGATCGTGCCAGACAGCAAAATGACTTCTCAATCATCACCGAGTAAAACCCATGTTAGCTGATGCACTTCCACTTATCCTGTCCATGCTGGTCGCCGGCGCTTTTGCCGGCCTCCTGGCGGGCCTGTTCGGAATTGGCGGCGGCTTTGTCGTCGTGCCGGCACTCGCGGCAGTCTTCACACTCCTGTCGACAGCGGATCATCCGATGTCCGACGACAAAATCATGCACGTGGCGATTGGTACTTCGCTGGCCACGATCATCTTTACGTCCCTCCGGTCCGTGCAGGCGCACGCGAAGCGTGGAGCAGTGGATTTCAATATCCTCAAACAATGGGCGCCCTGGGTCGTGCTTGGCGTGGTCCTCGGGCTCAGCGTCGCCCGCTTCCTGGATGGTAAGTCCCTGAAAATCATCTTCGGTGTCGGCGTCTTCATCATGGCCTGGCACTTCCTGTTCCCGATCCTGTCCAAGCGTACCGTTTCGAATGAAATGCCGAAGGGTGTGGCACGCGGCGGACTTGGCAGTTTCCTCGGCGGCTTCTGTACGCTGCTGGGGATCGGAGGTGGCACGCCGGCCATTCTGATCATGACACTGTCCGGCCAGCCGGTGCACCGTGCGATCGCTACAGCGGCCGGTTTCGGCACAATTATCGCTGTCCCGGGCACGATCGGTTCGGTCATTAGCGGTCTGGGAGAAAGCGGCCTGCCCTTTGGCTCTATCGGCTATGTCAACGTCATCGCCATGCTGGCCATCATCTCGATGAGCATGATCACTGCCCCGATCGGCGCCGCGCTGGCTCACAGCCTCGACTCGGCCAAGCTGAAGAAGGCCCTCGGTGTCTACCTGCTGTGCACGTCCAGCCTGATGCTCTGGACCGCTTTCCACAAAGCCCCGGCAAAGAACCCGCTGACCACGGCTTCTGCCGTACAGGTCTCCACGGAGCTACCGCATATGGGTGGCCGGTGAGGCAATCGGCTACGGACGCCTGAAGCATCCCGTACTGCTGCCTGGCTATCTTGCCTGACGTAACGAAAGCCGCGCCATTCAGGCGCGGCTTTCTTTCTGGCATCGAGGAACCTCATCCATGCGCTACTATGAAGACTTGGTGATCGGCACCGTCACAAAATCGGATCTGACCTATGAGGTAACCCGCGAGGAAGTGATCGATTTTGCTGGCAAGTACGACCCACAGCCCTTTCACCTGGACGATGAGGCAGCGGCGAAGACACATTTCGGGCGCCTCTCTGCCTCCGGCTGGCATACCGCCGCCATGGCGATGCGGATGATGGTGGAGGGCTGGAGCGAACAGGAGCCGACAGCGTCTCTCGGTTCCCCCGGCGTCGATGAACTGCGCTGGCGCAAACCGGTTTATCCAGGTGATACGCTGCGCGTGGAATCCAAGCTGATCGGCAAGCGCCGCATGAAAAGCCGCCGCGAGATGGGCCTGATGAAGACCGAGCAGACGGTCTACAATCAGGACGGGGAGATTGTGATGAGCATGGTGTCGAACGGTCTGATCCAGGTCCGCAACCCGGAAAGCGACTCCGAATAGATTAAGCTATTCGGCAGGTACCATCGACGGCTTGTCATCGTGGCGCACCGCCCGGCGGAGCACGTCGAAATAGTCCTTCGAGATACACTCAAAACCATCATAGTAACCGCGTGACGCCAGCAATTGGTGCAACCGTTTCAGCCGGTAAGGCGGGATCGACGCGAACATGTGATGCTCCAGGTGGTAGTTAACATCGTTCGGAGCAATCAGGACACGCTGCCAGAAAGGCGCGGTCGTTGTGCCGGTGTTGAGGCGCGGGTCCAGCTGGGTCCGGTCTTTGGCAGTCCCGTGTTCGCCGATCTGGCGCAGGCGCACGATGGCCGGGTACACGAACAGTTCCGCCGCCCACCACATCAGGTAAGCCCATGGCGCACCAGCCAGTGTCAGCGTGCCCAGCAGCAGGACGTGGAAGGTCAGCCACGGCCAGTTCCGCTTCAGTCTGAAGTTCCGGATCTTCCGCAAGGTGTCACGGAAGCCGGTGCGGCCGGTGAAGTCCCGAACGAACTTGCGGCGCAGGCTCTCTTTGGAAACGGGATAGTTCTTCACGAAGACGATGTCCGGATCGTCCGGCGTGCCAGCATATTTGTGATGCTTCAGGTGATAAGCGCGATAAGCCGGCAGCGAAATATTCATCGGCGCGCCGACCAGATAGTGACCGACAAACTCGTCCACTTTCGGGCTTTTGAAAAAAGCATGATGCGCGCAGTCATGATTGATGATGCCGAGGCCCAGCTGGCGTCCGCCAAGAAGGATGATGCCCGCCAGAATGGTCAGCGGGTTCGGCCAGATGATCGCCACGGCAAACGCCGCAGCGATCAGGGCCCAGTTCCAGCTCAGCGTCGCAAATGCCCGGAGGTCCGACTTCTGGCGAAGTTCGCGCAACTCGTCTTTCGTTAGGACATCCGATAGTTTGAGCTGGTTCGTCATGGCGTCTCTCTCCCTAAGAGCTCTTTTACGGTTTATTACGCCAAACATCATATTAGGTCAATTGATGTATTATTTTCAGCCTCTCGATCCAAAAGACGTTTCGCCGCGCGCGCTAGTCCTCTCGCTGATGAGCAGCGCCTTCACGGCGCCTCAGTCGATCGGGCGTCTTATCAATGCCGCAGCGCTGTTCGGTATTGAGCCCGCCACGCTTCGTGTCGCGGTGACCCGCCTGCAGAAGGAGGGACTTCTGGAAAGTCCCGACCGCGGCGTCTACCAGCCCGGCCCGAAATCGAAGGCGCTGACCCGGCGCGTACAGAGCTGGAAAGACGTGTCCAGCCGTATCGTCCCCTGGAATGGCGACTGGCTGGTGGCGATCACCGGGCATCTCGGCCGGACAGATCGCAAGCAGGTCCGGGCCCGCGAACGCGCACTGGCCTTGTCGGGCTACAAGGAAACAGAGACCGGCTTCTGGGTACGCCCCGCCAATCTGGCCCGGGACCTGGAAGGCCATCGCGCAGATCTTGTCGGTATCGGAGCCGACGAAGCAATCTCGCTACTGCGTGTAAGCGAGCGGGCGCTGTCTGGCGGCGCGGAATGGGAAACCCTCTGGTCAACAGCAGACCTAGCCCGCACTTATGCTGAAGCGATCGACGCCATGACCACCAGCCTGAAACAGTTACCCAGCCTGCCGGGAGACCAGGCGGCCCGCGATTCCCTGCTGATTGGTCAGGCCGTTATCCGGACCATCAACTTCGACCCCCTGCTGCCACCGGAGCTCGGCGATCAGGAAGGTTTCCTTCGCATGGTGGAAACAATGGTGGCGTACAACAAGGCTGGCCGGAAATGCTGGCAGACCTATCACGCCGCAATGGAAGCCGACGACAAAAAGATTTGATACCTTCCCCCTAAAGCATTTTCGGGAGGGAACCAAAATGGAACCAGACGAGCTTTTTGCGTTCGCAATCGGTACAATCTGGATTATCGCCCAATGGCTTGGGCACGTGATCTACAACAATTTTTTCGAAATACTTATCGTATTCCTATTGTTCATAATTGCAGAAAACACGGCACGCTAAGAGCCTCGAAAAGACACACAAAGAAGCTGTTCATACCGTGAAGGCATCTTGAACCTGGCCGCAATCACTTCCACGATTGCCTACCAAGACTCAGGCCCGCCGCACCTTATGCCAGACAATCCCGCCCCGCCGCCCTTTTCCATTCCGCTGTACCGGCGGATCTGGGTGGCCAATGTGGCATCGCAGTTTGGCAGCCTGATTCAGAGTGTCGGTGCGGCGTGGCTGATGGTCGAACTGGGGGGAACCAAAACGCAGATCGCCCTCGTTCAGGCATCGGTCACCCTGCCCATCATGATCCTGGCCTTGCTGTCCGGCGCCATTGCGGACAACTATCCCCGCCGTCTCGTCATGCTGGTCTGCCAGAGCTGGATGTTCATCCTGTCTGTTGCCTTATGCATTTTCGCCTGGTTCGGGCACCTGACA
Source organism: Hyphomonas jannaschiana VP2 (assembly GCF_000685215.1). Lineage (GTDB taxonomy): Bacteria > Pseudomonadota > Alphaproteobacteria > Caulobacterales > Hyphomonadaceae > Hyphomonas > Hyphomonas jannaschiana. The sequence goes on from NZ_ARYJ01000015.1 coordinate 28,233, forward strand.
CCCTGGGCGCTTCTGGGCTTCACCTTCCTGATCGGCTGCGGGACGGCTATGAACGCGCCCTCATGGCAGGCCACAGTGGGCGACATTGTCCCGCGCGGCACAATTGCCGGCGCGGTGGCCATGAACTCGATGGGCTTCAACATGGCCCGCACAGCCGGCCCAGCGCTCGGCGGCGCCATCGTTGCAGCGTTCGGATCCGCCGCCGCCTTCACGGTCAATGCCTTCAGTTATCTCGGGATCATATGGGTCCTTTTCAGCTGGCGCCCGGAGAAGCCGACGCGCCCGACGCTGCGCGAAGACCTCGGCACAGCCATGATGGCCGGCGTTCGCTATGTCTTGCTGTCACCGCCAATCCGGCGCGTCATGTTCAGGTCGGCCCTGTTTGGCTTCGCCGCGGCCAGTGTCCCGTCGCTCATGCCACTGGTTGCCAGTCACCTCGTTGGCGGTAGTGCGATCACGTTCGGCATCCTGTCCGGATCCTTCGGCATCGGCGCGGTGATGGGGGCCCTCTCAAACCGGCCGGTGCGCGCGCGCCTGACCAATGAGGCCACGCTTCGCCTGACCGTCACTGCGATGATCGCCGGCGCGGTCGTGATCGCGCTCAGCCCCTGGCTGCTCGTTACCGTGTTCGGTCTCGTCGTGTTCGGCTGGGGCTGGCTGCTCGCCATGGCGACCATGAATGTGACGGTGCAGATGTCCGCGCCGCGCTGGGTGGTCGGCCGGGCCCTGTCGCTCTACCAGATGTGTGTGTTCGGCACGATGGCTGCCGGAAGCTGGATGAGCGGCTGGCTCTCAGAGCATCAGGGCATTTCCGACGCGATCCTGATTATGGCGGGCGTGCAGGCTATCGGCCTCTGTATGGGTTTCTTCCTGCGTTTGCCTGAAGTTCAGGATTTGAACCTTGAGCTTGTCGGACGCTGGAAAGTGCCGGACGTGAAGGTGCCCATCGAACCGCGTGCAGGCCCTGTCCACATTGCCGTGCACTACCGGATCCGGGAGGAAGACGTCCCGCGCTTCCTGGCCGCCATGAATGAGAGCCGCCGCGTGAGACTGCGCGATGGGGCACGCAACTGGGCTTTGGTGCGTGACCTCAGCGATCCGGACCTGTGGATTGAAAAATACCGGTTCGGACGCTGGATGGACTATGTGCTCCACAATGAACGGCGCACCCATGCCGACCGGGACAGTCTCATCATCCTGCACACCCTGCACCAGGGTAGCTGGCCGCCCCCGATCGTCCGGATGCTGGAGCGTCAGGTCACCGGCGTCACGATCGATCCGGAGCTATCGACCGAAACCACGAATGACCCGACCCGTAGTGACTGACGCGGAGCTCAGGCCGGGTGTGGCTCCTGAATGCTTTCCAGATAAGTCAGCAGGGCATCAATCTCGTAAGGACTGAGAACGAACATCGGCATGTCCGGGTGACCGACAACAATGCCCTCCGCCAGCGCTTCTTCGAGATTTCGTACCGGGTAGTTTTCAGACAGTTGCCTGAAAGGCTTGGCATCCTGGTGAGGGCTGTTTCCGGTCGGGCCGATGGCATGGCAGGTGGAACACCGTGTTTCCGCGATCAATCTGCCGACCTTGACCTTGCTATCATAGGCGAATGCGTCGCTCCCCTCCTCGGCTTGAGGCGGAGCTGACGCAGTTTCTTCGGCCTCCGGTGCAGGTGTCGTATTACATGCTGCCAGAAGTGCGAGGCTCGTCATAAGCCCGGCAACGAGAAACCCGGTACGTCGCTGAAACATGTGAATCCCTTTCAGTCTGTTCAGTCAGTCTAATGCCGCGGAAAGCGATCGCCTAGCATTGCAACATTAAAGCGATGTCAGCTCCGTCGGCTTTCAGCACGTATCCGAGTTGCAGATGCTCCCCGCAGCAACAGGCGTCAGCACGTCTTCCCCGCGGCTGCCCTGACGGTACACCGTACACCCTTTCAAGCCCAGATCGCATGCCCGGCGATAGACCTGCCTGAAATCGTCATACGGCAGGCTGGCATCGACATTGATTGTCTTGGAAATCGCATTGTCCACAAAGCCCTGCGCCGTTGCCTGCATTGCCAGGTGCGCCTCAGCGGAAAGTTGCGAAGCGGTGACGAAAGCTGGCGGAACTGAACCACGCGCACCTTTCCGCCAAGCTTGCACAGAAAAATCTTCGAGCTCCATGATGTCGTCTCCGCCATCCAGGCGCTTTACGCGCCGGTTGACTGAAGCAGCATAGACCGGCTCGATGCCTGCAGAGACGTTTCCTGCCAGAAGGCTGATCGACCCGGTCGGTGCGATGGCGAGCAAATGACTGTTCCGGATTCCTTTCCTGCGGATCAACGCCCTTATTCCTTCCGGCAAGCGATGCGTAAACGGACGGTCAAGGAAGGCGTCCACCTCAAAAAGAGGAAAGCTGCCCTTTTCTTCCGCCAGCTCCACCGAACTTTGATAGGCCGCATTCCGCATGGTTCCCAGCACACGGGCCGTGAATTCCCGCCCGGCATTGCTGTCATAGTCCAGCCCAAGCATGATCAGAGCATCTGCCAGCCCCGTTATCCCCAGCCCGATCCGACGGGCGGATCTTGCCTGCTCAGCCTGAGCCATCAACGGGAAGTGCGAGAGGTCCAGAACGTTGTCCAGAAAGCGCACCGCCAGATGCACGGTGCTTGCGACAGACTCAAAGTCAAACCCGGCCTTGTCGGAAAAGGGATGACTGATAAATCGCGCAAGATTGATGGAGCCCAGGTCACATGCCCCGTAAGGCGGCAACGGCACTTCGCCACAGGGATTGCAGGCATGGATCGTCTCGATGTAGCCGAGATTGCTCTCCCGATTTATCCGATCAATGAACAGAACGCCGGGCTCGCCACTCCCGTAAGCCGCACGAAGCATCCGGTCCCAAAGATCGCGCGCTTTCAGGGTCCGGATCACCTGCTCTCCGAACACAAGCGGCCACGCATCATCTGCGTCCACGGCCCGGATGAATTCATCAGTCACCAGGACGGAAAGATTGAAGTGCGAAAGCACGCCGGCCGCCGTTTTTGAATCAATGAAGGCTTCGATATCCGGGTGGTCGCAGCGAAGGACCGCCATCATCGCCCCGCGGCGGGCGCGGTCTGCGGTCATGGTCTCACACATCGCATCCCACAGGCGCATGAAGGAGACGGGGCCGCTGGCAATATTGCCCGTCCTTACGGCTGCCGCCCCCGCAGGCCTTACAGGTGAAAAGTCGAGCCCAATTCCGCCGCCAGCCTGCAGGGTGATGGCGCTCTCCCGCAAAGCGGTGAACAGGCCGTCGATGGAGTCATCCAGCGCGCCCATGACAAAGCAATTCAGCAGGGTCGCGCTACGTTCGGTCCCTGCATTGGCGAGGATCCGCCCCCCCGGGAGGAAGCGGAAGTCCGCCAGAAGGCCAAGAAACTTCTCCGCCCAGAATGGCTGATCCTTTGCTTCAACGGAGGCCACAGCCCGGGCCACACGGCGCCAGGTTTCATCAATACCAGCCTCATTTCCAAACCGGTATTTCCGTCGCCAGATGTCTTCAGATACTGGCGCAGGAAAAACGGGAGGCGGCAACGACATCATTTCCACCAGCCTCCCATGGATGTCTCAGGATAACTCATCCGGCGGCGGATACCCCATCGCCTCGAGTGCATTCTCGATATAGTCGCTGCCCATTTGCAGCTCTTCCAGGTAATCGATCACATTGAAGGGTTCTGCTTCGCGCGCAGCCCGGCGAGCGGAAGCCCAGTCCCTCGCCTCATAGTCTCCGCGACCAACCCAGATCAGTGCGAGCAGGTCATGTTTCGCATCGACATTGAGCCCGCGGATCAGTCCTTCAAGCTCGTCATCCAGCACATCCTCATGCGGCTCTTCAGCCTCATCGGCGATTGCATCAAGATCGGTAATCGGATCATCACCGCGATCATTATCGACCACGTCGTCCTCTTCCATCGGCATGATGCCTTCGCCCTGATAGGACTGGGCCAGAACAGCGATACGGTAGGCGACGTCCGGATCAATCGTCAGATCGAAGGCACGATCCCCCTGAATGACTTTTTTCATTCGCGCCCCCATCAATGCGACAGCAGCAGAGGCACTTTCGCCTCGCGCAGCAGTGTGCGGGTCACACCGGGAAGGAATGCCTGCTGCAGTCGGGAATGGCGATACCCGCCCATAACAATGAGGTCGGCATCGAAGGACGTAGCAACATCCATCAGGGCTTCGGCGGTAGAGCGGCCAATGCTGTCTTCATTCCTGACTTCCACATCTCCGACATGGCGGGACAGGTGTGCGCCGACATCCCAGGCAGGCCCCGCTCCGTGGCTCGTATCACCGGGCTTGGCATCGACGGTGGCGACACAAACCTTAGCATCATCATTCATCAGGAGCAGACTGTCATGCAGGGCGCGCGTCGCTTCCCGGCTTGCGTCCCAGGCAATCATCGCCCGCTGGCCAACCGTTGTGCCGGACCACTCCTCCGGCACGATCAGGACGGGCCGACCGCCGCCCAGCAGGACGCCTTCCAGCAGGTCGGCATGCGGTTGTTCGTCGGATTTCCCGGGCGCGCGGACAACCACAATGTCCGCATGGCGGGCATTCATGGCAGACAGGGATTCAACCCTGTTCGGGAACGCCTCGAAATGACGCATCTCGATCGCGGGAGACTGCTGGTCGACACTATCCTCGAATTTTTTCCAGGCACCGGACATCGTGTCCCGCGTCTGCTGAAGAATGGAGGCGTAAACTTCCCCTGCAGAACCGTCTCCATACCCAAGGATCATGGGCGGAAGAACAGTAAATGCGGCACAGCTGAGGTGTGCATCATTCGCCACGGCAAGCATTTTGGCGAAATCGAACGCGGCCTTGTCTCCATCCGGAGAGGCCATACAGACGCTAATATCCTTGATCTTCACGGGAAGTCTCCATTCTTGGCATAGTCGATTTCACATCACACCATAGCTGAAAGTCGTTCATTTCAATACGCGTCCCTACGTAGCAGATATTCTCACGATTTTCGGGTATAAGTCGCGCATTGGGATCAAATTTTACAATGCCTGCTTCAAAATCCGACAAACAGACCTCCGGGCAAACCGACATTTTGATGGAAGGTCGCGGTTTGGAGCGAACCTTCATAACAGGCGAAGTGTCCGTCCACGCTTTACGCGGCGTCGATATTTCCCTGAAACGCGGTGAACTGGTTGTGTTGCTCGGCCATTCCGGCAGCGGCAAGTCCACCCTGCTCAACATACTCGGCGGACTGGACCGGGCGACCGCCGGCACACTGCATTTCGACGGTCACGATCTCACCCATGCAAGCGATGACGAGCTGACACGATACCGCCGACGCTCGGTCGGGTTTGTGTTCCAGTTCTACAATCTCGTCGCAGGCCTGACCGCGAAAGAAAACGTGTCCCTGGTCACAGAGATCGCGAAAAGCCCGATGAAACCGGAAGAAGCGCTCGAGCTCGTGGGTCTGGGGAACCGGGTCCAGCACTTCCCGGCTCAGCTTTCCGGGGGTGAGCAGCAACGTGTGGCTGTCGCGAGAGCCATTGCGAAACGCCCTCAAATTCTCTTCTGCGATGAGCCGACCGGCGCTCTGGACAGCCAGACCGGCATTCGCGTGCTTGAGGCGCTGGACCGGGTGAACCGCGAACTATCCACAACCATGCTGATCATCACCCACAATGTCGGAATTGGTGAAATTGCAGACCGTGTCCTGCGAATGCAGGATGGATTGATCATTGAGGAAACGGCGCCAAAGCGCCGGCTGAAACCCTCGGAGATTTCCTGGTGAAGGGCCTCTCCCCTCTCGACATCAAGCTGCTTCGCGACATCTGGCACATGCGAGGCCAGGCGATAGCCGTCGGCATCATTGTAGCCTGCGGTGTTGCAATAATGGTCATGGCCCTCGGCACGCTCAGCACACTGAGCGCGAGCCGCGACGCCTATTATGAGCGTTACCGCTTCGCAGACGTCTTCACATCCGTACGCCGAGCCCCGGAGAGTGCCGCGGCACGCTTACGGGCAATCGATGGCGTTCAGACGATCGAAACCCGCATCGTGCGCCTCGTCATTTTACGCATCCCCGACGTCGAAGAGCCGGCCAATGCACAGATTGTTTCCTTGCCCGATACGGGCGAGAGCATACTGAATCGGATCGTCCTGTTTAGCGGCCGGTATCCGGAAACACGCTCGCCGGATGAGATCATCATTTCAAATGCCTTTGCCGAGGCGAACGGTCTGCAGACTGGCGATGCGATTGAAGCCGTCATGAATGGTCGCCTGCGCGCGCTCACTATCGTCGGCATCGGCGACAGTCCGGAGTTCATCTACGCCCTTGGTCCCGGCTCTCTGATGCCCGATGACCGGCTGTTCGGCATATTCTGGATGCGCAGGCAGGCGCTGGAAGCCGCATTTGATCTCGATGGCGCCTTCAACAGTGTCAGCCTGACCGTGGCACCAGGAACGGATACCGCGCTTGTCATAGACCAGGTGGACGACGTGCTCGCCCCTTATGGCGGGACGGGCGCGATCGACCGGTCCGATCAATTGTCGAATGCTTTTGTCGAATCCGAGATGAACCAGCTGAAAACGATGGCGAGGATTATCCCCGCCGTCTTCCTAGCTGTTTCAGCCGTGCTGATACACTCGATACTCAATCGCCTGATCCAGACGGAGCGCCAGCAGATTGGTCTTTTCAAGGCGTTCGGCTATTCCCGGCGGGAAATCACCTGGCACTATCTGAAATTCGCGATAGCGATAACGGCTGGCGGCGTCCTGGCCGGTTTCGCACTTGGCTTCATCCTCCAGAACCTGATCACACAATTGTACGCCGAGACGTTCCGGATCCCGGACCTGACCTGGCGCATAGACAGTTTTGCCCTCTTCGCCAGCGCTCTGGCGGCGCTCGGATCCGCGATAGCCGGATCAATGAGCGCAGCTCTTGGGGCCGCGAAGCTTTCGCCGGCTGAAGCCATGCAACCCGCCCCGCCGGTCAACTACCATCAGGGCTGGCTTCGCTACATCCTGCAGATGCGGTGGCTGGATGAGCCTACGCGCCTCATCCTGCGTCACCTGTTCCGCTTTCCCGCAAGAACGGCTGCCAACCTGTTCGGCATTGCCGCGGCCGTCGCCCTGCTGGTCAGCACGCTTTTCAGCTTCGACGCGATCGACACAATTATGGAGCAGATGTTTTTCCGTACGAATGCGCATGATGCTGCCATCACCTTCTTCGAGGGACGGAACGATACGGCCCTGTCCGAGCTCTCACGCCTTCCTGGTGTCATGAGCGCCGAAGGTGTACGGGATATTCCCGCCAGCCTTGAAGCCGGACACCGCTCCGAACGCGTTGGCATCACCGGATTGCCTGCCGACGCACAGTTGAGGCGCATCCTGTCTGCAGACGGACGGTACGTTGACATTCCCTCGACAGGGATTGTCCTTTCATCACAACTGGCCGACATGCTGCACGTAACGACTGGAGATCTCGTAACGGCTCATTTTCTGGATGCGACCCGGCCCGTGGTCGACTTGCCCGTAACCGCAGTGGTCGATGAATTTGTCGGGACACCGGCGTTCATGGACCTGCAAACAATGAACGCCTTGCTGGACCAGCCGCCAACCATATCCGGCGCTTATCTGAAGCTTGACCCGCTCGCCCAGGCTGCATTCGAGGAGAGTGTGATTGAACGACCCGGGATTGCAGGCGTTTCACTGCGCGCAGCCGCAATCGACTCCTTTGAGGAAACGCTGCAGGAAACAATCTATATCATGATGAGCATTTATGCCGTCATCGGCGGGGCGATCGCGGCAGGTGTCGTTTACAATGCTGCGCGCATCAGCCTGACTGAACGGGGACGTGAACTGGCAAGTCTACGTGTTCTCGGGTTCACCCATCATGAAGTGGGTTACATCCTGCTTGGAGAGCTCGCGCTGGTTGCGCTCGTCGGAATTCCGATTGGCTGTATTGGGGGAATTGCATTGGCCCATCTGATCGCGACTGCTATGGCGACTGAATTATATCGCATCCCTGTCGTCGTGAACCCTTCCACTTTGGGCGTCGCTGCAATGATCGTACTGTTCTCCTCAACGATTGCCGCATTGTTTGTTGTCCGGCGAGTGCGCTCTCTGGATCTCATAGCAGTGCTGAAAACAAGGGAATAGTGATGCCATCAGTCCGCATGCGTCTCTGGATTGGCCTCGCAGCGATCGCTGCCCTGGGGTTTGCATGGGCCTTTTCCCCGCACGCTATTGAGGTGGATGCAGCCTATGTGACGCGCGAGGATATGATCGTTACCGTTTCGGACGACGGCATGACCCGGGTCCGGGACGTGTTCGTATTGTCTGCCCCACTCGACGGAACAATGTCGCGTGTGGAAGTCGAACCGGGGGATCAGGTTACCGCCGAAGAAACCGTTATATCAACCATCCGCCCGCTGTTGCCCCCGCTCCTGCCCGCCCGCACGACAGCCCAATTGAAGTCGAATATCTCGTCCGCAGAAGCTGCCCTGACAGCGGCACGCGCTGACGCAGAACGTTACCGAGCTGAACACAATCGCCTCAAACGAGACCTGGACCGCGCGAAAAAACTCCTGGAGTCTGCGACAGTATCCCAGCAGGCAGTCGACAACGCCGAAGCCGCGGAACGGGAAGGTTATCTGGCCTTGCGCTCAAGCGAAGCCCTGATCGGTGTCCGCCGCCAGGAGCTTGCGGCGGCACGTGCGGCCCTGATGCCCAGCGAGACGCAGAATGGCAGCGACATGATCGCTGTCATCGCCCCCCTTTCCGGCCAGATCCTGACCGTAAACCGGGAGAGCGAAGGTCCGATTGCCCAGGGCACACCAATTGTCGCGATTGGCGACCTTGGCTCTCTGGAATGTGTCGCGGACTTTCTCTCCGAGGAAGCTGTGCGCGTAAAACCGGGCGACCCTGTCACATTTACCGACTGGGGCGGTGAACCGCTTCCAGGTCGTGTCCGCCGTGTGGAACCGGCAGGTTTCACAAAGGTGTCGGCGCTCGGCATAGAAGAACAACGGGTCAATATCGTCATGGATCTGAATGACCCTGCAGCCCGCCAGAACCTCGGACACGGTTATCGCTTTGTTGCCAATATTGCCGTTTGGGAAGGAACAAACCGGTTGGTTGTGCCGATGTCTGCCCTGTTTCGGGATGCCGATGGCTGGGCTGTATATGTCGTTGCCAATGGGCGCGCCGAATGGCGCGGCGTGTCAGTCGGCCACACCAATCGAAATTATGCTGAAATCCTGGACGGTGTGACAGAAGGCACACGGGTCATTGTCCACCCGCCGCGTCAATTGGAGCCTGGCGCCAAAATAAAAGTGCGTTCGGAAACGAAAGCGAAGCGCTCGCCGGAAACAACATTAACAGGGGCTCGCTAGCCCAACTTTCGGAAATTACGCATCGTTTTCCCTGCCACACCGCGCTATTATTGGTCACTGAGGAAACAAACAGGGAGAAGGCAAATGCACCTGAGAAACGGAGACTGGGTGGTCGTCTGCGATGCCGGAAAATATGTCGTCTATGAAAATCAGGGCGATACGGACCGGCTGGACCTACGCGTCATGAGCTTTGACGAAAACACCAATCCGCCAACTCACCAACAAGGATCAGACCGCCCCGGACGCTTCCCGGGACCGGCTGGACAGAATGCATCCGTTGGGAATACGGACTGGCATGAACAGGAAGAAACGCGCTTTGTCTCAGCGCTGGCCAGACAAATGGACGGCTGGGCGACGGCCGAAACTTCACGCCGGTTCGTCTTGGTAGCAGACCCAAAATCCATGGGCATCCTGCGTCAGTCGTTGAATGACCATACATTGAGCCGGATAGATCATACCGTGACCGGAGACCACGCCCATCGCCCGGTTAAGGCCATCGAAGCGCTGATTAACGGGGCCTGACAGCTCAAGCCATTCCAAGGGCGCTCGCGGCAAACATCGCGATGCCCCCAACTGAAACTGTCAACGCACCGGTCAGCAGGACCAGCTTTCTGAAGTCCACTGCGCCCACACCGATGGCCAACATGACCTTGAACAAGGTGTTGACCACGACTGCGATGACGATCGCACGCGCGGCGGTGAGGTCTGATAGATCAGCGGCACTCAATCGTCCCATGGAAAGCGTGACAGCATCCGCGTCCACTGCGCCTGCAATGGATGCCACACCAAGGACGCCATTGTCTCCCCAAGCTTCCTGCGCGATGCGGGACAGCACAAGCGCCGCGGTCAGAACCGCAGCGAACACGATTGCCGATTTGAGGTCTAACGGGTTCGGAAGAGAGAGCGCGGCTTCTGTCTTCTCAGTCTGCCTCCGCAGCATGAGAGCGGCAGACAGCAACGGTACCGCAAACATGGCACCAAGCGGCAACCAAAGCACCGGCAGCAGGCTCGGGCGTATAAATGCAACGATCAGAGCCGTTCGTGCCACCATGACGGCCCAAGCCGCCGCAACACCGCCAGCATAGGCGACCGAACGCCCGCCATCCTTTGATAGTTGAGACAATGACAAGGTGGCAGCTGTGGATGAGGCAAGCCCCCCAGCCAGTGCCAGCAAACCGACACCCGCACGTTCCCCCAACGCCTTGACGCCGACATATCCAACAAAACCGAGAGCGCTGATCAGTACGACCATCCACCAGATGTGGCGTGGGTTGATCACATCATAAGGCCCGAACCCAATGTCAGGCATGGCGGGCAACACCACGATTGTGATCAATAACAGGCGCAGGAAAGCACTCATTTCATGAGCATCTATCCTTTCCAGCAGACGGTGCATCGGTTCCCGAAGCCAAAGGATAAAAGCCGCCACGACAGCTCCCCCACCTGCGAGTAACGGGGAGATTTTCACCGACACCGCCCCAAGACTGAACGTGATCAGGGCCGCGACGGCGGTTGTCGCACTGACATTTCGTGTCTCATCGATTTGCGCTTCAAAGCCCTGGCGAAGCAGCAAGGCCAGGCCGATTGCTCCTGCGGAAATAACAAATCCATTACCTCCGTCGAGAACGGCGACCAGGCCGCCGGATAAACCCATGAGGCCAAAAGTCCGGAATCCGGCGACACGGCTGCCACTCGGATCCCCACGTTCCTTCCACCCCCGTTCCAATCCTACGATCAGACCGACAGCGAGTGACGCCAGCAGATTGACTGCCAGAGACAGGACATTTTCCGTTGCCTCCAAGCTTACCTCCCGGTCTTGAAACGCATTAGTCTAGCTCCAGTCACAGCCTTTCAGCCATCCGTAGATTCCCTTCTCGGCTGGCGACGAATGAGCCGCTTGTGCAAGCGGCCGGTCTGTCCTTTGATGGCATCTCAAGTAATGCGCGGAAAGACCTTGGCATGACTGACAAGATCACGTTTCTCGGCGGGGTTGGCACTGTAACCGGCTCAAAATACCTCGTCGAAACGCGAGGACAGCGAATTCTGGTGGATTGCGGCCTGTTCCAGGGGTTCAAACAGCTCCGGAACCGGAACTGGAAACCCTTGCCGATTGCACCAAAAGACATCGATACGGTCGTTCTGACTCATGCCCATATAGACCATTCAGGCTATCTGCCGCTTCTGGTTCGCGACGGGTTCAAAGGCAATATCCACGCAACCACGCCCACTCGAGACCTATGCAACATCCTTTTACCTGACAGCGGATACCTACAGGAACGCGAAGCTGATATGGCGAACCAGCAGGGCTTTTCCCGCCATCATCCGGCATTACCATTGTACACTCAGGAGGATGCCGAGGCCTGCCTGAAATCATTCCGGACTCACGGATTCTCTGACATGGTCGAACTGGGAAATGGTGTGAGCGCCACATTCATCGAGGCCGGCCATATCCTCGGGGCGGCGTCTGTTCTGCTCGATACCGGCTCCACGAAGATCGCGTTCTCGGGCGATCTCGGCCGGTATGATAATCCGATCATGCATGATCCTGCCGGCATCAGGCACGCGGACTATGTCCTGGTGGAGTCCACCTATGGCGACACAGTTCATCCTGAGACCGATCCGGAAGATGCGCTCGAAGCGATCGTGAACCGTACTTTTCAGAGAGGCGGCACGGTCGTGATCCCGTCCTTTGCAGTGGGGCGGGCTCAGTCCCTTCTGTTTCATATCAGCCGGCTCCGGGCCAGCGGTCGTATTCCGGACATGCCAGTCTATCTCGACAGTCCGATGGCCATAAACGTCAGCGAACTATTTGTCCGCCATGCTGCGGCTCACAAACTCTCCCGGGAAGAGGCCCAGGCAGCATGTGATGTCGCAACCTACACCCGGATTAGCCAAGAGTCCCGAAAGCTCGATACAGAAATGATGCCCAAGATCATTATCTCGGCGAGCGGCATGGCCACGGGCGGGCGTATCCTGCACCACCTCAAAGTCTATGCGCCAGATGCCCGGAACACGATCTTGTTCGCTGGCTTTCAGGCCGGCGGAACCCGCGGCGCCGCGATGTTGGCCGGTACACGCAAGATCAAGATTCATGGCGGTTATTACGAGGTGAATGCGGAGGTCCAGAATCTCCATATGCTGTCCGCCCATGCCGACTCAGATGAGCTCATGCGTTGGCTCGGTAATTTTGAAGCAGCGCCGAAGGAAACCTTTGTCGTGCATGGCGAAGCCACGGCCTCCGACACATTCCGGCATCGGATCAGCGAAGAACTCGGCTGGTCCTGCAGGGTTCCCGAGCAAGGCGAGACGCTGCGGCTGAAATGAGCGATCACCCTACCAACCTGATGCACGTTCAGCGCCTGGGTGTGTTGACCCAGCATGAACTGATTGTGCTGGTTCACGCGGACTGTCCTGTGTGCCGGTCCGAAGGCATGAGCGCCCACAGCCAGGTGACCATAACACATGGCGACAATTCCATCATCGCCACGCTTTATCAGGTGACGGAAGACTGGTTGCCGGTTGGCACTGTCGGCCTGGCAGATTTGGCATGGGAACGTCTTGGTGTTGAAGCCGGAGACACAGTTCGAATCACGCACGCCCCACCTCTGATGTCATTGGGGTTTGTACGCCAACGCATCTTTGATGATGGTCTTAATGAAGCTCAGATCCGGGAGATCGTTACCGATATTGTGCGAGGAGCCTATTCGGACATTCATTTGACCGCCTTTGTGACCGCAACCGCCGCGAAGCCTCTGTCTACGCGCGAAGTCATATCCCTCACCCGCGCCATGATCGACACCGGAGACCGTATCGACTGGGGTGTGACACCCGTTGCGGACAAACATTGCGTTGGCGGTCTGCCTGCCAATCGCACAACACCCATCGTCGTCTCAATCGCAGCTGCCAACGGACTGCTCATTCCGAAGACCTCATCGCGCGCAATCACATCCCCCGCCGGGACGGCGGACACGATGGAAACGCTGACACGGGTGGACCTGAACAGGGACGAATTGCGCAAAGTGATTCAGACCGAAGGCGGTTGCTTCATCTGGGGAGATGCAGTCGATTTTTCGCCGGCTGATACGGCGATTATTCGTGTTGAACGTGCACTGAATTTTGACTCGGCCGGCTCCATGGTAGCGTCTGTTTTGTCCAAGAAAATCGCAGCCGGCGCGACGCATGTCGTCATCGACATTCCAGTCGGTCCGACTGCAAAAATCCGGAATCGTGCACAGGCGCGGGACCTGGCCGACCTGTTTACGACGGTTGCCAGCACGTTCGGCCTGGCACTGCGTATAGAAGTGTCCGATGGGTCACAACCGATCGGGCGCGGTATCGGCCCGGCGCTGGAAGCCCGCGATGTCGTTAATGTACTGAAACGTGCGCCGAACGCCCCGCAAGATCTGAGGGAAAAATCGCTCACTCTTGCTGGCGCGGTTCTGGAGCTGACAGAAAAAGCCGGAACAGGTGAAGGGCTGGCGATTGCAACCGAAACACTCGACAGTGGGCGAGCATGGGACAAATTCCTTGCCATCTGCAAGGCTCAGGGCGGCGTTTTTGATCCACCAGTCGCAAAATTCCAGCGGCCAGTGAATGCCACCCGCAGTGGCCGTGTTGCCGCCATCGACAATCACCGTCTGGCCCGCGTGGCAAAACTTGCCGGTGCCCCGGACGACAAGGCCGCAGGCCTGGACCTGCATGTGCGGATCGGTGACGCTGTGCGGCAGGGCACTCCCTTGTATACTCTACACACAGAATCCATTGGCGAGCTGACCTATGTGCTCGACTATGTGAAATCCAACCCAGACATTATTGAGCTGACACGATGACGCGCTTCCTCCTCTATTTCCTCCCGGGCACGGGCCATCTTGCAGCCCCACTCGCCCATGAACTCGGCGCCGACATCGGTGAAATCGAGTTCCACAAATTTCCTGACGGTGAAAGCTATCTGCGCTTTCTTACGCCTCCTGACGGCCGGCATATCGCGCTTGTGGACTGCCTTGACCATCCGGATCCGAAATTGGTCCCACTCCTGTTCGCAGCGATGACAGCAAAGGAACTCGGCGCAAACTCGGTCGGCCTGATCGCCCCCTATATGCCGTATTTTAGGCAGGACATCGCGTTCAATCGCGGAGAATCAATCAGTGCCCGTCACATCGGCTCGCTACTCTCTGCTCACCTCTCCTGGGTCACGACACTTGATCCGCATCTGCACAGACTCGCCAGCCTGGACGATGTGTTCACCATTCCTGGCGAACTCGCTCATGCAACGGCGCCAATCGCGCGCTGGATCAAGGAGCATATCGACAAGCCGATCATCTACGGCCCTGACGTAGAAAGCGAGCAATGGGTTCGCGCTATCGCGGAAGCCTGCAATGCTCCCTACGACGTGTTCCGCAAAACGCGGAATGGCGACAAGGATGTTCAGATCGACGTGCCTGCCGGTATTGACGCCGGTGACCACACGCCTGTCATCGTAGACGATATTATTTCGTCCGGCACCACGCTCGCAACTTTGGTGCGTGCCCTTTGCGAAAGCGGCCAGCCACGTCCCATCTGCTGCGCGGTGCACGGCATTTTCGCCGATGGCGCCTATGAGGAACTGATCGCCGCCGGCGCAGCCCGTGTCGTCACCACCAACGCGTTGCCCCACAAGACAAATGCTATCGACGTAACGAAGGTCCTGGCCGAAGCAGCGCGCCGAATAGACCTACCGCAGGATTGACGTTGCCGGATTACGAGCCGACACTCCTATTTTGGGAGGAGAGCCATGTTTGACGTCCATAGCTTTGTCGCCGACTGCCGCGACGCCGTATCGAAGGATCCAACGCATCGCGCCGTTCTGGAAGTGATGGAGTCGGCCTTCCACGCCCCTGACGCAATTCTGAAGGCAGTTGGGGAGCCTTCGGGTGCCAGCATCGATGTGCTGCACCGTTCGAATACGCTTACAGTGCTGAATGTCGTCTGGGGTGCACACGCAACGCTGATGCCCCACAATCACGAAATGTGGGCGATCATCGGAATTTACACCGGCCGGGAAGACAACATTTTCTGGCGCCGGACGAAAGACGACCCAACCCGCGTTGAGGCCGCCGGGGCGCGCACTCTTCTTGCCGGAGACGTCGCACCACTGGGCAAGGACATCATTCACTCCGTGACCAATCCGCTGGGCAGACCCACCGGAGCAATCCATGTGTACGGGGGTGACTTCTTCGCCCAGCCACGCAGCGAATGGGATGAAGAAAGCCTGGCCGAGCGCCCCTATGACATCGAGCGAGTCAAAGCCTTTTTCGCCAGCTGACCATCTCGAAGAATGCGCAGTCAGGCAAAATGCAGGCGCCGGTATTTGCCTCTGAAATAAAGCAGCGGATCGCGCCTCGGTTCAAACCGTGCACGGATCACTTCGCCCACCAGTATGACATGATCTCCGCCATCATGAAGGGCGTAGCGCCGGCATTCAAAATTCACCAATGCACCAGAGAGCAAAGGCGCCCCATTGTGCCCCCGGCTCCAGGGCGTGGACGCAAAGCGGTCTTCACCTGATTTTGCAAACAGGTTGGACGTCGGCTGCTGCCCGATATGCAAGACGTTGACGGCGAAGTTTTCTGCAGCCTCCATCGCCTCAAGACTACTCGCGGTTTTCGCGATACAGACCAGCAGAAGCGGCGGATCAAGAGAAACGGACGTAAACGAGTTGGCCGTCAGTCCGACTGGCTGACCCGCTTTATCCAATGTCGTCACGACCGTCACACCAGTCGCGAAACAGCCGAGTGCATCTCTGAGCGTTCTCGCGTCAGATCCCTGGCGATACTCCGGCGCAAAGCGCGGCACCCTGCGTTCGAGAAAGTCCAGAAGCGTGGCACTGAACATGTCCGCCCGCTCCTCGGCGACCATCTGTCCGGCCTCCCGGATTTCCGCATATTCCACATTCTCAAAATTGCCGAGAAAACGGCTCGCTTCGTCCGCGCCCGACAGCTCGCTCTTCGTCCCACGGACAAAAAGGACAGGCACCTTGATATGAGCAACCGCATCAGTCACCCGCGCCACAGCCGACTCAGGATCAAAACCGCGGGTGAAAGCCGGGTCAAAGCTCGCGCGATGCATGCCGCTCGAGTCGGGACGGCAAGCCGCGTCAAAATCCATTTCAGGTACGGAATCGATCAGCACGAGCCCGGCCGCCAGATGCCCCCCATCCTCCCCCAGCGCTGCCGTCGCCGCCCAGCCGCCCAGAGAGGCAGCAACGATGACCGGCCGGGATGCCATTTGCGCCAACAAAGCACGCAGGTCTTCCACAAAAGCATTGAACTCATATCGCTGGTCTGCAGGCCATTCGCTTTCGCCATGTCCGCGCAGGTCAATCCGGATGACATAGCGGCCTGCCTTTTCCAGCGCGTCCGCAACCTCGTCCCATACGTCGCGCGTCTGCGCGCCGCCATGGATCAGCAGAACGGCCGGATCATCCGGTGAGCCGAACGCATCCCCTTTGAGCTCAACGCCTGCAAATCCCTTGAAACTGACCGGCTGCATGCGACCTCCTGCGTGAGTCGTAGCGGAGTTTCACATATATGCACCCCGCCGTAGAGAACCAAGGCGCAGGCTGGGCACCGCGCTACGCCTCCCTAGTACGCGCAGCCTGGGTCAGCAGATCGCCGACAAGCCCAACCAGCTTCGCCGGAAGCTCCGGTGCAAAGTCGAGATCGTCAATCGCGCGGACCGGGACCAGCAAGCGCAGACTGTTTGTCAGGAACACGCCGTCTGCATCACGCAGGTCTTCAAGACGAAGACTGCGTTCAGACACTTGGTATCCGGCCTGAGCGGCATGCTCCAGGATCCAGTTCCGCATGACCCCCGCCACAACCCCGTCTCCTCTCGGCGGAGTGACCAGAGCAGAGCCAAACCTTGCCCAGATATTCGCGACGGAACTACAGGACACCCGGCCATCCGGCGTCACGAACAGCGCATCGTCAAAGCCTGCTTCCAGGGCGCGTCTGTGTCCCATGATGGCGTCGCCATAGGAAAGTGTCTTGTACAGGGCTGAGGGGGCTGTTGGATTGCGATGAATGGCGCTTACACCAAGCCTGACAGGCGGCGGTGGGTAATTCAGCGCTTGCGGCGTGAAAGAAGTCAGAACGGTGGGGGTGGTTGCTGTGGTTCCAACCAGCCCCCTCGCGCCGGGACCACGGGTCACCGTGACACGCAGCGCGCCGGTTTCGCCTGCCGGAACCGCGCTGTCCATAAGCGCCTCAATAGACGCGTCAGATACATCCAGACCGAAGATTTCGCATGCCTCAAGCAACCGCCCGATATGGCGATCACGCAGGACGACATGCCCGTCGACCACCAAGGATGTGTCAAACACGCCATCTCCGAGCAACAGCCCCCGGTCCGTCAGGTCGAAGGCACGCACTGAGTTTGCAGACGACACGGACTGATTTAGCTGAATCACAGGCATGGGACAGACTTACAATGGCTTAGGAAATTTCTGAGCAGATCATGCCCGTGCTCCGTGAGGATCGATTCCGGATGGAACTGTACACCATAGATGGGGTGTTTTGTGTGGGACAGCGCCATGATCTCACCATCCGGCGCTGTTGCATCGATCTGTAACCCGGTTTCGGCCAAAGGCAGATCGACGACCAGAGAGTGGTACAGTCCGACAGGCAGGGGTGAAGGCAGCCCTCGGAACAAGCCTCTCGAGTGATGCGAAATGCCTGCTGCTCGCCCATGCGTCGGAGTGCGCGCCCGTCTCACGGATCCACCATACGCCACCGCGATGGCCTGATGCCCCAAACACACGCCAAGTATCGGCAAGTCTGCGCCGAAAGTTTGAATAGCCTCAATGGAAACACCCGCCTGATCGGGACGCGAAGGCCCGGGCGATATCACGATCGCCTCTGGGCGCAGGCGCACAATGTCTTTAAGGGAGACACTGCGGCTGTCCTCAACCTGAATGTCTGCACCAGACAGAGTCAGGTAGCGAGCAAGATTGTAGACGAAACTGTCTCGATTATTCAGCATCAGGATCATGCTTCATCCACCGCTGTTCGAGCCGCACCAATGATCCGCTCAGCCTTCAGCCGGACTTCGTCCCATTCGGCCGCGGCATCAGAAAGCAAGGTAATTCCGGCACCAGACCAATACCTGTCTTCCTCCGGCAAATGATCAATTGTACGGATCATGATATTGAAATCACAGGCGCCATCATAACCGACATATCCGAAAGAACCGCAGAATGCGCCACGTGCTGCCGGTTCGAGCTGGTCGATAATTTCCATCGCCCGAAGCTTGGGTGCGCCGGTAATTGAGCCGCCGGGAAAGACTGCGCCGAGCAGGTCCACAGCATCCTTATCCGGCGAGAGCTTCCCCTCGATCGTCGACACCAGATGGAAAAGATTGGGCAATGTTTCGACACGGCATAAACGGCTGACGCGGATAGATTCGGGCTGACACACTCTGGAAAGGTCATTCCGCAGCAGATCGACAATCATGATATTCTCGGCCCGGTCTTTATCGGATGCAGAAAGCGCTTCAGCCGCCTTTTGGTCTTCCTCCGGGTCAGATGATCGCCGCGCTGTGCCTTTGATCGGCTCTGCCCGAACGGCGCCATCTGATGTCATGGTGACAAGCCGTTCCGGCGACAGGCACGCGATAGTTCGGTTTGAGAATGCGCCGAACGCGGAAACACCCGCCTGTGTCTTATCCCTCAGGCCCAGGTAGTCGTTGAATGCGTGTTCAGCGGATCGGGAAGGCCGGGTCCAGAGGGTCGCAATATTGGCCTGATAGATTTCGCCATCCAGTATCGCTTCGCGCGTTGCGGAAACGCTTTCAGTATAGTCCGCCTGTTGCGGGGAGATCGACCAGTCCGCTTCTTCACCCTCACATATCCCGTACGGAGCATCATTTTCGGAAATCAACGCCACCAACTGGGTGATGTTTTGCCTCGCAAGCAGCGGATCGGGCTGCCCCCCGCGACCGGACAACCCGGCGGAATAAACCGACAGGCTTTGCGTCTGATGATCGAATGCGAGAACTGTATCGTATGCAGAGAATTCCAGGAAAACATCGCAACTGCTTGCATGACGGGAGTGAAAATCCCTCATCCATATGCTCGCCGCCTCGTAACTGACATAACCGATGACGCCGCCCTGAAACGGCGCGCCACCGGAAATCACATCACTCTGAAACCGGTTTCGCCAGGCGCGGAACGCGCCCGCGAAATTGGCAGCGCTGTCTCGGCATCCCCATTGGAACCGAGAAACAGGATTGATGGCGATGTAAGAATACCGTCCTTGATGAAGTGCAGCGTCAGCACTGTCCAACCAGACAAATCCCGGTTGTCGGTGCAGCTTCCGGGCAAGTTCGGCCGGCTCCCGCCAAGGCAAATCCTGTCTGAGCACGTCGCCATCCGCTTGAAGTCATACCGCAATAGGAATGTAGTGACCGGCTCTGCCGATGTCACATACTACCCGCACCGTCAGCCCTATGGGCATGGCAAGCACAATCCTGACATGACGGGGAAAATCGACGGTGGCAGTCCCTAGGGGAATCGAACCCCTCTTTCCAGGTTGAAAACCTGGCGTCCTAACCGATAGACGAAGGGACCGCACCGGTTCGAAGAAGAGGCCGTATAGCCATTGCTGGCGGAGAGCGCAAGCCATCATGATGGCAGTTTCTGCACATAAATTCAGGCCTCGGCCGCATCCATGACATCCAGCTGCACACGGCGGCGGCCATTCCATTCGTCGGCCTTCAGGCGTCCGGCCAGATGAACACGGCTACCGGGCTGCAGGGCCTCGCCCAGAGGTGCTCCTACGGCCCGCCAGGCAATGCAATCGAGGCGGCCTGACGCATCTTCTGCAGTGAATTTCCAGTGATTAGCGCCCACCTGCCGTGCATATGACACCTGCACGGACTGAAGTGCAAATACAGGTTCGGGTGCCCCGGCTCCGAACGGTCCAATCTCGGCCACGCGGTCGACAAGTTCGGGCGTCGCTGCGCCTGGCGCCAGGATCGCGTCTATGGGTAGTTCCAGCGCAGCAGCTCGTTCTGCAGTGAACTGCGCCATATGAGTGACCATCCAGGCGTCGAATGCGTCCAGCTGTGATGGCTCCAGGCTGAGACCGCCTGCCATGGCATGCCCGCCCCCCGAAAGGATCACGCCCTCGCGCGCAGCGGCAGCGATTGCGTCGCCAATGTTTACCCCTGTCACGGACCGGCCCGAGCCCTTGGCGACGGGCCCCAGCCCTTTACCCCAACCGATTACAATACTGGGCAGGTGGAACCGGTCCTTCAGGCGGCCGGCGACAATGCCGATAACGCCCGGATGCCAGCCTTCCCCGGCGGCGATCAGGATACCCCGATCCGGGGTCTTTTCGAGGGCCTTTTCAGCCTGCATGACGGCCTGGTCGAGGATCGCCGCCTCGACCGCCTTTCGCTCCTCGTTGAGGCCATGAAGCTGCTCGGCCAGCGCGATGGCCTCAGCCCGGTTATCAGTCGCAAGTAGCTTCGCAGCGATCCAAGGGTCTCCCACCCGCCCGCCGGCATTTAGGCGCGGGCCAAGCATGAAGGTTGCGTGGTAGACCGTTTCGACTTTCTGGATGCCGGACACCTCAGCCAGGGCGCGCAGGCCCTCATTCTGGCCGCGCGAGAGCATGGTGAGACCTTGCCGGACAAACGCCCGATTTACGCCGTGCAGCGGGGCCATGTCGCACAGGGTGCCAAGCGCGGCGAGGTCCAGATGCGCCATGATGTCCGGCAGACCATCCGGCGGCGCTATACCGCGCTCACGGGCGAGACGGTTCAGGGCCGCGACGAAGACAAACACCACACCCGCAGCAGCCAGATGCCCCTGACCGGACGTATCGTCTGGCCGGTTGGGATTCACGAGCGCCAGGGCTGGCGGATTGTGCCCGGCCATGAGGTGGTGGTCGATAACGACGACCTCCAGTCCGATGCGCTGCGCCTCTTCCAGCGCCCCCACAGCCGCTGCGCCGCAGTCCACCGTAATGACCAGATCAGAGCCCGTCTCCTTGAGGTGCCTGAACGCTTGTGGTGACGGGCCATAGCCCTCTTCCAACCGGTCGGGCACATAGAGGCCAAGCTCCTGCCCCCAGGCGCGGAAATAGCGCGCGAGGATGGCCGAACTGGTGCCACCATCGACATCGTAGTCGGCAAAGACGGTGACGCGTTTCTTTTCGAGGATTGCGTCGAGAACAACTTCTGCCGCCTTGTCCATGTCGGCGAAGCTGGACGGGTTCGGGAACGTTTCACGCAAGGTCGGCGCCAGATAGGCGCCTGCGCTATCCGGATCGACGCCGCGCTCCGCCAGCAGTCGCGCCAACAGGTCCGAACCGCCAACGGCAGGCGCAAGCCGACGCACCAGCGCCTCATCAGCGTCCGCAAGCGTCCAGAACCGTCCTGTTGCAGACCGGTCTACCGCAAAGAGCCTGTCTTCAGTTTTTCGGGCAGTGGCAGTCATGAGGCTCCGGGAATCATGTTTCCCGGAGCTTATCACAAGGAGGGAGCAATTGCCCCGGGCTTATGCCTTCCGGTTCGACCGGATGTAGCGGACCATGCCGTCAGTCGAGGTCATGACCAGCGTGTGCGTGTGGACGCGGCCGTCACGGTGCGCGACGCCGCTCAGCATGGAGCCCTGGGTCACACCGGTCGCACAGAACACGGTGTCCGAAGACGCCAGCTCATTCAGGGCATAGGTGCGGCCAAGATCGGTGATGCCGACCCGTTCCGCGCGCTTCTTCTCGTCATCATTGCGGAAGACAAGGCGGCCGAACATCTGGCCGCCAACGCATTTTAGGGCGGCGGCGGCTAGCACGCCTTCCGGAGCGCCGCCGGAACCGAGATAGAGATCGATGCCCGTATGAGGGTTGGTGGTCGCGATGACGCCAGCCACATCGCCGTCGGTGATCAGGGCAACGCGGGCGCCAGCAGACCGCAGGCTTTCGATAATGTCTTCGTGGCGGGGGCGATCGAGAACGCAGGCCGTCATGTCCGAGACTTCAACGCCTTTGTGCTTGGCAAGCGCGGTGATGTTTTCAGCAGGGCTGGCCTCAAGGCTCACAATACCTTCCGGATAGCCCGGGCCGATGGCGATCTTGTCCATATAGGTGTCCGGCGCGTGCAGCAGGCCGCCCTTCGGCGCGATGGCCAGAACGGCAAGCGCGTTTGCCATCGCCTTGGCGGTCAGCGTGGTGCCTTCCAGCGGGTCGAGGGCAATATCGATCGCCGGGCCTTTGCCGGTGCCGACTTCTTCGCCGATGTAGAGCATCGGGGCTTCGTCACGCTCACCTTCACCGATGACGACACGGCCCTGAAAATCAACCTGATTGAACGCGGTGCGCATGGCATCGACGGCGGCCGCATCGGCCTTTTTCTCGTCGCCTCGACCGACCAGTTTTGATGCAGCAATCGCTGCGACTTCGGTCACGCGCACCATGGCATCCGCCAGGCTGGGCGTCAGAACGTTGTTTTCCATAATTATTTTGTCTCCGAACGCGGGATTCTTGTCTTTATCGCCTAGACGGTAAGCAATTAGCTTGCCGCTTCGATACGGATTAGCCGTGGTGCGTCAATCGGCTTTGCGATTTTTTCCAACCGCTCCAACGCGGCCTGCATGTTGGATCTCGGGCACCGATGAGTAACGATCACCACAGGGGCTGCACCGGATTCCTCGCCGGACTCCTGCAACAGCTTGTCGACGGATACGCCTTCCTTTGCGAGGGCCTCCGTGAGCGCGGCCAGCGCGCCGGGCTGATCAGGCAGGTAAACGCGCAGGAAGAACGGCGCGACCTCCGTCGGCGCCCCCTGCACGAACGGGCGACCCATATGATGAGCCGCGCGGCCGAATGCCGGACGGATCGCCGGGCGGAACATCTTTGCGACGTCGCCCATCACAGCGCTCGCGGTCGGCCCGGCACCGGCGCCAGGACCGGTGAGCGTGATCGCGCCGACCGGGTCGCCTTCGATGCGAACCGTGTTCAGGCTGCCATTGACGCGAGCCAGCGGATGGCTCGCCGGCAGGACCAGCGGCTCCACGCGGCAGACCACACCTTCATCGGTGAGAACGCCTTCAGCGATCAGTTTGATACGATAGCCCAACCGGTCCGCCAGACGCAGGTCCAGCAGGCTGACCTTGTCGATGCCGGACACGCTGACCTTGGAAAAATCGAGATCCGCCGAGAAGGCAATCGCGGAAAGAATGGCCGCCTTGTGGGCCGCGTCCATACCGGAGACGTCCAGCGTGGGATCGGCCTCCGCATAGCCGAGACGCTGCGCTTCGGCGAGCACATCGTCATACTCGCGGCCCTGCTCCAGCATCACTGTGGTGAGGTAGTTGCAAGTGCCATTCAGGATGCCCGTGATGCGCTTGACTTCAGTACCAGCAAGGCTGTCGCGAAGCACGCGCACAACCGGAATCCCCCCGGCGACAGCGGCTTCGAACAACAGGTCCACCTGCTTTTCTTCCGCCAGGCGCGCCAGCGCCATACCGTGCTTGGCAATCAACGCCTTGTTGGCAGTGACCACATGCTTGCCGGCTTTCAGGGCCGTTTCCACAGCAAACTTGGCCGGGCCGTCAGACCCACCCATCAGCTCGACAAAGACGTCGACATCCGGGTCTTCAGCCAGCGTCGCCGCGTCGTCGAACCAGCGGTACGGGCTGATGTCGACCGGCCGGTTGCGCGACTGGCTGCGCGCGCTGACACCTGTGATCTGTACTTCGCCCGGCAGGCGCAGGTTCTGCTGGCGCTCGACCAGTTCGATCAGGCCGCAGCCGACATGGCCCAGACCGGCGATCCCTATCTTCAAAGGTCCCAACAGGGCCCCCTATTTGTTGCTCAATGTCCGGGCTGGTGCCTAGCTGGTTTGGCGCGCCGGGGAAAGGGGGCGACCGCCCAAACCGTCCCCATTGCAGAGGTTTCAGAGCCCGTGCTTAATGGGCAAACAAAGAAAAAAGCGGGAGGACGCAAACATGCCCATCAATCAGGATGCCGTCGGATCAAAAGGCACACCACGTACATGGGCGTGGAACTCGCGCGATGCCCTGCTCTACGCGCTGGGTGTTGGCTGCGGGATGGAAGACCCCGTTGGGTCAGAGCTGGAATTCACGACAGAGAACACGATGGGTGTGGACCAGAAAGTGCTACCCACATTCGGGGTGCTGGCCGGGTTCAATGCGCAAGGCGGCAAGAGCGCGATGTCGAATGCCGGCACCTATGACCCCCGCATGCTTGTCCACGGAGAACAGGGCATCCGCCTGCACCGCCCGATCCCTGTAGAGGGCGAGATTACAATGGTCGATGAAATCACCGGCATCTACGATAAAGGCAAAGGCGCCGTCGTTGCGACAAAAGCCGTGGCGACCCTGACGGCCGACGGCAAACCGCTCTTCGACCTGACCTCATCGGTCTTCATTGTCGGTGAGGGTGGTTTTGGCGGTGACAAGGGCCCATCGGGCCAGACGAATGTCGCGCCAGAGCGGGCCCCGGATCATGAAGTGACCTATCAAACGCGACCTGACCAGGCCCTGCTCTACCGCCTCAGCGGCGATCGGAACCCACTCCACTCCGACAAGCAATTCTCAGACGTCGGCGGTTTCCCAAAGCCGATCCTGCACGGCCTGTGCACCTATGGCTTCACCGGCCGGGCCCTGCTGGCATCGCTGTGCGGTAATGAACCTGCACGGTTCAAGGCTATGGACGGGCGCTTCTCATCACCGGTGCTGCCCGGCGAGGCACTGAGCATCAAAATCTGGACCGGCGAAGGCGAGGACGGCACAGCCATCTTCCAAACCGTTGGCGGAGACGGCCGTGTCGTCATCAATAATGGTGGTTTCAGCTACAGCTGATCGGTTATTCCGCGGCGGCAGCTGCTGGCTTGATCTCTTTCACGCCGCGTTTCTCCAGGAATTTCCGGATGTTGCGGGCGGCTTGGCGGATGCGCTGCTCGTTCTCGACGAGGGCAATGCGGACATGGCCGTCGCCATGCTCGCCGAAGCCGGCGCCGGGGGCGACAGCAACATGCGCTTCGTTGATCAGCTGTAGAGCGAATTCGAGGCTGCCGAGATGCTTCAGCTGCTCCGGAATCGGGGCCCAGGCAAACATGGACGCCGCCGGGCTCGGCACCGGCCAGCCGGCGCGGGTGAAGCTCTCCACCAGCACATCGCGGCGTGATTTGTAGATCGCGCGTGTCTCGTCCACGCAGTCCTGCGGACCGTCGAGCGCGGCCACAGCGGCCACCTGTATCGGCGTGTAGGCGCCATAGTCGAGATAGGACTTCACGCGGGCCAGCGCAGAAATCAGCGTCTCGTTCCCGGCGACGAAGCCCATGCGCCAACCGGCCATCGAATAGGTCTTCGACATGGTCGTGAACTCGACGGCGATGTCCTTCGCTCCGTCCACCTGAAGGATCGAAGGCGTCGGTTCGTCGAAATAGATCTCGTTGTAGGCAAGGTCCGAGAGGACCCACAGCTCGTGCTTCTTCGCGAACTTGATGGCGTCCTTGTAGAAGTCGAGGTCGCAGACGGCTGCCGTCGGGTTGGACGGGTAGCAGAGCACCATCGCCGTCGGCGGCGGCACGGAATAGTGCACGGCCTTGCCGAGGTTTGAGAGGTACTGCTCCGGCGTCTGGGCCGGCACGCCGCGGATCGAGGCTCCGGCGATGATGAAGCCGAAATGGTGCAGCGGATAGGACGGGTCCGGCGCAAGGATCACATCCCCCGGCGCCGAAATAGCCTGAGCAAGGTTCGCAAACCCTTCCTTGGAACCGAGCGTGACAATCACCTCCCGGTCCTTGTCCAGCTTCACGTCGAAGCGGCGTTTGTAATAGTCGGTCAGCGCGCGGCGCAGGCCCGGGATCCCGCGCGAGGCGGAATAGCCGTTCACGTCTGGCCGGCGCGCCGTTTCGCACAACTTGTCGACGATGTGTTTCGGGGTCGGCAGGTCGGGATTGCCCATGCCGAGGTCGATAATGTCCGCCCCATCTGCGCGAAGGGCCGCCTTGGTGCGGTTCACCTGTTCAAAAACATAAGGGGGAAGTCGGCGGATCTTGTGAAAGTCGGTATTCATTTGCGTCTGACCTTGAGGCCTTCAGTAACTCTGGGAACGTTAAACGCAGCTTCGATCTCGGCGATCTCTTCCTGCGTCAGGAAAGCAGGATCTGCGGGAAAGCCCGCAAAATCCGCTTCTACCCGCTTCAGCAGCGCGGCCACCTGGCCGGCAACATCCACGGGAGGCTCCGCTCGTTCATTAGAGTCAAAATAGGCCTGCAATATGTCCACGCGGGCTGCAGAGGCTGGTAATGTCTGACCGGGTAGCTGCTCCGCCGGGATTTCCTTGACCTCAGCCAGCTTCGGATAGCCTTCCCCCCGGATTTCCTTCCGGCGGGCATCATACCAGTCAGGCGCCTGGTTAATTGCGTCACGAACACGCGAAAAAGAGCTCGTACAGCCCGCAACGAGCAGTAACGACACACTTAAAAGGGGAATCGTCGTGTTTTTCATGCTGGGACTCACTAAATCACAAATATTAAGGCGCATAGTAAAGGACAGCTAAAACAGGCATAATTTGTACGAATGAGTGGTAGCGAGCGAATCAAGGACACCCCCGCACCCCTGGCTGAGTTGATGATGAGCCAGGACCCGGCGCGTTTGCAGGTCCTGATGACCACACTTTCGTTGGCGAACGTCGAATCCCAGGGCCTGCTGGCAGATGTGATGATGGGGTCGGGCCCGCTGGGCACGGTCTCTCAGGGCGACCCGATGCGGGTCGGCGAAGCCTTCCGCGCTGTCGGCTGGAGTTTTGCCACCAATCCCGCCGCCATGTTCAACGCCAATCTCGAACTGATGACCGGCTGGATGAAGCTGTGGCAGGAAATGGCCATGGAGGCGGTTTCAGGCCCGGCAGAAAAGGAGAAGGACAAGCGCTTCTCCGATCCCGAATGGGCCAGCAATCCGGGCTTTCGCTTCATCCGGAAAGCCTATGAAGTCAACGCCAACTGGATGAACAGCCTGGCCGACCAGGCACCCGGCCTGCCGGAAAACCTGCAGCTGCGCGCCAAATTCTTTACCCAGCTCCTGACCGACACACTGTCGCCGACCAATTATCTCGGCTCCAACCCGACCGCGCTGCGCGCCTTCTTCGAAACCGGGGGGCAAAGTGTGCTGGACGGCCTGCGCCTCGCCCGGGCCGATGTGAAGAAAGGCGGCGGCAAGCTCTATATCAGCCAGACAGATGAGACACCTTTCAAACTGGGTGAGAACATCGCGACCGCGCCTGGCCAGGTCGTCTTCCGCAATGACCTGATCGAACTGATTCACTACGCGCCGACTCAGGAAAAAACCTATTCCCGCCCGCTTCTCATCTTCCCGCCCTGGATCAACAAATTCTATATCCTGGACCTTCAGGAAAAGAACTCGATGATCCGCTGGCTGGTCGACAAGGGCGTACCGGTTTTCGTCGTGTCCTGGCGCTCGGCAGATGAAGTCACGCAGGACTACACCTGGGACGATTATGTCCAGAAAGGCGCCTATGCGGCCGTTGAGGCGACAATGCAGGCGGCCGGCGCGACGGGGGTCAACACGGTTGGCTATTGTATCGGCGGCACGATGCTCTCGTCTGCCCTCGGGCACATGGCCAAGACGGGCTATGACAAGATCAAATCCGCGACCTTCTTCGCCTCGCAATCGGACTTTGAACTCGCCGGCGATCTGAAGGTTTTCACGGACGGCCCGGGGCGCGGCTATATCAACGGCATTATTGAAGAGAATGGCGGCGTGATGCCGGGCTCGATGATGTACGAGACGTTCAACTGGCTGCGCCCGATCGATCTCGTCTGGCGCTACGTCATCGACGAGTACATGCTGGGCAAATCACCCCGCCCGTTTGACCTGCTCTACTGGAACGCCGACCAGACGAATATTCCGGGCAAGGTGCATCAGCGCTACTTGAAAGACTGCTACGACGAGAACCGCCTGTCGACCGGCAGCTTCGAAGTGCTGGGCGAAACGGTGAACCTGAAAGACGTGAAGATCCCGATCATGGTGCAGGCCAGCAAGGACGATCACATCTGTCCGTTCGAAAGCGTTTACCGCACGGCGCTCGTGTTTGGCGGCGACACGAAATTCGTTCTATCCGGGTCCGGACATATTGCCGGAGTGGTAAACCATCCCGACGCCAACAAATACCAGCACTGGCTGAACCCGGACCTGACCGAAACCGGCGGCGAGTGGCTTGAAAATGCCGAAGAAGTCCCCGGCTCCTGGTGGCCGACCTGGTGGGACTGGCTGCGCCCGAAATCGGGGCGAAAAGTTGATGCAAAGCAGCCGAAGGACATGGGCCTTGGCGCTGCCCCAGGCAATTATGCCAAAGTGCGCCTGGCCGACATCAAGCTGCCGCTCTAGGCGTCGAGCCCGGCCGTTTCGTCCAGACCCAGCGCAATATTGAGGTTCTGCACGGCTGCGCCTGAGGCGCCCTTGCCGAGATTGTCGAGCCGGGCGACAAGACGGGCTTCCTCGTCCGAGCCGAACACGAACAGTTCCAGCCGGTTGGTGTTGTTGCAGGCTTCCGGCTCCAGCCCTGTCAGCGCATCGCATTCCGCCAGCGACGGCACCTTCACGAAGGTTTCGCCTTCATAGGCTTTCGTCAGCGCAGCATGCAGGTCCGCACGTTTCGGCTGGCCCGGAAGAGCCCAGAGCGGCAAAGCGATCTGCGTCAGCATGCCCTGCGCGAACCGGCCAACCGACGGCAGGAACATCGGCGCATGGTCCAGCCGGGCGAAACGCTTCATTTCCGGCAGATGCTTATGCTTCTGAGTCAGCGCGTAGATGCGATGATTGTCCGATGTGCCGCCTTCCTCGAACTCTGCAATCATGGCCTTGCCGCCACCGGAATAGCCGGACACGGCACTGACCGTCACCGGCAGGGTCGCCGGCACGAGACCTGTACCGGTGAGCGGGCGCATCAGCGCAATCATACCTGTCGGGTAGCATCCGGGATTGGCGATCCGCCGGGATGCCCGCAGGCAAGACCGCTGTGCCTTGTCCATTTCCGGAAAGCCATAGGTCCACCCGGACGCCGTCCGGTGGGCCGAAGACGCATCGATGATGACAGTGTTCTGGCTGGTGACAAGCGACACACCGAGACGCGCGGCCTCGTCCGGCAGGCACATGATCACGGCGTCTGCCATGTTCATCAGGCGTGCGCGCTCGTCATTGTCCTTGCGCTTGTCCGGATCGATCGAGATCAACTCAAGGTCCGTCCGGTCTCGCAGTCGGTCGGCAATCTGAAGTCCGGTCGTACCGGCTTCGCCATCAATGAAAACTTTGGGGAGCATTGCGTTCCCGTCCCTTTGCAAACGCAAGACAAAAGCAAAGCGGGCGCTCCGTCACCGAAGCGCCCGCCCGAAAAGAATAAACCGGATGCGGCTTAGCGCTTCGAGAACTGGAAGCTGCGGCGGGCTTTCGCCTTGCCGTACTTCTTACGCTCGACAACACGCGGGTCGCGGGTCATGAAGCCGAACGGCTTGAGCACTCTGCGCAGGCCCGGCTCGTAAGCGACGAGGGCGCGCGAAATGCCGTGGCGCACAGCGCCGGCCTGACCCATGAGGCCGGAGCCTTTCACGGTGGCGATCACGTCAAACTCGGTCTCGCGGCCGGCTTCGATCAGCGGCTGGGCAATCACCATGCGCAGCACCGGGCGCGCAAAGTATTGTTCCTGGTCACGGCCATTGATCGTGATCTTGCCGGAGCCCGGCTTGATCCAGACGCGGGCGACGGCTTCCTTGCGGCGGCCGGTGCCGTAAGCACGGCCCTGAGCGTCGATTTTCGGTTCAGCGAGGGTCTCCGGAGCGGCGGTGACGGTTTCGTCACCAGTCATGGTGCCGAGGTCCTGGAGGGAGTTTGCAGTGTCGGTCATAATGATCAGGCCGTTTTGACGTTTTTGCGGTTCATCGACGCGAAGTCGACGCTTTCGGGGCTCTGGGCCGTGTGCGGGTGCTCAGCACCGGCATAGACGCGCAGTTTCGAGAACTGCTTGCGAGCCAGCGGGCTTTCTTTCGGCAGCATGCGCTTCACGGCCATCTCGATGGCGCGTTCCGGGAAGCGGCCGGAAAGGATTTTGCCGGCCGTGGTCGACTTGATGCCGCCCGGGTGGCCGGTGTGGCGGTAGTAGACTTTGTCGGTCAGCTTGTTGCCGGTGAACTTTGCTTTTTCCGCATTGATCACGATGACATGGTCACCGGTATCGATGTGCGGAGTAAAGTCAGGGCGGTGCTTGCCGCGCAGGCGCTTGGCGACGTAAGAAGCAAGACGTCCGACAACGACATCAGTCGCGTCGATCACGACCCACTTATTCTCGACGTCCACGGGTGCGTTATAGGTTTTCATCGCTCTACTCAGAGCCTCTCGCTTTCGGAGTTCATGGAATGGAATTCAAGCGCTGGCGTTTAAGCGCCACATCCACCGTTGTCAACGCAGGGCTTGGACTTGCCCTGCTTTTTACCACGGCGGCCTGCAGCAAGCCGGAACAAGCGCCGGAATCCCCCCCGGAAAGCTCTGCAATCACTACAGATGTGGAGCTTCCGGCGGTGTGGTCGACCCGTACACTGGAATCCCCCGTCTCTGCAATCGCTCTTTCAGGCGGTTCGCGGGGTATTCTGGCCGTGGCCTATGAGCCGGGCGGCCTCCAGTTTTTCGATATGGAGGCTGAGCGGATCGGCGAGCCGACCAATTTCCGTGTCAAAGCCCTGGCCGGCGGCCAGTCCACCAATATCGGCGGCAGCACGCTGACAGTCTTCCCGGGTGTTGATCGTGAAGGCACTGTAAAAGCTTATGTTTTCGGCGATGGCCTGATCGCCCCGGCACAGGTCGACCTCGCGGTTGACGGCGAAACCTTCATTGAAGGCCTCTGCTCCGGCCCGGCCGGCACGGAAGGCATCATGCGGCTGGCCTTCTGGACGCTGGGCAATGACCGCGTCCTGCAGGCGGGAATCGTCAAGGAAACCGACGGGGAACTGAGCTGGGAGCGTGGCGAATCCACATTTACCGACTTCCCGATCCAGTCCTGCGCCTACACCGACGACACGCTGGTCGCCTCCCCGCGTGCGACCGCCGCTGCTCCGCTGATCCGCGGTCAAATCTCCGCGCTTCTGTCGCTGGAGCCCGATTCCGGCCTGAAACTGTCCACCGACCTCGGCATGACCACAACGGACGTGAATATCCGCGACGGCCTCAGCGTGTTCGCCCCTGAGAAACCGGTCGCCATGGCGGCCATGGGCACGATGATGTCGGGCGGTTATCCGGGCGGCGTGATCGCGTTGGCAGGCGAAGTGGAGCCGGGCAAAAGTCAGGTCGTCTTCGTCGACCCGAGCCCGATCACCCTTCCTGAAAGCCAGACGGGCGTGAACTAAGCGGACGCATCCGGGCGTGCCGTCAGCCAGACCAGGCGGACGGCCGCCAGCGTCACCACAACGCCAATCGCCTGGTGCAGAAGCGCGAGGTTCATCGGCGCGGCGTGCAACAGGGTGAAAATCCCCCAGACAGCCTGAAGACTGACCAGACCGGCAAAGACCATGAAGCTGCGGCCATGGAGGCTTTTCCGGTATGCCCACGCTGCAAGAAGGCTCGCCGCCCAGATCACATAGGCGAAGATGCGGTGATTGAACTGGGTCGCGGCCCGCCCTTCGAACAGGCTGCGGATGCCCAGATCGCCCTCTATATAATGTGACGGCACCAGTTCGCCGGCCATTAGTGGCCAGTCATTATAGCTGCGCCCGGCATCGAGGCCCGCGACCAGCGCCCCCGCCGCCATCTGCACGAAGATCGCGACCAGAAACAACTTGGCCGTCACGCGGATTGCACGCGGGGCCGGGCTTCGCGCGCGCTGGCCGAGGTCAAGCCACAACCAGGCCACCAGGGCGAGGATCAGCAGCGCGAGGATGAAATGCGTCATCAGACGGTAAGGCGCGACATCCACCCGGGTCGTCTCGCCAATGCCGCTCGACACCATCCACCAGCCGATGGCCCCCTGCAGCCCGCCCAGCGCAACAAGCCCCAGCAGTTTCCACAGCAGCGGCCGCGTCAGCCATTTCCGGATGGCGAACACGGCAATGCCCAGCACAGCCACCAGGCCGATCATCCGGCCGAAGAAACGATGGCCCCATTCCCACCAGTAAATATGCTGGAACTCGGACATCGACATGCCGTGATTGATGTACCGGTATTCCGCCGTCTCCCGGTACTTCGCAAACGCCTCATTCCAGGCTTCTGCCGACAACGGCGGGAGGGCGCCCTTGATCGGGTCCCATTCCGTAATCGACAGGCCGGAATCGGTGAGGCGCGTGGCACCGCCGATCAGGATCATCGCATAGACCATGAGGCCGACCAGAATCAGCCAGCGGCGGATCCAGGGGGCTGCAGCGGGGGGGATTGTGGTTTCGCTCATGCGCTTTAATTGACGTGAGGTTGCCGCTCGGCAAGGGTCTGCGGGGTCGCATCTGCACAAAGGACTGCATTCATGCGCAAGCCGCTCACCGCTCTGATCCTGCTGGTCTACCTCTTTCTATATATTGTGCTGGCCGCCACCATTGGCGGAATGACCTCAAGCTGGCCGCGCTGGGCCGAGCTGGTATTCTATGTCGTGGCCGGAATTGCATGGATTTTCCCGCTGAAGCCGCTATTCGCATGGATGAACCGCGGCACGCCGCCGCCGGAAGACGAATAGGCCGGTTGCCCGCAAAAACAGCCATATGCGCAGCGTGTGGATTTCCGCTGAATGATTTAAGCAAACCGGTACGACTGTCTGTCATACTGGCCCCGGTAAGAATGCAGGATTTCCGTTCGCAGCAGAAAGCTGACCATGCCCAAAGACGTTTCAGGCAAACCCCATCCCGGTTCCAGGCAGGACACACCGGCAGCAGATCCGGACGCCGCTCGTCAGGGCGCCTTCGAGGCGATGGACCGGATGCGGGACGTGATGGTCAGCCGGTTCACCAGCGGCCTTTCCCCCGCCTCTCTGGCGCTCGCCTATATGGACTGGCTGCTGCACTTGCAGGCAGCCCCCGGCAAACAGCTGGAAATGGCCCAGAAAACCTATCGCAAGGCGAGCCGCCTGTCGGCCTACATGCTGTCTGCGGCCGGACAGGAAGAGGCCGATTGCTGTATCGAGGCCCTGCCGGGCGACAACCGGTTCCGCGATCCCGCCTGGCGCAAACAGCCCTTCGGCATCTGGTCCCAATCCTTTCTGCTCACCCAGCAATGGTGGCACAATCTGACTCATGATGTGCCGGGCGTCAGTCCGCACCATGAGGAAGTCGTCTCCTTTGTCGCACGCCAGCTGCTCGACATTTACTCACCTTCGAACAATCCTTTCACCAATCCGGAAGTGCTGGAGCGCACCCGCGAAACCGGCGGACAGAACTTCATCAATGGCTTCAACAACTGGCGCGAAGACATGCGCCGCCAGATCCAGGGCAAGCCGCCGGTCGGCGCGGAAGACTTCATCCCGGGTGAACAAGTCGCCGTCACGCCCGGCAAGGTTGTGTTCCGCGACCACCTGATCGAACTGATCCAGTACACCCCGGTTACGAAAGAGGTTCACGCCGAACCGATCCTGATCGTCCCGGCCTGGATCATGAAGTACTATATTCTTGATCTCTCTCCGACGAATTCGATGGTGAAATATCTCACCGAGCAGGGCTTCACGGTCTTCATCATTTCGTGGCGCAACCCGGGCGCCGACGATCACGAGCTTTCCCTCAACGATTACCGCCGGATGGGCGTGATGGATGCGCTCGATGCCATAAGCGCCATCTGTCCGGACCGGAAGGTTCACGCCGCAGGCTATTGCCTGGGCGGCACGCTCCTTTCCATCGCCGCGTCCACCATGGCGCGGGACAATGATAACCGTCTGGCCTCGCTCTCTCTGTTGGCAGCGCAGACCGATTTCAGCGAACCTGGCGAACTTGCCCTCTTCATCGACCACAGCCAGATGCACTTCCTGGAAAGCGTGATGTGGAACCGGGGCTTCCTCTCTGCCGACGAAATGGCCGGGGCCTTCCAGCTCCTGCGCTCGAACGACCTGCTCTGGTCGCGCCTCGTCCATGAATACATGATGGGCGAGCGCGCCCCGATGTTCGACATCATGGCCTGGAATGCCGACACGACGCGCATGCCTTACCGGATGCATGCGGAGTATTTGAAGAAGCTCTACATCAACAATGATCTGTCCAATGGTCGTTTCATGGTCGACGGACGGCCGGTCAATCTTCAGGGCTTGCGGGTGCCGGTCTTTGCCGTGGGCACCGAACGCGATCACGTCGCGCCGTGGCGCTCGGTCTTCAAGATCCACCACCTCCTCGACACCGACCTGACCTTCGCGCTCGCGAATGGCGGACACAATGCCGGGATCGTCAGCGAGCCGGGGCATAATGGCCGCCACTACCGGATCGCTCATCACCGGCACCGCGACCCGATCCTCAGCCCGGATCAGTGGCTGGAAGCGGCAAAGGAACAATCCGGCTCCTGGTGGGAAGGCTGGACAGACTGGCTGGCAAAGCAGTCTTCGGCCGAACTCGTCCGTCCGCCCCGGACAGGCGCAGCACGTAAGGGGTATCCCGTGCTTGAAGACGCCCCCGGAACCTATGTATTCCAGAGATAGGAGCCCCAGACCATGATCGAAGCCTTTCTCGAAAACCGCACCTTTGAGCAGATCAGCGTCGGCGAGACCGCCTCGCTGGAACGGCGTGTCACCGAGAATGACATCGAACTCTTCGCGCTCGTCTCCGGCGATGTGAACCCGGCCCATCTCGATGCCGAGTTCGCGGCGAAGGACATCTTCGGCAAGCCGGTCGCCCATGGCATGTGGACGGCCTCGCTTGTCTCCGCCGTGCTGGGCACCACCCTGCCCGGCCCCGGCTGTATCTATCTCGGCCAGACCATCGCCTTCACCAAACCCGTCTTTCCGGGCGACACCGTCACTGCGACCGTGACCGTGCTGGAAAAACAGGACAAGAAACGCCTTGTCCGGCTGGAAACCGTCTGCACCAATCAGGATGGCGACACCGTCCTGAAGGGCGAAGCCACCGTCATCGCCCCGAAAGACAGCGTCCGCGTCAAACGCAAGCACATGCCGGGCATCCGCCTGCGCCGGCATGACCGCTATGACGCTTTCATCGAGCGCGCCAAGGCCTCGCCGACGGTCCGGGCCGCGATCGTTCATCCCTGCTCCGCCGTTGCCATTCAGGGTGCCGTCGAAGTGCGGGACGAAGACCTGCTTGATCCGGTCCTGATCGGCCCGCGAGCCAAGATCGAAGCGGCGGCTACCGAAGCCGGCGTTTCGCTCGAAGGCTTCGAGATCATCGAGACCGAGCACAGCCACGCCGCAGCTGACAAGGCCGTTGAAATGGCCGTCAGCGGCGAGGTTTCTGTCCTCGTGAAGGGCAGTCTCCACACGGACGAGCTTCTGGGCGCCGTCGTTGCCCGTGACTCCGGCCTTCGTACGGAGCGCCGGATCAGCCATGTCTATGCCATGGACATCCCGGCCTATGACAAGCCACTGATCGTGACCGACGCAGCCGTGAACATCCTGCCCTCCCTCGATCAGAAGCGCGACATCTGCCAGAACGCGGTTGACCTGATGCACCAGCTCGGCGTGGAGGCGCCGCTGGTCGCCGTCCTCGCCGCGGTCGAAACCGTCAATGACAGCATGCCCGCCACGCTGGATGCAGCGGCCCTCACCGTGATGGCCGCGCGGGGACAGATTTCCGGGGCTCGCGTCGATGGGCCGCTCGCATTCGACAATGCGATCAGCATGGCCGCGGCCAGGACCAAGGGCATCGTTTCACCGGTCGCGGGCCAGGCCGACATCCTGCTGGTGCCGGACCTCGAAGCCGGGAACATGCTGGCCAAGCAGCTGATCTATTTCGCCGACGCCATCGCCGCCGGTCTGATCCTCGGCGCGCGGGTGCCGATCGTCCTGACCAGCCGGGCCGATCCGCTGACCGCCCGCATGGCGTCTGCGGCGCTGGCCCGGCTGAGTGTCGGCATGACTTACACCAAATCGGGCAGCTGACATGTCCGGCCCGTTGCTGATGACCTTCAATGCCGGGTCTTCCTCCGTGAAGATCGGCCTGTTCAGCATTGTGGGCGAGACACTGAAGCGGATCGCTCACGCACTGATCGACTTCCGGCACAGCCCGCTCACCTTCCACCTGGTCGAAGGCAAGACGGTCTTCGATGTCGAACTGAAAGCAGACCATGCCGACCACCTCACGGATGTGATGGCGGAAACGCTGGACTGGATCTCCGAACATTACGACCTCAGTGAACTGACCTGTGTTGGTCACCGCGTCGTGCATGGCGGGGACGAATTCGATGGCCCGGTCCTGATCGACGACACCTCCCTCACCCACATCGAAGCGCTTTCCATCCTGGCCCCGCTTCACCAGCCGCAGGCGCTTCGCCTGATCCGCGCGATGCGGCAGGTCCGGCCGGAGCTTACTCAGGTCGCGTCCTTCGACACGGTCTTCCACCGCACCAATCCGGACCTGATCCGGCGCTTCGCCCTGCCCCGCGCGCTGCATGACCGGGGGATCAAGCGCTATGGCTTCCATGGCCTCTCCTACAAATTCATCGCCGCGGAATTGCGCCGCCGGTTTCCGGAAATTGCGTCCGGGCGTGTTGTTGCGGCGCATCTTGGCAGCGGCGCCAGCCTCTGCGCCATGCTGGATGGCAAGAGCCAGGACACGAGCATGGGCTTTTCCACGCTCGACGGTGTGCCGATGGCGACCCGCTGCGGCGCGCTTGACGCCGGCGTGATTCTTCACCTTCTGCAGCAGGAGCACCGCCCCGTCGAAGAGGTGGAAGACATGCTTTACCACCAGTCCGGCCTGAAAGGCGTCTCCGGCGGCATCAGCGCCGACTGCCGCGAACTCCAGGCGAGCGACGATCCGCATGCGAAAGAAGCGCTGGACCTGTTCACCTTGCGCATTGCCGGGGAGATCGGCCGCCTCTCCATGAGCATTGGCGGGCTGGACGCACTCGTTTTCACAGCGGGCATCGGGGAGAATGATGCCGCGATCAGGACTGCGGTTGCCGGTCATCTCGGCTGGATGGGGCTTACTCTGTCGGAAGACGCGAACCAGAAGAATGCGCCCTGCATTTCCACGCCTGAGAGCCGGGTGAAAGCTTTCGTTATTCCGACCAATGAGGAACGCGTGATCGCTGATGAGGCCTTCGCTGTCTCAAACGGCAAGAGCGGGGCATAGCGCCCAGCACCAGCGGCCGGAAACGCTCACAGCGCTCCGGCAAGGTTCCTGATTTTGGCGAGGTTCAGCTCGT
>NZ_ARYJ01000016.1 GCF_000685215.1 Hyphomonas jannaschiana VP2
AAGTAGCGTTGGAGGTCAGGATGCATGCCTCATAAAGTGGAGGCGCGTGCTGTCAGACGAATTGGGACCACCCCCGATGTGTCATCCCGGAACTTGCGGAGCAAATATCCGGGACCTTGTTTCTGGTGTGCGCATTACAGGAACAAGGTCCCGGATAAACGCTTCGCGTTTTCCGGGATGACATGGGATGAGTGTGGGAGAGACGGCGGCATGTCCGCCCGCACTGTTGAAAATCCCGCTTGCGGGACAGGCAATTCAGACGTAAATCCCGCGCGCCGCCGACCGCTGCGACAGGCACAAACGGGCGGCCGGAGCCTACTGCACCCTACATGTCCGATCCGTCGTTTGACTGTGTGTCCTGCGGCGCCTGCTGTTTCAGCAGGAACCCGCGCTATCTGCAGCTCTTGCCCTGGGATGCGTCCCGCAGCCTGCCGCCGGAGAGCCTCTTCACCGAAAGCGGCTGCACCTATGTAAAGTTCGAGGGCGGTCATTGTGTCCATCTGGACCTGTCGAACGGCAAGGCCGCCTGCCAGGCCTATGAAGACCGCCCCGAGGCCTGCCGTGCCTTCCGGGCGGGCAGCTTCGAATGTGTGAAGGCGCGCCGCGCCAATGGCATCATGGGGGAGAAGGTCCGCCGCCCGGTCAACACACCCGCTTGACGATGCTCCCTGTGGCTCGCATTGAAACGTCTGGAATTTATTGCTCCGGGGGACATTTCATGACGCGTGCTTTTCTCTGTGCCTGCCTGCTGGCGGGCCTGTTTTCAGGACCAGCCCTGGCACAGGAAGATTACACTTCGCCGCTGGCGGGCATCAAATCGATCGACGATCTGGTCAATGGCGCAGGCGCCCCGGAGGAAGCAAACGAAGATGACGGCGCCTTTGACGGCCTCTGGTTCGATGATGCCGGGTCCGACGGCGCGCAGCAGCGTGCCGCCGCACTGGTGGAGGCGGCGGGCTGGGTCTGTGATGCCTGGCCGATGGAAGGCGGGGACCCGATGCGCACGCAGATGTTCGCTGCCTTCATGGACAATGGCGACCTGTTCATCCGCGAAGAAAATTTCGCGTCGATGGACGGCCAGACCCTCCAGGTGACCATCGAATACACGGCCGATGTGGTGACCGATGAGACGGAGACGGAGGTTACCGTCGGCACCAAGTCCAGCAAGGTAACGGGCGTGACGGGCCTGCCGGAGGGCGTGTCGCTGAACGACCCGGGTCCGGTGGAGCTGACGTTTCAGGTCGCACCCGCCGACAACCCGATGGACGGTTACGTCATCCAGGGCTTTTCCGAAGCTGGCGGGGAAACCTCCATGCTCACCTGCATCCCGGGGGAGTAGGGCGCTTTAATCGGTGAAGCACACTTCCGTGCCGTCGCCCTGATCATAGCAGTCGCGGCGGCATCCTTGCGGGCCTGTTCCTTTGCGGCCTGGTAATCCTTGTCTCAGCCCTTCTTGGCCGCTGCGTTGGCCTTGCGCGGGGCTTTTACTCTTCCGCGCCGTCGTCCGGCAGGAAGGCGACCGTCGTCGCGCGGACCTTCCACGCTCCCTCCACACGCACCAGATAGTCCGTCCCGGCATAGCGCACCGTGCGGGGCGAGCCGTCGGCTTCCATCAGGGATTCGGTGGCGTTGAAGCGGGCGAGCGCCGTATCGCCGAGCACGGTGATGTCGGCGAACTCCGCCTCATAGCTGACGACGCTGGCGCCGCCGTCAATATAGTCCCGCACCAGCTGCATGTGCGGGGCCTTGGCGCGGGGCTCGGTCTGGCCGGCGAACCAGACCGTCCAGTCGTCATGATATTCAGACGCCCAGGCCTCGAAATCTGTCTCGATCCCCATCGGCCCGTTGGAGAGAAGGTCAGCGATGGCCTGCTGGTCGGCGGACCAGCCCTGCTCGCTGGCGAGGGCGGGCAGGGTGGCGAGTGTCAGGGCGGCGGAGAGTCCGGCGATTTGAAGGAAGCGTTTCATGATTTAGTTCCTTGACGGATAAATTCCCTGCGTCACGATGCATTGCTTCAGGGCGATGTAAGGCAGCGGCTCGCCGCTGGCGGGCCTGGCGCCCGGTGCGCCGTTCTTGCCATTGTTGGACTGGCTCCCGGCGGTGCCCGTCTGGCCAATCGTATAGTTTGGCAAGCCCGGGCCTTGCCCCGCGCCGATGATTGTGCGCCCGCGCAGATCCGGCAGGGCAAAATTCGTCCGCCTGTCACCGCCATACTGGGTGCCGAAGAGGGAGAAGAGCGCCTGGTTTTGATTGATCGGCAACAGCCGCCCATCCGCCTCCAGCGTGCCGCGCGGGCAGAAATTGAAGCCCACCGTGACGATTTCGCCGATATATTCCTCCGGCCCGGCATGGGCCGCAGGCGCCGCCGCAAGAAAAGCCCCGGTGAGCGCAGCCGTGATGACAGATGTCCGTCGCATCGCGTGTCCTCCCTTTTTTGTACGGAAGACCCTAGAGCCTGGGGCCGGAGAGGCAAGGGCAGACCCGTGCGCGGCGGAGCCGTCCCTTCTGGCGCCGGCCGGAAGGCCTAATCATGCGGCTCTAATAGTGAGGGGGAGGCCGGTCCACGGGGGCGGCCTGGCCGGCGGACTGTTCGGCGTCAGCGACGCGCTCGGCAAGGTGCTGGACCTGACGCTCCAGCCGGTCGATCAGCTTCCATTGCGCCGTGATGGCCTCGTTCAGCTCCTCAATCGTCTGGTCCTGATGGACCACACGCATTTCAAGCTCGTCGAGGCGGGCGGAGTCCGGTGAAGCGCTGTCAGTCATGAGGGAGGGATTAGCGCTGCTGGCGGGACGTGGCAATGACTTAGGAACGTTGAAACGTGGCGGGGTAGGGTGGGTTGAGGCAACGCCGATACCCACCATCCGGACCCGCCGCAGACATCGCCCGGTGGGTATCGCTCCGCTCAACCCACCCTACGCTTGCGATACGACAAAGTCATGTGCGGTAAAACGATGCGTGCGGTTGCTAGAAATTGGACAGCTGTGGCTAAGGCTGCGCGTCTCTGCGTCGCTTCTTAAGGTCGGCGATGAGAAGATCCAGCCGTTCAATCTTCTCGCCAGACTCCAACAATGACCCCCTAATGCAGATTTTCATTTTAGGGCTGACAAATCGGTAAGTATCGCCCCTCGGAGACTTTCGAATGATGGGATGAGGATCTGCAGCAAGTTCGCTTAGTATTTGGCTGACATTGAGCGTTTTCTGGTCAGTCGTGTTCGGAAACAGGCGCCTCACTTCTGTCTCTACGTCACGATAACTAAAGTCTCCCTTCTCGAACTGAGACATAGCGAAAATCACCTGATTTCTGCGTCCGACTTTCGTCGACTTTGAGTTCATTTTGCTGAGCATCGCAGTATGATCAGAGGTGAATGACGAGCTTATCCAATCTCCAACAGCAAATTTGAGATCCGATTCAGTTATTTTCTCTTTGTCCTCTGCCTTGAGTTCCACGGCTATTGCCAAATTAAGTCCAAGCTCATGAATGTATTGGGGGATATAGTCCGTGTACTCGGCAATCTTCTCTAAAGTGACGCCTGTAGGCTGCAGACCTAATTGTTCGACCAAACCTTTCCGCAAGAGTTCAACTGCATCGCTTTCTTCGAGGCGGGCAACCTCCGGAATTTCTACTATGCGATTCGAGATGGTTTGTGCATTTTTGGTCTGAGAGAAATACGACTGCATATCATTCGGAACACCAACGATCAGAATACGGACATTATACTTTGCGTAATCGTCGTCATCCAAAAGAATTAGGATGTCTGATACTTGGTTGACCAACTTTTGATTGCCGAGAATGGCTTCCATGTTTTCGAAGACCAAGAAGCTGGGCTTGCCATCTTTGTCAGCCACCGCTTCCAAAAGTTGTTCAAATGGTTCCTTTCGAAGCCTCTCAATCTCCTCAATCTCCTCAGCGCTCACGCTTAGAAAGCCAATGCTCCCTTTGCCGCCACCTTTGGAGGTCACCTTGCGGACTACCTCTGTTTTTATCGAAGCGAATTTATCCGCTAAAGCTGCGTTCACATCATTAAATCGTGCGGCCACAGCCATATTTACAGCTGTAAAAGGTACGCCTTCTTGAGAAAAGACGTGCTTATATAGCCAACTTTTTCCAGATCCGCTTTCTCCGTGAATCAGCAGGTGTTTATTTGTGCTGAGATTTGTAACCAGTGCGTACTCCTGAACTACACGACGGATGTACATATCCGCATTCACTTCTGGTGAGCGAGGTGTGAAAACATCATGCGCTTTAAATTTCATGAGAGCAGTCCGGTTTGCAAAAGTTTGATCGTCGGTTTTATGCCTTATCCAAATAAATCTCCCCGCCTTTTGATTTAAACTCAAGCGATTTTTCTTCCATCCCCTTGCGCGCCTCGGCGGCCTGCTTCTCCAGGTCCAACCGTTCGTTCTCGCTCATACCCGCCGCATACTCCCGCACTTCGGCGGTGATCTTCATGCTGCAGAATTTGGGGCCGCACATGGAGCAGAAGTGGGCCACTTTATGTGCTTCCTTGGGAAGGGTCTGGTCGTGGAAGTCGCGGGCGGTTTCGGGGTCGAGGGAGAGGTTGAACTGGTCTTCCCACCTGAACTCAAAACGCGCGCGTGAGAGGGCGTCGTCGCGCACCTGCGCGGCGGGGTGGCCCTTGGCGAGGTCTGCCGCGTGGGCGGCGAGGCGGTAGGTGACGACACCGACTTTCACATCGTCCCGGTCCGGCAGGCCCAGATGTTCCTTGGGCGTCACATAGCAGAGCATGGCCGTGCCATACCAGCCGATCATCGCCGCGCCGATGCCGGAGGTGATGTGGTCGTAGCCCGGCGCAATATCCGTGGTGAGCGGCCCGAGGGTGTAGAAGGGGGCTTCGCCACATTCGCGCAGCTGTTTTTCCATGTTCACCTTGATCTTGTGCATCGGCACATGGCCGGGCCCTTCGATCATCACCTGGCAGCCCTTGGCCCAGGCGATCTTCGTCAGTTCCCCGAGCGTTTCCAGCTCCGCGAACTGGGCCGCATCATTGGCGTCTGCGATGGCGCCGGGGCGGAGGCCATCGCCGAGGCTGAACGAGACATCATAGGCGCGCATGATGTCGCAGATTTCCTCGAAATGCGTGTAGAGGAAGCTTTCCGTGTGATGCGCCAGCATCCATTTCGCCATGATCGAGCCGCCGCGGCTGACGATGCCGCAGACGCGGTCTGCCGTCAGGTGGAT
Organism: Hyphomonas jannaschiana VP2; assembly: GCF_000685215.1. Taxonomy (GTDB): domain Bacteria; phylum Pseudomonadota; class Alphaproteobacteria; order Caulobacterales; family Hyphomonadaceae; genus Hyphomonas; species Hyphomonas jannaschiana. The sequence goes on from NZ_ARYJ01000016.1 coordinate 5,202, forward strand.
ATAGGCGAGGCGCACGCCGGCATGGATGGTGAAATAGTCGACGCCCTGTTCGGCCTGTTCGATCAGCGTGTCACGGAAGACTTCCCAGGTGAGGTCTTCGGCGACGCCGTTCACTTTTTCCAGCGCCTGATAGATCGGCACCGTGCCGATTGGTACCGGCGAGTTGCGGATGATCCATTCGCGCGTGTTGTGGATATTGCGCCCGGTCGAGAGGTCCATGACATTGTCCGCGCCCCAGCGGATCGCCCACACCATCTTGTCGACTTCTTCCTCCACCGAGGAGGCGACGGCCGAGTTGCCGATATTGGCATTGATCTTCACAAGGAAGTTCCGGCCGATGATCTGCGGTTCCAGCTCCGCATGGTTGATATTGGCCGGGATGATGGCGCGGCCCGCGGCGATTTCCTGGCGCACGAATTCCGGCGTGATGTATTCCGGAATATGCGCGCCGAAGCTTTCGCCCTCGGCGATGCGTTCCGCGGCGCCTTCGGCGGCTTTCGCCCGGCCGAGATTCTCGCGCGTGGCGACATAGATCATCTCTTTGGTGATGATGCCGGCCTTGGCGTATTCGTACTGGGTGACGAGGGGCTGGCCACGGTCATTCAGTGGCGGGTCCAGATCCATCGAGCAGGGGGAGGAGGCGACCTCCGTCTTGTCGATACGCGCCATGCCGCGCAGCGGGCGGTGCTTCACCGGGAATTCGCGGGCGAGGTGTTTGCCGCTGGCGCCGCCATTGTCTTCCGGCTTCACGTCGCGGCCGTCATATTCCTCGACGCCGCCGCGTTCCAGCACCCAGTCACGCCGCGTGCGGGCGAGGCCTTTTTCGACGTCGATGGTCACCGACGGGTCCGTATACGGACCGGACGTGTCATAGACCGGCACCGGCGGCTCATTGGCGCTCGGGTGCAGGTCGATCTCGCGGTGCGGCACGGCGAGGTCCGGCAGGGGGTGGGTGTACACCTTGCGGGAGGCGGGCAGCGGCCCGGTCGTGACCTGCGGGGTGGCGAATTCGGACTGGCTGGAAGGCTTGTTCATGATGCAGGCTTTCTCTGGTGGTAGGTCAGCGCCATGGCGAGGCAATGGCGGATGGGGTCTGCGGGAAGTGTTTCGCCGACGGGCAGGCGGATTTCGCGGTGGCCGACAAGGTCAAGCACGCCGCCGTAAAGGCCGCGCCACGCGTCCAGCAGTGTCGTCTGGCAATTAACGAAAATGCCGACAGTTTTTGGACGCTTCGGCGACCAGGCGAGGCGGATCGTCGTGCCGCTTTTCGGGGCGCTGGTCAGGTAAGCCGGCTCGCCCCATTTGAGGGTTTCGGTGATACGGCCCGCTTCGGGCAGGGCAGCGGCAGTCTCAAAGATCATGTCGCGGATGGCGAGCAGCAGCTTGCGTGCCGGAGCCGGATAAGCGGCGTACACGTCGGCAACATCGGCGGGCAGAGCGGGGGCGGGGAGGCTGGCCGTCTTCATGACACCAGATTTCCCGTCTGTTCCGGCGTCAGCTCGATCCACAGCGTGTCGGCCTGCGCCAGCAATGTGCCGTCTGCGGCGTAGAGGGCGGTGCCGGCAAAATGCTTCCGTCCTTTGCTCCACTCATGCCAGGCATGAATGATCACCGGCGCGCCGGTCGGCACGGGCCTGTGCTGCGCCGCAACCATTTCCCCCAGCAGATAGGTCGTCTCGATCTCCGGCAGGGCAAAGCCGCCGGGGCAGTCGAGCGCTGCCCAGACATATTCCGGGCGGACATGGCCATGCCCGTCATCGAAATTGGCATGCGGGGTCCAGACGGCGGCGGCTTCCAGCTTGTCGCCGAGCCGGCCGCAATGGATGTGCAGGCCTTCGCCTTCCTTGCGGTTCCGTCCGCAGACGAAGCAGGTGGAGACGCCGCCTGCGCCGAAATAGGTCGGGTTTTGCCCGGCTTCCTGCGCGGCCTCCATGGAGGGTGGGGCAGGCGGGGTGAGTGTCACGCCGCCGGGGCGGGCGGTGAGGATGGGCATGCCGCCGGAGGTCGCGACCAGCTTGTCGTCCTGCCGGGTCACGGCCAGGGCTGTGTCCAGCGGGATCGGCGCAGAGATGCGGACAATATGCGGCGCCTCGAACAGGCGCGACAGCACGCCGGCCGCATAGCCGCCATTGCCCGAAGAGGGCGGGCCGTTAAAGGCAGAAGCAATGGTGATGTCGCCGACCGGCTGCATGGTTTCCGCTCCGTCCCTCGCGCCGGCCACGCCGCTTGTCGCGGCATTCCCCGGATCAGGTTCAAAGGGTAAAGTCTCAGCCCTGCCGGCTCATTCCGGTCAGGACACCCCTCGGATGGCGCCACCCTAGTGAATCTGACCGGACTTGGAAAGGGTGAAGCCGTATTGACGGAAGGCGTGCGCGTCCCGACATATCCCTTCTTTGACGAGCATGTGTCATGCATCTGAAAGCCTATTTCGCGCGGATCGGATATGACGGAACGCCAGCCGCGGATCTGGAAACCCTTCGGGCGCTAAGCCACCTGCACCCGCGTGCCATTCCATTCGAGAATCTCGATGTGCAGCTGAAGCGCCCGGTCAGCATGGCGCCGGAGGTAGTGTTTGACAAACTGGTTACCCGGCGCCGTGGTGGCTGGTGTTACGAGATGAACGGCCTGTTGGGCTGGGCGCTCGGTGAGATCGGCTTTGATGTCCGGCGGGTAGAAGGCGGCGTTATGCGGGAGGTGAGGGGCGACGAAGCGTTCGGCAATCATCTCTGTCTTGCAGTCCGGCTGGACGGGAGGGACTATCTGGTCGATGTCGGCTTTGGCGGCAGCCAGACCGCGCCGATGGTGATTGCGCCGGGCAGCGACGCGCAGGTGCCGTTCGACCTGGAACTAGTCCCGCTGGAGAATGGCTACTGGCGCATGGTTCAGTACACGCTGGGCAAGCCGTTCTCGTTCGACTTTCACCCTGACCGTTGCAACGAAGCCTTGCTGGCCGACAAATGCAACTGGCAGCAGAGCGATCCGGCGTCGGTTTTTGTCCAGAACCTCGTGGCTCAGAAGCGGACCGGAGATGCCCATGTCACCTTGCGCGGACGGGTCTTCACCCGGCTCGAATCCGGCGCAGAGGAAACGCGCCTGCTGCAGTCAGGCGCTGAACTTGTGGACGTGCTGAACGACGAGTTCGACATCAATGAGCCGGAAGCGGAAGCCTTGTGGCCCGCCATCTGTGCGCGGCACGAGGCATTGTTTCCGCAAGCCTGAGGGCAAACTCAAGCAGCGCGCCACCCTCCGGTGTCCATTCGTCTATTCCGCTGCTTCGGAATCGAGTTTTTTGACCGCCTTGTCCCAGTCCCGGACCTTGTCCAGTTGGCCATTGTAAATCCGGATCTGGTCGTCCGGCGTGTGCATCAACACGTCGATATGGGACCGGGCTTTGTCAGCCAGCGGGCGGGCGATGGCCTCCAGTTCGGCCTTCTTCTCTTTCATTTGCGAGTCATCGTCATAGGTTTTTTGCGGCAGGGCCGGATTGGTCCAGATCCAGCCGCCATTCCCGAAATTGATATTCTCCAGATAGACATGTTCCCAGCGGGTCAGGCGTTCGACTTCCTGGCCGTAGAGACGGGCCAGGTAGAATTCGATCTCCAGCTTGTGGGCGGGGCAGGCGGCGTAAAGCGACTCGAGGCGGTTGCCGGCCCAGCCGAAGCCCGGATGATCGTATTTCGTCCTGATCGTACGGTCCCACAGGTTCGCTTCTTCCTGTAGCCGGAAGTTTGCATGGTCGGCAAAGGGACAGGCTTCATAGGCCGCGCCTGAAATCGCCGGATGGATGCGGCCTGCTTCGGCCAGCCGGATCATGTAGGGCAGGGCGTATTTGAGCAGCGACGTGGTCGCGGCGTTGTAACCGAAATAGTTCTGCTCGCTGCCGTCCGGCTGTTTCAGCACGCTCGGCGTCTGTTTCGTGTTCCACGCGTAATCGTTCTGCGTGATCGCGGTCAGCGCCAGCGTGATGTATCGCTCCAGCGTGTCCAAATCCGTGGCAGATCCCATGACAGCGCTGGACAGGGTCGAGGCGATGGCCTGCGCATCCGGCCGGTCCGGGCAGGTTTCGACCGCCCATTCCGCGAGTTCGAGGATCGCGGCCAGATCCGTCTGCGTGCCCTGACGGATGGCCATTTCCATGTCGTAGAGTGTCTGCTCGGCATCGGCCGGACAGGTGGCGGCAGGCTCTGCCAGGGCAGGCGCCCCGAGAAGTGCTGCGATGGCGAGCGAGGCTGCGGCAAAGATCCGTTTGAGATGCATGGCGGTGCTGGAAATTCCTCAGGCGTGGTGGGAGGGGGGGTGAACGGTGGCTGCGTATCCTCCTGCTATTCCATCCGGCCTGCCTCCCCGCAACAGGGGAGGCCGCTGTATTTCATGCAGAATGCCGCCGGCGCCTCTGCACAGGATTAACAGCCTGCGCAGTTCCATTAACCTTCTGTCGACACGATTGGTCCAAGTCTGGGGGCAGACACTGAACACCCGGACGGGAGACCCGCCCATGGCCTTCGATGCTGCCCTTGCCGCCGCCCCAAAGACCGAGACGAAGCCGACCAAATGGCAACGTTTCAAGGTCGATCTGTGGCTGACAGACCTGAACCTGACCGAAACCGGTATCATGAAGCATACTCAGCATGAGGCTGAGTCAGACCAGTTCACCAAGGATATGGAGATCATCGGCCAGATCCGCGAAGACGGGAAACGCTCCGGCATCGTCGCCTACCGCAAGGAGTTGTGGAAAGACGGCAAGGACATGAAGCGCCGGCTGGTGATCAAGCTGTTCTCGGAGAACATGCGCTGGCGCGGCACGATGGAACTGATGATGGGCCGTTCGCTGCAACTGTCCATCGGCGCACGCGGCGTGCCGGTCACGGCCTTCTCGATGAATTTGTCGCGGTCGAAACAGCTGATCCAGCTGGAACGTTCGGCGCAAAAATGGCCGCTCTTCCCGGAAAAGTTTTCCTTCTTCATCGAAACCTCGCGGGGGCCGCGCTTCTACCGCCTGCGCCGCAATGTGATCGGTATCGGCGCGGACTACACGCTCTATGACGACAAGAACCGGAAGATCGGTTCGCTGGATCACCGGATCATCAATCTCGGCGGCAGCTGGAAGGTGAAGCTCGATGCGGCGCATTCCTATGCGGCGCTGGAATCGGTGCTGCAGATGTTCTGTACCATGCTGCGCTTCAACGGGGCCGTGCGCCGTCATGTGTCGCATGAAGTGGAAATGGTCAGCCGCGGCCGCGCCGTGCGCGAACTCGACCATCAGGAGTCGGACCTTTACCAGAATCCGCGCCGCCGGCGCTGAGGCCTATTTGCCGTCCTTCAGGAAGCCCAGCTCCCGCTGCAGCTTTTTTGTAAGCCCTGCGGCCACCAGCTGGTAGGAAGCTTCGATATAGGCTTTGAGGTCATCGTCGGAGAGGGTTTCGGCACTGTAGCGCTGGATCCATTTCATCCCGCGTGAGGCGAGATAGGGCGCGGGCTGGCAGCCGGGCTGCTCCTTCAATATGTCGTAGCTCATTTCCGACACCTTGAACGAGCAGACCATCTCGCCGTCTTCTTCCCGGCCCATGACGAAGACCTTGCCGCCAATCTTCCAGACCGTCGCCTCACCCCACTGGATGACACTGGTCGTGTGCGGAAGACTGCCGCAGAACTTGTTGTAGGTCTTTAGATTCATGGCTTGAAAATCAGAGCCCCTTGGCCTTGTCGCACATATTGGACACAAGCGCTTCGGCGAAGGGCCGGGGCTGGTCCTTGCCGCCGAATTTGACACGGGAGAGTGACAACTCATCCCGCGCCTGATCGTACAGGACTTCCAGCGTCGCCGCCGTATTCACGCCGACATAGAGGATCTCGCCTTCGGCCGTGACGCGCACCGTATCCGGATCGTCCGTGCCATAGGCGGTCCACAGCGTCTTCGCGTCGAAATCATTTATGAAATAGCCATTGACGATCTTGCCCAGCGACTGGCCCGGGCATTCGGGCAGATAGGCATCCTTGGCATCGTCGATCACCGAATGGCCCCCGCATGCGGAGAGTGTGCAGGCAAGAAGGCCAATCGTGAAGCATGTTTGTATTTTCATCATTCCCCCCGGAACTGACTGGTCGATTGATCACGGAGTATAGGGCCGGAGTCGAGAGCTTGGCCAGACAGAAGACGGATCGCACCGCCTGGTTGTTTGCGGGGAAGGGGATTCCCGCCGGGAAGGGGAAGGCCCGGCGGGAAGACAGGCAATTCAGCCCTGGTAGGAGTCGTTCAGCATCTTGAAGACCTGATCGAAATTGCCACTGGCTTCGGCGCCCCGCAGGAGTTTCGCGCGCTGGACGCAGACTTCCGCGGGCGTGTCCTCGATGCCGAAGCTTTCCATCGTTTCAGCGATGAAATCTGCCAGCGGCATGTAGCCTTCGCGGGTCTCCTGGCCTGGGGTCAGGCCGGTCTGGACGCCAGGCGGCGCAAGCTCGATCACTTCGACACTTGTATCCTGCAGCTGATAACGCAGTGATTGCGTCCAGGCATGCATGGCCGCTTTCGAGGCGCTGTAGGCCGGCGTGTGGGCCAGCGGCACGAAGGCCAGACCCGATGTCACGTTGACGAGACGCGCGGCGGGCTGTGCGCGCAGGTGCGGTAGAAGGGCGGCCGTCAGGCGCATCGGTCCGAGAATGTTGGTTGCCACGGTCGCTTCGGCGACGGACAGGTCCACCGGGTCTGCCAGCCAGTCTTCCTTCGCCATGACACCGGCATTGTTGAAAAGGACGTTGAGTTCCGGGAAGTCCGCAATGAGCGCCTTTGCGAAGCGGGCGATGTCGTCACCGTCCTGAACGTCGAGCGTGCGGGCGTGCATGCCTTCGCGTCCGGCAATTGTTTCATCGAGGCTGGAAGCGGTGCGCCCCGCAACGATCACCGTATTGCCGAGAGCGTGGAATTCCCGGGCGAGCTCACGGCCAATGCCTGACCCGCCGCCTGTCATCAGAATTGTGTTGCCTGAAGTTTTCATGGTCTCTCTCCTCGTCCGCGGGATCGTCCCGTCGCGGGTAGATAGGTCGCTTCCTTGTGTTCGGAAGGGGCGGGTAACGATTTCCGGGATCACAATAAAAGTGATTGGACACGCTGAGTCGAAGCGCCCTTCAGGATTGCGGCGCATTCGATTTGTATACTGAGAAAATCAGAGGGCTTTCTCGAAGAACAGCGCCTGACCCTTGTCCGGATCGAGCTCATAGGCGCGGTAACCGGCGGCTTCGTACACGTCCCGGGCACGCGTATTGCCGGACAGGACTTCCAGCGTAAGCTTGCAGCAGCCACGGCGGCGCGCTTCGGCTTCGGCCGCGTCCAGCAGAAGCTTGCCGATGCCCTTGCCGCGATGGTCCGGATGTACGGCAATGTCATGCACGTTGAGCAGCGGCTTGCAGGCAAAGGTGGAGAAGCCTTCGAACGCGTTCAGCACGCCCGCCGGCACGCCGTCTGCGAAGGCGAGGAACGAGACGGCATAGGGGCGGGCCGCCAGCTCTGCGGCCAGGTGTTCGCGCGTGTGGGCGCTCAGCGGTTTGCCGCCGCCCATCGGGTCGCGCGCATAGACGTCCAGCAGGCCGGTCAGTGCAGCGGCGTCTGCAGCATCGGTATAGTCGGCCTGGCGGACGTGAGTGTTCATAACGGTCAGCCGAGCAGGACGCCCTGCACGTCCTTACCCCAGCCGACATGGACATCGCCGCCAGCTTCGATGACCGGGCGTTTGATCAGGGTCGGATGCTTCGCCAGCAAGGCTTTTTCGCCATTGGTGCCGGCCTTTGCCTTTTCGGCATTGGTCAGATTGCGCCAGGTGGCGGAGCTCTTGTTCACCAGCTTGTCGGGCGCCGCCTTCAGCCAGACAGGCAGCTTCGCCGCAAGGTCGGCTTCGTCGCGGATGTCGACAAATTTCACCGGTGTACCGGAGGCTTCCAGCTCGCGTTTCGCTTTACGGCACGTGTCGCAATTCTTCAGTCCATAAAGGGTCAGCGCCGGTCCGGGCATGGTCTGTCTCCGGTTAGAAAGAGGCGCGTTCCTATCCCCAAAGGCGAGTGGGCACAACCGGACAAAGACGCTGCGGCGCAGCACCGGGCGGGTTTTCTCAGATCAGGGTGCGGCGCGGGCAGGCCTGCGCACAATTGCGACGATCGGGCCCATATCCGTGCCGCCATCGTCCCGGTCGAGGACGGGCGCATAGAGGCGCGAAACGGTCCCGTCGAGATAGAGCGCATCTGTGGCGCCGAGCTGATCGCGGAAGAGGCGGGCGAATGTATCGAAGTTCACCGGTACATCGCTGATCGCGAACCAGAGCGTTTCCCCGTCTGCGGAGAGGCCGACGCCGTTGCGCCGTTTGCGGCTTGTGCCGTCCGGATTGAAGGCCGGGTGCAGTGCGCCATCGATGACCAGCATCGGGCCGGACTGGGTGGCGTAGCGTGCTTCGGGCGCCAGTGCCTCATAGGCCAGCGTCTCGGTGACATGGGCGGCGCCGTCCGCATCAATCCAGAACACACCGTTCGGCAACAAGCCGAAATTGCCGGGCCCGGCGCGCGTCACCAGGCCCGCCTGCTGCCCGCCATCTTCGATATAGAGCCCGACCGGCCGGCGGTCGTCATGATACATGCCGGCATTCATGGCGAAGACCAGCTCGCCGCCATCGGCTGCAATCGTTTCGGCCAGCCGGCTGAAATCCGCAAAGGGGGCGCCGTCGGGATGCGTGCGGAACAAGGCGAGCCCCGGATCGTCCGCCGCGAACCGGCAAACCGTGAAGGGCTGCTCGTCAAACCGGATAGCTTCGCACGCCTGCGCCGTTTCCTCCCGGCAGCCGGGAAGCAGGCAGAGAATTAGCAGGGGAAGCATGGCGCGCATGGATGTAGCCTAGCTGGCCGCCTGCCTGCCTTCCAGAGCGGTTGTCAGCCTTCCAGATATGTTTCGATATATCTATAACTTGCATATTCGATATATCTAAACTATATGAAGTTCAGATATATCGAAAGGAAAGAAAATGAGATATCGAAACAGACATTCAGATCGCGGTGCCGCCAGGCACTTCTTTGCCGGACAAGGCGAGGATTGCACCGGCGGCTGCATGGAGCGGAAAGGCAGAGGTATGCACCAGGGACGAGGTGGACATGGACGTGGTCAGGGCAGGGGCCCGGGACGCGGAGAAGGAAGGGGACGCGGACGGGGCCATGGCCGCCGCCGCCCGCTGGATCATGGCGATCTACGCCTCCTGATCCTGAAATTGATCTCGGAAGAGCCGCGCCACGGCTATGACATCATCCGCGAGATCGAGGCCCGCACGGGCGGTGCCTATGTGCCGAGCCCCGGCGTGATCTATCCGGCACTTGAAGCGCTGCTGGATCTCGGCTGGGTCGAGGCCGAGGCGGATGGCGCGCGCCGTTCCTTCAAGCTGAGCAAGGAAGGCGAAGCGGAACTGGAGGCCGAGGCGGAAACGCTCGCGCGGATCGAACAGCGGCTGGCCGACCTGCTGGACAGTGACCGGCCGGAAGACCCGCAGGATGTGCGCGGGGCGATGTGGCGCCTGCGCCATGCCGTTCAGGAAGCCGTCCGTGCCCAGCCGGACGACCTGGACCGCCGCAAGGCCGTCGCCGACATCCTGACCGAGGCGCAGGAAAAAATCGCCGGCCTGAAGGACTGATACCCACCGGCTGAGCCTTGCAATTGACCCGCCCGCTGATCCTGTGAAAACTGAAAATGGGAATTCCGGAACAGAGGGCGGGCATGGTTCAGTCAATCCTGGTCGTGGGCGGCGGCAGTGCCGGCTGGATCACGGCCAATCTTCTCAACGCGCATATTCGCCGCGCCGGCCGGCCGACGACGGTCACGCTGGTCGAATCTCCCGACATTCCCACCATCGGCGTGGGGGAGGCGACGGTTCCGACCATCCGGCGGACGCTCAGCGATATTGGCCTGCCGGAACAGGACCTGCTGACTTCGGCGGAGGCAACGTTCAAGACGCTGATCCGGTTTCGGGACTGGAACCCGGGAGAGAGCTACGACCATCCATTCGACCGGCGCCAGCGCCCGCATACGGATGCGGCGGTCAGGGGCTGGACGGCACAGAATGGCCAGGCCTTCGACCGGGCCTTTTCAACGCTCACCCAGCTGGCAGACTTCAACATCGCCCCGAAATCCCCGCACGCGCCGCCATATCGCGGCAATTTTCCGTATGCCTACCACCTCGATGCGATCAAGCTGGCGAAACGTTTGTCGAAATTCGGACAGGCGCGCGGCATCCGCCACAAGCTTGCCAATATCACGGAGGTGAAAGTGTCCCCTGAAGGGCAGATCTCCTCGGTGGAGACAGATCAGGGCGAGACGCTGACGGCAGATCTCTATGTCGATTGCACCGGCTTCCGCTCCGCCCTGCTGGGCAAGGCGCTGGACGTGCCGATGAAATCCTACGCCAAATATCTCCTGTGCGACCGCGCCGTAACGATGCGTGTGCCTTATGAGGTCTACAAGCCGGAGCGGATCCTGACCTACACGCTCGCCACCGCGCGCGAGGCGGGCTGGCAATGGGACATCAACCTGCAGTCCCGCCGCGGCATCGGCTATGTCTATTCCAGCCAGTTTCTCAGCGACGATGCGGCCGAAGCAGCGCTGCGCAGATATGAGGGTCCGCATAGCGACACGCTGGAAGCGCGGCATATCAAGTTCACCAGCGGCAAACGCGAGATGAGCTGGAAGGGCAATTGCGTGGCCGTGGGGCTCAGCGATGGTTTCCTCGAGCCGCTGGAATCGTCCGGCCTCTACTTCATCGAATTTGCTGCCCTCGCTGTCGCCAGTATGCTGGAGGATTATGCTGCCGCGCCGGAGGCGACGGTGCGTTACTACAACCGGATCAGCAATGAACTCTTCCAGGAGATCCTGGGCTTCATCAATTTGCACTATGTGACATCCAAGCGCCGGGACACGCCGTTCTGGCAGGCGGCAACAGCCGACGAGGCGGTCCTCGATGATCTGCGCGACCGGCTGGAACTGTGGAAGCGGCGTTCCCCGACGCAGTTCGACTTTCCGGGTGCGGACAGGCTGTTCGCGCAGGACAGCTACGAGTTCATCCTGCATGGCATGAAATACGTCGAAGGGCCTGCGGGCACTGCGCCGATGCCGCCGGATCTCAGCGGCATGGTTGCAAAAAGCCGGAGCGAATTGCCCGAACACGAGGCATTTCTGGCGCTGGTGCAGAAAGCAGCGGCTGCGCGCCCTGCGGGGTGATCAGCCCGCCTTGCCGCCTGCTTCTGCGGCAAGCGCTTCGCGGCGTTTCTCGGCGGCGGATTTCTTCACGCTTTCCGAACGTAGCTGGCCGCAGGCGGCGAAGATGTCCCGGCCGCGCGGTGTGCGGATGGGGCTCGCATAGCCCGCCCGGTTCACAACTTCGGCGAAGGCCTCGATCGTCTCCCAGTCGGAACACTCATAGGGCGCGCCGGGCCAGGGGTTGAACGGGATGAGGTTGATCTTCGCCGGCACACCCTTCAGCAGGCGGACAAGGTCGCGCGCTTCGGCCAGCGAGTCGTTCACGCCTTTCAGCATGACATACTCAAACGTCACGCGTTTCGAATTGCTGAGGTCCGGATAGGCGCGGATCGCATCGAACAGGGTCTGCAGATCGTATTTGCGGTTGATTGGCACAATCTCGTTGCGCAGATCATCATGCGTCGCGTGCAGGGAAATGGCGAGCGCGGCGCTGGTGCGGTGGCCCAGTTCCGGGATCTTCGGCGCCACGCCTGCGGTCGAGACCGTGATGCGGCGGCGGCCGATGGCGATGCCGTCGCCGTCAGAGATCGTGTCGATGGCTTCGGCGACATTGTCGAGATTATAGAGCGGTTCGCCCATGCCCATGAAGACGATGTTCGTCAGGCGTCGGTTTTCGGTCGAAGTCGGCCATTCGCCCAACTCGTCCCGCGCGATGAGAACCTGCGCGACAATCTCCTGGGCCGTCAGGTTGCGGACCAGTTTCTGCGTGCCGGTATGGCAGAAGGTGCAGTTCAGGGTGCAGCCGACCTGGCTCGAAACGCAGAGCGCACCGGCCTTGCCAACGTCCGGGATGAAAACGCTTTCGCCTTCGATGCCCGGGCCGAACCGGGTCAGCCATTTCTGGGTCCCGTCGCGGCTCACCTGGTGGTCGGCGATTTCCGGGCGGGTCAGGATGTAGCGTTCCGCCAGCTGGGCGCGCAGCTCTTTCGCGACATCGGTCATGTCGGCGAAGTCCTGCGTCCCGAAATGATGGATCCAGCGGCGCAGCTGCTTTGCGCGCATGCCGGATTTCTTCGGGTCGACGCCCATCGCCTCCATCTCTGCTTTCAGCGCAGGCAGGCTCAGCCCTGCCAGGGATGGCAGAGCAGTAGGGGCCGCGTCTGGGCGGCGGGAGAGGTCCAGTTCGATCTTCATGTCGCGGCGCCTATATCACGGTTGGGTGACAGGCGGAAACCACCAGAACACTTATGGTTCACAAGGGGTTCATGTGCCCGCCCTCAAAAAGCCATGAGTGGAACATATGTCTCCGCGGCGCGTTGTTACGCGTCCCGATAAGTGGGCTGATCCAGATATGGAGCTGATAATCATGAAACGTCTCGCCATTGCCGTCTGTGCTGTCTCAATGCTTGCCGCCTGCGCGGAAGGCCCCAGCCGTAACGTCTGGACCGGTGCTGCCGCCGGTGCAATTCTCGGAGCCGGAGCCGGTACGCTCGCAGGCGGGGACGACGGCCGCAATGCTGCAATCGGTGCAGCAGTGGGCGCCATCGCCGGTGCTGCCGTCGGCGACTATATGGACAAGCAGGAACGCGCCCTGCGCGAACAGACTGCCGGCACCGGTATCGGTGTTGAGCGCCAGGGCGACCAGATCGCGCTGACCATGCCGTCCAACATCACGTTCGATGTCGATAGCTCGACCATCAAACCGGGCTTCTATGCCACGCTGAACGATGTCGCCACGACGCTGGTCGACTATCCGTCGACCGCTGTGGACGTCATCGGCCACGCTTCTTCCGATGGCCCGGATGACTATAACATGCAGCTGTCGCAGCGCCGTGCCGCCTCTGTCCAGAACTATCTGGTCAATCAGGGTGTCGCCTCGGTCCGTCTGCGCGCCATCGGTATGGGTGAGACCCAGCCGATCGCCGACAATTCGACGGCTGCCGGCCGCGCCGCCAACCGCCGCGTGGAAATCATCCTGACGCCGGTGACGCAGGACGGCTACTAAGCGGGCCTGACCCTTTCAGGGTCTACCAAACAGAAAAGGCCAGCCGGACAGGTCCGGCTGGCCTTTTTCTTTGGGCGCTCTCTCTGGCGCCGGGCCAGGCGGTATTTGCACGACTTCTGTGTCCGGAAAGTCTATGGTCCGGGCAGGAAAGGGGGCGCCGCGATGAAGGAAAAGGCTCCGATGCAGCGTGCACGAGGAAGCTTCGGCAAGCCCGGCCCCTATCGGGGCGTCTTTTCCGAAGGCGTCAGGGGCCTTTCCTGGCTGTTCCTGAAGGCGGCCGGCTGGCATGTCGCGACAGACTGGCCGGGTGTCACGAAATCCGTGGTCGTCGCCGCGCCGCATACGTCGAATTTCGACGGCTTGTTGATGCTGGCCATTGCCGGCTGGTACCGGCAGAAGCTCAGCTGGATGGGCAAGGCCTCACTGGTGTCCGGGCCATTTGGCGCCCTGGTGCGCCGGGCCGGCTGTGTGCCGGTCGACCGGTCCAGGTCGGCGGATGTGGTGTCCCTGATGCGGGAGGCTTTCGACAAGGCCGACACGCTTCATCTCGCCATTTCACCGGAAGGCACGCGCGATGCGAACCCGAACTGGAAAACCGGTTACTGGCACATCGCGAAATCGGCCAATGTGCCCTTGCTGATCGCCGTGCTGGATTTCGGCACGAAGGAGATGCGGTTTGAAGGGCCGATGATGCCGGGCGAAAGCATCGGCGCAGACATGGCCGAGATCGTCTCGCACTATCGCGATGCCGAAGGCAAGCATCCGGAGAAATTCGTCCTGCCGGACTGAGGCGTCAGCGGCAGGTGGCGGCAGCCTTGTCGATCGCGGCGGCAGAGCCGCTCAGCGAGAAGTGATAGGCGACCTGCGTGTTGCGGGCCGAGACGGCCTGGACACGTAGCTCAGATCCTTTCTTCAGTGCCGTGACAATGCGGGAATCGTCGGAATCGTCGGCAAAGGCTTCGCGGCCCACGGCGAACAGCGTCCAGCTGGACCGGCCCACCTGCGCTTTCGGGGCCATGTCTTCACGCAGATTGTAGCCGACTTTCAGGCTCGGCTGGTTGCGGGCCCGGCCGGACTTCCAGCTGGTGACATAGAACCAGACATCCCCATGGTCGGCATTCTTTGGCGCCTTGTCCGTTGCGGGCGTTGCCGCATAGCAGATGGTTTCGCCGCCCGTCGTGTCGGTGAAGACCGACCAGTCCTTGTAGCGGCCGACAGCGGCCGGTTCGGCGCTGGCCAGCGGGGCGGCCAGAACGAGGGCGGCGGCCAGAAGCCCCGAAAGGCGGAGGCCGGAAAGTCGGGAGGAAGGGGTCATGTCTTTATGCATCTTCTATACAGCGTCTGGTCCGGATCGGTTTCTGCCGCCAGTGTAGGTGTCATAGAGTTAAGGCCAAACTTCGGCAAATTGAATGACACCGGATTCCGGCAACTGAATTTCTGTTTCTTCACCCTGCCACAGGCGGTCTGAGCAGCGGATGAACCTCGCAGTTGTGCGCAGTTCAGGAAACCGGCTCAGCCCGGCAGCTTGCCGTCGCCCGGCACACCGCCCGGCATGATGGGGCGCGGAGCATAGGCGCCGAGGGCGAGGTGGCGGTCATACATGACCAGCGCCCCGGCAAGGCTGAGATTGATGCAGAATTTGGTCGGGATCTTCACGACATGGTCACAGCGGGCCAGCGTCTCCGGTGACAGGCTGCCGCGCTCGGGCCCCAGAATATAGGCGGCCTGCACCGGGTGGCGGAAGGTCGGCAGCATCACCGCCTCGTCGGTCAGCTCCACCCCGACCAGCTGGCAGCCGCGCGGCAGCTGCATCTCGTCGATCGTGTCATACTGGTAGTAGGGGATGTGCCCGGCCGTCTTGGATGTGTCGGCGGCATAGGCCGCCCGCAGGCGGTGTTCGGCGTCGATGGAGAAGAAATAGCTCGCCCCGAACGCATTCGCCGTGCGCATCAGCGCGCCGAGGTTCATGGCCTTGGAGATCCGCTCCGACCCGATGGCGAAATAACCGCGCATGGTCTCAGAACGCTCCTACGGCGAAGCGCAGCCAGGCAAGTGACAGGAGAATGGCCATGGGCGCTGTATAGGTCACCCGGCGGGCGAGGCGCAATTGCGTGAGCTGGGCAGGATAGGTCTCGATCAGCCAGGCGAGGTGTTCGCCCGGCGTGTCGGTCTTGCCGGAGGAAGCAACGGCGTCGCGGTAGGCGGCGTCGCGATAGTCTCCGCCGAACTTGTCCGCCAGCGCCCGGCGCAGCGAGACCGAGATCAGCATCCGCATCTGCGCTGCCAGCACGAAGGCAAAGCCCGACAGGCCCAGAACGATCCATCCGGCAATCATCATGCGAAGGTCGCCACTTCGAACCGGCCTTCGGAATCCATCAGGCCGCGCTTCAGGCCGCCGGAATTCGAGCCCGCAACCAGCGTACCGTCGGCGCCGACGGCGATCATGCCGCCTTCGCCGCCGAGGTGTTTCACATCGTCCAGCGCGCCCTGAACGGCATCTTCCAGCTGCGCCCCGCCATAGCGGATGCGGGCGGAGACGTCTGCGGCAGCCGCGGCGCGGATGAAATACTCGCCAAGGCCGGTGCAGGAGATCGCGCAGCGCTCGTCCGCCCAGGTGCCGGCGCCGATCAGCGGCGTGTCGCCGACGCGGCCCGGCGTCTTGGACTTCACCCCGCCTGTGGATGTGGCAGCGGCAAGGTCGCCATACTGGTCCAGCACGACCGCGCCGACCGTGCCCATGGCCCGGGCCGGCAGCAGGCAACGCTCCTCCACCGGCTGGTAATAGGTGTCCGGGTCGCGCACTTCCGGCAGGCCGTATTCGGTGGCCAGTGCCCAGGCGCCTTCGCCCGCGATCAGCACGTGCGGCGTACGCTCCATGACGATGCGCGCGGCGGCGATCGGGCTGATGATGCCGGAAAGGGCCGCCACGGCCCCGGCATTGCGGGTGCGCCCGTCCATGATCGCCGCGTCCAGCTCGTAACGTCCGTCGGTATTGGGCGCAGCGCCCTTGCCGGCCAGGTGCAGGCCGGATTCTTCCAGCGCTGCGACCATGGCTTCCACCACGTCCAGCGCGGCCACACCGGCCGCCAGCCGCTTGCCGCCTTCGCGCAGCAGGTCAGCCATGTGCGCTTCCTCGCGTGAATAGTCGCGTCCGAAGACAGGTCCGGCGCCGCCATGAAGGGCAATGGCCCATTTCCTCGCCATAGCTGGTAACACTCCCTTACGTCAGGCTTGGATTATGAAGGCCACACCGCTACCGTCTGGCGCAGCAAACAACAAGACAGGAAGGGAAGCGCGCTCATGAAAGCTGTGCTGTCGAAAGAAGTCGGCGGACCGGAAACTCTGGTCCTCGAAGAGATCGCCTCGCCGGAATACGGCAAGAACCAGGTTCTGGTGCGGGTGAAGGCGTGCGGGGTGAATTTCCCGGACTCGCTGATGATCAAGGACATGTACCAGTTCAAGCCGCCGCGCCCGTTCAGCCCGGGCGGCGAAGTGGCCGGTTTTGTCGAAGCAGTCGGGGAGGGCGTCACCCATGTGAAGCCCGGCGACCGCGTGCTGGCGTCCATCGGCAATGGCGGTATGGCGGAACTGGCCGTCGCTGCGGCCCATTCCGTGATGCCCATCCCGGACGACATGCCGTTCGCAGAGGCAGCCGCCTTCATGATGACCTATGGCACGTCCTATTATGCCCTGAAGGACCGGGCCGACCCGAAAAAAGGCGAGAAGCTGCTCGTCCTCGGCGCGGCTGGCGGTGTCGGCATCGCGGCCGTGGAGCTTGGCAAGGCGATGGGCCTCGAAGTCATCGCGGCCTGTTCCAGCCAGGAAAAGGTGGATTTCTGCCTCGGCAAGGGCGCCGACAAGGGCCTTGTCTATGCCCGCGAGCTCGACAAGGACGGCATGAAAGCCTTCTCGAACGACATCAAGGAAATCTCCGGCGGCGGCGTGGACATCATCTATGACGGTGTCGGGGGCAATTATGCCGAACCGGCGCTGCGCGCGATGAACTGGGAAGGCCGCTTCCTCGTGATCGGCTTCCCGGCCGGTATCCCGAAGATCCCGCTGAACCTGACCCTGCTGAAAAGCTGTGACATCCGCGGCGTGTTCTGGGGGGCCGCCGTGGCGCGCGATCCCAAGGCCCATGCGCAGAACGTCAAGGAACTGTTCGAGCTTTACACCGCCGGCAAGATCCGCCCGCACGTCTCCAACACCTACCCGCTGGAGAAGTCGGCCGATGCCATCCTTGAACTGACGGAACGCCGGGCCCAGGGCAAGGTCGTCATCGTCATCGATTGATGTCAGCTGAAGCGCAGCTGCGCGCAATGGTCGAACAGCCGTGGCGCTGTTCGAATTGCGAGCAGCTGCACCACGGCTTGTTCGATCTGGCTTGCTTTGCTCCGGACTATTGGAAGGAGGAAGAGGTCTATGAGCCGAACGCGTCTCTTCGATTGGACGGCGATTTCCTCTCCGAAGACTTTTGTGTCTTGGGCGGAGAGTATTTTTTCGTCAGATGCGTTGCCCTGATACCCGTCGTCGGAATGAAGGAGACATTCGGCTTCGGTGTCTGGTCGTCATTATCCCGTACGAATTTTGAGAAGTATATCGAGAAGTTCGATACCGGGTTTGATGTTGATCAGGGACCTTGGTTCGGCTGGTTGTCGAACCGCCTGAAAAATTATCCCGACACTTTGGCACTGCCATGCGACGTGTATCCGCAACCAAAACGTAAACGACCGCACCTGGTCGTTACGGGCTATGAGCACCCCCTCGCGCTCGATATTCGCGACGGTATGGCGCCGGAAAAGCTACTCGAAATTTACGAAGCCAACGGGCATTGCCCTGAACGGCCTGCAGAAAAGCCAAGCAGTCATGGCTGGAGAGGTTTATTCGGATTGCGGAAGTGAATCCGGAGAAACGCCATGACTGACCTGCGCACGCTTTACCCTGAGATTGAGCCCTTCGAGACCGGCTTCCTCGACACCGGCGATGGCCACCGCGTCTATTGGGAACGCGTCGGCACGAAGGGGGCGAAGCCCGCTGTTTTCCTGCATGGCGGGCCGGGCGGGGGCTGTTCGCCCAGCCACCGGCGCCTGTTCGATCCGGCGCTTTACGACGTCACCCTGTTCGATCAGCGCGGCTGCGGGCGGTCCACCCCCTTTGCCAGCCTCGACAACAACACGACCTGGCATCTCGTCGCCGACATTGAGCGCCTGCGCGAGATGATCGGCGTGGAGAAATGGCAGGTGTTCGGCGGATCTTGGGGCTCCACACTGGCGCTCGCCTACGCCGAGACGCACCCGGAACGCGTCAGCGAGCTTGTCCTGCGCGGTATCTACCTGCTGACCAAGGCCGAGATGAACTGGTACTATCAGTTCGGCGTCTCGGAAATGTTCCCGGAAAAATATGAGGCCTTCGTCGCGCCGATCCCGGAAGCCGAGCGCGGCGATCTCGTCACCGCCTACCGAAAACGCCTGACCGGGGATGACCGGGAAGAGCAGCTGCGCTGCGCGAAAGCCTGGAGCGTGTGGGAAGGGGAGACGATCACCCTTCTGCCGGAGCCTTCAACGTCTGACCAATTTCACGACGCGGAGTTCGCGCTCGCCTTTGCCCGGATCGAGAACCACTACTTCATCCATAAGGGCTGGTTCGAAGACGGACAATTGCTGCGCGATGCGGGACGGCTGAAGGAGATCCCCGGCACGATCGTGCATGGCCGCTACGACATGCCATGCCCGATGCGCCAGGCCTGGGAACTGCACAAGGCCTGGCCGAAATCGGAGTTCTATCCCATCGAAGGGGCGGGCCACGCCTATTCGGAGCCCGGCATTCTCGACAAGCTGATCCGTGCCACCGACAAATATGCCGGCAAGGCCTGACGCTGCCGCCAGCTGAGGCCCAAATGAAAAGCCCGCCGGATCGCTCCGGCGGGCTTTGTCTTTTCCGTTTTGGAACGGATTATTTCTTGTCGTCGTCGACTTCCTCGAAGTCGGCATCGACCACATCGTCGCCATCTGCAGCGGCATCGGCTGCTGCGTCAGCATGGGCGGTGGCCTCCTGCTGGCTGGCATAGATGGCCTCGCCGAGTTTCATGGCGGCCGACATCAGGGCCTGATGCTTGGCCTGGATGTCTGCGAGATTGTCCGTTTCGCGGGCTTCTTTCAGCTCACCAACGGCTTTCTCGATCTCGCCTTTGACGTCCTCGGAGACCTTGTCGCCATGCTCTTCGAGCTGCTTCTCGGTCTGGTGCACCAGGGCTTCGGCGTGGTTCTTCGCTTCGACCAGTTCGCGGCGGGCCTTGTCGGCACCCGCATTGGCTTCAGCATCGGCCATCATGCCTTTGATGTCGTCTTCCGAGAGACCGCCATCGGCCTGGATGGTGATGACCTGTTCCTTGCCGGTGGCCTTGTCCTTGGCGGACACGGACACGATGCCGTTGGCGTCGATGTCGAAGGTCACTTCGATTTGCGGCACGCCGCGCGGGGCCGGCGGAATGCCTTCGAGGTTGAACTGGCCGAGCATCTTGTTGTCAGCGGCCATTTCGCGCTCGCCCTGGAAGACCTTGATCGTCACGGCCGGCTGATTGTCGTCAGCGGTCGAGAAGACCTGGGACTTCTTGGTCGGGATCGTCGTGTTGCGGTCGATCAGGCGGGTGAACACACCGCCAAGGGTTTCGATACCCAGCGACAGCGGGGTCACGTCGAGCAGGACAACGTCTTTCACGTCGCCTTGCAGGACACCGCCCTGGATTGCGGCGCCGATGGCAACCACTTCATCCGGGTTCACACCTTTGTGCGGTTCACGGCCGAAGAATTTCTTCACCGCTTCCTGCACGGCCGGCATACGGGTCATCCCGCCGACCAGAACGACTTCGTCGATGTCAGAGGCTGACTTGCCCGCATCCTTGAGGGCTTTCTCGCACGGCGCGATGGTGCGCTTCACGAGGTCCTCGACCAGGCTTTCGAACTTGGCGCGCGAGAGCTTGATGTTGAGGTGTTTCGGGCCGGAAGCGTCGGCCGTGATGAAGGGCAGGTTCACTTCGTATTGCGAAGCGGACGACAGCTCTTTCTTGGCTTTCTCGGCTTCTTCCTTCAGGCGCTGGAGGGCCAGCTTGTCTGCCTTCAGGTCGATGCCCTGATCCTTTTTGAACTCTTCGGCAAGGAAGTCGACGATCCGAAGGTCGAAGTCTTCACCGCCGAGAAAGGTGTCACCGTTCGTCGACAGAACTTCGAACACGCCGTCGCCGATTTCCAGCAGCGAGACGTCGAACGTACCGCCGCCAAGGTCGTAGACAGCGATTGTCTTGTTCTCGCCCTTGTCGAGGCCGTAGGCGAGGGCCGCGGCCGTCGGTTCGTTGATGATGCGCAGCACTTCGAGACCGGCAATCTTGCCGGCGTCCTTGGTGGCCTGGCGCTGGGCGTCGTTGAAGTAGGCCGGGACCGTGATGACGGCCTGGGTCACTTCGCTGCCCAGATAGGCTTCAGCGGTTTCCTTCATCTTGGTGAGGATGAAGGCGGACACTTCCTGCGGGGCATAATCCTTGTCGCGGCCTTTGACCCATGCGTCGCCATTCGGACCTTTGACGATCTCGAAGGGCGAGATGGCCTTGTCCTTCTGCGCGGTCGGGTCGTCGAACTGACGGCCGATCAGGCGCTTGATGGCGTAGAACGTGAAGTCCGGGTTGGTCACGGCCTGGCGGCGGGCAGGCATGCCGATCAGGCGTTCGCCGCTTTCGGTGAAGGCAACAACGGACGGGGTCGTGCGCGCGCCTTCGGAATTCTCGATGACCTTCGCCTGGCCGCCTTCCATGACGGCGACACAGGAGTTTGTGGTCCCGAGGTCGATACCAATAATCTTGCTCATACTAAGTCTCTCTCTCCTTTAGCCGCCACCTGCCCCGTTCGCGCGGTCTGCTCAGCAGCCCCGCAAGGCAGATAGCTCTGCAAGTGACGTTTTGAGTAGGCGAATGGAGGGGTTGAACCTGTTCGCCCGTTCGGTCTGGGATATGGGGAAATTTCAACGCGTCACAAGAGGCCTGCGACGCCTTTTCCATGTCTGGCTGTGCTTTGCGGCCATAGATCGCGCCTATATCCGCGTCTTGCAGGATTTATTTGAGAATCGTTCGCATTTAGGCCAGATTGGCAGGAAGAACAGACCGTCTTCATGGTCTTTATATGGTCTGTTCATGGTGTTCTTCATGGTCTGGAGCGGGAGTTATCCAACACATGCCGACGCATGCATTCAAGACGCTGACCTACAGCCTCATGCACTTGTCCGTGGCGATGACGGTGGCCTTCATCCTGACCGGCAGCTGGCACGCCGCGCTCGCCATCGGCCTGATCGAGCCGCTGGTCCAGACGGCCGCCTACACGCTGCACGAACGCGCCTGGGCGCGGGCCAAATTCCCAAATGTCTCAAAGCGTTCATGTGCGGTGCCGGGCGAAGCGTGATACGCTCCTAGATTGAGGGCGCATGACAAAAGGCGGGGCGATGCGGCTGGATGTCGTCAGCACGGTGAATGATCCCGGTGTACCGGGCAAAACAGGCGATGACCGGGCAGGCTTCGATGCAGCCGCCGGCACGGCCTGGGTGCTGGATGGCGCAACCGATGTGACCGATCTGCGCCCGTTCCCGGCCTGCGAAAGTGGCGCGGCCTGGATTGCTGAGGCGCTGTCAGACCGGCTGATGCAGGCGCCTCAGAGCGGCGAAGCGCCGGAGACCTATTTTGCCTCCGTCCTCGCCGATGTGCGCCAGCGCGCCGAGGCTGAAAGCCAGATTCCTTTGGATAAATTGCCGGGCGAAGCCCTGCCGATCGCCTCCGGAATCTGGATGTGGTTGCAGGGTGAAGAGGCGGTGTTCGTCTTCATGGGCGACTGCATGGCGCTGATCCGGTCCGGGGCAGGCGTGCGCCTGATCGGTCATGCGGAAAAGGCTGAGGACGAGACCGCCGCCGCGCGCCGCGTCATGGCCCTGACACAGGAAGAGCGCATGGGCTGGCTCCGCCAGAGCCGTCGGTTATCGAACGAAGTCGGAAGCGCCTTCGGTCTCGGACCGGCGGTCGCGGCCAATCTTCATGTTGAGCGTGCGACGCTGAAACCGGGCGACGAGGTCTGCCTGATGAGCGACGGCCTCTACCGGCTCATTTCGCCCTACGCGACGCATGACCTCGACAGCCTGATGGCGGACCTGTCGGAGAAAGGCCTGCTCGCGCTGGTGCGCATGCTGCGCGATTTCGAAAACGCTCCCGAAGGCGACATCCCGCGGATCAAGCGCAGGGATGACGCCTCAGCGGTTTACCTGAAAATCGAAGCCTAGTTCGTCGAGCCTGCGCTGACGGCGACCATGGCGGCGCGGAGGACGCGATCGCCGATCTTCCAGCCGGTCTGGAAAACGTCATGGATCGTGCCGGGCGCCTGCGGGGAGGGGACATTCGCCACCGCCTGGTGCAGGTTCGGGTCGAAGGCATCGCCAGGCAAGGCTGCGATCACGGTCACGCCGTTGCGGGAGAGCGCCGTGTGCAGCTCTTTCTCCGTCATCTCGATGCCGCCGAGCAAATTCTTGCCGGCTTCCGAAAGGGCATCGCGGTCGCCGTCCGGCAGGGCAGCCAGCGCGCGGGCGAGGTTGTCGGAGACGCTGAGAAGGTCGGCAGCGAATTTCTCGATGGCGTAGACGCGCGCATCGGCGACCTCTTTCTGGGCCCGCTTGCGGGTGTTTTCGAGGTCCGCCAGCGTGCGCAGCAGCTGGCCGCGCATCTCTTCCTTTTCCGCTTCAAGGCGGAGAATCGTATCTTCCGGCGTCGCCTCTTCCGGGGCGGCGTTTTCAGGCGTTTCGACAGATTCTGTGTCTTCAGTCTTCGCTTCGTCGCTCATCATTTTCCGTCCTTGGCGCGGCGGCGGGAGAGGATCTCGCCCACGACCTTCGCTGTATAGTCTACCATCGGGATCACCCGTGCATAATTCAGCCGCGTCGGCCCAATCACGCCAAGGGCGCCGATAACCTGTTTTCCGCCACCCATATAGGGCGCCACAATCACACTTGAACCTGATAGCGGGAAAAGCTGGTTTTCGGAGCCGATGAAGAGTCGCACCCCGCCGGCTTCCTGTGTCGTGTCGAGAATATCGAGCACGTTCTGCTGGCGCTCCAGTTCATTGAACAGCTGGCGCACCCGGTCGAGGTCCTCCGCCGCCTTGGCGTCTTCCAGCAGGTTCGCCCGGCCCCGCACGATCAGCGAGCGGCCGCGTCCGGGGGTTTCGCCGCTCCATTGGGCCAGGCCCTGTTCGACGAGACCTGCGGCGGTCACGTCCAGCTGCGCCCGGCGTGAGCTCAGCTCTTCGCGCACATCCTGCGCCGCCTCCGAAAGGGTGCGGCCCTTCATGCGGGTGGAGAGGTAGTTGCCGGCTTCGATCAGGGCGGTTGAGGGCAGGCCCTCCGGCACTTGTATGAAGCGGTTTTCGACATCGCCATCCTCGGTCAGCAGGATGCAGATCGCATCGCGCGGGCCTAGCGGCAGGAATTCGACATGGCGCACGGCGGCGTCGCGTTTTGGAGAGGAAACGAGCCCTGCGCCGCCTGCGAGGCCGGAGAGAATGTCGGAAGCTTCGGACAGGACGTTTTCAAAGTCTGCCCCGGCCGATTTCAGGCGGTCGTCGATGGTCTGGCGGTCGGCCCGGGCAGGCTCTCCGATTTCGAGGAAACCATCCACAAACAGGCGCAGGCCCATATGGGTCGGCGCGCGCCCGGCGGAGATGTGCGGCGCGTCCAGCAGGCCGAGATCCGTCAGGTCCGCCATGACGTTCCGGATCGAGGCCGGGGAGAGGGCAATGCTGCCCTTGGACAGGGTGCGCGAGCCGACAGGCTCCCCCGTCGCCAGATAGCCCTCGACGATCTCGCGGAAAATATCCCGCGAGCGCTGGTCGAGGCGCTGCATCAGCGATTGGGTGTCGGCAAGCGGTTGCATACCAAAATGGATAGGGGGCCGGTGGCCTGCATTCAATAGGCCTCACACCGTGAGGTTGGTGCCATGTTCCCGGTCGGACGCATTGCGCCAGGCAAAATAGGAATAGATCACGGAGATGATCGCCGCGAGCCCGGCCCAGCCGGTCAGCTGGACGGCCAGCAGGATACCGTTGAAGATGAAGGCGCCGACAAGGCCCAGCGCGCCCGCGATCATGAACAATGGGCCGGCGAGCCGGTGCGTCTTTTCCCATGCCGTATCCGAGGACAGCGTCCACGGTGTGCGGATACCGAAGAAAAAGCTGGACCGTGTCTTGGGCAGGTAGTTGCCGACGATAATGAACATGATTGAAGCGCCGGCGATGACCCAGCGCACCATCTGGCCGGAGCCTTCCGCGGCCTCTCCGGTCCGGATCATCTGCAGGGCGACGCCGCCATGAATACAGGTCAGCAGCACCATGACCGCCAGCCAGATCGCGACATAGCCGCGCCGGCCTTTCTCGATATTCCCCTTGCGCGGATCGATTGAGGGCACAGCGGCCAGAAGCAGGCCGACGCCCAGCGTGATCGCCGGCATGGTCCAGAGATAACGGATGGCCCCGGTGCGATCTGTCCAGCGGTCGGGTGCGCCTGTCGGGCCCCAGTGGACCGGAAACTCCCCGTTCGTGGGCAATGCCTGCGTGGCGGCCAGTGAGATCGCGGCCCCGGCAATGGTGGCGCCCAGGGTGATCAGAAGACCGTTGCGGATAAAGGGTTTCATTCGGCTGCCTCCTTGAGGGGGTCGTCACCGTCGTCCCGGCCGATCAGGCCGAGCAGGGCGGTGGCAGCGTCTTCCAGGACGCTTGTGTTGATGCGGTAGAGGATCTGGTTGCCCTGCCGCTCGGCGGTCACCAGTTCGGCGTCTTTCAGGACGGCCAGGTGCCGGCTCATGGTCGGCCAGCTGGTGTCGAACTCTGCGGCGAGGTCACCGGCCAGCTGAGGCCCCTTGCGCAGGAGCGCCAGGATCTGCCGGCGGGCAGGGTGGGACAGGGCCTTGAAGACGGCGTTTTGCATTTCTGCTAATTAGCAAAACTGCTAAATATAGTCCAGCATCAATTTCGGCGTCACGGAGCCCGGGCGCGCGGGGTCAGTAGAGGCCTTCGATTTCCCCGTCGGAATTGAGGGAGATGCCCTCTGCCGCAGGATGCCGGGGCAGGCCGGGCATCGTCATGATGTCTCCGCAAATGCCGACAACGAACCCTGCACCTGCCGAGAGGCGGACCTCCCGCAACTGGAGGACATGATTTTCTGGCGCGCCGACCAGTTTCGGATTGGTCGAGAAACTGTACTGCGTCTTGGCCATGCAGACGGGGAGGTGTCCATAGCCTGCTTCCTCCATCCGTCGCAGGGCCGCGCGGACGTTATCAGACGTCTCGACCCGTTCGGCGCGATAGATCTCGCGGGCGACCGTTTCGATCTTCTCCAGCAACGGGGCTTCGTCGCGGTAGAGCGGTTTGAACTGGGACGGGTTGGCGTCAATCGTGCTGACGACTTTCTGCGCCAGATCTTCGGCGCCGCGGCCGCCTTCGGCCCAGTGGGTGCAGACCGACACCGGAACGCCAAGCTCGTTGCAATAGGCTTCCACGGCATTGAGCTCGCTGGACGTATCGGACGTGAAGCGGTTGATGGCGACGATGACCGGCACACCGAACTTTTTCAGGTTCTCGATATGCCGACCGAGATTGGCGAGGCCGTCTTTCAGTGCATCATACCCGACCGAGGCGGATTCCTTCAGCGACAGACCACCATGCATCTTCAGGGCACGGACCGTGGCCACGACCACCGCGGCAGACGGGGTCAGCCCGGCCTGGCGGCATTTGATGTTGAAGAATTTCTCCGCGCCCAGATCGGCGCCGAAGCCGGCTTCGGTCACGACATAATCCGACATCTTCAGGGCGGCCTTGGTGGCGATCACCGAGTTGCAGCCATGGGCGATATTGGCGAACGGGCCGCCATGGACCAGCACCGGGTTGTTCTCCAGCGTCTGGACGAGGTTGGGCAGCATGGCATAGCGCAGCAGCGCCATGATCGCGCCGACAGCGCCGATGTCCTTCGCCGTCACAGGCACGCGGCCGCGCTTGTAGCCGATGACGATCCGTTCCAGCCGCTGTTCCAGATCGTGTGCGTCCTTTGCGAGGCATAGAATGGCCATGATCTCGGAGGCCACAGTGATGTCGAATCCGGACTCCATGGGCGCGCCATTGCCGGAGCCACCGAGCCCGGTCACGATCTGGCGCAGGTTGCGGTCGTTCATGTCGAGCACGCGGCGCCATGCAACACGTGTGGATTCCAGTCCGGACTCCGCGCCCCAGTGCAGATGGTTGTCGATCATTGCCGCCAGCAGATTGTGCGCCGAGGTGATCGCGTGGAAGTCTCCGGTGAAGTGGAGGTTGATGTCGTCCATCGGGACGACTTGTGCCCGCCCGCCGCCGGTTGCGCCGCCCTTCATGCCGAAGCAGGGGCCGAGCGACGGTTCGCGCAGGCAGAGCAGGGCGTTCTTCTCCAGCCGCTTCAGCGCGTCGGCCAGGCCGATCGAGGTTGTGGTCTTGCCTTCACCGGCAGGCGTTGGGTTGATCGCCGTGACCAGGATCAGCTTCCCGTCTTTCTTTTGCTTCAGGCTGGCTAGGTAATGATTGCTGATCTTTGCCTTGTCGTAGCCGAATGGAATGAGATCCATCGCGTCGATGCCGAGCCGCTTGCCGACCTGTCCGATAGGCAGTTTCTTTGCGCCCCGCGCAATCGTGATGTCGTTGCTCATGAGCCCCGCTTTCTTTTCCCTCGGTGATCCGGTGTAGACAGGTGCGCCAAAACCCGCAATCAGGCGTGGCACCAAACAGGAGGTCCCCCATGAGCCAGCTCGTCCGTCCATCCGGCCGCCCATTTGACCAGATGCGCGAGATTGTCCTCGAGACCCAGGTGACCCGCTACGCCGAGGGCTCCTGCCTTGCGAAATTCGGCAATACGCATGTCCTGTGCACTGCCAGCTGGGAGAACCGTGTGCCGGGCTGGATGAAGGGGCAGGGGCGTGGCTGGGTGACGGCGGAATACGGCATGCTGCCGCGCGCAACACACACGCGCGGGCGCCGCGAAGCCGCCGCAGGCAAGCAGTCCGGCCGGACCCAGGAAATCCAGCGACTGATCGGGCGTTCGCTTCGGTCCGTCTGTGACCTTGCCGCATTGGGGGAAAACCAGATCACCATCGACTGCGATGTGCTGCAGGCCGATGGCGGCACGCGGACGGCCTCCATCACCGGCGGATTTGTTGCTCTGTCGCTCGCCTGCAAATACCTCGTCGATGAGGGCGTGATCCCGGCCAATCCGATCATGAAACAGGCCGCAGCCATTTCCGTCGGCGTGTATCAGGACCATCCCGTGCTCGACGTCGATTATCCGGAAGACTCTGCGGGCGAAGCCGACATGAATGTCGTCATGAGCTCCGATGGCGGGTTCATCGAGGTGCAGGGGACTGGCGAAGAGCGCCCGCTATCGCGCGCCGAACTCGATGAAATGCTGCGCCTGGCGGAGAAGGGCTGCAACGAACTCTTTGCCGCCCAGCGCGCCGCGCTCGCCTGAAACAAGACGCTTTAATAGCGTCGCTTCGGCCCACCCAGCATGTCGCCGACAGTGCGCACAGTCGCGGCTGCCACCTGCATCGGCGTCGGCTTGCGGCGATGGGCGTGACGGACAAAGTGGCCGCAATTCGATCCGAACAGGTCGTATTCCTTGCCCAGATGCTTCCGGGCCCTCTGCTCGACATGGTAACCGTCAAGGTCGCTGTAGCGGCCGTGCAGGCGGATGCTGCGGCCGGCGGAAAAGGCTTCGAAACTCTGCTCCACGACGCCGCCATGCAGGCGGGAATTGCAGATCACAGTGCCGCGGCCTGTGATCACGCCATAATGGCGCAGCACACCGCCGAAACGGATCGAGACAACATCTCCGGCGGCGTAGAGATCGTCCCGCATGACTATTCCGCCGCCACGCGTTCGGTGGCGCCATCGTCCTCGCTGTCGAAGACGAGAATGTCACCCGGCTGGCAGCCGAGTTCCCGGCAGAGCGCTTCAAGCGTGGAGAAACGGATGGCCTTGGCCTTGCCGGTTTTGAGAATGGAGAGATTGGCAAGCGTCACGCCGACACGTTCCGACAACTCCGTCAGGGACATGCGGCGATCCAGAAGCACACGGTCGAGGGTGACGCGAATAGACATGGCTACCCTCCTATATGGTCATTTTTTCTTCGTCGCGAAGGCGGGTGCCTTCCCGGAAGACTTGGCTGAGAATGAACAGGGCTGCCACTGAAGCCCAGGCGATGAGGTCGACAGAAAACTCTAGCGAGGTGCCGGTCACCATGAGCCCTACGAAGATCGCGATCACGTAACGCATCAGCTGGGTGATGGCGATGGCAATGGCGATCCGGGTCAGGCGGACGGCGTTTTCTGGGACGAAAGGGTCGCCTGCGGCCAGGGTTGCCAGGATCTTGCGCAGCTCCAGGCTGACAAAGACCACGGCACAGACCACGACGAGGACGCCGATCAGGCCAGCGGCCAGTTCCGGAACGGAGATGTCGTGATCGTCGACCTTGATCGCGCCGATGCTGATCGGCGAGCCGGAGATCATCGAGATCAGCTCAATGCTGCCGGCGAGGAGAACGATGGCGCCGATGGCGGCCGTCATCCACATGACGACGGTGACCAGAACCGTCATGATCGCCGCCATGGAATTGCGCGTTTTGCCTGTCATGCCTTCTTCTCTTCATCCTTTCCGCTGGATGATCTATGCCGGACGGGTCGTTGCTATTGCGTGAACCCTTACCGAATAACGATATAGGTATTTGTGACGAAAGCAAGAATGGAACCATTTCAGAAGGGCGAAATATGACACACCGCACCCTGTCCCCCGGCAGGTTGATCGCCGCGACCCACAACAAGGGAAAAGTGAGAGAACTCAAGGACTTGTTTGAACCTTTGGGCCTCGAAGTCGTCTCTGCGATCGACCTGGACCTGCCCGAACCGGAAGAAACGGAAAGCAGTTTCGCAGGCAATGCACTGCTGAAAGCGCGTGCCGCTGCGGAAAAAACCGGCGCACCGGCCTTGTCGGATGACTCCGGCCTGTCGGTTACTTTGCTGAACGGTGCGCCTGGAATTTACTCGGCTCGCTGGGCAGGCGACCCCCGGGATTTCGGTGTTGCAATGGCGCGTGTGGAGCAGGAACTGCAGGCCGCCGGCAATTCCGACCGCTCCGCCAAATTCGTCTGCGCCCTCGCCATGGTCTGGCCGGACGGGCATGAGGAGGTCTTCGAGGGTGAGGTGCATGGAGAGCTGGTCTGGCCGCCGAGAGGGGACAGGGGCTTCGGCTACGACCCCATCTTCGTTGCGGACGGCGAGACGATCACATTCGGCGAAATGGACCCGGACCGTAAGCACGCCATGAGCCACCGCGCCGATGCGTTCCGCAAGCTGAAGGCGGCGCTGCTGCCGTGACAGACGAGGCGCTTCATCCTTTCGGTCCGCATTTCGGGTTTGGCCTGTATGTACACTGGCCATATTGCACGCGCATCTGCCCGTATTGCGATTTCAATGTCTACGCCGCGAAAGACCGTGATCCGTCGCTGCTGGTTGAGGCGATCTGTGGTGACATTCGGGCGCATCGCCAGCGCATGCCGGATCATGGCGCGCTGGATTCAGTCTATCTCGGCGGCGGCACGCCATCGCTGCTCGCCCCGGCCGATGTCGAACGGATCCTGGCTGCGGCGGATGAGGTGTTCGGAATCAGACCCGGTGCGGAAGTAACGCTGGAGGCAAACCCCAACGATGTCATGCGGGCAGATCTCGCAGGCCTGAAGAATGCCGGCGTGAACCGGCTGTCCGTCGGCGTCCAGTCGCTGCGTGATTCCGCGCTGGCTTTCCTCGGGCGTGACCATGATGCCGACGGAGCGCGGGCAAGCGTCGCGCGGGCGTTGCGTGTCTTTCCGTCTGTCAGCGTGGACCTGATCTACGCCCGCCCGGACCAGCAGGCGGATGACTGGCAGAGCGAGCTCGAAGACGTGCTGGCACTCGGCATGCCGCACCTGTCGCTATATGAGTTGACCATCAAGGAAGGGACGGCCTTCGGTCTCGCCGTCGGGCGTGGGCAGATCCAGCCCATGCCGGATGACGATCAGGCCGACATGTTCGAGCTGACGCAGGACATTCTGGAGAAGGCCGGCCTGCCAGCTTACGAAGTCTCCAATCACGCGATGTCTCCGGAACACCAGTCCGTACACAACATGATCTACTGGCAGGGCGGGGACTGGATCGGCGCAGGGCCAGGCGCGCATGGGCGCGTGACCGTTGGCGGCCACCGCTATGCTTATGAGGCGCACCGCCGCCCGGAAGTCTACATGGCGAATGTGCAGACGCTCGGTTCAGGCTGGGGCGAAGCAGAGCGGCTGGACCGCAACGCCATCGCGCAGGAATTGCTGGCCATGGGCCTGCGCCCCGCGACCGGGATCGACATTGCCCGCGTTGAGGCGGTGGCAGGACAGCCTGTGTCTCGCGAGAAGATTGATGTGTTCGTGGATCAGGGGTGGCTCACTTTCGACCAGGGGGTCCTGTCCCTGACGCCGTCGGGCCGGTTACTGGCGGATGCGCTGACAGCGCAGCTGGCACCCTGACTGAGGCAAGGCTCAGGCAGGCGGAAAGCGGCCCATCTTCTCTTCCCAATGGCGGCGGCAAAGCGACACATAAGTCGACTTTCCGATGGAAACCTGATCGCCTTCCGTGGCGGCTTTTCCATCCGGACCAAGCCTGACGACCATGGTTGCCTTGCGGCCGCATTCGCAGATCGTGCGCACTTCGCGCAACGAATCCGCGATGGCGAGCAGGGCGGATGAGCCTTCGAACAATTCGCCGCGAAAATCGGTGCGCAGCCCATAGGCCAGTACCGGCACGTCCAGATGGTCCGTCACGCGGGCCAGCTGCCAGACCTGGTCCTTGGTCAGGAACTGAGCCTCGTCGACGAAGATCGCATCGATCCGGTGATCCGCCTGGCGGTCCCGGACGAGGGCGAGCAGGTCTGTCTTGTCTGTGTACAGTGTTGCGTCGGCGTTGATGCCGATGCGGGACGAGATGTGGCCGGCATCGTCGTCCTTGTAGAGGGCAGAAGTGAGCAGGAGGACGTCCATCCCCCGCTCACGATAGTTGTACGCCGCCTGAAGCAGGAGGGTCGACTTGCCTGCATTCATGGCGGCGTAGGAGAAGTAGAGCTTGGCCATCCCGGATGAGGCGTGCCCGTCTATTCGAGGGCGAGTGCCACCCCGTCACGGCGCGGGTCTGCCCCGCCTTCCAGGCCATCCTCGCGTACGATGATGACATGCAGGCCGGAGTTTTCACCCTGACGCTCTTCGACATTATAGCCCATCTCACGCAGGGCTTCGGCCGCTTCCGGTCCGCCTTCGCGGTCGACTTCCACGCCGACCACATCGCCGCGGGCAATGATGTTCGGCAGGTTGATGGCTTCCTGCGCCGACTTGCCCCATTCGAGCACACCGACCAGCGTCTTGGCGACATAGGCGACAATGGAGTTGCCGCCCGGCGATCCGGTGACCATGAACAGGTCGCCTTCCGGATCAAAGACCAGCGTTGGGGACATGGACGAACGCGGGCGCTTGTTGCCGGCGACGGCATTGGCCACCGGCTTGCCGCCCTTTGTCGGTTCGCGTGAGAAGTCGGTCAGCTGGTTGTTCAGCACGAAGCCGTGGACCATGACGGAGTTCCCGAAAGCGGATTCGACCGTCATCGTCATGGAGACGGCGTTGCCATAGGGGTCGATGATCGAGAAATGCGTCGTGCCCGGACGATGATCGGTCGGGTCTTCGCCCCACATCTGGCGCATCGGGCCACGTCCAAGGGCGATCCCCGGATCCCCCGGCGTTGCATGCTCATCCGGCGCGAAGGCTTCGGTCGCCCGCACATCGAGATAGATCGGATCGATCAGCTCGGCCGCCGGGACCGGGACGAAATCCGCATCCGCGACATAGTGGTCACGGTCGGCATAGGTCAGGCGCTGGGCATCGACGAAGGCTTTCAGGAATCCTTCCTCGGTCGCTTCCTCGCCCGTCGGCTTCAGGCGATCATAAAGGCCAAGGATCATGTTCTGCGTCACACCGCCGGAAGACGGCGGCGGGGCCGAACAGACCTTGTAGCCATCCGGTTCGACCCCACAGAGAGCCGGACGAACGGCGACTTCATAGTTTGCGAGATCTTCCACTGTCATGGCGCCTGGCAGGGACGGGTCGTGGGATACGGCATAGGCGATCGATTCAGCAATCTCACCGGAATAGAAGGCAGACGGGCCTTCAGTCGCGATCCGCTTCAGCGTTTCGGCATAAGCCGGGTTGGTCTTGATCGAACCTTCTGCCAGCGGCACGCCGTCCGGATAGAAATAGGCGGAAGATTCCGGAAGGTCATCCAGACGGACATATTGCTGAAGCCGGTCGCTGGCCAGCGTGGCGGCGAGCTTGCGTTCCACCACGAAGCCATCTTCGGCGAGCTTGATGGCTGGCTGGAAGAGGTCTTCCCAGTCCAGCTTGCCGGCTGCGTCATGCGCCGATTTGTAGAGAGCAACCGCGCCCGGAACCCCGACTGACCGGCCTGACTGCCAGGAGGAGATGAAATCCATTACCTCGCCATCTTTCATGAAATATTCCGGCGTGGCCGCGGCGGGAGCGCGCTCGCGGCCGTCAAAGACGGTGATTTCGCCGCTGGCATGGTCGTAATAGACCATGAAGCCGCCGCCGCCGATGCCAGAGCTTTCAGGTTCGACCAGGCCGAGCGCGGTGTGCACCGCGATCGCCGCGTCGACGGCCGTTCCGCCTTCGCGCAGGATTTCAAGGCCGGCTTCCACAGCTTCCGGATTTGCCGCGGCCACCATGGCGCCCTTGGTCCATGCGTTCACATCGGCCGCTTCCTGTGCGGCGTCGGTGGTTTCGCTGGCGGCTGCTTCTGCCGCGCTCTGCGCCGCTTCCGAAACCGAGACGTCCTGTTTTCCGTCCGGCGCTGCGCAGGCGGACAGAAGAAGGGCGGCAAGGAAGGGGGCGGCAAGGAGGGGGCGGGCGATCTTCATGGGAATGTCCTTGGCTTGCGTGAGTCGCGGCGGACCTTAAGAGAGTGAATTCCAAAGGGAAAGACCGACAGGACATTGTCATGGCCACAACAGCCGGGAAACGGAATCTCATCACCGATGTCAAAGGACTGCGCGTCGGGCAGGCACATGACGTGCGCGTCAACACCGGTGTGACCGTCATTTTGCCGGATCAGCCAGCGGTTGCGGCCTGCGCTGTCGCCGGAGGCGGGCCGGGAACGCGGGAAACCGATCTGCTGTCAGCCGGCGCAATGGTGGACCAGGTGGATGCGGTTTTCCTGTCGGGCGGCAGCGCGTTCGGTCTGGGCGCAGCCGATGGCGTCATGGCCGGTCTCAAACAGGCGGGCCGTGGTTTCAGCCTTGTCGAGCGCCCCGGCGTGCCGCCGACGCCGATTGTTCCCGGAGCGATCCTTTATGACCTTGCCAATGGCGGCGACAAGGACTGGGACGGGATTGCGCCTTATGCGGCGCTGGGCTTTGAAGCCTTCAAGGCGGCTTCCGGCACATTTGCGCTTGGCCGGGCAGGGGCAGGGCATGGCGCCCTGGCCGGCCAGTTTCCTGGCGGAACCGGCTCGGCCAGCGTTGTCATGCCGGAAGGGATCACTGTCGGTGCGCTGGCTTGCGTGAACTGTTTCGGGTCTGTGCTGATGCCCGGAACAGACGCCTACTGGGCCTGGCCCTATGAAGTGGCAGGGGAATTCGGCGGCGCCCGCCCGCCTGCGGATTTCTCCATGGATGCAGAAGACTGGGGCGCAGCGAAGGCCAATCCGGGCCTTGGACAGAACACCACGATTGCCTGCGTCGCCACAGATGCCGCCCTCACCCCGTCTCAGGCGCAGCGTGTTGCGCAGATGGCGCTGTCAGGATTTTCCCGCGCGATCCGCCCGGTATTTGCCCCTTTCGACGGCGATGCGGTTTTTGTGCTATCAACCAAAGGTGTGCCGCTGCCTGATCCGGATCCGTTAATGGTGACCCGGATTGGAGAGCTCGCCGCCTCGACGCTCGCCCGGGCCATTGCGCGCGGTGTGCATGAGGCGCGCGAACAGTCGGGTGCGGTGGCCTGAAGGGAAGACAGCCGGGGAGGTATGTCGGCGTGAAACAGGTCTGGAAGTGGGCGAGTGCGGCAGGGATGCTGGCTCTCGCTACGGCATGTGTCATCGGTGGCCGCGAGGCCAACCCGGAGGACTGGCCGGGCGTCGTCTCTCTGCAGTCCCAGCAGGGCCGGAACATCTACCATGAGTGCGGCGCCGCAATGATCTCTGCCGAATGGGCGCTTACAGCGGCGCATTGCGTCGAGACGATCCGTATCGATTCCGATCTCGGCCGGGCCGTGCAATACCTGCCGGATGGGCGGGGTGAGCTGAAAAGATTCGGCCCGCTCCAGCTTGTGGTCGGCGCCGGGACGCTTCTGGAGACGCCGAAAGATGCAACCTTTCCGGTCGACCGGATTGTCATGCATCCCGGCTATGAGGCCGGCCATGCCGAACTCGGCAACGATCTGGCTCTGATCCACATCGTGGGGCGCTGGGATGGCCCGCTCTCACGGCTCGATGGGCTGACGGGGCGGTCGCCGGACCTCAGCGTGCCGGAAACAGAAGTCGTGGTGGCCGGCTACGGCAACACGGAAGAACAGGGCAGTCAGGAAGAAGGCTTCAACCGGACTGGCCGGCATGTCAGCGCACCAAGCCTCGCGCTGATGGAAGGGATCGTCCCGCCGGTCGACCCGCAGACCTGTCGCCAGCAGATCGCCACGCTCATCGACAAGTACGGGCTCGATGAGGAGTTTGCAGGCGTCAGTATCGATCCGGCCCTGCAGATTTGCGCAGGGACAGGCGGAACCGATTCCTGTCAGGGCGACAGCGGTGGCCCCCTTGTCGCCCGAACCTGGGCGGACGGCCCGGTGCAGATCGGTGTGGTGAGCTGGGGACTGGGCTGCGCACGGCCAGACAGTCCGGGCATCTATATGCGGGTTTCGGCCTATTCAGGCTGGATTGCCGACGTGACCGGGATTGAACCGGACCTCGACACACCGCCTGCGCATCACCCCGAATATGACCGACCTGCCGGCCGCGAGACCGGAACGGAAGACGCCGGTGATTAGGTTACGTCCGGTCTGCTGCACAAGGCCGGGAAAACGGGCTTGCATCCCTTGGGGGCTGACTGTATGTGTCCGCCTTCTTTCGGCCGGCACCGGTAGCTCAGTTGGATAGAGCACCAGACTACGAATCTGGGGGTCGGGGGTTCGAATCCTCCCCGGTGCGCCATTCCTGTGCAAAAGCAGGCACCAACTCACTGCTAGCGGCAAATGACATGGCCTGATGGGCGATAGCGTCCTTTGGGCCGCTGATTCTTATTTGTTTTTCGCCAACTTCGATCTTACTGACGAGCGTCCGGACATAGGCTTTGGCAAACTGGCGATTGTCCGGATTTCTGAGTGCCTGCGAGACGGCGATCCCGAATTTCTCCACAACCTTGTCGCCAAGCTTATCAATGGGCGCACTCCGCTCCCGATCCAGCAGCGCGATCTGCCGTTTCAGACGCTCAACCTTGTCCTGTTGTTCGTGGATGTGTGCCGACAAGGTACCGTCCATCGACAACTCGCCGCTGCCAACCATCGTGTAAAGGTTCGTGACCTGGGCTTCGGCTTTTCGCTTCTCACCATCCTGCCTTTTGCGCTGCTCCTTAGCAGAGCGTCCCCGCTCCTGCGCGCGGGCTAGAAGCATTTCCGTCATTTTGCGCAAACGCTTCGGTTCAAGAACTGAGCCTTCCAGCGCATCGATGACGATATCGTCCAGTTCCTGCATCGGGATCGACACACCCTTGCAAGCGGTCTGCCCGGCATCGGGAACAGTGCAGTATGAGTGGGGATCGCCAGTGCTGAATCGATGGAGGCGATCCGTTGCTAACGGTCCCTTTTCGTCACTTCTGCAAGGGACAATTTGGCTAGATGCTGAGACACAAAGGCCCGGAATTCATCAAAAGGCTCCCAGGTGCGCTTATCCAAAAAGCCGAGTTTGACCACGGCACGGACAATCCCGGTAAACTCGGCATCCGAAAATTGCCTTATGAGCAAGTCTGCCAAGTGAGGCGCGTAGCGAACATCGGCTTGTTCCTGAAAGATGGCTCTGGCATGAAAGAAGGTGTTTGCAATGACGAAGCCTAGGAAAGCCTCTTTGTCTCCGAGCCAGACAATAGAGTGCTCCAGCGGAGACGCTCGCAGCCTTAGAACCTGATCGAGGTCGTTCAAGGCGAGGAGGAAGCGCTTTTGATTCTGCTAGACTTGCGACAACGCGCTTCCGGCCTCGGCGGCGTTTTACGGCCAGCCCGTAGAGGCGCCTCAGTTTCTTGTGGTTCATGGTGATGCCTTCCCGTTCGAGCATCAGGCCGATGCGGCGATAGCCGAACCGGCGCCGTTCAGAGGCGATCTCCCGCATGCGGCTTCGGATCTCCGGATTATCCGGTTCCGGCTCTCGCCTGACTGTTTTCGGATCGATGCTGACCAGCCGTCAGGCCCGGCGTTGAGAGATGTCGTAGGTCTCCATCACCTTGAGTGCCGCTGCCCGTTTCGTCTGGGGCGTCGTCAGTTCTTTCCCAGCAGATCTTTCAGGATCGACACATCAAGCATGCTGTCCGCCAGCAGTTTCTTCAGCCGGGCGTTCTCTATCTCAAGTGTCTTCAGCCGACGCGCGTCCGAGACGTCCAAGCCTCCGAACCTCGCCTTCCATTTGTAGAAGGTGGCAGAACTGACGCCGTGACACCGGCAGACCTCCGCCGTCGCCATCCCACGCTCCTGTGCCGCCAGGATCGCGATGATCTGCTCTTCGCTGAATTTGCTCTTCCGCATTGTCTGTCTCCTTGCGACAGACTCTCCATTCAAATGCGGGACCAGACGAGGCTCAGGTCAATACGGTTTCAGACGTGGCCAGCCCCGCTGCGCCGATCCTCGAGCCAGGCTTCGAGGAACTCTTTCGACCACGTGTAATACAGCCCCTGGGCAATCCCCTCGCGCCGGCACGGTTCGGCAATCGAATATTCGCCGCGCAAGCCTTCCGGCACGATGCGGACCTTCTCTTTGGCGGAGAATTTGCGCCAGGTCTTCAGGCGGATATCTTCAACAATCATGCGGCTTAACCGACATTCATCACAGACTGAGCTGCTCAGTTTTATGATTAGGTTTCGTTGGGCTCCCGATCCAACAGCGCAATCATCTGAATTTGATGACTTGATTGCGAATATGTCTGCGGAATTCCAGCAGTGGGACTCTTCAACTCATTAACTTGAGTACTGAAATGCTACCCGAAGCTTCTGATTACAGGAGAAGCGCTAAATGCCATCAACGATCACCTCTTGCGAGTTCTGAGGTTTTCCAGTGTCAAAATTCGACGTCCTGATTGAGGGGCTAGGCTGGTATTCTGTGCCAAAAGTATTCGTTAAAATTTAATTCAATTTCCCTCTTGAGTAATATTTTCTGTGTGGTCTTCTAGTGCAGATTTCTATTCTGTGGGGGCCTCTAAAAATGTCTTTTGCTGTCCGGGCGCTTTGTGCGTTCTCGCTTAGCCTGTGTCTGAGTGTCAACGCAGAGGCACAAACAGGCCAGGCTGGAGACGGGACGGCTACCTCAGAGTCCATCGGCGATTTTCAACAACAGCTATCTCTGTTCCCGGGCGGTGGCACGGTAACGCCCGTTCCAATTGTTGAATGGGAAAAGCGGCAGGATTCTGAAGCGCGTTTGACCGCATTTGGGGACGACATGTTTGGGGACCAGATCGACCCCAATACGGGCGCGTTGAGTTTTACCCAGACAGATGTCTCAATACCGGGAAACAGCGCTTTGCCGGTTGCGCTTGTCCGACGCCGGTCTCAAGGACGCCTTTACAAGGCATATACAAACGCTGAATTTGGTGATTGGGAATACGTCGTCCCACGGATGAAAGCCCTGACTGCCGGGAGCAATACTTGGACGGGCGGCCGGTGTTCCGCATCGTTTTCATCTCAGTTTCCTGATGTTTATCACCAGGGAAGTGGCTTCCAGCATGATCATACCTATTCGAATGGTATTACCGTTGAAGTAGGTGGGTCCGCAGACCAGCTGCTGGAGGTGCCTCAGGGTAGCCAGTGGCCGAGTGGTGCCACACATGTCACCAAAAATAATTGGTACTTTACCTGCGCCAATAGTGGCACGACTTTCCTAGGCTATGATCCCAATGGCAACGAGTATCGGTTTGACCGCCATATTGTCCTTGATGGTGATCCGCTAAGCTATGTCGATGCTCGATCGCTGACCCGTAAACAGAATATTTTGGCGGCCACACAGGTGACCGATGTTCATGGGAATTGGGTGAAGTATGAATACGATACATCAGGCCGTCTTACGCAGATTCATGCTAATGATGGCCGATCAATTACGTTGAGCTATTCAGGGTCTTCCAGACTCGTTTCGACTGTGTCAGCCCATGGTCGGACCTGGAGCTATGCTTATCGTCAGAGCACCTACCAGTTGCCGTTGTGGCAAAGTGAACTCGGAGAGCCTGGTGACGGACAAGTACTTAACACTGTTACCCAGCCGGATGGCCGACAATGGACGTTTACACTCGATGAAATGACGGCGGAGCCCGGGCCTTCTCACCGATGTATATTTTTAAGGGATGTAACTCTTGTGCATCCCAATGGCGCGACCGCGACATTCCGATTGTCTCAGGTTGCGCACAGGCAATCGATTGGAACAGTCATTGCCATGCAAAGTATCTGCCCTACGGCGCTGGACCCTCATGAGACCAACCCTTTCCCAAATCCCCTGCGATATAGTGAGCCGAGTGTGGCGGCAGCTATGATCAGCGTGACGGCAAAAGAAATCACGGGGCCAACCATACCGACTGCAGCATGGTATTACACATATGAAAGGGATGAAGACACGGACGACCCAGATGGCGATCGCACAAACTGGACGAAAGTGATCGGGCCGGGAATTCATCTGACCTATTACCACAAGTGGATGCGGGAACCTTTAGGGGGGAGCCAAGTAAAAGTTGAAACTCGGGCGAGTGCGTCCGGTCCGCTTCTGCAAACCGTGAGCTCGACATATGTCTTGGAAAATGATGTCGGGTCACCTGCCGCGCCAACACCCGGAGATCCACAGCACCGAAATCGCCGGTTTTTGACAGCCCAACAGCTCACGACGCGTGGATCGGATACCTACACCACGGATTATACATATAATACATCATTTTCGTCTTCGAACTATTCTTACGGGTTTCCAATAGAAATTGATGAGTCGACGAGCACGAGCGCACAAACCCGCCAAAGCTCGGCCAGCTATATCCACAAGACCAATCCATGGGTCTTAGGGCTTGTCAGCGTTGTCACACGCAACGGCAAGGAGTTAGAGCGTCATACATATGATGGTAATGGCGGCCGTTTGACGACCAAAACCTTCGGTTCTTCGTTTGCATCGTCCACGTACACGTACAATAGCAATGGCACACTCGCGACCTACAAAGACGGGCTCAACAGAACCACGTCATTCGGGAGCTACAAGCGGGGGATTCCACAAACGATTACACTGCGCGATGGCAATACGATCACTAAGGCTGTGGACAATAAGGGATGGGTCACCAGTGAGACCAATCCGCGTGGTTATACGACGGGTTTCATTTATAATAATATGGGATGGCTGACCAACATCACCCGAACAGGGTCTTGGGCTGATACATCTTTATCCTATACCCTCAATAACAATGGTGTGACGCAAACGATCACACGTGGGAATAACCGCGAAATCGTCACGTATGACAATCTACTGCGTCCAACAAATGTTCAGGCGGTCGATTTAAAGGGTTATGCCTCATCAATCTTTACCAAGACGACCTATGATGCTTTGGGGCGCCAGATTTTTGTTTCCTTTCCATCGAGCACATCAAATCCTTCTGCCGGAACAAGCACAAGCTATGATGCCTTTGGACGGATCACGCAGACGGCGGAAAATGTTTCTCCCTATGCAACGACTAGTATGGCGTATCTGGCGGGTAACAAAATTCGGGTAACGGACCCCGCAAACGCCCAGACAACAACGACATACCGCTCCTTTGGCGCGCCGGGGACTGATACGGTCATGAGCGTTCTGGATGCGATGGGAACCACAACGACATTCACGCGCGATATTCATGACAATCTGACATCTCTGAACCAATCAGGAACAACAAGCGGATATAATGTAAATATCACCCGTAACTTTTGGTACGATAACCGCTTCCGGCTATGTCGGCATTACGCGCCTGAGTTTGGGCATGAGCTATTCGCTTATGACAATGCAGATCAGATGAAGTATTCGTCCCGCGGCGAAGCTGGCGGGTCATCTTGTGCGACGCCGTCCAGCTCTATCCGTACTGCCTTCACCTATGATGCCATGGGGCGGCAAACAAATGTGAGTTTCCCCTCTGGAACACCGAATATCGTAAAGACCTACGATGCCAACGGTAATCCGCTTACGGTCAACAGAGGGGGAGTAAACTGGACGTATGCCTATAACGAATTGGACCTGCTCACGTCCGAAACCTTGGCAATTGATGGCCGGACCTATGCGCTAAGCCACGGGTACGACAGTACTGGCAGCGTATCTTCTCGCACTTTGCCAGACAGCACGGTGGTCACTTTTGATCCGGATGGATTTGGCCAGCCCACCGAAGCCAAAGTTGGATCGACAGCGTATGTCGACAGCATCTCGTACCACCCAAATGGTGCAGTGAGTGCGGCAAGTTATGGAAACGGTTACAACTATATACAAACACTCACCGATCGCCTTATGCCCTATGACATCAAGGTGCAGAAGACGGGCAGTTCACTGATCCATCTGCGTCAGGCATATGACGCGCGTGGCAAGATTACATCGATAACGGACTATGTCGTTAGCGGGCAGAACCGCAGCTTCACATATGATGCCAAGGGGCGTCTCAAAACGGCGAGCGGATCATGGGGGAGTGGCAGTTATAAGTATGATGCCCTTGATAACATCCGCAAGAAAGTGTTGGGCAACCGGACGGTAGACATCGAGTACTACACCAACAACCTCGTCAAACGGGTTAAAGATACGGCAGGTGCCGGAACCTGGCAGACCTGGTCACATGATGGACGGGGTAATGTCACGATCAATGGTCCGCTGGCATTCAGCTACGACTTTGCCAATCAGCCTGTTGCTGTAACAGGCGCGACGACTGCCAGCTTCACGTATGATGGTAATTTGAAACGGGTGAAGAGTGTCTCTGGTGGCAAAACGGATTACTGGGTTTATTCTGCGCTGACAGGTACACCTGTGTACCGAGATCGTGCATCAGCAGGCAACTTAACCTCGTTCCTTTCCGTGGGCGGAGCTCAGATCCGGATTCAGAACGGTTCGCCTTGGTACACCTATCTCGATCATCAAGGGTCCTCGATTGCGCAGACCTGGGCTGGCGGAGGTTTGAGCTGGCGTGAGCATTACACACCCTTCGGTGAGAAGATCCTTAATCCCAACAACAACTCAGACCGCCCCGGTTATACCGGGCACATTCAGGACGACGCCACCGGCCTCACCTACATGCAGGCCCGCTACTACGACCCCGTCGCAGGCCGGTTCCTCTCAACCGACCCGATCGGGTATCAGGACCAGCTGAATCTGTATGCTTATGTCGCAAATGATCCGATCAATGCGACGGACCCGACCGGGCAGTTTGTGGACATTATCGTGGCGCAAGTTGCCGGTCATGTGTGGCGCAACAATGTTTCAGCGGAAACTAAGGCGAATGTACATACAGCATTGGACGTCGGTGGGCTGACGCCCGTCGTCGGAATTGCTGCTGATGTTGCGAATACAGTTCTTTATGCGGCTGAAGGAGATTTAGTGAATACGGCCGTCGCTGCGGTCGCCATGGTGCCTGTTATTGGCCAAGGCGCGACCGGTGGAAAGTTGGCGGTAAAGTACGGCGACGATGTCGTATCAACATTGAAGCCTGGTCCCTATGCTAAAGGCTCAATACCAGCAAGCAGCACGGGTCGTGCGACAGCAGCCGAACAGCGCCAACTAAACGATATGATGGCAAAAGATGGCTGCCATACCTGTGGTACCACAAGCCCAGGAACCAAAAGCGGAAATGCAATTGGTGATCATCAGCCACCGACGGCACTGAACTCTTCTGGAAATCCTCAACGCCTATATCCACATTGTGATAGTTGTAGTCGCCGACAGGCGGGCGAAGTAACACAAGAAGTTCTGCGTCGCAAAAAAGAGAGATAGCATGCCGAAAATTCAAACGTCAGTACCTAGAGGGATGCTGTTTATTTATGATCGCAACACTGAGGGCATAGTGATTCCTGAATACTCGCCAAAATTCGTAGTAAATAGTACTCCAACTTCTTTGTCGATTGCCACACA
Source organism: Hyphomonas jannaschiana VP2 (assembly GCF_000685215.1). Taxonomy (GTDB): domain Bacteria; phylum Pseudomonadota; class Alphaproteobacteria; order Caulobacterales; family Hyphomonadaceae; genus Hyphomonas; species Hyphomonas jannaschiana. The sequence goes on from NZ_ARYJ01000016.1 coordinate 47,927, forward strand.
ATCCGAAGAGGACGGGGAAGTTGAGATAGACTTGCTCCCGCTATCCTGCTTCTCCCTAGAGGAAAAGAGCCTTGTATTTGAAGGAAAATTAATGTCTGCAGATGGTTGCATATCGATTTGCTTTATGGCGGATGAGGAAATAGCGTCTATTTCTTCAAAGCGGGGCGCTTGCACAATCAAGATTGCGGCCGATTCCCCGCAATTTCCCACCGCGGTTTCTGTTTATGTCGAACAGCAGGATATCGATTGAGTTCGGAAGCTTGAGATCAGTATACGGCAACGGCAAGATAAAGCGAGTTTTCCCTTCGGGGTAAACTCGTAGCTAGCGCCCTTGCGGATACGATATTATGTTTGGTGCCAGATTGGTTCCATGTGGGTGGAACTGGGGCTTATGTGTTACCAGTTTGGCACCTGTCTAAGGCGGGCTTTCGGTCCGGCATTTGCAGGGGCTGATCCGTGGCAGACGACAAGGACTTGTTTGGCCAGTCGGGTGACCGGTGCTGAGGACGGCTCCGAGGGCGCACGCGAGCAAGGGTACAAATCGCTACTCCGAATCCAAACCCAAGACGAGCCGTTTCAACGCCCGGGGCCGCAGAGCGTAGGCGCACCCGAAATATCTGCAAAGAGACGGCTTCGACATTGTGCGGCAAACCGACAAGCACGGCAACACCGTTGAACGCTAGCGCTCAGGCCGCTTGTATGACCCCTTCTTGAACGAAGTGGAGACCGGGACTTCCTGGAGCGGACGGAGCAGAGCTTTGACGGCAAGGGCGACCTGCCCAGTTCCGGTTGATCGTGTCGCCTGAATAAACGGAGCTAACGCCGGGCCGACCTGCTCCCCCCCGGCGCCTAAGTCGGCATCACCCCGTTAGACGTTTTTGTCTTTTAGTAAAGCGCTATCCCAACACATTTGATTGAACCGCAAGTGATAGTGCTTGGTCTAATTAGGAGATCCAGCTTTAGATTGAAAATGTAGCCTGCCGCCTAGACCTTTTGGGAATTTACATAGTGCCGGGCTGAACAAAAGTGGATGTGGAAGCAGCTATTGATGCGACCGTTTTCGCGGGAGTAGCCGTTACCGGCCCATGAGACCGAACAAAGAGCTACAATTCTACGAAAACAAAATAGCCGTTCTCTTCTTCACCTCCCCGGTGCGCCATTTTTCCCTTTTGAAAGAACGGATGCCTCTCGTGAGAGGCACCCTTTGTGGAATGGCGTTGTCAGGCGGCTGCGCTGGCGGATTTCTTGTCCGTCACACCGGAGGCAGGCGGCGGCGTGCCATCTGATGGGCGGTAGTCCTGTCCTTGTTGATCTGCCAGGCGGGCGCCGACGAATTTCAGCAATGGCATCAGGAGGAGCGACCCGGCCTGTTGCACCTTGTAGCTGTGTCCCACGAAGGGGATCTTCCGGATCAGCGGCTTGGCGACGCCTTCGCGATAGCGCCAGCCGGTCAGTTTCAGGTAGCGGTCGAAATAGGGATCATTCTCCAGTTTCCACTTTTTCTGGAAGTGGCTGAGGCTCTGTCGCTGCCACTTGGGGGACCAGCGCAGCAGGAAGAAGGCCCGGTCCATCGGCTCGACCGGATGAACGCGGCTCGGCACGCAGAAGGTCACAACAGAGGTCGGCTCCAGCATGATCCGGCCGCCCTTGCTCCAGACATTGACGCTGAAGTCCACATGATCCTTGGAGCAGGGCATGTTCTCGTCGAACTCGCCCAGCCATTCGAAGGCGTCCCGGCGCACGAGGAAACAGTGAACTTCCGTGACCTGCGTTTCGGTGCGGGAAAGCTCCACATCGCCGACCTGTTCGCCCTGATGCCAGAGATGGCTGTCGGACAGGCGGCGCTGGTCTTCGGTCCCATTGAAGAAGGCATCCATGTCGTCTGTGAAATTGCCGCCAGCCTGGTGAATTTCCGTATGAAGCGGCGTGCCCTGGCAGATCAGGGGCTGAACCACTTCGGCGCCGGTTTCCTCGGCGCATTTCACGAGGTTTGCCAGCCAGCCGCCGGTGACGAGCACATCATTCTCGCAATAAACGACATAAGGCGTGGCCGACAGGCGCAGGCCGATATTACGGGCCTGGCAGGGGGCCAGGAAATGGTCATAGCGCAGATAGCGGAAGCCGTTTTTCTCGCAGACGGCGCGGATTTCTTCTGCAACATGTTTCGGGCTGCCACCATCTACATAGATAAGCTCATAGGGGCGGGCTGTCACCTCGGCGATCTCGTTCAGTGCCCGGACGGCCATGCTGAACCGGTCGCGCGCGGTCATGATGATGGTGGCCTTGGCGTCGGTGGTCATTGCTTCAGTCATATCAGGCTACTTTCCTTGAAGGGCGGGTAGGGTTTTCGGGGGAGGGGGCTGCCAGAATGGCAGTATAGATGTCGATCAGGTCTTCCGTCGTGCGCGGCAGCGCGTAGGTATTTTCAACGACAGCGCGGGCGGCCTTCAGCATTTGTGGCCAGTTGCCCTGAAGGCTGAGGATGCGGTGAACGGCCTGTTCGAGCGCGTCGATACTGCCTTCCTCGCAAAGCAGGCCCGTTTCTCCGTCAAGCACCAGTTCGGAAATGCCGCCATGGCGGGTGCCGATGACCGGGCGCCCGATGGCCATGGCTTCCTTCAGCGTGTTGACGGGGCCGTCCTGGCTGCCTTTGGAACAGGTCATGGAAGGCGCAATGAATACATCGCAGTGGCGGATGAAGTCTGCGATCTCGGTATGGCTCCGGGCGCCGTGGAACGTGACGCAGCCGCCAAGCCCGCAGTCCTGCGCAAGCTGCTCGAGATCGGTCCGCAACGGGCCGTCGCCGACGATGTCGACATGGACCCGGCGCCCTGAGGCGCGGGCAAAACGTGAGAGGGCCGGCAGGGCAATATGAAAGCCTTTGCGCTCGATGAGGCGCCCCACCATCAGGAAACGCATGTCGCCTGACGGCGCTTCCTCGATTGGCTGGAACGGAAAACTTTCCAGCCGCATGCCTGACCCCACCACGCTGATCCGGTCTTCCGGGCATCCGATGGCGATGGCGCGCTGGCGGAAATAGTCGGAGTTCGAGATGAACGCATCGGCTTCCGGCCATATGTGATCGTAGAGATGTTCTCCGTGCAGGGTCACCAGTTCCGAAATGTCATAGCCCCGGAAGTTCACAACGAGGTGACCGGAGAGGAATCCGGCGCGGCGGTGCTTTATCACATGCTCCGCAAGCGGAGCGAACTGGCAATGAATGATGTCATAGGCGCCATCGGCAGGCATTTGCGATGCCTGGTAAAAGGCGGAGAGATCCATGAAGGTGCGCCGGTAGATGCCGGGCCTGATCCGAGCCAGGCCAGAGACTCCATGTTGACCAACGAGACGTCCAAGCGCAGCGGGCAAGCCTTTCCAGCGCCCGGCGGATGTGTCCGGCCAGCGCATGTTGGTTGTCGACTGTTCCAGCTGAAGAGGTTCCGCTTCCGGAACTGACAGGCCGGTCGCATCAACATTGCCAATACCGTAAATGTCGACACTGTGCCCGGCTTCGATCAGGGCGGCCGCACTGTTCACGATGAAGGCTTCCGACATCATCGGAAACGCGTTGGTAAAGAACGCAATCTTCATTCCGCCTCCTCTCAATTGGAATTCGGTCACCTTGGGGTAGGGCCTGCTGATTTTTTGCCGTCTTCTGGCATGCGGGTTGCAGGTTCGGCGCTATGTGACGAAGCCAATTTGTGCCTAAACTCAAGCAAGACCAATGCCAGTCGACAACCGCTTGAGTCAGGGGACACTCGATCGACCAGAAGGAAGATGCATGCCTGCCAATTCGGTTACTGTGCTGATCCCCACGTTTAACAGGGCGCATCTTCTCGTGGAGACGCTGGACTCAATTCTGGCTCAGACGCGGCGGCCTGACGAGATCATCGTGATCAATGACGGCTCCACCGATGACACGCTGGCGAGGCTTGAGCCTTACCGGGACGACATCAAAATCCTGAATCAGGACAATGCAGGAAAGTCGGCGGCGCTGAACAAGGCGCTCAGCGTCGCGAAAGGGGACCTGATCTGGGTTTTCGACGATGACGATATTGCTGAGCCCGATGCCCTGGAAACCCTGCTTGGCCTTCTGAAGGCCAATCCGGATGCCGATTTTGCCTATGGCCGCCACGACCGGTTCGAAGTCCGCCCGGATGGCCGGGTGAAGTGGAGAGACACAGGCTATTGGCGCGAAAGCCCGCCGGAAGACTTCCTGTTTGAATCGCTCCTCGACATGTTTGCCCATCAGCCTGCCATGCTGGTGCGCAAGTCGCTTTACCTCAAAGCAGGGGCGTTCGACGAATCCCTCGTCCGGTCTCAGGACTATGACATGCTGCTGCGCCTGGCGCGCCATGGCCGTCCGGTCCCGACAGAACAGGTCCTGTTCCACCAGCGCCAGCATGATCTTCCGCGCGGTACGGCCGCGAAAGTGGTTGAAGCCGCAGAACGAGATGCCGTCTGGCAGCGATATGACCGCCGGATCTTCGGGATCACCTATCAGGCCTTGCCGCTCGGCAAATACCTGCCGGCCGATTGCTCACTGACCGAGCCGGGCATGACCCGCCGGGCTCTGATCCGGCGCGGCATCGTGATGGCTCGCAAGAATTTCTGGAAAAAAGCCGGAGAAGATTTCAGCCGGGCGGCCCGCATCTCAGACCGGCCGCTGACCCGCGAAGAGACAGCGGACCTGCGCAAGACCTTCATGATGAAATACGGGTGTGACGAATGCCTGATGGATGCGGACGTGCAGGCCCTGTTCTTTGAAATCAAGCATGCCTCTCCGGTTGGCGCGCAGATGGCCCGCGCCGCTGCCCGGGCCATGGTTTGGCGGGTCCGCCTTGCCCTGCAGAATGGGAAACCTTTCCTCGCGTTCAGGCTTGCTTCACTCGTTGGCCGTTTGACTGTCCCGAGCAAAAATGTTTCCCGGGAGGTTCCGTCCTCCTTCGTCAGAAGGTAGCCGGTCCCGGCGCGGAGTTTCCCATGGCACCCAACCTGCTTCGAAAGGCTGGACAGGCGGTCGCGCTGAACGCGATTGCGAACTGGACCACGCTGATCGGCTCGTTCCTGTCGATTGTCATCATTGCCCGGATTCTGACACCGGAAGACTATGGCGTGTTCGTCATGGCATTGATGGTGGTGATGCTGCCGGAGGTGATCGCCTCGGGCACACTGGGCGATTCCCTTGTCCAGAGGAAAGACTTGCGCCCGGGGCACATCAATTCGGTTTTCCTGCAGTCGATGACGCTTTCCATCGCGGCCTGGGGACTGCTGGTACTGCTGGCACCCTGGATCGCGCACGCATTCGGTGAACCGTCGGTCGCGCCCGTCCTGATCGTGACCGGCGCCATCTTGCCGATCGGCGCGGTGATGTCTGTGCCGGCCGCCATTCTGCAGCGTGATTTGCGATACAAGGAAATCACGGTCATCGACATTCTGGGCACCGTGACAGCAGCGATTGTCGGAATCATCCTGGCCCTGATGTGGCGGAATGAATGGGCGCTGGTCGGGATGGAACTGTCCCGCCGCATCGTGCGGGTTTTCGGTTTTCTCTATTTCGCGAAATGGGTGCCCAATACGCGTTCCAGCTGGCCGGACTTTCTCGAACTGATCCGGTTCAATCTGGCCAATGGCGCGTCCAAGGTTCTGCAGACATTCGACCAGATGCTGCCAAAGACATTGATCGGCATGACGCTCGGCTCGCATGCGGTCGGGGTGTTCAATCTGCCGGAACGGCTCTTTCAGCAGGCCAACCAGGCGCTGATCGCGCCTTTCGCTGCCGTGGCTATGCCGGTCGCATCGGCCATGCAGGACAATCGCGAGACGCTTCATCAGGCGATGGACAGTGCCATCCGCATGTCGGCGCTGCTCGCCTATCCGACTTTCATGGGCGCCTTTGTCGTGGCGCCGGTCGCGATCCCGGTTGTCTTCGGCGAGCAGTGGGCGCCGAGTGTGCCGATCTTCCAGATCTATATGGTCATTGGCCTGCGCGCGCCGATCACGGCGATCATTCTCGGCGTGTTCCGCGGCGTGGGGCGGCCGGATGTGGTGGCCTGGATCACGCTGACTTCGATCATTGCGACCTCCATTCTGCTCGCCTTCACTTATCAGTATGGCATCGTGGCCATCGCGCTGGGCCTGCTGGCCAAGCAGGTGATCACCTTCGTGCTGAGTACCTGGATGATCCAGCGCGTGGTCGGGTTCACGGTCATTCGCCAGCTGCTTGCAGGCTCTGCGGCCTTCTTTGCCTCCTGTGTCATGGGGCTTGCCGTTTGGCTGTTCATGGATTTCGTGCCGGATCTCGCCCATCCGCTGCTCCATGTGGTTGCCACAATCGTGCTGGGGGCGCTGATCTATCCGGTGGCTCTGTACTTCTTCATGCCCCGCCTTGGCCGTCACATACTGAGAGCGGTGCGCATTCTCCTGTCGGGCCAGCCGCGCGAGGCGCTCAAAACAGTCCGGGGCGCCCTGACGGAGCAGGGGATCTGATCGACGCGCTCGGGTCGCCCTGTAGTCAGGTGCCTGTCCGGATTGGAGAAACTGGCGCACCCAAGAGGATTCGAACCTCTGACCTCTGCCTTCGGAGGGCAGCGCTCTATCCAGCTGAGCTATGGGTGCCAAGCCGAGGCCGGTGAATAAGACAAGCTGGCGCACAGTGCAATGGCGCAGTGCCGCTGGCGGTGGCTGCAGTTGCGGTGCTTCCCCGGCGGGGAGGGCCGGTCTAGGGTGCCGGCAGTCTGGCAGAAGAGGTTTTTCTCCATGAAACAAGCGGGTTGGGCGGCATTTGCCGCCGCGGCGATGATGCTGGTTCTGGCCGCGTGCGGTGGCGGCGGTACGGTCGAGGACAAGCCGGACCTTTCCCCGGAAGCCGAGCGCGCCGCGCGGATGGCCGAGCAGGAAGCGCTTTACGAGGCCGCCCTTGCCGCTGCCGAGGCGAGCCATGGCGCGGGCGAACCGGCCGTCTGGACGCTGGCCGATGAGGACACGACCATCTACATCATGGGCACGGTCCACCTCCTGCGCCCGGATCTCGACTGGCGGTCCGACGAGATCGACACGGCCCTGGCCGAAGCCGGCACGCTGGTCTTCGAGGCGGACGTCTCGAGCCAGGAAGCCGCCCGCGAAATGATGCAATTCATCAGCACCCACGCCGTCTTCACCGATGGCCGCCAGCTGACCAGCCTTCTGGACACGTCCGAGCAGGCCGAACTTCAGGCCGCGCTCGATTATCTCGATTACCCTCTCGGCGCGATGCAGACGTTCCGGCCCTGGTATGCGGCGGTGAATTTGTCGGTCCTTCAGATGAAGAAGGACGGGTTCGATCCCTCTGCCGGGGTGGAGCAGGTTCTGGAACGGGAAGGCAAGGCCGCCGGCAAGGATTTCGCCTATCTCGAAACCATCGAGGAACAGCTTGGCCGCTTCGCCAATCTCCCGGACGATGAGCAGGTCGACTTCCTGATCTCTTCTGCCGAGTCGGTGGAGGAGGGGAGCGAAATGCTCGATGTTCTGGTCAGCGAATGGGAGGATGGCGATGTCGCCGGCCTCGCTGCGCTGATGTCCAATCCGGACATGATGGGCTCGCAGGCGGTGTATGACGCGCTTCTGAAGGAACGCAACCAGGACTGGGTGCCGAAGATCGAGGCCATGCTGGACGCGCCGGGCACGGTGCTGGTCGCCGTCGGTGCAGGGCACCTGGCCGGCGAAGACAGCGTGATCGCACTCCTCCGCGCCGAAGGCCATGAGGTCGAAGGCCCGTAAGCCCCAGTACGTGCGACGCCCGTGAAGGCGCTTGGTGTGTGGGCTGAGTTTTCGGGGTATGGGGCTGCGTCAGGTTTCCGGCAGGGGGAGGTGTAAGCCCCTCGCCTGTAGGCTTGTGAGGGCAAGCGGACGCCCTGCGTTCGGCCGGGCAAGGGTTGGGCAGAGGGGCAGCACACGGAGATATTCGGGCGTGGCTGCACGGCCATCGCACGCGGCGGCGAGGCGGTTTGAGGTATGGGTCGCGGGCTGCAGATGCGGCCGCTCTTTTTTCTGCCCCGGCATCCACTCGATGCTGACCAGATAGACGCGAAGATTATCTGTCACGCTCCAGCGATACACCACGCCGCGCCCATAGGCGGCCCGTATCTGCGCGCGCAGCATCAGCACCTGGACCCAGATGATGGGCCAGAGGAAGGCGAGCTGCGGCGGGAAGTGCGAGGGTGGGTGCAAGAGTGACATGGGCCGGACTATACGTCA
>NZ_ARYJ01000017.1 GCF_000685215.1 Hyphomonas jannaschiana VP2
GCGGACTTGCCGCGCACGCAGCCACAAACCGAGACAGGCACATCGCTGCCAAGGGCAGGATGTTTCCAGCGGGGAATGTGCGGCGCTTCATATGTATAGAGATCATCGGGCGGCGGGGCATCAGCCAGGCAAACGAGTCTTATATTGCCGAAACAGTCCACCGCCATCAACGCTTCGCGCCCGGTGCGCGCATGCCAGCGGGCGACGCGCACCAGGTTCCACACCAGCCACGGCCAGAACAGCGGCCAGACATGGTTGAAGTAGCGTTGAAGGTCAGGATGCATGCCCTCAAAGATGGGGCCGGCCCCTATCAGACGAACTCAGACCACCCCCACCGTGTCATACCGGAAAACGCGAAGCGTTTATCCGGGACCCAGTTCTGTCGCGACGACAATGTTTCCGGGTCCCGGATAAGCCCTGCGGACTTTCCGCGATGACATGCTGAGGGTGTGGGAGAGCGCCACGCCTCTCCCCGAACGAGACCGCAGACATGTCAGCCTGCGACCACCTCGCGCAGGCATTGACCGAATAGCGGCCCGAATATCTCTTCATCCGACCTGTTCATGTAAAGCACCAGCACAGAGTCACGCGCGGGCACATAGAAGCCGGCCGTAAAGTATCCGTCGACGCCGCCCGTATGGCCAAGAACCTCCGTCCCTTCGCGGGATGTCATGATATCGAGCCCAAGACCATGCTCGCGGCGCTTGCGCTCCAGAACCGGGTCGGCGGCCATGACGCGGCCAATATCCTCGAACCGGCCGCCGGGAGCCAGAAGGGCCCGCAACCAGATCACAAGATCTGATGGCCGCATCATCATGCCGCCATCGGGCCCAGTATTTTCCCGCGACTCAAACATATCCGCCCACGGATCGAAGGGAGATCCGTAACCATGGATCGTATCGCCGGGCGGAAACACGGCGTCATAATATGTATGCTGTAGGCCAAGCGGCTCGATCAGCTCGGCCTGAAGCAGGCTGGCGACAGACTTGCCGCTGACGGCTTCCAGCGCCAGGGCGACAAGGTGGTAGTTCGTATTGGAATAATCATAGACCGTGCCGGGCACTTGCGTTGCGGGCAGCCCCCGAATGGCATGCAGGACGAGGGCCGGCGTGAGGCGCTGGGAAATATCCCAGTCTTCTTCGTAAAAACGTTCGCTGTAATAATCCGGCACGCCCGACGTATGGTTCAGCAGTTGACGGATTGTCGGGTCCAGCCCCTCCGGAAGCTGCGCCATGACGGCGGGGTCCACATAAAGGCTGAGCGGCGCCTCAAGGTCGATCTGCCCTGCACCGGCCATCTTCACCGTCAGGGCCGCCATATAGGTTTTGCAGATGCTGCCTGCGCGCATCACAGACTCCATCCGGATGGGGGCCCGGGTTTCCCGGTCTTCATAGCCGCGGGTCAGGGAAATCCGCCCGTCCGGACGGTCTACCATCAGGAGGATGCCCGGAACCTCCTCAACCGGCACGGCCTCCAGCACAGCGGCCAGCCGCGCTTCCAGCGAGGCGTCCGGCAAGGCGTCTGGCGCACCAGCCGGCTCCGGCGCCGCCTTCCCTGCTGTGCAGGCCGCCAGAGGCAAGAGGCATGCGCCCCCTGCCATGGCCAGAAGATGACGGCGGGAAAGATCAGGCGGCTGGAACATGCTGTACCTCTGCGGGAACTGAGTTTCCGGGAATCTACCGGAAACCAGAAGGCCAATCTCGCATATTTTGGTTGCCTGAAGGGCGATTTTCGTCGTCTCATGGAGAAATGACAACGAATATCGCCACAATCACCCCTGTCGCGCTGGACTCATTCGACCGGCACATCCTGCGCATCGTCCAGCAGGACAACCAGATGACACATGCCGAGATCGGCGCGGAGGTGGGGCTGTCCCTGTCCGCCGTGCGGCGGCGTCTCAACCGCTTACGGCAGGATGGCGTGATCGCGAAGGACGTCTCCCTTTTGTCTCAGGACGGACTGGGCGTGCGCCTGATTGTGGCCGTGACCTTTGAGCGGGAGATCCCGGAAGCCATCGATGCCTTTGTGGCAGACATGCGCGAAACTCCGGAAGTGCTGCAGGTCTATCACGTCTCCGGTCCGCTGGATTACATCCTCGTCGTCCAGGGGCCGAGCCTTCAATGGTATGAGGCCTGGGGCAAGACCGTTCTGATGACCAATCCGAATATCCGGCGTTACGACACCCATGTCGTCTGGTCGTGCCAGAAATTCGAGACGGCCCTGCCGCTCTGAGGCTGACGCTCAGGCCATTTCAGGCACAGGCCCCATATAGACCGAGCGCGGGCGCACCAGGCGGCCTTCGGCGATCTGTTCGCGGGCATGGGCCGTCCAGCCGAGGATACGCCCACAGGCGAAGGTGGCGGTGAAGGCTTCGCGGGGGATCTGGAGCGCTTCCAGCAGGAGCGCGGTGGAGAACTCCACATTCGTCTCCAGCGTGCGGTTCGGATACTTTTTCGCCAGCCGTCCGAGGACGGTCTTTTCAATATGATCGGCAAAGGCGATCCGGCCCGATGTGCCCGGCAGGCGGGCAACAGCCGCTTTCAGCGCATCGGCGCGGGGGTCGCGTACACGGTAGACCCGGTGGCCGAAGCCCATCAGGCGCTCGCCCCGTGAAAGGGCGTCATCGATCCAGCTTTCCGCATTTTCCGGCACGCCGATCTCGTCCAGCATGTCGAGCACGGGACCCGGCGCCCCGCCATGCAGCGGGCCTTTGAGGGCCGAAATGCCGCCCATCGCCGCCGAGACCAGCCCGGCCCGTGTGGAGGCAACAACGCGCGCGGCAAAGGTCGAAGCGTTCAGGCCATGATCGCAGACCGTGACGAGATAGGCGTCGAGCGCCCGGGCCTCCGCCTCCCCCGGCACTTTGCCGGTGATCATCTTCAGGAAGTCAGCAGACTGGGACAGATCTGCCTCCGGCGCAATCGGGGCCTGACCGCGTTCACGGCGCACGGCGGCAGCCGTGAAGACCGGCCCGGCCGCAGCAAGGCGGATCGCCGAGTCGAGACTCTCATCGTCTTCCAGCAGCGACCAGCCCGTGCGGAGGAAACGGATGATGTCGAGCCCATCCGGAATCTGCGTGACGAGACGGAACGCATCCACCCGCGCGGCGCCGAGCCGGGCGCCGAGGTCTGCCACATCCGGCAGGTCATCAAAGAAGCCCTGCCACAAAAGGTGCGCGGCATCTTCATAGGCCATCGAGGCAGCGAGCAGCTGAACCGGCCAGCCGCGGATGACCAGGCGGCCATTCTGCCCGTCCACATCCGACAGGATGGTTTCAGCGGCGACAACATTTTCCAGACCGGAATCCATTTTCGATCTCCTTCAATTATTTCGCCGTTCATGTCGCGCTAGGGCTAGCGTTCGTCAATCTTGATCAATATAATCAACATATGAGCTGGATTGGACGAGACGACGCGCTGGAGGCGCTGGGCGTGAAACCCCAGACGCTTTACGCCTATGTGAGCCGGGGGCTGATCGCCTCGCGGCCGGACGAGACCGACCCGCGCGCGAGCGTCTATTCCGCCGCAGACATTGCAGGCCTGGTGAAACGCCGGCGCAGCGGACGCGGCCGTCAGGCCATCGCCAGCGCCGCCATTTCCTGGGGTGACCCGGTGATGGAAACCGCCATCACCACGGTGCGGGACGGCAAGCTGATCTATCGCGGAAAAGATGCCGTGAAGCTGGCCGCGGACGCCACGCTGGAGGAAGCCGCCGCGCTTTTGTGGCAGGCGCCCGCCCCCTCGCCCAGCCGCCCGGCCACAGGAAAAGAGGCGGCAGGAGACACCGGCAAGGCCAGGCTGCTCGCCTTTCTGGCCGACCGGGCAGCCCATGATCCACCCAGCTTCGGGCGCGGCAGCGCGGCCTTGTCAGAGGACGGGGCACAATTGCTGGCCGGCGTCTGCACGGCCGTAACGGGCACAGGCGGACGCGGCTTCTATCACCAGCGCCTTGGCCGGCACTGGGGCCTCTCGCCCGGGGGGACGGACCTCTTGCGCCGCGCGCTGGTGCTGGTGGCAGACCATGAGCTGAACCCGTCGACCTTTGCCGCGCGGGTCGCCGCCTCGACCGGGGCGCCGCTGGCCGCGTGCGCGCTGGCAGGCTGCGCGGCGCTGACCGGGCCGCTGCATGGCGAGGCGTCCGCCCGGGCGCTTGCCTATCTGAGGCTGGCAATGAAGGACGGGCCGCAAGCGGCGCTCTCCGGCATTGCCGCAAGGGGCGAACGCATCCCGGCCGTCGGCCACACGCTGTACCCATCGGGGGATCCGCGCGCGGCAGCCCTGATCCGCTGGATGAAGCCCGCCCCTGCCCTGAAGCGGGCGATCAAGGCCGCTGAAGCCGCGAGCGGGGAAGCCGCCAATGTCGACATGGCGCTGGCCGCCCTGTCCGTGCAACTCGATTTGCCGGAGGATGCGCCCTTCCTGATCTTTGCCAGCGGGCGCATGGCAGGCTGGATCGCGCATGCGATCGAGCAACAGGGAAGCGGCCGGCTCATTCGTCCGAGGGCGAATTATACCGGCGGCTGAACCCGTTTAGGCGATCCGCTTTTTCACTTCGGTCACAACCGCCTGCGCCGTAATGCCGAACTTCTTGTAGAGATCGGTGTAAGGCGCAGAGGCACCGAAGCTGTTCATGCCGACAAAGCCGCCATCTTCGCCGATCCAGCGGTCCCAGCCAAAGCGGACACCGGCTTCGACCGCCACGCGCGGCGCGGTGCCAAGAACGGACTTCTTGTAATTGCCGTGCTGCTGTTCGAACAGTTCGAGGCAGGGACAGGAAACGACGCGCGCCGCGATGCCGTCTTCGGCCAGCATGGCCTGGGCTTCGAGGGCAATCTCGACTTCCGACCCGGTCGCCAGAATGGTCGCCTGCGCCTTGCCCTTGCAGTCGGACAGGACATAAGCACCCTTGGAGGACAAATTATCGTCCGTATGCGTGGTGCGGGCCGGAGCAACGCCCTGACGCGTCAGCGCCATGGTGGACGGGCCGGTCTCGTTGGCGATGGCGAGTTCCCAGCACTCCGCCGTTTCCACGCCGTCCGCCGGGCGGAAGACCAGCATGTTCGGCATCGCGCGCAGCGAGGCGATATGCTCGACCGGCTGGTGCGTCGGACCGTCTTCGCCGAGGCCGATGGAGTCGTGCGTCATGACATGCACAACGCGCGTACCCATCAGGGCGCCGAGACGGATGGCGCCGCGCGAATAGTCCGCAAACACCAGGAAGGTGCCGGAATATGGCAGGATACCGCCGTGCAGCGCCATGCCGTTCATCGCCGCCGCCATGCCATGCTCGCGCACGCCATAGTGTACGTACCGGCCAGCCCAGTTCTTCGGCGTCATCGGCTCTGTATGGCTGGTCTTGGTGTTGTTGGACCCGGTGAGGTCGGCCGAACCGCCGACCATTTCCGGCACGAGATGCGTCAGCACTTCGAGCGCTGCGCCGCTCCACTGGCGGGTGGCTTTCTTCTCGCCGCCTTCGGCAACCGCCTTCTTGTGCTTGTTGATCGCCTTGGCGATGTTCTTCGGCAGCCGGCCGGTCATGGCGGCATTGAACTCGCCCTTGTGATCGGACGCCGCGAGGCGCTTCTTCCAGGCCTCATGCTCCTTCTTCGAGCGCTCGCCGGCTTTCAGCCAGGCTTTCTCGATCGCGGCCGGCACTTCGAAGGGCGGGTATTTCCAGCCGATATTTTCGCGGATGCCTGCGACTTCCTCAGCGCCGTAGGGGCCGCCATGGGCCTTGCCGGTGCCGGCAATTTTCGGCGCGCCGTAGCCGATGATGGTCTTCATGGCCAGCATGACCGGCTTTTTCTGCTTCTTCGCCCAGGTCAGCGCAGCCTCGACGGCCTTTTCGTCATGGCCGTCGACTTTCTTGGTGACCCAGCCAGAGGCTTCGAAACGGGCGCACTGGTCGGTATTGTCGGAAAGATCCGTGCCGCCATCGATGGTGACGGAATTGTCGTCGAAGAGAACGATCAGCTTGTTCAGTTTCAGGTGTCCGGCCAGCGTGATCGCTTCCTGGCTGATGCCTTCCATCAGGCAGCCATCGCCGGCGATGACATAGGTATGGTGATCGACGAGGTCATCACCGAAGCGCGCGTTCAGGTGACGCTCTGCCATCGCCATGCCGACAGCGGTGGCGATGCCCTGCCCCAGCGGGCCGGTGGTGGTCTCAACGCCCGGGGTGACGAAGTTTTCCGGGTGGCCCGGCGTCTTCGCGCCCAGCTGGCGGAAATTGCGGATGTCGTCGCGGCTGACAGATTTGTAGCCGGTCAGGTGCAGCAGCGAATAGATCAGCATCGAGCCGTGGCCGGCCGACAGGACGAACCGGTCGCGGTCTGCCCAGGCCGGGTCTGCCGGGTCGAATTTCAGGAATTTGCGGAACAGCACAGTGGCTGCATCCGCCATGCCCAGCGGCAGGCCGACATGGCCTGATTTGGCGGCTTCCACCGCATCCATGGATAGGGCACGAACGGCATTTGCCATGTCCCGGTTGGTTACAGCCATTCTGCTGATCTCCCTCAGTCGCTCCGGAAGTGTGCTAGGCCAGACTCCCGCAGCTACGTCAAGCCGCTTGGCGTAGCTGCGTATTGAGTTTAAGCCTTGGTTTCATGAGCGACATCGACCGCGAATCGCGCCGCCTCGATGCGGCCATCCGGCGCCTGGAGGGGGCCGTGGACGGCTTGCTGGCGCGCGCCGGTGATCCTGATGTGGTCGCCGCAGAAATGGCAGCGCTTGTGTCTGACCGGGAAAGACTGGCCGAGGAACTCGACGCCTCCCTTGCCCGCGAGACCGAATTGCAGGCCCTGGCAGACGAAGCCAGCTCGGCCCTTGGCGCCGCGATTGAGGAAGTCCGCGCCGCCCTCGGCAAGGAGGGCTGACGGCATGGCCAAGGCCGACATCACCTTGCGCGGCCGGAACTATTCCATCGCCTGCGCGCCCGGACAGGAGGCGCGGATTGTCGCGCTGTCACAGCAGCTGGATGCACGGGTGAAGCATATTGCCAGCGCCGTCGGCGACATCGGGGAAGACCGGTTGCTGCTGATTACCGCGCTCGCCCTGCTGGACGAACTGGATTCCGCGCGGCGCACCGGCGGGTCCTCCCCTGCTGCGGAGCAAAAGGCAGCGGAGGCCATGGCGTCGGTGTCCGAGCGGATCGAGGCGCTTGCCGCCCGGCTGGAATCCGGCGGCTGAGGCGAGACAGGCCGGGCGCGACGCTTTCGCGCCTGTCCCCCGGGCCTCGCCAGCCTATATTAGAGTGATTACAAGGCCGGAAAGGCGGACACGACATGCAATTGCTGATTACCATTCTGTTTTACGGCGCCCTGGCGGCCCTGCTGGTCGTGCTGGGCCTCGGCATCGCCAATCTGGCCCGCACGGACGAGAACCAGCCGAGCCGCTCCAACAAGCTGATGCGGCTGCGCGTTTTCATTCAGGCGATTGTGATCGCGCTTCTCGTGATCATCGGCTTCATGGCCGGCGCCATTCATTTCTGACATGCCTGAGGAGACCCCATGGTCAAACTCGACAAGATCTATACCCGCACCGGCGACAAGGGGCAGACCCGCCTGTCGACCGGCGAACAGGTGGACAAATGGCACCCGCGCGTCGCCTCCTATGGCTGCGTGGATGAAGTGAACGCCGCGCTCGGCGTCGCCGCGCTGCACGCCGAAGACGAAATGCTGACGGCCATACGCCGTATACAGAACGACCTGTTCGACCTCGGCGCAGACCTTGCGACGCCCGACCGCGGCCGTGTGCTGGAATGGACGCCGCTTCGCATCGTGGAATCGCAGGTGAAGCGGCTGGAGGAAGAGATCGACGCGATGAATGCGCGTATTCCCCCGCTGGACAGTTTCATCCTGCCGGGCGGATCACCGCTGGCCGCGCAACTGCACGTCGCGCGCACCCTCTGCCGGACGGCGGAGCGGAAAATCGCGGAACTCTCCGGCATGGAGAATGAGCCCGTCAGCCCCGAAGCGCTCGCCTTCATCAACCGTCTGTCTGACTGGCTGTTCGTCGCCGCCCGCGCAGCGAACAGCAATGGCGCGGACGATATTAAGTGGGTGCCGGGGGCGAACCGGTAAGGTTCCCTACTAGTCATCCTTCGACTTCGCTCAGGATGAGTCCGTACACTTGAAGCGCTCATGCTGAGCGACGTCGAAGCACGAGCGCGGGCTTGAGACCTAGCGCCGCATCGCGTCCCGCGTTTCGGCCATCAGGGCGAAGAGATCCATCACCGGCGTCACCTGACCGTCACCGCGATATTCGCGGTAGAGGCTGTCGACATTGACGGCGATGCGCTCAGCGTCGCCCCAATTCGCATAGTCACCGAGCGCGATGTCCAGCGCCGCTTCACGCACGCTGAGCCCGGCATCGAACCGTTTGCGGGCCTCGGCATCAATATAGGCAAGATAGTCGGCGACACGCCGCACGCCCGCCTTGTCCGTGATCGGACCATGCCCTGGCACGATCACATCGGCGTCCATGCCGATGATCGTCTCGCAGGCAGTAATCCAGTTCTTCACCGGCCCCGCCCACATCAGGGGTGTGCCGTCAATGAACAGGATGTCGCCGGTAAATACGATGCGGTCCTGCGGCACATGGACGATCACATCGCCGCCCGTATGCGCAGGGCCAACCTCGATCAGTTCAACCGTCTTGTCGCCAATGGTCAGGTCCATCCGGCCTGTGAAGGTCTGGGTTGGCAGACGCTCCTCGACCGCATCGAAATCGAACGGGCCGAAAATATCGGCGAAATAGGTGCCCGCCGGACCGAGTTGCCCGCCCATTTTCTTGAACTGGGCCAGCATGGCGGGCGGCACTTCAGCCATTTCCTTGGCGCTCGCATCCGAGGCGATGATCTCCGCATGCGGACAGCAGCCATTGCCGTGACAGTGATCGCCATTGGCATGGGTGTTGACGATGGTGCCGATCTCTTCGGCGCGGACGCCTGAGGCATCCGCCATGGCGCCCAGCATGTCGCGCGTCAGGTGCATGTCGAACAGCGTGTCGACCAGCAGCGACTGGTCCCCGTCCACGATCAGGCCGGCATTCGACCAGCCCCAGCCGCCATCCGGCTGGAGCCAGGCATAGAGGCCGTTGCCAATATCCTTCAGGCCGTGCGTGTATTCCCAGCGTGCCATCACTGTCTCCCTGTTTTGCGCGCATCAAGGCAGACCCGCAGGCCCGGCGCAAGGGCGCTACTTGTGGAATATCCGGGCGAGGCCACCGCTCGTCAGGATGGCGACATCCGCCAGCGCCCCCGGCAGAGCCCGCGCATTCGGCGCGGCGAGATAGAGCGGCTCCCACACAGGATGGAACTTGTCCTTGTAGGCCCGCAGGCCCTCAAAGCCGTAAACGGCATTGGCATGTTCGAACAGGAAAGCGCCGACGCGCGTCATCGCCGGAGCGAGGCGGTGGGCCTCCAGCCCGGAGAGCGGCGCCATGCCAAGATCGAACCGCTGGTAGCCCGCCTCTTTCGCCCACAGCATGGCCGAGATGAAGAGATAGTCCATCACCGCGCGCGGGGCCGCCGCAGAGAAGCGCATCAGGTCAATGGCGATCTCATGCTTCCCGGCACCTGGCCAAAGATTGGCGAAGGCCACGATCTCCCCGTCCAGCCGGGCGATGGCAATGGGGAAATTCACGATATAGTCCGGCGCGAACCGGCCGAGGGAAAAGCCCTTCTCCGCCCCGCCATGCGCGTCCAGCCATTGCTCGGAAATCTCATGCAGACGGTCCATATGCGCCGGCACGTACGCTGGGGCCAGCACTTCAAAGCTCAGCCCGTCACGGCCGGCACGGTTATAGACCTGCCTGAGGCGCGCCCTGTCCGGGCCTTCCAGCGAGAACGCCTCCAGCGGCACAATCGCCGTTTCGCCGATTTTCTGGACGGCAAGACCAAGCTCGACGGCGAGGGGCAGGAAATCGCGGCTGATTGCATAGAACACAAGGCCCGCACCGGCGGCGTCGGCGGCTTCCCGGAAGGACCAGACCAGCGACGGGATTTCTTCGGCAAGCCCGACAGGCTCCCCCATGGCAACCCAGTGGCCGCCCCGCACACTGAACATGATGAAAGACCGCCGCGACGGGCTGAGGTGGAACCGCATGTCACCGCTGAGCGCCAGTGCGGCATCGGGGCGGGCCATGTCTGCATCTGCGATAATCTGCCGGATGTCTTCCATCGGCGGCGCCTCTTCCGGCGGGGCGTGCAGCGGGCGCAACCAGTTCCAGGCAAGATACAAGAACGCCAGAACGCTGACCCCGCCTGCCGCCCTCAGAAAGCGCGAGGCGCCGCCCTCCAGCGCCACCTGCCACCAGAGATCGTCCCGGTATTCGACATGCTGATAGGAGAAGAGCCCCAACCAGATTACGGCGCCAAGCGTCGCGATGACGGCTGCCGCCATGACCGGGGTCAGCCGCGTTTCCGTCAGCGGCGTCGCACGGTAGAAGGCAGGACGCGCCAGGCCCAGCAGCGCCAGAACGATCAGGAGCGGCAAGGCCTCGCCCGGTGTGGCGCCCTTGGTAAGCGTCAGCACGCCGCCTGCAACCAGCAGACCCATGGCCACCATCCAGGCATGGCTGAGCCGCCGCGACAGGCCATTCGCAACGATCAGCAGAAAGAGGCCGATAATCGAGGCCAGGAAGTGCGACAGCTCGATCACCGGCAGAGGCAGGTACCGGGCCGCGGCCATCAGCGGCGCCACCAGCGCAGGCGTCATCGCCGCCACAAGAAGATAGGCACCGCTTGCGAAGGCGAGCAGACCGAACACGACGGGCGCAAACAATGTGGCGATGTCCCCTGCCCCGCGCCCGAGCCCCTGAAGGGCCGGCCCATGGCGGGTGAAGAGACGCCGGCTCATCCCAGCTGCAGCAAGCGCCAACGGCACGAGATAATAGATCACGCGGAAGGCGATCAGGCTGGCGACCAGCCCCTCCACCGGACTGGACGGAACGAGCAACAGAATGACTGCTTCGAACACGCCGATGCCACCCGGCAGGCCGCTGAGTCCGCCCGCGAGGCATGCGAGCGCAAAGATCGGGACAAACGCCGCAAAGCCGATCGCGGTCTCCGCAGGGAGAAGGGCGAACAGCACCAGCCCCGCCGCTGTCCAGTCCGCAAAGCTGACCGCGACCCGTACAATCACGCCCTGCCATCCGCCCGGGCCGAGCAGGCTCGCATTCCCAACGTGCCACAGGACAAGCGCCAGCAGGACGCAGCCAATCCCGATGGCTGCCTGATCCGGAAGACCGAAATGCACCGGGAATGCCGAGGATTCGAATACGAGGCCGAGCCCGCTGAGGGCCAGCGCCCCGACCGTCAGGCTGATCCGCACGAGGCGTGAAACGGCCGCGCTTTCATCTTCCGACAGGCCTAGTCCACCATAAATCCGGGTCCGGACATTGGCGCCGGTCAGTTCCGCCTCACCAAGGGAGTTGCCGATGGCCTGTGCGGTGAAGGAAATGAAGGCGAGCTCGCGCCACGAGCGTGCAAGGCCCAGATGGCGCAGTGTCAGGCCATCCCTCAGCACAACCATTGCATAGCTCGCCAGCATGCCGGCCAGGGCAATCAGAACAGCCGGCCAGGCCAGCGCACCGAACCTGGCATACACCTGATGCATGGAAAGATGATCCAGCTTGCCATGAATCGCATAGATGGCGGCAGCGAACGCCAGCAGGGCGAGCAGTACCGGGACCGGATTGCGCCGGGGCGGATCATCCTGCGGCATATTCCTGTCCGCACTCATCCACGCCCCCTCTAGAACCGGTCAAGCAGGCGGCGGAGATATTCGCGTTCTTCTTCGCTGTCGCTCTCATTATAGCGGCGGCGCAATTCTTCCAGAATATCCTTGGCGCGCTGGCGTTCGGCCTCTTCCGGCACGCGGACAGACTCTCCATTGTTGCCGAGACCACCGGTCTGACGCCCGAACGGGTCATTGGTCGCCTGCCCCTGATTGGTCCGCTCACGTTGCATCTCGTCCAGCATCGCGGCGAGATTACGGTTCAGTTCCGACAGGCCCTGCGTCGCGCGTTCCTGTTCCCGCGTGGCTGCGCCATCATTGCCGCGGGCGAGATTGCCTTCCGCGCCGCGCAGGGCATCGCGGATCTCCGCCAGCGCCTGCCGGTCGATGGCGCCGCTCAGCGCATCTTCCTGCCCGGCCCCTTCCCCGAGGCCGCGTTCGCGGGCGAATTGCTCAACCAGTTCACCGAGGCGGGCCTGGCGCTCTGCGAGCGTTCCACCGGATTGAGGCGCGCCCCCTTCGTCCGTACCGGCAAAACTGTTCGTTCCCGGACGCTCGCCGCCTGGCCGGTTGCCGCCTTGCGTGCCATCGCCTTCCGACGGATTGGCGCCTTGGCCCTGACTGCCCTGTCCGGCTTGCTCACCGGGCTGCTGGCCTTGCTGGCCGCCTTGCTGCTGGCCCGACTGCTCACCTGACTCCTGACCTGACTGGCCTTGCTGGCCGGATGGCATCTCGCCGCGCTGTTGGGCCAGCGTGTCATCATTCAGCTGGCGCTGTTCGCGCAGGATCTCTGACAGGCGGCGCATGGCGTCGGTCATTTCCTGCTCTTCCTGCGGCAGGTCTTCCGGCTCTTCTCCTTCTGAGGAATCCCCCGGCATACCGGCCATGCCATTGCCGCTCTGCCCGCGCTGGAACTCAAGATTCTGCAACATGTTGGTGATGTCTGACAGCAACTGGCGGGCCTGTTCGGTGGCGCCTGTATCGGTCAGGTCCTGAAGGGCATTCAGCATGTCCTCGAAATCCTGCCCGCCAAGATTCTGGCCGCCGCCCATGGCCATGCCGTCCTGATTTTCGTCGGGCATGTCGCCGCCATTGGCGATGGCTTCGGCCATTTTGGCCGCAAGATATTCATTGGCGGCATCGCGGAAGGCTTCCATCCTTCGGCGGATCTCTTCTTCCGACGCGCCATCGCGCAGGGCCTGCTCCAGTGCGCGCCGGGCCGCTTCCAGCCTGCGCAGGGCATCGGCCGCGCTGCCATACTCCGCCTTCAGCGCCAGCGACCAGAGCAACGGATCGACGGCCTCGGCTTCTTCCTTGGTGCCCGCCGATTCCAGCATGCCCTCAGCCACCCGGAACGTGAGGTAATAGGCCTGGTTCGGCATGTAGCGCTCCCCCATCAGGGTAACGGAGTCGAGCATCAGCGCGGCCTTCTGGACATCCGGCGGGGCATTGTTCAACCGGTTGGCTGCTTCGGTGTTGAGGGCATCCTGTTTCAGGGCAAACGGGTTCTTCGTCTGCGCCGCATAATCCCTCGGTTCACGGAGCACGGTGACACGTACTTCTTGGGCTACACGGGCGATGGGATCGAGGAAGAGTTTCTCCGGAAGCACGAAGGGGACCGTCTCGCTCACGCCTTCCTGGCCGGACGCATCGGTAACAACGAGGTGCACATCCACCGGCAGGCCGGCCCAGCGATGGCGCGTCAGGTCGATCTGGGTCGTGTCCTTGATTTCCTGCATGGAGGGGGCGGCGAGCGGGATGACGACCCGGTCTTCCTCGTCCGGTGCGGCCGGGTGCGGCTCCTTCAGGCGCATCGAAAGTTCCGCCTTTACAACCCCGTAATCGTCGTGCGCGGTCCAGGCGAACTCCGTCCGGTCGAGGCGGCCATAGGTTGGGATAGAGACGAACTCCACCACCGGCGGATCGTCGGGCGAGGCCAGCAGCCGCCAGGCCGCGCGCTCGCCCCACCAATGCACGGACACGTGGGCGTCTTCTTCGAGAATTGCCTTGGCCTCCCACGCGCCATCCGGCGTCGTCGCGAATTTGACGGAGGTCCGATGCCGTCCTTTCAGAACCAGACGCGGCGCCGAAGGCGCTTCGGTCCGCAGCGTGATCTCGGACCCACGCGGCACGCGGACATCGTTCAGCCCCGGCTTCAGAAAGACCGGCGCCCGGCCGGTATGGTCCGGCGGGATGACCCAGGCCTCGACGGTCATGTCGTCAGCGCCCACCAGCGCGCCATAGTCCGGGCTGAACGCCCGCATCAGGCGGCCCGGCCCCTCCCCGGCTGCCAGGACGGTAAAGCCGATCAGGGCGGCAGGCAGGACATAGCGCAGGCGCAACGGATCCAGCTGGCGCCATTCAGACGACAGGTTCGGCAGCTTCAGCTCCCGCGCGGCCTGCAGCAGCCGGTCACGATGACGGACCCACAGCGCCTGCGAGCCCCGCGTCGGGGCGGCCGGCCGGTCGGTCAGAGAGGATACCGGACGCAGTGGCGACTGGCGGTCGAGCAGCTGGGCAGCCGCTTCGTCGCCGGGCGGCGCATACCGCCGCATACCGCGCAGCAGGAAGATCGCCCCGCCCAGCAGGAACAACAGCGTCAGGACAGCCCCGATGGCCGAGGGCAGCTGGTCGAAGGCCCCCGCAAGGGCCATGCACAGGAACAGGACGACAAAGACAAACAGCGGCCAGAAGGCCCGACCGAACGCGAGCAGGTTCAGCCGGCGGCGCGTGGCCGCGACTTTTGTCCTGATCGTATTCAGTCCGTCCTTTTCAGCCAATCCGGCACCTGTTCCAGTTGCAGCATCTCCTCAAGATCCGGTCTGCGGCGGACAATGTCGAACCTGTCGCCATTGACCAGAACTTCCGGCACGAGGGGCCGCGTATTGTAGGCCGAAGACAGCACCGCGCCATAGGCCCCTGCTGACATGAAAGCGAGCCGGTCCCCCGGCGCCACAACAGGCATGTCCCGCCCGGCTGCAAATTTGTCCGTCGACTCGCAGATCGGGCCGACAACGTCATAGGTCTTTTCGGGTGCGTCCGGAGCAGCCTGCTTCAGCGGGCGGATGTCATGGTGCGCGCCATACAGCGCCGGCCGCATCAGATCGTTCATCCCGGCATCGACGATCAGGAAGGACCGGTCGGGCGCCGCTTTCTCATAGAGCGCCGTAGTCAGCATGACTCCCGCATTACCCGCGATGACCCGGCCCGGCTCCAGGATGACCTGTACGCCGAGCCCGGCGCTGACCTCTGCGATCATCGCCGCATAGGCCGATGGCGGGGGCGGCTCGTCGCCCTCCTTGTAGGGAATCCCAAGCCCGCCACCGACATCGATCCGGGCGATGTCATGCCCGGCCGCACGCAGGCGCTGGGCAAGGCCGACGACTTTCTCGAAGGCGGCCCGCATGGGCACAAGATCCCCGATCTGACTGCCGATATGGACATCGACGCCAACCACCTTGATGCCCGGCAGCGTCGCTGCTTCGGCGTAGAGGTCTTCCGCCTCGGCCCACGGCACGCCGAACTTGTCACCCTTCTTGCCGGTGGAGATATTCGGGTGGCCGCCCGCTGCGACATCCGGGTTCACGCGGATGGCGATCGGCGCCTGCAGGCCCAACCCGTTGGCGACATAAGACAGGAGACGAAGCTCGGCGGCGCTCTCCACATTGAACTGGTGGATGCCTTCGCGAAGCCCCAGTTCCATCTCCCGCGCGGTCTTGCCGACACCGGAAAACACGATCTTCGAAGCTGGAATCCCGGCGCGCAGGGCGCGCTGCAGCTCGCCGCCGCTGACGACGTCTGCCCCGCACCCCTCTTCTGCCAGCGTCGCGAGCACGGCCAGATTCGAATTGGCCTTCACCGAAAACGCGATCAGGCAGTCCTGCCCCTCAAAGGCCGCCGCGATGACCCGGGCATGACGCCGGAGCGTGGCAGTCGAGTAGACATAGCAAGGCGTGCCGACCTGATCGGCCAGCTTTGCGAGATCGACTTCCTCACAGTGAAGCCGTCCGTCCCGATAGTCGAAATGGTGCATAGACGCCGCCTAGCCGCCGATTTCGCCGAGCGCACCGTCATCGACAGGTGTCACCGGCTTGGCGTCGGGAATGATCCCGCCCCACTGGTTTACCTGCGGGCCATCCTCCGGCTCGACTGCGGCAACTACAGCGACCGGCTCATAAGCGCCCGGCGCATTGACGGCACGGATTTCGGTGCCGCTGGCGCAGGCGCCGAGGGCAGCAAGAAGGGCAAGGCCGCCGAGCACACGCCCGGCCGGCCGGAAATCAGCTCTGTTCATGGGATCAATCCTCAAGGCCGCCCAGAAGTTCATCATCATCGCTGGCGCTGGAATCCTCTGCATCCTCGCGGGGCGGGAGCGTCGGCAGGGCAGATCCGTCACCTTCCGGAAGCTCGGCTTCGACATCCTGCGGGTCCCCCCACAGCGGATCCGGACGCTTCAGGTCTCCCGTCAGGCCACAGGCCGGCAGGGTCAGGCTACCAAGGATAAGGGCGGCAACAGCCAGGGGGCGTTTCATGTGGCGGGTCACTCCAGTCCAAGTCTCTGCTTCCACTGTGCCACCTGTTCGGCGACGCGAACAGGGCTTGTGCCACCATAAGATGTCCGAGATGAGGCAGAGGCTTCAACCGTCAGGACGTCAAAAACACCTTTGGTGATGTCCTTGTGAACAGATTGCATGTCTTCCAGCGTGAGGTCGGCCAGATCGACACCCTTCCCTTCTGCCACGGCGACCAGTGATCCGGTCACATGGTGCGCTTCACGGAATGGCAGGCCGAGTTCGCGGACCAGCCAGTCGGCTAGGTCGGTCGCGGTGGAAAAGCCCTTGGCCGCCGCTGCGCGCATATTGTCCGGCTTGAATGTCATGGTCTCGACCATGCCGGTCATGGCGCGGACGCAGAGATCAAACGTGTCGAAGGCCTCGAAGGTCAGACGTTTGTCATCCTGCAGGTCCTTGGCATAGGCGAGCGGCAGTGCCTTCACGGCGCCCTGCAGGCCCGAATAGAAGCCGGTGATCAGCGCCGCCTTGGCCCGTACCAGTTCCGCCGCATCCGGATTTCGCTTCTGTGGCATGATCGATGAGCCGGTCGACCATTCATCGGTCAGTTGGGCGAAGGCGAATTGTGCACTGGTCCAGAGCACGATCTCTTCGGCCAGGCGCGACAGGTGTGTGGCCGCGATCGAGAGGGCCGCCAGTGCTTCCAGCGCGAAGTCGCGGGCAGAAACGGCGTCGAGCGAGTTGGCCATCGGTCGGGCAAAGCCCAGCGCTTCGGCCGTCATGTCCCGGTCGATCTGGAATCCCGTTCCGGCAAGCGCCGCCGCGCCCAGCGGGCACTCGTTGAGGCGGTTGGCGCAGTCCGACAGACGCGTCCAGTCGCGCGACGTCATCTCGACATAGGCCAGCAGGTGATGGCCGAGCGTCACTGGCTGGGCCGTCTGCAAATGGGTAAAGCCCGGCATGATCGTGCCGGCATGTTCTTCCGCGCGCCGGACAAGGGCACCCTGCAGGCCGCCGATCAGGCGTGCCGAATGGTCCAGCGCCCGGCGTGTCCAGAGGCGGAAATCCGTCACCACCTGGTCATTGCGCGAGCGGGCCGTGTGCAGGCGCCCGGCCGGTTCGCCGACGATTTCCTTCAGCCGCGCCTCGACATTCATGTGGATGTCTTCCAGCTCGCGGCGGAACGGAAATGAGCCGTCGCGCAGCTCGTTCAGTACCTGGTCCAGCCCGGCCTGAATCGCCTCATTGTCATCGAATGAGATGATGCCCATCTCCGCCAGCATGTCGGCATGGGCCCGGCTTCCGGCGATGTCCTCTTCAGCCATCCGCCGGTCAATATCGAGGGAGGCGTTGATTTCTTCCATTATGTCGGACGGGGTCGCGGCAAACCGTCCCCCCCACATCGTCTGGCCTTTGCCGCCGGTCATTGGCATACCCCTTCAATAAACTTACGGAAGACGCAAACATGAGGCGCTACGCCATTCCCGGCCTCTTCTTGGTCGGTGTGATCGCAATTGTCTACGTGCTGATCAGCGCAGGCATCGGAAAACAGGATGAAAATCCACTGGCAAAGTACGCAACAGGCGGACTGGCCAAGCTGGACTTCACAACGGCAGGACAAGCAGCCGCACCTGCACCCTTCTACACGGCGGATGGATCGGCCCACACGCTGGACGAATTCCAGGGCAAGACCATCCTCGTGAACTTCTGGGCAACCTGGTGCGCGCCCTGCGAAAAGGAAATGCCATCGCTCGGGGCCCTGCAGAAAGCGCGCGGCGGGGATGATTTCGAAGTCGTCGCCATCAGCGTCGATGCCGCCGAAGACAGGGACTATGCCGAAAAGCGCCTTGGCCAGCTGGGCGCCCCCAACATCCCGTTCCGCATCGTGACGCCCGAACAGTACGAACTTGTCTATGACAGCGGTGTTCAGGGCTTCCCGACCAGCATTCTCTATGGCCCGGACGGCAAGGAAATCGCACGGCTGGCCGGGGAAGCCGACTGGTCCTCATTCGAAGCCGTCGGCTTTATCGACCACCTACTCGAGCGTTGAGAGTTCCAGCCCGATCCGGCTGAGCTGGGACAGGAAAGTTGACGGCGGGGCTGGCACATCGCCTGACACCGGCCCTTCCGCGGGCCACATCAGCACCAGCATCTTCAGTTCCAGCTGCAGGCCACTGGCCTCTTCGGGATCGAGCTTGTTCGCCAGTTCCTGCGCTGTAACGGCATAGCCCCAGGCTTTCTGATAGGCGACCGGATTGTCGATCTCGTTCGAAAAGGTCACGCCTGACCGGTAGGCATTCTCGCAACGTTTCATCAGGAAGATGATCAGCTCGACCGTATCGCCGCCGGCATTGGCCTGCAGCTCGTCCACATTCGTCTCGACTGCTGCAACAGCCGTTTCGGTTTCCAGCGGTCCGGCGCCGTCCTCAAGGGCCTCAACAGCGGCATCGAACAGGTCCGGATCAAGGCCTTTTTCCACCAGGCGGGACAGGCCACCCGGCTTGATCTCACTGATGGCGAGGCGGAAATGCCCTGCCGCCGCATCACGCTCCCCTGCCCGGCTGAGCGCCGCGCCTACAGCCGCCTCGCTTGCGATCATCGCCGCGCGCTGGTCGACCGGGACAAGCAGGGCCGGATCAAGTGGCGCGACCGCACCTTCGCCGCCCTCGCCTTCTCCCATCTCGCCGGCCATCTCGCCGGACTGTGCGGCACCTGCCGGACTGGCGATGGCAGTTTCACCGGCTTCCCCGCCTTCACCTCCGCAGGCCGAAAGGCCCGCTGTGCCCAGAAGGGCCGCCCCAAGGCCGAGCCGGATCCAGCGCTTCGGCGTGTAAGTCATCGGGAAAGCTCCATCTTGGTCTCGTCAAGCTGCAACCTAGGTGCCCCGCCCCCTGCCGGGCAAGCCATTTGGCCTGTGGCGTACAGGCTTCGGGTCAGGATCCTGTGATTGGCTGAACGGTACGCCCCGTACACCATTTGGGCTTGGACTCACCGCCGTCATAATCCCAACGCTTGTGGGTCCCGGCCGCCACGAGAAGCGCGGCCAGGTCCTGCCCGTCAAGCGACAGGTCAACCACAAGCCGCCCATACCGGTCCGGGCCGTAATCATGGGAGATCGTGAGCACCCGGTCGCGCGTCAGCTCGCGCACCCGGGCCTTCGCGGCGTAGCCAAGCTCGCGCTCCTGCTCGCACTTGGCCCCGGAATACCAGTCCGTTGATCCGGTTTCAGGCGCATCAACGCCGTGGAGCCGGAACTTGGTGCCATCTGCCAGGCGGCCGGAATCCCCATCGGACCAATAGACCGAAGAAGTCTCGAACCCGGCCTTGCCGCCAGAGCCCGCAGGCTCGCGGGTGGCCACGGCGACACCAAAGGCGATGCCTGCCAGCACGACAAATGTAATCAACCATTCCTTGAGCCGGCCGCTCCGTCCCATGGGCCTCTCCCTGCCAGTTTGCAGGGAGGCTCGGCGCGAGCGCTTAAGAGACGGTTAAGCCCGGCAGGCGCCGTTAAAACATTACCCAAAAGAAAACCCCGGCCTTGCGGGCCGGGGCTGTTCGGGTCGCAACCGTGAGACGGCGCGGAAGGCTTATACGAAGCCTTTGAACTTGTCTTTGAAGCGGGACACGCGGCCACCGCGGTCCATCAGTTTGCCGTCGCCACCGGTCCAGGCCGGGTGCGATTTGGAGTCGATGTCCAGCACGAGGCGGTCGCCTTCAGCGCCATAGGTGGAGCGCGTCTGGTACTCAGTGCCGTCCGTCATCACCACGGTGATGAAGTGATAGTCGGGATGACCTTCTTTTTTCATGGCTCGCGCCCTTCTGTGATCCGTTACCTGCGGGCCTTGTGGCCGCCGCGCTTCGCCATTAGGGGTGCGCTGGCGTGACTGCTGCCCGTTTTTCAGAAGTGGCGCGTGTAACTGAAGAAAAGCCCTTTCGCAAGAGGGCTTGGCACCCGATTTCCACAGTGCTGCAGAGGCAGTCCGAATGGCCGACACCGAATCCCAGGAAACCATAGACCGCCGCACGGCCGAACCAGGTGGCGGACAAGCCATCGACCGGCCCAAGGGGCGCAGCCTGAAACCCCTGAAACTGCTGCTGCCTTATGCCGGACGGCACTGGCGAACCGTGGCGATTGCCCTCGTCTTCCTGGTCGGCGCAGCAGCCCTCAGCCTGACCCTGCCGATCCTACTGGGTAAAGCGGCCGACAGCGGCCGTCAGGCAGGCGGCGACGCGCAGAAACTGCTCGAACTGGTCGATAAATCCTTCTTCTGGGTCGCCGCCGCCGCCATCGCCTCCGGCGTGCTGGGCGCGGTACGCTTCTATTTCGTCTCCCGTTTCGGCGAGCGCATCGCGGCAGACCTTCGCCGGGACCTCTATGCCCACCTCCTCACCCTGGGACCGCGCTATCATGCGAAAATGCGCTCCGGTGAAGCAGTCTCGCGCCTGACGGCGGACATCACGCTGATCGAACAATTTCTCGGTACCTCCGCCTCCATGGCGACCCGGACCCTGATCACGACCTTTGGTGCACTGACCATGATGCTAGTGGTGAACTGGAAGCTGGGTCTGACGCTACTGGCCATGCTGCCCGTGGCCATGCTGCCCGTGGTCGGCGTTGGGCGCGTGATCCGCACCATGTCGAACCGCGCCCAGTCCCGCCTTGCCGATGCAGGCGCGGAAGCCTCAGAAGCGCTCGACGCGATCGAACTGGTTCAAGCCTACAGCCGCGAAGACAGCCGCCTCGCCACGTTCACGGAAGCTGTGGAAGCAACCTTCGCCGCCGCCATGCGCCGGATCACGGCGCGCAGCCTGATGATCGTCATGGTCTCGGTGCTGCTGTTCGGCGGTTTTGTCTGCGTATTGTGGCTGGGGGCCCGCGCCGTGGCCAAGGGCGAGATGAGCTTCGGCGACCTCTCCGCCATGGTGCTCTATGCGCTCTATGCGGGGTCCGGTTTCGGCATGCTGGCCGAAGTCTATGGCGAAGTGATGCGCGCTGCCGGCGCCGCAGACCGGGCCGCCGAAGTGCTGAGCGCTGAGCCGGAGATTGCTCCGCCCGCCCTGCCCCGGCCGATGCCGGAAAAAGTCACCGGCGCGCTGGCGTTCGATCATGTGACCTTCGCCTATGACGAGGCGACCAATGACGGCAAGCCGGTCTCGGCGTTGACGGATTTCTCCCTCACTGTGAAACCCGGCGAGTTCGTCGCGCTGGTCGGCCCGAGCGGTGCAGGCAAGACGACCGTCTTCCGCCTCGCCCTGCGCCTGTTCGACCCTCAAGCAGGCACCGTCACGCTGGATGGCGTCGCCTCAGGCGACGTCCTGCCCGCTGACTGGCGGCGTAATTTCGCCTATGCCCCGCAGGAATCCGCCCTGTTCACCGGCACGGCTGCGGAAAATATCGGTTTCGGCACGGACAATCCGGATGAGAAGCTGCTGGAGCATGCCGCCCGCATGGCCGAGGCGATGGATTTTCTGTCAGAGAAGGAAGGCCTCGCCACACCGCTCGGCCAGAAAGGCCGCAGCCTGTCCGGTGGCCAGCGCCAACGCATCGCGCTTGCGCGCGCGCTGGTACGGGATGCACCCGTCCTCCTGTTGGACGAGGCAACCTCCGCCCTCGACTCCGAGAGCGAGGCGGCTGTGCGCCGGGCGATCGAAAATGCTTCCGAGGGCCGCACGACGCTCGTCATCGCACACCGCCTGTCCACCGTGCGCCGCGCCGACCGCATTGTCGTCATGGAACACGGCCGGATTGTCGAGGAAGGCAGCCATGAGGAACTGGTCGCCAAAGGCGGGCTCTATGCCCGCCTCGCCGAACTACAGTTTGCGGAAGGCTGAGATCAGCTGCGCTTCCATTTCTTGACCTTGCCGTCCACCGTGAAAGCGAAGGCAAGCGACAGGATCAGCGGCACCCAGATCGGCAATTCGCCAAGCCCCGGCGCGCCGACCGCTTCGGCGATGTGATCGTCCACACACCACCACAATAGCCATAACCACATACAGACACTCCTTTTTCTGTACGCCCCTTACGGGTGACAGATAGGAAGCCTGCAGGCCTTTGTTTAGTGGCAGCTTATTCTGCGGCTTGCAGGGCCGGTTTCGGGGCCGCGGCATCCGCGGGCGTGGTGAATTGCATCACGCCATCCTCGATCGGCTCGTCACGCAAATTCTTCCGGTCGGTGAAATAGCTCTGATGCAGCTTCCACGGCGCTTCCGTGTGCTGGCGAGGGAACTGGTCCATCACGCGCTGGAAATAGCCGGAGGAAAAATCCACGAATGGCTCGGTCTCGTTCGGGAAGGCCGGCAGGTACGGCATGGCCGAGGTCGCGCCCTTCTCGTCCATCAGATTGATCAGGCGGCAGACATATTCGCTGGTCAGGTCCGCCTTCAGCGTCCAGGACGCATTCGTATAGCCAAAGGTCACCGCGAGGTTCGGCATGTTCGACAACATCACGCCTTTATAGTTCAGCAGCTTGCCGGGATCGACCTTCGCCCCGTCCACAGACACATCGACCCCGTTCATGAAGACGAGATTGAGCCCCGTCGCCGTCACCACGATGTCAGCCTCCAGCTCCTTGCCGGACTTCAGCTTGATCCCCTTCTCCGTGAAGGTCTCGATATGGTCCGTCTCGACGCTGGCCTTGCCGGACTTCAGGACGTTGAAGAGGTCCGAATCCGGCACGAGGCAAAGCCGCTGCTCCCACGGATTATAGTGCGGGGTGAAGTGCCTATCGACGTCATAGTCAGGCCCAAGTTCCTCGCGCACCATTTTCAGGAGGCGCTCCCTGGCCTGTTCCGGATTTTCCCGCGTCTTGCGGAAGAAGTATTGCTGGAAGGCGACGTTCCGCCAGCGGATCAGCCCGTAGGCCCAGCTGTCCGGCAGAATGGCACGCAGGAAGTTTGCAAACTTGTCCACCGCCGGGCGGGAGACGACATAGGTCGGCGAACGCTGCAGCATGGTGACATGCCCCGCCTTCTCCGCCATGGCCGGTACCAGCGTCATCGCCGTTGCGCCGGAGCCGATGATGACAACCTTTTTGCCCGAATAGTCGAGGTCTTCCGGCCAGTGCTGGGGATGGACGAACTGGCCCTTATAGGCCTCCTCCCCCGGGAAGTCCGGCCGGTAGCCCTCGTCATAATTGTAGTAGCCACCGCACATGAACAGGAACCGCGTCGTCAGTTCGCTACGCTTGCCCGTTTTCGTGTCTTCCGCCGTGATGTGCCAGACCTGATCTGGGCTCGACCAGTCCGCCGCCACGATCTTCGTATCGAACTGGATGTGCCGGGTGATGTCATACTCGTCTGCGGTTTCGCGGACATAGTTGCGGATCGACGGACCATCGGCGATGGCCTTGGCCTCGGTCCAGGGTTTGAAGTTGAAGCCCAGCGTGTGCATGTCCGAATCCGAACGGATGCCCGGATAACGGAACAGGTCCCACGTCCCGCCGATGGCGCTTCGCTGCTCGAAGATCCGATAGGTCTTGCCTGGGCACTGCTTGCCGAGGTGAACGGCAGCGCCGATGCCCGAAAGGCCTGCGCCGATGATGAGAACGTCTGTGTCTGGCTGTGTCATGCGCGCCAGACTACGTGTTTTTACGGATAAGGAAATAGGTGACGCCAGCGTCACCTATTTATTTTCTGCCATCCGGCCGCGAAAACCGGTCAGACAGACGCCGCTTTGCCGAACGAGGCGGCATGACGAAGCTGCTTTTCCAGTTTCGGATGCAGGTCGCTGTTCGACGCCAGGATCGACCCGGTCTGCAGCACATCCCCGCCATCTATTTCACTGATGACGCCGCCTGCCTCACGGACCAGGACGATGCCGGCTGCAATATCCCAGGGCTGGAGATTCCGTTCCCAGAAGCCGTCGAAGCGTCCGGCAGCGGTCCAGGCGAGATCCAGTGCGGCCGATCCGTTACGGCGGATGCCAGCGGTGGTTGGTGTCATGGCGGCGACTTCGCGGGCGAACGTGACGTGGCTCTCTTCGGACTTGCCATGCCAGGGCGTGCCCGTAGCGATGACGGATTCATGCAGATCCCGGCGGGCTGCCACACGCAGCTTGCGATTGTCCAGCCAGGCGCCCCGGCCGGTCTCAGCCCAGAAAATCTCGTTCTTGGCCACATCGAACACGACACCAGTCAGCAGCTCTCCGTCGCGCTCCAGCGCAATGGAGACGGCAAAATGCGGCTGGCCATGCAGGAAGTTCAGCGTGCCGTCGAGCGGGTCGACGATGAACCGGTTGGACTTGTCGGTGCCCTCAACAATGCCACGCTCTTCCATCACGAAACCATAGCCAGGACGGGCCTTGGTCAGGTGGGTGAAGATGATCTCTTCGGCGCGGTGATCGGCATTGGACACAAAGTCCGCCGGGCCTTTTTTCGAGACCTGAAGGTTTTCGACTTCACCAAAATCACGCGCCAGCGAACGCCCGGCAGCGCGGGCGGCAGCGATCATTACGGATCCAACGGGAGAGGGTTTTGACATGTGAAACAGCGTCCGGTCGCAATTCTTGCGGAAGAGCGGGCGGCGTAAGCCTTTGTCGGCAAAGGGTCAAGGCGCCGGAGTGTTAATCCGCTGCCAAGGAATCGAAGAGCGCATTGAAGGCCGCAACCGCTGCCGGGGCGCCTTCGGGATGATCCCAGACACCGGCGGAGACGGCAATGAAATCCGCGCCCGCCGTTACCAGCGGCGCAGCATTCTCCACCGTGATGCCGCCGATGGCGACGCAGGGAATTTCCATACTCTCCTGCCAGATTTCCAGAAGGTCAGTACCAGCCGGCACGGTGCCCGCCTTGGTGCCTGTCGGATAGAAGGCGCCGAACGCGACATAGTCGGCCCCCGCCTCACCTGCCTGCATGGCGACATGGCGGGAATTCTTGGCCGTCGCCCCGACGATCATGTCCTTCCCGACAATCGCGCGCGCCTCTTTGACCGGCATGTCATCCCAGCCGACATGAACACCGTCCGCGCCAAGCTCCACGGCCAGCTTCGGGCTGTCATTGATCAGGACGGCCGCGCCATAGGCCTGCGCCATTTCGGTGACGGCAGCGCTCACTTCGCGCGTGGCAGCTTCAT
Organism: Hyphomonas jannaschiana VP2; assembly: GCF_000685215.1. Lineage (GTDB taxonomy): Bacteria > Pseudomonadota > Alphaproteobacteria > Caulobacterales > Hyphomonadaceae > Hyphomonas > Hyphomonas jannaschiana. Next base: position 25,318 of record NZ_ARYJ01000017.1, read on the forward strand.
CGATGCTGCCATCGGCCTGCTTCAGGCGCAGCTGCAGACAGGCGATGTCGCCGGCAGAAAAGGCTGTTTCCAGGATCGCGGCAAACGCATCGACATCGTCGATCCGGGGTGGCGTGATCAGGTAAAGCCGCGTGCGCGGCCGGGTGTATTCAGGTTCGGACATGGCGCCTAGATGCGACGGTTCCGGGCCGGCGGCAAGCCAGCCCGTACCGCGCCAGTGCAGTCTATTCTTCCGTCTCGGCTTCCGCCGCATTCAGGAGGTAGGCTTCATAGGCGTCCGGCGACCAGTCGCGGCCGAGGAAATCATGCACCAGCTCCGCTGCCGGCTTGGACGAGCCCGGAGCCAGGACGAGATCGCGATAACGCCTGGCTGTCTCCCCGTTGCGCAGGCCATTGGCCTCGAACTCCGAGAACAGGTCTGTCGAGATCGCCAGCGACCATTGATAGGTGTAATAGATCGCCGAATAGCCATCGAGATGCCCGAAGCTGGCATAGGGGTGGACGTCCGGCAGCGTCTCGAAGGGGCTCAGCTTCGACTGGTTCTCATTCCAGATCTCGTCGAAATCGACCTCCGAAGGCGGACGGTTGTAATAGTCTAGCGAGACATTGGCGTAGAGCAGCTGGCGAAGCGTGCCGACACCGATACCAAAGTCGCGCGCGGCAACCATCTTCTCCACCAGTTCCGGCGGGATCACATTGCCATCGGCATCCTTCGCGAACCTGGCCAGCGTGTCATAATCCCAGACCCAGTTCTCCAACATCTGTGACGGGGCTTCGATGAAGTCCCATTCGAGATTGGCCATCGACAGATTGGCATAGTCCGGCTGGCCGGAGAACATGTCGTGGATCAGGTGGCCGAACTCATGCAGGAAGGTTTCGACCTGCCCGTGCTCCATCAGGCCGGTTGTGTGATCGCCTGCAGGGAAGTTGCACATCAGTGCCGCCACCGGCACACCATCCGAGGTCGGACCGAAACGGATCGGGAAAGCCGCCGCATGTTTGAACTTGCCGTCACGCGGATGCATGTCGAGGAAGAAACGGCCGATCAGCTTTCCGTCCTGGTACATCTCATGCGCGCTGACGCTTTCCTGCCAGACCGGCGCGCCGTCCCAGGGTTTGATCTCCACATCGAACAGATCCTGCACCAGGGTAAAGATACCATCGCGCACATCGTTGAAGGCAAAATATTTCCGGACTTCCTGGGAATCCAGTTCATAGTCTGACTTGCGGATCAGCTCCGAGAGATAGGTGCGGCTCCAGTCGCTGACCGAAGTGGCCTCCGGTGACAGTTCCTGCTGCTTTGCCAGAAGCCGGTCATATTCCAGCTCGGCTGCATTGCGCGCGGCGCCTTCCACCGCGTCGAGGAAGTCGCTCGCAACCTCTGGCGAGCCGGTCATCTTGTCTTCGGTGATCAGGGCGGCCCAATTGTCGTAACCGAGCGTGGTGGCCAGTTCGTAGCGCTTTTCGAGGATGCCGCGCAACGACGCCACATTGTCCGGATAGGCCCGGTTCTGCGCTTCCGCCGCCAGTTCTTTGCGAAGCGCCTCATTCGGCGAGTAGGTATAGATCGGGAACAGGTCCGGATAGTCGGTGGTGATGGTCACCATCCCGTCCTCTCCCGGCGGGTGAGCGGTGATGAAGTCTTCCGGCAGGCCAACCAGGTCTTCCGGTGTCACCTTCACGCTACCCTGAATTTCACGCAGGTTCTTGTTGAACTCCGTCGAGAGTTCGGCGAGCTCCGCATTCAGGCTGCGCACTTTCTCCCGGGTTGGCTCATCCTTGTCGATCCCGGCCCGGCGGTATTCAGAGAGGGTACGCTTCAGAAAATAGGCAGAGCGCGCATCCAGCTTCGTCGCATCAATCGTGGACAGCCGGTCATAGACCGGGCGCGACAGCGAAATCCGGGTCGTCATGTCGGATGTTTTCTGCTGGCAGGTGTCGCCGGTTTCCCGGATCGCCGGGTCCGGATTGGCTTCGGCAATGATCGACGCTTCACCATAGCCGACTGCGAACGCTACATTCAGCAGGGCGTCATAGTCTTTCAGGTCCCCTGCCCCGGCCGGTCCGTCCCGGGTCTCGAGGTCTGTCAGCATTTTCTCGGCCTGCGCCAGGGCCGCATCACAGCGGGTCGTGAACGCCTCGGCAGAGGCCGGCGCCAGCACCAGTTCGTCCAGCATGGCCATGCCTTCATCCGACAATGCACTCCGGTCAGGATTGGCCGGCGCTGCGGCGGGCTCACTGCATCCTGAGAGCAACAGAAGTCCGGTTACGGACGCGGCGGCGAGAAGGCTGGGCTTGAATGGCATGATTTCCCCTTTGGCCATGAGTTACGCGAACAAAAATGCCCGCCATTTTCATGGCGGGCACTATGACGTTGCGTTTCAAGGGAAGTCCAGAGCCAGGCAGCCTGCCAGCCCCGTCCCTGAAAGGAATCAGCCTGCTTTCGAGGCTTCGTAGATGCTGTCGATGGACGCGGCCAGCGCAGCATCGAATTCCGCATCGCTCTGCTTGGCCGACAGGCCTTCGGTCAGGGCGCGCGAGAAGGAGGCGATCATGCCGGTATTCGACGCGAGGCGGGTGTTGGCTTCATCGCGCGAATAGCCGCCCGACAGGGCCACGACGCGCATCACGCGCGGATGATCGACCAGCGGCTTGTAGAGGTTCGCCGTCTCCGGCAGCGTCAGCTTCAGCATGACCTGCTTGTCATGGCCGAGGGCGTCCAGCTGCTTCAGGATTTCTGCGAGCAGGATGTCTTCTGCTGCGGCCTTGTCGGCGATGGAGATCGTGACTTCCGGCTCAATGATCGGAACCAGGCCGTGGCCCAGGATCTGACGGCCGACATCGAACTGCTGCGCGACGACGGCGGCAATGCCTTCCTGATTGGCGGCGCTGATGACCGAACGCATCTTGGTGCCGAAGATACCCTTGGCGACCGCACGCTCCAGCAGGGCGTCGAGATCCGGCATCGGCTTCATGACCTGTACGCCGTTTTCTTCGTCGGCGAGGCCTTTGTCGACTTTCAGGAACGGAACGACACTGCGCTCTTTCCAGAGATATTCAGCCGTCGGCACGCCATCGATTTCACCGTCCATGGTGCGCTCGAACAGGATCGCACCCATCACCTTGTCGCCATTGAAGGCGGGGGATTTGATGATGCGGGCCCGCATCTCGTGGATGAGGCCGAACATTTCCTCATCGTTCGAATACGCGTCCTCTTCGATGCCATAGAGGCGCAACGCCTTCGGGGTGGAACCGCCAGACTGGTCCAGCGCGGCAATAAAGCCCGCCTTCTCTCCTGCCTGCTTCGTCATGGTCTCGTTTGCCATTTCAACTACCGTCATTCTGAATGGATCCTGTGAACAGTGCTTGTTTTGCAAAGTTTGGGTTCAAGTACCGTGCCGGTTGGCCGCGTCAACCGCTGGCGAATTCCGGCTAGTTTCCAGCAGATTCGCGCGAAATCCCAGCCCAATGCTGGTTCACCACGGGAAATGGGGTGCCGACTGGTGACGGGGCTGACCCAAAACTGGATTCGCGAGTCACGGGAAAATCGGCAAAACCCGCCCCGCCGACCAGCAACCTGCGCGATTTGCCGCAGGTTGCCTGCGGCCCCACCTGCCTCTGACGGAGCGTGTAGCTGAAGGGGATCAGACTTTCAGCGCTTCCACGCCCGGCAGCGGCTTGCCTTCCATCCATTCGAGGAAGGCCCCGCCTGCCGTCGAGACGAAGGTGAAGTCCTCCGCAACGCCGGCATGGTTCAGCGCGGCGACCGTGTCCCCGCCCCCGGCCACGGCAATCAGCTGCCCTTCTTTCGCCCGGAGCGCAGCGGCCTTTGCAGCATCGACCGTCGCCTTGTCGAACGGCGTCAGTTCGAACGCGCCGAGTGGCCCGTTCCACACGAGCGTCTTCGCCCGGCCCATGGCGGCAACGAGATGCATGACCGTCATCATGCCGGCGTCGAGGATCATCTCGTCAGCGGCAACCTCATCGGGCCGGCAGGCGCGGTTCTCAGCGTTCGCCTTGAATTCTTTCGCCACGACCACGTCGCGCGGCAGTAGAATCTCACAGCCCGACTCTTCGGCATTCTTCATTATGGTCAGCGCCGTATCAGCCAGATCATGCTCGCAGAGCGACTTTCCGACATCCACACCCTTGGCGGCCAGGAAGGTGTTTGCCATGCCGCCGCCGATGGCCAGCATGTCCACCTTGGAGACAAGGTTTTTCAACAGGTCGATCTTGGTCGAGACTTTCGCCCCACCGACAACGGCCATGACCGGACGCTCCGGCGTTCCGAGCGCTTTTTCCAGCGCGTCGAGTTCGGTTTCCATCGCCTTGCCGGCATAGGCCGGAATGAAATGCGTCACGCCTTCAGTCGAGGCATGCGCGCGGTGCGCCGCCGAAAAAGCATCGTTCACGAACAGGTCACCCAGCGCCGCCATCGCTTCGGCCAGGGCCGGATCGTTCTTCTCCTCGCCCGCCTCGAAGCGCGTATTCTCCATCAGGATCACGTCACGCGGCGCACGGCTGGTAACGAATGCTTTTGCCTTCGGACCGAAGCCGCAGTTTTCCGCAAAATGGACTGGCGCATCCAGCACGTCGGCAAAAGCAGCCGCGATGGGCTGCAGGCTCATCTCAGGGACGATCTGACCTTTCGGACGTCCGAAGTGTGCGAGCAGGACCACTTTCGCCCCTTTTGCACGCAGGGCCTCGACGGTCGGCAGCGCAGAGCGCAGGCGCGTATCATCGGTGACTTTGCCATCCGCCATCGGAACATTGAAATCGACCCGGACAAGGGCGGTCTTGCCGGTCAGGTCTCCGGCATCTTCGATACGGCGGAAGTCGGACATGGGGGTTACTCCGGTTTGCGGAACACGGCGCGCAACAGCGCCGCCGGTCCGGAATGGTAAGGGCCTTCAGAAAGGGTTTCGATGCCGGTCAGGAAAGACACGGCTTCGGCGTCCTTGAAATCCATGCTGATGTCGGCTGGCGCAAACAGCATGTCGAGCACGGGCGGACCGCCGGAATTGTGGGATTTCTGGTAATCGAGCTGCTCCGGAAGGAAACCTTCCAGAAAGACATGCCCGCCGGGCTTCAGCGATTCCAGCATGAAAGCGTGGAGCGTCGGCCGGAACGGCGACGGCACATGCAGGAACATGGACGCGATCACGTCGTATTCGGCTTTCGGCCAGCTCCATTCGCTGAGGTCGGCTTCGAGACAGGTGACGGAGACGCCGCGTGCGGCGGCAAGCTCGGCGGTCTTGGCGAGGCCGGCAGCAGACATGTCCACCGCCGTCACGTCCAGCCCGCATTCGGCCAGGAACACCGCGTCGCGCCCTTCCCCGCAGGCGGGGACAAGCGCGCGCTGGCCTGGCCGGAGCAGGTCGCGGAACGCCAGCAACAGCCGGCTGGCCCGCTCCCCATAGGCAAAGCCCTGTTCACTGAAGCGGGCGTTCCAGAAATCCTTCGGAATACCCGGTGTCGTCATGAACAGGGCTCCTTTGCGTTGGTTAGATGAGTTTCGCCATGGCGAGCGCGGTGTCCGCCATACGGGTCGAGAAGCCCCACTCATTGTCATACCAGGTCAGGATCGAGCAGAAATTGCCGTCCATGACTTTGGTCTGGTCGAGGTGGAAGATCGAGGAGTGCGGATCGTGCACGAAGTCGATCGAGACGTTCGGCTGGTCGGTATAGCCGAGGACGCCCTTCATCGGGCCGTCAGCAGCCGCCTTGATGGCCGCATTGATCTCTTCCGGGGTCGTCTTCTTCTTGGAAACGAATTTCAGGTCGACGACGGAAACGTTCGGCGTCGGCACGCGGACCGAAATACCGTCCAGCTTGCCGTTCAGTTCCGGCAGGACCAGGCCGACAGCCTTGGCGGCGCCTGTGGAGGTCGGGATCATCGACACGGCAGCTGCGCGGCCGCGATAGAGGTCCTTGTGCATCTGGTCGAGCGACGGCTGGTCGTTCGTGTAGGAGTGGATCGTCGTCATCATGCCCTTCTCGATGCCGACCAGGTCATGCAGGACCTTGGCGACCGGCGAGAGGCAGTTCGTGGTGCACGATGCGTTGGAGACGACGAGGTCGTCCTTGGTCAGCAGGTCGTGGTTCACGCCGTAAACGATGGTCTTGTCGGCATTGGTCGCCGGGGCGGAGACCAGGACGCGCTTGGCACCGGCTTCAAGGTGGGCCGAGGCCTTTTCCTTGTCGGCGAAGATGCCGGTACATTCCATCGCGATGTCGATGTCGAGCTCGCGGTGCGGCAGGTCTTTCGGATCGCGGATGGCGGTGCAGAGGATCGGCTTGCCATTGATGACGATCTTGTCGCCATCGACCTGGACGTCAGCCGGGAAACGGCCATGCACGGAGTCGAAACGCAGCAGGTGTGCATTGGTCGCGACCGGGCCAAGGTCGTTGATCGCGGCAACTTCGATGTCCTTGCGGTCGTTTTCGATGATGGAGCGCAGGACCAGGCGGCCAATACGGCCAAAACCATTGATTGCAACGCGAACGGTCATAGAGATTCTCCTCTTGAGGGATGAAAACCGGAAACTTTGGGCGCCCTTTACGACGCCGCGGGCAAATCGTCCACCCGAAGACGATGCGGCAGGGCGCCGCCAACGCTTCTGTGAACGGGGCTCACGGTGAGCAAGGGCAATTGTGCCGTCTTGTGTGCAAGTTTCGTGCAATATTTGCGTGGACTTCACTGTCCTGCACGCCTATCCGGGCCAGCCGGGGCCCCTTCCCGGTTGGAGGACCGGCTTTCCATGGCACAACAGGTAAGTCAGAGCGGCAGACGGACAGCCAGCGACTGGGCGCTGTTTGCCCTGCTCAGCCTGATGTGGGCCGGGGCCTACCAGCTGACGCGGATCGCCGTCGACAAGGGAAACCCGGATGCCGGCCTGCCCGCCGCCTGGGTCCTGGCCGGACGCCTGACCATCGGCGCGGCAGTGCTCTGGATCATCATGCTGGCCATGGGCCGGCGCCTGCCGCCTTTGCAGGACTTTCCGCGCTGGCGCACCATTCTCCTGATGGGCCTGACCAGTTCGACTTTCCCCTTTTTCCTGATCACCACAGCCCAGAAGACGGTCAATTCCAGCCTCGCGGCGCTTTACACCGCTGCCGTTCCCCTGTTCGTGGCCATTGGCGCTCATCTCATGTTCCGGGACGAACGCCTGACGCTGGGCTCGGCGCTGGGCGTCCTCACCGGCTTTGCCGGGGTCGCCATCCTGTTCGGACCGGACGCCCTGCAAAGCCTCGATTCGGCCAGCACAATCGCCCAGCTCATGCTGATCGGTGCGACGGTCTTCTATGCCCTGTCTAGCCTTCTGGCCCGCGGCGCCCCGCCCATGCCGTCGATCAGCTTTGCGACCGGCTTCGTGACTGTTGCGGCGGTGGTGACCTGGCCGTTCGCGCTGACGGTCGCCCCTTCCACGGTGAATGCCGACTGGACGCACTGGGCCGGCGTGGTCGGCCTCGGCATCATCCCGTCGGCCATCGCGCAGGCGCTCTATATGCTGCTGATCGCGCGGACCTCGGCAACCTTCCTGTCGCTGACGGGCTATTCCATCCCGGTCATGGCTGCCGTGCTTGGCTTCGTCCTGTTCGGGGAAACCCAGAGCTGGCACGCCATGCTTGCCTTCGCGCTGATCCTGTCCGGCGTCTGGCTCGCCCGCCAAGGCGGCGGCGACAAGACCGCCTAGAGCCCGCTAGAGTCCGAGGCTCTGCAGCACGGTCTCCGTATCCTCGCCAAGTCTGCGCGGCTCCGTGCGCACCGAGGCTGGCGTCTCGGAGAAGCGCACCGGATGACGCATGCTGCGATAGGTACCGGCGTCCGGATGTGTGCGCTGCGCGAAGAAATCGACCGCCTTCATGTGCGGATCTTCCAGCACATCCTCTACCGTATTGTAGCGCATGGCCGGGATATTGGCGGCGTCCAGCAGGTCCAGCCATTCCCCGGTCGTCTTGGTCGCCGCAACCTGTTCGATCAGGGCATAAAGCTCCGTCACGTTTTCAGTGCGGGCCTGATAGGTTGCAAAGCGCGGATCCTCGAACACGCCGGGCATGCCGCCGATCTCGAAAAACTGCGCCCATTGCGCGTCGGAGTAAGGCACTAGTCCGATATAGCCATCCTTGGTCGGGTATGGTTTGCGGTTGGGATTGATGGAGCGCGTGTAAGCCATGCCATAGGAGGCCGGCACGAAGGTCTCGCCATAGAGGTTCTCGACCATGTTGAAGAAAGTGAAGGCCTCCAGCATCGGCACCTGAACGAACTGGCCCTGCCCCGTCTTCTCCCGGTGATAGAGCGCCGCCAGCGTCGCATAGGCTGCGAACAGGCCGACCGTCTTGTCGGCCACGAGAGACGGCGCATATTCCGGCGCCCCGCCCGAACGCATGGCGTTCAGCGCCGCAAAGCCTGAAGCGCCCTGGATCAGGTCATCATAGGCCTGGCGCTTCTCATATGGCCCGCCTTCACCGAAGCCCGCGCAGTGGACATAGACAATGTCGGGCTTGATCGCCTTCACATCCTCATAGCCAAAGCCCAACCGCCCCATGCCGGCCATGCGGACATTGTGGAAGAAGACATCCGCATCCCTCAGCAGCGCCGTCAGCGCCGCCTTGCCCTCTTCTGTCTTCGCGTCCAGCTGGACCGAGGCCTTGTTGCGATTGAGCGCCATGAAGAGCGGACCGAGATCACCCGTCGGGGATTTGCCGGCATAGCGCATCATGTCGCCGCCCTTGCCGGACTGGCCACTCTCCACTTTGACGACATCCGCGCCGAGATCTCCGAAGATCAACGTCGCAAACGGCCCGAGAACGACCGAACTCATGTCCACGACTTTCAGGCCCGCCAGCGGTCCCGACGCTTTCTCAACGCTCATTTCTCACCTTTGAATCCATAGAATTCTGTCTTTTCTGCATGTCCGGGATGGAAGGTCTCTTCATCACCTGTCAAGCAAAGCCGTGTCTTCTTGCAGAGATTGACGGAGGCTTCGCCCTGGAACCGACCTTCTCCCGACAGGACCTCAAGTCCGCCATTCCCGAGCGCTGTTTCCGGCCGGACACGGCGCGCGCGTTCGCGTATCTCTTCTTCGACGTCGCCCTGATCGGCCTCTGCTACTGGGCACTGTCGCAGACCTCTGCCTGGTATTTCGAAGTGCCGCTCATCTTCCTGATTGGCACCCTGCTCTGGGCGGTCTTCGTGATCGGGCATGACGCCGGGCATGGCGCTTTTTCCCGCTCGCGCCTCATCAACACGCTTGTCGGCCTCGCCACGCATGGCCCGATCCTGGTGCCCTATCGCGGCTGGCAGCGCAGCCACGCCATGCACCACATGAAGACCGGGCATTTGCAGGAAGAGGAAGTCTTCCGCGCCTGCCGCGCCGAACAGGACTGGTTCAGCCGCAAACTTCTGTTCCGTTCCGGTATTTTCGTGCTGATCGGCTGGCCGATGTACAAGCTCGGCTTCCGCAACATCACGACCTATGACCCGGTTCATGGCAGCCACTACCTGCCCGTCAGCGACCTCTATGCGTCTCACGTCAAATGGTCCTGGTATGCGAGCCTCGGTGTGAACCTGACCTTCCTCGCGCTCTATGTTTTCCTCGGTATACAGTTCGGCTGGGTCTTCGCGCTGAAATACATTATCGCGCCTTACTTCATCTATGCCGCCTGGCTGACCTTCGTGACCTATATGCAGCATGTGGCGCCTGAAGTGCCGGTCTACGACTCTGATGACTGGTCGGGCCTGAAAGGCGCGTTGGCGACGGTCGACCGGAACTATGGGCCCTTCAACTGGTTGACCCACAATATCGGCAATCTCCACGTCATCCATCACATCTTCCCGACCATCCCGCACTACCGGCTGCAGGAAGCCACCGATGCGGCACGCCCCATCCTCGGCGACGGGTACATGAAGTCAGACCGATTCGTGCTGGCAGATTTTGTCCGAACCCTGATCGGCTGCCATTTCGTGGAACACGAAGACGGCAAGGAAGTCTGGAAATCCGCCTACCCCTTCGCGAAGAATTATTCGGGGCCCAAGCCGGAAACTCACAAGCAACTGCCAGCCGAGTAAGTCAGCCCCAGCGTGCAAGCCGCAGGGCTTCAATGTCAGCCAGCTTCTGCTCATAGGCAGACCAGTCATCGGTCTCCACAATCGGGTCCCAGAGCGCTTCAACCTCATCGATCAGCAATGACGGCGGCGCCGGACGCTGGAAGATGTCATGCGAGAGCCGTTCCGGTCGTACCGGATCACGCGCAAGGATCTGTGCCTTCAACGGCGCGAAGGCTGCATCGGTATAAAGCGCCGACTGCGGTGACGCGGCTGCCCGGGCCTCGCTGGCCGATCCGCCGAACCAGTCGTGGAAGACCTGGGGCCAGGCCGCTTCGCTTTCCGTCATCCAGGCATAGAAGGCCTGCAGGAAGCCGACATCGTCCTCCGCCTCCCCTGTCGGCGCGATGCCCAGGAGGCCATGCGTGTGCGCCACGAAACTGTCCCGATAGGCCAGCTGATACGGCGCGAGCGCCTTGGCGAGATCGTCAGCGTCCGCACCCGTCGCCAGCAGGGCCGAGGCCAGCTGCTGCAACGCCCAGCCGCCCTGTACCGGCTGCCGGCCGAACCGGTAGAGCCCCTGCTCATCGAAATAGGCGGCCGTGAAATTCGGATCCGAAACCGGCAGGAAGCGCCATGGTCCGAAATCGAACGTCTCGCCGGTGATGTTGAAATTGTCTGTATTCATCACGCCATGGACGAAGCCGGCCGCCATCCATTGGCCGATCATTTTCCCCGTCGCGACAGCGATGCCCTCAAGCAGGTTGCAGGCCCGGCGCGCGAGGTCCGGATCGGCGGCCTGCGGATGAAACTGGTCCACGCAATACTCAACCAGCCGGGCCATTTCGGCGCCCTGCTCCAGATAGGCGAGACGCTGAAAACTGCCGAACCGGACATGACTGTGCGACAGGCGCGTCAGCACGGCTGACCGTGTCGGTGACGGCTCGTCATTGCGGGCCAGCTGTTCCCCCGTTTCGACCAGCGCGAAGGATTTGGATGTGTTGACGCCCAGTGCCTCCAGATAGGACGAGGCGAGCACTTCCCGCACGCCGCCCTTCAGCGTGAGCCGCCCGTCACCCTGCCGGCTCCAGGGTGTCTGGCCGGACCCCTTGGTGCCAAGGTCCAGCAACCGGCCATCACGGTCGCGAAGCTGCGCAAACAGGAAGCCCCGGCCGTCACCCAGTTGCGGATTGTATACGCCAAACTGATGCCCGTGATACCGAAGCGCCAGCGGTTGCGGCAGGTTGCCAGGCAATGGCTCGAACCGCCCGAAATGCGCCGCCTGCGCGGCGGCATCCAGATCGCCGAGGCCCACCTCCCCTGCCCAGCGGTTATTCCAGAAGTGGACTTCATGTTTCGGAAAATCTGCCGGCTCGACAGGATCAGCCAGGAAATCAGCAAGGGCGAGAATCGGGGTTGCGTCGGTCATACCCCCAATCAGCATCTGCCTGCGCTGCCTGCAAGGCCACATCCTGACCGGCCCCTGCCCCGCCAAAAGAAAAGGGGCAGACATTGCTGTCTGCCCCTCTCTGAAATGCGTTCCAGGAAGCCTAGCGCTTCATGGTGATTTCGAAGCCAATGCGGCGGCCCGGGATCAGCGGCGAGAACGTGCCGGCTGCCGGGTTGTAGGCATATGGCGTGTTCGAACCCGTTGCGCGGTTCGTGCTGCCCGGAACGAATACCGAGACGTTGCCACCGAACGGCAGCTGCGTATCGTTACCGGCAGACACTTCATCGAGCAGGTTCTTGCCGAAGAGCGCAACCGAGAGACCTTCATACGGCGTATTCCAGGTCAGGTTTGCGTCCAGCATGTCGACAGCGTTGGTCCAGCCCCAGTTATTGTCCGTGTAGGCACTCTTGTCGCGGTGCTGGAAGTTCGCACGTGCGACCAGGGAGCCCTTGTCACGCAGGTCGAGGTCATAGATCGCGCCGATGCCATAAGTGGCTTCCGGCACGCGCGGCAGGTCAAGACGCAGATCCTCGCCATTGACCAGGCCATCGCTCGAGATGTCATAATCGACGCTCGTATAGTCTGCGTCGATGATGCCGACGTTCGCCGTCACGAGGAAATTGTCGGTCAGCGCGTAGCGGCCTTCCGCTTCCACGCCCAGGATCTCGGCATCGGCGGTGTTCAGAATGACCTGAGACACACCGGCAGACGGCGACGGCAGGTTCAGCTCACGCTGGATGTCCGACATCTTGTTGTAGAACACGGCAGCGTTGAACTGGGCACGGCCGTCATCGGACTGATGCTTGAAGCCGACTTCATAGCTGTCGACCGATTCCTCTTTGGTCGAAGCTTTCCGGTTCGGATCCGGGAAGACCGAAAGGAACAGGGCCGGGTCGGTGATCCGGAAGTTGTAGCCACCCGAACGCACGCCATTCGTGTAGTGAGCATACATTTGGGAGGTGTCATCCAGCTCATACTGGAATCCGATCTTCGGCGACCAGTTGCTCCAGTCATCCTTGTTGGAGAAACCGTTCGGCGCACCCGTGTACGGGTTCACACCGGTCGTCGGGCACGTTCCGTCGACGACGGAACACTCCGGACGCGGCTGGATGTAGGTGATGTCCGCATCTTTCTCTTCATAGCCATAGCGCAGGCCGAAGATGGCCGTCAGGCGATCGGTGACCGCGTAGTCAACCTGGCCGAAGAGACCGTACACATTGTGGTCCTGAGCACCGCCGCCATAGAACATCCATGGCAGGGACGCCGGGAAGGTCGCCGGCCGCGTTGACGGAAGATTCCGGATCTCGGTGTAGCGAACTTCCTGGTTGAAGTAGAAACCGCCAACCGTCACATCGGCCTTGCCGAAGGTACCGGCGTAGCGGAGCTCTTCCGAGAATTGCTCCGCCGTCGTTTCCGAACCGGAGTGGAACAGGGTCAGCGGGGTCGCATCGATGTCACCGGAGGTGGTCCCTTCGGAGTCGCGGTAGCCGATGATGTTGGTGATACGGCCATTGCCGAAGGCGACGTCGATGTCCGTCCGCAGGGTTGCGAAGGTTACTTCGCTGTCCTGAAAGCCGGGATTGTTGATCGAGAAGTCGAACGAGTCGCGATCGAACAGGCCGCGGTTCTGGCCGGCAGGGCCATCGCCGCGCGTTTCGAAGTGCTCGACCTTGCCGAGGAAGGTAATGTCCTCGGTCGCCATCCATTCGAGGGCGCCGCGGACGATGGTCGTCTGCGCTTCACCCTGATTGTCGCCATTGTAGAGGTTCTTGAAGTAGCCGTCGTCGAAATTGTAGTAGACGCCGAGCTTGCCGTTCAGCTTATCTTCGACCAGCGGGCCGGAGACCGTCGCCTGGACGGTGGAGTTCGGGCCGCCGCGATCGTCGTCGATCGGCGTTTCGACCGAAGCGCGAGCTTTCCAGTGGAATTCGTCGGTCGGGTTGCCGGTATTGATCAGCACGGCGCCGCCGGTCGTGTTACGGCCGAACAGGATGCCCTGCGGGCCGCGCAGGATCTCGACGCTGTCGAGGTCGAACAGGTCCAGCACGACGCCGCCATTGGTGCCGAGATAGACGCCGTCCACGAAGGTGCCGACCGTCGGGTCGATCGACGGGATGGTCGAGTTGATGCCGAGACCGCGGATCGAGAAGTTCGCCACGCCGCGCGAGGTGCCGGCATCGTTTAGCGAGACGTTCGGCGTCGAGTAGCTGAGCGACCCGAGGTCACGCACGTTCAGGGCGTCGAGCGTGTCGGAGTTGAAGGCCGTAACGGCGACCGGAACGTCCTGGACGTTCTCGACATTGGCCTTCTTGGTGGCCGTGACTGTGACGGTGCCGAGCACCTTGTCGATCGCGGATTCGCGTTCGGTTGTGGTTTCCTGAGCGTGGGCTGCAGACGTCAGAAAAAAGACCGCAGAAGCGGTCGCAAGCAAGCTGTGCTTGAGCGCCATGGTTTCCTCGTTTTGAATTCAAGTTGATCTGGGAGAATATTCGGACCCGTTCTCACGCGGGCTATTTCCAACGTAACAACGAGACCCGAAGCATTCACAGTAGTCTCACAGTCGCACCCGAATATTTTGGGCAAGTGTTACAATAGAGCCACAATTCCCGGAAATTGGGCATATGACTGCCCATTCCTTGCGCAGACGAAACACCAAACAGGCGAATGACAACGTTGTTGTTAGATGATTATTTCGCGCACGATCCCTTCTCTGCTGCGCCGCACAATATTTTTTCCTGTTCGAGAAGTGTCAGGTCTGCCTATCCTGCCCCGGCGTGAGAGCAAATCCGGACACCTAGATCCGGTGCCTCGCACAAACGGAGGAAACAAATGAGACAAACAATTCGGCTGCTGACCGGCGCGTCAGCGGCATCATTGCTTCTAGCCCTGCCAGCCATCGCTCAGGAAGAAGACGGCTCGGAACTTCGCCAGTCCAAAGTGACGGTGACCGGTTCCTACATTGCCGGCACCCCTGAAGACGCGGCCCTGCCCGTCGACGTTCTGACAGCGGGCGACCTGAAGCTCGAAGGCAGCCCCAGCATTGACGAACTGATCCGGAACCTCGGCGTGTCATCGGGTACCGACAGCCAGACCAACCAGTTCGCTTCGAACGGCCTTGAAGGCACATCCAACGTGAACCTCCGGGGCCTTGGCCCGGGCCGGACACTGGTACTGCTCAATGGCCGCCGCCAGGTGCTGCACCCCTACGCGATCGGTGAGCAGGCTCAGCTCTTCGTCGACACGAACATGATTCCGACCGCCGCTATCGGCCGGATCGAAGTCCTGAAAGACGGCGCCGCGGCGCTCTACGGATCCGACGCCATCGCCGGCGTTGTGAACTTCATCACCCGCGACGACCTGCGCGGCCTCGAAGTCAGCGGCAACTACCAGACTTATGACGGCACGGATGGCGAGTACCAGCTTAGTGCCGCCTATGGCCTGCAGGGCGGTGACTGGAACTGGGTCACATCGGTCAGCTATTCGTACAAAAACGAAGTTCCGCTGCGGGAGAAGGACTGGGCCGTTCTGCCCTATGCAGACAACCCGGTCGGGGGCTGGTCCTCGCTCTCCAACCCCGGATATTATATTCCGCTGAATGGTGGCGCAACGGTTCTGGATAATGGCTGTACCGACGTCGGCGGTATTGTCGTAGGCACCTGCCGATTCCAGTTCACACAGTTCGACAACCTCGTTGAAGAGGAAGAACGCTACAACATCTTCTCCGAATACAATCGCGAGATGGGCGGAGCGAATCTCCACCTCGAAGCCCTGTGGGGCAAGACGGACGTGCCGAGCTGGAAAACCTCACCTTCCTATCCGCCGCAATCTCTCCTGAATCAGGTCGTGCCCGCAAACCATCCGGGTTTGCTGCAATATGTGGCAGACAATCCGGGGGCAGCTGATCTTGCTGCCAACGGGGCTCTCTACCTTGGCCGTTCATTTGGCTGGGGTGGCTTCCCGGGTACAGGTGGTGCTCAGGAAGGTTTCCGGAAGTACGACACGCTGCGCTTGGCCGGATCCCTCGATGGTCAGTGGTCAAATGGTGTCAACTGGGACATTGGCCTGACATACCACAGCACCGAAGGCGAACGGATCACCAATGATACCTACATCAACGGTCTGACCATTGCCCTTCAGGGCTTTGGCGTCTGCGGCGATCCCAACACTGGCGACATTCCAGCCGGAGCGGTCGCAGGCCAGGGCGGTTGTGAATACTACAACCCCTTCTCTAATGCCATTCCGTCCAATGCCGTAACGGGCGCGGCCAATCCGAACTACGTTCCGGGCCTTGAGAACAGCGTTGCGCTGGCTGAATGGATGACTGACGGCGTCGGATCTGTTGTGACTTCCGACCTCATCGTTCTGGATGGTGTCATTTCCGGCGAGAGCGGCGTTCAGGCTGCTGGCGGCGGAATTGGCTGGGCGGCCGGTTTCCAGGTTCGCCGCGAAGGCTACGAAGTCGATCCGAATGAAGTGACCGACCTCGCCCTTAATCCGGGTCCGGCTGGCAACGGTCCGTTCTCCTTCCTGGCGGGCACCAACGCTCTGGATGAAGATCAGACGATCTACGCTCTGTTCGGCGAACTCCAGATCCCGCTCTATGACGACCTCGATGTTCAGGTCGCCGTGCGCTACGAGGACTACGGTGGCAACACGGGGTCGACATTTGACCCGAAAGTTGCAGCCAAGTGGCAGGTGAATGACAACTTCGCCCTGCGCGGTTCTGCCCAGACGTCGTTCAAAGGCCCGACGCTGAACCAGAACAACAATGCTGTCGCGACAACGCTTCAGTATGTTGCTCCGGCGCTTGCGTTCAAAGCCGTGGACCAGTTCGGCAATCCGGACCTGTCACCGGAATCGGCCTTCAGCTTCAACCTGGGTGGTATTTATGAAGCCGGTGGTTTCTTTGCCTCGGTCGATTACTACAACTTCGACTTCTCTGATCCGATCATCGTCGAAGACCAGGCCAGCATTGTGAATGCTGCAGTTGCTGCACTCACAGCCGGAGACACCGAATCCCCGATCTTGTCGCGGATTACCTTCAACGACCCGAATGCGCCATCTGCCGGCTCGATTTCCCGTGTTCGCACGAACGTGACCAACGGGCCGGGTATTGAAACCTCGGGTGTCGATGTCCGCTTGGAAAACAATTTCGGCAATGTCTTCGGTGGCGGCGCCGAATTTACCGCCGGGTTTGATGCGTCCTACATCATCGAATACGTCGTTGACGACTTCGAGATTGAAGGTGTCCTGATCGCCGGAGGTGACCGGGTTGGCCAGTTCAACCGCGGAAACTTCTCGCGTTCCCTGCCGCAGTGGAAAGCAAACCTCTATGGTAACCTCGCCATGGGCGACCACAATGTTCGCCTCATCATGCGTCACGTGGATAGCTACAAGGACGAACGGGCCGCGGCGGCTCGTGGCGGAGTCGGAGCAAAAATCGACAGCCAGACGACGTTCGATCTGTTCTACAACTGGCAGGCTCCGTATGGGTTTGATTTCGGCCTCGGCGTGGTCAACCTGACGGACGAAGATCCGCCATTCGCGGCCTTCGACACGAGCTACGACCCGTACACCCACAATCCGTTCGGGCGGACGTTCAAGATCAGCCTGACGAAAAAGTTTGGCCCTGGAGAGTAATTCTCTCCCAGAAGCCGACATACCTGGGCGGTCCTTCGGGACCGCCCTTTTTCTTTGTCTTCAGATATGCCGGTCAGAGCGCGCCCAGCGCCCGCCCGGTTACCTGGCCTGCATCCCGGATCGCGATCCGGATCGTGTCGGACAGGGCCGTCAAATTCATGAAGCCATGCACCATGCCGGGATATTCACGCACCGTCACCGGCACGCCGAAACTCGCCATCTTGTCGGCATAGGCCAGCCCCTCATCGTGCAGCGGATCCCAGCCGCACAGCACGAAATGCGCCGGCGGCAGGCCGCGGAAGCAATCTTCCTGCGCGAACAGCGGCGAGACACGGATGTCCATCCGGTCCTCCGGCGTGGCGAGATAGGCATCCCGGAAGAATTCAAACAGATTGGCGGAGATGAAAAAGCCGCTCTCGTTGAACGGCATCTTCTTTGTACGGATGTCGGCAAACTGCACCAGCGGATAGAGCAGAAGCTGGAAGGCCGGGGCCGGCCCGCCGGTGCGGTTCATTTCCTGCGCAAGATAAGCGGAAAGGTTCCCGCCTGCACTATCGCCAGACACGGCGAGCCGCTCGGCATCCAGCCCCAGCGAACCGGCATTGTCCTGCACCCACCGCCAGACCTGCAACGCATCTTCATGCGCCGCGGGGAATTTGTGTTCCGGCGCCAGACGGTAGTCGATCGAGACGACCCGGCACCGGGCCCCTTCCGCCAGACGCTTGCACAGCATGTCGTGGCTCTCCAGGTCTCCGATCACAAACCCGCCGCCATGGAAGAAGACGATACCGGGGCCCGGCGCGATGCCTGCCCCCAGCGGCGTATAGACTCGCGCCTTCACCCCCCCTGCCCCGGTGGGGACGGTGATATGGGAGATGTCCGCCATTTCCGGCGCATCCTTTTCGATCGCATGGCTGGCAAGATAGAATTGCCGGCGCAACCGGTCTGCAGTCGCCTGCCAGTCCAGCCCCTTGAGATCTGGCATGGTGAACCGGTCGAGAAACTGGCGGAGAGTCTGGTCGAGTGTCATGGCGGCCAAGATGGTGTCGAAATTCGTTCTTGTGAAGGCGGCATGAAGGCGGCAAACTATTGGCATGAGAACTGTCGATGTCTTCTGGTCGTTCCGCTCGCCATATTCCTATCTGGCAACGAAACGCCTGCGCGCCCTTCCCGCAAAGTGGGATGTGCGTGTCCGCCCGCGCCCGGTCTACCCGATCGCGATTCGCACGCCCCATTTCTTTCAGGAAGTCCGCCCGCAATGGGTGCCTTACCTGATCCGGGATTATGTGCGGAATGCGCAATATTTGGGCCTGCCCATCGGGCCACTGAAGCCGGATCCTGTGGTCATGGACATGATCACGCGCGAGATTTCACCCTACCAGCCTTATATCGGCCGGCTCACACGGCTTGGCATTCTCGCCTGCGAGAAAAGCGATGAGGATGGCTGGGCCTTCATGGACGAAGTCTCCACCCTGATCTGGTCCGGCGGGGCCTGGACCGAGGGCACGGCCCTGAAGGAAGCCGCCGCCCGCGCCGGGTTCGACCTGGATGAGATGGATGCCCGCCAGGAAGCGGAAAAAGACCGGCTGGAAGCAGTGATCGCCGAAAGCCAGGCCGAACAGGATCCCCATCACTGGGGCGTGCCGCTCATGGTGTTCGAAGGCGAGGCCTTCTTCGGTCAGGACCGGATTGACCTGCTGGAATGGCGGCTTGGCGAAGCGGGCGTCGCCCGAAAGGACTGACGCCTCAGAAACCCACCCCGGTCCGGAAGGCCGAGGTACCATTGTCCCTGAACTGCCGGGCCGCTTCCGCAAGGAGGCGGCCTTTGGTTTCCTGTGGCAGGGTCTTGGCTGCCGTCACGGCGGTGGCGCCCAGATTACAGACATTCACGCCGTTCAGCGTCTTCTTCGCATCATCGCCTGCTCTCAGCGACACCATGAGCGGCAGGACATCGGGATCGGCCATCAGCGACATGACGACGCCCTGCAGCGCTGCCTCGTCGGCCCGCGTCAGCGTTCCCCGCTGGACAGGATGTACCCGCGCATCTTCGATGGCGATCATCAGACCCGCCATGACGTCAAACGAATAGTCCTTCAGCGGGGCCTTGAACTCCGCCATCGCAAGTTCGAAGTCGGCCGGCTGGCGGAACTCCATGTCTGCCAGATCTGCATAGCGGGCGGCATTGCACCATCTGCTCCGCTTGCGGGCCGCTTGCCGCAGCCTTGTCCGGGTCATGTCCAACAATGTGTCAAAGTGCTTTGTGTCCGCCTGACCTAGCTCGTCCGCATAATCGCGCAGGACCTTTTCAGCATGCGCCATGATCAGCTGCGTGAGGGCCTCATCATCCCGCTTTCCGGCGCGGGCAATCTTGCGGGAGAGATCTTCCTGCGCCTTCGGATCAACTCTGCCCAGCGCGATAAAATAGGATTCTGCAGCCTCTCCCGGCAGGTCCGGCATGCTTGTCTCAAGCGCGGAAACCTGTGTCAGACGTGAGGAATCATGACCCGCTGCCTTGTGCGGCAGGCTCAGCACGGCGAAGAAAGCGCCGCACACAACCACCAGTGTTATCAATGCGAACAGCGCATTCTGCTGGCCGGACGCAGGCGCTTTTTGCGCCTTGCGTGCGTCAAAGGTCATGGTCTCTCCCCACGAAAGCGAGACAGAGAGTTACGGCAAAAAGCCTTCCAACGGCTTAAACGTGCCCGGGCACTGCCTTATCAGAGCGAGAGGACGCCCTGTCCCGGCGGGTCGGAGAACAAGGCCGCCACGAGATCTGCGCGGCGGGACTGAACCAGACGCTGGTTCACATAACCTTTGTCGGTGATCTCGCCGGCATCGACGCTCGGGGGCTCCGTCATGACCATGACCCGGCGGATCCGGCGGGACGATCCCGGCTCCCCCGCATTGAAAGCTGCGGTCTTCTCCGCAAGCTTCTCGGTCAGCACACGGAAAGCGGTCATCATGTCCCCGCCATTTTCCTTGACCAGCTGTTCCATCCCGGCCGGTGACGGCCAGACCAGCGCGCCGATCATGTCCTTGTCCTGTCCGCAGATCACGGCATCGAAGATCAGCGGCGAACAGGCGGCCACATAGTCCGGGCGCAAGGTGCCGACGCTGACCCATGTGCCGGAGGAAAGCTTGAAGTCCTCCCCGACCCGGCCATCGAAGATCAGTCCCTTATTCGGATCGTTCTCGTCGACGAACTTCACCGCATCGCCGAGGCAGTAGAAGCCTTCCTCGTCGAACACTTCGGCATTCTTCTCAGGATTGTTGTGATAGCCCGGCATGACCGACGGCCCTTTGACCCGCACTTCCAGCTTGTCGCCGTTGGGCACCAGTTTCAGTGTCGAGCCTGGCAGCGGCAGGCCAATCAGGCCCACCCGCTCCGCCTCCCAGTGGACAACGGTAATGCCCTGCGTCTCGGTGGCGCCATACATGGTGACGATCGGGATGCGCCGCCCGGTGGCCTTGATGGCGAGCGCCTGCAGCCGGTCATAGAGATCGTCAGACAACGTTGCTCCGCCATAGCCGATGGACCGCATGTTCCTGAAAAACGCCATCAACAAATCGTCATCGGCTTCCATCGCCTCGGCCAGCATCGCCAGGGCAATCGGCGCCGTGCCGAAGACAGACGGCGAACAGTCGCGGACATTTCGGATCGTTTCGTGGAACAGGGCCGGTGTCGGCTTGCCACCATCGATCCAGAAGGTCGACCCGTTCCACAGCGCGCCATTGAAGTTCACATTGGAACCGGAGATGTGGTTCCAGGGCAGCCAGTCGAGAAGGTTTTCAACCGCATCCGGATCATGGTCCGGGTCCCTGCCGCTGTCGCGCAGGCCCTCCTGCCCCGCGATCATGGAACACATCGCGCCCTGCGTCGTCGGCACGGGCTTCGGCATGCCGGTCGAACCGGAGGTGAAGAGGTATTTGCCGATGCTCTCATCCGTCAGACGGTCGCGCGCCTCGCGCACGGCAGCTGTCGGCTCTGTCGCCGCCAGCGTATCATAGGAAAGGACGGTATTGTCGCCGCCAGTGTCTGCGGAGAACACCGTACAGTCATCGCAGTCCAGAGCTTCAATCGCCTTTTTGAACGGCTCCAGCGTCTCGGCGAAGATCACTTTCGGGCTCACCGCATTGTAGCAATGCTTCAGCTTCTCGAAATCCGTGGACATGGTGGAGTACGGCACCGAAATCGGGGCGGCTGGCGCGCCGATCTTCTGCGCGGCAAGGATCACCATGGCCGAGCGGATGGAATTGCCTGACAGGATCATCACCGGTGCATCCGGCCCTGCCCCCATGTCGATGAAAGCCTGCCCCAGCGCATCGGTAATCCGCGCTGCCTCGCCATAGGTGACGGTCACCCATTCGTCTGTTTCCGGATCGCGCTCTTTCAGGAACGGCCGGTCCGGATGCTCAGCGGCGCGCTCGTCCAGGCAATGCGGAATGGTGCGCGGACGCGGACCCGGCGCATGGCGGGCGGCGATATAGTGAATGCCGCCCGGCGCGGTACGCATCTCGACATCCGGCGCCTTCTGCGGAAGCGGGCGGAAAGGCGGCTGTTCTGTCGCATCGGCCATGCTGTGTTTCTCCCTGAACGTGATCTTGTTTTGGCCGATGATAGGCGATCAGGAGGGAGAGACAATTCGTTCCCCAACGAAAGGCGGGGTTTCAGGATGGAGGCTTTGACGCGCGGTCAGGCTTCGGCCTGGACGGCCTCGACGACTTCGGCCAGCGCCTCTTTCATCATGGCCTCTTCCAGCGCCTCCGCCATGACACGGATCAAGGGCTCGGTGCCGGACTTGCGGACCACAAGCCGTCCCTTCTCGCCCATATTGGCTTCGGCGCGGGCGATGGCGGATTTTACCCGCTCGGTCTCCAGTGGATTGGTTCCAGCATAGCGGATATTGACCAGCTCCTGCGGCGCCGGCTCGAACACCCGTCCGAGCACGGAGGCCTTCTTGCCCGTCCGCGCCATCACTTTCAGAACCTGCAGCGCCGCAAGCAAACCGTCGCCCGTGGTCGAAACGTCCGACAGGATGATGTGGCCAGACTGTTCGCCGCCAAGATTGAAGCCGTGCGCCCGCATGTGTTCGGCTACATAACGGTCGCCTACTTTCGTACGCGGCAGGGTCAGGCCGAGGCTCTTCAGATACTCCGCCAACCCCATATTCGACATGACCGTGGCCACCATGCCGCCACCCTTCAGGCGTCCGGTATGGAAGAGTTCGGTCGCGATCAGCGCCATCACCTGGTCACCGTCGACCTCTTCGCCCAGCTCGTCGATTACGATCAGCCGGTCGGCATCGCCATCGAAGGCAATGCCGATGTCCGCCTTGCTGTCGGTCACGGCCTTCATCAGGGCCTTGGTATCGGTGGAGCCGACCCCGGCATTGATGTTCACCCCGTCCGGCGACACGCCCATGACGGTGACATTGCAGCCCAGCCGGCGCAGCGCATCCGGCCCCGCCCGGTAGGCTGCGCCATGCGCGCAATCGAGCACCACGTTCAGTTTCGCAAAACCATCGTCCGGCTCGATCGCTTCCAGGCACCGGTCCACATAGCGCCGGACGCCATCGTCCATCTGGCGGGGCTTCGCCACATCGGTCGGCGCCGCATAGCTGCCTTCGAACGCATCGAACATGGCGGTTTCGAGCTGTTCCTCAACCGCATCGGTGAACTTGATGCCCTCCGGCGAGAAGAGTTTCAGGCCATTGTCCTGATACTTGTTGTGCGAGGCCGTCACCATCACGCCGAAGGCCGCGCCGGTTTCGCGGGTCAGCAGGGCCACCGCCGGGGTCGGCACCACGCCGACACAGACCGGCGTCAGCCCCATGCTGCAGAGGCCGGCCACCAGCGCCGCTTCGATCATCTCGCCCGACCGGCGGGTATCCCGGCCGATAATAACGTCCCGCCCGCCATCGGGCGCAAAGGTCCGCGCCGCCGCAATGGACAGGCGCAGCGCCGTCTCAACGGTCATCGGCTTCTGGTTTACGCGGCCGCGGATGCCATCCGTGCCGAAGAACTGGCGTGCCATGGTGATACTCCCTGACGGAACAGGTCGCAGGAAAAGCTGGAGAAAACTCTACCGGATCGTGGCAGGACTATGTCAGACCGGCGACACGCCGCCATACACAATAAAATACGGATTGTCATAGCCGCGCTCACGCTTGCCATAGAGCAGCGGGGCGCCCTCTTCTGTCAGCACACGGCCACCAGCGGCTTCAACGACAGCCTGGCCGGCTGCGGTATCCCACTCCATCGTGCGGCCCATGCGGGGGTAGAGATCGGCCTCACCTGCGGCGATGAGGCAGAATTTCAGGGACGAGCCTGCCCCCTTGATGTCTGCAATTGTGTATTTTTCGAGGAAGGCATCGGTTTCCGGCGTGCGGTGAGACTTGGACGCCACCGCCGTCACGCCCGCCTCCGGCGCCTTGCGGATACGCAGTGGCGTGCGCTCTGCCGGCACATCCGCGCCCGGCGCCGCATCGGCCTGCCAGGCGGAATTGTAGGCGTCGGCCACGAACAGGCGCGACAGGGCCGGTGCATAGACGACGCCCATCACCGGGCGGCCATGCTCGATAATGGCGATATTTACGGTGAATTCGCCATTCTTGTTGATGAATTCCTTGGTGCCATCCAGCGGATCAACGAGCGCGAAGCGGCTCCCATGTTCGGGCATCTCACCGGCGGCCATGGCCTCCTCGGCGATGACTTTCAGGTCCGGATCGGCCTCGGCCAGCGCTTTCAGGATCAGCGCCTCGGCCTTCTCATCTGCCAGTGTGACCGGAGAATCGTCGCCTTTCCGGCTGAAATCGAAGTCGCCCTCATAGATCTCCATGATCAGCTTGCCTGCATCCAGCGCAATGCGCGCCAGCGTGTCACCTGTAATCGCCAAACCTGTTCTCCTGCATGAAAATCCGGCGCTCTTCCTGTCAGCCCCGCCCGCGATAGGCAAGCCCGCAGCGGCGTCATTGACTGGCGCGCCCCTCTACGAGACGATTAACCCTCGTGAGATGAGTGGAGTGGGAACATGATTTCACGCCGGCACCTGCTGCTGTTAGGCGGCGCCGCCGCCCTGCCCTGGCCGGGCCGGGCGCAGGCGAACGACAAGCCCCGCCACGCGCTGATTATCGGGAATGCCGCCTATTCCGAGGGGATCGGGACACTGGCCAATCCGGTCCGGGACGCCCGTCTCGTCGCCGAAGGCATTCAGGCCTGCGGCTTTTCCCTCGTCACAGGCGACATCGTGACGGATGCCGGCCGGTCGGAGATGATGTCGGCCTTCCGCGCCTATGTGGATGCAATGCAGGCCAGCGGGCCGGAGGCGACGGGCTTTGTCTATTATTCCGGCCATGGCGCGGCCCGCGAGGGGGAAGGCAATTTCCTGATCCCGGTCGAGGATGCCGACATGCTGGACGAAGCGCTGTGGGACGATTCCATTTCGCTCGACTGGGTCATGGGCAAGCTGACCGATTGCGAGGCGCCGACGGTCCTCTCCATTGATGCCTGCCGCAATGTGCTGAAACTGCCGGAAGCCGAGCGCGCCCTTGGCGGCGGGGAATCCTTCCGGGGCCTGCGCCGCTCGGCGGGCAGCGCTGAAGAACGCAACATGTTTATCTCCTTCGCCACCTGGGAAGGCGAGACGGCGAGCGATGGCCGCGCCGATGACGGCAACGGTCCCTATGCCAAAGCGCTCGGCACCCGCCTGCTGGAACCCGCTGTCACGGTGCGCGACATGTTCGAGAATGTCCGCCTCGACGTGCTGGAAATGACATTGCAGCGGCAGGAGCCGATGAATCTGTCGCGCCTGCAGCGCCGGTCCAGCGACATCCGCATCGGCTCTTGGAGCCGCGCGCCGGGCGACGCGCCCATGTCACCGGTCAGCCAGAACCCGCTTCGCGTGGCACTGGTTTTCTCCAATGATTATGCGGGCAGCGATGCCTATGCGCTGCCGAACACACATGCAGACGGCGAGAAGGTTTCCACCGCCCTCGGCGAAAGCGGCTACAAGGTACGTCATATCCGGAACGCCGATCTGGGTGGCTTCCGGGATGGCCTGACCATGTTGCGCAATGCGCTGAATGCGGCCGGCCCGGCCAGCGTGGGCGTCGTCTATTTCGCCGGATACGGAGCATCCCTGTTCGGCGAAGACAATTACCTCATCCCGAACGGCCCCCTGCCCCGTGATGAAAACGAAGTGATAGAGCGCGGCGCAAAACTTCGCGAGGCCGTCGAATTCCTGGAAGACTCCGCCGCGCAGGCCGTCGTCGTGATGGTGGATTGCGGGCGCAAATACGACTCGCCACTGGAGACAAAAGGGCTGGAGCCCGGCTTTGCCGACTACACGTCAGACGCCAATGTCGTGATTGCCTATGCCGACAAGCCCGGCACGACCCGGCCGGACGCCACCGGCCCGTCCGTCTTTGCCGATGCCTTCGCGAGCCGCATCCAGTCGCCCGACCGGATCGACATCAACAAGGTGATGCTGCAGGTCAGCGGCGATGTCATCGCCGCCACCGGCAACCAGCAACAGCCCTGGTTCCAGACGTCCGTCCGCCTGCCAATCTTCTTCCGGGCAGACCTGGACGAGGGCCTGAGCCCCTAATCCAGCACGTCCGCCAGTTC
>NZ_ARYJ01000018.1 GCF_000685215.1 Hyphomonas jannaschiana VP2
AAGCGCAAGCGCAGGGCATCGAAGGATGACTGATCAAGAACGGATCTCCCAACACCGGATGGCCACCGCCACTCCGGCCGCTTGTGCTGGTTCAGGCCTCGACCGAATACACTTTCCGCGCCGTGCCCGCGAACATCGCCGCTTTCGCGTCCTCCGGATACTTCGCCGCGATCTTCTTCATCGCATTCCAGTAGACGACATAGTTCATCGACCAGCGATCAACCGGGAAATTGCTCTCGAACATGCAGCGCTCCGGGCCGAAGCATTTGATCATGTGATCATACCAGCGCTCATGCTGTTCCACGACCTCATCCGATGTCGGAGGAACATCCCGCGTGTCCCAGCCGAAGCCATTGTCGGGCATGGCGAGGCCGCCGATCTTGGCATAGACGTTCGGGCATTCGGCAATCGCCGCCATGTCGTCCTTCCAGGCTTCGAAGATCTCGTCGCGCTTGCCTTCATAGGGCCCCACCCCAATCGGCGTGCCGAAATGATCGAGAATCATCACCGTGTCCGGGCAGGCTTTGGCGAGATCCAGATAGTCCCGGTTCTGGTGGTGATAATGCCAGGTATCATAGGTCAGGCCGCGCGACCCGAGATGCTGCACCCCGCGCCGGAAGTCTTCTTCGGCATAGAGACGCGGCGGCGCATGGCCCGGAATACGCAGCGTCGCCCCGCTCGCATCGCGGGACCCGGCATGGCGGATGCCGCGGAACAGGCCGTTCGACGCCTCGACATGGCCATCGAGAACCTCGTCCAACTGCACCAGCGGCAAGCGCAAATCCGCATGCGCCACCAGCGCTGCAATATAAGGCCCGCCCTTCGCTTTCATCTCGGCCGCAGATTCCGTCACGAAAACCGTCTCGCCAATCGGCTTCAGATAATCCGGCCCATCCTTCCGGTAGGCCGCCCCACACTCCATGAAGACCGTCTGGACCACATTGTGGCCGCTGGTCAGGTCCGCCAGCAGGTCCGGCACCTGATAGCCCATCTCCTCACTCGGCCAGAGATGGTGGTGCGGATCGACAATCTCACGCTCGGGCTCAAGGACATCTTCCCGAACCTGCCAGACCCAATCGGTATTATTGAAAACCATATGCCGTCCTCCCTTGTTCTTTTGGGAGGCAGAGTGACGCCGAAAAACAAAGAAGGCCAGCGCTCAGCTGGCCTCACCTCGCGTCAGTTGGCTGGCGGATCAGAAGGTGATTTCCGCGCCGGTCAGCTCCGGCAGCTGCAGGATGATGATCAGGTCGCGCATCTCCTGACGGGCCGCGACATGGCTCATCGTGAAGGAGACGTTGGAGCCCTTCTCCGTCAGGTCCAGCAGTGTCAGGCCGGCCGGGAACAGTTCGCGGTAGATCACCCGCTCGGACAGGCCCGGCGCAAGGCGGAAGCCGATCCGCTTGGAGAGGTTGTCGAGTGCTTCGCCGACGCGCTCCTTGTTCCGCGCCGCCAGCGGCGACATCCGGTTGCGCATCACGATCCAGTCGATCGGACGGCGCGAGGTCTGCGCCTTCTTCTTCCGGCAGGACCAGACCATTTCGGAATAGAAGCTCGGCCGGATCACTTCCAGCGTCTGCGGGTTCACATCGCCCAGCAGGTCAAAGTCCACAAAACTGTCGTTCAGCGGCGTGATCAGCGTATCGGCATGCATGTGCGCCGACCGGGACAGGAAGGTGTCACCGCCAGGCGAGTCGATGATGATGAAGTCGCAGCTCTTCTTCAGGCGCTGCAGGCTGGAGACGAGCCGGTTGGTCTCTTCCGCTTCCGCGCGGTCGAGATCACGCTCGGTAGACGCATCCACGCGCACAATTTCCGGCATCGGCAGGCGCGCACCAGTGGACTGCATCCAGCGGAGGCGGTTTTCGAGATAACGGGTCAGCGAGCGCTGGCGGACATCCAAGTCGATCACGCCGACCGACTTGCCCATCCGCATCAACGAGACGCAAAGGTGCATGGAAACCGTCGACTTGCCGGCCCCGCCCTTCTCGTTGCCAACGACAATGACGCGGGCATCCTTCTGGGGGACCGACAGGTCCGGGCCACCCACGAGTGCGGTAGGCGCGAATCCATCAGGCATGTCAGAAAGCTCCAGGTTCAGTCAGTCAGTTCAGTCAGGCGAAAAGGCTCAGGCGACGCGCGGCATGTCGTGCGAGGCATCCCAGGCCGGACGGCTGGAAGGCATCTCGTCGAACAGGTCGTCATCCTCGGCCAGAATACCGAATTGCGCCGGCATCGGCTCGCCATCGAACAGCACATCGTCCGACATGATCGGACCGAACGCAGCTTTGGCCGGCAGTTCTTCTGTCTGCGGGGCGTGCATGGCGATCTGCGTCAGCAGGGAGCGCAGGCCGGAGAGGGCTCCGGAGACGCGGGCCGTTTCGCGGGCATACAGCGTTGCCGATTCCGTGACGGGATTGCCATCGCGGTCGAACATCCATTCGTCGATGTCCATCTCCGGATTGAGGTGCCGCATCCGCGGCTCCGGAGCGCCCTCGCCGGGCAGACGCGACTCGCTGGCGGACATGCGGAACGCTGCCGTCAGCACGAAGGATTTCAGGGAAGAAAGGATGCGCTGTGTCATGGCTTTAAAATTCCTCCGAACAGGTTAACAACGCGTTTACACAATCCGGAGCCGGGACGAATTGAAAGTGAATTCGAAGACAGGTGACCTTACCCCCACCGTGAGGACAAGAACCGAGCTGTTACAACAGGTTGCGGCCTGGAAGCGGGCGGGTGAACGGGTCGGTTTTGTCCCCACAATGGGGGCGCTGCATGGCGGACATTTGTCCCTCATTGAAAAGGCAAAGGAAAATGCGACACGAATCGTCGCGAGCATTTTTGTAAATCCGACTCAGTTCGCACCGGGCGAGGATTTCGACACCTATCCGCGAGACGAAGACGCCGATCTGGCAAAGCTCGCCTCGGTCGGATGCGATCTCGCCTACCTGCCAACAGTTGGGGAAATGTATCCGGACGGGTCGGTTACCAATGTGCGGGTCGAGGAGATGTCCGACCTGCTGGATGGAATCTTCCGGCCGCATTTCTTCTATGGCGTGGCCACAGTGGTCGCCCGCCTGTTCCTGCACGTTCAGCCGGACGTCGCGGTATTCGGCGAGAAGGATTACCAGCAGCTGCAGATTATCCGGCGGATGGTGCGCGACCTGGGCTTCCCCATTGAAATCATTGGCGCTTCGACGGCGCGGGATGCCGATGGCCTCGCCCAGTCATCCCGGAACCTCTATCTGAAGCCGGAAGAACGCCGGAACGCTGGCGCCATGCAGGCGGCACTTCACCGCGCCTCCATCAGGCTGGCAACCGGCGAATCGCCTTCTGTCGCGCTGGAAGAAGCGCGCGACCTGCTGGCCCGCTCCGGCTTTGGGAAAATTGACTATGTCTCGCTGGTCGACCCGGCGACCCTGCAGGACCTGCCGGATACGCCCCTGACCGCCGGTACGGTTGCCCGTCTGCTCGGCGCAGCCTGGATGGGGCGCACCCGCCTGATCGATAATATCAGCGTGACGCGGTGAAGGTTTCCAGCAGGCTGAGCACGGTCTCATTGTCCTCAGCCGACCCGATTGAAATACGCAGCCGGCTTGGCATGCCGTAACCGCCAACCGCCCTGACCAGAACATTGTTCTGCTTCAGGAATTCATTGGCGGCCGCAGCGCGTTCCGCAGACCCGAAATCGGGAATGACGAAATTGGCATGCGCCTCAGGTGTGGGAAGCCCCATGGCATTCAGCCGTTCGATACAGATCGCCCGCCATTTGGTGTTGTGCGCGCGGCTCTGCTCGATGAACCCGGTATCCCCGATGCTGGCGATTCCGGCAGCGACAGCAAAAGCGTTGATATTGAACGGCGGCCGGATGCGCTGGAACGTCTGCGCAATCTCAGCCGGGAAATATCCCCAGCCGAGCCGCAGCGCCGCCAGGCCATAGATCTTCGAGAAGGTCCGGATCATCACCGTATTGTCCCTGCGGTCGACCAGATCCCGGATGGCAGCCTCGTATTCTTCGCCGACATATTCGGCATAAGCCCCGTCAATCACGAACAGGACGTGCGGTGGCAGCGCATCCTGCAGACGCGCCAGTTCCGCAACATCCAGCATCGTGCCGGTCGGATTGTTGGGGTTTGCCAGGAACAGGATCCGCGTCCGTTCCGTCACGCCGCCGAGAAGCGCATTGAAGCCCGCCGTGAAATCCGTTTCCGGAACCGTCACCGGGGTCGCACCGTGGCCAAGGGCAGAAACCTGATACATGGAGAACGCATGCTCTGTGAACAGAACTTCGTCGCCGGGGCCTGCATAGGCCTGGGTCAGCAGGTGGATGATTTCGTCTGAACCAGCAGAGACAGCCACGCGCGAAACATCGGCAATCCCCTTCGCCGCAGCGATGGCGCTGCGGAGGGCGCCATAATCGGGGTCAGGGTAAACGTGCACCTGACGAGCCACTTCCTGCATGGCCTCAATCGCCTTCGGGCTTGGGCCGAACGGGTTTTCGTTGGACGCCAGCATCACGATACGGCCTTCCGTCCCATGCAGCTTGCCGCCGGGAACATAGGGCTTGGTCTTTTCGATGTGCGGGAGAGGTCGGATGCGGGTCATGCAGGCGCCTTACAATAGGTGTGCAGGCCTGAAAACAGGAATTGCGTCAGATCACGCGTGCGGCGGCGCGGTCGAATCCCGCACCACCAGCTGGTAGTCCAGCAATTCCCGGTGCGGCGTGTCACTCGGCGCGGCAATCTCTTCCAGCAAGAGCCCGACCGCCTCGGAGGCCTGTTCCCGGCTTGGCTGGTAAATCGTCGTCAGCGAGGGACTGATCGTTGCGGCCAGAGGCGTATCGTCGAAGCCGGCGACAGACAGCTCCTGCGGGATCTGAATACGCCGGCGGTAACACGCGGCGATGACACCGGCTGCCATGTCGTCATTGGAGGCAAAAATGGCTGTCGGTCTTTGCGGCAAGTCCAGCAACTGGTCTGCCGCCGCGAGGCCGGAGTCGAAGGTGAAATTACCCTCGGCGACCAGATCCGGGTCGAACGGAATGCCGGCCTGATCCAGCGCATCCTTGTAGCCATCAAGGCGCAGGCCTGCCTGGTGATGCGCAGCCGCGCCGCGGATAAAGCCAATCCGCCGATGCCCAAGGCCGATCAGGTATTGCGCCATTTCTCGCGCTGCAGCGCGGTCATCGATCGCAACATCACGGCCCGGCTCCGCCGACGCCGATGGCGCAATCCGGACGAAAGGCACACCATGCTCGCGCAGTTCCCGTATCAGGTCCGGATCGTCGGACAGCGGCGGGGTCAGGATTGCGCCTGCCATCCGACTTTTGGACCGCAGGGCCAGTACGCCGCCCGAACCGGCAGAGCAATCCTCCGTAATCAGGCTGTACCCCTCTGTCTGGCACCGCTGCAACGCACCCAGATGCACCTCGCCGATATAGTTGCGGGACGGGTTCGCATGGAGCAGGCAGATGATGCGGCTCTGCTGCGTACGCAGGTTCCGCGCATTGTGATTGGCACGATAGTTCAGCGTCGAGACTGCGCGCATGACGCGGTCGCGGGTCTGTTCGCGCACATTTCGTTCTCCGTTCAGCACGCGGCTGACGGTTTTGAAGGAAACGCCCGCCTCCCGGGCCACATCAATGATCGTTGCTGGCCGGGCGCCAGCCTGTCTGCGGGGCATGTTCTACTGATGACAATTCTGATTTCGGTCAGTCATCAGGAATAAGCATGAACGCCCTTGCATCCAATGGACATTTGTCTGTCAGGGTAGCGGAAATCGCCTGTCGCGCGAAGATCCGGCAACTACCGGACAGCGATCCCGCATATCGGAGGCAAATCAGTCGGCGGTCGCGCAGGTCTGATTATAAGCGTCGAAGTCAGCGTTCAGGGCCGTTACAGCCTCCTGAAGTCCCAGTTCCATGCGCAGCAAGTCCGCTTTAGCCGTCTCATAGTCCGCCTTGGCAGCATCTGCGGTCGCGGCATGGGCTTTCGAAAGATTGCGCATGACTTCCACATCATCCCAGGCTTCACCCTTGGTTTCGACGATTTCGGCCTGCGCATCGCGGGCGTCTTTCAGCTTCACGATTTCTTCCTGCTTCGGCTTGAAGGTCGCAGACATGGCCTGACACCGCGCAAGATCCCGTGCTGATGACGCAGCATCTGCAGCAGCAACAGGGGCAGCGAGCGCAAGGATGGCGGCAATCAGCAGTCGGTTCATGGATCGTCCTTTCTCACCAGTTGCCCGGACTATGACCTTTGTCATCTGAAGCCTTACTGAACGTTACTGCCCTGAAATTGCCCAACTTGCTGGCCGGGCTCAGACCTGCGGCCCCTCCTGCAGGCTCCTGCGGCGCCGGTTTGCGTTGGTCACATCGATGATGTGGAACACGGCAGCAAAGTCCTCCAGCAGCTCCCTGAGCCGGTTGGGGCTGTCGAGCGGGGTGAACATGCTGCCCGGCTCGAAAAGGTTGCCGCCCTGCAGCGTGATGTACATCTCACCGCCATAGAAACAGCATTTCAGCTTCCCGCCATGGAAAGCCTTCTCCAAATTCACGAGTTGCTGCATCAGGTCAGGCGTCAGCAGATAACGCGACTCGACCTGATCGGTTGTATAGACCTCAAAGATCTTCTCGAATTCCGGGTCCTCCAGTGAGGCCCGCGTCATGCCCTTGCCACCTCCAAACCGGTTGAAGAAACCGGCGTCACGGGTCACGAGCGTGCGTCCGTAGAATGTCTTGTCGAAATGAAAGCGCAGACACTGGCCCTGAAAGACGGTGACCCAGCGCGTTGTCGTCCGGCCCTTTGAATCGGTGGAGGTGTGCTTTTCCTCCAGATGCGCTTCAAACAGTTCGAACTCGACCGTGTCGCGCTTGCCGGTCAGCCGGTCTTCATAACTCGCACGATCCCAACCGGGCACAATGCCGACCTTCTTGTGCTCGTAGATCGACGGAACCTCACCCGGCTCAGCCTCGAAAGTCAGTCCCAGCTCACGCACGACAGGCTGGACCAATAGCTCCTTGGCCTCCTTGCCGAACTTTTTGAGATCCTGGCCGCCCCAGGTCACGAGGCCAAAGCCGACAATCACGCCAATGAATGGGCCGAACACGGACTTGAACCCGATAAATCCGACCAGCGCGATCATGAGCCCAAGACCGATGCCGATATAGCGGAACTTGCGTGCCTTGCTGACAGCTTGCTCCCGGTCGTGCTCGCGCGCCTGCAGGGCTGGCTGGATTTCGTTCTGGTAGACGCTGGCAAAACCGGCGAATTCGTCCCGTAATCCGTCCATCGCCTCGAGGATGGCCGGATCGATCTCTGGCTTGTCTGTCATAAATATGTCCCGCAATTACAAGGCGCACTTAAAACCGGTTCGCCCGTATCGCCAAGGCGCTCAGAGTGTCAGTTTCAAAAGGTATTCAAGGTCCCGGTGCCGGCCCACGGGAAACAGGAATTCCGCAACCTTCTCCCAGCCAAGGCGGTCATATAGGCGCTGGGCACCGAGATTTCCGGAATAGACACTGAGATACATTTCCGGCGAACCGCGGCTGCGCGCCCAAACGAGCGCCTCATCAATGAAGCGCGATCCGATCCCCTGCCCCTGCAGTCCATCGTCGACATAAACCCGCTTCAGCTCCACGGCACCCGGCTGAGGGTCCGGTGCAGGCAGGCTGAGCGGACTGCAAAGCAGGTACGCCTTCAGAGCCCCATCATCCGTTTCACAGACGCGGACCAACACGTCCGGATCTGCCAGCCAGGCCTTGTAGACTTCCGGGCTGTGCGACTCGTCCAGAAACGCCGCGAGGTCTTCCGGATTGTAGAGGTGGCCAAACTTGTCCGTGAACGTCTTGCGCGCCAGCGCCGTCAGCGCGTCGGCATCCTCCGCAACAGCATCGCGGAAAGTGAGGCTTTGCA
Organism: Hyphomonas jannaschiana VP2; assembly: GCF_000685215.1. Taxonomy (GTDB): domain Bacteria; phylum Pseudomonadota; class Alphaproteobacteria; order Caulobacterales; family Hyphomonadaceae; genus Hyphomonas; species Hyphomonas jannaschiana. The sequence goes on from NZ_ARYJ01000018.1 coordinate 7,914, forward strand.
ATGTATCAGACTCCATGGTTACGCCCTGGCTCCCGCTCTACTCGCCGTCTTCCGTTTCATCGCCATAGATCGCCGTCCACGAGACATCTGCATCGATCCAGCCGCGATACATGCCTTCGCTGTTGAAGACGAAATCGACATCGCCGTTGCCGTCGATCAGGACAACGCCGCCGTCGCCGCCAAGTGTGGCAACCTCGTCCAGCGCCACCTGCGCGGCTTCGCCGACGCTTTGCCCGGCAAGCTTCACCCGGTCGCAAATCGTCTTGGCCACACCGACGCGGATAAAGTATTCGCCATGCCCTGTCGCGGAGACGCCACAGACGCCGTTCTCGGCATAGGTCGCCGCGCCGATCAGAGGCGAGTCACCAACGCGACCGGCGGTCTTCGCGGTCATGCCGCCGGTTGTTGTGGCAGCAGCGATATTTCCGTCCGCGTCTATGGCCACAGCGCCGACCGTGCCGTGCTTGTCAGCTGCCGTACGGGACATTGTTTCCAGAACGCGCTCCAGCGATTTGCGGCGGCGCTCCGTATCGAAATAGGTATTCGGGACCGTTTCCAGGCCCTGCGCTTCGGCAAAGGCATCCGCGCCGGGCCCGGCGAACATGACATGTTCGGATTTGTCCATGACGGCCCGCGCCGCGAGGATCGGGTTTTTCACGATGGTGACGCCAGCCACCGCGCCTGCATTGCGCGTGCTGCCTTCCATGATGGAGGCGTCCAGTTCGTGCGTACCAGCCGCCGTGAAGACGGCGCCCTTGCCCGCATTGAAGATTTCGTTGTTCTCCATCGGCATAACAGCGGCCTGCACGGCGTCCAGCGCGCTGCCGCCATTGCGCAGCACGTCTGCGCCTGCCTCAAGTGCTTCCTGAAGACCAGCCCTGTAGAGGGCTTCCTGCTCCGGCGTCATGGAGCCGCGTGTGATCACGCCCGCCCCGCCATGGATGGCAAGGCGCCACTGCGGCGCTTCCGGCGGCTCAGCACTCACAGGCGAAACCTGGCAACCCGCGAGAAAGATCGCGGCTGCCGCGAGAAGCGGCCGAAAAATCATGGGAAAGCCTCCTGTCCATCAGACAGCAGGTTGGACCTGAAGGTCAGAGACCTTCAAGCCCCTTTCGTGCCGCAATTAGTTTTTCGAGCCGCGCCCGCCACTCTACGAGGCGTTGGCGGTTCTCTTCCACGATTTCTTCCGGCGCGCGGGCCACGAAGTTCTCGTTGGAAAGCTTCTTCTCGGTTGCCGCAATATCCTTCTCAATCTGCGCAATCTCTTTGTTGATGCGCTTGCGGGCAGCTTCAACATCAACGATGTCTGCGATCACGAGTGCGGCCAGAGTTTCGCCGAAGACAAAGGAAATCGCTCCTTTTGGCGCGGTATCCAGAAAAGCAATGTCCTCAAGTCGAGAAAGGCGCTTCAAAATATCTTCATGCCGCATCGCGCGCGTTTCGATCTCATTGCCTGAATGAATCAACGCCAAAGGCACCCGCGTACCTGCAGGAATGTCGAGATCATTTCGCAAGCTTCGGATCTCCGTGATCATTCCGATGACCCAGTCGACTTCTTCCGTTGCCGCTTCGTCGTGGAAGCCCGTGAAGACCGGCCAGTCCTGCCCCATCAGGAAGCCCTTGTCCTGAACGCGGCCCGGCGCGCGGCGGTCCCAGAGTTCTTCCGTCACGAACGGCATGAACGGGTGCAGCAGTTTCAGCGTTTCGTCGAGGACATAGCCACACACCATCCGCGTTTCGGATTTGGCAGCATCATCCATCCCGCCCAGCAGCGGCTTGATGAGTTCCAGATACCAGTCACAGAACGTGTTCCACACGAAGCGATAGATAGCGCCCGCGCCATCATCGAAACGGTAGTCTTCAATGCCCTTGGTCACATCGGCGATGCACTGGCTGAGCTCGCCGAGGATCCAGCGGTTTACCGGGCTCTCGATCTGGTCAAAGTCGATCTCACCGGGCGCGCCGCACTCATTCATCTCGGCGAAACGCGCGGCATTCCAGAGCTTGGTCGCAAAGTTCCGGTTGCCTTCGACCGCCTGCTTGGAGAGGCGGATGTTCCGTCCCTGCCCGGCCATGCGGCCCATGGTGAAGCGCAGCGCGTCGGCGCCGTATTCATGAATCAGTTCCAGCGGGTCCATGACGTTCCCTTTGGACTTCGACATCTTCTGGCCCTTTTCGTCGAGGACGAGGGCGTGGATGTAGACGTCCTTGAACGGAACCTCGCCCATGAATTCGAGGCTCATCATCATCATCCGGGCAACCCAGAAGAAGATGATGTCGAAAGCGGTGACGAGCGTCGCAGTCGGGAAGAAGGTTTTCAGATCGTCCGTCTGATCCGGCCAGCCCTGTGTCGAGAACGGCCAGAGCGCAGAGGAGAACCAGGTGTCGAGGACGTCTTCTTCCTGCTTCAGCTCAACGCCCGCACCTGCCATGGCTTGCGCCTCCTCAGCGGAGGCGGCGACGAAGATTTCACCTTCTTCGGAATACCAAGCCGGAATCCGGTGGCCCCACCAGAGTTGGCGGGAGACGCACCAGGGCTGGATGTTTTCCATCCAGTTGTAATAGGTCTTCTCCCAATTCTCCGGCACAAATTGCGTCTTGCCATCACGCACGGCAGCAATGGCCGGCTGGGCCAGCGTCTTGGCGTCGACATACCACTGGTCGGTCATCCACGGCTCGATGACGACGTTCGACCGGTCGCCGAAAGGCTGCTCGATCTTGAGGCTCTCGATCTCCTGAAGCAGGCCGGCCGCCTCGAAATCCTCGACAACCTTCTTGCGCGCATCGAACCGGTCGAGCCCGCGATAGGCTTCCGGAATGCCAGCAGCGTCGGCCTCTGCGCCGTCCACGATGGCAGCGACAGCTGTCAGGATATTCAGCGGCGTATGCCCCGCGCGCTTTCCGACTTCGAAGTCGTTGAAGTCATGCGCAGGCGTGATCTTCACAGCGCCGGAGCCCTTTTCCGGGTTTGCATATTCGTCGGCGATGATCGGCACACGGCGGCCGACGATCGGCAGCTCAACGAATTTGCCGACGAGGCCGGCATAGCGCTCATCATCCGGGTGCACGGCGACGCCGGTATCGCCCAGCATCGTCTCCGGGCGCGATGTGGCGACAACGATATAGTCGCGCGTCTCTGTGCCCGTGACGTTGCCGTCTTCGTCCTTGACCTGGTGCTCATAGGTCACGCCATCAGCCAGCGGATAGCGCAGGTGCCAGTAATGGCCGTTCACTTCGCGCTGGTCGACTTCGAGGTCAGAGATTGCGGTCTGGAAGTGCGGATCCCAGTTCACAAGGCGCTTGTCGCGATAGATCAGGCCCTTGTTGTAGAGGTCGACGAACACTTTGGTGACAGCCTTCGACAGACCTTCATCCATGGTGAAGCGTTCACGGCTCCAGTCGCAGGAGGCGCCGAGGCGTTTCAGCTGGTTCACGATGGCGCCGCCGGATTCGGCTTTCCACGCCCAGACACGGTCGACAAAGGCCTCGCGGCCCATCTCGCGGCGGCTGACATTGCCTTCCTGGGCCAGCTGGCGCTCTACCACCATCTGTGTCGCGATACCGGCATGGTCCGTGCCCGGCTGCCAGAGGACGTTCTTGCCGCGCATGCGCTCAAAACGGATCAGTACATCCTGAAGCGTGTTGTTCAGGGCGTGCCCCATGTGCAGGACACCGGTCACATTCGGCGGCGGAATTACGATGGAATAGGCCTGAGCAGACGTGTCACCGGAGGGTTTGAAGCAGCCTTTGGTTTCCCACGCCTCGTACAGGCGGGGTTCGGCTTCAGCGGGGTCAAATCTTTGGTCGAGCATCGTTTCGGGCGTATTCCAGATAAAAAGAAAAGGCGCGCCGGTGGCGGCGCGCCCTTCCCTATAAACAATTTGGCGGGAGAGGCTAGCGCGCCATGCGGGAGATCCGCTCTACCTCTGCTTCAACTTTCTGCTCAACGATGGAGGCAAGGTTGGCATCCAGCCACTCCTTGATCATCGGACGCAGCAGTTCGCGGACCAGACCTTCAAGCGTGTTGTCGGTGCCAAGGTCCATCTTCGAGATCAGCTTGCCGAGCGCGCCAGCGGCAGCGTTTGCCGTCGATTCGTCGGTCAGAGAGGCGTTGTCATAGGCTGGTGAGGCGGACATGGGTTTCTCCACTGGCGCAGGGGCTGGCGCCGGTTTGGGCTGGGCTGGTGCGGGCGCTGCAGCGACGGGCTCAGGAACAGGCTGCGGGGCCGGTTCCGGCTCGGCTTCAGCTGCACGGGAAGCGCTCAGCAGGGATTCAAAGCTCTGGGCCGGTTCCGGGGCAGCTTCCGGCGGCTCTTCGGCAGAAAAGTCCTCAATTTCAAACGATTCCATCTCGAATTCTTCGGCGGCTTCGGGTTCCGTAGCCTCTTCACGGATGTCGTCGTCGAACATCACCTCTTCGAGGCTGACATCGTCTTCCTCGTCATTGGCAATTTCAGGTTCCGGTTCAGGGGCAGAGGCCGGCGCCGCTGCATCGTCAGAGATTATTTTACGGATCGACGCGAGGATCTCCTCCATCGTCGGTTCCTTGTGTGCTTCGTTGGCCATCAGAGCCCCCTGATATGCTTCAGCGTCATCGATTCTGTTTACGATCGCTAAGGCGATTGGGTTAACAAAGGGCTGACAATGTTAACCCCTTTCGGGACGGGTAGCTATGGTTGCGTCAGCTGGCCAGTGGCCCGGAGCAGCTGGTGCGCGGCGACATAAGCGTCCCGTTCTGCCTGAACCAATGCCAGCCGCGCCTCGAACAATTGCTGTTCCTGATTGAGCACGTCCAGCGTTGTACGGACGCCGACGGCCAGCTCTTCCTTGGCGCCGTCATAAGCGATTTCAGCGGCATCCACCTGACGCTTGGAGGCTTCGATGGCCCGCAGGGTCGCGTCATAGCCATACCAGGCCGAGGCCACCTGAGCCCGGATCGAACGATCCAGAGCGTCGATCTGGCGGCGGGCCTGGTCGCGGCGCAGGCGGGCTGCCTTGGTCTGGCTCTTTACCAGTCCACCTGTGACGATGGGGATCGAGCCCTGCACGACACCGGACACGGAGGACTGCTGCACATTCCGCGTTTCGAAGGTGGAGTACTGGGTCTGCGCCGTACCAACGAGGTTCACCGTCGGGCGGGACTGAGCCTTGGCGGCTTCGATCGCCTCCATGGCAGCGCGTTCGGAATGGCGGGCTGCAATCATGTCCGGATTGGCATCGAGGCCGAGCCGGGTCGCCTCTTCCAGCGACTCGGGCAACGGCGGCACGGGCGGCGGCGGCGCCAGATCACCCGGCACCAGACCGGTCAGGAAGGAATAGTTCGCAAGGCTCGTCTCGAGTGCGGCTTCAGCCCCGGCGAGCGAAGCGCGGGCGCCTTCAAAGTTCGCATGCGCCAGAGACACATCCGTACGGGTGACAACGCCGACTTCGAAGCGGTCTTCCGCAGCGCGGACCTGCTCATTCGAGACATCGACATTGTTCTGGCGAATCGAGACCGTTTCACGGTCGCGGCGTACATCCATGTAAGCGGTGATGACCTGCAGGATCAGGTCCTGCTGAGCGGCCTCATACTGTGCGTCTGCCGCGCTGATGCCGGCCTTGGCCTGACGGATGCCTGCCGAGATACGGCCACCGGTATAGATCGGCTTCGTCGCCTGCACCTGTGAGGAGAACGCACCGGAATTGCCGTTGCTCACGCTGAAGGGCGAGTTGGTGTCGGTATACTGGTAACCGGCCGAGCCGCCGACCGTGACCGCTGTGCGGCCACCGGCACGCGCCTGTTCCAGCGTCTCGCGGGCGATGTCCGATTCGACCCGCTGCGATTCCAGCTGCGGATTGGAGAGGATGGCCGACGATACCGCATCCCCCAATGTCTCGGCCGACGCAGCGCCGGTCACCAGCAGGCCGGCCAGCGCGCTGCCCGCAAGGATACGAAACTTCAGGGTCATGGGAGGCTCCTCGGATGCCGTAATTACAATTACACGCCTTTATACAGGCTTAGCGGCCACAGAGAACAGTGTTCACTTTTCCGGGGAGTTAACGCTGACGCGGCCAGTCCGGAAAATCAGAAAACAAATGCCTTTTTGCGGTCGAACTGCGCGAATTTTGGCGGGAAAGCATCGAAGGCATAGCGCGACGACACGGTTTCACCCGCCTTTGTATAGACGCGTCCGCGGCCCACACGATCCGGCTCGAACTGCACAAGCGCAAGACGGCCGCCCTCGGCAAGCTGGTCCTTCCAGGCTTGCGGCACCGTTTCGACCATGCCGCAGACATAGATCACATCGAACGGCCCCTGATCCGCCAGGCCGTCTTCCAGCTTGCCTTCCACAGCCACAGCCCGGTCAAAGCCCAGCGAAGCGAACCGGTCCGACATGGCATCGACCAGTTCCGTGCTTTCTTCGAGCGCAATGACCGTTTCCGCCAGATGGCTGATCAGCGCCGTCTCGTAGCCCGCACCAGCGCCGATCACCAGAACGATGTCGGTCGGCTTGATCGCAGCGGCCTTGAGCAGCTTTGCCGTGTCACGCGGTGTCCACAGGGCGCGGCCCTCGGACGTTTCGATCTCCAGTTCGGAATAAGCGACCGGCTTGCGGGTTGCCGGGACGAAGGCCTCGCGCGGCGTGTTCAGGAATGCGTGGACGACTTCCGGATCCGACACGTCATTCGGGCGGATCTGGCTGTCGACCATGATTTCACGGGCAGCTTCGAAGTTCATGGGCTCTCGCCTTTCGGGGTGCGTATGTTCCTCTGGGGAGCCCTTTATCATGCAGCTTCATACATGCAATCGGCGATAAACGCGCACAGGCATGAAAACGGCAGATTGCACGCCGGCCGGAACGTTGCTAGGAGGCCTGCTTCCGGCATGGCCCTGTGGCGGAGTGGTGACGCAGCGGATTGCAAATCCGTGTACGCCGGTTCGATTCCGGCCGGGGCCTCCAGACCTTCCCAGGAATGACGATCCCCCTGTATTCATGCGGTTTTTCCGCAGGCCGCCCTGTGCCTTCCGGGAAAATTTCAATTCTTGCCAGAGAAATTCGACTTTTCGGCAAGCCGTTTAGGTCGTGTTAACCAATTCCGCAGATTGTTAACCCTGTCTTCTCTTGGAGACACCCACCATCACCCAACGCCTCGGCGGGAGACATGTCTCCCGCCTTTTTTTTGTGCGTTTTTCTGCTGCGATCTGAAAGAATTGTGTGGTTCGCAGCATCAGAGGGCTTGAACCGGTGGAGCGGTCTGGTAATAGCCCCTCTCCGGCTGTTCCGCGATAGCTCAGTTGGTAGAGCAGGCGACTGTTAATCGCCCGGTCGTAGGTTCGAGTCCTACTCGCGGAGCCACCTCTTCCCCACATCCCTTATCGAACACTTCCGGGCGCCCAGACACCGTGAAGAAGACCATGAATACACCGTATAAACACCGTGAATAGCGGTCCCCTCCGGGGCGTATTACCACCAGGGATAGCCTTCAGGCATGTCGGAGGAGACCTTGCCGGGGAAAGCCGGCGGACGTTTTTCGAGGAAAGCAGTCACCCCCTCCTTCACATCCGGAGATGAACCGAGGCTGAGGGCGAACTGGCCATCGACCTTCAACAGGCCGAACGGGTCGGCTGCCGGTCCGAATCGCCAGAGCAGCTGGCGCACGAGGGCGACAGAGACCGGCGCCGTGTTCTGCGCGATCTCGGCAACGATGCGCTTGGCGGCGGGCAACAGTTCCTCTGGCGGGTGAATCTCGCTGATGAGGCCGCCTTCCAGCGCCTCCTCGGCACTGAACACCCGCCCCGTCATGCACCAGCGGAGCGCCTGAGGCAGGCCGACCAGCTGTGGCAGGAACCAGGCGCTGCCCGCTTCGGGCGGCAAGCCGCGCTGAGAGAAGACGAATCCGAACTTTGCTTTGTCTGAGGCAATCTTGAAGTCGGTCGGCAGCATCATCGTAATGCCAACCCCGACGGCCGCGCCGTTAAATGCGGCGATCAGCGGTTTCTGGCAGGCATACATCGCACCGATGAAGCCCGCCCCGTCCCGGCTCTTGCCAGGTTCGGTCGTACCGAAATTCTTGGCGCCGGTTCCGCTCTTCGTGTCGAAGGCATCCGCGCCATCGGAAATGTCTGCGCCTGCGCAGAAATGCCGGCCCGCGCCCGTGATGATGATGCCGCGAACGTCATCATCTGCATCACAGGCGCGGATTGCGTCGGCGAGTTCCCGGCCAAGCTGGTTCGTGAACGCGTTCAGCTTGTCCGGGCGGTTGAGGGTAATGATGGCCGCAGGGCCATCCTTTTCAAGAAGTACCTGCTCGTAAGCCATCTGACCCTCCCCGCTTATTTGATCATCGACTCGAGACGACCTTTGATGATCTTCTCGGCGTCTGCGACGATCCGGTCGATCAGCTCCTCGACGGTCGGAATGTCATGGATCAGGCCCTGAATCATGCCGGCCGACCAGATGCCGCCATCCGTGTCGCCTTCCGCCATTGCCTTGCGGCCACGAACACCGGCGACAAGGTGCTGGACGTCCTCGAACTTCGCCCCGCCCTTGCGCTCGATCGCGACCACTTCGTCGGAGACCGCGTTCTTCATCACACGGGCCGTATTGTGCAGCGTGCGGAAGATGAGGTTCGTGGCGCGTTCGTCATTCTCGACCATCTGGCGCTTGAAGGCCTCGTTGATCGGCGCCTCTTTCGTGACGCAGAAACGCGTGCCCATATTGATGCCGTCAGCGCCGAGGGCGAGGGCCGCCGCGAGGCCGCGTCCATCGCCGAAGCCACCGGAAGCAAGCATTGGTACTTTCACCTTGTCGGCGGCTGCCGGGATCAGGATCAGGCCCGGAATATCGTCTTCGCCCGGGTGGCCTGCACATTCGAAGCCGTCGATGGAGATGGCGTCCGCGCCCATCCGCTCAGCCGACAGCGCATGCCGCACGGCGGTGCATTTGTGGATGATCTTGATACCGTGCTGTTTGAAGTGATCGATATGTTCCTGCGGCTTGTAGCCGGCGGTTTCGACAATCTTCACGCCGCCCTGGATAATGGCGTCACGGTATTCCGCATAAGGCGGCGGCTTGATGGCCGGCAGGATGGTCAGGTTCACGCCGAACGGCTTGTCCGTCATTTCCTTGGTGCGCGCGATTTCCTTCGCCAGGTCTTCCGGCGTCGGCTGCGTCAGCGCCGTCAGGAAGCCGAGGCCGCCTGCGTTTGCGACTGGCGCGACCATTTCGGCATAGCCGACCCATTGCATGCCGCCCTGCGCGATCGGATGCTCGATCCCGAACTCCTCGGTGAAGCGTGTCTTGATGGCCATTGTGTTCCTCCTTGAGCCGCGTCAGGCGGCCTTGTTGATGTTCAGTTGTCCCAGTGGTCCGTAAAACGGATCGTGTTACGCTCGATCCCGTCGCGGACGATTTCCATGCCACCGGAGCGGATCATCCATTCAAGCCGGTGGTCGCGGTAGTGGCGGCGGAAAATGCCGGCTTCGACCGCAGCGCTGACTGCCTGCATTCCGGCGATCGAGGCGCGGGCCTGCTCGGCCGCCTCACGCACGCTGTCGCGCGCATTCACACGGACAAGCCATGTTTCAAGCGCAGAGCCTTTTTCCGGCGTATAGCCGAACCCGGAAATGCCGTTGAGATAAGGCGCAACGCTGAGGTCGCCCCAGCCGAATGCGTCTCCGCTGAACCAGTCCGCCTCACCCAGCTGGCCGGATAGCCAGTCCATGAAGGCCGCGATCTGGCGCGCCGCATTCTTTTCGATCTTTGCCCGGGTCGGCTCGTCGCCGCGCTTGAAATGATGCAGCTCACCAAGGCCCCAGCTGGTCGCTTCGAAATGGGTGTCCATCACGTCTTCAATGATCCGGCATTTCGCGCGCGCGGCCGGATCGGCGGGAAAGAGCGAAGGCTCTGGCCATTTATCCTCGATGTATTCGAGGATGATGGTGGAATCGAACAGGGAGACGTCCCCGTCGATCAATGCCGGCACTTCCCGGCGCGGCGCAGCCTCTGCAAACGCACCGCCTGTGGACCCGGCGCCGATGCCCTCTGGCATCGCCACTTCGAACGGCACGCCCTTTTCGCGCAGGGCGATCTTCACCTTCTGGGCATAGGGGGAGAGCGGATGTTCGTAGAGCGTGATCATCTTGTCGGGTCCTAAAGGCGCAGCTGCCCCTTGGCGAGAATGTTGCGCTGGATCTCGTTGGAACCGGCATAGATCGAGCCTGCCCGGTCGTTGAAATACTTCGCGGAAGAGGTCACGGCACTTTCGGGTCCCACCAGAGGCGCATTCGACGGCGGCGCCGTCGTCACCGGTCCACCGGGGCTGGTATGGTGCGGCTGGAACGGCTGGACGTAGAGCCCGGCCAGTTCGATGGCGAGTTCGGTGATGTGCTGGCTGAGTTCGGTGCCGCGGATCTTCATCATCGAGCCTTTGAGACCCGGCGTGCCGCCCCCGGCCAGTTCCGCCATGAGCTGCATCTCTGCTGCTTCGAGCGCGGTGGCGTCCGCTTCGGCGAGACTGATCTTGCGGGCGAAGTCCGGTGTCAGCAGGTCCTGCTCCGCTGCGTGACGCCGCAACGCTTCCAGCCGCGCGATCAGACGCGGCCCGTAGGCATGACCGCCCCGCTCGAATTCGAGCAGGTATTTCGCGACCGTCCAGCCATGATTGACTTCGCCTACGACATTTTTCTTTGGTACACGGACATCCGTGAAGAAAAGCGAGTTCTGGATATGCTCGCCAGACGTCATGACGATCGGATCGACCCGCACACCGGGTGAGTTCATGTCAATCAGGATAAAGGTGATGCCCTGCTGCAGCTTGCCAGAGGAATCCGTCCGCACAAGGCAGAAGCACATGTTGGCAACATGGCCATGCGTGGTCCAGATTTTCTGACCGTTGCAAATGAAGTCGTCGCCATCCTCAACCGCCGACATGGTGAGGGCGGCGAGATCAGAACCGGCATGCGGTTCGGAATAGCCCTGGCACCAGAAATCCTCCCCCGACAGGATGCGTGGCAGATAGTAGTCCTTCTGCGCTTTCGAGCCATGCCCGATCAGCGCCGGGCCGCACATGCCGATGCCCATGGGCGACAGTGGCGGCGCGCCCGCCCGCGCCATTTCCACGTCGAAAATGTAGTGCTGCGCGAGGCTCCAGTCGCAACCGCAATATTCGACCGGCCAGGATGGTGCCGCCCACCCCTGATCGACAAGGATCTTCTGCCAGGCGAGGCCGATCTCCTTTTCCGCATACACACTGGTCATGCGCGCAGCGTAGCGGCGAAGGTCTTCCGTCAGATTGTCCGCGAGAAAGTCGCGCACTTCTTCGCGGAAGGCTTCCTCATCGGGCTTGAAGGCCAGGTCCATGTATCTGAGATCCTATTCGGCTGGAACCGACGCCCGGACGGCGGCGGCGTTTTGCAGGAGGCGGACACGCTCGGCGTCACTTTTCCAGAGGAACGACCGCGGCAGGCCGAGGCGTTCGCTGGCATGCGCGGCGGGTGAAGACGGGTCTGGAAAGCGCTCGGCGGCTTTGGCCATCAGCTTCACCGTCATCTCGCCCTTCCAGTGCAGGTCGTATTCGGAACCGAGTTCCAGCCGTTCACGGACGACTGGTGGCAGGATCGCCACGGCGGCATGCACAAGCGCGCTCTGCAGGCCTTTGGGGACGCCCGGCGCCGCGCGGCCGGAGCACATGATGTCCAGGAATTCGGTATTGATCGGATGCGGCTCGAAGCGTGGCAACAGTTTCTGCATCATCGCGTCGAAGTCTTCCAGCGAACGGATAGGGTTCTGGACCCCATAGAGCCGCGCGACCGGAACGCCTTCCTCGAAAAAGCGTTTCTTGTCGGCCTCCGAGACCGGTTTCACGAAGCGGTCATAGGCCGTGAGGAAACCAAAGCTGGCCGTTGCACTGACCCAGTCGAGCAGTTCCACATCCAGCGCCTTGTACGGCTCGCCGGATGGCGTCTGCCCCTCGACGCGGGCGTGCATATTGGTGACACCCTGAATGACGCGGCGGGCGGCGCTCTGCGGTCCGTACACGCCGACCATCGCGGCGACGCCGGTGCGCTTCGACCGGCCGATCGGATCGGTCTTGAAAACGGAGTGATCCCACACGCCAGACCGGATGCGCGCATCCGCAAATTCCAACAGCACGGCCGCCACACCGCCGATGGCGAGCGCGACCGGGTTCTTGAAGACCTGCCAGGAAACGGAATCCGGCCCGGCAAATGCCGGTTCACCGGGGGCATTAAGGTAATCCACCTTCCAGCCGAGATAGGATCTGATCTCTGACATTGCTCTTTCCGCCTTACGTTTCCGCAAGCGTAACCCAGCCATCTCAAGTCAAAAAGGCCGTACCCGGCGTCAAGCGAACGCGCCGGAAATCCTCGCCCAGAGGCGGAACAGTAGCCAGCAGGCCGCCGCCAGCCCCAGCGCAGCCAGGATCAGGACGAACCCGTCCCGCGCCGTCAGGGCCAGGCCGAACAGGAAGACGGTCAGCCCCGGCAGCACGGGCCCGAACGGCACCAATCCCAATGGAATCGTCAGGATCGCGGCTGCAATACAGATCAGCGCCACGAAGGGCGCGAACAGAGGCGACGTCAGGAAGGCCAGCCGCGGTTTCAGGAAACGGTCCACCTGGCAGACATAGGGATCGGCCAGCTTGATGCCCTGCAACAGCGCCTCGCGCGGAAATTCGACCTTCAGGAAACGCGAGGGAATCCATGGAAATGGCCGTCCGATCAGGATCTGGCCGGCAATCAGGAGGGTGATGATCGCGACCAGCCAAGTCGCGCCGGGAATGATGGTGAGCGGGCTGAGCGCCAGAAAGCCGAGCAGGAGCAGGATCGGCCCGTAGGACCGCCGTCCGACGGCGTTCAGCATCGCCCGGACGGTCACCTTTTCCCCCTCGGTGTTCGCTTCCAGGCTGTGCAGCAAGGAGGACAGATTGTTGACCGTGGCCATGCGGCTCTCCCAGTGATGTTCCGGAAATCAACTCCAGGACAGAACGCTCAACACTCGATGACGTTCACGGCGAGGCCGCCCTGCGATGTTTCCTTGTATTTGGAAGACATGTCCATGCCGGTCTGGCGCATGGTCTCGATCACCTGATCGAGCGATACATGGGTCTGATTGGTTGAGTGAAGCGCCAGCCGAGCGGCGTTTGCAGCCTTCACCGCGCCGATGGCATTGCGCTCGATACAGGGAATCTGCACGAGGCCGCCGACAGGATCGCAGGTCAGGCCAAGATTGTGCTCCATGCCGATCTCGGCCGCATTGCAGACCTGTTGCGGGCTGGCGCCCCAGACGGCGGCAAGCCCGGCCGCCGCCATGGAACAGGCAACGCCGACCTCTCCCTGACAGCCCATTTCCGCGCCCGAGATGGATGCGCGCTGCTTGTAAAGCAGGCCGATGCCACCGGCGGTGAGCAGAAAGCGGCGCAGGCGCCCGGTCTTGTCTTCCGTATCGGCGCAGTAATGGCGGATCACGGCCGGAATGATGCCGGCCGCGCCATTGGTCGGTGCGGTGACGACCTGCCCGCCATTCGCGTTCTCTTCATTGACCGCCATGGCATAGACATTGAGCCAGTCGAACAATTGTTCCCGTTCGTTCGACTGGGGATCATTCTGCAATTTCTTCCACAGATCCGGCGCACGCCGGCGCACTTTGAGCCCGCCTGGCAGCACGCCTTCGCGCGACAGGCCGCGTTCGATGCAGGCGAGCATGACGTCCGCGATCCGGTCCAGCGCCGCTTCCGTCTCGGCGCGGGGACGCATCGCATCTTCATTGGTCAGGATAATGTCTGCGATGCCGGAACCGGTCGCGGCGCAGATGGCCAGGAGGTCGGCAGCCGATCCGAACGGATGCGGGACGGACGGGCCGACGGGGAGCAGATCGTCCTCAACCGGGCGCTGAAGCTGCCGCTCGGTGGCGATAAAGCCGCCGCCGGTCGAATACCAGGTCTCGTCGGCGACGGTCGCGCCGTCTGCATCGAACGCCCGCATGCGCATCCCGTTTGGATGGAGCGCCGGCAGAACGTCATAGGCGAAGACGATGTCCCTGGCCGGATCGAAGGGAATGGATGTGCCGGACGCCAGAGGCAGCTCGCGAGAGGCTTCCAGTGCGGCAACATCCCGGTCTGCCGCGTCAGGGTCCAGCGTCTCAGGCTCGAAACCGAGGAGGCCCAGCATGACAGCCTTTGGCGTCGCGTGCCCCGCCCCGGTCAGCGCCAGCGAGCCCTGCAGTTCCACTTCGATCCTTGCGGGCGTGCCACCAGCGCTGGTGAGGTTCGCCATGAACCGGTTCGCGATCCGGATCGGACCGACCGTGTGAGAACTGGAGGGGCCGATTCCGACGCGGAAAAGATCGAGAATTGAGAGCATTTTTCACCGGTGCGGTTGAGCGGGGTCGACCTTCCTGCCCTTAGGGCAGTTTCAGGGCAAGGATAACCGGTGAAAATCTAAAGAGACGTTTCGTCGTACTGATAGATCCAGTCGAGGCGCGAGCGGACAAAACCGGGCGCCGCGCGCGCTGCCATGGCCATCGGCACATAGGACCCGAAGCGCGTGACCGGGTTGCCCCTATGGTACAGCTTCGCATTGGCGCGGGCCCCGGCCTGAACCCGGGTCACACGCGGTTTGCGGCGGGCTTCGTAAGCGGCAAGCGCCGCTGCCATATCCGCTTCACCTTCCAGACAAGCCGCCAATGCCCAAGCATCCTCGATCGCCATTGCGGCCCCCTGCGCCAGGAATGGCAACATCGGATGGCAGGCATCGCCCAGCAGCGTCGCGCGGCCGTCGCTCCATTTGGGCAGCGGCTTGCGGCCGAAAAGCGCCCAGCGGTTCATCGAGTCGGCAGCTTCGATGATTGCGGTGACGGACGGGTGCCAGCGCTTGAAGTCTTTCAGCGCCTGTTCCTTGGCCCCGGTCGCCGTCCAGGATTCGTCACCCGGCGTCTTGTGTTCGACAACCCCGACGAAATTCGCGAGGCTGCCCCGGCGGAGCAGATAGGTCACCGCGTGCTTGCGCGGCCCGACCCAGACGCTCGCTGTGGGCGGCGGGGCGTTGTTTCCGAGCGCGGTGACCGGCGCGGTGGCACGCCACGCAACGCAGCCGGTGAATTCCGGCTTGTCCGGTCCCAGCATCTGCGCGCGCACGGCCGAATGAATGCCATCCGCACCGATCAGCAGGTCCGCCTCAATCGCGCCGCCGCCTTCGAAAAACGCGACGACCTTGTCGCCCCGGTTCTCATACCGCCCCAGCCGGTGGCCCAGCAGGATGGACTCCGGCGCCCGGGCCGCCAGCTCTGCCCGCAGCGCCTCAATCAGGTCAGCGCGGTGAACATGGATGTATTCGGCGCCCCATCGGTTCACCGCCGCCTTGCGCAGCGGGATGGAAAAAACCTTCGCCCCACTGCGGCCCCAGCGCATTTCCGCCGCTTGAGGGCGGAACGCATCCGTCATCACCCGGGCGCCAACGCCGAGGGCATTCAGGACTTTCGTAGCATTTGGGCTGAGCTGCAGTCCGGCGCCCACCTCACTGATGACACCGGATTGCTCGACAACTGTAACGGTATGACCGCGCTTCTCCAGCGCGAGGGCGGCTGTCAGCCCGCCAATTCCACCGCCGACGACAAGAACATGCATGGTCTGCCGGCTCCGTGTTCAGGGAGAATCAGCGACCCCGGCCGGGGTCGTCTTTGCCGCCGATCAGGACGAAACGCCGGTCGCAGTATTTGCATTCGACGAAATCCTCGTCGCCCATCTCGTACCAGACGCGCGGGTGGCCCAGTGCCCCACCGCCGCCATTACAGGAGACCTTGTGGCTTTTGACCATCACGACTTCGGGTGGGTCGAAAACATCGCGCTTGGTAGACATTGGATCGCCTATTCAGTCCTGTAAGTTGGCCCCGGCTTGTTCGCCGCGTCGTACAGCCCTACCTAGAGCGCACCAGTGGACCGCGCAAGCACCGCCATGCCGCAGGAAAGAAGGACTGGATGACTGACCAAAAGACCGCCCCTGAATACGCAATTGAAGTCGAAAACCTGCAGAAAGTGTACGCTGCCTCCGGCAGAATGCCTGAAAAGCATGCCCTGAAGGGAATCAGCCTCAAGATTCCGCGGGGGTCCATCTTCGGCCTGCTGGGTCCGAACGGGGCGGGTAAGTCCACCTTCATCAACATTCTGGCGGGCCTGGTGAACAAGACCTCCGGCACAGCGCGTATCTGGGGCCTGGACATCGACCAGCACCCCCGCCAGAGCCGCGCCGCCATTGGCGTTGTGAACCAGGAGATCGTCGCCGACCCCTTCTTTACCCCGTTTGAAATGCTGGAGCTGATGGCTGGCTTTTACGGCGTCCCGAAGGGCGAGCGCCAGACAGACGAAATCCTCGCCGCTGTGGGCCTGGACGACAAGAAAGACGCCTATGTGCGCCAGCTGTCCGGCGGCATGAAGCGGCGCCTGATGGTGGCCAAGGCCCTTGTCCACAATCCGCCTGTCCTGATCCTGGACGAGCCGACCGCTGGCGTCGATGTGGAACTGCGCCGCTCGATGTGGACCTATGTGCGCGAACTGCACCAGCGCGGCACCACGATCATCCTGACGACTCACTATCTGGAAGAAGCCGAAGAGCTCTGCGATTCCATCGCCATCGTGAACCATGGCGAAATCGTTGCCTGCGAGCCGACGCCGCAGCTTCTCTCCCGGCTCGACTACAAGACGCTGGTCATCAGCCCGAGAGAACCGCTGGCGGATGTGCCGGACGCCCTGTCTGCTCTGGATGCGAAAATCCGCGAGTCGGGCGAGCTGGAAATCACGTTCCGGACCAGCGAGACCGGAATCGGCCGCCTTCTGGAACAGGTGCGTCAGGCCGGAATCGGAATCGGGGATCTCGTTACCGAGACCCCCGACCTTGAAGACGTGTTCCTGGCGCTGACCAGCGAGCCAGCCTAGGACTCGCTGTCTGGCGAATCAGGCCGACTGCTTGATCCAGTCGGCGATGGCCTGCTTGCTCATCGCACCGAGGTGCGTGGCAGCGACCTTGCCATCCTTGAAGATCATCAGCGTCGGCATGCCGCGCACGCCGTATTTCGAGCCGGTCATCGGGTTTTCATCGACATTGATCTTGGCGACTTTGACCTTGCCGGCCATTTCCTCGGCGACGGCCTCCAGATGCGGAGACATCTGCTTACAGGGGCCGCACCATTCGGCCCAGAAATCCACAACGACGGGGACATCGGAATTGGCGATGACGCCGTCGAACTCGTCGTCTGTTACATCAATCGCTGCCATGGCGAGCTCCTCAATTTCGGTTCAACAGACTGCTAGATAGGGACTCCCGGCACAAGTCAAACCTCGCTGCCAGCACGCTTTAGCGCGGCTAACAGCATATCTTCCGGCAATGGCATCAGTTTCGGCCCGTCCGTCCAGCAGAGCGCGGCCCGTACGGCGCGGTCAGGCCAGGCCTCACGCAGCACGGCCCAATAAGCCGCCATCTGCAGCATATAGCTCTCGCCCACGCCTTCCGGCGTGTCCGGTGCGGGCTGGTCTGTCTTGAAATCAACGATCAGGACTTCCGTGTCTGAAACCACCAGCCTGTCGACCCGGCCATTGATCACCACGCCTTCCGGAAGGTGCTCCTTCGAGCTCCCGATGATGGCCGCCTCGGCCCGTCCGCCCGGCGCGAAGACGCCTGTCATGGCCGGGTCCTGCAGGACGCCCATCGCCGCCACCAGCATCTCCTCGCGTTCCGCCTCTTCCAGCGAGGCATCGCGCGCAAGGAAATTGCGGCCGGCTGTCTCGCGGTCTGCTTCTTCGACATCCGGCAGGTATTGCAGCAGGGCGTGGATCAGACGGCCGCGTTTCAGGCGGGCCTCGCGCCCTTCCCCGAACGGCGCCATGACGGGCATGTCCCGGCCGAGCAGGCTGGTCGGCGCGCTGAACTTGCGGCGGGCGGTCACCGGCGTGTCTTCCACCTGTTTCAGCGCCCATTCGGGATAAGCAGCGCTTTCGGTTTCCCTGCGCGCGGTCTTGGGCGCAGTCGATGGCGAGACACCGAACCGGCGGATCGCGTCGCGCACCTCGCCTTCGGCGGGGGCAAGCCTGTCCATCGCGTTCAGGCAGAGCGCATACCAGGAGCGGTCGTGATAGCCGCCCCCCTTCTGGCCGCCATACCAGTGCCCGGCGATGATCAGCCGGTCCTGTGCCCGCGTCAGCGCCACGTAGAGCAGGCGACGGTGTTCTTCCTCGGCACGCGCATCCGCCAGTGCCCGGGCGGCAGTGACCTCGGCCAGTTCCCCGTCCTTGCGCGGCGACCAGACCGGCACGCCATTGATTTCGTGGATGCGCCCACCGGATGGCTTCGGTGCGCTGGTCGTATCCGGCAGGATCACCACCGGGGCTTGAAGGCCCTTGGCGCCGTGCACGGTCATCACGCGGATTTCCCGCTCCGGCGCAGCGAGGTCGCGCTTGATCTCCACCTCGCCCGCTTCCATGCGCGCGATGAAACACTGCAGTGAGGCAGGTTCGGTCGAGTCAAAAGCGATAGCTTCGGCGACGAGCGCCTCAACCGGATCCCGTGCCGGGTGGCCGAGCCGGGCGTTCAGTTTCTCCCAGCCGGTCTGTCCATCTGCTCCCGGAACATCCAGCACGGCGGTGAGGAAGTCGAAGGGCGGCAGATGGGCGTTATCAATCAGCTTCTGCAGGAACGCTGCCGCTGCCTGGACTTCCGGATCCGTGCTGGCCTGCACACGCTGCCACAAGGTCTCGCCACGCCTGCGGCCGCTCGCCAGCTCGAACAGGTAGCGGTCATCATCCACAAGGCCGAGGAATGGCCCGCGCAGGATCTCGGCGAGGGTCAGATCGCGTTCAGGCAGGGCGGCGAAACGCATCAGGTTCAGGCAATCCTGCACGCCGATATGGTCGCCCAGTTTCAGACGGTCAGCGCCTGCCACGGGAAGCCCCTGCGCCTTCAGCGCACCGATCATGGCATCGAACAAGCCACCGGTCCGTCCACGGACCAGGATCAGGATGTCTTCCGGCTGGACCGGGCGCTGCACCCAGCCCTCTCCGGTATCGGCCCAGATGCTTTCGCGCGCATCGATCATGGCCTTCACGGCCCTGGCGATTTCGGTGGCCAGCCGGGCCTTGGGTGAGGAGGACCGCATGGCGTTGACGGGCCGCGCCCAGGCGTCCTCTTCTGTCTCTTCTTCCTTCGGGGCGATCGGCCAGAGTTCCACACAGCCATGCTGGTCCGACCGCCAGGAAACATGCCGGATGAGATTGCTCTCCTCTGTCGGGTCACCTGCGGGCGCGTTCGGAATGGGCGGGGCCTCATTCCATACGGCATCGACATATTCCAGCACTTCCGGACCGGACCGGAAGGACATTTCCATCGTCTCTTTCAGCAAATCCGAATTGCGGGACTGGAACTGGTGATACTGCTTCAACAGCTGTGACGGGTCTGCTCCCTGGAAGGAATAGATCGACTGCTTCTCGTCACCGACGACGAACAGGGTACGCGGGTCCTGCGCCCGCTCGATGCCCTGCCCGGCATCGAATTCGCCAGTTAGCGCATCGACGAGTTCCCACTGTGTCGGGCTTGTATCCTGCGCCTCGTCCAGAAGAAGATGCGAGAGGCCGCCATCCAGCTTGTAGAGCACCCAGTCCGACATGCCGGTTGCAGTCAGCAGGATGCGCGTATGCTCGATCAGGTCGTCGAAATCGAGCGCGGCGCGGGCACGCTTCAGCTCGCGGTAGCGTTCCAGCGCAGGCAGTCCCACACGCACCATGGCGGATGTGCGCGCGAAGGCGGCAGCGCGGTTCAGCCGGTCTTCCAGTTCAAGCATGCGGTGGGCTTCTTCACCCAAACCGTCCTTCATCTGGAACAGGTGGGCAACCAGCGGCGAAGCATCGGCCATGCCTTTCGTGTACGGATTGGACGCGCGGACATCCCCGCTCGCCGTGCGGAAGACCGAGCGATAAATCGACCAGCGCTCACCTGCATCTTCCGCGGCGAGGACAGCTATCAGCTTCTCGCCCGTGGCCACATCCGTCTTGCCACCTGTGAGCAGGAGTTCGGCCACGGTGCGAATATCGGCAGAAGGCAACGCCTCACCCATGGCGAGGTCCAGCAATTCGGCAACCGATGCTTCCGGCGCCTGCAGGCGCTCGCGAAGGACATCATCCATCGTTTCCAGGTCGCCGTCATGATGCGCTGCGAAGCGCAGGACTGCCGTGCCGATACTGCGTAGCGTATCGAGCGCCAGCATGGCCCCTTCATGTCCTCCTTCGAGCGCCAGGAGGTCCAGCAACTCCGGCATAGTCTCCTGCGCCGTCAGCACAGCTTCGCTACGCGCCTCGTTCCACAGGGCGAAGGCTTCGTCTTCCTCGATCTCGGTGAAGCCCGGGAATACACCGGCTTCCAGCGGGAAGCGCCGCAGCACACGTGCACAGAAGGCATGGATCGTCTCGATACGCAGGCCGCCCGGCGTCTCAAGCGCGTTTGCGAACAGGGCTCGCGCGACCTGAAGGTCTTCGGCATTATAGTCGCTGACCTTGCGCCCCTGAAGCTGGGCGAGCTTCTTGCGCAGCGGGTCATCTTCCATCACCGACCACTGACCAAGCGTCTTGAAGAGACGAGACAGCATCTCGCTCGCCGCAGCCTTTGTGTAGGTGATGCAGAGAATGGAGTCCGGCTTCGCCCCGGGGCGCCCGTCCGGGCGGCGCAGCAGCAGGCGCGCGACGCGGTCGATCAGCACCTTGGTCTTGCCGGAACCGGCATTGGCCATGACGAAGGCCGAATGCATCGGGTCTGCCGAGCGGGCCTGCACCTGGACCGCCTTGCGGAAATCCTCCGTATCCGGCGGAGACACGAAACTACTCATCGCCGCCTCCATCATCGGTGTCGCCGGCCCATTCGGCCCGCCGTGCAAGGCGGTTGTAGCCATTGTCGTATTTCACAAACTGGACACGCGGAGCGGACAGGAACGCCGCTTCATTCTCGCGATAGGCAGAGATGAGGCGCACGAGCCCCTCTTCCGCTGTCTGCGCCAGTTCGTCGGGTGTCGCCTGAAGAGCCCGGCTCTGGCCGATAACACGGGCATCGGGCTTCGCCTTGAAGGCCACGTATTCGAGACCGGACACACTGGCGGCCGGGATGCCTTCATAGCCGCCCTTGCCTGCGATCAGCGCCTGAAGCGGCATCTGCTGGCTGAGTTCGGCGGCGATTTCCTTGTCCGAAGGCGGATTGCCGGTTTTGAAGTCAATCACGATCAGGCTGCCATCCGGCTGGCGTTCGATCCGGTCGGCCATGGCGGACAGGGTGAACAGCGCGCCGCCGATGTCGAAATCCCAGCGCCCCTTTACCTCCAGTTTCGGCCTGCCATCGACACGGCGCTGAGACCGCCAGCCGAGATACCAGTCTGCCATCTGCGCCAGCACAGCCCGGCGCGCCGCCAGCACAGCCTCGGGTTCCCCGGCTGCGGACAGATTCTCTGTCAGCAATGAGACAAGGTGCGCCGCCGTCTTCGGCGCACCCTCCTGTTCGAAATCTTCCAGCGCCTTGTGGATCGCCGTCCCGCGAGGCGCCGGTCCAAGCTCGGCATTCATCGGGTCGACCGTGTCGAGCTTCAGCACCTGCTCTGCCCAGATCGCATAGGGATCACGCTGCAGCGTATCGATCCGGGTGACCGACAATCTCTGCGGCCATCCCTCCGGACGCTTACGCGGTTTCGGCTCGGCAAAATCTGACGGATAGTCAGCCGTCTTCCGGTCTCGCAGCGCCAGAGCCCACTCAAGCGGATCATCGCCGTCCGGCGCGAGGGCGTGCTTCGCGGTATCGCCGAGCGCGCCTTCTGCCAGCGTCTTCAGGCGCCAGACCCAGCGCGAGGCAACCGCCGGCGCATCATTGCGGCGGAGCGCGTGGAGCAGGGTCACTTTCGGAGCGCAGGCCAGCTGCGCGAAGTCATGCGCAGACAGGCCGACCCGGTCTTCGGGATCGCTGATGCCAAGTTCCTTGCGGAACCGGCGCGGCAGGAACGCATCTGCAGGCGGGCGCTGCGGCCAGACATCTTCGTTGAGCCCCGCCAGGATGATGTGACTGGCAGACTGGAGACGCGCTTCCAGCGGCCCCCAGATGGCAAGACGCGGATGTTCCGACACCCCGGCACTGACCGTGCGCTGGGCCGCATCCGCCTCGATCAGTTCTGCGAAGGCGTGCGGCGGCATGGGCGCCAGATAATCCGCAAGCTCGGCAACATGCTCCATCATCGTCGTCGCCGAGCGGCCATCTTCCCCGGCCCATGGGAACGGCGTCTGGCTGACCCGGGCCGCCAGCGCAGCAATGCGCTCGGCGATCTGCCGTCCCGGCATCGGGCCAGCCGCCGACAGGTCCGCGCCTGTCTCACGGAAAGCGGTGATGACCTCTTCAACAAGGGCCTCGGCCTCAGCCTGATCGGTATCGAAGAAACTGGCATAGGGGTCCAGATCCTTCCGTGTCCGGATGGAATGGAGCAGGTCGTCAAGGCTCTGCCAGTTCCGGGCGCCGCGCAGGAAATAGAGGTCCAGACCGCCCGCCCCGCCAAAGCCGCGCACAAACGGGTGCTTCAGCACGGCGGTCAGGATCACCGGCTCCGCCGGGTCGAGCACCCAGCGTGCGCAGAGGCCAATCAGGCTGCCCGCGCTCGTCTGGCCCAGCGGACTGCCGGAGGATGGCGGCACGTCCAGCCCCCAGCGCCGCAGCACGCCGCTGACCCGCCTTGCCAGTGTTGCGTCAGGCGTGACCAGCGCGGCAGTCTCTGTGGGATGCTCCATCACCTCGCGCAGCAGCAACGCGGCGGTCTCGGCCTCGACGGCCTCATCCGGCGCCTCGATGACGGTCAGGCCATCGAGCGCCGCATGCGCGAAGTCCTCTTTCACGGTCCCGAGAGAGGCCGAGAGGGAATCCAGCGTCCGGCGCCAGTCCGCTGTCGACTCCGCCGGGGCCAGCGCTTCATGGATCATGCGGCGGCGGGCTTCGGCCTTTGTCGTGCCATCGGTTCCCGGCCAGATACGCACATCTTCCGGCTGTACGCCGAGATCCCGCAACGTATCGAACAGGATATGCTGGGGGTGACTGACGGATCCGGCAATGACTGCGCGCGCGTCTTCGTCTGCGTGCATGTCCAGACCCGGCAGCACGACCAGGCCCTTCGGCAAGGTCATGGCGGCCTTCATCAGGATACGGCCGGCCGGGGTTGCACCCGTGGACCCCGCAATCAGGACCGGCGCCTTGGGCGGAGCCTCTGCCCAGCGCTGCGCCATGATACGGGCCGCGGCAATGTCCCGCAGGAACGGATCGCTCTCACCATTTTCGGCAAGCCAGTCCGGCCAGCTTTCGGAAATGATCTTCAAGAATTTGACCGAATGTTCCCAGTGCTTTGCCAGTTCGGTTGTCCCGGCAAGGTCGGGCAGCATTGACCAGTCGACCTGTTCACTCAGTGCCGCCTGTTCCATCAGTCGGCTGAGTTCCTGCGCGGCCGCGAGCGCGGAGGCCGCCGGCGGCGTCACGCCATAGGCATTGTCGTAAAAGGCCTGGACAAGATGGGTCAGCGCGCCAAGCCGTCTCGCCGCCGACATGGCAGATGGCAGGCCGGACCTTGCCGCGTCAACAGATGGCGCCTCATCCGCCTCAATGTCTCCCAGGGTGCGGATGTCCGGCGGCAGGATCGGTTTCTCGCCGCTTGCGTCGTAGAGCACGCGGGCCAGCACACGGGCCGAGCGCCGGTTCGGAACATAGATGACCGCGTCTGCCAGCGCTTCGGGATTGCCCTTCAGCCCCGCCTCTTCCGCCAGTGTGCCCGCAAGCGCCCGCAGGAAATCCGTTCCCGGAGGGATCGTGTAGAGGCGGGAGTCACCGGAGAACAATCCGCCCTTATCCGCCATGGCAGGCCAGCCACATCTCTGCGTCCTTCAGCGCCTGAGGATCGCCGACATGCAGCCAGAACCGGTCCAGCAACACACCGTGCAGGCGTTTCTTTTCGATCAGCGGCGTCCAGACGCGAAGCGCCGAAAAACGTTCTACAGGCTCATTGTCGTAGAGTTGCGGGCGGATAATGCGCAGACCGCAAAAGGCATATGGCGCCTTGGGTGCATCGCCCCGCCGGGTCATGCTGCCGTCCTCATGGCGGAAGAAGTCGCCTGCCCCGCCGAAGCCCAGCGTGCGCCCGGTATCGGCGACCAGAAGCAAGGCATCCATGGCTTCCGGATCGAACGCTTCGGCCAACGCCTGGACAGGTTCCGGCCCCGCCGGCTCCCAGAACGCATCCGTGTTGGCCACGAGGATCGGGTCATCGCCCAGCAGCGGCCGGGCCTTGGCCAGCGCGCCGCCGGTTTCCAGAACGTCTCCGCGCTCATCTGAGATGACGATCTCAATATCGGAGCGGTTTTTCAGGTGCGCTTCCACCTGATCGGCAAGGTAGTGGACATTAACGATGGCTCGTTTCACGCCAGCGGCGGCCAGCGGGTCCAGCATCCGGTCGATCAGCGCCTTGCTGCGCAACTCGATCAGCGGCTTCGGGCAGTCATCGGTCAGGGGCCGCATGCGTGTGCCGAGACCGGCGGCAAGCACCATGGCTGTGTGTGGAACCGGCACGCTCATTCAGACCCCCTCGAAGACAAACGGCGTCGTCCGCCTGACGAAGCTCTGCATATCCTTAAGCGCCGGATGCGACAGATTTCGGGCAAGTATGGAGAGCTGGCGCGGCTGGAACAGGCCGTAACGCGGTTTGCCGTCGCGGTGCTGAAGACGGGAAAAGACGCCGGCAATGCGCAGGGCGTTCAACGCGCCGATTACCGCCAGCCGTTCGTCAAACGCTTCGCGCGACTTGCCGGTCTCGTCGAGATAATGGCGGATGGCTGCCTCGGCCGCTTCCGGCGAAACCTCCCGGCGGGCATCCTGGGTCAGCATCGCCATATCCCAGGCGTCCCAGCCGCGCACGGCGTCCTGAAAATCCAGCAGGCCAAGCTCGCCATTCCCCAGCCAGAGCAGGTTTTCGGCGTGAAAGTCCCGGAGGGTGAAGGTGCGGGGATATTCCATTGCCTGCGCAATCAGCTGATCGCGAACCTTGTCCCACTCTTCCCGCTCGGCGCCCTCCAGCGGGCCGCCACCCCGCTCTGCCCGCAGCCAGTCGGCATAGAGATCGGCATTGGATCTCAACGCCAGCTGGTCGAAATCGAGAATTCTCCAGACATCCGCGCCATTCGACAGCACCTCTGGTGGGTCTTCACGGTGCAGCTCCGCCAGGATGCCCGCAGCGGTGACATAGGCCGGGCGCTCATCGATCAGCCCCGCTTCGATCTGCCGGGCAATTTCGAGATTTTCCCCGAAATCCTCGATGAGGGCGAACCCATGATCGCTGTCATGGGCGAGGATCTCCGGAGACCGGAACCCGCGATTCTGAAGGTATTTGGCGATCAGGACAAAGGCATCCACCCGCGAGGCCGCAAGCCGCGTCGAGGCATTCCAGCCCATGGCGATACGGGTCGCGTCATCGGCATCCGGCGGACATGGGCTGTCCTCGACATTCGGGGCATCCATCAGCAGCGCCCGCGAGCCATCCGGTTTTATCAGTCTGATATAGCGCCGCGTGGACGCATCCTGACCGAGCGGGAAACGCGCGGCGTCCTCCCAGCCTGCACGGACAAGGAAAGCGTCTATCTCCGCCGCGCGGCCTGTTTCGTCAAAACCCATGGAGACGTGTCTGCCAGCCTTCGCCGCGCGGTTCCAGTGTCACGCGACGGCCTTCCCCAAGGATTTCAATCGTCACATCCAGCCGCCACTCCGGCAGGTGGTCGCCTGCCCGCTCCGGCCATTCGATCAGGGCGATCCCGTCCTGCGTTTCGTCCCATCCGAGCTCGACGACCTCATCGGGAGACTTGAGCCGGTAAAGGTCGAAGTGCCAGATCGGAAATGGCCCGGAATCGTACAGCTGAACCAGCGTATAGGTCGGGCTTGGGACATCCGTAGTCCCGCTATAGTCCGATATAATCCCCCGGGAGAATGTCGTTTTCCCGGCGCCGAGCTCCCCATGAAGGGCGATCACATCTCCCGCCTGAAGCAAGCGGGCGACACGTGCCCCCACGTCACGCAGGGAAGTCTCATCTGGACATTCAAGAATCACTGTCATCTCATGCATATAAAGGTGCTGCGCTAATTCGTGCCATGGATTTACGACGCCTTGCACTGTAACTGGCCAGCATATAAAAGGCTAAAAACGTGACGCATGCGTCATAAATATAGCAATGCCTTGAGGGAGGTACAGGTTTGGATCTTTCAGACGCATCGCAGATCGTACTGATCGGCGGCGGACAGGCAGCCGCGCAGGCCGTGCAGTCCCTGCGGATGGGAGGTTACGCCGGCAAGCTGGTGCTTGTTGGGGACGAACCCGCGCTGCCTTACCAGCGCCCGCCCCTTTCGAAAGCCTATATGAAGGGTGAGTTCGCCGAAGAGCGCCTCTTCTTCAAACCGGCCGCCTGGTATGAAGACAATGGCGTCGAACTGATCCTTTCGACCCGTGCGACCCGGATCGATCGCGCTGCCCAGGTGGTAGAACTCGAACATGGCGCGACGCTGAACTATGACGCGCTGATCCTGTGTACGGGCTCCCGCCCCCGCCCGCTTCCGGTGAAGGGCGCCGATCTTGAAAATGTGTTCGATCTGCGCGGCCTGGCTGACGTAGACCGCATTCAGCCGAACATGGTCGCCGGCCGCCGGATGGTGATTATCGGCGCCGGATATATCGGCCTCGAAGCAGCCGCTGTGGCGCGCCAGATGGGGCTTGAAGTCACTGTGCTGGAGATGGCGGACCGTGTGCTCGCCCGAGTGACCAGCCCGACGATGAGCGCCTTTTACGAGAAGGAACACCGCGCGCAGGGCGTCACGATCCTGACAGGCGCCCGGCTCGACCATCTCGAAGGCGAGAATGGTAAAGTCAGCGCGGCAGTTCTGGCGGATGGCACAAAATTACCGGCGGACATTGTGCTGGCCGGGATCGGGATCCTGCCGAACATCGAACTGGCACAGGATGCCGGGCTGACGATCGACAATGGCATAGCCACGGACAGGGACGCGCATACGTCTGATCCTCGCATCTTCGCGGCGGGTGACTGCGCCAGCCGTCCGCTTGTCCATTATGGCCGCACAGGCCGTCTTGAAAGCGTCCACAATGCGATTGAACAAGGTAAGCTCGCTGCCGCTGCCATCCTCGGCAAACCGCGCCCGCCAGAAGACTGCCCCTGGTTCTGGTCGGACCAGTACGACCTGAAACTGCAAATCGCCGGGCTCAACCAGGGCCACGATGAAATTGTCGTTCGCGGTAATCCGGACGAGCGGAAATTCGCCGTCTTCTACCTGCGCAATGGCACGCTGATCGCCGTCGACGCGGTCAACAGCCCGCCAGAATTCCTGGCGTCAAAGAAATTGATCATGACGGGTACCAAAGTTGCACCCGACATGCTCAAGGATACATCCATTTCAATGAAAGACATCGCTGCGGCCGCCGCCTCAGCCTAAGGAGACCACAAAGCCGATGCCAAAGATTACCTATATCGACCATGATGGCACCGAACGGACCGTCGAGGCGAAAAACGGCGAATCCGTCATGGAAGCTGCCATCAAGAATTCCATTCCCGGAATTGATGCAGATTGCGGCGGTGCCTGTGCCTGCGCGACCTGCCACGTCTATGTCGACCAGGCCTTCATGGACAAAGTGGGCGAGCAGCAGGAAATGGAAAAATCCATGCTCGACTTCGCTGAAAACGTTCAGGAAAACTCTCGCCTGTCCTGCCAGATCACCGTGTCGGACGATCTGGACGGTCTGCGTGTGACTACGCCGGAAAGCCAGCACTAGGCTGGATCGAAAACCACCAGTTTCGGCGCCCCGGCTTCACACGCCGGGGCGTTTTTATTCCGGCCATGCTCCCCTAGCGGCACGGATTGGTTCCGAAAAGGAATGCGGCTAGGCAGGAATCAAATCTGCCATAACGGACCGAGGCAATGAACTATACCGATCTCCTCTCCTCCATCGCCTTTGATGCGGATAATTCCGCACGTGTAACCGTGCCTGAAGACTGGATGCAGGGACGAACCACATATGGCGGACTGACAGCGGCCCTCTGCCTGAAGGCCGCCCTGCCGCTTGCGGGCGACCGGCCTCTTCGCTCTGCACAGGTCGCCTTTGTCGGCCCGGCCTCAGGTGAGCTTGTCTCCGTGCCGACTGTGCTGCGTGAGGGTAAGAACACCGCGTTCATTTCCGTCCGCATGACAGGCCCCGACGGGATCGTCGCGGAATGCATTTTCGCATTCGGGGCCGCGCGGGAATCGAGCCTTGATTTCTCTGACATGGTGGCGCCGGTTGTTACGTTGCCGGACGAGACGAAACAGTTCTTCCCGGATGAGCGCCGGCGGCCTGCTTTCTCGCATCACTTCAATGTGCGCCTCGCCAAGGGTGGGCGCCCGATCAGCGGCGCGCCGGATGGCGAAATCGTTCTGTGGCTACGGCACCGGGATGAAACGGCACCCATGGATGCTGTCACGCTTTTGTCGATTGCGGACTCACCACCTCCGGCGGCCCTTTCCATGATGACCGCGCCGGGACGTATCAGCTCCATGACCTGGATGGCTGAATTCCTGACGGACAACATCTCGACCGAGGACGGGTGGTTCCTGGCCCAGCACGTCGCGCAGACCGCACAACAAGGCTATTCCAGCCAGGCCATGCGCCTGTGGAATTCAAAAGGCGAGCCGATGATGGTGGGGCGTCAGACGATCGCCGTCTTTGGATAGGCCTTACTCGCTTTCAGGCGGGGTCGTGTCGTCGATGATCGGGCCGTGCCCCATGCCGATGTCGACCGGGCCGGGCTCCATGAACTCGACCATTGAGCGCGGCACGGTCCCTGCCGGGCAAGCCGCGATAACGGTCCGGGCATTGCCGGTTGCCGGCATCTCTGCGCTGAGCCGTTCGACGGGCTGAGAGCGGACCACAAGACTGAACAGGAAAATCGCCGCTATCGCCGCGCAGATAGCCGCGATGGTCCAGTTTCCGTAAACGGGATCCTGATCCGGCTCCACGACAGTTGTGGCTGCGGTGCGGGCATTTGCCGAAGCACGCGCCACAGCAGCGGACACACCGGTTGTTGAACGGGGCGCAGGTTCTCCATTGCCATTGCGCAGAGTGGTCTCCGCTTTCGTCGCAGCCTCTGCAGCTTCCTTGGCAGGTTCCGGCTTGATACCGAGCGCCTTCTCACGCTTTTGGCGCTCTGCAATGGCCAGCGGGTCATCCGGATGGGCATCGAGCCAAGCTTCGCGGGCCTCGTCATCCTTGGAACCAAGTTTCATCCAGGCGCGAAGATCGGAGCGGCCGGTACGTTCCGCCAGCTCTTCGACTAGCTTGTAGAAACCTTCCGGCATTTTCCGGGATGTAAATCCCTCCAGCGGGAAGCGCTTCGATTTCCGGTAAGGGGTATAGGGGATCGTCTTGTCGATGCCGGCATGCACCAGCATCCCATCCCGGGAATTGCCGACCGCAGCTGCTGCGCGCACCCAGTCATTCTTGACCGAATTTTCGGACCAGAGGATCAGCATGTTGCCGGATTTACCGGCATCCCGCGCATCCTTGGCGTCGAAAATATCGTCCTCCGTTTGTTTCTGATTGAAACGAACGGTGAATTTCAGCGAGCGGAGACGACGGGCGACAAGTTTCGCCATGTCGAAGTCTTCCGGCACAGTTACGAGAAAGACGTCATAAGCCATGCGTTCTGCCTTGCATTTCGTGGGCCAACCTTACCCAAAGCCCCCCTGTTGAACACCCAATTCCGCTGTCAGGAGAGAAAACCGCCTGTTTTTCCTGCGGGAATAGGGCTATGGCCCCCTCGAAATCTAAGTTTAGGGAGGCCGGAATGGGCTTCAAATGCGGGATTGTGGGCCTGCCCAATGTGGGCAAATCCACGCTTTTCAACGCTCTGACACAGACTGCTGCGGCACAGGCGGCGAACTATCCGTTCTGCACGATTGAGCCGAATGTCGGCGAAGTCGCCGTGCCAGAACCGCGCCTGGCGGAACTGGCCCGGGTTGCCGGCTCGAAAGAGATCATTCCCGCGCGCATGAATTTCGTCGACATTGCCGGCCTCGTTGAGGGCGCCAGCCAGGGCGAAGGCCTTGGCAACAAGTTCCTCGCCAATATCCGCGAAACCGATGCGATCATTTACGTGCTCCGCTGTTTCGATAATGACGACATCACCCATGTTCGCGGCACCATCGACCCGATTGCCGACTTTGAAGTGGTCGAGACCGAGCTTATGCTCGCAGACCTCGAAAGCCTCGAGAAGCGCAAGCAGAACGTCATCAAGAAAGCCAATTCCGGCGACAAGGAAGCCAAAGCCCAGGTGGCCCTGATCGACCTGGCACTCGCCGAGCTGAAGGAAGGCCGCCCTGCCCGCCGCGCCGATGTTCCGAAAGACGACCGCAAGGCGTGGAACATGCTGCAACTGCTGACGTCCAAACCGATCCTCTTTGTCGCAAACGTTGACGAAGCCAGTGCGGCGACCGGCAATGACTACTCCAGACGCGTGGAAGAGCGCGCCAAGGAAGAAGGCGCCGGCTGCGTTGTCATCTCAGCCCAGATCGAATCCGAGCTGGCCATCCTGGACGAGCCCGACCGGACCGAATTCCTCGAAACACTCGGCCTTGAAGAGCCTGGCCTGACCCGCCTGATCCATGCGGGTTATGACCTGCTGGACCTCCAGACCTATTTCACTGTTGGCCCGAAAGAAGCCCGCGCCTGGACGATCCGCAAAGGCTGGACTGCGCCGAAGGCGGCCGGCGTCATTCATGGCGACTTCGAAAAGGGGTTCATCCGTGCGGAGACAATCACCTTCGAAGACTACATCGCCTGCGGCGGAGAGTCTGGCGCCAAGGAAGCCGGCAAGATGCGGGCCGAAGGCAAGGAATACGTCGTGCAGGATGGCGACGTGATGCTATTCAGGTTCAACGTCTGACCGGGATCGTCCTGTCAATCTATCTCAATTGAGCCATTCATCCGGAATGGTGACACCTGCGCGTTCATTGTCCCATGCGATGCTGATGATCTGCCAGGTATCTGCGAGCCGGACCATGGTGATGAAGTTCACCCCCCGGGAATGAATCTCGCGATCTCCGACCCGGTAGATGGTTTCGTACACGCTGCGCACCTGTGCGACGGCCCCCAGCCGCGCGCATTCATGCCCGATTTCGGTTTCCTTGAAGGAGGCGCCAGCGAGATTTTCCTCTGCGGCTTTGACATATTCATCGAACGTCAGGCACTGATTGGCTGGCAACGTGTCGATTGCTACGCCTGTCCGAGTCATGGTTGCGCGCGGATGATACAAATGCCGGATGCTCTCCCAGTCCCGCTTGCCTGACGGCTGCGAGATTACATCGTAAATCGCTTTCATAACCCCGCGGCTGTTCAGGTCGCTCATAAACTCGCTCCATCAACATCTTTATATTTCAAATACCTGCCGAACGCGCTGTCCGGAGGTTCAGTCATCGCCACTGACAGCTTTTTCGTGAAGTGGCGTCAGTGTCCAGGCAAACGCAATCAGCGGCTGCTCCATGTCGCGTTCCTCCCAGAGTATCTCGGCAATCCGCTCAATGTAGCCATTGATTTCCCTGAGCGATTCCGGGCTCGGCCGGTTGATCAGCCGGAAAAACCCGAGGTTCCTTTCGTCGCCCTCCAGCTGTGCCCGAGGATGAGACAAGCCCTGAACAAAATCCCGGTGTGCCTGTCGGGAGATCGCACCAACCGTCCGGTCGATGGTCTCGTGATTGGCGGGATCAGATAGCGCTTTCTGCAATCGCATGCGAGGCGATATTGTTTCGTAGAGGACCTCTGCCCGGCGATTGGAAACCTGCGAACCTGCCTCCACGACCAGATCCGCCTTCACCAGCATATTCATGTGGTAATAGATCGAGGAAGGCTGCCGGCCCATTGAAGCCGCCAACTGCTTGATGGACATCGGGCCGCGGCCCACCAGATGGTCGACAATGTCCATTCGTACCGGAGACGCCAAGCAGCTCAATTGATCCTTCCGAAGCACCCAATAGGTGTCGCGGTCGTCCCGCTCAGCCTTTCCGTCTGATCGCTTCATGCACCTGTTACCTTCTTCCCCCAGCGAGCGGGTCGCCTGACGACAAGCTTTGCCGAGGACAATCGATAGGGCAGATTACCGGCCTGTGCCAGACTTCGGGACTCTTTCAACTCCCGCGGAGCTTCCCCAAGGTCATGAAGTTTGGCGCCTTGCCCGACTCCCTCCCTTGTGGCGTTCTGCCGTTCTGAGCCACCAGTTAAGGGCGGCCGGAGGAGCGAAATATGAAATTTGAACTGGACGAAGAGCACCGGATGCTTGCCGACCTCGTCCAGCGCTTCGTGCGGGACGAGCTGATGCCGCTGGAAGGCGCCGTTCTGGAACGCGAAGCCAATGGACAAGGCGCCTATCTGACTCCTGAAGAGCGCCAGCGGCTGGACAAAGTCTCAAAAGATCTTGGCCTCTGGAGTCTCGATGCGCCGGAAGACGCCGGCGGCATGGGCATGCCTCATGTAGCCCTTGTGGCCGTTAACGAGGCGCTCGGCTCCACGGTCGCGACTTATACGCTACCGCCGGACTCGCCGAACCTTCGCATGCTCATGACCACGGTGAACGAACAACAGCGCAAGGCATATCTCGAGCCTTACGCCCGAGGTGAAACCATATCCGCCATCGGCATTTCCGAACCGGGTGCCGGCGCCGATCCATCCGGAATGATTACACGCGCAGTGCGCGATGGTGACGACTGGGTCATCAATGGCCGCAAGATCTGGATCACCCGGGCTGCTGAGGCCGATTTCACCATCCTGATGGCCATCACGGACAAGGAAAAGAAGGCACGGGGCGGCATGTCCGCATTCCTCGTGGATCGCGACACGCCGGGCTTCAACGTGCTGCGCCGAATTCCAATGCTGGGCGGAGAATTCACATACGAGGTCGCGCTGGAAGATTGCCGTGTGCCGGGCTGGAAGCTGCTTGGCGAGGAGGGCCAGGGCTTTGGCCCGATGCAGGTGCGGCTCC
>NZ_ARYJ01000019.1 GCF_000685215.1 Hyphomonas jannaschiana VP2
GGCGGGCGAGCCGGTCGGCGTCAACACGACCAAGCCCTATGGCTGTTCGGTGAAATATTAGGCGCGGCAAGCGCAATTGCCCCATTGATCCACAGGGCGCACGGCCCTAAAGGCGCGCGTCATGCTTCAGATTGTGCCCGAAAACCCAGATCTGCACGCCGAGGCGATCGAAGACCTCTTCGACCGCACCTTCGGCCCCGGCCACTTTGCCAAGACGGCCGAGCGGCTGCGCGAATACTCGCATTCGCTGCCGGAGATCAATCGCGTCGCCGTGCTGGACGGGCAGGTGATCGCGGTCTGCCGTGTCTGGCCGCTGGTCGTCGGGACGAACCGGGACCGGGCCCTGTTCTACGGGCCGGTCGCTGTCGCCCCCTCGCACCGGGGCAGCCGCCTTGGCCTGACCGTGACGGGCGAAGCGCTGGAGGCCGGAAAGGCCGCCGGCTGGCCCGCAGCCATCCTGATCGGCGCGCCGCCTTATTTTGGCGAGATCGGATTTACCGTCACGCCGAAAAACCAGCTGCTGTTTCCCGGCCCGCAGGACCAGGCCCGCGTCATGGTGAAAGACCTTGCCGGCGATGCCAGCAAGCTCTCAGGACTGGTGACGGCGCCTTAAGTGACCGCGTACCAGATGCAGGCGCCGGTCGTGACCAGCATCACGAGCAGCGTGATCAGCGTGCCATACATACGGCCCGGGCTGCCGCCGGATGAGCCGCCAAGCCCGATGGCGTGCAGGATCCGTCCGGCCAGGAAGCTCGCGCCAAGGCCGTGGATCAGCAGGACCGGCGCCGACAATGCGCCCAGTCCGATCAGACCGAGCAGGACGACCGGCACATCCTCCACCGCATTGCCCTGAACCCGCAGGCTGCGCTGCATCGCTTCATTGCCGCCATCGCCGAAGCCGACCTTGTGCTTCGTACGTACCCGCCCGACATTTGCCTTCAGCATCAGCATGAACAGGCAGAAAAGACCGGCATAAAGCACGGCCGCTTGCATGGATGTCATGGATCAGTCCTCCCTTTATGGGGGAGAGCATATGCCGGTTTGCCTTCCCGGTGGAAGGGCTTTCAGAAACACTCCGCCACGTCGGCGAGCCAGGCCTGGACTTCGTCTTTGGCTTCCAGCGGGGATTTTCCGTGGCGGACGAGGATGAGGTCCTTCTCCGGTACGAGGACCGTGTACTGACCTTCATAGCCATTGCAAGAGAAGCTGCCGGGGCCTGCCATGCCCAGCCACCAGTGGGCGCCATAGCCGAGCGTTTCGGTCTCCGGCACCGCCGGGGTTGGTGTGCGGGCATAGTCAGCCCAGCCTTCCGGCAGGATGCGCCGGCCGTCCCAGACGCCACCGCGCAGGTAAAGCAGGCCGAAGCGGGCAAAGTCCCGCGCTGTGCAATAGCAGAAGGATGAGCCGATAAACGTGCCGGCGGCGTCGAACTTCGGAAGCGGGGAGCGCATGCCGATGGGGGAGAACAGTTCCCGGAACATGAAGTCGCGGAACGCGTCTGCATCGGCGCCGAGCGTGCGGGCGGCGCAGCGCGCGACAATGTTCGACGTGCCGCTTGAATAGCTCCAGAACGTATCCGGATCATGTTCCAGCGGCTGGTTCGCGGCATAGGCGGCAACATCCAGCTGCCCGCTGCCGAACAGCATCTCGATCACGTCGGAGACCGAGCCCGGCACATAATCTTCCACGAATTTCAGACCGCTGGACATCCGCAGCAGCATGTCCAGCGTGATCGCCTGCCGCGGGTCGTCCGTGGTCTGCCATTCCGGTACATCGGCCGGGGCGTGGATGTCCATCCTGCCGTCTCGCACGAGAATGCCGATCAGAGCCTGGGTAATCGATTTGGCTTCCGACCAGGACGGGAAGGTGGAGCCCGGCGTGTAGTCCCGCCAGTAGCGTTCCGATACGATCCTGCCGCCCTGTACGGCGAGGAAGGCATGGGTCTCGCCCATGTCTTCCGGCGCAGGGTCTGCGAAGGCGCGGTCCAGCAGGCTGTTCAGCCTTGCCGTGTCAGTGCCCGGCGCCGGGGTCCCTTCAGGCCAGGCCTGTGTCGGCCAGGCAACGCCCTCCGGCTGAGCGGGCAGCGGCGGCAAGGGGTGGTCGAACGGCATAAGGAGGCCTCCCGGACTGGTCTGATCTGGCGGCAGCTAATCAGACGCCAGGGGGGGAGTGCAAGAAGGGGGCTTGCCTGCCTTAGGGTTATGCCCTGATAAATGTGTAATGCGGAATACAGAGACGGTCACGAAACCGTCCGCAAGGGCCGCGAGGGAGCGAAACGGACAGGGCCGCAGGGCCCCGGCAAGAGGCATGGACGGAAACACACAGGTTACGCCGGAGGTCGAAACACTCCAGCCGACGCGCACACCGCTGAGGGCGCATTTGCGCAATCCACGTGTGCGCCTGGGTCTCGCGATCGGGCTGGGCCTGTTGGTTTTATTGGGACTTTTCCGTTTCATGGCGGACCGGGCGGCCTATGTGTCTACCTCCGATGCCCGTATCGCGGCGGACATGATCGCCGTCTCGACCGATATTTCCGGCAAGATCACCTCACAGCGTGTCTCGGTGGGCGATATGGTGAAGACGGGCGACGTCCTCTACACGATCGACGACCGGGAAGCCGCCTATACGCTGGCCGAGTTTGAGGCCGAGGCGAACCGGCTGCGGGCCGAAATTGCCCGGGAAGAAGCCCGGATCGGGCTGGCCTCCTCCAAGGCCGGCAGCGAAGTCGCCGCCCGGCGCGCGGGCACCCAATCGGCTTCTGCCTCGGTGGAAGCGGCCCGCTCGAACCTCGAAACCGCCCAGCGCGATTATGACCGCACGCAGGGCCTGTTCGACCGGGGCCTCGTGCCGCAAAGCGCGCTCGATCAGTCGCGCAACGCCCTCGACACGGCGCGCCAGGGCCTGCTGCGCGCCGAAGCCGACCGCGACAGTGCCCGGGCCGAACAGCGCACCGCGTCCATTCAGGGGGAGGAAGTCCGCCTGATCGAGCTGGACC
Organism: Hyphomonas jannaschiana VP2; assembly: GCF_000685215.1. Classification (GTDB taxonomy): domain Bacteria; phylum Pseudomonadota; class Alphaproteobacteria; order Caulobacterales; family Hyphomonadaceae; genus Hyphomonas; species Hyphomonas jannaschiana. The sequence continues at coordinate 2,996 of NZ_ARYJ01000019.1, forward strand.
TTGGCGTCCTGCGCGCGTCGCTGCAACAGGCCGAAGCCCGCGTGGATGCCCAGCGCGTCGTGCTGGAGCAGCACACGATCCGCGCGCCGATTGATGGCGTAATCGACGAACTGTTCTATGACACGGGCGAGCATTCGCTGCGGGGCTTCCGCGTGGCGCTGATGCATGATCCGGATGCTGTCTGGGTGTCGGCAAACATCAAGGAAACCGACATCCGCAAGATCGAGACGGGCGCCGATGTCCGCGTGAAAGCCGATAGCCATCCCGGCACGAAGATCACCGGTACAGTGACGAAGATCCACAATGCGACGCTGGGCGAGTCGGCGCTGATGCCGAACCCGAACGCCAATGGTGTCTTCACCAAGATCACACAGCGCATCACGGTGCGGATCGATCTCGACGATCCGGGCCTGCGCCTGCGGCCGGGCACCATGGTCACCGTCCGTATTCGCAAGCAGCCTTCCAAAACATCGGCATGAGCAGCACGGCGGCCGCTTCAGGAACCCTGCCGGCCGGTGACAATCAGGCCCACCAGACACAGACGCATGAAATTCCCGCCATGGCCGGGTCGGCTGTCCGGCGGCGCTTCGCCCAGTTCGGCCCGCAGTATCGCTGGATGCTGCTGGGGGCGATGCTGACCGGATCGCTCGCCACGATGCTGGCGGCGACCACGATCAATGTCGCCCTGCCGGCCATTATCGGCGCCTTCGGTCTCGGGCAGGACCAGGCACAATGGATGTCCACTGCCTTCCTTGCCTCGTCCACCATTGCGATGCTGGCCAATGCCTGGGCGATGCACACTTACGGGCCCCGGGCGACCTATGTGGCGGGCATGTGCCTGTTCATTGTTGGCTCGCTTCTGGGCGCCGTGTCGACCTCGCTCGAAATGCTGATCCTTTCCCGCGCCCTGCAGGGCATATCGGCCGGCCTGTTGCAGCCCATGTCGATGTTCCTGATCTTCCAGACCTTTCCGGACAATCAGCGCGGGACGGCGATGGGCATCTTTTCCATCGGCGTCGTTCTGGCGCCCGCCTTCGGTCCGGCGCTGGGCGGCATCGCGGTGGACCTTGCCAGCTGGCGGCTGGTCTTCGTTGCCACATTGCCGCTGGCCTTTGTGGCCCTCAGCGTCGCGCCATTTCTCATGCCTTCGGGGGAAGACCCGAATGTCCGGACCCGGCCGCCGCTGGACTGGCAGGGTCTCGGCCTACTGACCCTGGCGGTTGTCAGCCTGCTGTCGGCCTTTGCCGGGGCGAACCGGGATGGCTGGGATTCCGACATTACCTATCTGAAATTCGCCATCGGCCTGATCTGCGGGGTCAGCTTTGTCCTCTGGGAATTGCGCCATCCGTTCCCGGCGCTCAATCCGGCCATTTTTACCTATCGCCAGTTCTGGTCGGCCGGGCTGATCATTTCCGCCACCGGCATCGCCATTTATTCGTCTACCTACCTGATCCCGCTTTTTGTCCAGATGGTGCAGCATTATTCGCCCACGGCGGCGGGTGTAATGATGATCCCGGCGGGCCTGGCCATGGTTGTCGGCTTTCCCATTGCCGGCCGGCTGACAGACCGGATGGATGCCCGATACCTGCTGGGCTTCGGCATTCTCTGTTTCGCGGCGGCCGCCTATCTGCTGGCCGGGGTGACGGCCCTGACGCCTTACTGGGTGCTGGTCGGCTGGATCTTCCTGTCGCGCGTGGGCATCAGTTTCTGCATGCCGCCGGCAAACACGACCGCCGTGCGGGCCTCTCCGCCGCACCTCTTGGCGTCGGCCACGGGCGGGGTCTCTTTCCTGATGCAGGTCGGCGGGGCCTTCGGGGTGAACCTGCTGGCCATTCTCCTGCAGCGGCGCCTGATCTTTCATGGCGAGCACCTGTCGGCCGCCATGAATGAGAGCAATCCCGAAATGCTCTACCAGCATGCGCTCTTTGCTCAGGAACTGGAACGTTCCGGCATGGCGACACTGCCGGCATTCCAGAATGCGTTTGGCGTGATCGCGCGGCAGGTGTCGGCGGAGGCTCAGGTTCTGGCTTTCCGGGACTGTTTCCATGTTGTGGCGATCTGGTTCGTGCTAGTTTTCTGCGCGCTGTTCCTGATGCCGAAGCCGAAGCTGCAGGGCCCGGCGCCGCCGGTGGCCCGCATGGCGGTCAATCCGGAAGCGGCATAGGCCGGCGCCTCTCCAACAGGGCAGGGGGCGTCTTCATTGGGCCTCGGCAGGGAAAGCTGCGACGCTATCCAACCGGATCGCGTCTGCGTTCATCCTCTGACGCATGGATGACCAGACCGATCTTCTCGAACAAGGCTTCACGGACCTGCGCAACGATCTGTACGATACGCTGGGCGAGGCAAATCTGCACTTGCGGCCGGAAACCATCACCCGCACGCTGCACGCGCGGGTGCTGGCAAAGCTGAAAGTGATCGAGACACTCCTCCGCAGGCTGATCCTGTTGCTGGCAATGACGCTGGAGCTTGCGCCGGTCCGGCCACGTGCCGCGCAGCCAGCTGCGCCCCTGCCGGACGGGGTGGAGGATGTCACCGCCAGTTTCCGCGCGCACCTGCCGCCGCAATACCGGATGGTGCTGATGCCGTCGCCCTCCCGGACGCCAGCCAATATCAATGGCGTGAAAACGATCCGCCAGAGCGGCCCTGTGCTTGCCATGCCACTGCTGCGCCGGGCGGCGGGCCTGCTCAAGGTCATGAAACAACCCGACGCCGCTGCACGCCGCATGGCCCGACTGATCGAGCGGATGAAAACGCGTGGCGAAGCCCGACCCTATTGCCTGCCGCTGGCAGGGCGCCACCGGCTCCGTCCGGAACTCGCCCTGCTTGCCGGGGCGATCCGGCTCCAGGTCAATTCAGCGCTGGCAGACTGGCCCGTTCCGGTCCGGCCGCTTTCCGGTCCCGATACAAGCTGACCCTCCGGGGAAAACCACAAGCCTGCCGCAGTGCGCTCGCGCACTTGCGGGCAGACGTGCTGGTCGAAAGATCATTCGTCGCGAAGGGCCTGCATGTCCGCTAGCAACCGGTTCGTGCCCGCCAGAGCAGACGCCGGGCCCCCGCGCGCTTCAACCAGTTCCCTGGATCTGGTGAGCCAGGTGATCGCACGGCCAGCGGCTTCACGAACACCCTCTCCATCGTCGATATGTTCATACCAGTCGGCCGCCTGGGTCCATAGAAAGCCCAGCTGGAAACTCACGCCTTCTTCAGCGTCCGGACAGGCTGTAGCCAGCCATTCCATCCGCTCGACAGCACCCATCGGATTCGGACTGGCACGGTTCTCCATGAAGTATGGGGCGATGGTTTCGAAACCGGGAGCGTATCCGGCAGCCTCCGCTTCAGCCCATCCGGGTGTTCTGTAGGGGCAGGTGGCGTCCTGTGTCCGGCCCTTGCCCGAGATGAATGGGTGGAACTGGGCGCGGGCTTCCAGCTCCACAACCTGCGGCACGATGATCTCTGTCAGCAACTGTTTTCCGCTGGCGGATGTGTCGACCACCGCCTCGCTGCCATCCTCCCAGGTCAGGCCGGATTTGAAGACAGGCCCGCCAAAGTCTGCGGTGCCGAGCTTCTCGTACCTGAACAGCGCTGCCGTCGCATCGCTGAGAGCCTGCAAGCGGCTTGGCGGGTCCTGGATCCGGCCGGCGACCTGCGCGAAAGTATGTGCCGCAAAGAACTGGACGAACGGGTCTTTCGAGCAAAGCTGGGTCAGCTGGACCGCGTTGGAATAGGCGACATTCAGCTGGCCTGGATCGGCGGTCTGCCCCGCCGCGCCAGCGATCTGGTACATCTTCGTCGCCGCGCCTTCCGGGCAAGCGGCATCCTGTGCCGCTGCCAACATTCCGAAGCCGCCTGCGAACAGGGCCAGGATCAGTGTCTTGATCAGTTTCATTCTGCGTCCCCTCAGACTGAGAAACTATCGTCCTTCCCGGCGCCAGGCCAGCAGAAGGAAGATCACGAGAAGTGCCGCCGCCAGGACCCCCGGCAGCAGGGCCTGGCTGGAGGAGGAGCGCACAGCATAGGCACCGCGCTCGCGCAGGCCCAGCCAGTTGCCGCCTGCGGACGACCCGCGTGCTCCGGAGCGGCGGATGTCCGGCAGGCCGGAGCCATCAGCGTTCAGGCGGAACACGCCGCCGCCCGTAGCGCGGGCCAGCGGCTGCAGCACTTTGATGGTGGACTGAAGGTCGGCATATTCCTTCGGATTGGCCGGCCCGTTCAGGGCGACCGTTTCCAGTCCGCCCGCCCGGGCGCGGTAAAGGCCGAGCTGGCCGATCGGGGCCTCGGCGGTGAACTGGCCGGGGCCGGTTTCCGTCCAGGCCGGTTCGATCGTGTCGCCCTCCGGCGTTTCGATCTGTAGCGGCGGGGCCGTGTCCATCAGGCTGCGCAGCTCCACCCGGGCGGTGTCGCCCTCGGCGGTGAGCTTCAGGCGGCGCTCTTCCAGTTCCGGCTCCTTCATCAGCCAGTGGACGACCCGGCGGATCAGCTCGGAGAACGGGCCGCCGCCGTCATAGCCGCGGGCCCAGAGCCAGATCTGGTCGGACATCAGCATGCCGACCCGGCCCTGATCGACCCGGTCCAGAACGAGGAGCGGACGGCCATCCGGGGCAGCCAGAACCGTGTCGCCGGTTTCTGCTGTTGACTCGATATAGCGCATCCAGCCGCCCCATTTGCGGCCGTCCAGCGGTGCGGTGACCGCGTGGCGCTTGCCGGCTTCCGTCAGGGCCGGAACGAATTCGCCGGTCCGCACCACGCCGGTCGGCGAGGCTGGCAGGACAGAGGCAAGCGGAGAGCGGGCGAGGCTGGCCGGTCCGGCGAAATCCTCGCCGGCTGCAATCAGCAGCGCGCCGCCATCGGTCACATAGCGCGCCATATTGGCGAGATAAGTCTGCGTGATGACGCCCCGGCGCTCATACTGGTCGAAGATGATGAGGTCGAACTCTTTCAGTTTGGCCTCGAACAATTCCTCGGTCGGGAAGGCAATCAGCGCCAGCTCGTCTTCGGAGGCGCTATCGGTCTTGTAGGGCGGACGCAGGATGGTGAAGTGAACGAGATCGACCGATGGATCGGATTTCAGAAGGTCCCGCCAGGTCCGGCCCGCCTGGTTCGGCTTGCCGGTCACCAACAGGACGCGCAGCCGGTCCCGCACGCCGGCGAGGCTCGCGGCAGTGCGGTTGTTCGCCATTGTCAGTTCCTGCCGGCCGGGTGGGGCTTCGACGACGACAATGTTTTCCCCCCGCCGTTCGATCTCGATCGGCAGCGGGGTCGGCTCTCCGGCCACAACCCGGACGCGCCGTGGAATGCCGCCATTGACGGACACATCGAGATCGATTTCCCCGCCATCGGGGTCATCGGCCCGGACGATCAGGTCGGCCGTCTCGCCGACAATGCCAAAGCTTGGCGCCTCGACCAGTTCGACGCGCCGGTCGCCCCGGTCTGGGTCGCCGACGATCAGGCCATGAACCGGCCCGATCACGCCTTCGGCGTCCGGGTCTTTGGGTACATCGTGCAGCTGTCCGTCCGTGATCAGAATGGTGCCGGCGATCCGGTCGCGCGGCACATCGGCCATCAGGCCTTCCAGTGCGCTGTAGAGATGTGTGCCATCATCGTTCGGATCGCTTTCCAGCACGCGGACCTCAAGGCTCGGATCCTCGGCGAGCTTTGCCTGAACATTCTCATAAGCCTTGCGTGCCGCGGCTTCCCGGTCGCCGATCTCCATACTCTCCGACCGGTCCAGCACCACGGCGGCGACCGAGGGAAGGGGTTCGCGCTCTTCATGCACGAGGCTCGGATTCGAGAGTGCGGCGGTGAGCAGCGTCAGGCCCAGACCGCGCGTCAGCCAGGCGCGTCCTCGCAGGAAGATGTAAGCGAGCCAGGCCAGCGCGGTGATCGCCACGAGGCCCCACAGAAGAGGCCAGCCAGGAAAGGGATCAAACCCGATACGAACGGCTTCGATCATTGCGGCACCCCGTTCGGCAGGAATTGCGGCTCATCTCTCGCGGGATTGTTCCGGGGTGGGCTGGGGCCGAAGCCGCCGGGGCTTGCATCCCCGTCGCCCAGTCGCTCCAGAAGGGCGGGCAGGTGAACCTGATCGTCCTTGTAGCTGCCGGTCAGGATATACATGACGAGGTTGACGCCGAAGCGCCGCGCCATTTCCCGCTGGTCTTCGCCGCCGTCGACGGAATAGAGGTCGCGGCCCCGCTCATCGACGGCCCAGGCGGAGATCCAGTCGGCATCACCGATGAAAAGCCCGGACACGCCATCCCCTCGCGGTGCCGAAGCGGAACCGGCCTGTTCGATCCACAACTGACGACCGGCATACCGGCCGGGAAAATCTGCCAGAAGATAGAAGGACCGGGTCAGGACATGATTGGACGGCACTGGCTGGAGCGGCGGGGCATCGAGCCCTTCAAGCAGAGTCTCCAGCCGCGTGATCTCGGTGGAGCCGGGCGTGTCGCCATCGCGGGTGTCGATCACCAGCGCGCCGCCGGAGCGAAGATATGCGTTGAGGCGCGCGATGGCCCGTTCCGACAACGGCGCCGCGCCTTGCGGTACGGCGAAATAGATCAGGGGGTAGAGTTCCAGCGGACTGGTTTCGAGGTCCAGCTCGTCCGGCATTTCCGGTTCGACGGAGGTGCGGTTGTAGAGCGTGGTCGACAGGCCGAAGAGGCCGGCGCGGGCGCGCTCGTTCAGGGCAAAGTCAGGGGTCTTCACATAGCCGAACCGCATGCGAAGGGCCGCGTCGACATCCGATTGCGGGGCATCGCCGCGTGGCAGGGGAATGATCTGCGGGCCGGTGGGCACGCGGCGGTAGGATCCGTCCGGCATCAGACGATACTGGTATTCCTGCGCGCTGGCGTGCGGAGACGGAGCAACCAACATACCGGCGAGTAACAAGACTGCGGCCATGCCGGACCTGCGGCCAGGCCGGGGCAGGTGACCGGCAACCAGGAGGGCGACGAACAGGTCCAGCGCGAGCAGGACCGCCGCCAGGCTCAGCAGCGGACCGGCCAGGCGCATCGCCCGGGCTTCGGCGTCGCCAAGCAGGCGCGCGGCGGGCGGCCAGGCAGCAATCCGTTCGAGCTTCGCATTGCGGGCGGCATTCAGGGCGCGGGTCCCGGCAGGGCCCTGGTAAAGCCCGGGCGGGTGGGCTTCGGACGGCGCAATCCCGGCAAAGTCCGCAGCCTTCAGCGGTGCAGCGGCCGGGCCGGGCGATTGAAGCCGTCCGTATCCGTCCAGAACCAGTTTTGGCGTATAGGCGCCTTCCTCGTCATTGACCGACTCGCCCCGGCCGGCGGCGATGCAGCGGCGCAGCATCTGCGGGAAGAGGTCGGAATAGGCGAGGTTTGCCCAGTCCGGCCCGGCGGTGATGTGGAAGAGGATGATCGTTCCGTTACCACGCGCATCGGCGGTGACAAGCGGCGAGCCATCGGCCAGCCGGGCCCAGGTATGGCTGGAAAGCTCCGGCCCCGGACGGGCAAGGACCTGTTGTGTGATCCGGACATCCGGCGGCACGGTCAGGCCGTCGAAGGGAGAGGACTCGGAAAAGGGGGCGAGGGCTTGCGGCTCGTCCCAGGCGAGGGCGCCGCCAAGGGCACGGGAGGCCCGGCGGAGCGGGACGGGCAAGAGGTCGTCACCCTGCGCGGCCAGGCGCGGCCCGGCAAAGCGGATCAGCGCGCCGCCATTCTCAACCCAGTCGGCGAGGCGTTTTTCGTCCTCCGGCAGGATCTGCCCGACATCGGCGAGGATGATCGCATCGGGCGACTCGGCGACCAGCGTCTCCACGCTGCCTTCGGTGATCGAAGCGAAAGGTTCCAGCGCCTTGCGGACATAGTGCATATCGGAGAGGAGCGGCTGGGCTGCGGCGCCGGCATCGACGAGGCCGACGCGCCGGGAACGGTCGGAGGAGTCCCACAGCCAGACCGTCCCGGCGCCCTGGCGGCCGGTAACGGTAAAGCGGGCGATCCGGGCGAGGGCCGCAGCCGGAATGGTGAAGCTGGCGGTGGCGTCGGTTTCCCCGTCGCTGAAAGTCGCTTCAGCTGTTGCGAGCGCGGAGCCATCCAGCGTGAGGGCCGAGACGAAGGCGCGTTCCTCGCCACTCGTCTCCACGCGGCGAAGCGTGACGGCGACCGAGTCGGTTTCGGAGGTGAGGCCGGTGATTGCTGCCGGCGTGTGCGGCGGGGCCGCGAAGACAGTTAGCGGCGCGCGGGCGGACAGGTCTGCCGCGAAGGCCCGGCCGCCGGCGTTTTCCAGTCCGTCGCTGGCCCAGAAGATGCGGGCTGGTTTCAGCCCGGCCGCGTCCAGGCGGGCGAGGGCGTCTTCCCGGCTGGTTCCCCAGGGCTGCGGCCTGAGGGACGAGATGCGCTTGGCGGCATCGGTTGTGGTGAGCCGTTCGGACGGATCATTGTTCAGCTGCTGCGGCGCGGTCAGTAACAGGTGAACCGGCATGTCGCGGCTACCGGTGTCGAGCGTCGCGGTCGCGGCATTGACCAGTTCGCTCCAGCGCGGGGCCGACGGCCAGCCATTGTCCATCACGATCAGGAGCGGGCCGGATCCTTCCACGGAGTCTGTCCTGGCGCCGGGCGCGTAGACCGGCTGGGAGAGGCCGAGGATCGCGGCAGTGACCGCCAGTGTGCGGATCAGCCAGACCCACCAGGGCGTGCGGGCCGGCGTCTCTTCCTTCGGCTCCATATCGTCGAGGATGCGCAGGGAGGGAAGCTCTATGTCTTTCGGGGCAGGCGGGGTGGCGCGCAGGATCCACCAGATCACCGGCAGGGCGATCAGGGCGGCAAGTGCCCAGGGCGCGCCGAACAGGAAGGGACCGAGCGCCGTCACAGTTTCGCTCCGAAGCTTTCAAGCTGGGCCTTCAGGCGCGCGGCGCTCTGCAGAAGTGGCTGGCCCGAAACATGGGAGACAAAGCGCCAGCCCATCCGGTTTGTCAGCTCGCTGAGCGCATCGCGCTGGGCGGCGAAGCGGCGGTGATAGTCCTCGCGGATGGTTTCGGCCCGGCCGAAGATTCGGGAAAGGGCAGAGCCCGGCCGGTGCAGTTTTACGCGGCCTTCGAAGGGGAAGTCGACTTCCACAGGCGACGAGACGGCCAGCAGGATACCTTCCGGGCATTTTCCGGCCAGTGGCGCCAGCCGGGCCTGCCATTCCGGGATCGGATCATAAAAGTCCGAGGCAACAATCAGCGTGGCGGAGCTGCGCGGCGGCGCCGGGAAATTTCCGCCTGTGCCACGTCCCAGTTCTTCCGAGAGCCGGTCGACTGCGCGCTTGCCGAAACTTGCGCCGCGCCCGCCGCCAAGGGCGCCGACCCGCTCGCCATCCTTGGACAGCATGATCGCGAGCGAGAGCATGAGAACGGTCGCTTCCTCCGCCTTGGTGCGCAGTTCCCCCTCGGCTTTCCAGCGGAAGCCCGGATTGTCGTCGCACCAGAAAAGGACCGTGCGGGCGGTTTCCAGTTCCGTCTCGCGGACGAAGAGTTCATTGCCCTTGGCAGAGCGGCGCCAGTCGACCCGCTCGGCGGCGTCTTCCTGGGCATAGCGGCGGTACTGCCAGAAATGCTCGCCCGTGCCAGGGCGGCGGCGTCCGGCCGAGCCGATATGCGCCGCTTCGCTGGCCTCGGCCTTGAAGTTCAGGCCGGGCAGCTGGCGGGCAAGGGCTTCGGCTTCGGCACGAAGATCGGCAGCGGGGGTCATTTTAGAAGGGTCGCTGCGCAGGTGCGGGCACCATCAAGTTCCTGCTCCCATGTCTGGATCGCCTCATCTTTGAACCGTTCGATATGAGCCTGATCCGGTACAACTGTGATATTCTGGCTGGGGCTTAAGAGGCTCTCAATTTCGTAGAGTGGGTTCGGAGGTAATCCATATTCCTTGTCCAGTTCAGACGCGAGACTGGCTAATTCGCGTTTTGCAGCTTTGGATTTGTTGGTGCTGATGGCATCGCCAGCCATTTGAACCTTGAAGATTGCTTGATTTATTGTGTTGCGGCACGCCATATAATTATTATCCAACGGCCCCGGATCTGCAGCTGGTTCGCATCCGGCTGCTGTACAGCACGCAAACGCAGCGATGATCCAGTCCATGCGAGAATGGGCGTTGGAAAGCATTTGAATGTACTACGCCACTTTCCGTGCGAGGTCGTTGATCAGGTCTGCGAGGCTTGGCGCTTCGCCGGTCGGGTCATAGCGCATGGCCATGCGGTGGCCGAGGCAGGGCTCTGCCAGCGCTTCGACATCTTCGAGGCTCGGCGCGAACCGGCCGCGCAGCAGGGCGCGGGAGCGGGCCGCCAGCATCAACGCCTGTCCGGCACGCGGGGAAGGGCCCCAGTCGACGAGGCGTTTCACATGCGGGTCTGAGGTCTGTTCCGGCCGCGCTTCACGGACGAGGGAGAGGATGGCCGAGACGATCCTCTCGCCGACCGGCATTTTTCGCACCAGCGCCTGAAGTGCCATCAGCCGCTCGGCATCGAGAGCCGGGCGCACGGTCTGATCGGCGCCGCCGGTCGTTTCGATCAGGATGCGGCGCTCAGTGTCGAGGTCCGGATAGTTGACGTCCACTTTTAGAAGGAAGCGGTCCAGCTGGGCTTCGGGCAGCGGATAGGTGCCTTCCTGCTCGATCGGGTTCTGGGTGGCGAGGACATGGAAAGGTGCGGGCAGGTCATGCCGGACGCCGGCCACAGTCACGTGACGTTCCTGCATGGCCTGCAGAAGGGCAGACTGGGTGCGCGGGGAGGCACGGTTGATCTCGTCCGCCATCAGGAGCTGAGTGAAGATCGGGCCGCGCAGGAAGCGGAAACTCCGCTGGCCGCTGGCGCTCTCGTCGAGAACCTCTGAGCCGAGGATATCCGACGGCATCAGGTCCGGCGTGAACTGGATCCGCTGGTTGGTCAGGCCAAGCGCGGTGCCCATGGCTTCCACGAGACGCGTCTTGGCAAGGCCCGGCGCGCCGATCAGCAGGGCGTGCCCGCCCGCCAGCACGGCGGCCAGCGACAGCTCGACAACCTGCTCCTGGCCGAACACGGCCTTGGCGATTTCGGCTTTCACCTGCTGCAGGGTTTCGGCGGCGGCCTCGGCATCGGCGACAATCGCCTCGGCAGTCACATCAGTATCAGCCATATTCTAAAAGCGTCTCCGGGTTTGCGTCATGTGCAATCAGACCTATTTGTAAGGCCTCTTCAAGGCGGAGGAAGGTGTGACATCCAGTTCAACGACCACAATCAGCCTTGAAGAAACGCTGAAAGACATCCTGCCTGAGGGCAAGCTGGATGGAAAGCTGCCGCCTGTGCATCTCTGGCAGCCCGAGCACAGTGCCGACATCGGCATGGAAATCCACGCCGACGGCAGCTGGTGGCACGAGGGATCGCGCATTAACCGGGACCGGCTGGTGAAGCTGTTTTCCCGCATCCTGCGCAAGGATGAAGACGGTCAGACCTGGCTGGTCACGCCCTACGAAAAAGTGATCGTGAAGGTCGAGGATGCCCCATTCCTGGGCGTCCGGGTGGACCGTGTCGGCGAGCCGGGCAGGGATCAGACGCTCGCTTTCCTGACAAATCTGGATGACATCACGCTGGCCGGGCCGGAGGCGCCGATCCGCGTCGAGACCGATCCGGAAACAGGCGAGCCGGCGCCATATGTGCTGGTGCGCGGGCGGCTGGAAGCGAAGCTGACCCGGCCGGTCTTCTATGAGCTGGTCGAACTGGCCGAGCCCTCGCCGGATGACCCGGATGTGCTTGGCGTCTGGAGCCAGGGCGTGTTCTTCCCCATCGGGCCGGCGGCGTGAAGGCGAACATCATGTCCTGGTCCGGTCTCGAAGACTTCATTGCGCGCGTCGAATCGCGGCTCGATCCGCCGGTTGGTAATGGCCGGCTGGGGGAGACAGGCGACATGGATTTCCTGTCACCGGAAGAAGTCGCGATCATCCGGCCGGCTGCCGTGCTGGTCGGTGTGATTCCGCGGGTCTCAGGCCCGACGGCGCTACTCACCGTGCGGCCGACGACCATGGCCGATCATGCCGGGCAGGTGGCCTTTCCGGGTGGCAAGATAGACCCGATCGACCTCGACGAGGTGGCAGCGGCCCTTCGTGAATCGGAAGAAGAGGTCGGCGTCGTCCCGGATGACGTGCAGATCCTCGGCAAGGGCGCGCCTTATGTGACCGGGACGCGCTATCGTATCACCCCAGTCGTGGGCCTCCTGCCGGCGGACTTCGAGCCCGTGCCGGACCCGACCGAGGTGGCTGACGTGTTCGAAACCCCGCTCGATTTCCTGATGGACGCCCGCAATCACCGGATGGGGGAGGCGATCTATCGGGGCAAACCGCGCCGGTATTATGAGATGCCGCACAATGGCTACCGCATCTGGGGCGTAACCGCGGGAATCATCCAGCGGCTCTATGAAACGCTCTACGAAGCGTAAGGCATTGTCTGTTTAGGGTTTCGCTGGTTTCGGCATCTGCCTATCCTGACGAATACCAAAAGCGAGGAACCGGAACATTGGCCGGACGGATACTCTTCGAACTCTTTTTCTTCTCGATCCCGTTCGTCGTGTTCGGGCTCTACCTTCTGGCCACGACGACGGCAGAGCATGAAGGCCGGCGGAAGTGGCCAATCAACATGCTGTTCCTGATCGGGCTGGGGCTGGCAGTGGCGGGCTTCTTCGCGATGACCTTCCTGGAAAAGCGCGAACCGGAAATGTGCCAGAAGCCGACCCGCTATGTGGATGGCAAACTGGTGCCGGGAGAGTTTTATCCCTGCGCCCATGACCTGAAAGACGCGGGTCGGGCCGGCAGCGCCGATCCGGGCGGCTCGGTCGAACTGCCCACCGACGGGACGGATGTCACGGAAAATGGCCCGGACTGACGAGGTGCCTCAGCAGATCACGGCCGACTGGCTGGACGCTTCGGGAACCCGGGCGGTGATGGCGGCGCTTGAGGCAGCACGGCCGGGCGGCGCGCGATTTGTCGGCGGCTGCGTCCGCAACACACTGCGGGGCATTCCGGCCGACGATATCGACATCGCGACGCAGATCCTGCCGGAAGACGTGATGACGGCGATGAAAGCGGCCGGCATCCGCGCCCTGCCGACCGGGATCGAGCATGGCACAGTCACCGCGATCGTCGGCGGCAAACCGTTCGAGATCACCAGTTTGCGACGGGATGTGGAGACCGATGGCCGCCGCGCCGTGGTTGCGTTTACCGAAGACTGGGCGGAAGACGCCCAGCGCCGGGATTTCCGCCTGAACGCCATTTATGCCGGGTCGGACGGGACGCTGCATGAAGTGGTTCCGGGCAGTATCGCCGATGCGCTGGCCGGGCGGGTCATCTTTATCGGCGATGGCGATCAGCGCCTGAAGGAGGACTATCTCCGCATTCTTCGCTTCTTCCGGTTCAATGCCTGGTATGGCGCCGAAGTTGATGCCGAAGGCCTCGCCGCCTGTACCCGGCAGAAGGACGGGCTGGCAAAGATTGCCCGCGAGCGGATCTGGAAAGAACTGAAACGCCTGCTGGAGGCGCCGGACCCGTCGGATGCCATGCTGGCCATGGAGGAAAGCGGCGTGCTGGCGGCGATCCTGCCGGAGGCTTCGGCGGGCGACTTGCCGGCGCTGGTCTCGGCCGAGCAGGGGGAGGGACTCGGGCCGGATCCGCTGCAAAGGCTGATGGCTCTTCTGCCCCGCCGCCTGAGGGAGGTGCGTGAGGTCAGCCGGGTCCTGCGCCTGTCGAATGCGGAGCGAGACCGGCTGGCGGCCTGGGCGGACCCGGCGCTTCCCCATGTCGGGACGTTCAGCGCTGCAGATCTCGCCGAAGCATTCTATCGTCATGGCATCGAGGCGATCTGCGACCGGGCACTGATCGAGGCGGCAAATGGGGCAGGGGAGAGCCTGAAGCTGGTTCTGGCCTCCGCTGCGCGATGGTCCCGGCCGGTATTTCCGCTCGGCGGTGCGGATGCCCTGGCGGCGGGCCTGTCCGGGCCGGAAGTCGGCAAGGCGCTGGCCGAGGCGGAGGAAGCCTGGATCGCTTCGGGGTTCACACTGCCGCGCGAGGCATTGCTGGCCCGGCTCAGCCGGCTGGATTAGCCGACCAGATATATAGGTTCAGATAGCCCGCAAAGCTGACCCAGAGCAGGTAGGGCAGCTGGAGCCAGGCCGCGGCTTTCGAAATCCGCGCGAATTCGCCCATCATGGCGAGGATCAGCAGCCAGAGGGCCATCAGAACGCCAAGCGACAGTTCCACCTGTTTGAGGCCGAAGAAAAACAGGCTCCAGCCGACATTCACCATCAGCATTGCGAAATAGATGCCCAGCGGGCGGCTGGCGGCGTGAAGATCCTTCGCCCGCCACAGCACGAGCAGGGCGCTCAGCGTCATCAGGGAAAAGAGGCCCGGCCAGACGACACCGAACACCCAGTCGGGCGGTGTCAGGGCGGATTTCTGAAGACCGGAATACCAGAGCGCCTTGCCGGATCGGGTGACAATTCCGCCCATAGCGCCGGCCATAGCCGTCGCCAGCACCAGCACCAGGCTGGCACCCCAGGGAGGGGCCCGGCTGTCGTCCACCATCAGACTTCCCATTATATTGGGAAATCAGGAAAACGTCTCCGGTGTACCCCAAGCGCGGGAATTCCATCCCGCTATGGTGGAGAAACTGATTGTGGAACAGGCGCTGCTGCCGGAATTACAGGCCAGCGAGTGGCCGGTCAGGGCCACTTCACCACCGGCGGCATGGAGGAGAGGATGCTGGTGACATTGCCGCCGGTCTTCAGGCCGAAGGTCGTGCCGCGGTCGTAGAGCAGGTTGAACTCCACATAGCGGCCGCGCTGGATCAGCTGTTCCTCGCGCTCGGCTTCGCTCCAGGCCTGCCGGAATCGTTTCCGCACCAGTTTCGGATAGATGTCCGCGAACTGCATGCCGACTTCCCGGGTGAAGGCAAAGTCTGCGTCCCAATCGCCGGTATTGAAGCGGTCGTAGAAAATACCACCGGTCCCGCGCGGCTCATCCCGGTGGGGCAGGTGGAAGTAATTGTCGCAGGTTTCCTTCATCTGCGCATAGTCGGCGCCGGGGTGGACATCGCAGGCCGCTCTCATGGCGGTGTGGAATTCCACAGAATCTTCGAAGGCCTGATCGCGCTGGTAAGCCAGAAGGGGATTGAGGTCGCCGCCGCCGCCAAACCAGCTCTGGCTGGTCACCAGCATGCGGGTATTCATGTGCGCCGCCGGCACGTGCGGGTTGCGCGGATGGGCGATGAGGGAGAGGCCGGAGGCCCAGAATCGCCCGCCGGACTGGTCTGCGCCGGGAATTTGTGCAGCAAAAGCCTCTGAAAATGTGCCGAAAACTTCGGAAAAGTGGACGCCGACTTTCTCGAAGACCTTGCCGCGCATCAGGCCCATGCGTCCGCCGCCCAGGTCCTCGCTACCGTCGCCGCGTTTCCATTCCGTCAGTTCGAATTTGCCCGGATCGCCCCGGTACAAGGGCGGTTCGGCTGCTTGTTCGATGGCTTCGAAGCGGCTGCAGATGTCTTCCTGGAGGGCACGGAACCAGTCACGTGCGCGCTGTTTTTGGGTTTCGGGATCGGTCATCGTCATGGGATTTGTCTTGTGGCGTAAGCTGCACAGCTTGCAAGCCCCCTGTTGTCACAGGGCTCAAGTCAGGATAACGCCCTTTTTCAGTGTATCTCAGGGGGCTGGCCCGCGCCCACTTGCCGCAATGTGCGAGGGGGCGGGGTTCTGTAATACGGGGCCAGAACTCTGCCTGTTGAGGACGGGAAAAGCGTGACCGATCAGACATCACTTGAGCACGGCGGTGCTGTTGACGAGGACCGCCGCAATTTTATTCACATCGCGACGGGAGCGGCAGCTTTCGGCGGTGCTGCCATGTTCGCCTGGGTCGCTGTCGACCAGTGGAACCCGGCAGCAGATACCAAGGCCGCTTCGGCCCTGGACGTCGACATCTCCAAGATCCCGCTGGGCAGCGAAATCCGCGTGCTCATCGGGGGCAAGCCTTTCTTTGTCCGTCACCGTACCCCGGCCGAGATTGCCATGGCCGAGTCGGTGAACGTCGCATCTCTGCGTGACCCGCAGACCGATGACGAGCGTCTGCATCCGATGCAGAACGGCGAGCTGAACCGGGCCATCCTGATCACGTCAGGATCCTGTACGCACCTCGGCTGCGTCCCGGTTGGCCCGGCACAAGGCAACACCGGCGACTTCGGCGGCTGGTACTGCCCTTGCCACGGTTCGCACTACGATACGTCCGGCCGCATCCGCAAAGGCCCGGCCCCCCGCAATCTTCCGGTTCCGAACTACCGCTATGTTTCGGACACCGTGGTCAACATCTCGCTGTAAGGACGGTAGCCCATGAGCGGACACGAATCTTCTTACACTCCGACCAATGCGTTCACTCGCTGGCTGGATACCCGCCTGCCGATCATCCGGTTCGCCCAGGATACGGCAATCAATTTCCCGACCCCGAAGAACCTGAACTACTGGTACACGTTCGGTGGCATTCTGGCGGTCTGCCTTGCCACCCAGATCATCACTGGTGTGATTCTGGCCATGCACTACGAAGCGAGCGTCGACGGCGCCTTTGCTTCGGTTGAGCGCATCATGCGCGACGTGCCGTATGGCTGGCTGCTTCGCTACATCCACGCCAATGGCGCCTCGATGTTCTTCCTCGCGGTCTATATCCACATGTTCCGTGGCCTTTATTACGGCTCATACAAGGCACCGCGCGAAGTGCTCTGGATCCTTGGCTGTGTGATCTACCTTCTCATGATGGCAACGGCCTTCCTCGGCTACATGCTGCCCTGGGGCCAGATGTCCTATCACGGTTCCAACGTGATCACCGGCCTGTTCGGTGCGATCCCGCTGGTCGGTGAAAGCATCCAGACCTGGCTGATGGGCGGACCGTCGATTGGCAACCAGACCCTGCAGCGCTTCTTCTCGCTGCACTATCTGCTGCCATTCATGATCGCCGCTGTTGTGATCCTTCACATCTGGGCCCTGCACGTGCCGGGCAACAACAACCCGACCGGTGTTGAAGTCCAGGACGTCGAGAAGGAAACGGTTCCGTTCCACCCGTACTACACGGTGAAGGACGCCTTCGCGATCGTCATCTTCCTCATCATGTTCGCTGTGTTCGTTTTCTACGCTCCGAACGTGCTGGGCCATGCCGACAACTATGTTGAGGCCAACCCGCTGGTGACCCCGTCGCACATCGTGCCGGAATGGTACCTTCTGCCGTTCTACGCGATCCTGCGCGCCATTACCTTCGACCTCGGCCCGATCCCGGCCAAACTGCTGGGTGTGATCTTCATGTTCGCGGCCATCGCGGTCCTGTTCCTGCTGCCATGGCTGGACACGTCGAAAGTGAAGTCCATGCGCTACCGTCCGGTCGCAAAGCAGTTCTTCTTCGGCTTTGTCGCAGTCTGCCTGCTGCTTGGCTGGTGCGGCGCGGCGAACCCGGACGATGCCGTGATCCCGGCACTGCAGGGCGAATCGAAACTGGTCGTCAGCTACACCGAAAACGATGTGGAAGTGACCAGCGAATACAGAGGCGGCGGCGAAGCCTACCACGATGCCAAGAGCTTCATGGAAACGCTTCCGGCTGACGCGAACCCGTCTCTGTCGGCTGTGCCGGCACCGACCTTCCAGTTCCGTCACCTCTCGCTGATTCTGACCTTCTGCTACTTCGGCTACTTCGTGATCCTGTTCTTCATCGGCCTGACCGAGAAGCCGAAGGAAGTTCCGGAATCCATCCACAAGTCGGTCCTGAAGCGCCACAAGGCGTCGACGGCAACCGCCATTCCGGCGGAATAGGGAGCCAGGGGAACCATGAAAGCGCTTCGACTCCTCACTGCCGGCCTGGCCGGACTCATCTTCACCGCTGCAGCGCATGCTGCAGGCGGCGCCGAGCACCCGCACCCGCCCGAAGGCGGCTGGCCGTTCGAAGGTCCGACGGGCCAGTTCGACCAGGCCTCGCTGCAGCGCGGTTATCAGGTGTATCATCAGGTCTGTTCATCGTGCCACTCGATGAAGCTGATGAGCTACCGGAACCTAGGTGAACCGGGTGGTCCGTTCTATGATCCGGCTTATCCGAACCCGAACGACAACCCGTTTGTGAAGGCGCTGGCCGCCGAGAACGAAATTCTCAGCCCGACGCCGAATGATATTGGCGAGTTCGATTATCGTCCGGCCACGCCGGCTGACACGTTCCGCAGCCCATATCCGAACGTTGAAGCGGCCCGCGCTGCCAATGGCGGCGCTGCACCGCCGGATCTGTCGGTCATCACCAAGGCCCGCCATGGCGGTGCCAGCTATGTCTACCACCTTCTGTCCGGCTATCCGCATGACGATGCGTTCGTTCAGCGTGAAGTCGACGGCGAGACGGTCACCTATGTCGACATGTCGAAAATGGGTGGCCATGGTGACGAGCATGCCGAAGGCTTGCTGAAGGTAAATCCGGGCCAGTACTACAACCCGTACATGGCTGGTGACACGACGCCGAACTTCGAAGGCGACCCGCGTCATGCCCCGAAAGGTGGCTTCCTGGCGATGCCGCCGCAGCTGCTGGAAGGCCGCGTCGAGTATACCGACGGCACGGAGGCAACGGTTCAGCAGATGGCTTATGACGTCGCTCAGTTCCTGGCATGGGCCGGTGAGCCGAAGCAGGAACACCGCAAGTCGCTCGGCTTGGCTGTGATGGCTTACCTCCTCATCCTCGCTGTCCTGCTGTGGTTCTCCTACAAGCAGATCTGGCGGAAGATCGACCACTAAGGCTCGGTCTGGCAGACCTAATGAATTGAAAAGCCCCGGTTTTGCCGGGGCTTTTTTCTTGCGGCGCTGGCGATCTGACCCTTATCTTCCGTGCCCTCAGGTGGAGGGAGATATGGCTGAAGGAAAGTTCCTGAATATTGCGAATGCTGCCGGGGCGGTCGGCGGCGCGCTTGTCGGCGGTCTGGGTGTCCTGTTCGCGCTTGGCGACACGTCGCCAAAATCCCTGTCGGGTATGGCGTCCTCGCTCGACCGGATCGCTGAAAATCTTGAAAAGATGCAGGATATTGACCCATCAGCGGCCGGGGAGGCCGCAGATGTCCTGACACGGGCGGACGCGATCAGCCGCAAGGTCGCGGAGAAGGCGGCAGGTCTGCAATTGCCGAATGTCGACGGCGTGCTGCTCACTGATGAAGGCGTCGCTGTCCCGGCCCGGGAGACCAAGACCATCGTGATGGGCAATGGCGAACGGGTGAGCATGAGCTACCTCGACCGGACCACGAAGGGCTATACCATGACTATAAATGGCCAGGAGGGACTATTCCCGATCGGTGCCCGCATTCACACGTCGGAAGATGGCAAATGCTTCGTGGAGTTCCTGCGAACCGAAGACCACTTTTCCAAAGCGATTGTCAGGGCTGTCTGTGAGTGATCCTGCTGCCGCCGGAGCGTCCGGTATAAACCTCCGGCGGGCGGGCCTTGCAGACAGCGCACTCATGGAAGAGCTGACGCGCCGGATCTGGACCGGGCGCGTGTCACCGGAATCGACCGTTTTCACCGAAACGCCCGAATCTGTTGCCGCGCAGCTGGAAAAAGGCGGGGGCGCCATCCTGTTCGACGGGCCGGTGGCCATCGGGTCCGGCCGATGGGTGCCTGTGCCGGGGCCTTCAGGGCAGGGGCGCTGGATGGAGATCAAACGGATCGGCGTGCTGGAAGCGTGCCGCAGGCGCGGCTTCGGCGAGCTCATTCTGAAAGCCCTCGAGCAGGCCGGCCGTGAAGCCGGGGCAGAGGGCGCGCAGCTCGCCGTCCGTCACGACCAGGTGAGGCTGGTCGACTTCTATGCCGGGCTTGGTTACGTGCTGGCGGATGATGTGGAACTGACCACGCCTAACCCGCGTTCCCCGCCGCCCATCGGCATGCGCAAAGACTTCAGGACGAACACATGAGCAAATGGACCCTCGGCATTATTGGCGGCTCCGGCCTTTATGAAATCGACGGACTGGAAGACCGGCGTGAAGAGACGGTCGACACGCCCTGGGGGGCGCCGTCCGATGCGCTGGTGCATGGCCGGATCGGCGATGTGAAGCTGGTTTTCCTGCCTCGCCACGGCCGTGGTCACCGCCTGTCGCCAAGCGAAGTGCCTTACCGGGCGAATATCGCCGCGCTGAAAATGGCTGGTGTGACCGATGTGCTGGCCATCTCCGCCTGCGGCAGCCTGCAGGAACAATATGCTCCGGGAGATTTTCTGGCCGCCGACCAGTTCATCGACCGAACATTCGCCCGGGCCAAGACCTTTTTCGGGGAGGGGATGGTGGCGCATGTGTCCATGGCCCGTCCGGTCTGCGCCCGGTTCAGCGCGCTGGCGGCAGACGCCGCCGAGGCGGCCGGGGCAAAAGTGCATCGCGGCGGGACTTACATCGCCATGGAGGGGCCGCAATTCTCGTCCCTCGCCGAATCAAAACTCTATCGCCAGTGGGGCTGTGACGTGATCGGCATGACCGCGATGCCCGAGGCCAAGCTCGCCCGCGAAGCCGAGCTGCCTTATGCCGTGCTGGGCATGGTGACGGATTATGATTGCTGGCGCGAAGAGGAAGAGGCGGTCACGGTGACCAATGTGCTGGAAGTGATGGCCCGCAACAGCGCGATCGGCCGGAAAGCCGTTGTAAAACTGGCGGAAAAACTGAGCGGAACGGAGCGTACACCGAGTCCGGACGGGATCGATACCTGCCTCGATTACGCGCTGATTACGGCAGAGGCCGCCCGGAATCCGGAAACGATCCACAAGTTGCAGGTGATTGCGGGACGGGCGCTCAGCCGCTAAGGTTTTCGCTCCATTAACCTGAACGGGCGCGGGGCTGGTGCGTTCGGGCTGATTGGAGGGGAGCTCAGAATGAGTGAATCGCAATTCTACACGTTCATCACCGGCGGGGTCTCTCTGATGATCGCCGCCGGGCTGCTGGTTGCCTGGCACCTCTGGCGCATGCGCGAAGAGCATCAGGCCGGGATTGTCTCGGCCCTGGATGGGGTCAGCCATGAGCTGCGGATTAATCTCCAGCGCTTCGTCTCCGAACTCGGTCAGGTCCATGCCATTCAACAGGCCGGGCCGGACCTGCTGCTGCCGGTCCGCCATCCCCAGCTGGACGGCGTGAATGCGTCCATGATCCGCGCCAACCGCAATGCGCTGGCCGTCATCGGCAACACCTATCAGGAACTCGAAGCCCGCAAGATGGCGTTGCGCGCGGCGCTGGCGCAGGGCCGTGACCCGGTCGACTCGCTGGACGATGCCATGGATGCCACGATCAATGGCATTGCGACGCTCTATATGTGGGAAGTGCATGGCGGTGCCC
Source organism: Hyphomonas jannaschiana VP2 (assembly GCF_000685215.1). Taxonomy (GTDB): domain Bacteria; phylum Pseudomonadota; class Alphaproteobacteria; order Caulobacterales; family Hyphomonadaceae; genus Hyphomonas; species Hyphomonas jannaschiana. The sequence continues at coordinate 24,308 of NZ_ARYJ01000019.1, forward strand.
GGCCGTCTGAAGTGGGCCGTGTCCGTTCCTGGGATGTCCGTGACTGGATGAAGGGGCATAATTTCACCCAGCAGTCGCTGCCCGGCATGTATCTGCGCGATGAAGTGGTTGAGCGCCTGCGGGCCTACGGCCTGCACCTCACGCCGAAGCCGCTGACCCATACGGCGCACGAATATTATTCCATGCAGTACGACCGGAAGGCTGACATTCACGCGCCATTCGGCCGCCGCAAGACACCGGAACAGCTGGAAGAGGCGGCGCGAAAGGCTGAAGAAAAGGCGGCGAAGAAAGCCGCGAAACAGGCTGAGAAAGAAGCCCGCAAGGCGGCCAAGGCAGCTGAAAAGGCGGAGAAGGAAGCCGCTGCACGGGCTGAGGATGAGGCAAAGGCGGCCGCATCGCTCGCCGCCGTGGACACGGTCATCGATGAGGGCCCGGCCTATGCGGATGAGCCCGCCGAAGAGACCTATGAAGAAGGCCAGGTGTTCCATTCATCCCATGACGACCCGTCAGACATGACGGATGAGGATGAAGACGAATACGGTATGATCGAAGACGCCGAGACGAATACCCGTCCGAACTAGGCGTCCGGTTCAGCGCTTCATGCTGCCGAGAATGCCGCGCAGGATATAGCGCGTGAATTCGCGGGCTGCCGAACGCGCGGCCTGGTTGCCGGCTTTCTGCAAAGGAGACATGCGGCGGGAGCGGCTGGACGTCTTCTTTGCCCGGGCCTTTTTCTTCTCCAGCTCTTCCTTCGCTTTTTCCTCCTCCTTGGCCAGACGCTCTGCTTCCTTGGCGGCTTTGGCTTCCTTGGCTTCGAGGATTTCGTAGGCGGACTCGCGGTCGACCACGCCTTCATATTTGCCTGCGACGGGGCTCTCGTTCATCACTTTCTTGCGCTCGGTCTCTTCGGCCGGGCCGAGCCGCGAGGCTGGTGGTCGAACCACCGTATGCTGAACAATGCTCGGTGCGCCCTTTGCGTCGAGCGTCGAGACCAGGGCTTCACCCACGCCAAGCGTCGTAATCACTTCTTCTGTGTCAAAAGCCGGGTTCGGACGGAAGGAATCCGCGGCTGCGCGAACGCCTTTGCGTTCTGCGGGTGTGTAGGCACGCAGAGCATGCTGGAACCGGTTGCCGAGCTGCGCGAGCACGCTTTCCGGAAGGTCGCGGGGGTTCTGCGTCACAAAGAAGACGCCCACGCCCTTGGAGCGGATCAGGCGCACGACCTGTTCGATCTTCTGGAGCAGGGCAGAGGGTGTGTCATCAAAGAGAAGGTGGGCTTCGTCGAAGAAGAAGACCAGTTTCGGCTTGTCCGGATCCCCCACTTCCGGGAGCTGTTCGAACAATTCCGACAGCAGCCACAGCAGGAAGGTGGAATAGAGTTTCGGGCTGTTGATGAGGCGGGTGGAGTCCAGCACGCTGACGACACCGCGTCCGTCGGTGGTGGTGCGCATCATGTCGCTCAGTTCCAGGGCCGGTTCACCGAAGAAGTGCTCGGCGCCTTCGCGTTCCATGACCAGCAGGTTGCGCTGCAGGGCGCCGAGGGAGGCTGAGGCGATGTTGCCATATTCCTTGCTGAGTTCGTCGCGGATTTCCTTGTCGCCCATATGGGCGAGCAGTTTGCGGAGGTCTTTCAGGTCCAGCAGCAGGAGGCCGTTATCGTCGGCATATTCGAAGGCGATGTTCAGCACACCTTCCTGCGCATCGGTCAGCCCCATCAGGCGGGATAGCAGCAGCGGGCCCATTTCCGAAATCGTCGTGCGGACGGGGTGGCCTTTCTCACCGAACAGGTCCCAGAAAATCGTCGGCGCGCCAGCATAGGAATAGTCCTCCAGGCCGATCTTTTCGGCACGGGAGACGAGTTTCGGATGCAGCGGGTGTTTCTCGCTGCCGGGGACGCAGATGCCTGAGAGGTCACCCTTCACGTCAGCGCAGAAGACCGGCACGCCGGCATCGGAAAAGCCCTGCGCGAGGATCTGCAGCGTGATGGTCTTGCCAGTGCCGGTCGCGCCGGCGACGAGGCCGTGGCGGTTGGCGATCTTCAGCAGCAGTTCCTGCGCAACGTCCGGCTTGCCGGTTCCGTTCGCGTCTGCGCCGCCGATGAAAATGGAGTCTGTCATGGATTCCCCGCCTCTTCCGTTCCTGCCGGGACGCTAGAGAATTCGCCGGATTCGGCAAGGGGCGGGGTGTAACAGATCCGGGCCGTGGGCGGGCTGCTTGACGCCGGGCGGGGCTGGCGCCACGCTTGGCCAAAGCGAAGGGGGAACGGAAATGAGCCGCGCTGCCACCACCGGAATCTGGGTCATCGCAACAGGTGTGATCATCGCGTTCCTTTACTGGACGCGGGCCATTCTCGCGCCGTTCGCGCTGGCCGTCTTCCTGTTCCTGACCATCGAGGGCTTTGCCACGATGATCGACAACTGGACCCGTTTCCTGAAGATCGGCCATGCGCGCGTCATCGCCATCCTGCTGGTGCTTGGCGGGTTCATCGGGTTCATCGGTCTGATGGCCAATGGCATCGCCGAGTTCGGCCGCGATGCCGGGGAGTATGAGACCAAGATCAACGGCCTGATCAGCGATGCCTATGACGTCGTCCACATGACCGGGGCGCCGACATTGCAGGAATTGCTGTTCAACGAGACCGGCCAGCGCTTCTTCGCCACGATTGCCAATGCGACGGGGGATCTGTCAGGCGATGTCGTGCTGATCCTGATCTATGTCGCCTTCCTGTTCCTGGCGCAGTCCGGCTGGACGCGGAAGCTGGACAACATGTTCCCGGAGCCGGATGCGCGTGCGCAGGTTCGCGAAGTGGGGGACGAGGCCCGCCGGGGGATCGAAAGCTATCTCTGGACGCAGACCGTGATTTCCGCCCTCATCACCGTGCTCACCTATTGTTCACTTCTGGTGCTGGGCGTGAAGAATGCGCTGTTTTTGTCAGCGCTGATTTTTGTCCTGAATTACATCCCGACCGTCGGATCGATCGTTGCAGCGATGGTGCCGCCGCTGTTCGCGCTGGTGCAGCCCAGCATGCCAGCCTGGGTTCCGGGCATGCCGCCACAGGATACGTACATCTATGCCGGGCTGGTCCTGGCCGTTGTCAGCTTCTGGCAGTTCTCGATCGGGAACTTCATCCAGCCCCGTATGATGGGAGAATCACTCAACCTGTCGTCGTTGGTTGTGTTGCTGGCACTGGCCATATGGGGCGTGATCTGGGGCATCCCGGGCATGTTCCTGTCGGCCCCCCTGACGGTGCTGATGATGGTGCTGTTCGCGCAGTCCGAAGCGACGCGCTGGATCGCGATTTTATTGTCTTCAGACGGCAATCCGCAGGGCAAGGGAGGGCTTCAGACGGCGCGAGTTACAGCTGGTGCTGCACAAGACGGTGGAGCCTAAAACCAATTCATGGCACTCCACAACTGTACCGCGATCTGAACGACTCACACCTTCAGTATTTCAGGAATTTGCAAGTGGACTGAGATGCCGCTCTTGCGGATAAAATATTCAAGATAATATACGTTATAAAGCGATCAGGCCTCCGCGTGCGTCCCCCCACCCAGCCTGCGGACCAAGGCCTGTAGGGCCCGCCGAACACGTCCCCGTTCGGCGGGTCCGTTTTATTTGGGCAAAACTGATCCCTGTTCGCCAGCGCAACACGAAAGTTTCAATTGAAACCACCAAGTTGAAGGAATAGGTGACCCGCGTTAGACCGGAGCAACACCGAATCCTTCCTCTTTGTGTGTGAGTCATTTCCATGAACAATCAGACTGCCGCCGCCGATCCGCTCGATCAGGTGCTGACGCAGGTCAGGCTGGAGTCAGGCAATGAAGACCTGAGCGGCCTGGAACCGGCCGATATTGAAACACTGGCCCGCGGCTTGTGGAGCTGGGCTTCAGTGCTTCCGGCAGGCGAGCAGAAGGTCCGTATCCTCGCCGACGCGGACGGGGCATCCGGTAAGCTCGGTCGCAGCATTCTCGAAACAGCCAGTCCGGACATGCCGTTTCTGGTCGACTCGCTGCTGGGGGAGTGTGCCGACCAGGGATTTGAAGTCCGCACCCTGTTCCACCCGGTCGTGCGTCTGGCTGACGGGCGCATGATTTCGGTCATCCAGATTCATCTGCCGCGCCTGACGGACCGGGAAGCCGACCGGCTGGTGGAAGGGGCCCGCAGGACGCTGAAGGATACGGCCCAGGCGGTTGCGGACTTCAAGCCGATGAAAGAGCGGATGCGCGAGGAAATCCGCCGCTTGTCCGTTCTGGAAGAGCCCCGCCATGCGGATACGCATGAGGCCGTCGCATTCCTGGAATGGCTGACCAAAAACCATTTCGTCTTCCTGGGCTGCCGCGAATACCGGTTTGAAACCGATGCCGAAGGCCGCGTCCTGCCGGAAGAGCCGATCATGATCGAGGGCAGCAATCTCGGCCTGCTGCGCGACGAGGACCTGAACGTTCTGTCGCGCGATGCAGAGCCGCTCGTGCTCACCCCTGGTATCGGCGAGCTTCTGGAGGAGCCTTTCCCCCTGATCGTGGCAAAGTCGACGCTGATCAGCCGGATCCATCGCCGCGTTGCCTGCGACTATGTCGGCGTCAAACAATATGATGAGCAGGGGCGGGTGAATGGTGAGGTCCGCTTCCTTGGCCTCTTCACGGCCGAGGCCTATGACGAGACTGCCCGCTCCATCCCGTTCATCCGCCGCCGTGTGCTTAAGGTGATTGCATCCTCCGGGGCAACACCGGGCGGCCACACAGAAAAGGCGATCGCGAATCTGCTGGAAACCTGGCCGCGCGACGAGCTGTTCCAGACCGGGTCCAAAGTGCTGGCCCCGATGATCATGGGCGCCCTCCACCTGATCGGCCGGCCACGCACGCGGCTGTTCCTGCGCCGAGACCAGTTCGACCGCTTTGCCTCCGCGATTGTGTACGTGCCACGCGAGGCCTATGACACCACGTTGCGTGAACGCATCACAGAGACGCTTGAGCGGGCCTATAATGGCCATCTGATCCGCTTCCAGCCCTATTTTGATACCGGGCCGCTGGCGCGCGTTCACTTCCAGATCGCGATTGACCGGAGCCATCCGGAACCGGATGTCGCGGAACTGGAGGCGGAGATCGCCCGGCTTGCCCGCACCTGGGATCAGGCCCTGCGCGAAGCCATGATGCAGGCTGATTTAAACCCGATCGACGCGGAAGGGGCCCGGACGTTTATCGGCGGATTCAATGCCGCTTATCGCGAGGCGTTCTCTCCGGAAGAGGCAATGCGCGATGTTGCCATGATGGCGCAGCTGAATTCCGGTGCGCCCATTGTTGCCCGCGCCTACCAGACGGTGCAGGAGGATGCGGACAAGATCCGGGTGAAAATCTATTCCCGGAACGGATCGATTCCTCTGTCGCGTTGTGTGCCGGTCTTCGAGAAGATGGGCCTGTTCGCGGCATTCGAGACGGGTTATCCGATCCGTCCGACAGAGAAACCCGTCCCGGATGCGCCGGATGTTTATTGGGTACACGACCTGTCAATGCGCACCGAGAACGCGGCGTCCATCGATCTGGATGAGGTTGCCCGTCGTCTTGAAGATGCGTTCGTGGCCGTCTGGAGCGGGTATGCGGAGAATGACGGTTTTAACCGGCTCATCCTCACGGCCGGCGCGACCTGGCGTGAAGCGGCGCTGATCCGTACCCTGTGCGCCTATCGCCGGCAGACCGGGCTGGACCAGCCGCAGGATGTCCAGGAAGCGGCGCTCGCCCGTTATCCGCAACTGACCCGCCAGCTGATCGAACTTTTTGCCTGCCGGTTCGATCCTTCCAGCGAGATGAGCCTGCGCAAGCGGGAAGAGGCGTGCCGCGAAATCTGTGACCGGATCGAGGTGAGCCTGCGGGATGTGTCCGCGCTTGCGGACGATCAGGTGCTGCGCCGGCTGACCGACCTCATCCTGGGTGTACAGCGGACCAATTTCTACCAGACTGCGGCCGATGGTGGTCCGCACAGTTTTGTCAGTCTGAAGATCGCCAGCCGCGTGCTGCGCGAAATCCCGGAACCCAAACCGTTCCGCGAGATTTACATGTCCAGCCCGAAGGTCGAAGGCGTTCACCTTCGCTTCGGTCCGGTCGCCCGCGGCGGCCTGCGCTGGTCTGACCGCGCCGCCGACTATCGCACCGAAGTCCTGGGCCTTGTGAAAGCGCAACAGGTGAAGAACGCCGTGATCGTGCCGGTTGGCTCAAAAGGCGGCTTCTATCCGAAACAATTGCCCGACCGGTCGGACCGTAATGCCTGGTTCGAGGCCGGACGCGAGGCCTATAAGGAATTCATCACGGCGCTCCTGGAGCTGACCGACAATCTGGTCGACGGCAAGGTTGTGCATCCGGCGGATACGGTCGTCTGGGACGGAGAAGATCCCTATCTCGTCGTCGCCGCCGACAAGGGCACGGCCACCTTCTCCGATACGGCCAATGCGATCAGTCTCGAAAAAGGCCACTGGCTGGGCGATGCGTTCGCGTCCGGCGGATCGGCAGGGTATGACCACAAGAAGATGGGCATCACCGCGCGCGGAGCGTGGGAAGCGGTCAAGCGCCATTTCCGGGAAATGGGCAAGGACATCCAGACCGAACCCTTCACCGTGATCGGTGTCGGCGACATGAGCGGCGATGTGTTCGGCAACGGCATGCTGCTGTCGCCCGAAATCCGCCTCGTCGCGGCATTCAACCACATGCACGTCTTTGTCGATCCGGACCCGGTCGATTCGAAAAAGAACCTGGCAGAGCGCCAGCGGCTGTTCGACCTGCCTCAATCGAGCTGGGAAGACTATGACACCAGCCTCATATCCGAAGGTGGCGGCGTGTTCCCCCGGTCGGCCAAGTCGATCACGCTCAGCGACGAGATCAAGGCGCTGACAGGGCTCAGCGCTGACCAGGTGACGCCCGATCAGCTGATCCACGCCCTGCTGAAGACGCAGGCGGACCTGCTCTGGTTCGGCGGTATCGGCACCTATGTGAAGTCCGACAAGGAAACCCATGGCGACGTGGGCGACCGCGCCAATGATGCCATCCGGGTCGATGCACATCAGCTGCGCGCCCGGGTTGTGGGCGAGGGGGCCAATCTCGGCCTGACACAGGCGGCCCGGATCGAGTTCGCGCTGGCAGGCGGCCGGATCAATACCGACGCCATCGACAACTCTGCCGGTGTCGATTCCTCTGACCACGAAGTGAATATCAAGATCCTGGCGGCAGATGCGATCCGGCTTGGAAACCTGAAGGAAGAAGACCGTAACGACCTGCTGGCCGAGATGACGGATGATGTGGCCGCACATGTGCTGCGTCACAATTACGACCAGACGGCCGCGCTGACGCTCTCCGAGGCGACGGTGAAACAGGATCATGAGGCGCTGGAGCGGCTGATGGTGCATCTCGAAGACCGGGGTGTCCTGAACCGCGAACTGGAAGTGCTGCCGGATACCGGCGACATGAAAGTACGCGCCGATCAGGGGCAGGGGCTGACCCGGCCGGAACTTGCCGTGGTGCTCGCTTGGTCGAAGATCACCCTGTTCGACGACCTTGTTGCCTCTGACCTTCCGGATGATCCCTTCTTCGAGGACGTCCTCAAGGCTTACTTCCCGAGCCCGATCGATGCTTTTGGCGAGGCGATGGATGCCCACCGTCTGAAGCGGGAGATCATTGCCACGGTTCTGGCCAACCGGTCACTGGACATGGGCGGGCCCGTTACCATCTTCCGTATGCGGGAGATGACCGATACGACAGACATGGCTGCCATTGTGCGCGGCCTGGAAGCGGCCCGTGTCGTGCTGGACTTCGATGGCTTCCAGCGTGAAGTCGATGCGCTCGACAATGTCGTCCATGCCGATGTGCAGACCGACCTTCGCCTGCTGGCAGCCCAGGCGATGAGTGCGGCGGCTGCCTGGTTCGTCACGGCCATGCCGAAAGGTACGCTGAAGGAACTGGTCGATGCCACACATGCGCCGCTGAATGAATTCAAGGCCGCGCTGGCGGACATCCACACCCATTTCCCGGCCGCGCAGATCGAACGCTCCACCCGTACGCTGATGCGCCGCGGCGCGCCGGAGGAACTGGCACGCTGGGCGTCGGCCATGAGCCTGTTCGCGCAAGGACTGGTTGTGGTGGACCTGGCAAGGACGACCGGCAAAGCGGTGCCGGAAGCCGGTGAGTGCTTCTTCCAGATCGGGGAGGCGCTGCGCCTCGACCGGCTTCGCGTGTCGGCGCTGGACGGGCTTGCCAAAGCCGGTTTCTGGGACCGTGTCGCTGGCCGCCGCCTGATCGTGGAACTGGTGCAGACGCAGGCCGATGCTGCGCGCGATGCGCTGGCGGTCGGCGGGGCGGGGCCCTGGCTTGCCCATCATCAGGAAGGCCGCCGCGACATGCTGGCGACGCTGGCAGAGCTCGGCAAGGAAAAGGCGTGGAGCTTTGCGAAGTTCGCGCTGGCCGCCGATGCTGTGCGCCACTTCATGAAACGCTAGGGAAATTGTCCCGCACCGGCATTTATCCGGTGCGGGACGGTTTCATCAGTTGTCCGAGAAGACCGCTTTGATCTCGTCGGCCGTGCTCGCCTTCTCGGCGCTGCAAAGCTCGCCGCGCTCGACGCCCTGCATCAGCGAACGTTCATAGCCGGGGATCAGGTCTGCCTGGCTCTCAAAGAAGGCTTTCGCATCCGCCACATCTTCGGCCGTGCAGAAATAGCCGGTCACGCTTGCGGTCTGCGGTTTGCGGATCGACGGGATCTTCGCGACGATGGAGGCGAAATTCGTTTTCATCATCGGCCAGATCGCCGGGCGGACATCCGAATTGGCCAGCGAAGCGCGATAGATCGTGTAGAGCTCATTACCCGAGATCTCGTCACCGAGCGCCCGCTTGAAGAGATCCATCACGACCGCTTCCGACCCATTGCCGGCCAGCGCGGATAGGATGGTGGCCCGTTCCGTCTGGTTCTGCGATGCGAGGACATAGGCGAGGGCGCCGTCATAGAAGGCCTGTCCTTCATCTTCGATACCGATGGCGACAGCCGCGCCGAGGTCTTCGGCGGGCAGGGCGGTCGGGTCTGCATCCTGTCCGATGCCGAGATAGGCTTTTGCCTGCGCGGTGAAGACGGCACGGTCGTCAGCCCGGTTGCCTTCGTTCAGCAGGAGGTTCCAGAGTTTCGGCGCGAGCAGGCGTTCCGATGTGGTCAGGGCTGTTGCCGGGCGATCGAAAAGGTATTCGCCGACAGGGCCGTAATTTGCTTCGACCCAGTCAGCCAGTTCAGCCTTGCCGTCTTTATCGAGCGAAGCTTTCAGTGTCCCGATCATGTCGATCGATGTGCTGACAGCGGCCGCCGATCCGGTTGTTGCGGCTTCGAGCCCGGCAACCATGTCTGTCGCGCTGACCTTGCCGGCGCTGAAGCCGGCATTGATGGAATCGGTCAGCATCATCTGCTCGGCCGGTTTGAGCGACGCATAGTTCTCGCGCAGGGCTGCAGCATTGTTTGCATCGGTGACGAAGCGCCAATAGCCGGCGCCGCCCGCATTCGGCATCACCCAGTCCGGGCAGCTGTCCAGGGCAATCGTGCTGGACTTGCCGGACAGCATCTGCCGGACGATGTGATCGCCGGAGGCATCATGCACGCGGGCCGCAAACGGGATTTCCCAGGTCTGGGCTTCGGTATCGATCGTGGAGCCGAGCGGAGCGTAGCGGCTCTGGGTGATGGCCAGTTCGCCGGTCTCTCCGCTGCAGCTGACCTGTACGTCCAGGAATGGAATGCCCGGCTGTGCAATGAAGGAGGTGAAGGACGAGACGACATCCGGCTGGCCGGATCCATCGGCAAGGCTTTGCATGAAGTCCTCGGCGGTGGCGACGCCATCTTCGAAGCGGCGCATGTGCAGGCGCATGCCATCGCGGAACGCGTCTTCACCCAGATAGGTCTCGAACATGTTCAGCACGCTGCCGCCCTTGCGGTAGGTGATGGAGTCGAACGCATCATTGATGTCGCCATTGGTCCGGATCGGGTTCCGGATCTGGCGGGTCGAGGCGAGGCTGTCGGTCGGCATGGCCGTCAGGCTGGACATGATCGGGGCAAGGTCCCATTCCCCGTCCGGATCGATTCCGTTCATCGTCTTGGAGCTGATCCAGGTTGCGAAAGCTTCGTTCAGCCAGATGTCATTCCACCAGGCTGGCGTGACGAGGTTGCCGAACCATTGGTGGCCCAGCTCGTGTGCATGCGTGTTGAAGATGGCGCGCTGGCGGGCGAGCGAGGTCCGGTCGTCGATCAGCAGCGCCGCTTCGCGATAGACGATGGCCCCGGCATTTTCCATTGCGCCATAGGCAAAGTCCGCCGCGGCGATCAGGTCGAGTTTTCCATACGGGTAGGGATAGTCGAAATAGGCTTCCTGCCACTCGACCATTTCATCCGTGATGTCGAGCGCATCGGCGAGCTTCTCGCCCTTGCCGGCGGCCGCGAAGCCACGCAGCGGCACCGGCTCAGCCCGGACAGCCGTCGCCGGGATCGGGTCTGCGACCACTTTGTCATACGGGCCGACCATCAGGGCGACGAGATAGGACTGGATCGGACGCGTCGTTGCGAAACTGTGGCGCACCATGCCGTTGCCGAGATCTTCGGAGCCGGCGTCCGCGCCGTTCGCAGCGACTTCCATGCCTTCCGGTGCGGTGACGGTCAGCGTGTAGGGCGTCTTGAAACGCGGCTCGTCGAAGGAGGGGAACATTCGGCGGGCATCGATCGGTTCCATCTGCGTGACGAGATAGGGCCGGTCAGCCTGTTCGACCTTGTACAGGCCTGCGAGGTTGAGATTGTAGGGCGCTTCATACTCGATCACGAGCGTGGCCGGGCCAGCTGGCAGCGGCGCGGCGAAATCGATGCGGGAGACGCCATCGGCGGCTTCATCGCCCGTGAATGTAGCGGCGATCTCCATCCCGTCCGGCAGCACGGCCTTCACGGAGGAGACGACCGGGCCAAGCGCATGCAGCCAGATGCGGGCGTGCGGCTTTTCCAGCGCCAGGTCGATTTCCTCATGCCCGGTGAAGGTGGCCGCGCTCGGGTCTGTCACCAGGTCCAGGCGGTAGGCTGTCGGGCGGACACCTTCCGGAAGCTGGCCGGTCGGCGCTTCGGCCTGAAGAACGGGTGCTTCGATCGAGGCCGTCATTACAGCTTCGGTTTCAGCTGGCGTGCTGCAGGCGGAAAGCAGGACGAAGGAGGCGGCACCGGCCAGGAGAGCGGTCGCAAGTCTGGATTTCATGGGAGGATCTCTTCGGTGAATATTCAGGCCTTTTTTGAACCACAGCTTTTTCCGTTCGGATAGACGTTCTTTACTCCTGTGGATTAATTATCGTGTGACGACAGCCTAGGGGCTTGCAGCCCATGATCAGACTTTACCATTGGAACCTCGATCCGGCCGGACGGCTGGTGCGTCTCTGTCTGGCCGAGAAGGGGCTGGGATTTGAGACCGTGGAATCTGCGCCCTGGTCGCCGCATCCGGACCTGAAACTGCTCGGCCCCGGCGCTGTGGCCCCGGCGCTGCTGCAGGATGGGACCGGCGGGCGCATCGTGGCTGTGGGCACGCGGGCAATCTGCGAATTTCTGGAAGAGTCGGTCGAAGGCCAGCACCTGCTGCCGCTGCATCTCGGCCAGCGCGCCGAAGCGCGGCGCCTCTGGGCCTGGGTCGAGGAGGGCTTCGAGGAGGTCACCGACAAGCTGCTGACCGAGCGGGTGATGCAGTGGGTCCGGCGTGACCGCCAGCCGGACTCTGAAAAACTCCGCCGGGGCGCCCACACGCTGCGCGGGCGGCTGACCTTCCTGAACGCGCTGGTCGAGACACATGGCTTCATTGCCGGGCGGGACCTGACGCTGGCAGACCTCGCCGCGGCAGCGCACCTCTCGGCCTGCGATTATTTCGGCGACGTGGAATGGGCCGCCGTGCCGGACCTGCGCACCTGGTATGCGCGGCTGAAATCACGGCCGAGCTTCCGTCCGCTGCTTGCCGACCGGCTGGCTGCCGTGCGACCTTCGCCGCACTATGCCGACCTTGATTTCTGATCCGGCGGATCGCGCCGAATTTGCCAGACAGCACGCCCTTACGCTCGGCTTCGATGCGGTCGGGATTGCGCGGGCCTATGAAGCCTGGGCGGCGTCTGAGCGGCTGGAGGCCTTCGTCGAGGCCGGCCGCCACGGCACGATGGACTGGATGGAGACGACGCTGGAACGGCGGCGTACGCCCACCTCCATGTGGGCGGGTGCGAAGTCTGCCATCACCGTCGCGCTGAACTATGGCCCGGACCATGATCCGATGGACACGCTGCAGCAGCGCGAGGCCGGGAACATCTCCGTCTATGCACGGGGGAGGGACTATCACGATACGCTGAAGTCCCGCCTCAAACAGCTCGCCCGGGAATTCGTGGCGAAGACCGGGGCGGAGGTGAAAGTCTTCGTTGATACCGCGCCGCTGATGGAAAAGCCGCTGGCGGCGAAAGCCGGCCTCGGCTGGCAGGGCAAGCACACGAACCTTGTCAGCCGGGACCTTGGGTCCTGGTTCTTCCTCGGCGTGATGCTGACGGATGCCGAACTTGTCCCCGATACGCCCGAGGCGGATCATTGCGGCAGTTGCCGGAATTGTCTCGACATCTGCCCGACCAAGGCTTTCCCCGCGCCGTACCAGCTCGATGCGCGGCGGTGCATTTCCTATCTCACCATCGAGCACAAGGGCCCGATCCCGGAGGAATTCCGCGCATCGATGGGCAACCGGATCTATGGCTGTGACGATTGTCTCGCCGTCTGCCCGTGGAACAAGTTCGCCAGCGCAGCCAGCGAAGCGGCCTTCCATGCGCGCGCCGAACTGAAACTGCCCGGCCTCGATGAACTCGCCGCGCTGGACGATGCCGCCTTCCGCGAAGTGTTCTCTGGCTCGCCCATAAAACGGATCGGGCGAGACAGGTTCGTACGCAATGTCTGCATCGCGATTGGGAACTCCGGCGCGGCCCGGTTCGTTCCGCAGCTGGAAGGTCTCGTGACAGACGCCTCTGCGCTGGTGCGCGGGGCGGCTGCATGGGCCCTCTTGCAACTGGATGCGGAGCGGTTCTCATTCGCGCGTTCACAGAACGTGGCCGGGGAAACAGACCCCGATGTGCTGAGGGAATGGAACAGAAGCGCATGAAGAAGATCCCTCGGAAACAGCCGCAAGGCCGGGGCCTGATGGACTATCTGGGTTGGGTGCTGAAATTCGCGCTCGGCCTGTTTGTCGGCGTGCATATCTATGCCCTCGTTCTGAAGGCGGCGCCGGTGCCGGGCACCGTGCTGATGGCGCAGCGCGCGATTGGCGGTGAGCAGATCCAGCGCAAGATGGTTTCCATCGACGACATTTCTCCCAATCTCGTCCTCGCCGTGATTGCGGCGGAGGACACGCGCTTCTGCCAGCATACCGGCCTCGACCGGGATGCGATCGAGAAGGCGATTGACGAATACAAGCAGGGCAAGGGCCTGCGCGGGGCGTCCACCATCACCCAGCAGACGGCGAAGAATGTCTTCCTCTGGAATGGCGGCGGCTTTGCCCGCAAGGGCGCCGAAGCCTGGTTTGCGACCTTCATCGACGGTATGTGGGGCAAGCGCCGGGTGATGGAGGCCTATCTGAATGTCGCCGAATGGGGCGACGGCATCTTCGGCGCCGAGGCGGCGGCTGAGGCGCGGTTCGGCAAGTCCGCCGCCGACCTGACAGAGCGGGAGGCCGCGTTGCTGGCCGCCGTCCTGCCGAGCCCGAACAAATGGCGGCTCGACCCGCCGGGGCCATATGTGTCTAAACGCGCCGGCACGCTGCAGGCCCGTATGCGGGTGGTCCGCTCAGAGGGACTCGCGTCCTGCGTGCTCGACGAGCAGGCGGTACGCCGCTCCGCACCCAGACGGCCGGCAGAGCCGCAACCCGCCGCACCGCAGGAGACCCGTCCGGAGGTCCGGCCCGAAACCCCGGCCGCCCGGCCCTCCCTGCCGGACCTGCCGCCACCCCCGGAAGAGGGGGCAGGAGATGCGCCACAGGATGATGCGGTGACGGAGACCCCGGACGAGTTCGACAGTTTCCTGCAGGACGCCGAGGACCGGTTCGGGCAGGAGACAATGCCCGCGCCAGAACCGCCGCCAGAGTCGCCTCCAGAGTCGGGCCCGGCGGAGACAGATCCGGAGACGGATTCAGGTCCGGCCGATCTGCGGCCACAGCCCCTGGACCCGGAATAGGAACCAGCACGTGCGACGCCCGTGAAGGCGCTTGGTG
>NZ_ARYJ01000020.1 GCF_000685215.1 Hyphomonas jannaschiana VP2
CATACCGGACTATAGGCGACTATACCGGATCAGGCGGTCAGGGCTTCGGCGGCGTAGTCCAGGCGGTCGTGTCCGAAGAACATGTCTTCGCCGACAAAGAAGGTGGGGGAGCCGAAGGCGCCGCGGGCGATGGCGGCGTCGGTATTGTCCTTGAGCGCGGCCTTGTTGGCTTCGTCGTTGGCCAGCTGTTTGACCTCGTCGAAATCGAAACCGTTCGCATCGCACATTGCCTTCACGGAGGCGTCGTCGTCCGGCTTCAGCGCGTCGGGTGCGGTCCACATATAGTGGAAGCAGGTATCGATGAAGCGTTGCTGCTTGTCCGGATCGCCAGCAAGGCCAATCGTGGCCCGCAACAGGTCGCGTGTGCTGACCAGCGGGAAATAGGGGTTCATGCGGATGGTCAGGCCATAGCGTTTCGCACAGCGCTCCAGGTCGGCCAGCATATAGGTGTTCTTGGCGGGCACCATGCCCGGCGGGCGGTTGCCTGTGCCCTGCATGACGGCGCCGAGGAACATGGGCTTGATTTCGACAGCCGCCCCGGTGCGTTCCTTCAGCTGCTTCACTGCTGCATTGGCAATATGGGAATAGGGGCTGATATAGTCGAAATAGAACTCAAGTGCCTTGGTCATCCGGATCTCCATAAGTTTCATTTTGGAACTAAGGCAAATCAGGTTAGGCTTGCAAGTATGAAATGGACAGAACTCTCGGATAATTGGTGCCCGGTCGCGCGGACGCTCTCGGTCGTCGGTGACCGGTGGACGCTGCTGATCCTCCGGGATTGCTTCCTTGGCCTGTCGCGGTTCGAGCAGTTTATCGAGTCGAGCGGCATGACGCGGCACATCCTGGCCGAGCGCCTGAAGCGGCTGGTTGAGGCCGGCATTCTCGAGCGCCGGCAGTATTCCGCCGGGCCGAAGCGCTATGATTACGTGCTGACCGAAAAGGGCCAGGAACTGGCGCCCGCGCTGCTGACGCTGAAGGACTGGGGCAAGAAGCACATGCCCGTGCGCCGCGCCACGAACGCCTGACACGATTTCTTGCGGGGCGGGATCAGGCCTCGACCAGTTCCACGATCTTCTTCTGCACGGTGCCATAGTCGACCTTTCCGGTGCCAAGCACCGGAATGTTGTCGACATGGAAGACCCGCTTCGGAACGGAGATTTCCGGCACGCCATGGCTCTGCGCCCAGGCCAGGATTTCTTCCCGGTTACAGTCGGGGCTGTCGCTCAGCAGGATGATCTGCTCGCCCTTGCGGGGGTCCGGGATGGCAGCTGCGGCGTGGAGATTGTCCGGCCAGATCGCGCTGGCGCAGTTCTCGACCACGGCCAGGGACACCATCTCGCCGCCGATCTTCGCGAACCGTTTCACGCGGCCCATGATGCGGATGAAGCCTTCCTCGTCGATGGCGACCACGTCGCCGGTGTCGTGCCAGCCATCATCCGGTGCTTCGAGGACGCCGGGGGCGGACGGACGCAGATAGCCCATCATGATGTTCGGGCCCTTGATGTGCAGGCGCCCGCCTTCCGGGATGCCGTCGACCGGCAGGAGGCGATACTCCATATCCGCCATCAGCAGGCCGACCGTGCCCGGCTTGTTGCGTTCCCACTGATTGGCCGCCACGACGGGCGAGGCTTCGGTTGCGCCATAGCCTTCGAGGATTTCGATTTCGAATTTGCGGCGCACCAGTGCGCGGGTCTCGTCCTTGACGCGCTCGGCGCCGCAGACTGCGAGGCGGATGGAGCTCATGTCGCCGTCGCCGCCGACACGGGCGTATTGCGAAATGAACGTATCGGTCGCCAGCAGGATGCTGCTGCCCGTTTCGCGGATACGTTTCACGATCTCACGCGGCTGGAGCGGCGAAGGGTGGAAGATGACCGGGATGCCGGCAATCAGCGGCAGGATGGCGCCGACTGTCAGGCCGAAACAGTGGAAGGTCGGCAGCGGGTTGAACAGCTTGTCCGTGTTCACATCGAGGCCGATATGGGCGCGGACCTGTTCGACATTCGCCATGACGTTCTCGTGGCTGAGCACGACGCCTTTCGGCTCGCCCTCGGTGCCGGAGGTGAAGAGGATCACGCCGGGGCTCTTGTAGCGGGCCTTGCTGCGGATCAGGCCGGGCGCCACCGGGCCGATCACTGCGGCCAGCTTGTCCTTCAGGGAGAGATTCTCGCGAACGTCTTCGAGATAGATGATCTCGGCGACACGGGAGAGGTCCTTGGTCAGGGCTTCCAGGCCGGCCACTTCGACGAATTTGCGGGCGGTGACGATTTTGGTGATCTCAGCCGAGCGCATTGCCGCTTTCAGGTTCCGCGACCCGGCGGTGAAGTTCAGCATCGACGGGACGCGATTATAGGCCGACAGGGCGTAGAAGCCGATCACCGCGCCTGCACCGGTCGGCAGCATCACGCCCACCGATTCGCCCGCTTTGGTCTTCGAGGCGAGGGCAGAGCCCAGGCCGAAGGCACCGCGGATCAGGTCCTTGTAGGTCAGCAGGCGTTCTTCGCCGTCGACCATGTCGTAGATGATGGTCTTGTTGCGGCCAAACTCGCCGGCTGCGCGCATCAGGGCAGCAAAGAGGTCGGTACGGGTTCGCGCTGGGCGATACGGCAACGGCGCCGGGATCGGTGTCGTGGTCATGAACAGCTCTGGTTTCCTCGTGGGCGGCTTTGCGCCTCACATGTTTGTAACATTTTGTCGCCAAGCAGCCAGAGAGCAACAAACATTGCAAGTTTGCATGAGCAGATTGCAGTGTCTTCGACTTGAGTTCAGACGCGGGTGAGGCCATGTTCCGGCGATGGCAAACCTCATTGATCTCAAGGGCGAAAAGCCCCGCCTGCGCCACCCGGAGAAACAGTCCCGGCCGGACAGCCCGATCCAGCGCAAGCCGGACTGGATTCGGGTCAAGGCGCCCGGTTCGAAGGGCTATTCCGAGACCCGCGAGATCGTGAAGTCCAAGGGGCTGGTGACGGTCTGCGAAGAGGCGAGCTGCCCGAACATCGGCGAGTGCTGGGACAAGAAGCACGCCACGATGATGATTCTGGGTGAGATCTGCACCCGCGCCTGCAGTTTCTGCAACGTCTCAACCGGCAAGCCACCCGCGGGCGTCGATGAGGACGAGCCGCGCCGCGTTGCCGAGGCGGTCGCCGAGATGGGGCTGCAGCATGTCGTGATCACGTCGGTTGACCGGGACGACCTGGTCGATGGCGGGGCGATGCATTTCGTGCACACGATCGAAGCCATCCGGGCGGCCTCGCCGGAAACGACGATCGAGATCCTGACGCCGGACTTCCTGCGCAAGGATGGCTGGGAAAACCGCGTCATCGATGCGAAGCCGGATGTGTTCAACCACAATCTCGAAACCGTGCCGCGGCTCTACCTGTCGATTCGGCCGGGCGCGCGCTATTTCCACTCGCTGCGCCTCCTGCAGAAGGTAAAGGACCGCGACCCGAACCAGTTCACCAAATCCGGCCTGATGGTCGGCCTGGGCGAAACCAAGGAAGAAGTCATGCAGGTGATGGACGATATGCGTTCCGCCGGCGTCGACTTCCTCACCATCGGCCAGTATCTGCAGCCGACGCGCAAGCACGCGGCGATTGACCGCTTCGTCTCACCGGACGAGTTCAAATCGTATGAAGAGATTGCGTGGGCCAAGGGCTTCCTGATGGTGTCTGCAACGCCGCTGACGCGCTCGTCTCACCATGCGGGAGAGGACTTTGCCCGTCTGCGCGCTGCCCGTGAGGCGCTGAACGCGTCGCGGGATTCAGGCAAGACCGCCTGAGCGCATGGCCCGGTTCTCCAAATCGGTCCGGCTGCCATACACGCCCGAGCAGTGTTTTGATCTTGTCTCGGACATCCGGCGTTATCCGGACTTCATCAAATGGATCACGGCGATGCGCGTCACCGAAGAAGTCGCGCTGGGGGATGGGGCGTCGTCCTGTCTCGGGGATGCGGTGATCGGCTTCAAAGGCTTTACCGAGCGCTTTTCGACCCGGGTCACGAAAACCCCGTCGGACGGGAACGTGATCGCCTCGCTTGTGAAAGGCCCATTCCGCCGGTTGCGCGCCGAATGGCAGATCACGCCGCAGGACAAGGGCACGGATGTCCGCCTCGAGATCGATTACGATTTCAAGAATCCGTTCATCGGCATGCTGGCGGCCGCCAATCATGACCTGGCCGTGTCGAAAATCCTGCAGGCCTTCCTGGATGAAGGGCGCAGACGCTTTGGAGCGGTCTCCGGGGCTACGCCTGGCGCCTAGTTCATCTGGTACTGGATCAGTTTGAGGGCGCACTCGACAGCGGCCATGCGGACTTCCGTCCGTCCGATTTCCCCGACCTGGAGCATCTCGTGCACCACAGCGCGGTTTTCCCGGGCGCAGGCAACGTGAACCGTGCCGACGGGTTTCATGCGCGTGCCGCCGCCGGGGCCTGCCACGCCGGTGATGGCCACGGCGATATTGGCCCGGCTGGCTTCCAGCGCGCCTTCGGCCATCATCCGCGCCACAGGCTCTGATACGGCGCCATAATCCGCCAGCACGTCACCGGGCACGCCGAGCATCTCTTCCTTGGCCCGGTTCGAATAGGTGACGAAGCCACGTTCGAACACGGTCGAGGAGCCCGGAATGTCGGTGAAGAGGGCGGCGACGAGGCCGCCGGTGCAGCTCTCGGCCGTACAGATCCGGAGGCGCGCCTGTTCGGCGTCGTCGAGGATCAGCATGGCGAGGTTTCGGAGTTTATCTGGAAACATGGGGTGAGCTTAGGCCTGGTTTATTTTCCGGTGAAGACCGGGTTGCGTTTTTCGAGGAAGGCGGCTGCACTTTCCTTGGCATCGTCTGTCTGCATCAGCCGCCGGATCTCGGTAATGGCCATCTTGCCAACCTCGCGCCAGGGCGGGTCCACCGTTTCGCGAAGGCCTTTCTTGATCGCCTGAACGGCCAGAGGCGGGTTCGCGGCGATCCTGCGGGCAAGGTCCAGCGCGGTCGTCATCAGGTCTTCTGGCGGGACGACGCGGGAGGTGAGCCCGATTTCCTTTGACCGCGCGGCGTCGATGATGTCGCCGGTGAACAGAAGTTCGCAGGCATGCTCCCGGCCGACCAGCTGGACGAGACGGCCGAAGCCCGGCGCATCGCAGGTCAGCCCGCGCGT
Organism: Hyphomonas jannaschiana VP2; assembly: GCF_000685215.1. Lineage (GTDB taxonomy): Bacteria > Pseudomonadota > Alphaproteobacteria > Caulobacterales > Hyphomonadaceae > Hyphomonas > Hyphomonas jannaschiana. The sequence continues at coordinate 5,140 of NZ_ARYJ01000020.1, forward strand.
GACGAATATTTCCCCGAACCGGGCCTTTTCCGAAAAGACGCGGATGTCGGCCATGATGGCGAGTTCGGCGCCCCAGCCGAGGGCGAAGCCATTGACGGCCGCGATGACCGGAATGTCGGTGCCGAGCAGCGCATCAGCCGCCGGCGTCAGGCCGCCTGTTTTCTTGGCGCGCTCCGCCATTTCCGGCGTGGACGGGGCGCCTTTGGACAGGATCTGTTTAACGTCATCGCCCGAGCAGAAAGCCCGATCGCCCGCGCCCGTGATCACGATGGCCCGGGCATCCGCGCCGCGCACTGCATCTTCGAGGGCCATATAGGTCGGGTAGTCGAGGGCGTTCATCGCCTCCGGCCTGTCGAGTGTCAGGATGGTGACCTGGCCGTCCTGTTCGATTTTCAATCCGCCGGACATGAGCGTTCTCCCTTTTCGCAAAGGGGAGCATGCAGGAAGCGATTGGCAAGAGGGGACGCGGCGTCAGGCCTTGGGCACGAGCACGGCAACGGCTTCTGCCGCGATGCCTTCCTGACGGCCGGTAAAGCCGAGTTTCTCGGTCGTCGTGGCCTTCACGCTGACAGCATCCAGAGGAAGGGCCAGGAGTTCGGCGGTGCGGATACGCATGGCTTCCCGGTGCGGCTTCACCTTGGGCGCTTCGCAGATCACCGTGATGTCGCAACTGGTGAGTGTATAGCCGGCGCCTTCCGCCAGCGACCGGGCGTGCTTCAGGAACAGGCCGCTGTCGGCGTTTTTCCATTGCGGATCCGACGGCGGGAAATGATCCCCAATGTCACCGAGCGCGACGGCGCCCAGAATGGCGTCTGTCAGGGCGTGCCAGGCGGCGTCTGCATCCGAATGCCCTTTGAGCTTGGCCGTGTGCGGGATCTTTACGCCGCAAAGGGTGACATGGTCGCCCGGTTCGAAAGCGTGAACGTCAAAGCCCTTGCCGACGCGGGGGGCGGTCAGGGCGGGGGTAAGCAAGCGTGCCAAGAGGTCAAAATCCTCTGCATAGGTGATCTTGTGAAGCCGGACGCTGCCGGGAACCAGCGTAACGCGCGCGCCGGCCGCTTCGACGGCCTCCAGATCGTCCACGAAAGAGCCGGGGGCCTCAAGGGCTTTGCGAATGGTGGCTTGCCGGAACGCCTGGGGTGTCTGGACGCGGTAGAGCCCGTCGCGCGGCACGGTGGAGAAGTGGCCGGAGGCTTCACGTTTCAGGGCATCCGACACCGGCAGGGCGGGGGCGGCGGCGTCATGATCGGACAGGGCGGAGACCAGCGTATCGATCAGGGCGCGACTCAGGCCCGGACGGGCAGCATCGTGGATCAGTACCGGGGCGCCATCTTCCGTAGCAAGCGCCGCAATTCCGGCGCGAACCGAGGCGGTTCGGCTCTCGCCGCCGCATACGACTTTAGTCTTAGACGGAAAGCTGGTCGCGACGGTGAGGTCGTCGACGACGATCACGAGTTCAAGCAGGTCCGGATGGGACAGGAAGGTGTCGACAGACCAGTCAATGACCCGCTTGCCAAGCAGGTTCTCCCATTGCTTGGGGCGATCGAGCCCTGTACGGGCGCCTTTGCCGCCTGCGACGATGATTGCTGCGAATCCGGTCATGCGCGCCTTCTAAGACACCTGTTGTATCTATGCCATGCTGTTTGCGCTTCTGCAGCCGGGAAGCGATGCTTATGTTTTGTGCACTTGCGAACTCGCGAAAAGGTGCAAGAATGAACAAATGGTTAGTTTCGAGGCACCGAAGGTCTGGTTAGCGCCCATGTCAGGCGCCACGGACGCCCCTATGCGGCGTCAGGCGGTGCATTTCGGGGCGCCGGCGGTCGTGTCGGAGATGGTCGCCGGCGAGATGCTGGCGACAGAGCGCCCGGATGTCGTTCGCCGCACCTGCCGTCATGAAGGCGCCGGTTACTGGATCGTCCAGCTGGCAGCACGGCGGCCTGAAGACATGTTTCGCGGCGCCCAATTGCTGGCCGAAAGCGGCGTCGATGTGATCGACATCAATATGGGATGCCCCTCGCGCCAGGTCACAGGCGGCCAGTCCGGCTCCGCCCTGATGCGCGATGTACCGCTGGCCAGCGACATCATGGACGCGGCGATTGAAGGGGCAGGCGAACGGCCTGTGACCCTGAAGATGCGTCTGGGCTGGGACGATACGGCTCTGAACGCGCCGGAGCTGGGGGCGATTGCGGAATCCAAAGGCATCCGGATGCTGACCGTCCATGGGCGCACGCGTTGCCAGTTCTACAAAGGATCGGCCAATTGGGCGGCTGTGCGCGACACGGTCGAGGCGGTGTCACTGCCGGTCGTCGTGAATGGTGACATTGGCTCATATGAGGATGCGGCCGAGGCGCTGGAGCAGTCCGGCGCGCATGGGGTCATGATCGGGCGGTCGGCGATGGGGCGTCCCTGGCTGGTCGGAGAAGTCGCTGCGACGCTTGAGGGCAAAGCCTGGACGGCGCCCGGCCGGGCCGAGAAACTTTCGTCCCTGTGTGAGCAGATCGAGGACTCGGTTGCGCTCTATGGGCCGAAACTGGGGGTGCTGACGGTGCGCAAGCATGTGTCCGCCGCCATCGACGCGCTCGATCTTCGTATCGGTCCGGCAGAGCGCCGGGCTGTGCGCTCCAAACTCTGTCAGATCACAGACTGGCAGGATCTCATCGCCGCACTGCGGCAGGTATATTTTGAAACCGACCTCGTGGAGGCCGTCTGACATGCCGGTGGACACTTTGCTGGACGCTCGTTCCCTTGCCGATCTCTCTCCGATCGCCTTGCTCGTCATCGACGACAGGCGACGTATCGTGGATGGAAATCCGGAAGCGGAAACGCTGTTCCAGCTTTCCCGAAGATCGCTTACGGGCAAGCCGCTCAGTGAGCTGATTTATCATGACTCCCTGATCTGGGAATTGCTCGACCGCGCGCAGCGGCAGGTGGGCGATATTGCCTCGCCGGGCACGCCGATCACCGGGCCGTCCATTCCGTCAGGCCTGGTCTGCGATGTCTGGGTCCGCACGACAGGCGATGAGGGCTTCGTGATCGCGCTTGTCGAAACAGCGGTGCGGGAGGGCAATGAGTCGTCCGCCGGCGTGGCCGGGTTCGGGCGCATTCTGGGCCATGAGGTCAAGAACCCGCTGGGCGGCATCATCGGCGCGGCGCAATTGCTGGAACGCCAGGGGGTCGAGGGGCAGGCTGAACTGCTGGAGATCATCCGGGATGAAGCCCGACGGATCGAGCGGCTGGTCAATCGCCTGTCGGCATTCGAATTGTTCTCGGCACCCCGGATGAAAGAGTTCAACATCCATGCGCTGCTGGACCGCGTGATCGCATCGGAGCGGGTGGCCATCGGCAGCAATGTAGAAATCAAGCGGGACTTCGACCCATCGCTTCCGGAATTACTGGGCGATGCGGATCATCTGCAGCAGGCCTTCCAGAACATTATCCGCAACGCTGCCGAGGCCGCTCAGGAAGGCGGCGGGAGTGGGCAGGTAACCGTCCGGACGGCCTATGCTACGGGGCTTGCCTTCAAGCGCTCGCGTTTCGGTGTCGGGCTTCAGCGGGCCATGCTTGTGACCATCGAGGACAATGGCCGCGGTATTCCGCGCGAAAAGCTGTCGCGCATTTTCGACGTTTTCCAGAGTTCCAAGTCCGGCGCGCGCGGGTTGGGCCTGTCGATCGTGAAAGAAGTCATCACGGCCCATGGCGGCCAGATCCGGGTGGACAGCGAACCGGGCACAACCCGTTTCACCGTTCTTCTGCCAATTCGTACAGGAGGCCTTAATGGCTGATAAAACCGTTCTTCTTGCAGAGGACGATGCGAGCATCCGCCTGATCGTGAACCAGACGCTGGTCGCCGCAGGCTATGAGGTCCGCGCCACGAGTTCGCCAGAAGCCCTGGAAAGATGGGTGCGGAATGGTGAAGGCGATGTGGTCGTGACCGATGTGTATCTTGGGGATGCATCGATCTTTGACCTTTTGCCGTCCATGCGCCTGTCCCGGCCGGAACTGCCCTTCATCGTCATGAGTGGACAGAACACGATCCTGACCGCCGCAAACGCGGCCCAGCATGGCGCGTTCGACTATCTCCCGAAACCGTTCGACATCGATGCGCTGACCAGCCTGGTGCAGCGGGCCCTGAAGGCGCCGCCGAAGTCCTCGGTGCGCGCCATCAATCCGGAATCCCAGAAAGCCATCAGCGATGCCGGCTTGCCGCTGATCGGCCGGTCCGATGCGATGCAGGAAGTTTACCGGATCATCGCCAAGGTCATGAACACTGACCTGACGGTCCTGATCGAAGGGGAGAGCGGGACCGGCAAGGAACTGGCGGCGCGCGCAATCCACCAGCTGGGGTCGGCCAAGGACGGAAAGTTCGTAGCGCTGGATCTGGCTGCGCTTCCTGCTGCCGAGATCAACCGCCAGCTGTTCGGTGCGAATGGCGAGCCGGGCGCTGTGCATCAGACAGGCGGCACGCTTTACCTTGATGAAATCGGCGACCTTCCAGCCGAGGCGCAGACCCAGCTGGTCAAATTCCTGAGGGATGCGACCGGCGCGCGCCTGATCGCGTCGACCCGGCGCAATCTGGGCCGCATGGTGGAAGAGGGCGCCTTCCGGGAAGATCTTTACTACCGCCTGAATGTGGTGCGCCTTGCCATGCCGCCGCTGCGCCTGCGCAAGGAAGACATCCCGGAACTGGCCCGGGCCTTCCTGATCCGGGCCCAGCGTCAGGGCCTCTCGGCGAAGAATTTCGACAAGTCCGCCATAGACCTCATCATGGCCTATGACTGGCCGGGCAATGTGCGGGAGCTGGAGAATCTTGTTCTCCGGCTCGCCGTGCTCAGCCCCGATGACACAATCACGCTGCGCGATGTGGAGCGCGAACTCCGCGCCGGCGCGAGTGAGCAGAAGGGCGCCAGCGGCGGCTTCGAAAAGGACATCGAGACGTTGCTTCACCGGCACATCATGGGAGACCTGATTTCCAGCCGTGAGGACGAGGAAAGCACTGTTTATTCCCGGGTAATCGACCAGGTTGAGCGGCCGCTGATCCGGCTCGCGCTGTCGGTGACCGCCGGGAACAAGGTGAAGGCGGCGCAGCTGCTGGGCATGAACCGGAACACGCTGCGGGCGAAAATTAACGCACTCGGCATTGCAGAAGAGTGATTGACGATTGCCAGGACTGTGGCTCTAGTGCATCACTGTTGCCGTAGAGGCACGATTGTGTGACCTTGGAGCAACGGGCCGGGGGGCCTGTACAGAGCTGGTAGATTGTCGAACCCGTTAAGTCAGCATGCACCCAAGGCGAGTTGGGCCCTTTTCGAAGGGCTCTTCATCATTGCGGCGCTCGTTGCGGTGTTTGCGACCTTCATCACCATTGCCGGTGTGAACCCGGACAATCCGACAGCCGGTACCACGCCCTGGCTTCTGGCGCTGAACCTCGTTCTGATCATTGTTCTTGCGACAATCGTGATCCGCGAATTCCTGGCCATCCGCAGCCGCTCGCGTGAGGCGGGTGAAGGGCGGCTGGCTCAGCGGTTCGTCATGCTGTTCGGCTTCTCGGCGCTGGTGCCGTCCATGGTCGTCGCCATTTTCCTTGGCGCGGTGATCACACGCGGCCTCGACAACTGGTTCGGCGATACGGCCGAAGCGGTCATGGAGAAGAACAAGCAGATCTTCCAGGACTATGTCGACAATTTCGAATCCTCGTTCGATGTGGATGTCCGGCTCGCAGCCCTCGACGTGGAAAACTTCGCCCGCGATGTGAAAGCACAGATGGCCGCAGAGAATGGCGGGGAAGACGTCGACGCGGGCCAATTCGCGGCAAACGCCTCAGCCGCCCTGTCTGAAGGGCTTCGCCAGACGCTGGCCTATCGGGAATTTGTTACCATCTCCATCGTCAGTGCCGATGGTCAGGAGATCATCGCCGAAGAGAATGCCGGTACGCCGGTTAGGCTGCGGCCGCCACCGGATGCGTTCGAGGAAGCCCGGAAGGGAGAAGTCGCGGCCCGGCTCTATGAGGCGCAGGGTGTGGCGACAGCGCTGATCCGGATTTCTGAACCGGTGGACGGGTATGTTTATGCTGCCAAGCCGTTCGACCAGAACCTGTTCGCCATGCTTGGTGACGCCAAGGAGCAGCTGGCGCAGTACAACAATGCAAAACAGCGCAGCGGGCGGTTGCAGACCATTTTTGCCATCGGCTACGCCCAGATCACCGCGCTGATCCTGTTACTCGCAGGCCGCCTTGGTCTCGAGGCGGCTGGCCGGGTGACAGGTCCGATCGGACGTCTGGCGTCAGCAGCCCATACGGTGCGCGATGGTGATCTTACCGTCAGGGTGCCTGTCAGCGGCCCGAAAGACGAAGTCTACGCGCTCAGCCAGTCTTTCAACGCCATGACGGAGCAGCTGTCCGAGCAGCGCAATGCGCTCATTCGTGCCCGTGAGGACGAGGAAGACCGCCGCCGCTTTGTCGAAACACTGCTCGCCGAGGTCAGCGCCGGCGTCATTCGCATGGATGCGGACATGACAGTTACGCTCGCCAACCGGTCAGCCGGTGAGCTGCTAGGAACCGATGAGGTCAAAACCGGGGACGCACTGGAAGTGGTTGCGCCGGAGTTCGAACGCTATGTGCGGGACACGCTGGAGCGCAATTCGCCCGTCGATGCGTCCATCGAAATCAGCCGGAACAATTCGACGCGCCACATAAGGCTGAAGACCGCGCCGGACCCGGCCGGGGGCTGCGTCCTGACATTTGACGACACGACCCGCCTGATCAATGCGCAGCGGCAGATGGCGTGGCGCGATGTGGCAAGACGCATTGCGCATGAAATCCGCAACCCTCTGACGCCGATCATGCTGTCTACGGAACGGTTGCGCCGCCGGTATGCCAGCAAGATCGATGATCATGACGGCGTGTTTGAAAAATGCATCGATACCATCCTGCGTCAGGTCGGAGATATTGGCCGGATGGTCGAAGAGTTCTCCAGCTTTGCACGGATGCCGAAACCGAGCGTCGCGCCGTTTGACATGGAAGAATTGCTGCAGGAGGCGAGCTTCTCCCGCAGCGTGGTCTATCCGGACATCGATTTCGAATTTGCCAGCGAAGCGTCCTCCAAGACTTATTCCGGCGATGAAAGACTGCTCGGGCAGGCGATCGGCAATCTGCTGAAAAACGCTGCCGAAGCGATTGAGGGCATGCCCGAGGAAACGGACGTGCAGGGCCAGATACGCATGGTGCTCAGCGGCGATGAGCAGGGTCTGGAAATCACGATTGAAGACAATGGTCCCGGCTTTCCCGAAGATGTGCGCGAGCGGTTGCTGGAGCCCTATGTGACCACACGGGAGAAGGGCACAGGGCTCGGTCTGGCGATTGTGAACCGCATTATCGCAGATCATGGAGGATCCATTTCGCTGCAGAACCGTCTCGACGGCCTGCGCGGGGCGCGCGTACGTATCTGGCTGCCCCCGCATGATCCTGCCACCAAAACCATACCGGCCGCCAGCCAGGATTCGGCTGGCATCAATCCACATTCTCCACAGACTGTCCGCGTAGAGGAGCCAACGCCATGGCGTTAGATATTCTGGTCGTTGATGATGAGCCTGACATCCGGGAGCTGATCGCCGGCGTTCTCGGCGATGAAGGCTATTCGGTCCGCACCGCCGCAACGGCGGAGGCGGCGCTTGAGGAAGTCCGCACACGGACGCCGAGACTGGTTGTTCTGGATGTCTGGCTGCAGGGCAGCGGCATGGATGGCCTGTCCCTGTTGAAGTACCTGAAGTCGATCGATCCTCTTTTGCCGGTGATCGTCATCAGCGGGCATGGCAATATCGAGACGGCAGTCGCCGCCATCCGGCGCGGCGCCTATGATTTCATCGAGAAGCCATTCAAGACCGACCGCCTGCTGCACCTGATCGACCGGGCCATCGAGTCGGCAGCCCTGAAGTACGAAAATGCCGCCCTCAAAAACCGCGCTGGCGATGATGAACGCTGGATCGGCAACAGCCACGCAGCGGCGAATTTGCGCAGCTCCATCGAGAAGGTGGCGCCGACGAATTCGCGGGTGATGATCACCGGCCCGGCCGGCGTCGGCAAAGAACTGGCCGCACGCCTGATTCATCGCAATTCCTTGCGGGCGAACGGGCCGTTCATCGTCGTGAACGCGGCAACGATTGCGCCGGACCAGATGGAAATAGCCCTCTTTGGGGAGGAAGATGCACAGGGGCGGACAACGCGTATCGGTCTGTTTGAAAAGGCCCACCTCGGAACGCTCCTGCTTGACGAGGTTGCAGACATGCCGCCGGGTACGCAGAGCAAGATACTCCGTGTCTTGACTGAACAGCGTTTCCAGCGTGTTGGCGGCCGTTCGGACGTCAATGTTGATGTCCGGGTCATGTCCGCCACGACCAAGGACCTGAAAAAGGAGATTGAGGAATCCCGTTTCCGGGAAGATCTCTATTACCGCCTGAACGTCGTGCCGTTGAGGGTTCCCTCGCTCGCGGAGCGCCGGGATGATATTGCCGATCTCGTGACCTATTTCATCGAGCGGATCGCGGACTCCTCGGGCCTGACACCGCGGACGTTTTCGCAGGAAGCCATGGCGGTCCTGCAGTCGATGGACTGGCCGGGGAATATCCGCCAGCTGCGCAATGTCGTGGAACGGATCCTGATCCTGTCGCCGTCGGACTCAAACCGGCCAGTCAGCGTTGATGAGTTGCCCCGCGATGTCGGCAGTAATGTCCAGAATTCCAAGGCCGGCTCGGCAGATCTGGTCGGGCTGTCGCTCCGCGACGCACGCGAACAGTTCGAGCGTGAATATCTGGCGCTGCAGATTACCCGGTTTAACGGGAACATATCGCGGACGGCCGAATTCATTGGAATGGAGCGCTCTGCACTCCATAGAAAATTAAAGGCTTTGGGCGTAGCGTCCGGGGCGAGTCGGCAAGACAGTTAGTGCCGGTGGAAGGCTGAGGAATGCGCGTTCTTATCTGCGGGGCTGGCCGGGTCGGACACGGCATCGCGCGGCGTCTCGCGCGTGAAAAGCACGATATTACCATTATCGATGAGGATCAGGATCTGGTCGACCAGGTGTCGACCGACCTCGATGTGCGCGGCTACACCGGGCATGCGGCGCATCCGGATGTGCTGAAGCGGGCAGGGGCGGCAGACTGCGAAATGATCATCGCGGTCACCCATTTCGACGAAATCAACATGGTGATCTGCCAGATCGCCCACACGCTCTTTTCCGTGCCGTTCAAGATCGCCCGGGTGCGCGACCAATCCTACATTGATCCAGCCTGGAAGAATATCTTCTCCCGTGAGGGGCTGCCGATCGACATGGTGATTTCGCCGGAAGTCGAGGTTGGCGAGGCCATTCTTCAGCGTCTGCGGACCCCAGGCGCCATCATGTCGGCAACGTTCGGCCGGGGCAAAGTCCGTCTGCTCGGGCTGGAGATTTCTGACAATAACCCGCTGCTGGATACAGCCGTCGATCAGATCCGCGGCCTGTTCCCGGACCTTTCGGCCAGGATCATCGGGATTGGTACGGGAGATTCCGTGCGGGCGCCGAAGGGCAGTGATGTGCTGAAGCCCGGGGACCGCGCGTATATTGCCGTGCTGGATTCCCACGCAGAGCGGCTGACCTCGATCTTCAACCGGAATGTCGAACGCTCCGATCACATCGTGATCGTCGGCGGCGGCAATGTCGGGTTATACGTCGCCCAGACGCTGGAGCGGGAAAGCAACAAGCGGATCCGTCTGATCGAAAATGACCCCGACCGGGCCAATACCGCCGTTGCAGGCGTCAAACGCTCCATTGTCATTCAGGGCGATGGGCTCAATCCGGACATTCTGACCGAAGCTGGTGCATCCAAGGCGGATTTCGTCGTTGCCATCACCAATGATGACAAGACCAATCTCCTGATTTCCAACCTGGCGAAACGGGCCGGTGCGAAGCGGACCCTGGCGCTGGTGAATGCGACCGAACTGGCGGGACTGGCGCATGATATGCGGGTGGACGCTGTGCTGGATCCGCGCGCGCTGACCGTTTCGCAGATCCTCTTGCGGATGCGTCGTGGCCGTATTCTGGGGCTGCAATCCTTGGAAGACGGACAGGCCGAAGTCGCGGAAGGCGTCACGCTGGAATCGTCGTCGCTGATCGGGAAGCCAACGGGTTATGATGATCTGCCTGATGGCGTCACTGCTGCAGCCATTGTGCGCGGTGATGAGGTCATCATCGCGGGACCGGAAACAATCGTCCGTACCGAAGATCGCCTGATCGTTTTCTACGAGGAGGAGCTGGTCCGCAAAGTGGAGAAATTCTTCCGCGTCAGTCCGGACTTCTTCTAGTCACATGAACTACGCGTCCGTCGTCCGCATCCTGGCCCTGGTGATGCTGATCCTTGCGGGCTCCAGCGTGCCGGCAATCCTGACAGCTCTCGCTTATGGCGAGAACGAGCAGGTGTTTGCTTTTCTCGCGATGGTGCTGGGCATCAGCGTTATCAGTACCAGCATCCTGTTCCTGACGCCCAAACCCAGCCAGAAGGCGCGCCCCTCCGATGCGCTGGGGCTGGTGATCCTGTGGTGGTTTCTGGCGCCTGTGGCGGCCTGTCTGCCTTTCGTCGTCGGCGTCCAGAATGCGTCTTTGCTTCAGGCAATTCACGAAGCCACGGCATGCCTGACGACAACCGGCCAGTCTGTGATTGCTGTTGAGGGCAATCGCTGGCCGGCCAGCCTGATCGTCTGGCGTGGCACGCTGCACCTGCTGGGTGCGTCGGCGTCGATTATTGTCGCCGCCAGCGTCCTTGCCGCGCTGAACCTCGGCGGCCCGGGGATTCACCGCAGCGAGCTTTTTGTCATGCCGGAAACGAGCTTCTTCGATGCAGTCCCGAAGGTTGCGCGTTCGGTCATCCTGATCATGGTCGTGTCCATTACGCTGACGGTTCTGGCGCTGGAGCTGGCCAGCGTTTCACCGGGACGCGCCATGTCCGATGCGGTCAGCGTGTGGACCACCGGCCTCGTCGATCCGGCGCCATATGGACGGGCAAATGCGGGCGCTGTGGCCGATGTTATCCTTGCGATCGGACTGGTTGGCGGCGCGATGGGGCTCGCGATCGCGCTGCCGCTCAGGGAGCGGCGTTTCCTGAAAGCGCTGACGGACCCTGAATTGCGCGTTTTTGCCGTCCTGGTGCTTATCTTCACCGCAATGGCCGTCTTCTCGGGCCTTAAGGTGATCGAGTCCCTCGGCTGGTCGATTTCCGCCCTTGCTACGTCCGGCCTGCCTCTGGGCAGCTCGGATACCTGGGACAAGGTGCCGTTGCCTGTCTTCGTGTTGCCGGCTCTGATCGGTGGATCTGCGCTTTCGGCCGCAGGCGGCGTAAAGATCGCGCGGCTGATCGTCCTGTCGCGGCGCGCCGGGATGGAATTCCGGCAGCTGGGTTATCGCCGGTCGGTTCTGGGGTTCCAGTTCCGGGACCGTGAGATGAACGAGCGGAGCGTGATCGGGGTCTGGGTGTACCTGATTGCCTATATCCTCAGCGTTTTCCTCGTGATGCTGGGATTCACATTCACTGGCGTGCCGTTTGAATCTTCCATCCGTCTGGCCATCGGCTGCCTGACCAATTCCGGCGGCCTGGTCATTGGCCATGTGGCCCAGCTGGATCAGGCTGCCTCAATTTTAGCCATTTTCTCCATGCTGCTTGGCAGGTTGGAGATTTTGGCGATTATTCCTGCAATTTCTGTCAGTTTCTGGCGGGGGTAGATGGGGTTGGCCCTTGCTTAAGCCCCTCAATCCAGTTAGCCCGCGATCATAACAAGAACAACAGGAATTAACCTGCTATGTCGGCTGATAAAAAACAAAACCTTCAGGATGCCTTTCTGAACGCTGTACGCAAATCGCGTACGCCACTGACGGTGTTTCTCGTGAATGGTGTGAAGCTGCAGGGCGTAGTGACCTGGTTTGACAACTTTTGTGTGTTGCTGCGGGGCGATGGTCGTCCGCCGCAGCTGGTGTACAAACATGCCATTTCCACGATCGCGCCAAGTGCACCCGTCCAGCTCTTCGACGAAGAGATCGACAAGGAATAGGGCTTTTTGAGCGACAAGCTTATTGATCGCCTTCCTGCGCCGGAAATAGCCGGGGCCATCATCCCCTGGTTTACGCCAGCCAATCGACCGACGGCAGACAGGCTGGAGGAAACCTCCGGCCTGATTGAGGCTTTGGGCTGCGAGCTTGCTTTCCTGCGCCCCGAACATGTGCGGCAGGTCAATTCGGCACAGCTGATTTCCGGCGGGATCCTGAACCGGCTGGCGGAAGACCTGGAAGCCGCGAACTGCACACTCGTGGTGATCGACGGCGCGTTGACGCCAGTCCAGCAGAGAAACCTCGAAAAGAAGCTTGGTGTGAAGGTCATCGACCGGACCGGGCTGATCCTGGAAATCTTCGGATTGCGGGCGCGCACCAAGGAGGGGCGGCTGCAGGTCGAGCTGGCGCGGCTGCTCTATGAGCGTTCCCGACTCGTAAGGACCTGGACGCACCTCGAGCGACAGCGCGGTGGTGGCGGGTTCCTGTCCGGCCCGGGTGAGAGCCAGCTTGAGGCGGACCGCCGGATGCTGGACGACAAGATCGTCCGGCTCAAGGCGGAACTGGACGATGTGCGGCGTACACGCGCGGTTCAGCGAGCCGGCCGTCAGCGCACAGGCAAGCCGGTTATCGCGCTCGTGGGCTACACGAACGCCGGAAAGTCGACGCTCTTCAACCGGCTGACGGGGGCGGACGTGTTCGCCAAGGACATGCCGTTTGCGACTCTGGACCCGACAATCCGCCGGTTGGACCTGCCGACATTGGGCGAGGCGGCGCTGATCGACACGGTCGGGTTTATCACGGACTTGCCGACGCACCTGATCGACAGCTTTCAGGCAACGCTGGAAGAGGCGATGCAGGCAGACCTGCTGGTCCATGTCCGGGACCGGTCCAGTCCGGCCGACATGGAGCAGGCGGAAGATGTGCTGCGCGTTCTCGGGCGCCTTGAGCAGGAAACCGGGCTGCCGCTGCCGCCGATGATCGAAGCGTGGAACAAGGCCGATCTGCTGCCAACCGAGCGGGCTGAGGTGCTGGCGATCGCCGCGCAGAACCAGGAAGGTTATCCGGCCGTCCTGCTGTCGGCCGTAACTGGTCAGGGAGTGGACGAATTACTGGCTGCAATTGAGCACGGCCTGCTCCTGAGCGCGGCCGAGGTGCGGATCGTCCTCAAGCCGGAGCATGGCCGGGCCCGGGCCTGGCTGCACCGAAACGGCGAAGTGCTGAGCGAAGAGATGCAGGACAATGGCGCAGCGCTGATACGTGTCCGCCTGAAGTCTGACCGTCTGGGACAATTCCGGGCCGAGTTCCCCGACATCGAAACAGACCTGGCGGACTAGCCGCTCACTTCGGTTTTCTTCACGGCTTGCCAGAGGCCTTCCTGCGCTTCCAGGTCGAGTTGGTCGAACGCCTGATCGTGCTGGCCTGCCATCTGCTCCATTGCACGGAAACGGCGCTCAAACTTGGCATTGGCCTGACGCAGAGCCACTTCAGGATCAACGCTGAGACGGCGGGCCAGGTTTGCGACCACGAACAGCAGGTCTCCGATCTCGTCCTGAACCGCGGCTGGATCGCCTGAAGCGATGGCATCTTTCACTTCGGCTGTTTCTTCTTCCAGCTTGTCGAAAATCTGATCGGCTTCCGTCCAGTCGAACCCTGTACGGGCCGCGCGTTTCTGAAGCTTTTCTGCGCGCAGGAGAGCGGGCAGTGACAGGGCCACGCCGTCGAGCGCGCTTGCCGGGGCCTTGCCCTTAGCCTTTGCTTCGCGCTCCTTGGCTTTGACGACTTCCCAGGCAATGACCTGTTCGTCTGAGGAGCGGTCATCGGACGCTTCAAACACGTGCGGGTGACGGCGGATCATTTTATCATTGATGGCTTTCGCAACATCGGCGGCCTCGAAGGCGCCTTCCTCTGCTGCCATCCGGCTGTGAAAGGCGACCTGAAACAGAAGGTCCCCCAATTCTTCCCGGAGGTCGCTCTTGTCATCGCGCTCAATCGCGTCGGCCACTTCATAGGCTTCCTCGATCGTGTAGGGGGCGATCGTGTGAAAGGTCTGCTCAAGGTCCCATGGGCATCCGCCTTCCGGATCGCGCAACCGGTCCATGATCTCGAGCAACCGCACGAATTCGCCGGCGGCACGTTGGTGGCGGGATGTGTCTGAGTGATCCATGACGCGGGTCCTGATCGATGCGGTCCTGTTGGCGAAGCCCCTGAGAGGGACGAGGCCGTGCGTGAGACATACCGGAATGGATTGACTTTCCCCGCGGTGCAAGAGACGTGAAAGCATGCGACCTGTAATCTGCACATCAATCGAACCAATGACGGGGCGTCGCTCATGAAAGACCGCACCATCCTGATCGGTATCGACTGGGGGGCATCGACGTTCCGGGCCTGGGCCTTCGATGAGGAAGGCGATGTCATTGGCGGGATCTCTGTGCCGGACGGCATTCTGACCCATACGGGTGACGCGATGGGCCGCCTGAAGTTTCATATCAATGAGTGGCTGAGCGAGTGGCCTGAAGTCCCGATGATTGCCTGTGGAGGGATCGGCGGCGCGCAGGGAATCCAGCGGACTGAATACCGTCCCGTCCCAATGCTGATTTCCGACCTGCCCAGGCATCTGGTTGAGGTGAATGGTATCCACATGGTGCCTGGATTGAAGCAGGCGTCTCCGCCCGATGTGATGCGCGGAGAAGAGACGCAGCTGTTCGCGCTGGATGATTCGGTGGGCGCAGTGTGCATCCCGGGCACATACACCAAGCACGTGAATTTCGAGCATGGGCGCATTCTGGGTTTTACCTCGGAGATGACCGGAGAACTCAGAGCGCTCTTGTTGGCGAATGGGGGCCTGAAAACGCCTGAGGATACCCCGCAGGAGTTCGATGAAGCGGTATTTCGGGAATGGGTGGAATATTCGCTGGATCCCGATGATGCCGCCTCTCCATTCGCTGTCCGCGCGGCCCGCAAGACAGGAGTTCTTGATCCTAAGTACCATGAAACAGCCCTGACCGGTCTTCTCATCGGCGCCGACATTGCAGCGCATTACGATCCGGGTGACGAACTCACTCTGGTAGCTGACGGAGCGATCCTCGAGTCCTACCGGATTGCGCTGGATACGCTGGGCGCCGACTTCGATGAGTGCTCTGCAGAAGAAGCGACACAGGACGGCTTGTTCGAACTGGCGGAAGAGGCGGGGCTGATCGGATGATGCTTGCGCCGGAATGCGTGGCGCCCACAGGGTGCGTGCTGGGCAATGGTCCTGTCTGGAGCGAGACCGAAGGGTTTCTCTGGTGGGTCGATGTGAAGCGCGCCAAACTGCATCGCTACAATCCCCGAACCGGAAACACGCGCCGTTACGATCTGCCGCTGCGTGCCAGTGCGATTGCGCTGTATGAGGGCAGTTTTCTGATGGTGGGCGACCGGGAGGTCGGCGTCTACGATCCGTCGACGGAAGTTTATGACACTTTGCTGAGCGTTGAAACGGAACCGGAAGGCAACCGGACCAATGATGGCGGTGTCGCGCCGGACGGTTCGTTCTGGTTCGGGACGATGGATGATCAGGAGAAAGATGCCAGCGGCAGCTATTACCGCTTCGGTCCAGACAAGGCGCTGAGCCAGCTTCGCCTTCCGTCCGTTCTGGCTACCAATACGATGCAGTTCTCGCCGGACGGGAAGACATTCTACACTTGTGACAGTGCAGAGCAGGAAATTCTCGCTTTCGACTTTGACCAGGCGACGGGCGCGCTCACCGGGCGGCGCATTCTCGCCTCGACGTATGAGTTTGGCGGTTTTCCGTACGGCTCGGCCATTGATTCGGAAGGCTGCCTCTGGACGAGCCTGTGGGGCGCATCGCGAATCGTCCGATATACGCCGGACGGGAAGGTGGACCGGGTTATCATTCTTGCGGCTCCGCGGCCGACAGGTATCGCCTTTGGCGGTCCGGATTTGAAAACCTTGTTCATCACAACTGCGCGCGCAGGCATGTCGTTCCCCCAGCTGGATGCGCGGCCCCTGTCAGGCAGTCTGTTTGCTGTGCAGGTCGACACACCCGGTCTTCCAGCGAGGGAGTTCGGACGCGCATTTGGGTGAAGAGAGGGCTGAAGCGGCCCCTTGTAAGCGCGCGCAACCGGCCTCAAATGCCTTCACATTGAAATTGGTGTAGTTTAACCGTGGACGTAGCGGCTCAAAACCGCTAACCCCCCGCTTTTCAAGAGAGTGTCGGAATGGCCGATAAGGTTAAGAAGAAACGGGTCGGGCCCATCACGTTCCTGCGCCAGGTGCGCGCGGAAGGGAACAAGGTGACCTGGACGTCGCGTCAGGAAACGGTTCAGGCAACGATTTTCGTTGTCGTGATGTCGGTCCTTATCGCGCTCTTCCTGTTTGCCGCCGATTTCTTGATCAACTTGTTTGTAAAAGCGATCACCGGCCTTTGAGGTTTGTGACCGTCCGGTTTCAAGGAGCGCGCTGGCCCCATGGCTGAAGCGAAATGGTACATCGTCCATGCTTATTCCAACTTCGAAAAGAAGGTGGCGGCAACGATTCTCGAACAGGCCCAACGCAAAGGCCTGTCTGATCTGATCGAGGACATTCAGGTTCCCACTGAAGAAGTGGTCGAAGTTGCCCGCGGCAAGAAAAAGACTGTCGAGCGCCGTCACTTCCCGGGCTATGTCCTGTTGAAGACCGTG
Organism: Hyphomonas jannaschiana VP2; assembly: GCF_000685215.1. Lineage (GTDB taxonomy): Bacteria > Pseudomonadota > Alphaproteobacteria > Caulobacterales > Hyphomonadaceae > Hyphomonas > Hyphomonas jannaschiana. The sequence continues at coordinate 21,884 of NZ_ARYJ01000020.1, forward strand.
ATGACCGATGACGTGTATCACCTCGTGAAGGACACGCCGAAAGTCTCGGGCTTTCTGGGCGCGGAAGGGGGCAAGAAACCGCTCCCGGTCAGACAGCGTGAAGTCGATCGCATTCTCGGTACAGCCTCTGATTCGACCGCAGAGCGTCCACGGCCGAAAATTTCGTTCGAAGTGGGCGAACAGGTGCAGGTCAATGATGGCCCGTTCCAGGGGTTCGAAGGCGCCGTGGAAGAGATCGACGAAGAGAATGGCCGCCTGAAAGTGACCGTTTCGATCTTTGGCCGTGGAACGCCAGTGGATCTGGAATTCGAACAAGTCACCAAGGTCTGACAAGATTGAGGTATTCAGGTGGGATCCTCTGCCGGTCCCGCTTGAAACCTCGTAACATGGGTTGTATTTGCCAACCCCAGTGCCGCCTTAGCTCAGTCGGTTAGAGCGCTAGATTGTGGATCTAGAGGTCCCCCGTTCGAACCGGGGAGGCGGTACCATCCATTCATTACAATTTGCTGCACTGCCGCATGAATTTCAGCGGAAAGGGAACTATTTTGTATCTCGCGCGTAATTTGACGCGCTTGATACAATCTGTTGCAAAAGGGACGCGGTAGGTAGAAAATCCCTGCCGTTCCCGGGGCTTCTCTCCCAAAAGGGGCTCGCAGCGAGAGTAAATTGAGTTTAACAGGAATCATCGGGTAGAGTGCCCGTATGAACCTGCGGCCGAGGACAATCCCGTCATTCGGCACACCAAAGGGGATTGAGTATGAAGAAAACTCTTATGTGCGCGACAGCCGCGGCCGCATTTGCGACTGCTGGTCTCGCCGCCCACGCGGAAGACGGCTGGTACGCCCGTGGCGATGTCCAGTACGGTTTCGCGGGCGAACTGGATCATGATCCTGTTACCGAATTCGTTGCCGGAACGCTTGAGGGCAGCTCCGATTCCGACGAGATGATCGGCGGTCAGCTGGGCCTTGGCTATGATTTCGACAACGGTTTCCGCCTTGAAGGCGTCGCCGGCTACCGCGGTGGTGAACTGGATGTTCCGTCCAGCTTCTCTCCGGGTCTGACGGGTGTTGCGTCTGATCCGCATGGCAATCTGCAGGTCGCAGATTTCATGCTGAACGGCATTTACGATTTCAACCGCGCCGGAAAAGTCCAGCCGTACATCGGTCTGGGTGTTGGCGGCGCGCGCCTGAAAGCCAAAGCCAGCAACCTGAATATCGGTACGACCGGTAACTGGGCTGCGGTCAACGGTTTCAATGATACCGATACGACGCTGGCGTATCAGGGCCTGCTCGGCCTTGGCTACAAAGTGTCTGACCGTCTGACGCTGGATCTTGGCTACAAGTATTTTGTTGCTGACGACCTCGAACTGGCTGGTAACCCGGCTGGTGGCACGGACTATGACGGCACCTATTCGGATCACGTGGCGACCGTTGGTCTCCGCTGGGCATTCGGCGCAGCTCCGCCTCCGCCGCCCCCGCCG
>NZ_ARYJ01000021.1 GCF_000685215.1 Hyphomonas jannaschiana VP2
AGCGCCTTCACGGGCGTCGTTGGTGCTGGGGACTGCGGCCGTCCTGTACCTTAACTTTTCTCCTCCGGCGCGATGTGCCACCTATGCTGTTCAGAATCGTTCCAGAGGGAACGGCATGAGTGTGGAGGAGCATGGGTATGTTGGATCGGGTTGGCTGCACGGCGCTTGGGGCGCTGTTCCTGTTGGGCGCCTGCACGCACGAGGCTGACGTGCCGGAAGCTGAACCCGTTACCGAGGTGGCGGAAGCCCCGGCGCCGGAGACCGAGACCTTCGCCGTCCGCCTGTTCGACAAGACAATCGGCGAACTCACCGCCACCACCGAAGGCGACACGGTCACGGTGGATTATGAGTATCGCAACAATGGCCGCGGGCCGACGCTGGCCGAGACCATCGTGCTGGGCGAAGACGGCCTGCCGGTCGGCTGGACGGTCGATGGCGCAACGACCTTCGGCAACGAGATCCACGAGACCTTTGCGCTGGAAGACGGCACCGCCAGCTGGACCGATACGACCGGTCCGGGCACAGCTGAAAAGACGGAACCGACGGTCTACATCCCGCAGAACGGCACGCCCTATGCGCTGGCGGTCTATGCGAAGGCGCTGCTGGCGGACGCTGACAACAAGCTGCCTGCCTGGCCGGCGGGGGAACTGTCGCTCGACGCGCTGGAAAGCGTGACGGTGGACGGCGAAGGTGGCCCGGTCGAAGCAACGGCTTATGCGCTGGTCGGCGACGATGTCGACCCGACCTATTTCCTCGCTGAAGCCGACGGCAGCCTGTTCGCTTTCATCTCCCCGCGCTTCGTGATCGTGCGGGAAGGCTATGAAGCTGCTGACACGCAGCTGAAAGACCTCGCCGCGCGCCTCTCGACCGAGCGGCTGGAAACGATCCAGGCCGAGACGGCCCACAAATTCGACGCGCCGCTGGCGATTACCCATGTCCGGGTCTTCGATGCTGAGGCCAAAGCCCTGACAGAGCCATCCACCGTCATGGTGGAGGACGGCGTCATCACGGCTGTGTCGGCGGAAGACGTGGATACGTCCGGCGCCTATGTGATCGACGGACAGGGCGGAACGCTGGTGCCGGGCCTGATCGATATGCACGGTCATGTCAGCCAGGACGCGGCGCTCAAGAACATCGCCGCCGGTGTCACCACGATCCGCGACATGGGCAATGACAATGCCGTGCTGAGCGAGCTGATCGCAAAGATCGATGCCGGCACGCTGGCCGGCCCGCGCATCGTTCGCTCCGGCTTTATTGAGGGGAAGAGCCCGTTCAGCTCCAATAACGGCATCCTCGTGAACAGCGAGGAAGAGGCCGTCGCGGCGGTCGACTGGTATGCCGATCAGGGCGATTTCTTCCAGATCAAGGTCTACAATTCGATGAACCCGGCCTGGGTGCCGGCCATCGTGAAGCGGGCCAAGGAACGCGGCCTACGCGTCACCGGCCACGTCCCGGCCTTCACCAATGCCGACCACATGATCGAGGCCGGCTATGACGAGATGACCCATATCAACCAGGTCATGCTGGGCTGGGTGCTGGCGCAGGGCGAAGACACGCGCACGCTGCTCCGCCTGACTGCCTTGCAACGCCTGCCGGGGCTGGATCTCGATGGCCCGGCTGTGCAGCACACGCTGGACCTGATGGCCGAAAAGGGCGTCGCCATCGACCCGACCTATGCCATCCACGAAGCGCTGCTCCTGTCCCGCAATGGCGAGACACAGGCGGGCATGGCCGACTATGTCGACCATATGCCGGTCGCCGTGCAGCGTCAGGCCAAGGCGGCCTGGTCGGCCATCGGCAGTCCGGAAGAGGATGCTGCCTATAAAGGCGCCTTCGACCAGATCACCGATACGATCCGGCGCATGAAGGATCGCGGCATCTTCATCGTTTTCGGCACAGATCTTGGCGGTGCGCTGACCCTGCACCGCGAGCTGGAACTCTATCAGAATGTCGGCTTCACCCCGGCCGAGATTATCGCCCGCGCCACGCTGGAAGAGGCAGACTATATGGGGCTGGGCGAAGAGATCGGATCCATCGAACCCGGCAAGAAAGCGGACTTCCTGCTGGTGCCCGGCGATCCGGTTGAGGACCTGAAAGCCATCAAGACGATCCGGCTCGTCTCCAAAGGCGACACGGTCTACTTCCCGAGCGAGATCTATCCCCGTTTCGGGATCCGGCCGTTTACCGACGTGCCGGACGTCCGCGCACCGGCCGGAATTGAGTGATCAGGGGAAATTTCCCACTGGGCCTTCAGTAACTGCCCTGAGTTGAATTAAAATACCCCCGATTCGGGGACAGGCTGGTTCAGCCAATGTGAATCTGGAAATTGCAGCAGACGGGGACGTAGTTTTGCTGGATCGAACTTACGCAATGGACAAACCGGTCCAGCCGACATGGCCTGTCTCGTCTGACCCCCTGGGCCGGAAGGTGCACCGCTTCAACAGCGAGCGGTCGTCACTGGACTACATGACCGAAGGCGACCCGGCCCTGCCACCGCTGGTTCTGCTGCAGTCGCTCGAATACCCTGGCTGGCCGGGCCAGGAATTTTGTGCCTTGGCGGAAGACGCCGGCTTCCGGACCGTCAGCGTCCGCCGGCCGGGTTTCGGCTCCGTCCCATCGCAGCCGAATCTGGACCAGCAGGTTGCCCTGATCGGTGCCTTTCTGGACGCGCTCGACGACCAGCCGATGGTCGTCGCCACGCTCGGTACCTCCAATACTTTCGGATACAGGCTGGCGCGGCACCCGAAGGTGAAGCTGCTGGTGCTGTCCAATTGCTGCTTCAACTATAATCCGCTGGCCGAGATACAGCCGGACTGGTTTGCCAAACATATGGAGCAGACCCTGACCAGCGAGGCCGGCGCGCGCCTCGCGCTGATGGGACTGAAGAGTGCGCGGGCGCTTTTCGGCAAGTTCTGGGTCGTCGAGAGCTTCATGCAGAAAAGTGCCGGTGACCTCGAATACCTGCGCAGCAACCGGGAACTCTTTGCCGAAGCCGCGGATTGTGTCGTGGACGGGGTCGACATCCATACATTTATCATGGAGCTGCGGACCACTCTGAAAGACGACATTTTCCTGCAGGATGGGTGTTTCAACGGCGCCCCCGTGATTGCTGTCAGTGGTGAGGAAAACAGCGACCGGTGGAAAACGAAGGTGCGAGCAGAGGCGGAGCGGGTGGGCGTTCCGCTGCATTTCTTCCCTTCCGGCGACGCGCTGGTCATCCACCAGTGTGCTGGCGAGTTTCTCGACCTCGTGCAGCAGCACAGCTGACGCGGCGGAGTTTCTGCATCAACATTACGAATTGCACATAACGTGGGATGGTTTACCGCCCGTTCACCACTCCGGCGCATTCTGCGGACAGTTAATATTCCTGCCCGTATTGTTAATGAGGATGCGTTATGGCGAAGAACACTGTGCGCTGGGGCGCAGATGTCGGTTGTCAGACCAAGGTGAAGCCGCTGGAGCTTCCCAATGACCTGGCCGACCATGGCCTGAAAGGCAAAAGAGCCAAGGGTGAGCTGGGAATCAGCCGCCAGATGACCCGTAAGGACGCCAAGGCCGACGCCCAGGATGGCCTGCCTGTGTCCGAGGCGATCACACAGGACCAGTGGAGCGAGCGGGAGCAGATGATCGCCGAGCGCGCTGAAGAAGTGCGCCGCGGCCTCGGCACATGGATGTCCACCGCCTCGGCCAGCGTCCGCAACTATATTGCCGACTATACGCCGATTGACATTCACCCCGACCAGCTGCGCGAAGCCATCAAGTCGGAAGAGAACGAGTATCGTCACTATGAGACCGACGATACGGCCGACGCCAAGGAAACCCATTCCGCTGCGATCATTGAGCTGCAGCAGTTCCGTGCTCGCCATGGCGACCGGATCGGAGACCGCACGCCGGACATCAAGAAGAATGTCGAACAGGCGATCGCGATTCTCGTCTTCATCATGATCCTGGAAGGCGGCTTCAACGCGCTCCTGTTCAAGGATGCGCAGGCCAATGGCCTGATCGGTGGCATGATGATCGCCTTCGGTGTGAGTGCTGTGAACGTCTGCCTCGGCGTGATCGCCGGTTTCTTCGGCCTGCGTTACGCCCTGAACAGCCCGAATATCGTCAAGCGCGTGATCGGCGGCACGGTCGCGACCGTCTGCATCGCCGCGGGTATCCTGCTGAACTTCTTCGTCGCCCACTTCCGCGATGCGGTTGAGACCGGCCTGCACAGCACGGACGCCGAAGCCGGCCTCGGAACCTTCTCGCTGTTCTCGATCTCGCCGTCTGAAGTGTTCGTGTCGATGTTCCCGAACGTGTTCAGCCTCGACAGCTTCATTGCCCTTGGCCTGTTGTTCATGGGGCTGACAGTCTTTGGCCTGGCCATCTATGAAGGCTATGACCGCATCTCTGACCGCTATCCCGGCTATGGCCGCGTGTGGCGCAAGGAACGCAAGGCCTATGAACGCCGCCAGGCTGTGCGTAACGCCGTGCGCGATGACCTGTCGGATTATTTCACCAGCTGCCGCCAGTGGTTCGAGACGCAGCAGTCCCGTCATGTCGCCGCAAAGCGCGAGATCGAAAAGGCGATGAATCTGCTCGATGCCCGGCGTGATTTCGCCATCGCGATTGCCTCGCGGGCGGCAGACCAGGAGCGCAGCCTGAAAGTGGCCTACCGCCAGGCGCACCGCCGTGCCCGCAATGCCAACCGTGACCGCCTCGGCGATCAGGCGGCTTGCCCGGCCTATTTCGACGAGATCGTCACGCCGCAGCTGCCGTCCTATGATCTGGCCAAGGAGCGCGAGCAGGCGCAGGCAGCCATGAAGACGATCGACAATAACATCACGGCGCTGAATATCTGCCGTGAATGGCTGGAGCAGCATATCCAGCAGGTCCAGCAGGGGCTGTCCTCCATCGAGAAGAAAGTTGTCGAAGAAATCGGCAAGGTCCGCGAAGCGAAGCAGTCGAAGGGCGACACGCATGTCCCCGTTGACCAGGCTCGCCGCGCCTGAGGAGAAAACAGGTCATGGCAAGACGCAGGCATACTCGGGGTCCCTGGTTCTGGCGCGGCGCCATCGGCGCCATGCTGACCGGCGTGTTCGGCCTCTTCGCACTGGTTGCCTTCAGCCAGCCGCCTGCGGTCATGCCGGAAACCAGCTGCCGCGTGGACCGCAAGGATCCGGCGCATACGATTCTGCTGATCGACCAGTCGGACCCGTTCAATCCGAATGACATGGACTGGGTGCATGAGCTGGTGAACGATGAAGCCCGCGCCCTGCCGAAATATGGCAAGCTGACCGTGATGGTGCCGAATGCGGCAGACCCGTACAGCCCGAAAGTTCTGTATGCGGCCTGTTCGCCGGGCAGCGCAGCTGCCGCCAACCCCATCACGCAGAACCCGAAAATGATCGAACAGGCCTGGCAGAAGAAATTCTACCAGCCGCTGGTCGGCACGGTGGAAGAGGCACTGATGGACAAGGAACAGCCAAGCTCCCCGCTCAGCGAGGCGCTCTACACGATTTCCGACCGGGCAGATTTCCAGCCGCAGCAGGCCGGGCGCCGTGTCGTGCTGGTGTCAGACCTGATGCAGCATTCGAGCGGCTTCTCCTTCTACAAGATGGGCGCCGATTATGACGCCTATCTGGAGTCGGAACTGGCCGAGACGAAGCCGAAGCTGGAAGGTGTCGACGTCGTCGCCCGCGTCGTGCCCCGCCAGATCTACGACCTGCCGGTTGCAGACGTAAAAGGCTTCTGGCGCGCCTACTTCACCGACGCAGGCGCGACCTACGGGTCTGTGAACTAGTCTTCGAAGACGCCGATCACCGGCACATGGTCTGACGGCTTATCGAGGCTGCGGGCCTTGCGGTAGATTTCCACGGACTGGAGCCTGTCGGCGGCCTGCGGGGAGACCAGAAGGTGGTCAATCCGGATGCCGTGATCCTTCTGGAAGGCGCCGCCCTGATAGTCCCAGAAGGTGTACTGGTGGGCACGGCCGTCGGTGATCTCGAAGGCATCGGTCATGCCGAGGTTCTTGATCCGGCGAAACGCTTCACGGGTTTCGGGCAGGGCGAGGGCGTCATCGGCCCATTTGGTCTCGTCCCAGCAATCCACCGCCGTGGGGATCGTGTTGTAGTCGCCGCAAAGCACGTAAGGCTCCTCGGCCTTCAGCCGCTCGCGGGCATGATCCAGCAGGCACGCCATCCATTCGAGCTTGTAGTCGAATTTGGGACCCGGTGCCGGGTTGCCGTTCGGCAGGTAGAGCCCGCCGACGCGGAATGGCGTTTCGGCCATGACCAGCGCCTCGATAAAACGGGCCTGGTCGTCCTCCATGGTGGAGAGGCCTTTCGTCACATCCTCCAGCGGATATTTCGAGAGAAGGGCCACGCCATTATAGCTTTTCTGGCCCAGCACGGCGCAATTCCAGCCGGCTTCCTCCAGTTCCATGTAGGGAAAGGCATCCGTCTCGCACTTCAGTTCCTGAAGGCAGACGACATCGCAATCGATGTTCTGTAACACTTCCTGCACAGTCGGGAAGCGGGCCTTGATCGAATTGACGTTCCATGTGGCAATACGCATGCGCTGACCTTTAAGCAGCTTCGCCCCATTGTTCCAGCCAGTCACGGCGCCTATACTTGCAGAAATTTCAAGGAGACCCCCGGCATGGCCCCCAGCTGGATACAATTGCTGATCGTTGTGATCGTCGCGCTGCTGCTGTTTGGCGGCCGGGGCCGGATTTCCGGTATCATGACGGATATGGCCAAGGGCATCGGCGCGTTCCGCAAGGGCCTCAAGGATGAAGAGGAACCCAAGGCGGTCGACAAGGAAGAAATGGTCGACGTCACGCCCAAGAAGGACGAAACCAAGGCTTCGTCCTGAACTCTGACGGAGGGCGCACCCCATGCTGCCCGGAATCGGTTTTACCGAACTTATGGTGCTGGCCGTTGCGGCCCTGATTATCGTCGGGCCCAAGGACCTGCCGATGATGATGCGCCGCCTTGGCCAGTTTGTGGGCAAGGGCCGCGCCATGGCGCGCGAATTCCAGGCCGCCTTTGACGACATCGCCCGCCAGAGCGAACTGGAAGACCTGCGCAAGGAAATCGAGGATCTGAAACGGTCCAATTCCCTGAAACAGGCGACCAGTGACCTCTCCTCCTATGAGCAGGATGTGAATTCCGCCGTGATGGCCCAGTCGCGCTCCGAGGCGGCGGCAAAGCTCGCGGAACAGACGTCGCCGGAAACGCCGGAAGCAAAGCCTGAGGCGAAGTCCGAACCGGCAGCGAAGCCGGAGACCGGCCCCGAGGCTGAACCGAAGGGGGACCCGGCATGAGCCACACGCCCCCCAAGGACGAACAGCCCGAAATCCTGGACGATGAGGTCGAGTCCTCCCGCGCGCCGCTGCTGGAGCACCTGACCGAGCTGCGCTCCCGCCTGATCTGGAGCCTGCTGGCCCTGTCCATCGCAACCATCGGCTGCTTCTTCTTTGCGCAGGACATCTATGAATTCCTGCTCAATCCCTTCGCCCGGATGGCGCAGGAGATCCGCGGCACGAAGCTCGACTTCATCTACACCGCGCCGATGGAGTTCTTCTTCGCCAAGCTGAAGCTGGCCCTGTTCGCCGGCATCTTTGTGGCGTTCCCGTTTGTGGCCTGGCAGGTCTACGCTTTCGTGGCGCCCGGCCTTTACAAGAATGAGCGCGGCGCCTTCTGGCCTTACCTGGTGCTGGCCCCGATCCTGTTCTCCACCGGCGCGGCGTTCGTCTATTACGTGATGCTGCCGATGCTGGCCCGCTTCACCGTAGGCATGGAGCTGACCGACAGCGAAGTCGCCAACATTACCATGCTGCCCAAGGTGGCCGACTACCTGTCGCTGGTGATGGCGCTGATGCTGGCCTTCGGCATCTCCTTCCAGCTGCCGCTGATCCTCACCCTGCTGGGCAAGATCGGCGTGGTCAGTTCCGAAGGCCTGTCGAAAGGCCGTAAATTTGCCATCGTCGGCATTCTCGGATTTTCCGCGGTGTTTACACCTCCGGATGCAATTTCGCAGGTCCTGCTGGCGGCACCTGTCCTGTTTCTTTACGAGATTGGCATCCTCAGCGTGAAAATGATCGAGAAGAAGGAAGCCCAGCGTGAGGCGGCCTCCACAGCCGAATGAGCGCTGCGCTGTCTGGCACTGTTGAATTAAGACCCTGGATGTAGAACCTTGGATCCGAGCCGGGCCTTGAGAAGCAAGGAGTAGTCTGTGGCGCGCCTGAAGAGCGTACTGCTCGTGGATTTCGACAACATATTTGCTGCCACGGGACAGGCCATGGTCGACACGTTGCCGCAATGGCTGCTGTGGCTGTCGGACGGTGCGCTGTCGGAAAAGGGCCGCCGCCGCAAATTTGTCGCCAAGCGGGTCTACTGGAACAGCCAGTATGATGTGCACCGGGACGCCTTCCAGGCGGCCGGGTTCGAGGCTTTCGATTGCCGCGCCCATGCCAAGACCAAGATTGCGTCGGGCAAGTCCTCTGCCGACATCGTCATGACCATGGACGCGATTGAGCTGCGCCATCAGTTGGGCGGCGTCGATGAATTCATCGTGCTGACCACCGATTCAGACTTCGTACCCGTGGTGAACCGCCTGCAGCTGGCCGGTATCCGCGTCGTGACGGCCGGCAAGGAAACGGACCCGACCTACCAGCTCTATTCCGAACATGCCGACGATGTGATCCATATCGGCGCGCTGAAGGCTGCCTTCGATTACGAGCGGGCACCCCGCAAATGGTACAAGCTGCGCTCCGACCCGCCGGTCATCGCACCGCTCCGCCAGCAGGCCGAGCGCCTGTCGCCCCTGCTGAAGAAGGTGCGCCACGCTGTGCGCGTGGAGAAGGCGAACGGCACGCCGGGCGCGGTGCAGCAGCTGAAGCTTGCGGCGGATATTGTCATGCAGCTCGGCGCCCGCACGCCGGACCAGCCGCTGCCGCGCAACAAGGTGATCCGCGCGCTGGAGGGTATGGAAGGTTTCCAGACCAAATATGGCAACCGGGTGAAGCCGTGGCTCGGCCAGAAGAATTTCAAAACCCTGATGCGCAAGCTGTCGGAGGAAAACCCGGACATTCAGGTGACCGAACTGGCCGACAAGACCGTGCGCATCGTCTGCCGGGCCCGCGGGCCGCGCGGCCGCCGCGGGCGGATGGTCGGTGTGCCGTCTCCGCTCGGGCCGCCGCCGAAACGGCCTGACCCGCCGGCCCCGAAGCCAACGGAGCCGGAGCCCGAGGAAGAGGCGAAGGCCGCTGACACGGCGCCGGAAGAGAAATCGGACGAAAAGCCGGCTGCGGCTGAAACGCGAGTGGACGCATCGGCCGCAGCGGATTAGACGCAGGGGCTGTAGAAGACCCCTAAAGTCATCAAAGGCCCGACCCGATGTTTGACCTCCGCGCGATCCGCGAAAACCCTGAAGCCTTCCGCAAGGCCTGGAACCGGCGCAAGCCGGGCCTCGGCGATGCGGTGGACGATATTCACCGCCACGATGCGGCCCTGCGTACGGCACTGACCGACAAGCAGGAAGCCGAGAAACTGCGCAATGAAACGTCCAAGCTGATCGGCAAGGCGAAAGCCTCCGGCGACGAGGCGGAGTTCGAGCGCCTGCGCAAAGTGGTGGCCGATGCCAAGGAAACGATCGAAGCCTGCGCCGAGCAGGAAGAGGCGGCTCGGGCAGAGCTGAACGAGCTGCTCTACGGCCTGCCGAACCTGCCGCTGGACGATGTGCCGGAAGGCCAGGACGAAGAGGCGAACGTCGAACAGCACCGCTGGGGCGAACCGAAGCAAATCAACGGTCCGAAAGATCATGCCGATCTCGGCGAAGCCCTCGGCATGATGGATTTCGAGACGGCCGCCAAGATGAGCGGCGCGCGCTTCGTGCTGCTCTCGGGCAAGCTCGCCCGGCTCGAACGTGCCATCGCGGCGTTCATGCTGGACCTGCAGACCGAAGAGCATGGGTACACGGAATGCTCGCCGCCGCTGCTGGTGAAGGACCAGGCGCTGGTTGGCACGGGGCAGCTTCCCAAGTTCGCTGAGGACCTCTTCAAAACGACGGCAGATCACTGGCTGATCCCGACGGCAGAAGTGTCTCTGACCAACATCGTCCGTGAGACGATCATCGAACCGGGTTACCTGCCGCGCCGCTTCACCGCGCACACGCCGTGCTTCCGCTCGGAAGCGGGCAGTGCGGGGCGTGACACGAAGGGCATGATCCGTCTGCACCAGTTCAACAAGGTGGAGCTCGTCTCGGTCGTCGCGAACGAGGAAGAGGGGCTGAAGGAACTGGAGCGCATGACGGAATGCGCCGAGGCTGTGCTGAAGCGCCTCGACCTGCCGTTCCGCCGCATGCTGCTCTGCACAGGCGATATGGGGGCAGGGGCGCGCAAGACCTATGACCTCGAAGTCTGGCTGCCCTCGCAGAAAACCTATCGCGAGATCAGCTCGTGTTCTTACTGCGGAGACTTCCAGGCCCGCCGCATGGACGCGCGCTACCGCCCGGAAGCCGGCGCCAAGCCGGAATTCGTGCACACGCTGAACGGCTCCGGCCTCGCCGTCGGGCGCACCCTGGTCGCCGTGATCGAGAACTACCAGAACGAAGACGGCTCCATCACCGTGCCGGAAGCCCTGCGCTCCTACATGGGCGGCCTTGAGGTGATTTCGTGAGAATCCTCCTCACAAACGATGATGGTATCAATGCCCCCGGCCTCTCCGTGCTGGAGGAGATCGCGAAGGAGCTGTCGGACGACATCTGGATTGCGGCGCCGGAAGAAGAACAGTCCGGCAAGGGCCGTGCGATCTCGCTGACGCATCCGGTGCGCACTCGCAAGGTCGGCGCCCGCGCCTTCGCGATCACCGGCACGCCGTCCGACTGCGTGCTGCTGGCCACGCATGACCTGATGCCAGAGAAGCCGGACCTCGTACTCTCCGGCGTCAATCGCGGCCAGAACATTGCCGAGGATACGAGCTTTTCCGGCACCATCGCGGCGGCCATGTTCGGCATGCAGCTGGGCATTCCGTCCATCGCGCTAAGCCAGTCCCAGAACTTCCGCGAGCGCGGCTCGCTGCCATGGGACACGGCGCGGACCTGGGGTGCGAAGACGCTGCGCCCGCTGCTGGATATTGGCTGGCCGGACGATGTGGTGATGAACGTGAACTTCCCGGACGTGGAGCCGGAAGATGTTCGCGGCGTCCAGATCACCCGTCAGGGCTTCCGCGACGAGTCGATCATCCATACCGACCGGCGCGAGGATTTGCGCGGAAACGATTATTACTGGATCGGCTACAAGGGCAAATTGTCCAAGCCGGACGAAGGAACTGACCTGAGAGCGATCTATGAGGGCTATGTTTCGGTGTCTCCGCTACATGTGGACTTGACGCACGAGGCGTTCCTCCAAAAGCTCAAAGGATCATGGCAGGCCTGATCGCCGATCCCTTTCGTGCAGCCCGGCTCGTTCTCCACCTGCGGCAGGAGGGCGTGACCGATGATGGCGTGCTGCGCGCCATGGAAACCATCGACCGCGCTGCCTTCATCGACGATCCGGCGCTGACGGACCTTGCCTTCGAGAATGCGCTCGTGCCGATCCCCTGCGGCCAGATCATCCCGCGGCCGGTGACGACGGGCCAGCTGATCCAGGCGCTTCAGCTGGAAAAAGGCAACAAATCCCGTGTTCTGCTGATTGGCGCCGGTTCCGGTTACACGGCTGCGCTGTTGGCGCAGATCGCGTCGGACGTATTCGCGGTGGAGCGTTTCAACGCGCTGACCGAGGCGATCCGGCGCCGCATTCTCAATCTGGAACTGTCCAACCTGGCGGTGCGCTGCGGCGATGGTCTGGCTGGCTGGCCGGAGCGGGGGCCGTATGACCGCATCCTGTTGGCCGGGGCTGTGGAGGAGATTCCGGAGGCGTTGCTCTCCCAGCTGGGAAAAGGCGGCCTGCTGGTCGCCCCGGTCGTGACGCCGGACGGGCAGGTCCTGATGCGCCTGCATGAGAATGGCGAGCGTGAACGCCTCGGCTTCCGGCATGCGTTGCCCCTGTTGCGCGAAGGCCCCGCACAGGCGCTCTGACTGCGAATTCGCGCCTGCAGCCCTTGTTTGCCAAGCCCGGCGGCCACAGCTATAGGGGCGTATCTTTTTTGGGGCTTGAAGAGAGGAAAATCATGGCGAACAAGCACGTAGCGCTGTTCATCGGAGCTGCCCTGTCGGCGCTTCCGGCGGTGGCTCAGGAAGCCGGTGGCCGTCCGGGTGGCGGCCTGTTCGAGCTGCTGATCATGCCGATCGGCCTGGTTGCCATCTTCTACTTCCTGCTGATCCGTCCGCAGCAGCAGCGCGCCAAGAAACACTCCGCCATGCTGACGGCCCTCAAGCGCGGCGACACGGTGGTCACCTCCGGCGGTCTCGTCGGCAAGGTGAACAAGGTGTTCGACGACGAGATTTCCCTCGACCTGGGTGAAAACGTGAAAGTTCGCGTGATCAAGACCATGGTCATCGAGGTGCGCGGCAAGGCCGAACCGGTCGCTGCCAACGACTAGGCCCAACGACTGAGCCGGGCGCCCATCGGCGCGGCCATTCAAGGATTCCCAAATGCTTCAGTTTCCACCCTGGAAGTTAGGCCTGATTGTCCTGGTTCTTCTGTGGGGCGCCCTGCTGGCCGCTCCGAATGTGGTGAACATGTCCGGCGCGCCGGGCTGGATGCCGAAGAAGGGCGTGAATCTGGGGCTGGACCTTCAGGGCGGCGTCTACCTGATGATGGAAATCCAGGCGGACGAAGTCGTTGCCAACCGGCTGGACGTGCTGTCGCGCGATGTCTCCTCCGCGCTGACGACGCCGGCCTCTGACCGGATCTTCAACCTGCCGGAAGTCAAAGGCCGCGAACTGGTCGTGCGCCTGACCCGCCCGGACGCTGACGGCAATTTCCGCACCGAGGACGCGCTGAAGCGCCTGCAGAAGCTGAACGGCCCGGTCGGCGGTGTCATCGGCGGCGCGCAGATGTACGAGATGCGCATTTCCGGCAAGGACACGATCACGATCACCGTGCCGCAGGCCGCAGAAGAGGCGCTTCTGAAAGAGGCCCTCGGCAAGACGATGACCATCGTCCGCCGCCGGGTCGACCCGGAAGGCGTGTCTGAAATCTCGATCACGCCGCAGGGCAACAGCCGCATCATCCTGGAAGCGCCGGGCGAGCCGGATCCGCAGCGCCTGAAAGACCTGCTGAACCGCGACGGCCGGATGACCTTCAATATCGTCGACTCCAGTGCGGCGGCGATCCAGGCCGCACAGGCAGGCGCCGTGAAACCGGGCTACCGTCTTCTGTATGACGATCAGGACATTCCGTACCTGATCAATAACATCCCTGAAATTGTCGGCTCCGATGTCGCTAATGCTGCGCAGAGCTTTGACGAGCAGAACCGTCCGCAGATCACGTTCCGCCTGAACGGCAATGGCGCGCGGAAGTTCTATGAGACGACCGCCAAGAACACCGGCAAACAATTCGCAATCGTGCTGGACGACAAGGTCATGTCGGCGCCGCGCATCGACGAGCCGATCCCGGGTGGAAACGTCCGCATCACCGGTACGTTCTCGCAGCAGGAAGCCATCGACCTCGCCGCCATCATCGAAGCAGGTGAGATGCCGGCCAAGCTGCAATTCCTCGACCAGCGGACGGTCAGCCCGACCCTCGGACAGGACTCGATCAATGCCGGTTATACCGCAGCCCTGATCGGCCTGGCGGCCGTCGCCGTCTTCATGGTGCTCGTCTATGGCGTGCTCGGCTTCTTCGCCGTGCTGTCGCTGGCCTGCAACATCATCCTGATCTTTGCCGGCCTGTCGGGTGTCGGCGCCACGCTCACCCTGCCGGGGATTGCAGGTATCATCCTGACCATCGGTATGGCTGTGGACGCCAACGTGCTGGTGTTCGAGCGGATCCGCGAAGAGCAAGGTGAAGGCCGCTCGCCATGGACGGCGACGCAGGCAGGCTATGAGCGTGCCCTGTCGACCATCATGGACGCCAACATCACCACGCTGATCGCGGCGACCATTCTTTACCTTCTGGGCTCCGGCCCGGTGAAAGGCTTCGCCGTGACCCTGTCCATCGGCATCGTGACCTCCGTGTTCACGGCCTATGTCGTGACCCGGATGATCACGGTCGGATACATGAAACTGATAAAACCCAAGCGGTTCGGAATTTAGGGGCAGGAGAGACGCGATGCTGATCAAATACTGGCCCGACCGGACCAAAGTCCCCTTCATGAGCTTCCGGGTTGCCGGGGCTCTGTTCTCGATGATCCTGATTGCGGCATCAGCCTTCCTTCTGGGAACGCGCGGCCTGAATTTCGGGGTCGACTTTGCCGGCGGCACCGTGATGGAGCTGGCAAAGACGGATACCGTCACCGTGCCGGCCGTACGCGAAGCCATGCCGATCAATGCCGAGGTCAACAGTGCCCGCGGCACCGATGGCCGCGAGATCGTCGTGGTCAAGTTCGGCGAAGCGCCGCCGGACCTGCTGGGCGAAGACTTCAAGTCGCTGTCGGAAGAACAGAAGGCAGAACGCGCTTCCGGCGCCACGAACGAATTGATCGTCCAGACATTGTCCGAAAAGTTCGGCCTCAGTGTCGAGAATGGCGACTTCCTGCGGAATGACTCGGTTGGCCCGAAAGTCTCTCAGGAATTGTTCACCGACGGGATCACGGCGCTCGTTGTCGCGCTGGCCATGATGCTGGTCTATATCTGGTTCCGCTTCCAGTGGCAGTTCTCGGTCGGCGCCATCGCGGCGCTGGCGCACGATGTGATCATCACGCTCGGCATGTTCGCGTTGCTGCGGATCGAGTTCAACCTGACCTCCATCGCGGCCCTGCTGACCATCATCGGTTACTCCATGAACGATACGGTCGTCGTGTTCGACCGCATCCGGGAAGACCGCCGCAAGTACAAGAAGATGCCGGACCGCGAAGTCATCGACATGTCGCTGAACGTGACCCTGTCGCGGACCTTGCTGACCTCCGGCACGACGCTGATCTCGCTGTTCGCGATCTATTTCCTCGGCGGCCCCGTGCTGCAGGGCATGAGTTTCGCGCTGATCTTCGGTATCTTTATCGGTACCTATTCGTCGATCTTCATCGCGTCAGCGCTGGTCCTGTCGCTCGGCATGGATTTCACGCGGAAAACCGTCGAGGAAGTCGAAGGCTTCACCGGCGTCTAGGCGCCGGACTTTCCGGACTTACTGGCCCAGCATCACGATCCGCTCGCACAGCGCGTCGATTGCCTTTTCCGGCGTATCGCTGTGTACGAGCGCCGTGCGGAAGCTTTCCGGCGTGAACTTGCCGTCGATGATGTGCCCCATGAGATCGAAAAAGGGCGACCAGAAGCCGTCTTCGTCCAGAAAGGCCATCGGCTTGGCGTGCAGGCCAAGGCGCGCCCAGGACAGGATCTCGACCGCTTCCTCCAGCGTGCCGATACCGCCCGGCAGCACGATGAACGCGTCCGACTCCTCGAACATCATCTGCTTGCGGGTGTGCATGTCCTCGACGATGCGGTGCTCGACATCCTCGTAGATCATTTCCTTGGTCAGCAGGAAGCGGGGCATGATGCCCAACACGTCGCCGGCTGACTCATGTGCCGCCCGCGCGCAGGCGCCCATCAGGCCAACACCGCCGCCGCCATAGACGAGGCGGATGTCGCGCTTGGCCAGCTCCCGGCCCAGCCGCTCGGCCAGTGCGATATAGTCCGGACGCACGTCATTCGACGCACCGCAATACACACAGACCGACCGCAAATTCGACATTCCCTGAACCTCGTTTTCTTTTCTCTTTCTATCCCTCATATGGGGCGCCTTATGCCCGCGCCAGCGCGAAAATCAGGCCATTTCAGGCCCAAAGAGATGCTTTCGGGTTCCCTGCGGCCCCAAACGGCCCCATATGCCGGGGAATGAGTCCTCCGCACGCCAGTCAGAACCACGACAAGATCGACAGCGCCGATGGCGGTCTCGGCCCGTCAATTGCGCGCATTCTGAAGCTGCTCTGGCGGCCGGAACTGGCGAAATGGCGCCCGGTGATCGCGATTGCCATCCTGCTGACGCTGGGCGCGTCTGTGCTGGAAGTGGTCTCGCCGCTGGTCGTCGGCCATGCAATCAACCAGGTCGCCCCGTCAGGCGGCGCCCCCGCTGCCTTCGGCATAGCCGCCATCTGGCTCGCCTTCGGGATCGGCGTCCGCTTCGCCGCCGGCGCCATGCCCCAGCTGCGGGACTGGCTGTTCTCTCCGGTCAGCCAGGACGCCCAGCGCCTCGCCAGCGTGGACGCGTTCGGCCATGCGCAGATGCTCTCGCTGAACTTCCACCAGACCCGCCGCACAGGTGCCCTCAACCGCGTGATCGAGCGCGGCGCCAGCGCCATCGACTACCTGATCCGCTTCCTCGCCTTCAATATCGGGCCCACCTTTGTGCGCCTGATCCTGGCTTCGGTCGCGCTGGGCCTGGCTTATGACTACAAGCTCGCGCTGATCGCCGTTGCGACCATCGCCATCTATGTCGTCGCCACCGTCATCATCACCGAATGGCGCGTGCGCCAGCGCCGCAAGATGAATGAGGCCGACACGCATTTCCGCGCCACCTCGGTCGACATCCTCACCAATTTCGAGACGGTGAAATCCTTCGCCGCCGAGCGCCGGGAAACCGCCCGCTTCGGCAAGGCGATGGCCAATTACAACCACCATTATGTCGAGACCGTCCGGTCCATGTACATCCTGAACGCCACGCAGGCCTTCGTGATGAATGCCGGCCTCGCGGCGGTGCTGGTCCTGTCGGCCTGGAACGTCATCCACGGCAAGATGCAGATCGGCGACCTGACGGCGGTCATGCTGATGATGCTGTCGCTTTATGCTCCGCTGAACATCCTTGGCTGGGCCTGGCGGGAGATCAAGCAGGGCGCGGTCGACCTCGAAAAGCTCTACGGCCTGCTCGACATGAAGCCCGAGATTACCGATGCGCCGGACGCCATCGAGCTTGCGCATCCGGTCGGCAGCGTCACGTTCGAGAATGTCTCCTTCAGCCATGAAGGCCGCGCCGTCGGCGTGCAGGATGTCAGCTTCGACCTGCAGCCCGGCAAGAAGATCGCCTTCGTCGGCACCTCCGGCGCCGGCAAGTCGACGCTGCTGAAGCTGCTCTTCCGCTTCTATGACGTCAAATCCGGTCGCGTTCTGGTCGACGGCCATGACGTGCGCGGCCTGACACAGGAATCCCTGCGCCGCGCGCTCGGCCTCGTGCCGCAGGATGTTGTCCTCTTCAACGACACGATCCGCCGCAACATCGCCTATGCCCGGCCCGACGCGACCGATGAGGACGTGCGCGACGCCGCCCGCCGGGCGCAGCTGCTCGACTTCATCGAAAGCCTGCCGGAAGGCTGGAACACCCGCGTCGGCGAGCGCGGCCTGAAGCTCTCCGGCGGGGAGAAACAGCGTGTCGGCATCGCCCGCGTCATCCTCGCCGATCCGGCCATCCTCGTGCTGGACGAGGCAACCTCCGCCCTCGACAGCGCCACCGAGCATGCTGTCCAGGAAGCGCTCGACGAGGCCTCCCAGGGCCGCACCACGCTGATGGTCGCCCACCGCCTCTCCACGGTAAAATCGGCTGACGAAATCCTCGTTCTGGAAGCCGGGCAGGTGATCGAACGCGGAGATCACGCCACCCTGCTGTCAAAGCACGGGAAATATGCTGATATGTGGGAAAGACAGGCCCGCAGTGCGAATCTCGAACTCGCGGCCGAATAAGAGCTCGGAATAAGAAAGCGTGCGGAATCATGGATGACCTGGACCACAAGTCCACGCCCTGGCTGAATGGTGGCTTCGACATTGAAGGCATCGTCGTGGCATTCGCTGTGTTCCTTGGGGCCCTGCTGCTGGGCTGGCTGTGGGCGCCGCTCTTCTGGCTCGGTTTCATCGCCTTTATCGCGACCCTGCTTGCGACCCGCTGGTCGCAGCGCACCCCGCCCGAACTCGCCAGCGGCATCGTCGCGCCCTGTGACGGCATCGTCGTGTCGGTGACCCAGATGGAAGCGCCGCCGGAATTGCGTTTCCACACGCCTGTGGTCACCCGCGTCCGCATTTCGTCTGCGCCGGTTTCCACCAACAAGATCTACACGCCGATCTCCGGCAGCCTGGAACATGTGACGCTGGAAGAGGGCGACTCCTCCATCCCGATCGCCATGCGCGCGGATGATGAGGGCCTCTCCCGGGCGTGGATGTGCTTTGAAAGCCACGGCCAGCAGGTCGGCATCCGGCTCGCCTCCGGCGGCTTTGGCCCCCGCATCGAGATCGACATGAATGCGGGCGACATTGCCCGCCTCGGCAAGCCGTGCGGCACGCGCCGCCTGGGCGGTTGGTGCGACCTCTTCATTCCCACAAGTTCCGGCCAGCTGATCTGGCCCGGTCAGAGCCTAGTCGGGGGCGAGACCGTCATCGGCCGCCTGCGCTCCGATGCGCATGACGCCGAAGACGACGAGATCGAAGAGGCTTTCGAGATCCAGCGTGAGGCCGCCGCGGGCGTGGCGGAGGAAGACCCGTTCGAACCTGTGCTGGCAGAGGACGAGGAAGACGACGAACAATACGTCTCCCCGGAAGACGCGGACGTCTCGGAAGAAGACCCGGCCATCCTCTTCGCCCGCCTCCGCGAAGCCGCCCGCCGCTCTGAAGAGGGCGATTGATCCGGCATAGTCCGGTATAGTCCGTT
>NZ_ARYJ01000022.1 GCF_000685215.1 Hyphomonas jannaschiana VP2
GTTGCCCGCTGGCACGCACGCACCGGGCGGGAAGCGCTGATGGCGGTCGATTGCTTTGGCAATATAAGGCTGGTCTGCCTGGCCGATGCCCCGCCGCCCGATGATCTCTATACATATGAAGCGCCGCGCATTGCGGCATGGGAGCACCCTGCCCTCGGCAGCGATGTGCCCGCCTGCGTGCGCGGCAAGTCCCGCGAAGTCCGTCATGATCCGGGTAAGTCCGCTATAGTCATGCCTGGTCATGGCGTAGTCCGGTATGATCATGGGCTGCACGTGCGGGGTCCGCCTTAGCCGGGCCTTTCGTGCGCCACCATCATCCTTCGACTTCGCTCAGGATGAGCACATTTCTAAGGCGCAAAGTTTCCCGGACTCATCCTGAGCGAAGTCGAAGGATGGACGGCAAGAAACCAACTCCCCTACCGGATGGCAACCGCCAGTCCGGCCGCAAGTGCTGGACGAACCTAAAGCGTGAAGCTGCCTTCTATGACCGTCACTGAGGTACCAATCAGTTTCACCCGGTCGCCCTCCAGGCGTGTATCGATGAAGGCGCCGCGGTCCGGATAGGCCTGATGGCATTTGAGCTCGGTCTTCCCGGTGTGCTCGTGCATCACGCGGGAGAGCATCGTGTGCCAGCTGCCGGTGGCGGGGTCCTCATCGATCCCGCTGCCGGGCGCGAAGAAACGGCTGGTCACGTCGACGCCATCGCCGCCGGTCGCGAAACAGCCAAAATTGCCGCGGTCCCAGCCCTCCCCTGGAATGCCGAGGTCTTTCAGGGCTTTCTGGTCCGGTTTGAGGGCTTTGACGTCCTCCGGTGTTTCGAATCGCGCTGCATAAAACATTCCGCCCCAGGCCTGCACCGGGCGGGCGCCAAGCGCGGCGGCGACATCATCCGTCACCGGAATCTCCTGCACCGGGCCGCAGGGGAAATCCATTTCCAGCTGGCCGTCCGCCAGCCGGCGCACCACGAGGCGGCCGGAATGGACTGTCTCGAAATGTATCGCTTCCCCTTTGAAGCCCTGCTCCTCGAACAGGACATGGGCGCTCGCCAGAGTCGCATGACCGCAGAGCGGCACTTCCACCGCCGGGGTGAACCAGCGCAGCGCCCAGGTATTGCCGCCCCTGTGAACAAGGTAAGCCGTTTCTGCGACATTGTTCTCCGCCGCAATGGTCTGGAGGATGGCATCCGGCAGGAAATCTTCCAGCAGCATCACGCACGCCTGATTGCCCTCGAACGGACGCGAGGCGAAAGCATCGATCTGGTAGAATGGAAATTTCGGCATCGGCGCCTCCTGTTTCAAGGCGCCTCCTTTGCCACACTCTCCGCAGGCGGCAAACCGATCATTTCTGATCGATGGTTAAGTCCGGCTAATCTTCCTCGTCCAGAACCCAGCCATGATGGACAGGTCCGTCGCCCCTGCCAAAGCCCTTCGCCGCACGGATCGCGCCCATCAGATAGTCGCGCCCCTGCTCCACCGCGTCCGGTACGCTGGCGCCCTGCCCCAGCAGCGCCGCAATGGCAGAGGCGAGCGTGCAGCCGGTTCCGTGCGTAGACGTCGTATCGATGCGCGGGCTCTCGAAAAGCCACTCCCCGGTCGTCGTCTGCAACACATCAGTGATCCTGCTGCCGGGAATATGGCCGCCCTTCACCAGCGCGCCATGGGCCCCAAGCTCCAACAGCTGCTCAGCAGCGCGGCGTTGGCCATCGACTGTCTCGACCGCCTTTCCGGTCAGCACTTCCGCTTCCGGCGCATTCGGTGTGACAAGGCGCGCATTCGCCACCAGTTCCGAGCGGATCGCCTCGACACCCTTCACATCGACCAGCCGGTGGCCGGATGTCGAGATCATGACCGGGTCGATAACGCGCGGGATCATCTGTGCGTGATCGGACAGGCATTCGGCCACCGCCTCCACGAGCGCGGCGCTGCCCAGCATGCCGGTCTTGATGGCATCGGCGCCGATGTCAGTGAGGGTGACCCGCATCTGCCCGGTCACCGCATCCAGCGGCACTGGCCAGACGCCATGAACACCGGTCGTGTCCTGAATGGTGATCGCCGTCACTGCTGTCATGGCAAAGCCGCCCAGCATGGTGACAGCCTTGATGTCAGCCTGAATACCGGCCCCACCGCCGGAATCCGACCCGGCGATAATGAGGACCCTGCCCTGCGGGCCTTGCGCCTCGGCCATACGGATCAGACCTTGATGCCGGCCTTCTCGGCATCCGCCATGAAGGCCGCCAGGCCTTTGTCCGTCAGCGGATGCGCGGCAAGCGACTTGATCACGTTCGGCGGCATGGTCGCGACATCTGCACCGGCCAGCGCCGACTCCTTCACATGGTTCGCCGTCCGGATGGAGGCGGCCAGGATTTCGGTGTCGAACAGATAGTTGTCATAGATCTGGCGAATGTCGGAGATCAACTCCATGCCATCGAGATTGATGTCGTCGAGGCGGCCGATGAAGGGGGAAATGAAGGTCGCGCCGGCCTTGGCCGCCAGGAGCGCCTGATTGGCGGAGAAGCAGAGCGTGACATTCACCATCGTGCCTTCACCGGTCAGCGTCTTGCAGGCTTTCAGGCCATCCCAGGTGAGCGGCAGTTTGACCGCGACGTTTTCCGCGATCGCGGCCAGCTTGCGGCCTTCGCTGATCATGCCGTCATAATCGGTGGCAACGACTTCGGCGCTGACCGGGCCTTCGACCAGCTCGCAGATTTCCTTGATCACGTCGGTGAACGGTTTGCCCGCTTTGGCCACCAGCGACGGGTTCGTCGTCACGCCGTCGATCAGGCCTGTGGCAGCGAGTTCCGCGATGTCGTCAATATTCGCCGTATCTACAAAGAATTTCATCGGTCCGGTCCTTTTCGAAGGGTCAGATTAAACGGCCGGGCGGCCGATTGAGGTATAAGCGAAGCCCTTGGCGGCCATGTCATCCGGGGAATAGATGTTCCGCAGGTCGACCACGATATTGCTGTTCAGACCGGCTTTGATCCGTTCCAGATCAAGCGCACGGAACTGGTCCCACTCGGTGACGATGACGAGCGCATCTGCGCCTTCTGCGGCTTCATAAGCGTTCTTGGCGAACTCAATGTCCTTGAGCAGGTGGCTGGCTTCCGTCATGGCCTCCGGGTCGAACGCCTTGATCTTTGCGCCGGCTGCCTGCAGCGCCGGAAGGATGTCGAGGCTCGGCGCGTCGCGCATATCATCCGTATTCTGTTTGAAGGCGAGCCCCAGCACGCCGATCGTCTTGCCGCTGACGTCGCCGCCCATGGCCTCAATCACCTTGCCGGCCATCGCCTTCTTGCGGGCCGCATTGACCTCAACCACCGTGTCAACGATGCGCACCGGGCTGCCATAGTCGTTTGCGGTCTTGGTCAGGGCCAGCGTGTCTTTCGGGAAACAGGAACCGCCATAGCCGGGGCCGGCATTCAGGAATTTGGACCCGATGCGGCCATCGAGACCAATGCCGCGGGAAACTTCCTGCACGTTGGCGCCGACCTTTTCACAAAGGTCCGCCATTTCGTTGATGAAGGTGATCTTCACAGCGAGGAAGGCGTTGGCAGCGTATTTGATCAGTTCGGATGTCCGGCGGGCCGTAAACAGGATCGGCGTCTCGTTCAGGAAGAGCGGCCGGTAGAGTTCCTTCATGACCTGTCGCGCGCGTTCGTCTTCGGTGCCGACCACCACGCGGTCCGGAATCTTGAAGTCCTTGATGGCGGCGCCTTCACGCAGGAATTCCGGATTGGACACGACAGCAAAATCCCCATCAGGCCGCGCCTTCCGGATGATTTCCTCCACCTCATCCCCGGTTCCGACCGGCACAGTGGATTTGGTGACCACGACGGTAAAGCCGTCCATCAGCTGGGCGATCTCTTCAGCGGCACCATAGACATAGGAGAGGTCTGCGTGCCCGTCGCCCCGGCGCGACGGTGTACCGACAGCGATGAAGACGGCATCGGCATCACGAATGGCTTCGGCCGGATCGGTCGTGAAGAACAGACGCTCTTCCTCGACATTCTTGGCCACCAGACTGTCGAGGCCAGGCTCGTAAATCGGCATCACACCGGCCTTCAGTTTTTCGATCTTGGAGGCGTCCTTGTCGACACAGGTGACGACATGGCCGAAATCCGCAAAACAGGCGCCGGAAACCAGCCCCACATAGCCTGTGCCAATCATCGCAACGCGCATGGGGGTACCCTCGATTCTGCCAGTATAAACTGGGCGGAGGGGTGCGATTTTTGTGCCCCTAGGTCAAGAGGGCATGGCTGCGGGTCCGGCAGTTTCATCCGCGAGGATTCGGGATTGACTCCGACGGTCTCGAACGACTAGATCAAAACGTGAACAGGCGGAGGGGCGCATGACCAAGTTGAAACTCTATACAAACCCGATGTCACGCGGCCGGATCGCTCGCTGGATGCTGGAAGAAGTCGGGGCGCCCTATGAGGTGGAATACCTCACCTATGACGGCACAATGAAGGCGCCGGAATACCTCTCCATCAACCCGATGGGCAAAGTACCCGCCATCGTGCATGGAGACCAGGTGGTCACCGAATGCGCCGCGATCTGCGCCTATCTGGCCGATGCCTTCCCGGAGGCCGGGCTTGCGCCACCGCTGGACCAGCGGGGCGCCTATTATCGCTGGTTGTTCTTCGCGGCCGGGCCGGTGGAATCAGCCGTGACCAACCGGGCGCTCGGTTTCGCTGTAAATGAAGATCAGAAGCGGATGGCCGGTTATGGCGATTTCGACGACATGTATGGCGTGCTGATCAAGGCCGTCTCCGAAACCCCTTATCTGTGCGGCGACAAATTCACCGCGGCCGATGTCTATCTCGGCGCGCAGGTTGGCTGGGGGCTGCAATTCGGCTCCATGCCGGCACACGACGCTCTCGCCGCCTATTGGAGCCGGCTCGAATCCCGGCCCGCCTGGAAGCGCGCCGGAGACCTCGACGATACTGCCGGCGCCGAAATGGGCATGCCTCCGGCTGGTAGTTGATCAGAGACGCTGATCAGATTTCCTGATTGTAGGCGCCGACTTCCGGGTGCTTGCCGAGACGCGGTTTCACTTCCTTGTGGAAGAGATCCTTCATGTCGGCTTCGCTGGCCATGGATTCGACCACGACGACCAGTTCCGGCTTGTTGGATGAGGCCCGCACCAACACCCAGGAACCGTCTTCCAGCGTCACACGCGCGCCGTTGACCGTGTTCACATCAACGACCTTGCGGCCGAGGATCTCGGTGCCGTTCAGGCCTTTGTATTCCTCGACCATCTTGTCGACGATGCCGTACTTGGTTTCGTCATCGCAGTGCGGCGACATGGTGAGCGAAGTCCAGGCCGTGCCCAGTTCGCCCTTCAGGTCCGCCATGGTCTTGTCCGGATTGCGGTCCAGCATCTGAAGCACGGCCTTGGCGGCAACGAGGCCGCAGTCATAGCCAAGCCCGATCGGCGGACGGAAGAAGAAGTGGCCGGACTTTTCAAAGCCTGCCAGCGCGCCGAGCTCTGTCGTGCGGCGCTTGATATAGGAGTGGCCGGTTTTGAAATAGTCGACCGTGGCGCCGTTTTCCTTCAGCACAGGATCGGTCTTGTAGAGGCCGGTCGATTTCACATCGACGACGAATTTCGCATCCGGATACTGTTTCGACAGGTCGCGGGCCAGCATCAGGCCGATCTTGTCAGCGAAGATTTCCTCACCCGTATTGTCGACCACGCCGCAGCGGTCGCCGTCGCCATCGAAGCCGAGCGCCACGTCAGCACCGTGCTCTTTTACGGCAGCGGCCATGGCGTGCAGCATTTCGGAATCTTCCGGGTTGGGATTGTATTTCGGGAAGGTCATGTCGAGATTGCAATCCATCTCGATCACTTCGGCGCCCATGGCGCGCAGGGCATCCGGCGCGAAGGCACCTGCCGTGCCATTGCCGCAGGCTGCGATGACGCGCAGCGGACGGGAGAGCTTCACGCTGTCGGCGACGGAAGCGATATATTTCTCGCGGATGCCTTCGATTCGGTAGTGCTTGCCGCCCTCGCGTTCCTCAAAGGCGCCGCCCATGACGATTTCTTTCAGGCGGCCCATTTCTTCCGGCCCGAAAGTCAGGGGTTTGTTGGCGCCCATTTTCACGCCAGTCCAGCCATTTTCATTGTGGCTGGCCGTGACCATGGCGCAGCATGGCGCGTCCAGTTCGAACTGGCTCCAGTACACCATCGGGGAGAGCGCAAGGCCGACATCCATCACCTCACACCCGCCCTGCGTCAGGCCAAGGATCAGCGCATTCTTGATCGGCTGGCTGATGGAGCGGAAATCGTGGCCGGTGACGACTTTCGGCTCGACGCCCAGCTGATGGAACAGCGTCGCCATGCCAAGGCCAAGCGCCTGCACACCGGTGAGGTTCAGCTCCGGGGCTTTTTCCTTGCCGATACCGTTGAACCACCAGCGCGCATCATATTCGCGAAAGCCTGTCGGTTTCACCAGTGGCAGCACTTCGAACTCGAATGTGTTCGGAGCGATGTCTGCGAGCGGTTTCGGCATCATGTCGTAAATCTCCACGGGGTTTCGTGTGCGTGTTGAACACTGTTGCACCAGTTTCCGCAACCGGGTGCAGGTTTCACACCAGTTTCAGATCGTTAACGCGCACGCTGATGTGCTGTCAGGAAACCGGCTATCCACCGGGCCAGACGCGTGTGATCACCTTCAATTTCGAGAGATTCGAGCGCCTGATCCGTTAAGGTTTCGCCGATCCGGGGCCGGCGCAGGGAATAGAGCGCCGCAGAATACGCGTCCGCGAACTCCGGATGGCACTGGAAGCTGAGGGCTGGCGCGTCCGGATAATAGAGCCCGGCATAGGGCGTGAAGTCAGACGCCGCGATAATTTCGGCGCCCGGCGGCACGCTTACCACCTGATCCTGGTGGCTGACGGCTGCCGAAATCGCCGGCGGGCAGGTTTCGGTCACAAAAGCAGGGCATGTCACCACGTCATAGGTATGGCGGCCAACACCCCAGCCCTTGTCGGATTTCACCACTTTGCCGCCCAGCGCCTCGGCCAGAATCTGGTGGCCGAAACAGATGCCAATCTGCGGCACACCGGCCCCGGCGCCTGCCCGGATGAAATCGATCATCGGGCCAATCCAGGCCTCGTCATCATAGACCCCGGCGGGAGAGCCGGTGATCAGCACCGCCTCAACATCATCCGGGTTCGGCAAGGCCTCACCCTTGATGACCGACACCGTATCGAACTCATACGTGCCGACCCCCGACATCATATGGCGGAACATGGCCGGATAATCTTCGAAGTCTCCGCGGATCGGCTCCGGCACGAGCCCCGTCTCGATAATGGTCAGCTTCATTTCGCCCTACTCTGCTGCGACATCACTGTCGGTCTCATCCGGCTCAACAAGGAAGCCGCCGGACTGGCGTGCCCAGAGCTCGGAATAGAGCCCGCCCGCAGCCACAAGCTCGGCATGGCTCCCCTGCTCCACGATCTTTCCCTTGTCGAGCACGATCAGCCGGTCCATCGCGGCGATGGTTGACAGGCGGTGCGCGATGGCGATCACGGTCTTGCCTTCCATCAGCTCGAACAGCTTCTCCTGGATCACGGCCTCGACCTCGGAATCGAGCGCGGAGGTCGCCTCGTCGAGGATCAGCACCGGCGCGTCCTTCAGGAAAATGCGGGCAATGGCGATCCGCTGGCGCTGTCCGCCGGACAGTTTTACACCGCGCTCGCCGACATGCGCATCGAGGCCGCGGCGGCCCTTTGAATCTTCCAGCTCATTGATGAAGTCCATGGCGGCAGCTTTTTCGCAGGCCGTCAAAATCTCGGCATCGCTCGCGCCGGGACGGCCATAGGCAATGTTTTCGCGGATAGACCGGTGCAGGAGCGAGGTGTCCTGCGTGACCACCCCGATCTGTGCCCGGAGCGAATCCTGCGTCACGTGAGAGACATCGTGTCCGTCCAGCAGGACCGCGCCGCTTTCCGTTTCATAGAAGCGCAGCAGCAAGTTCGTCAGAGTGGTCTTGCCTGCGCCGGACCGCCCGACAAGGCCGATCTTTTCCCCCGGCCGGATAGACAGGGAAAAGTCCTCGATCACGCCGGAGCCTTTGCCATAGTGAAAGCCGACATTCCGGAACTCGATGGCACCTTCGCCGCGGGGCAGGTCTTCCGCATCCGGCGCATCGGATACGGCCACCGGCCGGTTCAGCATCGACTTCCCGTCATAGACGACACCGATATTCTCGAACAGGCCCGCCACTTCCCACATGATCCATTGGGACATGGACTTGATACGAAGGGTCAGGCCGATTGCCGCCGCCACAGCCCCGGCCCCAATCAGGTTGCCCATCCAGAGATAGATGCCCACCGCGCCGACCAGGAAGACGAGAAGCGAATTGTTGAGGTACACAATGAAGTTGAAGCCGGTGACATAGCGCATCTGCCGGTACACGGTCTGCAGGAACCCCTGCATACTATCCTTTGCATAGGCTTCTTCATGTCCGGCATGGGCAAAGAGCTTCACCGTCTGGATATTGGTGTAGCTGTCGACGATCCGCCCGGTCATGACGGAGCGTGCATCGGCCTGTTCTTCCGCCACCTTGCCGAGACGCGGCACGAACCAGGCCATGACGAGGCAATAGAGCCCGCCCCAGAGCAGAAAAGGCAGCATCAACCGCCAGTCAGAGGAAGCCACCAGTACCAGCGCCGAAACGAAATAGACGATCACGAAGACGAAGACATCGAGGATCTTCATCACCGCTTCGCGTACGGCGAGCGCTGTCTGCATGACTTTGGTGGCGACACGGCCGGCAAACTCATTGCCAAAGAAATTCATCGACTGGCCGAGCATCTGCCGGTGCATGCGCCAGCGGGCGCTCATCGGCACATTGCCCATCAGGCC
Organism: Hyphomonas jannaschiana VP2; assembly: GCF_000685215.1. Taxonomy (GTDB): domain Bacteria; phylum Pseudomonadota; class Alphaproteobacteria; order Caulobacterales; family Hyphomonadaceae; genus Hyphomonas; species Hyphomonas jannaschiana. Next base: position 8,872 of record NZ_ARYJ01000022.1, read on the forward strand.
CTGATAAACGATCAGCGCATGGATCAATGTGGCGAGCGGCAGCGCCACCAGGACAACGCCCGCCATCACGGCCAGGCGCAAGCCCTCGCGCTGCAGAAAACCGTCACGGTCGGCTGAGGACAGCCAGTCGACGATCCCGCCGAGGAAACCAAACAGCGTTACCTCACCCACCGCGATGATTGCGGTCAGGATCGCGGTGCCCGCCAGCCATGGCACGGCATCGCGCACATAATACCACACGAAGGGCCAGAAGCCCTGCGGCGGCACATCCAGAGACGAATCCGGAAAGGGAGAGAGGCGGCGTTCAAAGAAGCGGAACATGGCCAGCCCATTTGGCGTGCCACTCAGCCGGGCACAAGCCCGGCCGGAACAATTTTAAAGACCTGTCGCAATCAGGGCGCAGGGGCATCTTCCGGCGCAGGCTGCAGTGCCATCTGCGCATCGATCCAGTCATGGATCTGACGGTCCAGAACGTCCATCGGCACGGCGCCTTCAGCCAGCACGGCATCATGGAAGGCGCGGATGTCAAACGCATCGCCCAGAACCTCTTCCGCCTGATGGCGCAAATCCAGGATTTTCAGTTCACCGATCTTGTAGGCCGTCGCCTGCCCCGGCCAGCCCATATACCGCGTCACCTCATTCTGGATGTTCAGCGGCGCGAGCGCAGAGTTCTCATTGAAACAGGTCTCGGCCTCTTCCCGCGTCCAGCCATACCAGTGCAGGCCCGTATCGGCGACGAGCCGGCAGGCACGCCACATCTCCATGGAAAGCCCGCCGAAGCGCTCATAAGGCGTTTCATTCAGGCCAGCCTCCATGGCGAGGTGCTCGGCATAGAGCCCCCACCCTTCCCCGAATGCGGTGGCGTAATATTGCTGACGGAAGCGCGGCTGCCCTTCCATCTCCATGGCCAGCATGATCTGCAGATGGTGGCCCGGTACGGCCTCGTGCGCGGAGAGCGCCGGCAGTTCATAGAGCGGGCGCTGGTCGAGCGCGTATGTGTTGACGAGATAGATGCCCGGGCGGTCCTCTTCCGGATCGCCCTCGACATAGCGGCCCGACGTGTAGCCCGGCGCGATCGTGGCGGGCACAGGCTCCACATTGTACCAATGCTCCGGCAGCTTGCCGAAATAGTCTGGCAGGATGGCGTCCAGTTTCGCGGCAACCTCTTTTGCCCGGCCCATCAGTTCCTCAGGCGTTTTCGCGTAAAAGCCCGGGTCGGTGCGCAGGAAGGTGAGGAAGTCCTGAAAGTCTCCCTCGAACTGGATCTCCTCCAGAATGTCTTCCATTTCAGCGCGGATACGGGCGACTTCTGCCTCGCCCAGTGCGTGGATCTCTTCCGGGGTATAGCCTGCGCCGGCCGTGTGCTGCTCAATCGCGGCCGCATAAACCTCCTTGCCGCCCGGCAGGTTGGCGATACCGGCCCCTTCCCGCGTATTGGGCGCATAATCTTCTTCGATGAAAGCCAGTGTCTTCCGGTAGGCCGAGATGGCATTGGCGACAGCCGTCAGCCCATCCGTCTTCAGGCGGGAGGCGACGGCAGGGTCCATGTCGGAAGGAAGGTTCAGAAACGGAACGTACAGGCCGCTTGCGCTCGGATCGTCACTGATTTGTTCGCGGATCTGATCGGTGGACACTTTCAGCGGATCGGCATGCGCCACCCAGCCTGTCGCAAGGCCCCGGCGCATGTTCGCAACGTTTTCAGCGAAGTAGCGCGGCACATCATTCAGGCGGGCGATCCAGGCATCGCCTTCGGCCTCGGTCGTGATCTTTGTCTGCATCGCTGCGAAGATCGGTTCGGCCTGGAAGCCCCAGTCGCCGGTGAACGGAATTCGCGCTGCATCATAGCTGGCATCATCGATGTCGACCGCCAGCAAGCGCTGCAGAATCGCCTGGTCTGTAGTCCGGTCCGTATCCAGCGCAGCGATCTCATCTCGCAGGGCTTCAGCCCGCGCCGCACGCTCTGCCACCGCTTCAGGCGTCACATTTCCCCAAGCCGAGGGGGCTTCCCCAGCGGCACGTGCGGCTTCGGCCGGGTTCGTGTCACGGACATACGCCTCATATTCGGCGATCAGGTCATCCATCGGGTCGGCAAGCGCGGCAGGAGCGAGCAGAAAAAGGGCCACAAGCCACAGAAATCGTTTCATATTGTCACTCCAATACGCGCCGTGCGTTGACAGGATCATAGAGACTCCTAGAACCGCAAGCCAAGCACTTGAGTGAAACTCTTACATCCATCGGAAGGTGTCCTTCGCATGTCAGGATCGTCCGGGGCTGATGCCCGCCCGCTGTCGCCACACCTCCAGGTCTGGCGCCCCCATGTCACCATGGCCGCTTCGATCACCCACCGCATCACCGGCGTTGCCCTCTATTTCGGCACCTTCCTGATCGCGGGCTGGATCATTGCCCTCGCCACCGGCGCAGACTGCTACGGCGCCATTGAAGGGATCCTCTTCTCCTGGGTAGGCAGCGTGATTCTCTATCTCTGGGCCGTCGCGGTCCTGTTCCACCTCGTCAACGGCATCCGCCACCTGCTCTGGGACGGCCCGAATATCGGCTTCGACCCCGGCAAGGCCAGCGCCGTATCCGTCTTCAACTACGCATTTGCCATTCTGGGCGCGGCCGCCATCTGGTTCGCCGCCGCCGGACTGTAGGAGGCAGAGACCCATGTCGAACAGCCAGTTCCTGACCCCGGCCAAAGCCGCCCGCGGCCTTGGCTCCGCCAAATCCGGCACGCATCACCATATCGGCCAGCGCGTCTCGGCCATTGCCCTGATCTTCCTGGTGCCGTGGTTCCTGTTCTCGGTCATCAACGCCGTTCAGGGCGGAGAAGACGCTGCGATCGAATGGATTGCCCAGCCGCTGCCTGCAATCCTTCTGATCCTGACGGCCGGCGCGACCGTATACCATATGCGCCTCGGCATGCAGGTGGTCATCGAAGACTATATTGCGAAGACGGGGATGCGCTCGGCGTTGCTGATCCTGAACAGCTTCGCCTGTATCGCGCTGTTTGCGGCCATCGCCCTTTCGGTCCTGAAACTGTGGATTGGCGCGGGCGCGTAAGCGGCCCCGCGGGAGAGTTAGAACATGAGCACTTATAACTGGATCGATCACACTTATGACGTCGTGGTTGTCGGCGCGGGCGGTTCCGGCCTGCGCGCAGCCCTCGGCGCGGCCCAGGCGGGCCTGCGCACGGCGTGTATCACCAAGGTTTTCCCGACCCGCTCGCACACGGTTGCGGCCCAGGGCGGCATCGCCGCTTCGCTTGGCAACATGGGCGAGGACAACTGGCGCTGGCACATGTACGACACCGTCAAGGGGTCGGACTGGCTGGGCGACCAGGATGCCATCGAATACCTGACCCGCAACGCGCCGCAGGCCGTCTACGAGCTTGAACACTGGGGCATGCCCTTCTCGCGGACCGAGGAAGGCAAGATCTACCAGCGCGCCTTCGGCGGCATGACCCGCGACTTCGGTCAGGGCCCGGTGCAGCGCACCTGCGCCGCTGCCGACCGGACCGGCCACGCCATGCTGCACACGCTGTACGGCCAGTGCGTGCGGGAAGAGACCGAATTCTTCATCGAATACTTCGCCATGGACCTGATCATGGACGAGGAAGGCGCCTGCCGCGGTGTCACCGCCTGGAAGCTGGACGACGGCACGCTGCACCGCTTCCGCGCCCAGAAAGTCATCCTCGCCACCGGCGGCTATGGCCGCGCCTTCTTCTCCTGTACCTCCGCCCACACCTGTACGGGCGACGGCAATGCCATGGTGCTGCGCGCCGGCCTGCCGCTGCAGGACATGGAGTTCGTCCAGTTCCACCCGACCGGTATCTACGGCTCAGGCTGCCTGATCACCGAGGGGTCCCGCGGTGAAGGCGGCTACCTGACCAACTCCGAAGGCGAGCGCTTCATGGAGCGCTACGCGCCCAGCGCGAAAGACCTCGCCTCCCGCGATGTCGTCTCCCGCGCCATGACGGTGGAAATCCGCGAAGGCCGCGGCGTCGGCCCGGAAAAGGATCACATCCACCTGCACCTCGAACACCTCGGCGCCGAAGTGCTGGCCGAGCGCCTGCCGGGCATTTCCGAGACCGCCAAGATCTTCGCCGGTGTCGACGTCACCAAGGAGCCGATCCCGGTTCTGCCGACGGTCCACTACAATATGGGCGGTATCCCGACGAACTATCACGGCGAAGTGCTGACCAAGAAAAACGGCGATCCGGACTCGGTCGTGCCGGGCCTGATGGCCGTCGGTGAAGCAGCCTGCGTGTCGGTGCATGGCGCCAACCGCCTCGGCTCCAACTCGCTGATCGACCTCGTCGTGTTTGGCCGCGCCGCGGGCATGCGCTGCGGCGAAACCACAATTGCCGGCGCCACACAGCCGGAACTGCCGAAAGGCGCAACCGACAGTCACCTCGCCCGCCTCGACAAGTTCCGCAACGCATCGGGTGACCAGCCGGTCGCGAAGCTCCGCCTCGAAATGCAGCGCGCCATGCAGAGCAACTGCGCCGTGTTCCGTACCGGCGACGTGCTCAAGGAAGGCGTCGACGCGATCGAGGAAGTCTACAAGAAACTGCCGGGCATCGATGTCCAGGACCGCACCATGGTGTGGAACACAGACCTCGTTGAAGCGCTCGAGTTCGACAACCTCCTCGCCCAGGCCGCCGTCACCGTGAACGGCGCGGCCACCCGCGAAGAGAGCCGCGGCGCCCACGCCCGCGAGGACTTTGCAGATCGCGACGACGTGAACTGGATGAAGCACACGCTGGCGTGGAACGACGGCACCGGCAAGGTGACGCTCGATTACCGCCCTGTGCACGACTACACGATGTCGAACGAAATCAGCTACATCGAGCCGAAGGCCCGGGTTTACTAGGAGGAGACGGAAATGAAGCCGGCTATTTTTCTCCTCGTCCCGATTATGTGCGCGTTGCCCGTTGTGGCTGAGGAGCGATGCCAGTACCTCGAAGATCAGGTCGACCAAGCAAATAAAGCAATGGCATCGATCTTTGCGGATGGAATAACTGACAACAGCGCCCCTCGCGAAACGAACAGACAAATCAAAGAGCTCAATCAAAAGATCAAGCAACAAACCGCGATCCAATTGGCGATTGCAGAAGGTTGCGACACAAGCTCGTTCCTGCCGAATGATATGGGCTCTTACATCACCCCTGCGTTGGAATGCGCAACGGAACAGCTGAAAGGCAACTACAAGGCTGCAAGCTGCGAGATGTCTAACTGGACAAGATCGGAAGAAGAATAATGGTACAGCTTACGCTTCCCAAGAATTCCACGGTCCGCAAAGGCAAGACCTGGCCGAAGCCGCAGGGCGCGACCAATCTCCGCCAGTTCCGGATCTATCGCTATAACCCGGAAGAAGGCGGGAATCCGCGCTGGGACACCTATTGGGTGGACATGGACAAGGCCGGGACGATGATCCTGGACGTCCTGCTCTACATCAAGAACAATATCGACCCGACGCTGGCCTTCCGCCGCTCCTGCCGGGAAGGCGTCTGCGGGTCCTGCGCGATGAACATCGCCGGGCGCAACACGATTGCCTGCACCAAGGGCTTCGACGACCTGCCGAAGGGCGTGATCACGATCAGCCCCCTGCCCTCGCAGCCGGTGGTGCGCGACCTGATCCCGGACCTGACAAACTTCTACGCCCAGCACGCCTATGTGCAGCCTTACCTGAAGACGGACACACCGGCGCCGGAGAAGGAATGGAAACAGTCCGAGGCTGACCGTGAAGAGCTGAACGGCCTTTACGAGTGTATCCTCTGCGCGTCCTGCTCGACCTCCTGCCCGTCCTACTGGTGGAACGGCGACAAGTATCTGGGCCCCGCGGCCCTGCTTCAGGCCTATCGCTGGCTGATCGACAGCCGTGACGAAGCCACCGGCGAGCGGCTCGACGATCTGGAAGACCCGTTCAAACTGTATCGTTGCCACACGATCATGAACTGCGCGCAGGTCTGCCCCAAAGGCCTGAACCCGGCCAAGGCCATCGCCAAGATCAAGCACATGATGGTGGAACGGGTTTCCTAAACCCTCAGGAATGCCTAGTCTCCCGCATGGGTTGATGCGGGAGTGATGGGCTTCAATGGACAAAACACCAGAAATAGACGTCTTCGGAGATCTTCCGGAGTCGTCTTCGGCTGAGCGGGATAAAGCGGCAAAGGATGATCCGCGGGAATGGGCACGCTTCCTGGCGAAAACGATCGATTTCAGCCTTGCCCAGATCCTGACCTTCGTGACGGTTTTTCTTCTCAGCTTCGGCTATGGGATTGTCTTTGTCGGCCTGATGGGCTGGCCATTCGATGAGTCCCTGCTGACCGGCCCCATATTCATGGGCGTTTATCTCCTGCTGCATGCCGTCCTGTTCGTCTTTGCAGAAGCTTTCTGCATTTCCGTTTTTGGCGGAACGCCCGGCAAGACGTTGATGGGAATCCGGGTTGCCAGCGTCACAGGCCGCCGTCTTGGTTTCGGGAGCAGTCTCAAACGCTCCTTCTCGTCAGTCATGGCAGGACTGGGCTTCGGCATTCCCATCCTCAACCTGATCACGATGATCTACCAGTACAACAAACTGACCAGTGACGGTGCCGTCTTCTGGGACAAAGTGGACAGCCTGCAATACCTGACGCATCCGGTTGCGGCATGGCGCTGGGTCATTGCCATCGGCGCTTTCGTGCTGATCCGGATCATCGAATTGTCCGGCCAGTTCCTTTAGGACGCGTCCACCGATCCTTCGTCTTCTGCGCCGTTGATCCGGAACACTTCGCGCAGGCCTCGCGGGGATTCCATGGCGCGCAGGACGCTGATCAGTTCGCCGACATGGAACTGCCACATCGTGGTGGGCGGCATCGGCCGGATCACATGCCCGCCCAGCGCCTTGAACAGGCTGTTGGCCTTGCGGTTTTCCGGCAGGGTCTCCGCTTCCAGCGTGATGATCCCCTCGGCATGGCAGCAGAGCGCGACGCAGGCGATCAGCATGCGCGACAGGCCCTGCGCGTGATAGGCGTCCAGCACGCCCATGGCGAGCTCGGCCTCTTCCAGTTCATTTGTGGTGCGGATCGCGTGGGCGGCGGCAATGAAGGGCTGGCCCGGCTCATTCTTCAGCGCGGCGGCCCAGGCAATGTGGCGGTGTCCGTCCGCATCGGCGAGCGCGTGGATGATCGGCTTCGGGATGACCTTCACGCCTGAGAAGAAGCGCAGATAGCGGGACTCTTCCGACATGTTCGCCACGATATGCTCGAAGCGCGGTTCATCCTCCGGCCCGGCCGGGCGCAGAATGACTTCCACCCCGTTGGAGAGGACGATGTCTACCGGTTTGATGGGCATTGCCTTACCCTGCCTGCCTGGCTGTTCCGACCGAATGTTGCCCCTTAGAAACCAGAATGCTGCAGTGCAGCAATCCTTGGGGCACAGCAAGACTGTATTTCGATTGGGCCAGACTCCCCCCGCGACAATTCGAACCCGGGACAGCGGGCACGCGCAAACACCGGACTTCTATTATCCGCCAGTCATCCTTCGACTTCGCTCAGGCTGCCGAGGATTAGAAATCGCACTGCGATTTCCCGAGGCAGGCCCGGAGCGCCAGCGCCGGGCTTTTGCTCTCCACTGCTTCATCCTTCGACTTCGCTCAGGATGAGTCCGCACTTTATGAGCGCTCATGCTGAGCGAAGTCGAAGCACGGGCGCGGGCGGCGCAGCACGTCCGCCCGGAAACGCGCTCGCGCTCCGGCAAGGTTCCTGATTCTGAGGAAAGTTCAGCTCGTGTCGAAACTGGGCCAGTCTTTCAGGGCTTCGATCAGCTGCACGGTCAGCCCGCCCGAGACGATCCCCAGGGCGGCGGGCATGGTGTGGGTTTTCGGGATCGGCGCGATGAAGGGCCGGGCTTCGCCGGTCGCCTGCCAGCGCTGGATCGTGCGGGCGAGGCATT
>NZ_ARYJ01000023.1 GCF_000685215.1 Hyphomonas jannaschiana VP2
ACCTCCCCCGCTGCGCAGGGGAGGATAAGAGAGACTCCTCCCACCGGATGGCCACCGCCATGCCGGCGGCTCGTGCTGGATTGCCCCCTCCCGCACACTTCGTGAAAATTCCGTCATGCTTAAATCTCCGTCATCTGAAGAGATACGTCTTGACCGGAGGCCCGGTACAGCGCGTCATTCCCTGATGGCGGGCGGTATCGTGATCGAGGAAGAAAAGCGGATTCTGGGCAGCATCGAGGCCCATGGCTGGTATGCCGTGCACCGCTACGATCCTGAGCTTGTGGAGCCGAACTACACCTATTCGGTCGGTTTCTCGCAGACGCTGGACGCGCCGGAGTTCATTGTCTTCGGCCTGCACCGGGATGTAATGTACGACATGCTGGCGGGCGTTTACGACAAGATCAAAGCAGGCCGGAAACTTGAGGACAATCAGGTCTGGAAAGGCCTGCACGAGGATTTCGACTGCGTGGCCCGAAAAGTCTCGCATGAGGATGCGTTCGGGAAATATGCCGTGCTGGCCGACTGGCTCTGGGCCCGCAATGGCCAAGGCGGACATCCCGCACTGGTCCAGATCGTCTGGCCGGGCTTGCTGGACGGGCTTTATCCGTGGGACGAAAACTGCCGGGACACGGTCAAAGAAGCCCAGCCGAAACTGTGGCGCTGAGCCGGAACCGGGCGGCTCAGGCGCTCAAACGGGCAAACAGGGTCTCACGGAGAGCATCACGCTGGCGGCGAAGCTGGGCCAGATAGGCATGGCAGGCAGGCTCAATCCCGCATTCGATTTCCTGAAGTTCCTGCGTAATGGCTTCATAGGCTTCGGCCAGTTGCATGAAGTCGCCTTCTTCCGCCTCCAGTTCAAAGATACGGCTGACGGACTCCGGAAAGTCGCCGGCAAGGCCAAGGGGCAAATGGGGCATCGGGCTTGTCCTCCCGGGGCAGCTGCATCTGTCTTCCCGCCAAATGTGGCAGACAGGGGCAGACCAGCCCATTCGGGATTCTACTTAAAGCCGATTCTCCCCTGGCCTTTGCCGGAAAAGGCTTACGCCTTGAGCATGTTGTAGATTTCATCCTTGAGCGCCATCCGCTGCTTGCGCAGCTCGGTCTGGTGCTCGTCACTGGCCGGTTCCACGTCGGTCTCGATGCGGTGAATCTGACGGTTCAGCTCGTGATACTCATCCGCCAGCTTGGCGAAATGGGCATTGCTGGTTTTCAGCTCATGGATCTTGTCGGCCAGATCCGGGAATTCTTCGGTCAGTTCGTGGGGCGTGTGCGACATGGATGTCCTCCGGTTGAGTGCAGTCTCTTACTGGCATGTCATATCGGCCGGCGGAATTGCCAATTGCGGAATCTACCTAGTCGCTGCGACTACGGGGCGACTAGGGCCCGGCGGCCAGGTCGTCCGGCAGGCAGGCGCCGGCCAGGCGCCCCTTTATGGTTACCCGCTGGTTCTCGACCGGGCCGGGACTGCGCAGGGAAAACCGCTGAAGGAACTCCGTCGGCCGCGTCGGGTCCACGGAAAGGGTTCCGGCACCGCTCATCAGCCCCTCCGGAAAAACGCAGAACACGTCAAAAGCCTCGCCATAGGGATCTGCTCGGACATCCGAGACATGGCAGCGCGGGTCGATGAACGTGTCGGGGCGGATCCGGCGCGCTTCCTCCCCTTCCAGGCAGGCCGCCCCGCCGAAGGGGTCTGTCCAGGTATCCAGCAGCGTTCCCGTCCCCGGATCCTGCAGGCTGGTTTCGATTTCCGTGGTCACGGCGTAGAGGCCAGGATCAAGCGCTGCGATGCCTTCCGCAGCCGCCGGCAGCGACAACACAGAGGCAAAAACTAGGCTCAGGAGCAGTCCGGATCGCGTCATTGGGGTATCATATTGCAGAAATCGCACCGCTTAAGACCAGAAATCACTTATTTTTGCGCGCCAAATTGACACTTACGTCAACGTCAAACTTGCGAAAGCTTTTCAGTGCCTGTAGGCAACGCCCATCTATAAGTCCAATCTCTCGAAACGTGTGGAGCGCTGCTCATGAAGGTCCTCGTGCCCGTCAAACGCGTGATCGATTACAACGTGAAAGTCCGCGTCAAGCCGGACAAGACCGGGGTCGATCTCGCCAATGTGAAGATGTCGATGAACCCGTTCGACGAAATTTCCGTCGAAGAGGCTGTCCGCCTGAAAGAGGCCGGCACCGCAACGGAAGTCGTCATTGTTTCCATCGGTCCGCAACAGGCACAGGAAACCATCCGGACGGCCCTCGCCATGGGCGGTGACCGCGGCATCCTGATCAAGACCGATGAAACGGTTGAGCCGCTCGGCGTCGCCAAGCTGCTGGCCAAAGTGGTCGAAGAAGAAAAGCCGGACCTCGTGGTTGTCGGCAAGCAGGCCATCGACGACGATTCCAACCAGACCGGCCAGATGCTGGCCGCTCTGCTGGACTGGCCGCAAGGCACCTTCGCCTACAAGCTGGAGAAGGACGGCGATGCGCTGACCGTGACCCGCGAAGTCGACGGCGGCCTCCAGACCGTGAAACTGGCCCTGCCGGCCGTTGTCACGGTTGACCTGCGCCTCAACGAGCCGCGCTACGCGTCCCTGCCGAATATCATGAAGGCGAAGAAGAAGCCGATCGACGAGAAGGCCCCGGCCGACTACGGCGTCGACATTTCACCGCGCCTGTCCGTCGTCCAGGTCACTGAACCGCCGGTGCGCCAGGCGGGTGAGAAAGTCGAAGACGTCGCCACCCTCGTGTCGAAACTGAAAACCGCAGGAGTTGTCTGATATGGCTGTGCTCGTAATTGCTGAACACAACAATGCGGCCCTCTCGGACGCCACCAACAAGGTCGTGACCGCTGCTGCCAAGTTCGGCGGCGATGTGGATGTTCTGGTCGCCGGTGAAGGCGCTGGCGATGTGGCCGCTGCGGCTGCCAAAGTGTCCGGTGTGCGCAAGGTGCTGCACGCCGACGGCGCCAGCGTTGCCAAGCAACTGGCTGAGCCGATGGAAGCTCTGATCGTTCCGCTGATGGCTGGCTATGACGCTGTTCTCTTCGCCGCCACCACGGCCGGCAAGAACATGGCGCCGCGCGTCGCTGCGAAGCTCGACGTGATGCAGATCTCCGAGATCACCGCCGTGATCGACGCCGATACGTTCGAGCGCCCGATTTATGCCGGTAACGCCATCCAGACGGTGAAATCGGCCGATGCGAAGAAAGTCGTCACCGTGCGTGGTACGGCCTTCGAAGCTGCTGGCGAAGACGGCTCGGCTTCGGTCGAAACGGTTGACGCTCCGGCAGGCCCGTTCAAATCGGAATTCGTTTCGGAAGAAATGGTCAAGTCGGACCGTCCGGAACTGGCCGGCGCCAAGCGCGTCGTCTCCGGTGGCCGCGCCCTCGGCTCTGCCGAGAAGTTCCAGGAACTCATGTTCCCGCTGGCCGACAAGCTCGGCGCCGCTGTCGGCGCATCGCGCGCGGCTGTGGACGCTGGCTACGCTCCGAACGACTATCAGGTCGGCCAGACCGGCAAGATCGTCGCGCCGGAACTCTACATTGCCATCGGCATCTCCGGCGCCATCCAGCACCTTGCAGGCATGAAGGACTCCAAAGTCATCGTCGCCATCAACAAGGATGAGGAAGCCCCGATCTTCCAGGTCGCCGATTATGGCCTGGTCGCGGACCTGTTCGTCGCCGTACCGGAACTGACCGGCGCGCTCTAAGCGAACCGCACTCTATCATGACGCGAAAAGCCCGGCCTGTGCCGGGCTTTTTGTTGTCCGGAAACAACATACCGGTCTCAATCCGTCGCTGTCCCCTGCCCCGGCCTGATGTGCTCACTTGATCTTTGACGCACCGCACAAACAGGTTATGTCACAAGGCTTAGAACAAGACTCAGGGCAGAACCGCATGACCAACCTTCAGACGATCGGCGTGATTGGCGCAGGCCAGATGGGCAACGGAATCGCGCACGTCAGCGCCCTTGCCGGCTATGACGTCGTGATGACGGACATTTCTGAAGACGCGCTCAAGCACGGTATGGAGTCGATTGAGAAGAACATGGCGCGCCAGGTCTCGCGTGAGCAGTTCAGCATCGACGAAATGAAAACGGCGCTCGCCCGCATCAAGACCTCCACCTCGATCAAGGCGCACGAGAATGATGACCTGGTGATCGAAGCGGCGACCGAGAAGCGCGAAGTCAAAGAGCAGATCTTCAAATCAATCTGCGAAATCGTGCCGGCCAGAACCTATCTGGCCACCAACACATCCTCCATTTCGATCACCCGCCTCGCCTCGACGACCGACCGGCCGGAAATGTTCATCGGCATGCACTTCATGAACCCGGTGCCGCTGATGAAGCTGATGGAAGTGATCCGCGGGCTGGCGACCAGTCAGGAAACATATGAGACGGCCATCGGCTTTGCCAACCGGCTGGAAAAGACCACGACCAATGCCGAGGACTATCCGGCCTTCATCGTGAACCGCATCCTGGTGCCGATGATCAACGAAGCCGTGTACGCCCTCTACGAAGGCGTCGGAACGGTGGACAGCATCGACACGGCCATGCGCCTCGGCGCGAACCATCCGATGGGTCCGCTGACGCTCGCAGACTTCATTGGCCTCGATACCTGCCTGTCGATCATGCAGGTGCTTCACGACGGCCTGGCGGATACGAAATACCGCCCCTGCCCGCTACTCGTGAAATATGTCGAAGCCGGCTGGGTCGGCCGCAAGGTCGGCAAGGGCTTCTACGACTATTCCGGCGACGCCCCGGTCCCGACCCGCTAAGTCTCTGATCCCAGACGCCAGCTGTGAGTACAGGTCGCCCCAGTGGGACGGTCTGCCGCTGCAATTTGCGAATGAATTGCATTTACACACCCTCCGCATTCCCGTAAATGCGACTCACTCGCAGTCTCAAAGGGGTCTATTATGCGGAAATTTGGAAGCGTGCTGGCAGCAGCCATGCTGACGGCAGGGGTCGCCTATGCTCAGGACATCAACGGGGAAGACGCCGACGAGCAGCGCCTGGAAACCGTCACGGTCACCGGCCAACTCTCGGACTTCGGTGCCACGAAAACCACAACGCCTATTCTGGAAACGGCCCGGTCAATCTCGATCGAGACCGAAGAACAATTCCGGGATAAGGGCGCGCTGACGCTCGCCGCCTCATTCGATTACGCTTCCGGCGTCGATGCCGGCACCTATGGCCCGGCCACACGCGGTGACTTTGCCAGCATCCGGGGCTTCGATGCCGCCGAATACCGCGACGGCCAACAGGTCCTCTTCGGCTACTACAATAATACGCGTACCGACATTTACATGCTGGAACAGGTGGAAATCCTGAAAGGGCCGGCCTCTGTTCTGTATGGCAAGGGCACGCCGGGCGGTATCGTCAATGCCGTCTCCAAGCTGGCCGGGCCCGACAAGGCGAACGAGGTCGTCTTCGACATCGGCACCAATGAACGCTATCAGGCCGCCGGAGATTTCAATCTCCAGCTCTCCGAGAATGTCTATGCCCGCCTCGTCGGCGTCTATCGCGACAGCGGCACGCAGGTCGACCGCGTCAATGACGATGCCGTAATCCTGATGCCGTCGATCAGCTATGACAATGGCACCACGCGCCTGACTGCCATGGCTGAATATTCGGACCGCGACAGCGACACGTCTTCGCAGTTCCTTCCTCTCACTGGAACGGGATGCGTCAGTGGCCAGGTGACGATCACGCCAGCGATCGTTTGTGCCAATGCCAACGGCGAAGAAATCGATCCGTCGACCTATCATGGTGAACCGGGCTTCAACCGCTACGACACGGACTCCATCCTCGTCAGCCTGCTCGGCTCCCACGAGTTCAGCCCGAATTTCTCAATCGATGGCATCTTCCGCTACAAGGATGGCGAAGCGGATTACCGGCAGGCCTATATCGACTTCCTCGGCGCGGGCACGCCTCGCATTGATGTAGATGGCAACGGCACACGCACCTTCTATCGCAGCGACGCCTCTTCAGAACAGGCTGCACTCGATGTCCGCGCCCGTTATACTTTCTCCACCGGCGCACTGGATCACGAAGTCTTTGTCGGCGCAGCCTATCAGGATGTGACCACCAGCAGCCGCTACATCTACGCTGGCGGCATCGGGCCATTCAATGCCTACGACCCGGTCTATACCGGTTATCCGGCAGCCTTCGATGATGCAGCCAACTTCTATGATCCAGGTGATACGCAAACGGAAGATTATGGTGTCTACATTAACGACCAGATCTCCCTGAATGCATGGAAGTTCAATATCGGCGTCCGCTACGACGACACCGAAACCAAGACCGCGACCACCACGCAGACGGATGATGCCACCTCGTTCAGCGTCGGCGCGCTCTATGCATTCGACAACGGCATCTCCCCCTATGTCAGCTTCGCGGAATCCTTCGAACCGGTAATCGGTCTCGACGGCTTCACCAGCCAGCCGCTGAAGCCGCGCGAAGGGGAACAATGGGAAGCTGGCATCAAATACCAGCCGCCGGGCACCCGCACCTACATCACCGCCGCCTATTTCGAAATCGAGGAATCCAACCTGCCGAACCCGGCATCTCTTATCGGTCAACCGGACAGCCAGCAGGAAGGTGTCGGCACATCCAAAGGGGTGGAGTTCGAAGCCCTGACCACGATCGGCGACTGGTATCTGGAAGGCAATCTCAGCCTGCTCGATACCGAATCGCCAAATGGCATTCCTTTCGATTCCATCGCGGAAGATCAGGCTTCGACCTGGATCCAGTACCAGCCGGAAGCCGGCCCGCTCAAGAACTTCAAGGCAGGCTTTGGCGTGCGCTATCTTGGTGAAAATGAGAGCAACGGGGCTGGTTCATTGGGTGTCGTCCGTGTCGTGACGGACAGCGTGGTTCTAGGTGACCTGCTCCTCGGCTACGAGACGGAAAACTGGGACCTGACACTCAACGCCCGCAATATCACCGACGAAAACTATTACGCCACCTGCCTGGCTCGCGGTGACTGTTTCCCCGGGGAGCAGCGGACCGTTGTGGCCCGCATCGCCCGGCGCTTCTAGTTCATGGAAGCGGGCATGCTTCTCCGGAGCGCCGCCTGCGTTCTGGCGGTCTGCGGCATCTGGTTGCTGCAGGTCGCCTGGCGCAGACGGGCCGGAAACGGGCGGCACCTGGCCTTCGGCTGGGTCGCCCTCTTCCTGTCTGTCATCCTGTGGGCGGCCACAAGTCATCCGGACAAAGGAACCGCGCTCGGCATTGTCGCGATCATGCTGGCGGCACTGGGCGCGCTTGCCTGGATCTATGTGCAGGCCGAGCAGAAACCAGCCCGGGACCCGGCCGACCGTCGGGCCAGGGTAGCGCGAGCCGGCGTTCCGGAAATTCTGAAACGCATCGCCGCAGGCATCCTGCTCGGCCCGCTCGCAGGCCTTGCCGCACTGGCCATTGCAACGGCGGGATTCGTGGCACTGCAGAAGGCAGGCCTTGAACACACAGGCAATCTGGTGATCGCCATGTTTGCCTTTCCCCTGCTCTGGTCAGCCCTTGCGGTTGTCGCCGGAGCCAACAGCCGCCTCTGGCGTAAAAGCGCCATCGTGATCGGCGCGGGCCTTGCCCCGCTCGCCTATCTCGGACTGGCTGCACAAGGATAAAGTGATGGCAAGAACGCTCTGGCCCAGATCCTCCTCCGTCCGCGTCGCCCGGTCACTGGCCGCGCACTCGATTCTGGGGCTTGCCCTCGGCGGCCTCATCTACATCCTGGCGGTGACAGGCACACTGTCCGTCTTCAACCGGGAATTCCAGAGATGGGAACAACCGGCCGCGCCGGAGATGGCGGTCATTTCACCGGAAGCGGCGGAGAAAGCCGCAACGGCCGTCTACGAAAGCGAAGACCCGCAAACCACGCACCTCTACATCAACTTCCCCCGGCCTGACCTGCCCCGCACGGTCATCACGACGGATACGCAGGCCTTTTTTGCCACGGCAGAGGGTGACATTGCCGGACGGGAACACTTTCCGTGGACGCAGTTCCTGCTGGATCTGCACTATTACCTCCATCTGCCCCACATTCTTGGCCTGACCGTGGTTGGCGCGCTGGGTGCTTTCCTGGTCGCCCTGTCCATTTCCGGCCTTCTGGCGCATCCACGCATCTTCCGGGACGCTTTCACCTTCCGCCGCAATTCCGGCCGCACCGGCCTCGCGGACCTGCACAACCGGCTGAGCGTATGGACAGCGCCTTTCCACATATCGAATGCGCTGACCGGCGCCATTCTCGGCCTTGCCAGCGTCCTGGCCTTTGCCATCGCCGCGGCAAGTTTCGGCGGTGACGCGACGAAAGTCTTCAGCCCTGTCTTCGGTGAGGACCCTCCCCTCAATGAGTCCCCGGCCGGTCTGGCAGAGATCGCCGCCCCCATCGCCCACATGCACGCAGAGTATCCGGACCTGAAGCCGACCTTTTTCATCCTGCATGACCCGGGAACGGCGGGGCAGCATGTGTCGGTGATTGCTGAACACCCCAATCGCCTGATCTTCGGTGACTATTACAATTTCGATGCGGACGGCGTGTATCTTGGCAATACTGGCCTGTCCGATGGAACCGCTGGCCAGCAGGTCGCCGGCTCTGTCTACAATGTGCATTTCGGAAACTGGGGCGGCCTGCCCATCAAGATCGCCTATTTCCTGTTTGGCCTGTCGCTTTGCACCATCATTGCCAGCGGACTGAATATCTATTTCGTCCGCAGGCGGGCACAGGGCCGCCCGGCGCCCCGGCTCGAAGCGGGCTGGGCAGGCATCGTCTGGGGCACACCGGCCACCCTTGCCCTCACCCTGCTGGCATCGGTCAGCGGGATCGCCGAAGGGCCGGCACTGGTGGCATTCTTCTGGCTGCCCCTGGTGGCCATCGTTACGGCCTGCCTTTTCATGGCGGACGCAGCCAGGTGTACCCGCAGTCTGCGGCTGGCTGGCGCAGCCCTGCTGGCGGCAGGTATCCTGCTGCACACAGGCCTGTACGCCGGCAGCCTTGATCAGGCGAACCTGATCCCCTTTTCTGTCTGCGGACTTATGATTGCAGCACTCCTGGCCGCAAGCGCATTGAGATCAGGACCGCGACAGCAAAGCATGCGCGAAACCCCAGCGGAGTAGTCCGTTTCCAAGCGCAGAAAATCTGGCGATCCCGGCGCGATTCGAACGCGCGACCTACAGATTAGGAATCTGTTGCTCTATCCTGCTGAGCTACGGGACCGTCGGGAGAGAGCTATAAGCCAATTGGCGCGGGGGTTGAACCCGGTTTGAAGGACTGGCGGCAGCTGACGGGCATGCTAGGACATTCCGGATATGCAACGGTTTTTCCTCCTCCTCTGCCTCTCCCTTGTGGCAGCGTGCGCGAAGCCGCACCCGCTGGATGCGCTGGAACCGGGCGAGCATGGCCGCGTGGTCCGCATCATCGATGGGGACGCGCTGGTGCTGGACACCGGTCAGAGCGTGCGCCTTGCCAGCATCGAAGCCCCTGCCCGGCCCTGGAAGGAGCGTGCCGGAGAGCCCTTCCAGGAAGAGGCCCGGCGCATACTGGAAGACATGGCCCTCGGCCGGGAAGTCCAGCTCTTCTATGGCGGCCTGACCCGCGACCGGTATGACCGGGCGCTCGCCCAGGTGCGGACGACCGATGCTCTCGGGCCGGACCTCTGGCTGAATGCCGAGATGCTCCGCCGGGGCGGCGCGCGGATGCGGATCTATCCTGACACAGCCGGCGGCAGCGAGACCTTTCCGGCGCTGGAAGCGGAGGCCCGCGACGACCGGCGCGGCCTCTGGGCAAAACAGGCTTATCGAATCGCATCCGCTGAAGCGCTGCCGGAGGATTTCGAGCGCTTCCAGCTGGTGCGCGGTACGGTCAGCGGGATGGAGGGCGTCAAGGATTATGGCACCAGCTGCGCGCTCCACATGCAGGGTAGCGCCCTCCGGCTGGAAATCGCCAATGTGGCCGCCGCCTATTGCCAGCTGCCCGAGGGCACGCCGGTCCTGGCACGGGGCTATGTGCGGGAGGGGCGGATGGAAGTGACACACACACTGAACCTCCAGCTGCTTCCGCCATCTCCGCCCCCGGCGCCCGCTTGACCCGGCCTCCGCAGCAGGACTAGGGTGAAGAGAACAATACCGGAACACGAAATCCCATGGCCGACGGCGCCGACACGACAGAAGATCTTGCCCGCGCAGCGGCCATTGCGCGCGGAACGCTGCGCCTGCTGGCGGATCTGGGGCTCTGCGGCATTCAGGAAATGACCCTCGCCAACAATCGCCGGGCCGACATTGCCGCCATTGGCCCGGGCGGCGAGGTCTGGATGGTGGAGATCAAATCCGGCGTGGCCGACTTCCGGTCCGATGCCAAATGGCCGGAATACATGCCCTTCTGCGACCGGTTCTGGTTCGCTGTGGACCACGACTTTCCGCAGGAGCTGATCCCCGAAGAGGCCGGCCTGATCGTGGCCGATGCCTTTGGTGCGGCAGTGATCCGGGAGGCCCCGGCGGAGAAGCTCTCCCCTGCCCGGCGCAAGGCCGTAACGCTGCGTCTGGCACGGCTTGCTGCGATGCGGCTTTCTGCAGCGGCGGATGCAGGCTGGACGGCGAGCGAAGCAGCGCTTACTTCCACCGGCTTATGAGCCACGCTTATCCCCTCGGCAAAACCGTCGACGCCGCCCTGTCAAAGGTGGCCCCGGCCGCGCGCACCCTGCCGGAGGCCGAAGCGCTGGCCCGGACGCTGGACCCGAAACTCAAAGTCGTCGAACTGGCCATCGACTGGCTGACTGTCTCGGAAGAAGCCGCCGACGCCATGTTCGCGCCCTCCGATGCGCTCGCCCATGGCCATTTGCAGCGCTATGAGGATGACAAGGGCCATCCGGTTGTCGCCGTTACCTGGTGGAAACTGGCCCTGCCCGGCGAGGCAGCGGAAAAGCCCGCCAAGCCTGTCCCAAAGGCCGAACCGGCTGCCAGCGAACCGGCCGACCATACCGACGATCTCTACTTCCGCCGCGGCCGGACCAAGCCGTCACGGCGGCGCTATGTCGATCCACGCCAGCTGGACCTGTTCCGCCAGTCCCGGAAAGACGACGAGGCCTAGGCCTCCACCAGGCTCATATTGCCCTTGCCGGTGAGCTGGCGCAGCACGAGGTAGAGCAACAGGCCGACCGGCCCGAACATCAGCGTGAAGAACAGGCAGGGCAGCAGCATCCAGTGCGCGACGCCCCGGCGCCGGGCATCGCGCGCCTCCCACGCCCCGACAAACAGGTCGAAGACAAGATAGTGCGACCAGCCGACCAGGATGCCGAGCGGATGGGAGAAGAGCTGCGACACGCCCGCCGCCGAGCCGAAACCGCCGCCGTCTGCGCCCATGCCGAAGAACAGGGTCATAGACAAGGTCACAATATAGAAAATGCCAAGCGCCAGCGGATAGACACCCGAATGCACGACAAGGCGCGTCACCGCAGTCCCCGGTGCCAGCGCCAGCAGCAGCCAGGCCGGCATCACGCTGAGATTGATGATCGTGTAGACCGTTTCGTAACTCATGATTTCCTCCCTTTTGCGGGAACTCTGCGCCCGGATGGACGGGGCGGCAAGGTTCGTCCCAGCACAAGCGGCCGGAAAGGCGGGTGCCATCCGGTAGGGGAATCTGCTTTCACGCCAGTCATCCTGCGACTTCGCTCAGGATGACTGACGGCGCACGAAGGCCCGGCTAGGGCGGACCCCGCACGTGCAGGCCATGATCATACCGGACTACGCCATGACTATAGATGACTAAACCGGACTTATCCGGATCATGACGGACTATAGCGGACTTGCCGCGCACGCAGCCACAAACCGAGACAGGCACATCGCTGCCAAGGGCAGGATGTTTCCAGCGGGGAATGTGCGGCGCTTCATATGTATAGAGATC
>NZ_ARYJ01000024.1 GCF_000685215.1 Hyphomonas jannaschiana VP2
AGGATGCATGCCCTCAAAGATGGGGCCGGGCGCTATCAGACGAATTCAGATCGCCCCCAACCTGTCATCCCGGAAAACGCGAAGCGTTTCTCCGGGACCTTCTTGCTGGTGCGCGCGCTACAGGAACAGGGTCCCGGATATTTGCTTCGCAAATTCCGGGATGACATGCCGGGGGTGGGGGAGAGCGCGCGGTGTGTCCGCGCTTAGTTTGCGCCCCAGGGTGCCGGTGGCGGGTCGACGGGTTTGGCTGTGTCGAACTCCACGCGGAAGAAGCGGCCGGGGCGTTCCAGTTCGTAGGCGAACAGGCTGTGGGACGGGCGCACCTCGACGGCCCAGACATTATCCTTTGACTGAGGAATGCCGGAGGCATCGAACAGGGCCTTTGTGGCTTCGTCCGCCGGGAAGTTCAGGCGGCTACCGCTAAAGCGGTCATCCCGGACGCCGCCATAACCGGTCAGCGCGTCGGGGCTGCCGTCTTCGTGACGGTGCTCGTGGTGCAGGGCGAGGCGGTCGCCCTCGCGGTGGATGACCCAGATGCGCGAGCGGTCGTCGCCGACATGAAGTGGAATACGCACCTCGTTCTTTGTGCAGGAACGGACATGCATGACGATACGTTGGGCGCGCCAGGGATCATCCTGCAGGTCTTCGCTGACGATCCTTCCCTCGAAGGCCTTGCCGCAGAGGGCAGAGAGCCGGTGCATGAACTCCGATTCTTCCAGTGTCGGCTGGCTGCACGCGGTGACGAACAGCGTCGTGGCGGCGAGGAGGAGGCGTGCGCGCACCGGGCCGGGCCTAGTGGCGGAAGTGGCGCATGCCGGTGAAGACCATGGCGAGGCCGGCTTCGTCGGCGGCGGCGATCACTTCATCGTCGCGGATCGAGCCGCCCGGCTGGATCACGGCGCTGGCGCCGGCAGAGGCCGCCTGCAACAGGCCATCGGGGAAGGGGAAGAAGGCATCGGAGGCGGCAACGCAGCCTTGGGTCTTCGGTTCGGCCCAGCCAGCCACCTCGGCGGCGTCTTCTGCCTTGCGGGCGGCGATGCGAGCGGAGTCGATCCGGCTCATCTGGCCGGCGCCGATGCCGACGGTTGCGCCGTCTTTCGCATAGACGATCGTGTTGGATTTGACGTGCTTGGCGACACGCCAGGCGAATAGCATGTCTTCCAGTTCCTGCTCGGTCGGGGCCTTCTTCGTCACGACTTTCAGGTCGGCTTTGTCAATGCGGCCGAAGTCCCGGTCCTGCATTAGGAAGCCGCCCGCGACGGTTTTGACGAAACGGCCGGCAGCGGCCGGGTCGGGCAGGCCTTCAGTGATCAGGAGGCGGAGGTTCTTCTTCTTCGCGAATACGGCTTCAGCGGCCGCATCGGCGCCGGGGGCGATGACGACTTCGGTGAAGATCTGCGAGATCTCTTTCGCGGTCTCTTCATCGAGGGCACGGTTCAGGGCCACGATACCGCCGAAGGCAGAGGTGGAGTCGCAGGCGAGGGCGGCGCGGTAGGCTTCGATGATGCTCGCCCCTTGCGCCACGCCGCACGGGTTGGCGTGCTTGATGATGGCGACGGCCGGGACGTCTGCGCCCAGTTCGCCGATCAGTTCATAGGCGGCATCGGTGTCGTTGATGTTGTTGTAGGAGAGTTCCTTGCCCTGCAGCTGTTTCGCCGTGGCGACGCCGGGGCGTTTCTCGCCGGTGACGTAAAAGGCAGCCTTCTGGTGCGGGTTCTCGCCATAGCGGAGGGACTGCTGCAGCTTGCCGCCGAGGGCGGCCCAGTCTGGCGCGGTCTCGCCAAGCTGATCGGCATACCAGGACGAGATCGCCGCGTCGTAGGCGGCGGTGCGGGCATAAGTCTTGGCGGCGAGCTTGCGGCAGAGCGTGACGGACACTTCGCCATCATTCGCGTCCATCTCTTCCAGCACCTTGTCGACATCGCCGCCATCGGTGCAGACGGCCACGAAGGCGCCGTTCTTGGCCGCGGCGCGCAGCATGGCCGGGCCACCAATGTCGATGTTCTCGATACAGGTTTCAAAGTCCGCACCGGAGGCGACGGTCGCCTCGAATGGGTAGAGGTTCACATAGATCAGGTCGATCGCGCCGATGCCGTGGGTCTCGGCGTCTTTCACATGGGACGGGTTGTCGCGCAGATAGAGCAGGCCGCCATGCACGGCCGGGTGCAGCGTCTTCACGCGGCCATCCATCATTTCCGGGAAGCCCGTCAGGTCTGCGACGTCCTTTACCTCGAGGCCGGCCTCTTTCAGCAATTTTGAGGTGCCGCCGGTGGAGACGAGCTCGACGCCCTTCTCAGCGAGCTTTTTCGCCTGCTCCACAAGGCCGGTCTTGTCGGAAACGGACAGAAGGGCACGGCGAATACGGACGGGGGCTCCGCTGGCGGCGTCGGACATGAGGGGGTCTCCAGGAAGGACAATTTGTTGCCGCGCGGGGTAGCACGGCAGGGCGGGGCGTCAAGCGATGTCCTTGTAGGCTTTTGCAGCCCGCTCCACGCCGTATTCCGGCACCATCATGCCCAGCATGCGCAGCGCTTCGGAGCGTTCGCGGCGGCTGGCAGCCTCGATCAGGACGGCAAGCTGCTTGTCGAAGAGCTCAGATGAGGGGGCACGGCTGGCAACGCGCAGGACGCCGTCGACATCGGTATCGGTGACCGTCTCATGCTCATAGGTCAGCGCTTCGTGCATTTTCTCGCCAGCCCGCAGGCCCGTCTCTTTGATCTCGATGTCGACGCCGGGGATCAGGCCCTTCAGGCGGATCAGCGTCTCGGCCAGCTGCAGGATCGGCATCGGCTCGCCCATGTCGAGGACGTAGATGTCCGAGTTCCCGCATTCATGCTGCAGGGCGCCGGCCTGCAGGACGAGGGCGGAGGCCTCTTCCACCGTCATGAAATAGCGGGTGACCCCCAGATCCGTGATGGTGACAGGGCCGCCATCGGTGATCTGCTTTTCGAACAGCGGCACCACCGATCCGGATGAGCCCAGCACATTGCCGAACCGCACCATGGCTGCGGCCATTTCGGAATCCTCGGCGATGCGGGAAATGGCGATTTCGGCGAGGCGCTTGGTCGCCCCCATGACATTGTCCGGGTCCACGGCCTTGTCGGTCGAGATGAAGACAAAACTGTTCGCGCCGATGGCGGCGGCGGCCTGGGCGCAGTTCACGGCCCCGGAGACATTGGTCAGGATCGCTTCACAGACATTGCGCTCCATGAGGGGCACATGCTTCAGCGCGGCGGCATGGATCACGACCTGCGGCTGGGCGCTCTGGAAGATGTCGCGTACGCGGTTGGCATCGCGGACATCGCCGAGACGGGCGCGGATATTGAGGTCCGGGAATTGTTTCGTCAGCTCCATATCGATGGCGTAGAGATTGTACTCGCAGGAATCGATGATGGTGAGTTGCGCCGGATTGAGCCCGGCAACCTGGCGGGCCAGCTCCGAACCGATCGTGCCGCCGCCGCCGGTGATCAGCACCCGGGCGCCTTCGATCTTGCTGCGGACCGGGGCGATGCTGAGGCGCCGTTCCGGCCGGGCCAGCAGGTCCGCCGGGCGAACGGGCTCCAGCAGGTGGGCTGTCTCCTCGCCGGACAGCGCCATGATTTCCGCCCCATGCGCAGACGTGACGTCCAGGATCTGCATCATGGTCTTGCGGTCGCGGGCCGCGCCCGTCAGGGCGACCCAGGGTGTGTTCTCATAGCGGACGCTCAGAATGTCGAGCACGTTGGACAAGTCATCCAGCCCGCCCATGATCGGCACGCCGCGAATGGCGCGGCCGGGATCATTGCCATCGGTGTCGATCAGGCCCAGCAGGCGGAAATTCTGGGTTTCGGTCGGGGTCTGCAGGCGGCGGATCACGCCGATACAGCTCGGCACGTCGCCTATCAGCAGGATGGGGCGCGCATCCTTGGCAACCGGGCTGAAGATCTGCAGAGGCTTCTGGGTCGAGCGCGAGAGGGCGACCATCCGACCGGTGAAGAGGCCAATGGTCCAGATCAGGAGGGCCGTCAGCAGTACGCCCCAGGGCTGGGACAGGGCGCCATTCAGCAAGCCCGCAATCGGCAGGTAGATCAGGCCCGACAGGGCAACAGCCTGCATCACGCGCAGGGCGTCCGGCCAGCCGATATGCCGCCAGACCTGCGTCTGGATCCGCAGCATCAGGAAACCAGCAGCCACTGCGGCGGTGAAGGCAATCGTGCTGACCACGGTGGAGCTGACCGGAAAGGCACCGCGCGGCTCAGCCGTCCACCACATCAGCACATTGGCCACGATCATCGCGCCAGCAGCAACCGCGAGGTCAAACCCCAGGGTCAGGAGCATGGCTCTACGGGCAATACGTTGAGGCGTCATGCACTTGGTTCCTTCACAAAGGCCCAGCGGACGCAGTTCGGAGGTTCGGTTCCGTCACTATTCGGATCCGCGAACCCCGCGATCACAATTTGCTCGGGGCGTTCAACCACGCCTCGGGCGAGATAAGCCGTCCGTTCGAGTCTTGCCCCTTCATGACTCGTTTTGAAGCGCCATACAGCCCCATTTTCGCATATCAAGCGAATCGCATCTTTGCCCATCATGGCTTCCACGGTGGGATGAAGGTGGAAACGGATCTCGAAATTGATGAATTTCCGGTCTTCCGCAGGGCCCTGTGAGATCGGTCTGACAAGGGAATCCTCGCCGGCCAGCCTTTTGCCGTCGCCTGCCATGAACAGGCGCCGGCGGTGCAGGAGGCCATGGGCCGCCTTGTAGCCGCCATGCTGGGCGTCGAGCCAGATTTCGTCGGCTTCCTCCAGGCGTTTCGCGGAAATTCCCTCCGGCCCGCTGGCCGACAGGAGCCGGGTCGCTTCATTCATCGAGAAGGTTGCCGAATCCCGGCCGGACAGAATGAGGGTGGAGTGCGCGCTGGTGCGGCGCACGGCGGCCTGCCAGTCGATGTTCACCTCAGCGCTGAATCCGCAGGAGGTGACGATCCGGGATGTCTCGTCGGAGAGTTCAAAGCCGAGGGCGCCGGCATGGGCCTGATCGCCAAAGGGCAGGCCCGGGGCCTCCCCGCAGTCGAGCACCAGGCGCAGGCCGTGCTTCTCCAGCTTCTGGAAGCCGGATTTCGGGGCGAAGGTGAACCGGCGGGGCGGGGCGGGCAGCCGGCCGAGGGCGGCGTCAACCACTTCCGGACGGGATTCGTCGCCGTCATTGAATGGGTTCAGGGCGCCGTCGCCGGTCTGGAAAAAGGCGAGCATCGCCCCCATCCGGGGAATCCATTTGGCAAAATAGTCCGGCGCTTCGATGCCTGCACGGGTCAGCAATTCTTCCAGCGTCTGGAGTTGCAGCAGGCAGAACAACAGCCGCGACGGGGCCCGGCTGACATGCCCGCCATCGGGCAGGATCTGCGCGGTGCATTCCGCGTCCAGACGGTCCAGCGCGAGGCCGAGGGCGGCGCGGTCGTTGAAACAGAGCGCGCCGGCGACGAGGACCACGGCAGACACCCAGCGGGCCCGGGGGGCGACTTCGGCATCGGCCTGGCTTTCCAGATAACGGAGCTGATGAAGCAGGCAGGAAAGGCGCGCCTGACGGGCCGCTTCCGGGCCTTCCTCGAACAGGTCTTCGCCGCACCGCAGCCAGTGCCACAGACGGGCCGCCGTCGGGTCCGTCCGCCAGGCGAAGCCATTGAAGCTGCCAAACATCTCGATCCAGGAATCGACATGCGCCCGCGCCCGGCTCGCGCCTTCCTCGCCTTGCGAAAACAGGTCCGGCAGCCAGGCGAAGCGGTGCAACCTGTCAGCGACATGTTTGGATGGCATCGGCACCGACCAGGGGCTTTGTCCCGGCTCCAGTGTCATGCGCGACATGCCGATTCGCCAGACGCCGCGCATCAGCGCTTCACCGCGCAGCGTGTCGGGCGGGACAAGGTCTGCCAGATGGCAGGTGAAGCCCTGCGGGACGGGGCCGGTCTGCTTCAGGCGCTGGACGGCACCGATCTTGGCGTCTTCGCCGCTGACACCCCGGAAGCGCCGCCAGAGCGCAGCATCATCCGCGCCGGACCTTTGTGCCCGTTCAGCAGCGAATTGGCTGTCTCCACCTGACACGGCGCGCGTCCAATCTACATGGGTTAAGCGTGCACGCTGGGTCTCAGGGCACGGATGTTGTCAGCATAGGCCGTCGGCCCGCCTTTGAACACGGCAGACCCGGCAACAATCGCGGTGACGCCTGCGGAAATGGCGCGCGGCGAGGTTTCGGCGTTCAGGCCGCCATCGATTTCGAGGATGATGTCGCGGCCTGTTCGGTCGATCATCTGGCGAAGTTGTTCCACTTTACGCAGCTGGCTCTCGATAAAGGCCTGGCCGCCAAAGCCCGGGTTCACCGACATGACAAGAACGAGATCGATGTCGTCGATGACGGGTTCAATGATGCTGGCCGGTGTAGCGGGGTTGAGGGCGACGCCCGGTTTCATGCCCGCCGCGCGGATGGCCTGCAGCGTGCGGTGCAGGTGCGCGCCTGCCTCCGGGTGGACGGTCAGGATGTCGGCGCCTGCCTTGGCAAAGGCGTGGATGAACGGATCCACCGGCGCGATCATCAGGTGCACGTCGAACGGCTTTTTCGTGTGCGGACGAAGTTTCTCGATCACGGGTGGGCCGAAGGTCAGGTTCGGCACGAAATGGCCGTCCATGACATCGATGTGGATCATGTCGGCACCGGCATGATCGATGGCCCGGATTTCCTCTCCCAGACAGGCAAAGTCTGCAGAGAGAATCGAAGGAGAAATCAGTATGTCGCGCATAGAGACTCCCTAAATGGGAAATGCCGGACACACAAGGCGCCCGGCATTCCGAATCTGCTTTCGATAGAAGGCGTTGGGCTTAGTAAGCCGCCGCCGGAATCAGCTTCCAGCCGTCTGCACCGGCGATGATGTCCACCGGGGTGCCCGGAGCGATATAGACGTCGGCGCCCTGGATGATTTCCTTGCTCTCGCCGCTGGAGAAGCGGACGATATAGGCGAAGGCCTTGGACGTGCCGACAGCCTTGCCGGCCTCGTTGCCGACGATCCCGCCGAGCACGGCGCCGCCGATGGCACCAGCCGTCTGAGCCTTGTCACCACCGCCCAGCTCCGAGCCAGCAAGCCCGCCGAGCACAGCGCCGGTCGCGGTGCCGATGATCGAGCTGTCGCGCTTGATGGTCACTTCACGCACCGAGGTGACGGTTCCATGATAGACGGTAGAGGCTTGGCCTACCGCTCCCGGGCTGGCCGTACCAACGCCGGATGTCGAAGCACAACCTGCCAGAGACAGGCTGAGCGCCAGGAAGGCACCGGCGGCCAGTTTACCGGTCGAGGTGCGGATGGAAGAAACAACGGTCATTTAAGTGCTCCCTGCACATTGTATCGGGCCTTTCTGGCATGTGCCGGCTGAATGCTACATGAACCTTCAGCGGCAAATTCAGGGCCGCGAGCTTACCTTAGCGCTGTGGCGTCAGGCGTGACATGAAGAATGCGTCATGTTCGCCGTCTTTCCCCGGCAAGGTGAGCACATCCCCGTGATCTGTAAGGCTATCGGCGAATCCGGGCGCTTCCTCAGGTCTGACGGGCAGGCGGGTGACGAGACCGTCGGCGATGGCGCGGGCCACCACATCGGCGCCTTCGGCCTTCAGCGGGGTGCAGACACAATAGAGAATCGTGCCGCCGGGGCGGACCATCTCTGTCGCTGCTTTCAGTAATCGGTACTGCACATCCGGGAAGCGGGCGATGTCGGTTTCGCGTTTGATCCAGGCGCCTTCCGGGTGACGGCGCAGCGTGCCGAGCGCGGAACATGGCGCGTCCAGCAGGAGGAGGTCTGCCGGGGCTTCCGGCCGCCAGGTTTCGGCGTCGGCTGTAATGACTGTTGCAGATAGCCCGGTGCGTTCCAAATTCTCTTCGAGCCGTTTCAGGCGCGGTTTCGACCGGTCCACCGCGATGACATTCAGCCCCGCCGCGCAGAGCTGAAGCGTCTTGCCGCCGGGGGCCGCGCAAAGGTCAATCGCCGTGATTTCCGGCGACTTGCCCATGACCATACCGGACTGATCCATGACTATGCCGGACTTGTCCGGATCATCCGATGTGCATGCCATGAGCAGTTTTGCCGGCAGGGCGGCGGCCGGGTCCTGCACCCACCAGTCGCCGCTGCCATATTCGGCGAGCGCCTCGACCGGCCCGCCCGGCGCGCGGACAGAGCCATTGTCCAGCAGCTCCCCGCCGGTCACTTCGGCGACGGCGGCGGCGCTGGTCTTCGCGGTCAGGTAAATGCCGGGTTCCCCCAGTTGGGCGGCGGCGAGCCGGGCGGCGCCGTCTTCCCCGAGGCTTTCGGTAAAAGCGTCGGCCAGCCAGTCCGGCCAGATCGCGGTCAGGGGCAGGGCGTCCAGGTCCGGGCGTTCCGCCGCGGCGCGGCGCAGCACGGCGTTCAGGAAGGCGCCGCCGGAGCGGGCATCCGGCCAGTCCTTCGCCGCTTCGACCGTTGCGGAGACGGCGGCATGTTCCGGCACATCCATCCGCCAGAGCTGGACCGCGCCAACCCGCAGCAGCGCGCGGATGGCAGGACTTGCTGCTTGCAGCGGGCGGGAGAGGAGGGGGGCGAGGGCGCGGTCGATGCGGCCAAGTTCCCTGAGTGCCGCCGAGGCGATGGCGCGGGCGAAGGCCCGGTCCGGCCCGTCGAGGTCACCAAAGGGCAGGGACTCCGCCATGGCCTGGTCCAGCGTCCGGCGCTTTTCGATTGTCAGAAACAGGAGATCGGCGG
>NZ_ARYJ01000025.1 GCF_000685215.1 Hyphomonas jannaschiana VP2
CGCATCCATCTGGGTGCGCGCGCTTTTCTTTTTAACGGGCCGGGTGCATAGCGTTTCCTTATGAAACTCGCATTCTTCGGAGACGTCGTCGGAAAGCCGGGCCGCCAGGCCGTGCTGGACCATCTGCCGGGCCTCAAAGCCCGCCTGCGGCTCGACTTTGCCATTGTGAACGCCGAGAACTCGGCTGGCGGCTTCGGCCTGACCAGCGCCATTGCGGAAGAGTTCTTCAATGCGGGCGCTGACTGCCTGACGCTCGGCGACCATGCCTGGGACCAGCGCGAGGCCCTCACCTATATCGAGCGAGAGCCGCGCCTCCTGCGCCCGGTCAACTATCCCGCTGCCGCCAACGCACCGGGGAAGGGGGCGCATCTCTTCTCCCTGCCGGATGGCCGCCGCGTCGGCGTTATTCAGGCGCAGGGCAATGTGTTCATGAAACAGACGATGAGCTGCCCGTTCGACGCGGTGGATGCCGCGCTCGATTCCATGCCGCTGGGCGCCGTGGCCGATGCCATCGTGGTCGACATGCATTGCGAGGCGACCAGTGAGAAGATGGCGATGGGCCATCATTGCGACGGCCGCGCCAGCCTCGTCGTCGGCAGCCACACCCATGTGCCCACCGCTGACACGATGATCCTGGAGGGCGGCACCGCCTACCAGACCGATGCCGGCATGTGCGGCGACTATGACAGCGTCATCGGCATGCAGAAGCAGATCTCGCTCTACCGCTTCCAGACCCAGCTGCCCGGCGACCGCTACCAGCCCGCCCTCGGCGAAGGCACCCTCTGCGGCACCTATGTCGAAACCGACGACCGCACGGGCCTGGCCATCCGTATAGAGCCGATCCGCATGGGCGGCCGCTTGAGCGAGATGGTGCCGGGGTGAAATTCCCCATCCTTTGAAAATCCATCTGAGCCGATTGTTAGGATTGTAACAATAGATCTTTTCTCGATGTTTACGAATACTCCCAAAGATTGAATTTCTTTTTTGTTCATCAACGGAGGTGGATCGTGGCCCTAGAGCAGCTTGTTAGGAAAATACGTGGTCGCCCAGCATATAGGCTACGATACTTGCATCACTTTACGGACAGCAGAAACCTGCCGTCCATTAGATTGCATGGGCTGCTATCAAAGCAAAAAATTGACCAGAAAGAATTATGTTGTGTTCCTGGAGGAAATGATTGGAGTTTAAAGGCTGATATGGACCGTGAGCTGAATAAGTACGTTCATCTCAGTTTTTTTGATGAGCATCCAATGTCCTTTAGAGCGAAAAATGAAGGTACTATTGAAGACGTCGTTCAGCTCAAGATTCGCCCGGAGGTTATTTTGAAACCGGGCGTAATGTTCTGCACTGAGGTTTCAAATAAGCGTGGCTCAAAAATTGTTCCCATCAGTGACTTCTCAGATACCGATGTCGACGAAGACATTCTTTTCATGCGCCTAAATTGGAAGGATCCAGCCGTGCTGGAGCGAAAATCTGTTGCGGTGAAATACGAAATTCTCGTTCCTGACCTAGTAGAACCCGACTATATTCTACTGTGATATGGCATTTCGACCTATCTTCGTACCGGGTTCAACGAAAGGCGCTCTCTTTAAGGAGGTGTCTGTTCAGTTCAATTGGCATCGTGGGATGGCAGCATCCCAAAAGAAAAAAAATGTGGCTGAACTGCACGCCGAAGCCTCTTTTCTAGGCTTTGGTGAAATTTTGGAAGTCTCCACAAAATCTGATAGCGAGCTTGGCCGCCGTCTAAGTGCATTTCGATTAGATGTAGAGTTGTCGGGTATATCTTCAAAAATAGAATGCATTTATCAAGCTAGCAAAGTCTTTGAGAAAGGTGGGCCTTTCGAGGAAATAGTTCATCTATCTCCGCTGGAAGCCAAACGATACTTCAAAGCGCGCAAATTGGGCTTGATTAAGTGCTTCTCATTCAAGGGACAGAGGTACGAAAATTTGCCATTTCATGCGTTCTACGATTGGCTCTTCCTGCGAGCGCTTGCCGAGCACAAACTGTTTCTGTCCGAGCGGCTTTCGCGCTTTGATGCGTTTTCCGATATCGAGTTCAATCCGTCTAAATCGATAAACACTCAAGCTCGTTCTGTTGCGATAATTGCGACTCTGATCAAACGAGATCAGTTAGATGCTTGTGCAAGTGATTTCGATTTCTTTAGGGCTCATTTGGAGAAAATTGAAAAGAAGACTTCGACACAGATTCAGCTGGGACTTGGCAGCTTCGAAGCCGAAAAATCAAAAAAATAACAAATTTGGAAGAAGTCAGGAGGCCACATGTTGAAGCGGGACGGCTATATTTCTGCAGCGTCACGCGCGCAGGGTGCGTGTTCATTGCCTCTATGAATTATGCGCCGGGCTGATCCTAACCCGCAAGGATCGTCCGCAACGCATTCGCAATCACAATCGGGTTCCGGTCTGTCCGCTTGACGGGTGGTGGCGGCTTGCCGCCGGCCAGCCGGTGCACGGCCGTCATGGCGGAGCGGACGGAGTATTCGACCGTGAAGACGACATCGTGCTTCTGTTCGCAATACTGGCCGAGGCAGGCGAAGTTGCGGGCGCCTGCGGGCACGACCTCCGGCCGGTCGCCCGCGCGGCGGGGCATGAACTGGCTGGTGATCAGCGGCATCATGCAGGGCCGGACAATGGCATCGCGGAACATGGCGTCCGCTTCATCGCCAAGGTGTAACTGGCCCGCCAGCTCCTCAAGGATTTCCTCGCCCGTGCACGCCGCCATCGGCTTCTTCACATAATCGCCCTCCCGGTCGCCCAGCAGGCCATAACCCCAGAAGACATAGGTGCCATCCGCCTGCTGATGGAAGTGCGGCTGGTGGAACATCACAAAGCACAGCATCCAGCCGGAATCGGCGATGCTCACCAGACCGCCCGTGCCGGTCCGGTTGCCGGAGAAGTGTTCCATATGGTCGACAAAGGCCGGGGTCTTCAGCGTCACCGTGAAGGATTCCCAGCGTGTGCGGGTCACGTCCGGACAGAACACGTCCGGCCGCCCGAATATGGGGGATTTCGCCGCGAGGGTCTTCCAGAGCGTCCAGGCGCTGTCTGTCTCCGGGGGAGGCGGGGGCGCCGTGTTCGACCCCTGCACCGAATTGGCTGTCATCGATCCCAGCGTGAAAAAGACACGGTCCTTTTCGGATACCGGCATGATCTCGCTCTGCCCGCCCCGTTCCAGCAGAAGCGCCGAGATGCAGGAGGTGTCGCCCGCCTCCGAGACGGTCGCATCGATGACGGCCGCCTCCGTCTCGAATTTCACGCCCCGCTCCGTCAGCCAGTCCAGGATGGGCGCGATCAGCGAGTCGTACTGATTGAACCGCGTCCGCAGCACGCCTTCCATGCGGGTGAAGCCGGGGAAGAGGTGGATGAAGCGCTTCAGGTAACGCGCGAGCTCTATCGCGCTGTGCCATGTCTGGAAGGCGAACATCGTGCTCCACATGATCCAGAAATTCGACCGAAAGAAAGCCGGGTCGAAGCACTCATCAATCGCCTTTCCGTCCAGCGCCGCCTCATCCGCCTGCGTCAGGCGAGCCAAGTCCCGCATGTCTCGCAGGCGCAGGCCGAGGCGGGTGTCCGCCTTCGCGCCATCCCTTATCAGCCGGCAACGGGACGATCCGGGGACATCCCGGTTGAACGCGAAAATGTCCTCCTTCGCAGACAGGCCGCCCGGAAGCCCGCACGGGATGGAGTTCAGCAGGTCGAACGTGCAGACGAAGTTCGGCTCGAACATCCGCCCGCCGCGTACGAGATAGCCCCTCTCCGCATCGCCGGCCCCGTCGAGGCTGCCGCCGAAGCGGTCCTCCTTCTCGAAGATCGTGACCTGTTCGCCCGAAACGCCTGCGTCGCGGATCAGGAACACCGCCGCCGCCAGCGAGGCGATACCGCCCCCGGCGAGATAATAGTGCGCAGGCTGGTCTTCGTCCTGTGACACGGCTGGCCTCCCTCAAGGCCGCCATTTTCTCACAAGCTCGCCTACCTCGCCAGTTCTGCTTCAGCGACAGGCGCGGGCGGGGCGTCCAGCGCGGCGAGCACGGCGGCGTCGCGGTCATAGATGTCGTCGAGATAACGCACCCCGCCTGCGCCATCGCTGACCGTGGTGAGGTAGAGGATGTGCACCGGCACCCGCGCGGCCAGATCGGCCCGCGTTTCCTTGCCGGAGTCGACGGCGGCATCCACCGCGGCGCTGTCCCAGCCGGGGGTTTCCGCCAGCAGCCATTTTGCCAGGTCGATCGGGAATTGCGTCCGCAGGCAGCCGGAGGAAAAGGCCCGCTGCTGTTCGGCAAACAGACCGCGTGACGGTGTGTCATGCAGATAGACATTGTGCGGATTGGGGAACATGATCTTCACTTGGCCGAGGGCATTCAGCGGTCCCGGTGCCTGGCGCAGCCGATAGGGGAAGGTGGAGGCTTTCAGCGCATTCCAGTCGATGCCTGCCGGATCCACCACATTGCCGGCGCGGTCCAGTACCTGGAAGCCCAGCCGCGCGACGGCGCCGGGGTCCTTCTGGAACATGGGCAGCTTGTCGGCCCGCGCCAGGCTGTCGGGTGTCTCCCACCACGGATTAAATATGATGTATTCGATCTCGTCGGAGAAGACCGGCGTGCGCCGGTAGGGCTTGCCAACGATCAGCAGATGCGTGCGCTGGGCGACGCCGTCCTCGAACGCGGTCACTTCGAAGGCGGCAATGTTCGCACGCAGATGCCGCCGGCCCAGCGTATCGGGCAGCCAGCGCCAGCGCTCCAGATTGACGCGCAGCTGCGCGATGCGTTCGGCCGTGCCGCGGTTCAGGGCACGGAGGGTCGAGGCCCCGGCCACGCCGTCAATGTCCAGCCCCTGATCGGCCTGCAGCGTCTCGACAGCGGTTTTCGTCGCTTCGTCGAAAACATCGCTTTCCGCGCCGTCCTCCAGAAGGCCCAGCTGCACCAGCCGGGCCCGCAGCGCGGCCACACGCGGGCCGGTCATGCCGGGCTTCAGGGCCGGGCCGTCTTCCACCGCCGCGATGGGTTCCTGTTCCATGGCTTCCTGCGCGGCGAGTTCGGTGCGCATCAGCTGGTAGATTGGCTGCTGCGGGGCGAGGGCGTCCAGCGTGGCGGCGATCTCCCCGGTCTCCAGCGCACTCTCCAGACGGGCCGCGATGTCGTCCTGCCGGGCGGGAATGGTCCAGTTCGCCTCGATGCTGACCGGGTCCAGCTTGCCCTGCAACAGGTGCGAGGCCGCCATCAGCCACGCCGCCGTGGCCAGCCGGTCCCGCTCGGCCGCATCGCCGCGCACCGCTTCCAGCGTATCGAGATTATAGTCTTCCGGATTGAGCCCGTGACTCGACAGGCCCTTGAGCGCGGCGAGCAGTTTGTCGAAATTCTCATCCGACCAGACCTGCTCCACCCCGGCCTCTTCATAGAAGGCTCCGGTCACGACCGGCGCAATCTCCGCCGCCACAGGCACCTCCTGCACCGGCTGCGTCTGCGTACAGGCCGCGAGCAGCAGGGCCGCCGCCCCGGCCTGACGCGCAATGAGGGATGTCAGCCGCATGCAATGCCCTTCCAGAATGGTTCAGCGCCATACTGGCGGGGAAGCACCCGCTTCGTCCAGTCCGGCATGATCCACCATAGTCCGTTATGGTCATGGTTCGTCATGCATGGTCATGGTGTAGACAGATTTAATCCTCCGCGAGTCATCCCTGAGCATGGACCTTGTCTCTTCGCTGTTCATCCTTCGACTTCGCTCAGCATGGGCGCGGGCGCGCGTCACTCTCAGACACGCGTCACGCCCGATGGCCAACGGCC
>NZ_ARYJ01000026.1 GCF_000685215.1 Hyphomonas jannaschiana VP2
ATACCGGACTATAAGTGACTATACCGGACTTTACTCGGCCGCCGGGGCGAGGAGGGTGAGGGCCTGCTCCATAAGAGTGTCGGTGGCGGTGCACAGGACCTGGCCGCCGAGGCTGGCCGGGGCGCCGGTCCAGTCTGTTGCGTGTCCGCCCGCGCCGGTGACGACCGGGATCAGCGCGGCCACATCCCAGGGTTGCAGGCCAGACTCTGCCACAAGGTGGACGGTGCCGCCGGCGAGCCGGGCATAGGCGTAGGCATCGAGCCCGTAGCGGGCGAGCCGGGTGGCGCCGCGCAGGTCCGACCAGGCGCTCTGTTCCGGACCGCTCAGGATGAAAGGGTCTGTCGTCGAGATCACGGCATCGGCAAGGGAGGGAACATCCGACACGGTGAGGGGGCTACGTCCGGCCGGCGTCTGCAGGGCCGCGCCGCCCGGCCAGCCGATATAGCGCTCGCCGAGGACGGGCTGGTCGATCACCCCGATCACCGGAAAGCCCATCGGGTCGACCAGGGCAATCAGCGTGGTCCAGACCGGCAGGCCGGCCACGAAGGCGCGCGTGCCGTCGACCGGGTCGAGCATCCAGCGCCAGCCGGAAGAGGAGGGGGTCTCGCCGAATTCCTCACCCGTGATGCCGTAATGCGGACGTTCGCGGGCGATGATTTCTCGCATCGCCTTTTCGGCGGCACGGTCGGCTTCGGTGACGGGATCGTAGGATTCTCCGGCGCCAGCCTTGTTATCAATATTGCTGAGCGCACGAAAATGCGGCCGGATCGCTGACCAGGCCGCATCGGCAAGACGGTTCGCCAAGGCGAGATCTTCGTCGAAATTGAGAACCGAATTCATGTTGACCAGCTAGGCCCCAAGCAGCCGGGCCGGTCAAGCATGGAAAGGTTAAGCCGGATCAGGCCGCGCCGTGACCGGAAGAATCGCCTTCAAGAGCCTTGGCCAGTTCGAGCAGGCGGCGGCGCGGACGTTCGTCCAGGCGGTAATAGGCGCGGACCAGTTCCAGCGTTTCCTTCTGGCTGAGGATGTCGCTTTCGAGGCGCTCGGCGTCATTGGCGGCGTCCGGCGTTCCGGCGGCGGGCATGCCGTCGAAGAAATACTGGACCGACACGTTCATCGCCTTGGCCAGCTCATAGAGGCGCGAGGCGGTGATGCGGTTGGCGCCGCACTCATATTTCTGGATCTGCTGGAAGCGCACGCCCACCTGGCTCGCAAGGTCCTGCTGGGTCATGCCCAGAAGGCGGCGGCGGCGGCGCAGGCGTTTGCCAACGTGCAGGTCTGTTTCATCAGCCATAGTCAAATACTCCGGGCGGTCTCTGCTTGGGACAGGGGCTGTCCCGTTTCTGTGTTTGCGGCTGACGTCTCGCAAACGGCGTGCCGGAAGGCATGACTGCCTAATTCCCGGGCAGTTTTATGAAATTTCATACCTGCGGCACCCTGTCCCTTGCTCGATTGTGCATCGCAGCATAAATCTGGCCTTGCACTTCGGTGCAGACGCCTCTGGCGTTTCCTCCCTTTGACTTCACGGCCGCGCTTCACAGCGCGGCCCTTTTTTTGGTCGAAGTGTAATTGTCATTGAAATTGTTGGATATTTTGTCGTTCCTGCCGAGTGGGACGGGACCTTTCCTCTGTGTTTCGCTGCGGCTGACACCGGATTTCGGGCCCCTCCAGAGCGGATAACCATGGATGTGCTCCGGCCGGCCGGTTTCCATTCAGGCCGTGCAAAGCTGCCATGCCGGGTTGCATGGACGGTTTTTCGCCAAAATGCGGGCAGGTGAAAAATTACACCTTTGGCAGGATCAGCGCCGTATCCAGCAAATTGGAGATAACTGTTTCAATCGCACCGGCCAGGTCGTCGAACCGGTCCAGCCGCTCGACGGCCTGTTCATCCATATAAAGGCCGCGATTGATTTCGATCTGCAGCGCATGCACGCCGCGCCGCGGCTTGCCATAGCGCCGGGTCGTGTAGCCGCCGGCATAAGGTGCGTTGCGGGCGACGCTGAAGCCGAGCTCGCGGAAGGCCCGCTCGGCGCGGCTGGTCAGGCGCGGATCGCAGGAGGCACCGAAGCGGTCACCTAATACTATGTCAGCCAGCGCTCGGCGGCCCGGCTGGACGGATGGCATGGAGTGGCAATCGATCAGCACGGCGTGGCCATGAGTGTCGCGCAGGGCGGTCAGCTCATCGCCGAGGCAGGCATGATAGGCGTCATGAATATGAGCAAGGCGCGCTTCGCCTTCTTCGCGGGTCAGGCGGCGGCTGTAGATCTCGGTCCCGCCGGCTGCGACGCGGGGCAGGCAGCCGAGCCCGGCTTCCACCCGGGCCGTCGGCATGCCGCAGGTACGGGGCGGGGGGCCGTCGAACATGGAGGCGTCCAGCTCGCGCGGATCGCGGTTGAGGTCTGCCACCGACCGGCCATAGCAGGCAGCCAGCAGCGTCGCCCCGGCGGCGGGCGCAGACGCGAACAATTCCTCGATAAAGGCATCTTCGGTGCGGCGCAGGTCCATCACCGGCACCCGCAGCGCTTCCAGCATGCTCTCGGGATAGAGCGAGCCGGAATGCGGGGAAGCGAACACGAACGGCACGGGCCGTCCGGCGGGCCGGGTCAGCGTGTAGGCCGGGCCGAAGACCTCCGCGCCAGGCGGACCCGTCCTGACAGGTAAGGGGGCCGGATCGAGGGAAAGGGGCGGGGTCGGGCGCATCGCCCCTATCGTTTGCCTGTTCGTGACAAGGTCAAGCCCCTAGCGCGTCCCGGGTGTCGCCCTGAACAGCGGCAAGGTAAAAAAGACAGGCGGAATTTCGCAAAATTCACCCATGATTTACCCGGATCACTGTTTATGCTTAGGCTTATCGGACGGACGAAGGGGGCCCCAGGTGACCAAGATCCTGCTGGCTGAAGATGATGATTCCATGCGCGCCTTCCTGGCTGCGGCGCTGCGCCGTGCCAGCCATGAGGTGCAGGATTATGCCGACGGCGAGACGGCCCTCGCTGCGCTTGAGCGCGAAGTGTTCGACCTGCTGCTGACCGACATTGTGATGCCGGGTCTCGACGGGATCGAGCTGGCGCGCCGCGGCGCCGAACTCGATCCGGCCATGAAGATCGTCTTCATCACGGGCTTTGCCGCTGTGGCGCTGTCGTCCGGATCGCCGACGCCAGCGGGCGCGAAAGTCCTGTCGAAGCCCTTCCACCTGCGGGAAATCGTCGAGGAAGTCGACAAGGTGATGGCGGCCTGAGGCCAGCCCAATCCGGAAATCGAACCGGTTCGGTATTGAAACCCGGCATTTTCGTACCCATCGTTACAATATTGGTCATGCCAATATCGCTGACGCATGGAGGAAATGCCTCATGTCCGGGAACAGTCCCTCACCCCGCCGCGGCCGCCCCCGCACGTTCGATCCCCATGAAGTGATGCAGCAGGTGCAGGACGCCTTCTGGAAAGGCGGCTTCGAAGGCACCTCGATCGGCGACCTGGCCGGTGCGACGGGCCTCAACCGGCCAAGTCTCTATGGCGCGTTCGGCGACAAGCACGCCCTTTATATCCAGGCCCTGCAGCAATATCGCGACGCCACCCAGGCCGCCGGCCGCAAGATCCTCGAAGACGCGCCGACGCTGCGCACCGCGCTGGAAGACCTCTTCCGCGCCGCCATCCGCCTCTATACCGACGATGAAGAGGCGCGTGGCTGTTTCGTCTCGAGCACCGCCCCGCCCGAAGCCATGCGCGACACGACCGTGCGCCGGGAACTTGCCGTCACCAATGACGGCCTCGACGAGATGTTCGAAGCGCGGATCGCGCGGGCTCAGGCGGAAGGGGAGGCCTGCACCGGCCTGCCGCCGGACGAGGCCGCCCGGATCGCTTCGGCTGTGCTGCATTCCTTGTCTGTCCGCGCGCGGGCAGGGGCCTCGAGACGGGCTTTGCATGCCCTGGCACAGAGTGCGGTGGACCTGCTGGCGCAGGCGCCGGAGACGGGTCGCAGCGAAGGCCGCTGAAGACGCTTGACGCAGGCGCGCCGATTGTCCATTACCCACGCTTCCTGACGGGCCCCGCCATACCAGAACGGGCCCCGGATGGGCGGTTAGCTCAGTGGTAGAGCACTACGTTGACATCGTAGGGGTCACAAGTTCGAAC
>NZ_ARYJ01000027.1 GCF_000685215.1 Hyphomonas jannaschiana VP2
GACGGGATGTAGAGCAGCCAGCGGTCGCCACCCATGAGATTCTAATTCGAGACGCTTGCCAGTATAGTTAACATCAGGTTAATTGCATTTCAGGGTTGGGGAGGCTGCGATGGCGGATAGCAAACGGCCAGATCTAAATTTCGAGGTCGGATATGACCTCAAGTCGCAAAAGGCGACTTTTAGTATCGGAATCTCGAACATTTTCGAACGCGTCGGCAAACGGCAGTTCGGCTTTTCCGCCTCCCGGTGGTGGACCAAGCGCAAGGGCAAAGTCGATGCCAAACACTTACTGCCACTGACATCGGCAACCAGACCTGACGGACGCGAAGAAGAAATTCATACCCAACGCGACCAGCAATTGACCAAGGTTAGTTCAGCCGTAACGCAGCTCACTCAGGACGCCGATGACTGGATCACTGACCACAAGCCAGAAAGCCTGAATGCAGACACTCTGAAATCCGACATCCGGGCAGCGCTTAACGGCGCCTTGGCGCCTTACCGCCGCAGGTTCCAGGACACACGCGAAGAATTTGTCGACAGTCTCGCTCAGTATCAGGAATTCCGGAACGAGAACAATCTGCGCCGGCATGCCGAGGTACCTTTGTTCTTTCTGAAGCCATTCGTGATACTTCTGGCGCTGCTTCTCTTTGAGACACTAGTCAACTCGGCGATCTTCGCAGGCATCAGTGCTCAAGGTCTGATCGGGGGCTGGATCACAGCCGTCATGATCTCAACAGTAAACATCCTGCTCGGACTCGTCTTCGGTATTCTCATCATCCGCTATGCACGGATTATGGAAGGACATTACAAGTACGCCTTGATGGCTGCAGGCGGCCTGCTTGTGATTGCAGCTACATTTTTCAATCTCTATGTCGCTCACTTCCGGGAAGTCGCCGAAGAAGCGATCATTGCGAGCCAGAGCGGCGAAATTGCACTCACCCGCGCCATGGCTCCGAGATTCAATGACGCTTGGCCGCACTTCCTGCAGAACCCCTTCAATCTCGGCACCGTTCTTGGCGTAGCATTGTTCGTAATTGGTTTGTGCGTTTTTGGATGGGCAACCTATGAAGGGTATCGCGGCTTCACCGATCCATTTCCAGGCTTCGGAAAGGTTGGCAAACGCTTCTTTATCATGCGCATCCTGCGGGTAGGCCTTGAAGACGCCGCGAGACAGGCTGGCTTCGACGTCCTCGACCGGGCACGCGAGCGGATCGACACATCGTCCCGGTTGCATTCCCACTTCAAGAACCAAGTGTCGATTGCCGTCTCATTTGCCCAGCGCTTGTCGAAGGCAGCTGCAACGGCGGAATCGCGTATAAACAACCACGCTTGGTCACTCTTATCTGCCTACCGCTCATCCAACCGCCGACAGCGGATCAAGATGCATCGCAAGGCAACTCGCAAGCCAATCGCAAACCTGCCCGATCCGGGCGATCCCCCGAACTATTTTGACGAAGATCCCCGCTCCAACGGCCAGTGGGTATCCGTCGTGCCGGATGCAGACAGTCTGGCGGCGCGCGCTGGAAGCGCCCTGGACGGGATCGACAGGAACATTGAGACGCTCGACATCGCAAGAAAATACATTTCTGATCTGCGCGCCTCGATCGACGAGCAATTGCGCCAAGCGCTCGATGAAGAAGACATGACGCTAAACCGGCAGGCCGCCGAGATTATCGACATCAAACCTTCCAAAGTGAAAACCATCAAGAACGAGGCTGCCTGATGGCCCGAAAGTATCGTAGCCCCGGCCTTCGCAAAGGCATGTGGGTCGGTTTGTTCGTTGCCCTGCTAGCATGCTTCTCGGGTATTCCGATCGGCCTTCAACTCACCCGTCCGCCGGAAGTCAACGGACAGAACTGCCGGGTCGACGGCATCCTGCCGGCGCATACGGTTGTCCTGATCGACCAGTCGGACCCCTTCGACCAGACGGACGTCGATTGGGCTTGGCAATTGATCTTCGATGAAGCGCAGGCACTGAGAAAGAACGGGCGTCTGACCGTGATCGGCATAAATGAAGAGGATCCCGATGAGGGTATCCAGGTCTTCTCGCGTTGCTCTCCAGGCTCACCCAAATCGGCAAATCCGATCTTCGAGAATCCGCAATTTATCCGCATGGACTGGGAGGATAAGTTCGAAAAATTCATGCGCTTGGAGGTCTCGGAACTCATGCTCAACAAACAGTCGCCGGTGTCTCCGCTTGCTGAGCACATCCGCGGAATCCAGCGACGGTCCGATTTCCGGGATACGGTTGGCAACCGCCGAATTGTCGTGATTTCTGATCTTTATCAGAACTCCAACGCATACTCGATGTACAACTCAGGCCTAAACCGCAAGAAGTTCAAAACAGCCCTTGAGACAATGGAGTTCCCGGACTTGGAGGGTGTTACGGTGGCCCTGTTCAGGGTCGACCGAAAGCGCCAGCTCAAAGGCTCGGACCTGATCCAGTTTTGGACAACAGTCCTCGGCGAAGATGAACACGCCATCGTTGAGGTGATCCGGGACTAACTCTCTCTCTTAGCCCCTAATCCAGCACGTCCGCCAGTTC
>NZ_ARYJ01000028.1 GCF_000685215.1 Hyphomonas jannaschiana VP2
CAATCTCTCCCCAACAAGCAAAAAGGCCGCCCATGTTGGGCGGCCTTTTCGATTCTGTGAGGCGTTGGCCTTTGAGGACTTAGTCCTTGATGGCCGAGACGACGCCGGCGCCGACCGTGCGGCCGCCTTCGCGGATAGCGAAGCGCAGGCCCTGGTCCATGGCGATCGGGGTGATCAGTTCCACGTCCATTTTCACGTTGTCGCCCGGCAGGACCATTTCCTTGTCAGCCGGAAGCGTCACAACACCCGTCACGTCCGTCGTACGGAAGTAGAACTGCGGACGGTAGTTGGTGAAGAACGGCGTGTGGCGGCCGCCTTCTTCCTTGGTCAGGATGTAAGCCTCGGCTTCGAACTTGGCGTGCGGCGTGATCGAGCCCGGCTTGGCCAGAACCTGGCCACGCTCAACGCCTTCACGGTCCACACCGCGCAGCAGGGCGCCGATGTTGTCGCCAGCCTGGCCCTGGTCGAGCAGCTTGCGGAACATTTCCACGCCCGTGCAGGTCGTCTTGGCGGTCGGGCGGATACCGACGATTTCGATCTCGTCGCCAACCTTGATGATGCCCTGCTCGACACGGCCGGTCACAACCGTACCGCGGCCGGAGATCGAGAACACGTCTTCGACCGGCATCAGGAACGGCTTGTCCAGCGGACGTTCCGGCGTCGGGATGTACTCGTCGACAGCGGCCATCAGCTCGAGGATGCGGTCCTTGCCGATATTGTCGTCGCGGCCTTCAACAGCAGCAAGCGCCGAACCCTTGATGATCGGAATGTCGTCGCCCGGGAATTCGTAGGACGACAGCAGTTCGCGAACTTCCATCTCGACGAGCTCGAGCAGCTCTTCGTCGTCGACCTGGTCAACCTTGTTCAGGAACACGACCAGTGCCGGAACGCCAACCTGGCGGGCCAGCAGGATGTGCTCACGGGTCTGCGGCATCGGGCCGTCAGCCGCGTTCACAACCAGGATCGCGCCGTCCATCTGGGCCGCACCGGTGATCATGTTCTTCACATAGTCAGCGTGTCCGGGGCAGTCGACGTGGGCGTAGTGACGGTTTTCCGTCTCGTATTCCACGTGCGCCGTGTTGATCGTGATACCACGGGCCTTCTCTTCCGGCGCCGAGTCGATGTCTTCATACGAGCGCTTCTCACCACCGCCAGCTTCCGCCAGAACCATCGTGATCGCTGCCGTCAGCGTCGTCTTGCCGTGGTCAACGTGGCCAATCGTGCCGATGTTCACGTGCGGCTTGTTACGCTCAAACTTTGCCTTGCCCATCGGGCCTCTCCTT
>NZ_ARYJ01000029.1 GCF_000685215.1 Hyphomonas jannaschiana VP2
CAGCGCTGGATCGTGCGGGCGAGGCATTTCGCGCGGCGCTGGCGGTATTTCAGCGTATCGAGCATCGCTTCCCAGCGGGCGATCAGGGGCGCAGCGGGCACGGCGCCTCGCATCGGCACGGTAATCGGACCGTGCAAGAAGTCGGGCGCCTCACTCGCAGGCGTCGGCAGCACAGAGAAGAACGCCTTGCGCGGCTTCGCTTCACCCTCTGCCTTTTCAAAATAATTGCTCACCGGGCGCGGCACCAGGGGCGCCAGCTCCACCTGCAGCGCCATGAGAAAGATCAGACGGCGGAGCAGCACGGCGAGGCGTTTCAGCTCCGCCGAGACGCGGCGCTTCACTGTTTTCGAAATCATCTCCGGCTGCTTGAACAGATCCGCATTCACACCGGTC
>NZ_ARYJ01000030.1 GCF_000685215.1 Hyphomonas jannaschiana VP2
TCGCTCAGCATGAGCGCTTCTAAAGTACGATCTCATCCTGAGCGAAGTCGAAGGATGATTGGCGCGGAAAGAAGGTCCCGGATAAGCGCTTTGCGCTTTCCGGGATGACACGTGGGTGGGGCTTATCCAGCACCCAAACCACCCCATCCTGCTGCAACCACGCCCCCAAAAACAAACTTATCCGACACCTCCGTCCCCTGACGTATAGTGCGGACCATGTCACTCTTTCACCCACCCTCGCACTTCCCGCCGCAGCTCGCCTTTCTCTGGCCCATCATCTGGGTCCAGGTGCTGATGCTGCGCGCGCAGATCCG